>NZ_FYDP01000001.1:982910-1296881 GCF_900187595.1 Pseudomonas sp. Irchel 3F6 | reverse complement strand
TGTCCATGAACAGGATGACCACACTGTTCAGAAAGCAGCTGAGTTCATCGCCGGCGGCGACGTAAAAACCAGTTCCGGCCGTGACACCACACTGGTCGCGAGCAAAATCAGCGCAGGCAATGAAGCCTACGTCTACGCCGGTAACGACCTCAATCTGCTGGCCGCGCAGAACAAGGACCACACGCTCTACGACATGAAGGAGAAGGGCGGTTTCGGCAACCTGAAACTCCAGCGCGACGAAGTCACCCAGGTCACCCACGTCGGCAGCGAAATCAAGACCGGCGGCAACCTGTCTCTGGTCAGCCTGGGCGACCAGCATTACCAGGTGGCCAAACTCGACAGCGGCAAGGACATCCTCCTCGACAGCGGCGGCGCCATCACCTTCGAAGGGGTGAAGGATCTGCATGACGAGAGCCATACCAAAACCAACAACAACGCCGCATGGGTCTCGGCCAAGGGTCGCGGCAACACCGACGAAACCCTGCGCCAGACGCAGATGATTGCCAAGGGCAACATCGTCCTGAAAGCGGTCGATGGGCTGAAGATTGATATCAAGGATGTGAGTCAGGAGTCCGTCAGCCAGACCATTGATGCGATGGTCAAGGCTGATCCGCAACTGGCGTGGTTGAAGGATGCGGAGGCTCGGGGAGATGTTGATTGGCGGCGCGTGAAGGAGATTCACGAGTCGTTTAAATACGAGAATTCGGGCGTCGGGCCAGCGGCGCAAATTGCCATCGCCATCATGATGTCTTTTGTGATGGGGCCGGCAGGACTGGGCTTGGTCGGCGGTGGCTTCGGCGGCGCATTCGCCACAACCCTCGCTACGACGGGCGTGACAAGCACGATCAGCAACAAAGGGAACCTCGGCGCTGCTTTCAAGGAAACATTCAGCGCCGACAGTCTCAAGAACGCAGCTATCGCTGGCTTCACCGCAGGCATGCTTGATTATGCCGATGCCAATTGGTTTGCAGCGGGGGGCAGCAAAGCCGCAAGTATTCTGACCAGCAGTAATTTTACCGACGTAGCGATCCGAACTGCGGGTCGCGCGGTCATTTCCAGTGGCATCTCTACCACCATTGGTGGCGGTAGCTTTGGTGACAACTTTGGTTCCGCGTTGCTGGGAGAAGCGGGCAGTGTCGCGATGGCGACCGGGTTCAATTTTGTTGGCGATCAAACGATCAAGTTCCCGGAAGGTGGCGTAGTAAAAGTTGTCGCGCATGCGCTGATGGGGGGCTTGCTTTCCGAGGCGATGGGTGGGGATTTTGCTACTGGTGCGGCGGCTGCCGGGTTGAACGAAGCGGCGATGAATGTCCTTGTGAAGTTCGCTGGTGGCAATGATCAGTTGCACTTGATGATGTCGCAGCTAACCGGGCTCGTTGCTGCCGCAGCGGTGGATGGTGATCTGCAGCAGGGTGCAAATATTGCGAAGAATGCCACTCAGTACAACTGGCTGTTACATAGAGACGTTGTCGCGGCGGACAGAGCTCGAGCAGCTTGTGGTTCGGGAGAGGGCGCTCAAGGGTGCCGGGACAATATCACCCGGGCAACAGCGGCATTGGATGCCGAAAGACAACGTGATATGGAGGAGTTCGGGCGCAAGATTCAGCTACAAGCACTACAAGAAGGATGGACGCTTGAGCAATACAATGCCGCCAAGGCCAATTATTTTGCAGGCATTGACCCAAAAGAGCTTACGACTGTTTACCCTCCTTCGCTGGATCCGGGATTTCTGGCCAGAGAAGGGGGTACTAGCGTTCGTGAAATAGTTGCTGCATGGCCAGGTGGAGCAGTCAAAACAGCGGAATCCTTCTGGAATGCCGTCTCATCACCTTTTGACACGATTGGTGCAATCGCAAACGGTATTGGCGGGCTAGCTCTGGGGTTTAAGGATTGGATTACCAGTCCGATCCCGTCGCATACGCTGGAAAAAGAATTTGATAAAGTAGCGACTGCCTCCGCCCAGGAATTGGGTGGTATGGCTTTTGACGCTGTTACCGGACTCTTGACTGCTCACATTGGTGGGAAAGCTGTCGAGTGGGTCGGTGGCAAATGGGTTGCTCCAATTGATCAACCTAAACCAACTATTGAGCTATTTGGAGGTAAGAGCGCTCAAACTCCAGGTGCGCTTAATATTGATATTAGTGGCAGTATCGAATCAGGCGTCCGTGCCGACGCCAGGAACTTACCTCTCAGAGATAACTCCGTGCGAGAAATCGTGGCCAGTAACCCATTCATACCTAAAGGTGCAGGGGGCACTTTCTCCATGATGGACTTTTTGCCTGAGGCGACACGGGTGGTTGAGCCCGGTGGGAAAATATTCATAAACACTAACTCGGCAAATCCGTATGGAAAACTACCAAGTGCAGCCGATCTTGAGTCGGTTGGCGTCAGGGTTATCCAGGATGGAGGTCTAGATGCTCGATTCTCGGGGCACACGTTCCTACGCACAGACGGTAGTAAGATTACTGATCTCCATAGTATGAAAACCATCGTTCTAGAGAAAATAAAATGATAGTTTCAGCGATGTTTGATTCCCTCGTCACATTTGACTGCGTATATGGAGGCTTTGAGCTCGAAAATGGAGTAGTTCGCCTTTATGTCGAAAGAGGCCTAGCCTTGAAAAAGACGAAGTTGGTAACAGCGGCGGATGGCGCTCGGATCGTACAGTGTGATGAAGATGAGTGTCCTAAGGGCGAAAGTATTTTTCCTGTTCATTACATTTACGATCCCGCTAGAGATGTGGAGTATGTTGAATGGAGTCTTGTAAATGGTTTGTTACACGCTCGAAGCGAGGGTGGTGAATGGGTCAGATACGAGAGCAAGAGTGAAGGTTTGCACGCAATGCATGAATATGTGGGTGACTGCTGGCTGGTCTTTTCGGGTGTGAGTGTGTTGAGAAAAGTTATCTATGAATATTCTCTCGATCGAAAGAGTTCCTCAGGTAATGAGTTTGTCGAGGAGTTTATTAGTGGGCCTAAAGTCGATAAGTCGGCAAGTGAGTATTTTCTTGAGGGTGAAATAAACGTTTTGCCTGGGCCAGGATGGATGTCTTTGAAAATTGATGCAGATTCGTTTCATATCGAGATTCCCGACGATTGAAAGAAAAGCGGATAAATGGGGACCGGATAAATGGGGACAGACCACCTTTCGAGAGACAAACGGGGACAGGCCACCTTCAAATTCGCGTCGAGCGTAAAAGCGGCGGTGACCTGCAGCTCGATGCCGTCGCAACATCTATTTGTCCTCGGCCGGAGATGAATACAACGTCGAAACCCATAGCAAGGACGGCAAGAAACGCGTCCATGAACAGGATGACCACACTGTTCAGAAAGCAGCTGAGTTCATCGCCGGCGGCGACGTAAAAACCAGTTCCGGCCGTGACACCACACTGGTCGCGAGCAAAATCAGCGCAGGCAATGAAGCCTACGTCTACGCCCGTAACGACCTCAATTTGCTGGCCGCGCAGAACAAGGACCATACGCTCTACGACATGAAGGAGAAGGGCGGTTTCGGCAACCTGAAACTCCAGCGCGACGAAGTCACCCAGGTCACCCACGTCGGCAGCGAAATCAAGACCGGCGGCAACCTGTCTCTGGTCAGCCTGGGCGACCAGCATTACCAGGTGGCCAAACTCGACAGCGGCAAGGACATCCTCCTCGACAGCGGCGGCGCCATCACCTTCGAAGGGGTGAAGGATCTGCATGACGAGAGCCATACCAAAACCAACAACAACGCCGCATGGGTCTCGGCCAAGGGTCGCGGCAACAGCGACGAAACCCTGCGCCAGACGCAGATGATCGCCAAGGGCAACATCGTCCTGAAAGCGGTCGATGGGCTGAAGATTGATATCAAGGATGTGAGTCAGGAGTCCGTCAGCCAGACCATTGATGCGATGGTCAAGGCTGATCCGCAGTTGGCGTGGTTGAAGGATGCGGAGGCTCGGGGAGATGTTGATTGGCGGCGCGTGAAGGAGATTCACGAGTCGTTTAAATACAGCAACTCGGGGCTTGGCCCGGCTTCGCAGATGATTATTGCGATCGTTATGGCTGCCTTTGTCGGGCCTGCTGCGTTCGCTTCGCTTCGCTTCGCTAAGCGCGAGCATGGGCACAGCCTGGGCCGCAGGCCTCGCCGCTGTGGCAACAGGTGCAGCCACAAATGCCACGACCAGTTTTATCAATAACGGCGGAAACCTTGGAGCGGTTTTCGCGGACGTTACTTCATCCGATGCACTGAAGGGCTATGTGATTTCCGGAGTGACAGCCGGATTGATGGCCGAATACCTGAACCAGCTGACGGGTATGAAATACGATCCGAATACCGGAAAGCTGCTCGGCCCGTCGTTAGCCACGTGGGAGGGCGTCGGCAGATTTGCTGGAAGCCAAATCATCCAGGGTGGCACTTCCGCGCTGATCACCAAGGCAGTCGGCGGCGATGCAAGTGCCGGTGACGTTCTGAAGACGGCTCTGTTCAATACCGTCGCAGCGTTCAGCTTCAACATGGTGGGCGATCTCACGCAGGGCGTTCTGGATGATGGCTCAGCGGGCAAAATCATCATTCATGCGGCGGTGGGTGGGCTGTTGTCGGAGATGACCGGTGGGGATTTTGCGACAGGCGCGTTGGCGGCTGGTGCGAATGAAGCGCTTGTTGGTGAGATGAACAAATGGTTCAAGGGCAATCCCGAGTTGTTGCTCATGGGGTCGCAGATAGTGGGGGTGCTCTCCGCAACTGCGCTGGGCAATACTGATCAAGAGTCATTGGAAAACGCTTCTTGGGTTGCCAACAACGCGACACAGTACAACTTCCTGAATCATCAGCAAGTAGACGATCTCGTCACAGAGTTGAAGGGCTGTAGAGCTAGCGAAAATCCAGCAGCCTGTCGAGAGAAAGTGAAGGATACCTATGCGAAACTGAGCGCGAAAACCAGTGGATCCGAACTGTTCAAGTGCGAGGGTTTCGATCAGTGTAATGGTCAGACGAACGCCGCTGAAGGAGGGACCCTGGCGCTTGAAAACTACGATGCAAATGGCGGGTTA
Source organism: Pseudomonas sp. Irchel 3F6 (assembly GCF_900187595.1). Taxonomy (NCBI): domain Bacteria; kingdom Pseudomonadati; phylum Pseudomonadota; class Gammaproteobacteria; order Pseudomonadales; family Pseudomonadaceae; genus Pseudomonas; species Pseudomonas sp. Irchel 3F6. Next base: position 1,291,848 of record NZ_FYDP01000001.1, on the reverse strand, counting down.
AGTGCTGAAGAGCGAGCGATTGTTCAGGACTTCCAAGACTCGAACCACACGGACGAGCTGAACTCTCACCATAAAACGATGCTGGGTGATCATGCGGAAATCGCTGGGACGATTCTGACTGGAGGGATCGGGGCTGGGAGCAAATTGGTTGGCAAAACCGAGGAGGTTCTGGTTGGTGCAAAAGGTGCGGCGGATATCGGAGCCGTAGACGACGTAGCTCTTCCCGGCTTAGGTTCGACACCAGGCCTACTCTCGTCACCTAGCATTCCATCGGGAGCAGGACTTGGTGGTTTCAAATTTGGACTAAGCGCGGGTGAAATAAACGCCATCAATTCAAAATTTGATGGTTCAATATCGTTTCGAAGCGTGGATACGGCTATTGCAAACGCCAGCAATTATGATGGATTCTTTAATAAGGCTGGTTCAATTATAAGAGATATCGCAGGGGGGGCATCTGTTTGATAATGGGAATAAACGAACGGCTGTTGAGGTTGTGGAGCGGCTAATTATAAGAAACGGTGTCGATGGTCCGCCAAAGCAGGTGATATGGAATGTCGTAGATAAGGTTGCTACAGGGAAATTAACAGATGTTAAAGATATTTCTAACGCATTGAGAGGTCTGGATTGATGTCTTGTGATCCTTCTGATAAATATGCTGCTCGTTTTGGGTTTTTAGATATGAATAGTGTGCATCTGGATGATTTCATTCAGATTATGGAGCTGGTAGCAAAAAAATGCGAAGGATTCTTTATATTTAAAATCGACGGTGAAAGGAAGTCCGATATTTATACTTTTGTTCTAAATGCCTCTTCGCAAAGTAACGTGGTTCTAAGAAAGGACACAGATAATATACGAGAAGGTATGAGGTTTTTTTTCTGCGAGCTTGAAAGAGCTGGAATCTACCTCTGACTAAAGAGTTGGCAGGTTCGGCAGTCGAAAGCTCAGCGTATCTAGAAGTGCGGTGTGTGGCTTCTTTCGGGAATGGTCGGCAGCGAAATCGAGACCGGTGGCAACCTGTCGCTGATCAGCTAGGGCGACCAGCATTACCGGTGGCCAAACTCGACAGCGACAAGGGCTTCGTCCTCGATAGCGGCGGCGCCATCACCTTCGAAGGGGTGGAGGATCTGCATGACGAGAGTCACACCAAAACCAATAACAACGCCGCGTGGGTCTCGGCCAAAGGTCTGGGGCAACACCGACGAAACCCTGCGACAGACCCAGATGATTTCCATAGGCAACATTGTCCTGGAGATAAACGGGGACAGATCACCTTTCAATTCGCGTCGAGCGTATAACGCGATGGTGACCTGAAGCTCGATGCCGGTCGCGACATCAGCGTCGTCGCCATCGCCGAAGCTACCGGCAACCTTACCGCCGAGGCCAAGCGCGACATCAACATGTCCTCGGCCGGTGATAAGCACAACGTCGAAACCCATAGCGAGGACGGCAAGAAACGCCTCCATGAGCAGTACAACCACACCGTTTAAAAAGCTTTTGAATTAATCGCTGGCGGCGACGTAAAACCCAGCTCGGGCCGTGACATCACTTTGATCGCGGGTAAGATCTGCGCAGGCAACGACGTCTACACCGGCAATGACCTGAACCTGCTGGCCGCGCAGAACAAGGACCATACCCTATGCGACATGGAGGAGTAAAACGTGGTCTGTCCCCCGTTTTCAAAATGGCAACGTCCACCGATTTGAAGGGACGAATGGTGGGTTTCACTGGAACGGTAGTACGGGTGACGCCGGCAACCAATTGTCGGCTAGTTATATACCGGCGGCGGTGCAAAAAACGCTAGGAGTAAGATTGAAGTGATTTACGGTGATCCTTTTATATTCTCAATTCAGTTTGATGTCGTGAGGGATTGGAATGATTCAAGTTGTTTCTGGGCAAATGGCTTGTTTTCGTTGTTTGTTTGTGGGGAAAGGCTCCTTGATGTGGTGGATGTAGTCGAGCTTAAAACTGCCGTGAACTTCTACGCAAAAATGGAGTTCGAAAATGTAGAGGAGGGCGATTCGGCGATTTCTGCAAAAGAATTATTTGCTTCCGCGCATCGTTATTTCTTCAAAGGAGAGTCCGCCATTTTAGAAGGCGTGCAAGATATAACGTGCACCTTTTTGGGAGACGCCGGTCTGTTTATTTTTTTTCAAAAAACAGCGCATGCAGACAGACTGGTCTGGAGTAAGGACTTTGGCAACCTTGTCCATGAGGCGTTGCTGCCTCGGGGGGCAGTGGTTGGCGTAATTGAAAGTATTGAAGAGTTGTAGATGTTTTGTGGTAGTTGTAGCGATGCAGGTTTGTTGAACTCGAAGAATCTGGCCGCTACTCTTTGAAAAGGTAAGAAAGAGTTGATTAAAGCCGGACTTTTGCTGCTTTTTATTGTCCTGATGGCAGGCTGCCATTCCAACGTCAGAGACTCTTCCCCCAGTCTATTGAAGGATGGTGTCCAACTTCAGCAAAGAACGGCAACGCCAGATGCACAACACGCCAAAGTCATCATGAAATCGACAGGCTACACATATCCTGTCGAGTGCTCGGTTCGCCGTGCTACAGATCCTGATCGGCGAATGGAAGTGATGGGTACTGTGGTCGATTCCGAGCGGGGTAAGGTATTCGGCTGGATCGCCAAGCTTAACGAAGCGGCCAATAGCGCCACGTTCAAGCACTTCCCTCAGTTGGAAGCGCAAGCCAATGCCGACGAACCCTTCGAAGTGTCGGGGCGTTCCAACGGCATGGGCACCGGCAACACTTATAGCTGCGGGCCGCTGAGCAGTACCTTTACGCCGGAGCGAAGCAAGGTCTACCTGGTGGAGTTTCAGTTTGTTGGGCGGGGTTGCGAGCAGCGTGTTTACGATGTCACCCAGCCGGGCCAGCGCATTCCCGTGATCTCTAAAAACTAAAGCCCCGGACAAGTCCGGGGCCTTTTAGTGGGTCAGAGACCGTCCGCCGAGTAATCAGCGAAACGCCGGCACCACATGCTTGATAAACAACTCCAGCGATTTCTTCTTCTCTTCATGCGGCAAGCTGTTATCACACCAGAAACTAAACTCATCCACCCCCAGTTCCTGGTAGTACTTGATCCGCGGAATGATCTCTTCCGGCGTGCCGATCATCGCGGTCTTGTGCAGGCTCTCCAGTTCAAACTCCGGACGTCCGGCAAACTTCTCTTCCGGACTCGGCGCGAGGAAGCCATTGACCGGGGTTTGCTTGTTGCCGAACCAGGCATCGAACGTGCGGTAGAAACGTGAGATGGCTTTGGCGCCAACTTGCCAGCCGTCCGGGTCATCAGCGGTGTGCACGTGGGTGTGGCGCAGCACCATCAATTGTGGGCGCGGTACGTCTGGGTTGTTGTCCAGTGCAGTCTGGAATTTGTTCTTCAGGTCGAGGACTTCTTCGTCGCCTTTCATCAATGGCGTGACCATGACGTTGCAGCCGTTGGCGACGGCGAAGTTGTGCGAGTCGGGGTCGCGGGCGGCGATCCACATGGGTGGGTTGGGCTTCTGGATCGGTTTCGGCACGCTGGTGGAGGTGGGGAATTTCCAGATATCGCCGTCGTGGGCGTAGTCGCCTTGCCACAGGGCGCGGACCACCGGGACCATTTCGCGCAGGGCCTGGCCGCCGCTGGAGGCGGGCATGCCGCTGGCCATGCGGTCGAATTCAACTTGATAGGCGCCGCGCGCTAGACCGACTTCCATGCGGCCGTTGCTGATCACGTCGAGCAGGGCGCATTCGCCGGCGACGCGTAGCGGGTGCCAGAACGGCGCGATGATGGTGCCGGCGCCGAGGTGGATGGTCGTGGTTTTCGCTGCGAGGTAGGCCAGCAGCGGCATCGGGCTTGGGGAGATGGTGTATTCCATGGCGTGGTGTTCGCCGATCCATACAGTGCTGAAACCGCCAGCCTCGGCCATCAGGGTCAGTTCGGTCAGGTCTTCGAACAGTTGGCGGTGGCTGACGCTTTCGTCCCAGCGTTCCATGTGTACGAACAGGGAAAATTTCATGACGCTACCTCGAGTCTTTTGTAATTGGCCGGTCGTGTGCGGGCCTGTCGAACTGACGTGAACGCGTTGCGCTCGCGAGTCTTCTCACCATTCAAGCACGCCTTCGAGGACGGCTGTTCGGTTGATTGAATATTGGTATACCATAATACGGAATATCCGCAAAATATTTCTGACCGACACTTCGAACAAGGAAGGCGCAAGCAATGAACATAAAACAAAAACTGACTTTGGCGTTTGCGGTAATCGCCAGCCTGCCGGTGTTACTGGTGGCAGCGCTGATCATCCTCAATGTCCGCGATGGCGCGCGCGACACCTTTACCGACAGCACCGGGCGCGAAGTGCGTCAGGTGGAAAACGCGATGCAGCTGTTTTTCGAGGGCATCAGCCAGAACGTTGCTTACCTGGCCGAGCATCCGCAACTGCAGAGCATCGACACCAGCCTCAAACGCTACCTGAGCAGCGACGCCGCGCAAGTGCCGCTGGGGCCGCAGGATCAACAGCTGTTCAAGCTGTTCGACGGTCTGGCCAAGGCGCACCCGGCTTACACCTATCTATCTGTCGGCACCGAGCAGGGTGGTTATCTGTTCTGGCCGGGCGATGCGAAGTTGGCGAACTACGATCCGCGCACCCGGCCCTGGTACAAAACCGCGATGGCCAATCCCGGCAAAACCCTTCGCTCCGAGGCCTATTACTGGGCGGCGGATGACGTGGTGCTGGTGAGCACCGTGCGCAGCTTCAACAACCAGTTGGGCAGCAATGCCGGCGTGGTCAACATCGATGTGTCGCTCAAGCAATTGACCGACCTGGTCAAGCAGATCCGCCTCGGCGAGAGCGGTTATCTGATGTTGATGGAAGCCAACAACACCGTGCTGGTCGACCCAAGCGACCCGGCGCACAACTTCAAGAAACTCAGCGATCTCGGCGACGGTTATCAGCAACTGGCCGAGGCGGGCAAAGGCCTGGTCGAGGTGCAACTGGCCGGGGAGGATTACATGGCGCTGGTCTGGCCGTCGCAGGCGTTGGGCTGGCGGTTTGTCGGGTTGGTGAAAGCCAGTGAAGTGATGGCCGGGGCGACGCGTTTGACTTGGCTGATCGGCGCTATCGCTGTGGTTTGCGCGTTGCTGTTTGCGATGGTCGGTGCGTGGTTTGCCGGACTGATGGTCAAGCCGATTCGTGGTGTCGCCAGTGGTCTCGAAGGCATCGCGCAAGGCGAGGGCGATCTGACTGCGCGACTGGAAGTCCGTGGGCAGGACGAAACCGCGCAACTGGCGGGCTGGTTCAACCAGTTTCTCGAAGCGATTCGTACGTTGATTCAGCGCATCGGCCAAGCAGCGGGGCAGATTCACAGCAGCTCCGGCAGCGCCACCGAGGTCTCGGCGGAAATGGCCGACGTGGCTTCGCGTCAGCGTGAGGCGGTGGACATGGTTTCTACGGCGTTTCACGAAATGGTCGCCACTTCCAACGAGGTTGCGCGCTCGTGCAGTCAGGCGGCCGACTCGGCAGACAACGGTCAGCGTCAGGCTCACACCGGGCAGCAGCAGATCGATGCGGCGGTGAGCAACGTCGGGCGCTTGAGCCAGGAGATCGGCCACAGTGCCGAGTCGATGCAGCAACTGGAACAGGACAGCAACGACATTCAGTCAATCCTCGGCACGATCCGTTCGATTGCCGAGCAGACCAATCTGCTCGCGCTCAACGCCGCCATCGAAGCCGCGCGCGCCGGTGAACAGGGCAGGGGCTTTGCCGTGGTCGCTGATGAAGTTCGCGCGCTGGCCAAACGCACTTCCGACTCCACCGGTGAGATTGACGCATTGCTCGGCAATCTGGCGCGGCGCACCCATCAGATGGGCAAGCAGATGCACGCCAGCCTTGAGGTCTCGCAGGAAACCGTGGTGTCGATCAACGAGGCGCGAGCGAGTTTTGAATTGATCCGTGAATCGGTCGACGTGATCCGCGACATGAACACGCAGATCGCCACGGCGGCGGAGGAACAGCATCAAGTGGCAGAGGACATCAATCGGCACATCAGCCAGATTCATGGCGATGCGCAGTTGGTGGCGAGCCTGGCGGATTCAACTCGCCAGGATGCGCAGAACCTGACGGCGTTGTCGCAGACGTTGAATCAGTTGGTGAGCCGGTTTAGGACCTGACACGGTCGCCCAGGCAACACCAAAACCTGTGGGAGCGAGCCTGCTCGCGAAGGTGTCGGGTCAGTCAAAAATGTAACAACTGACCCATCGCATTCGCGAGCAGGCTCGCTCCCACATGGGATATCCGAGATCTGGTGAAATCACGCCACAACCGGCAACGCACCCATCTTGCCATGGCAATACACCAGCGGTCCGGCGACCTGCTCGGGGACGATCAGGTTCTTCACCGCGCCGACCATGATCGCGTGGTCGCCACCTTCGTATTCACGCCACAACTCGCACTCGATCACCGCCGTGGCATTGGCGAGGATCGGGTTGCCCAGTTCGCTCAACGTCCACTCGATGCCCTGCGCCTTGTCCTTGCCTTTGCGCGCGAAGGCATAGGCCTCGCTTTGCTGCACGCTGGACAACAGGTGAATCGCAAAGCGTTTGTTCTTGATCAGCACGGGATAGGAGTCGGAGCTGTAGTTGGGGCAGAACAGCACCAGCGCCGGGTCCATCGACAGTGAGCTGAACGCGCTGGCGGTCAGGCCGACGATCTGGCCGTCGTCGTCCAGCGTGGTGATGACGGTGACGCCGGACGGGAACGAGCCCATGACTTGTTTGTAAATGGCAGCATCGATCATTGGGTGGTCCTCGGGTGGTGTGACGCGGTTTTTATGGTTTGTAGGTCTGATGGTATACCGTAATACATAACTTGCAAGAGCTTTTCTGGTGAACCGATAAACGTGCCACTTTCGTCGGAAAGTCAGTGTTTACGGGGCTTTCAGCTAGCCGGTCAGGGGTGGGATCAGCGAGGATAGCGGATCAGAGAGCGACAGAATCAGCGGATCAGGCTTGTGCAAAGTTTGGAATACCATAATATGGTCTGCATCTGAGGGGCGACCCAAGAGTCCTCCCGGTTTGGCTTCATACAAAGATAAAAACAGACAAACTCGAGTTCATGCATATGTCCCAGATGTCCCGGCAAGATCCGTTGATCGAGAATCATACGGTCGATTACGTCCCACTCGCGGAACGCCACGGGAAGGCCCGCGATCTGTTCACTCTTTGGTTCAGCACCAACATCGCGCCACTGCCCATCGTCACCGGCGCCATGGTGGTTCAGGTGTTCCATCTGAATCTGTTCTGGGGGCTGCTGGCGATTGCGCTGGGGCACATGATCGGCGGCGTGGTGATTGCGCTGGCCTCGGCCCAAGGCCCGCGCATGGGCATTCCGCAAATGGTCCAGAGTCGCGGTCAGTTCGGCCGTTATGGCGCACTGCTGATCGTGTTCTTCGCGGCGCTCATCTACATCGGTTTCTTCATTTCCAACATCGTGCTGGCCGGTAAATCCATTGTCGGCATTGCGCCGTCAGTACCGGCGCCGCTGAGCATTCTGATCGGCGCGCTGGCCGCCACGGCGATCGGTGTGATCGGCTACAACTTCATCCACACCCTCAACCGCATCGGCACCTGGGTGATGGGCGGCGCGTTGCTCGCCGGATTCATCTACATTTTCGCCCATGACTTGCCGGCAGACTTCCTGACGCGCGGCAGTTTCAATCTCTCCGGCTGGCTGGCGACGGTGTCGCTGGGGATCATCTGGCAGATCAGCTTCTCGCCGTACGTCTCCGACTATTCGCGATATCTGCCAGCAGACATCGGTATCGCCAAACCGTTTTGGGCGACTTACTTGGGCGCGACGCTGGGCACGATTCTGTCGTTCAGTTTTGGCGCGGTGGCGGTACTGGCGACGCCGGAAGGCACTGAAGCGATGGCAGCGGTCAAGCAGTCCACCGGCTGGCTGGGGCCGATTCTGATGGTGCTGTTTCTGCTCAACATCATCAGCCACAACGCGCTGAATCTGTATGGCGCGGTGTTGTCGATCATCACCTCGATTCAGACCTTCGCCAGCCAGTGGACGCCGAGCATCAAGGTGCGCGTGGTGCTCTCGAGCGTGATCCTGGCCGGATGCTGCGTGGTCGCCCTCGGTGCCTCGGCGGATTTCATTTCCGAATTCATCGGACTGATTCTCGCGTTGTTGCTGGTGCTGGTGCCGTGGGCGTCGATCAACCTGATCGATTTCTATCTGATCAAGCGCGGTAACTACGACATCGCCTCGATCTTCCGCGCTGACGGCGGGATTTACGGGCGCTTCAACCTGCACGCGATCATTGCCTATTTCATCGGCATCATCGTGCAGCTGCCGTTTGCCAACACCTCGCTGTACGTGGGGCCGTACGCCAATCTGGTGGAAGGTGCCGACCTGTCCTGGCTGGTCGGTCTGGTGGTAACGGTGCCGCTGTATTACTGCCTCGCAACCCGTGGTCAGGCGCAGCAGAGCAGGGCGGCCAGGCTCGGCTATACCGACTGATCCCAACGGCAACACAGCAATGCCCGGCCCAGTGCCGGGCATTTTTGTGTGCGTATCTCGGCGGTCAAGCAAATTGGCCATATCGATCCCCTTTTGGCCTGCCGCCTACTGTCATCGCGCTACGCTGTCAGCAAGAATCGAAACCATAACAACAGGCTCGACCTTTTTTGCCCTTGGCTATCGTTACAGCCACTGCCGTGTACAGAACATAAAAACCATCGATCTCACGTCGCATTCGGGGAAACAACCATGGTCACGATCAAACGCATTCTGGGCGCCACCGTGTGTGGCTTGACGCTGCTGGCCAGCGCCGTCCAGGCCGAGCAGCGCGAACTGCGGGTGTACAACTGGGCGGATTACATCCTGCCGTCAGTGCCCAAGGACTTCGCCGAGCAAAGCAAGATCAAAGTGACCTGGGACACCTTCGACACCAACGAATCCCTGGAAGCGAAACTGCTCACCGGCAACTCCGGTTACGACCTGGTGGTGCCGTCCAATCAGTTCATCGAAACCCAGATCAAGGCCGGCGTGTTCCAGAAACTCGACAAGTCGAAACTGCCGAACTGGCAGCACCAGGATCCGGCCCTGCTCAAATTGCTCGACGCCAACGACCCCGGCAACCAGTACGGCGTGCCATACATGTACGGCACCGTGCTGATCGGCTTCAACCCGGCGAAGGTCAAGGCCGCCCTGGGCGACAACGCGCCGGTGGACAGTTGGGATCTGGTGTTCAAGCCCGAGAACATGGAAAAGCTCAAGGCCTGTGGCGTGGCGATGCTCGATTCGCCGTCGGAGATCCTGCCGCTGGCCCTGCATTACCTCGGCCTCGATCCGAACAGCCAGAACCCGGCGGACTATGAAAAGGCCAAGGCCTTGATGATGAAGATTCGCCCGTACGTGACCTACTTCAACTCGGCCAAGTACATGACCGACATCGCCAACGGCGACATCTGCGTGGCGATCGGTTATTCCGGCAGCTTCTACCAATTCGGCAATCGCGCCAAAGAGGCGGGCAATGGCGTGGTGGTCGACTGGCGTTTGCCGAAGGAGGGCGCGCCGATCTGGTTCGACACGTTCGCCATTCCGAAGAGCGCGAAGAACGTCGCCGAGGCCCACGAATTCCTCAACCACTTGCTCGACCCGAAAGTGATCGCACCGATCAGTGATTTCCTCGGTTACCCGAATGCCAACAAGGACTCGATGCCGCTGGTCAACAAGGACATCACCGACAACCCCAACCTGACCCCGACCAGCGAAGCGCTGAAAACCCTGTATGTGGTGCAACCGTTGCCGCAGAAAATGGAGCGGGTGCGCACGCGGGTGTGGACGAGTATCAAGTCCGATAAATAAGAGCACCGCACTTCAAATGTGGGAGCGAGCCTGCTCGCGAAAGCGGTGTGTCATTCAACTCCTATGTTGAATGATCCGGCGTATTCGCGAGCAGGCTCGCTCCCACAGGTGGGGGTGGGTTGTGTCATTCGGTGCGGCGTTCTGCCTTGCGGCTGGCCACCAGGCTCAACAGCACCGACCCGAGAATCACCGTCCCGACGATTGCCAGCGACCATTCCACCGGCATGTGGAACCACGGCATCAGCACCATCTTGCCGCCGATGAACACCAGCACGATCGCCAGCCCGTATTTGAGCAGGTGAAAGCGATCAGCCATGTCCGCCAGCAGGAAGTACAGCGCGCGCAGACCCATGATCGCGAAGATGTTCGAAGTGAAAACAATGAACGGGTCGGTGGTGACGGCGAAGATCGCTGGAATGCTGTCGACCGCGAACATCAGGTCGCTGGCCTCGATCAGCACCAGCACGAGGAACATCGGTGTTGCCCAGCGCACGCCGTTCTGCAGGATGAAAAACTTCTCGCCGTGAAATCCGCTGGTGATGCGCATATGCCCGCGAACCCAGCGCAATAGCGGATTCTTTTCCAGATCCGGTTGATGATCAGCGAAGATCAGCATCTTGATCCCGGTGATGATCAGGAACACACCGAAGGCATACAGCAGCCATTCGAACTGCGACACCAGCCACACCCCGGCAAAAATCATGATCGCGCGCATCACAATCGCGCCGAGCACGCCGTACAGCAGCACTCGTCGTTGCAATTCCGGTGGCACGGCGAAGTAGCTGAAGATCATCACGAAGATGAACATGTTGTCGATCGACAGCGACTGCTCGATCAGATAGCCGGTGAGAAATTCCAGGGTTTTCTGTCGGGCCATTTCACTGCCGAATTCGCCATGCAGATACCACCAGAGCAACCCGGCAAAACTCAGCGCCAACAGGCACCAGGCAACCACCCAGGCCGACGCTTCCCGCACCGAAACCCGGTGCGCCTTGCGCCCGCCGAAGACAAACAAGTCCAGGGCCAGCATGGCCAGAACGAAGATGATGAAGGCACCCCACATCCAGGGTTCGCCGATATTGATGTTCGTGGCAGGCATGGCACGCTCCCCTGTCTTTGGTTTGAATTGAATCAGACGGGGGCCATGCTAGCGACGCATTTGTGGCAAAGAAAAATCGTTTATTTCTGAGGGTTGGTTCGAGAAAAACGAAGTGTCCTACCTCGGGGCACTTTGGCATTTCATTGGAGCATTCCTGCATCGAAAGTACCGCTGATTGGCGAATCCAACTTCCAGCGATACCGCATCACAGAATTCAGGTTGATATCGAGGGGATATATGGATCAAAGCTCTCCCGTTGCCAGCAGGAATATATCTGCAGTGACCGTGTAGGGGGTTGATTCATAAACGATCTCGAACTCGAGAGTTGCTTTAACTGATTTCCGGCTGTCGTCTACATCGTAAGTAGCATTACCTCCCTTGACGCTAACTCCGTAGACCATAAAAACAACTGAATGCTTGCCGGGGCCATAATCCTCGAGTTTATACGTGCCGCTTTTAAGCTCCCGTGGAGTAAGTAATGTCAACTGGTAGAAGTTCTGCGAGGTTTGATGGCGCCCAATGATGCTGCGCGAGTCTTCTGTGAAGGAGGCGTACCAGGTATGCGTTGTTTCAAACTTTTTAAGGGGCGGAAAATTTTCTGGGAACGTTACGTCGAAGCGCTCGCCTGCGGCGATCTTGTGCGGCAGATCCTGTGGCTTGTCTTCGCTGTCGAGTCCAAGTTTTTTGTTCTTGGTCAGGTCGGTCATGATCGAATCTCCTGATAAAAATGCGTTCCGTTTTTTTGGCAAACCGGCTTTTCCGCCGGTTGGGAGATTCAATTTACGCTTCGGTTTGTGTGCTAACTACTGACAGACCTGACAGGCGCAAAATTTTGATGAATATGGTAGCGAAGTGTCGGGCGATGAGTTCCCTCGTATACAAACAGGCCATTGGCACATGCCTCAGCGGAAAAACTCCCCCGGCGTCTCGCCAAACTGCTGACGAAACGCTGCGATAAACGCCGATGTCGAGTCGTATCCACAAGCCAGCGCAACGTCGGTCACACGCTCGCCTTTTTCCAGCGGGGTCAGGGCGCCGAGCAAGCGCAAGCGCTGGCGCCAGGCGCGGAAGGTCAGGCCGGTGTCGCGCAAAAACAGCCGCGTCAGAGTCTTTTCGGTGACACCGAATTTTTCGCTCCAGTGGCTCAGCGTGGTCTGCTGCTCCGGGTGTTGCTCCAGGCTCTGATAGATCTGCTTCAGGCGCGGGTCTTGCGGCAGCGGCAGCATCAAGTCGATGGTCGGCGCGTCGGCCAATTGATCTAGGATCACCTCGGCCAAGCGTCCGTCAGGGCCGCTTTCGTCGTATTCCACTGGCACCTGACTGAAGGCGCGAATCAACTCCCTGAGCAAATCGCTGACGCCGAGCACATGGCAATGCTCAGCCGCCCAGCCGGTGACGCTGCTGTCGATGTACAGGCTGCGCATTTCCGTATGCGGTGCGCTGAACACCCGGTGCGGCACGCCGGCCGGAATCCACACCGCACGCTCCGGCGGCGCGACGAATCGGCCGGCGCTGGTCTGCACTTCGAGCACGCCTTGAATCGCGTAGGACAACTGCACCCACGGATGACTGTGGCGGCGGGTGAGGGCGCGATTGGGCAGCGATTCGGTGCGTCCGTACACGGGGCGCGGCAGGCTGGGCAACCCGGGAACACTGCGGCGCACGCTTTTGCTATGTCCTTTAGGCGGCATCTTGCGGCTCTTCGGCGTTAGTCGGTAATTGCCAGTCACGTTAGAGTCGTCGGCACGCACTGGCAACCCCCGGATGAATCTCATGACGCGCCCACGTTTTCTGCCCGATAACTTCACGCTGACCTTGATCGGCGTCGTCTTGCTGGCCAGCTTCCTTCCCGCCAGCGGTCAAGTCGCCGTCGGCTTTGGCTGGCTGACCAACATCGCCATCGCCCTGCTGTTTTTCCTGCACGGCGCCAAGCTGTCGCGCGAATCGATCATCGCCGGCGCCGGCCACTGGCGTCTGCATCTGCTGGTGTTCGGGCTGACCTTCGTGCTCTTCCCGATTCTCGGTCTGGCGCTCAAACCACTGTTGTCACCGCTGATCGGTGATCAGCTGTACATGGGCATGCTCTACCTCTGCGCGTTGCCCGCCACGGTGCAGTCGGCCATCGCGTTCACTTCGCTGGCGCGAGGCAATATTCCGGCGGCGATCTGCAGTGCGGCGGCGTCCAGTCTGTTCGGGATTTTCCTTACACCGCTGCTGGTGACGCTGCTGCTCAACGTCCACGGCGACGGCGGCTCGACTCTCGATGCCATCGTCAAAATCAGTGTGCAATTGCTCCTGCCATTCATTGCCGGGCAGATCGCCCGACGCTGGATCGGCGCGTGGGTAGGGCGCAACAAGAACTGGCTGAAATTCGTCGATCAGGGCTCGATTCTGCTGGTGGTCTACGGCGCATTCAGCGAGGCGGTCAACGAAGGCATCTGGCAGCAGATTCCGTTGTTCGAGTTGCTCGGCCTGGTGGTGGTCTGCTGCATCCTGCTGACGTTGGTTCTGGTGGCATCAATTCTGTTGAGCAAAGCGTTCGGCTTCAATCAGGAAGACCGCATCACCATTCTGTTCTGCGGTTCGAAAAAGAGCCTGGCCACCGGCGTGCCGATGGCGCAGGTACTGTTTGCTGGCAGCACCATCGGCGTGCTGATTCTACCGCTGATGCTGTTCCACCAGATTCAGCTGATGGTCTGCGCGGTATTGGCCCAGCGCTATGCGAAACGACCAGAGTCGGTGCCGGATCTGATGGCGCAGGTTGATCCGTAAAAGGGTTCACAGCCCCGAATACTTGACCGCCGCTGCCGCCCGCGTCGGCACGTCCAGCGTGCGCAACAACGAAGACACATGGATCCTCACCGTGAACGGCGAAATATCCAGTTCACGGGCGATTTCCTTATTGGTCTTGCCTTGCGCAATCAACCGCAGCACGTCCTGCTGACGCGGCGTCAGCGTCGTTGCGGTTTCCAGCGGCAAGAGGCCGGACGGCGCCGACTTCACCAACACCTCGCCTTCACGAATGGCCAGAATCGCCTGGCCGATTTCATCCGGCGCAATGTTTTTGCCGATAAAACCGTCAATGCCCGCCGCCATGACTTCACTGATCAGCGCCTGATCGTCAACCATCGACACCACGATCAACGTGGTGCGCGGCAACTGTCGGCGCAAGTCGGCGAGTTGAGTGATGCAGGTCAGCCCGGGAAAACGCAGATCGAGCATCAGCGTGTCCGGCTCGTTGTCCTGTGGCAGCAGCTCAAGCACGGCGTCGAAGTCGCCGGCCTCACAGATATTCGCTTCGGGCAGCAAGCGCTGCACGGTGCGCAGCATTGCCTCGCGAAACAGTGGGTGATCGTCGGCTATGATGATCCGGCACGTCATGATGCGACCCTCCCTGGGTCAGGCGTGATTCAAGGCCTGCACCTTAGCACTGGACGCGAAGGTTGCCTGTAGGCTGCTTCCGAAACTGCAATCGCTGCACAAGGACGTTTCCCATGAAGTTCGAGAAAAACACCGAACTCGACCAAGCCAATCTGCGCATCATCATCGCTGCCATTGCGGTGGTTTACATGGTCGTGCTGGGGTTTCTGCCGGGCCATCGCTTCGATACCTATCTTCCGGTCATCACTTACATTGTCTTGTTTCTGCTGGCTTCGATCGCGTTCCGCCAAGCCATTGCGCGTTGGCCCGGGCATTATCCGGCGCGGCGGATTTTTGCCATGGTCCACGATTACACCGGCACCTGTTTTGGACTGGTGATCGGCGGCGAAGCGGCGCTGCCGTTGTATGCGGTGATGGTCTGGGTCAATCTCGGCAACGGCATGCGCTACGGCTCGCGCTATCTGGCAATCGCCACCGGCCTTGCTTTGGTGGCGCTGCTGGTGGTCTATCGCCTGACGCCGTATTGGCAGGCGCAGCCGTTCATGGTGTTGATGCTGCTGATCACCAGCACGGTGATTCCGTTTTATGCGCACTTGCTGTTGGAGCGTACACGCAAGGCGTCGGAAGAAGCGCTGGCGGCTAATCTGGAAAAGTCGCGGTTTCTGGCGCAGGCCAGTCATGACTTGCGTCAGCCGATTCATTCCATCGGTCTGTTTACCGCGTGTCTGCGAGAGTCGCGCCTGGGCGATGACGAGCGGCGGCTGGTCGATAACATCGACCGCTCACTGCTCAACGTCTCGCAATTGTTCCGCTCGATTCTCGACCTCTACACCCTCGATAACGGTCGGGTCGAAGCGAAAATGCAAACGCTGAATCTTGGTGAATGGCTTGCGGACATCGTCTGCCAACATCAGGAAGCGGCCCGTTGGGCGGGGGTCGAGCTGCGCCTGCGACCGTGCAACTACTGGGTCAGAACCGACCCGGCGCTGCTCGCGACCATGGTGCAGAACGTGCTCTCCAACTGCTTCAAATACGGCGCGCAGCGGCCGGTGCTGATTGGCGTGCGTAAACGCGGGGCAGGGTTGGCCATCGTCATCCATGACCGTGGCAACGGCATTGCCGAAGAGCATTTGCACAAGGTTTTCGAGGAGTTTTATCGCGTGCGGCAAGTGCGCGACAAAGATGTCGAGGGCGTCGGGCTGGGCCTGTCGATCATCAAGCGTCTTGGTGAACTGATCGATGTGCACGTTGCTCTGCGTTCACGGTTGGGACGCGGCACCGCTGTGACGCTTGCGGGGTTGCCGATCGTGGCCGCGCCGCAGTCACCGGTGGTTCGCAGTGAAGCGCGGCAGGTGGGTTTGTTGACCGGGCTGAAGGTGTGTCTGGTCGAGGATGACCGCAACGTGTTGCTCGCGACTTCGGCGTTGCTCGAACGCTGGGGCTGCGTGGTGCAGGCCGAGTGGTCGGCTGAAGGCCTGGTCACCGACTGCGACATCATCGTCGCCGACTATGACCTGGGCACTCACGCCACTGGCATCGAATGCATTGACGAAGTGCGCAGGCGGCGCGGTTGGGCAGTGCCGGCGATGATCATCACCGGGCATGACGTCGAGAAGATTCAGGCTGCCTTGCATGACCGGCAGATTGCGATTCTGTCGAAACCTGTGCGCCCGGCCGAGTTACGCGCGACGTTGCGCGCCCTGCGTGATCGACAAGGCGCAGCGGTTGAACAGATGCTGTAAAGGCCAATGTAAACGGGCGGCTCAGGAGCTCGCCCGTTATTTCGCGGCGATTATTGTGGGCTGTTGAACTGGTCGGAATAGCTGCCGGTCATCAGCGCCGATGCCACGCGATCAGAACCGACTCCGACCCGGGAGTAGGCCACTCGGTTGACGCCGGTGCGGTCGGCCCCATCCGCTGCCAATGCTCCGGCACCGACACGATCAGCGCCATCGGCAGCCACTGCGCCTGCGCCGACACGATCGGCGCCATCGGCAGCCACTGCGCCGGCGCCGACACGATCAGCACCATCGGCAGCCACCGCGCCCGCGCCGACGCGATCAGCACCATCGGCAGCGACTGCACCTGCGCCGACACGATCAGCGCCATCGGCAGCCACTGCGCCAGCGCCGACACGATCAGCGCCATCGGCAGCCACCGCGCCGGCACCGACACGATCAGCGCCATCGGCAGCCACTGCGCCAGCGCCGACACGATCAGCGCCATCGGCAGCCACCGCGCCGGCACCGACACGATCAGCGCCATCGGCAGCCACCGCGCCGGCACCGACACGATCGGCGCCATCGGCAGCCACTGCGCCGGCGCCAACATGATCAGCCCCATCCGAAGCCAACGCCTGCGGTTGCGCCGCCAAGACATTCGGCACCACAACGCTGGCCGCTACCGCAAGAAGCACGCCTGACAACAACTTGTATTTCATGGTTTTCTCCACGACCCGTTGCCAAACAGCGATCAATCGCGCGCGATGCATACAGACGCCACGACTCACTGGCTTGGGTTCTACCTGGTTGGCGAAAGGCACGGGCACACCGAACGGCGTGCGGGTGTCGAGATAATTTTGATCGAGCCGATTGAGTATAGGATCGGCCTCGGGAACTGCCACGGCAGAAAGATCGACGGACAAAAAAGACGAAGCCCGCATTGCGCGGGCTTCTTTGGGTGGAGCTGTTTACATTCTTGCCAGTGCCTGAGCCAGATCGGCGCGCAGGTCTTCAACGTCTTCAACTCCGACCGACAACCGCACCAAGCCATCGCCAATACCAAGCTTGGCGCGCGTCTCCGGTGGAATCGTCGCGTGGGTCATGATCGCCGGATGCTCGATCAAGCTTTCCACGCCACCGAGGCTTTCGGCCAACGCAAAGATCTTCACGTTTTCCAGAAAGCGCCGCGCACCGGCCAGGTCGCTGTTCAGATCGACGGAAATCATCCCGCCAAAACCGCGCATCTGCCGCTTGGCCAGTTCATGCTGTGGATGCGAGGTCAGGCCCGGATAGTAGACGCGTTTGACCTGCGGTTGCTGTTCCAGCCACTGCGCCAGATCCAGGGCGTTGCTGCAATGACGTTCCATGCGCAGCGCCAAAGTCTTCACCCCGCGCAGGGTGAGGAATGCATCGAACGGCCCGGAAATCGCCCCGACGGCGTTTTGCAGGAAACCGAGTTTTTCCGCCAGCTCGTCGTTCTGTCCGACCACGGCAATGCCGCCGATCACGTCGGAGTGGCCGTTGAGGTATTTGGTGGTCGAGTGCAGGACGATGTCGAAGCCCAGCTCCAGCGGGCGCTGGATGTACGGGCTGGCGAAGGTGTTGTCGGCGACGCAGATGATCCCGCGCGCGCGGCAGATGCGCGCAATGGCGGCCAGGTCCGACAGGCTCAGCAGCGGGTTGGTCGGGGTTTCGACCATGACCATGCGCGTGTCGTCCTGCAGCGAGGCTTCGAACGCCGACAGATCGGTCAGGTCGACGAAGCTGAAACGGTGCCCGGCGCTGCGCTGGCGAACCTTGTCGAACAGGCGGAAGGTGCCGCCGTACAAGTCATTGCCGGAAACGATGTGCGAGCCTGCGTCGAGCAGTTCCAACACCGTGGAAATCGCCGCCAGCCCCGAGGCGAAGGCGAACGCGCGGGTGCCGCCTTCGAGGTCGGCGACGCAGCGCTCCAGCGCGAAGCGCGTCGGGTTGTGCGAGCGGCCGTAGTCGAACCCCTTGTGCACGCCGGGGCTGTCTTGCAGGTAGGTGGAGTTGGCATAGATCGGCGGCATCAGCGCGCCGGTGGTCGGGTCAGGCTCTTGCCCGGCGTGGATCACCCGGGTGGCGAAGCCTTGGGATTTATCGTCGTGCTGACTCATGCAAGGGATCTCCGTAATTGGTTGAGCATGTCGGTGCGGGTGATCAGGCCATGGAAGCCGGAGGCGTCGGCGATGATCGCGACGAGGCCACGGCTGAGCACCGCTTCCAGCTCGGCCAGGGTCGCAGCCGGGGCGAGGGTTTGCAGTTTGTCGGTCATCACGCTGGACACTGACTGGCTGAAGCGCGCGGCATCTTCGTGGACGCCGAGGAGGATGTCGGACTCGTCGATCACGCCCACCAGTTGCTTGCCTTCGACCAGCACCGGCAGTTGCGAAACATCCGCCAGACGCATGCGCTGAAACGCAGTGAGCAGGGTGTCGTCAGGGCCGACGCTGATCACCCGGCCGTCCTCGAAACGCCGTGCGATCAAGTCGCGCAAGTCGCCGTAGCCTTTGCGTTGCAACAGGCCTTGATCGGTCATCCACTGGTCGTTGTAGACCTTCGACAGGTACCGCGTGCCGGTGTCGCAGACGAAGCTGACCACGCGTTTCGGCTCGGTCTGTTCGCGGCAATAACGCAGCGCAGCAGCGAACAGGGTGCCGGTCGATGAACCGCCGAGAATGCCCTCGGCCTTGAGCAACTGGCGCGCGTGATCGAAGCTTTCCGCGTCGCTGATCGAGTAGGCGTGACGCACGCTGGAGAGGTCGGTGATCGACGGAATGAAGTCTTCGCCGATACCCTCGACCGCCCACGAACCGGGCGTCGGCAAGGTACCGTCGCGGCTGTATTGCGCCATCACCGAGCCGATCGGATCGGCGAGGACCATTTCCAGATCCGGCTGCACGCGCTTGAAGAAACGACTCAGCCCGGTCAGCGTGCCGGCCGATCCGACGCCGACGACGATGGCGTCCAGATCATGTTCGGTCTGCGCCCAGATTTCCGGCGCGGTGCTGCATTCATGGGCCAGCGGGTTGGCGGGATTGTTGAATTGGTCGGCGAAAAACGCGCCGGGAATGTCCTTGGCCAAGCGGGCGGCGACGTCCTGGTAATACTCGGGATGGCCCTTGCCGACGTCAGAACGAGTGATGTGCACTTCGGCGCCCATGGCCTTCAAGTGCAGGACTTTCTCGGTGGACATCTTGTCCGGTACCACCAGCACTACGCGATAGCCTTTGGCGCGACCGACCAGCGCCAGACCCAGACCGGTATTGCCGGCAGTGGCCTCGACAATCGTCCCGCCCGGTTGCAGGCGGCCGTCACGTTCGGCAGCGTCGATCATCGCCAGACCGATACGGTCCTTGATCGAGCCGCCAGGGTTCTGCGATTCGAGTTTGAGAAACAGCGTGCACGGTCCGGTATCGAAGCGGGTGACCTGCACCAGCGGAGTATTGCCTATCAGCCCAAGCACGGCAGGGCGTGATTCCTTTGACATTTCTTCACCTCTTTATGGTGTTGATCGCGTTCCAATCGCGGGGAAAAGACTCGCGTGCAACTTAGGCGCAGACATCCTCTCTCGCAACCTCTAATCCTTGGAAAATCCAGCCATTTGGATCTAACGATAGAACGAAAACTTGCATGTTGCCCTGAGGTGTTCTGATCGTTCCCACGCTCCGCGTGGGAATGCAGCCTTGGACGCTCTGCGTCCCTACGGCCAGAAGATCCCAGCCTTCGGCAGCTCCCACGGGGCGCCTGTGCATGAGTAGAACTTGTGATGATCTAGAATTTATTGAGTTTGTTTCATCAAGTCCGGTTTCCGACAATACCCGCCATCGAATAAGCATCTGGAGTTGTTTGTCATGGCACTGGCCCATTCCCTTGGATTTCCGCGCATCGGTCGCGACCGCGAACTGAAGAAAGCGCAAGAGGCGTTCTGGAAAGGAGAACTGAACGAGGCGGGCCTGCGTGACGTCGGGCGTGAGCTGCGCAAGGTCCATTGGGACTTGCAGAAAAACGCCGGCATCGACTTGCTGCCGGTTGGCGATTTCGCCTGGTACGACCAAGTGCTGACCCACTCGCTGATGTTCGGCGTGATCCCCGAGCGCTTCCGCCCCCATGACGGCAAAGCCACGCTGCACACCCTGTTCAGCATGGCCCGTGGCGTCAGCAATGCTTGCTGCGGCGAAGGCCACGCTCAGGAAATGACCAAGTGGTTCGACACCAACTATCACTACCTCGTACCGGAATTCAGCGTCGATCAACAATTTCAGCTGGGTTGGGAGCAGTTGTTTGAGGAAACCGAAGAGGCCCGTGTGCTGGGGCACAACGTCAAACCGGTGATCATCGGTCCGCTGACCTATCTGTGGCTGGGTAAAACCAAAGGCGTCGACTTCGACAAGCTCGATTTGCTTGACCGCCTGCTGCCGCTGTACGGCCAGATCTTCGCGCGGCTGGCGGCGTTGGGTGTGGAGTGGGTGCAGATCGACGAGCCGATTCTGGTGCTCGATCTGCCGCAGGACTGGAAGAATGCCTTCGAGCGCGCCTACAACCAGATCCAGCGCGATCCGCTGAAAAAACTGCTCGCCACGTACTTCGGTGGCCTGGAAGAAAATCTCGGTCTGGCGGCGAACCTGCCGGTCGATGGCTTGCACATCGATCTGGTGCGCGCGCCGGATCAGTACCCGACCATTCTGGATCGTCTGCCGGCTTATAAGGTGCTGTCGCTGGGTGTGGTCAACGGTCGGAACGTCTGGCGCTGCGATCTGCAAAACGCGCTGGCGACGCTGCGCCATGCTCATGAGCGTCTGGGTGATCGTTTGTGGGTAGCACCGTCCTGTTCATTGCTGCACAGCCCGGTTGATCTGGGCCGCGAAGACCAGCTCGATGCCGAACTGAAAAGCTGGCTGGCGTTCGCCGTGCAGAAGTGCGAAGAGGTCGCCGTGCTCGCTCAAGCGGTCAGCGAACCGGAAGCGCCGAAGGTACTGCGTGCCCTCGCGCAAAGCCGTTCGGTGCAGACCAGCCGCGCTGCCTCGCCGCGTATTCACAAACCGGCGGTACAAGCGCGGGTCGCGGCGATCACTGCCAAGGATGCGCAACGCCAATCGCCGTTTGCCCAGCGTATTGCCAAACAGCGCGGCAAGCTCGACCTGCCGTTATTCCCGACCACCACCATTGGTTCGTTTCCGCAAACGGCGGCGATCCGTCTGGCGCGTCAGGCCTACAAGCAAGGCAAGCTCAGCGCGGCCGATTACACCGATGCGATGCACACGGAGATTCGCCACGCGGTGGAAATTCAAGAGCGCCTCGGCCTGGATGTGCTGGTGCACGGCGAGGCCGAGCGCAACGACATGGTCGAATACTTCGCCGAACAGCTCGACGGCTATGCCTTCACCCGCTTTGGCTGGGTGCAGAGCTATGGTTCGCGCTGCGTCAAGCCAGCGGTGATTTTCGGCGACCTCAGCCGCCCGCAGGCGATGACGGTCGAGTGGATCCGTTACGCCCAAGGCCTCACCGACAAGGTCTTGAAAGGCATGCTGACCGGCCCGGTGACCATGCTGATGTGGTCGTTCCCGCGCGAAGACGTCAGCCGCGAGGTGCAGGCTCAACAACTGGCGCTGGCCATTCGTGACGAGGTGAATGATCTGGAGGCGGCGGGAATCAAAATCGTGCAGATCGACGAAGCGGCGTTCCGTGAAGGCTTGCCGTTACGCCGGGCGCAGTGGCCGGCGTATCTGCACTGGGCGAGCGAAGCGTTCCGCCTGTGCGCCTCCGGCGTGCGCGACGAAACGCAGATCCACACGCACATGTGCTACAGCGAGTTCAACGATGTGATCGAGTCGATCGCGGCGATGGACGCCGATGTCATCACCATCGAAACCTCGCGTTCGGACATGGAACTGCTCGAAGCGTTTGAAGCGTTTGCCTACCCGAACGACATCGGCCCCGGCGTGTACGACATTCACTCGCCACGGATTCCCGATGTGTCGGAAATGGTCGGTTTACTGCGCAAAGCGGCGCAGCGTATTCCGGTGGAGCGGCTGTGGGTCAATCCGGATTGCGGGTTGAAGACCCGAGGCTGGCCAGAGACCGAAGCGGCGCTGGTGCACATGGTCAGCGCCGCGCGGCAACTGCGCAAAGAGTGGGCCTGACCCTTTACCGCCCGGGAATACATAACCTTTGTGGGAGCGAGCCTGCTCGCGAAAGCGGTGTGTCAATCGACATCAATGTTGGATGACCTGACGCCTTCGCGAGCAGGCTCGCTCCCACAGAATTCGCGTTCTCCCCGTCATTCACGGCAACACACAAATCCTTTGTGGGAGCGAGCCTGCTCGCGAAAGCGGTGTGTCAGCTACACATGCATCAAGCAAGGAAGCGCAATATCGGCGCACCATCGAACGGGTCTGTCAGATAGTGCGCCCTGACCCCGAAAGTCGTCTGTAACCGCTCCGGCGTCAGCACGTGCAGCGGCTCGCCCAGTGCCACCAGACGCCCGCGCTCCAGCACCGCCAGGCGATCGCACTTGAGCGCCTGATTGAGATCGTGCAGGGCGATCAACGTAGTCACCGGCAGTGCGCGCACCACGTGCAGAATGCTCAACTGATGCTGGATGTCGAGGTGGTTGGCCGGCTCGTCGAGCAGCAGGATCTGCGGGCGCTGCGCCAGTGCGCGGGCGATGTGCACGCGTTGGCGTTCCCCGCCGGAGAGGCTGCGCCAGAGGCGGTTGCGCAGGTGCACGGCGTCGACGTCAATCAGCGCTTGCTCGACGATGGCGTCATCGGCGGGCGACCACGGTTGCAGCGCCGACAACCACGGCGTGCGCCCCAGCGCCACCGCGTCGAACACGCGAATGCCATCGTCGGTATCGGCCTGTTGCTCAACCACCGCGAGCGTCTGCGCGATAGTGCGCCGCGACATCTTGCCCAGCGTCCGACCGTCGAGCTGCACATGGCCCACGCTCGGTTCACGCAGCCCGGCGAGCAGTTTCAGCAGCGTGGATTTACCCGAACCGTTCGGCCCGACAATGCCCAGGGTCTCGCCGCGCTGGACATCGAGGCTGACACCATTGAGCAACTCGGCACCGCGCACTTTGAAGCCCACACCCGCACAACTCAGAACCGTGTTCATCGCGCCGATCTCCGGCCCACCAGAATCAGCGCGAACACTGGCGCGCCGACCAGCGCAGTAATCACGCCGACAGGAATCACCTGACCCTTGATCAGGGTGCGTGACAGCACATCGGCGGCGATCAGAAACACTGCGCCGCCCAACGCACTGGCCGGCAGCAGACGCGCATGGCCGGTGCCGAGCAACAACCGCGCGGCATGGGGAATCACCAGACCGACAAAGCCGATCGAGCCGACAATCGACACCATCACCGCCGTCACCAGCGCGGCGCAGCCAATCAACAGAATCTGCACACGTCGCACTGGAATGCCGAGAGACGCCGCCGAGTCCGCACCAAAGGTGAACGCATCCAGCGCCCGGCGATGCCACAGACAAACAACCAACCCCAACACAGCCACCGGCACCGCCAGCCACACCGACGGCCAGCGCACGCCGCCGAGATTGCCGAGCAGCCAGAACATGATCCCGCGCGCTTGTTCGGAGCTGGCCGAGCGGGTGATCAGGAAAGCAGTGAGGGCGTTGAACAGCTGCGAGCCGGCAATCCCGGCAAGAATGATCTGTCCGGTGCCGCTGGCCGAGCCGCTGACCCGTGCCAACAGGATCACCAGTGCGAAAGCGGTCACCGCGCCGGCAAAAGCACCGACCGACAATGAAATCGCCCCGGCACCGACGCCGAGCAGGGCGACCATCACCGCGCCGGTCGAGGCGCCAGCAGAAATCCCCAGCAGATACGGATCGGCCAACGGATTGCGCAGCAGCGATTGCAAAATCACCCCGCATGTCGCCAGACCGGCGCCGCAGGCCGCCGCGACCAGCGCGCGGGTCAGGCGATAGTTCCAGACAATGCCTTCGTCGATCGGGTCGAGCACATAACCGGCGCCCCACAGCTTGTTCGCCAGCACCTGCAACACCACGCTCGGCTCGATCGGAGTCTCACCAATGGCTACGCCGCCAATCAGCGCGACCGACAGCGTCAACAGCACCAGCAGCAAACGGATCAGGCGTCTGCTCATTGCGACAGGTCATAGCCGTTGATGGCGCTGGCCAGTTGTTCGAGGCCGTCGAAGGTGCGCAGGCTGGCCTGCATGGCCATGGCGTCTAGGATGATGATGCGGTTGTGCTTGACCGCGTCCATGTTGCGCGTCACCGGATCACTGCGCAGGAAGGCGAGTTTCTTCTGATAGTCGTCCGCGGGGAAACGTCGACGATCCATGCGCGCGATGACCAGAAATGTCGGGTTGGCCTTGGCGATGGTTTCCCAGCCGACGGTCGGCCATTCTTCATCCGACTCGACGACGTTGCGCACGCCGAGGGTGCTGAGCATGAAATCGGGAACGCCTTTGTGCCCGGCCACGAACGGCTCGATGTCCATCTCGGCGCTGGAGAACCACACCAGAGCGCTGACGTCTTTGCGCTGCTGGTTTTTCGCGGTGGCGATCGATTGCGCGAGGCTGGCTTTGAGCTGTTCATTGAGCTGCTCGCCACGCGCCTGCACATCGAAAATCGCCGCCAGTTGGCTCACGCTTTTGTAGATGCTGTCGATGCGAAACGGTGCCAGCCGCGTCCCGTCCGAACCGACGAGGTTGTCCTTGGCTTCGCAATCGGAGGGCAGCAGATAGGTCGGAATCTTCAGTTCATGAAACTGCTCGCGGGTGCCGACCGCGCCTTGCGGGCCGACCATCCATTCCAGCTCGACGGCAACCAGCTCCGGGCGTTTGGCGATCACCGCTTCGAAACTCGGCTCGTTGTCGGCAAGGCGCTCGATCCTGTCGTTCTGCGCTTTGTATGTGCCCAGCACGTCGTTGAACCACAGCGAAGTGCCAACGACTTTGTCGCCCAGACCCAAGGCATAGAGCATTTCCGTGCCGGCCTGGCCGATGGTCACCGTGCGCGCAGGCGCGTGCTGAAAGGTCAGGCTGCTGCCACAGTTTTCGACGGTCAGCGGATACGCAGTCGGCGCCGCTTGCGCCAGGGGGCAAAGACTCAGAGTGGTGAGCAGGGTGGCAACGCGGGGCAGCAGCATGGGGCAGTCTCCAAGGGAACCGTACGGGAGCGGGCGGGTACGGTTGGAAACACACCTCGGGCGCGGTCGTGGAAACTGCGCAAGGCCGGCACGGGGAAAATGCGCACGGCACGATGTCCTTCCCGGACACCCCGCCGGTTAGTCAGTCGCTGTGCCGGCAGGTCTCCTGACTGATGCGTCATTGCCACGCTCCGGCCTTCCCGGGATTCACCCAGTGGCAGTCGAGGAGCAGGCTCGGCACCTACAGTTGCGGGGGCAGTTCCGATTGATGCGTGGAGCACCTCGGATTCCCTATTAATTCCGTGTGGAAACCGGCGGCGGCATGGTAGTCGATTTGCACGGTGGAGGGGGAGGCGAATCTGCCACAGCGTCGATTTTGCCGTTGGCATTGCAATCTGTCATATGTCCTGGCTAATATACGATCCATATACACATCGTATAGGATTCATATATGGGCATCGTAAAGATTTCAGAGGACATGCACGAGAATCTGCGCATCTCCAGCAACGCCCTCAGCCGCTCGATCAACGCGCAGGCCGAGCACTGGATGCGCATCGGCATGCTCGCCGAGCTGCATCCCAATCTCGACCACAGCGCCATTTGCCGCCTGCTGATCCGCGCCGAACAGAATGGTGGGCTGGATCTGCAACAACTGACTCAGGAAGCCGTCAGCGCATGAGAAACCAGATCAAGATCAACACCCCGGCCGACATCGAAAAATCCCGCGCCGCCGGCAAACTCGCCGCCGAAGTGCTGGCAATGCTGGTGCCGCATGTGAAGGCCGGTGTGACCACCGATGAGCTGGATCGACTGTGCAACGATTACATCGTCAATGTGCAGAAGGCGGTGCCAGCCAATGTCGGTTATCACGGCTTTCCGAAAACCGTCTGCGCGTCGGTCAACGATGTGGTGTGCCACGGCATTCCATCGGGTACTCCATTGAAAGACGGCGACATCGTCAACCTCGACATCGCGGTGATCAAGGACGGCTGGTTCGGCGATACCAGTCGCATGTATGTGGTGGGCGAGGCGACTCCCGAAGCGCAGCACCTGATCAAGACCACCTACGAAGCCATGTGCGCAGGCATCCGTGCAGTGAAGCCGGGCGCAACGCTGGGCGATATCGGTTATGCGATCCAGAGCCTGGCCGAGGCGGAGGGCTTTAGCGTGGTACGCGAATACTGCGGCCACGGCATCGGCAAGGTCTATCACGACGAACCGCAGATCCTGCATTACGGCTTTCCCAATCAAGGGCTGAAGCTCAAGGCCGGAATGATTTTCACAGTGGAACCGATGCTCAATGCCGGCAAACGCCATGTGAAGAACATGCCGGATGGCTGGACCGTATTGACCAAGGATGGCTCCTTGTCGGCGCAGTGGGAGCATATGGTCGCGGTGACGGAGAGCGGGTTTGAAGTGCTGACGGCTTGGCCGGATGAGATTGAAGGGTACCGGGCCATTGGCTAATACCGTGTCGCCTGCTTGCCCTCACCCTAGCCCTCTCCCAATGGGAGAGGGGACTGACCGAGGTGTTGTTGCGAGATACGCCGACGTGCGATACCGAGTCGAACTTACATTTTGAACAGCATGAAGATCGGCTCCCTTTCCCCCTCGCCCCCCGTGGGGGAGAGGGCTGGGGTGAGGGGGTAGATCCAACTGACTCAGCGCAATCAGTGAGCCCCGGCAGCCTTGTTCAAGTCGCTCTCGGTCCACTCGGTATAAACACAAGCATCCGCCGTCGCCCAGCGCACCCGTACCGGATCGCCGGCCTTGAGCGGCATGCCCGCTGCCGATAGCGCTTTCACCGTCATCGACGTCCCGCCCGCAGTCACCACGCTGCACGTCTGGCTTTCACCGAGAAACAGCACCTCCACAACGTTCGCCGACACCTCATTCCAGCCCGCCGCCAGCGGCTCATCCAGCGCCTGCTGCGTGCTCAGCGCCAAGGCCTTTTCCGGACGCACCATCAGCAGCACATCCTGATCAGTGTGCAACCCGGACGTCAGCCGAATCGACAACGACTGGCCCTCGAAACGCGCTGCTGCATTGCTTCGCGCCTTGAGCTTGAGGAAGTTCGAATTGCCCAGAAACGACGCGACAAATGCATTCGGCGGATTCTGGTAAAGGTCATAACCACTGCCCAGACCAACGATTTTGCCGTGGCTGAAAATCGCGATGCGTTGCGACAGACGCATGGCTTCTTCCTGGTCGTGGGTCACGTACACGATGGTGATACCCAGGCGTCGGTGCAGTTGGCGCAGTTCATCCTGCAAGTCCTCGCGCAGCTTCTTGTCCAGCGCGCCCAGCGGTTCATCCATTAGCAGAATGCGCGGCTCGTAAACCAGCGCCCGGGCAATGGCAACACGTTGTTGCTGACCACCGGACAGTTGCGAAGGGCGGCGATGGGCGAACTGTTCGAGTTGCACCAGCTTCAACATCGCATCGACACGCTTTTCGCGCTCGGCCGCAGCCAATTTGCGAATGGCCAGAGGGAAGGCGATGTTGTCGCGTACCGACAGATGCGGGAACAGCGAGTAACGCTGAAAAACCATGCCGATGTCGCGCTTGTGCGGCGGCACGTTGACCAGCGACTGGCCGTTGACGAGGATCTCGCCGCTGCTCGGTGTTTCAAACCCGGCGAGCATCGACAGCGTGGTGCTTTTGCCCGAGCCGCTGGAGCCCAGGAACGTGAGGAATTCACCGTCCTTGATGTCCAGCGAGATATTGTCGACGGCAGCGAAATCGCCGTAGTGCTTGTTCAGGTTGCGCAGGCTGACCAGGGGTTTGTCGCTCTGCTGGGATGCGTCTTTGATCACGGCACTCATGTCGTACTCCTGGGCGCTCAGGCGCTGATTTCGTTGCGCCGGCGCAGGGCGGCGGCGATCACCATGACCAACACTGACAGGCCGATCAGCAGCGTCGAAGCGACGGCGATCACCGGGGTCAGGTCCTGGCGCAGGGTGGTCCACATTTTCACGGGAAGGGTTTGCAGAGTCGGGCTTGCCATCATCACGCTGAGCAACACTTCGTCCCACGAAACGAGGAAGGCGAAGAGGGCGCCGGCGACCATGCCCGGACGGATCGCCGGGAACGTCACCTTGAACACCGCTTGCAGGCGCGAGGCACCGCAGATTACCGCCGCGTCTTCAATCGACTGATCGAACAGCTTCAGCGAGTTGATGATCGAGATGATGGTGAACGGCAGCGCGACGATCACATGGCTGACGACGAAGGCGAACATCGTCCCGGTGTAGCCGAGCTTGAGAAAGAGCGCGTACACCGCCACGGCAATGATCACCAGCGGCACGATCATCGGCAGGGTGAACAGGCCGTAGAGCATCTCGCGGCCGGGGAAGCGTCCGCGCACCAGCGCAAACGCGGTCGGCAAACCGAGCGCCACAGCGCAGATGGTGGTCAGCACGGCAACTTTTAGGCTGGCGGCGGCGGCGTTCATCCAGTCGGGATTGGAGAAGAACTGGCCGTACCATTTCAGCGTCCAGCCCGGTGGCGGGAACACCAGCCACTGCGAGGAGCCGAACGACAGCAGCACGATGAACACGATCGGCAACAGCAGGAACAGACCGATCAGCCCGGTAGTGGCGTAGAGGCCGAAACGCATGCGCCGGCTCATGGCATTGGGGGTCAGGAGCATGTCGGCTTACCTCGCGTTACTGGCGCCAACCGGGGATTCCGGTTGAAGCTTCAGGTAGAAGTAGAACAGCACCAGGGTGATTGCGATCAGCAACGCGGCGCCGGCACTGGCCAGGCCCCAGTTGAGGAACGATTGCACCTGCTGAATGATGAACTCCGGCAGCATCATGTTCTGCGCCCCGCCGAGCAGCGCGGGGGTGACGTAGTAACCGAGCGACATTACGAACACCATCAAACCGCCGGACGCCAGACCCGGCCGGCACAGCGGCAGGAACACCCGGAAGAAGTTGGTCCACGGACTGGCGCCACAGATCGAGCCGGCCTGCAGGATCATCGGGTCGATGGCCTGCATGGTCGCCTGCAACGGCAGTACGATGAACGGGATCATGATGTAGCTCATGCCGATCACCACGCCGGTGAGGTTGTGCACCATCTCCAGCGGTTGATCGATGATGCCCATGGCCATCAAGGTCTTGTTGATTACGCCCGAGGCTTGCAGCAACACCAGCCACGAATAGGTGCGGGCGAGCAGGCTGGTCCACATCGACAGCAGCACGATGTTGAGGATCCAGCGCCCCCAGCCGCGCGGCACCAGGGTGATCGCCCAAGCCAGCGGAAAGCCCAAGAGCAGGCTGAACAGCGTCACCAGCCCGGCCACCGAAAAGGTGTTGAGCAGCACTCGCGCATAGGCCGAATTGGCGAACAGTTGTTCGTAGTTGCCGAGACCCGGCACAGGTTCCAGCACACCGCGCAACAGCAGGCCAATCAACGGCGCGAGAAAGAACAGGCCGAGGAACAGCAGCGCCGGGACGAGGTTGCCGGCGCCGCGCCAGCGTTGCTTGAAAGTCGAACCGGCAGCGCCGGCGGCGCTCCCGGTGGCAGTGGAGGGACGAGGCGCAGTGGCCGCGATTTTCATTTGACCAGCCATTCGTTCCACCGTGTCGCGATAGCCGGACCGTTCTTGGCCCAGTAAGCGAAATCAAGGGTGATCTGATCCTTGGCGTAAGCCGTCGGCAGGTTGGGGGCCAGCGTCGAATCCAGACGCTCCACACTGTCGAGGTTGACCGGCGCGTAGGCGGTCAGGTTGGAGAAGTCGGCCTGACCTTTGGCGCTGCTGGCATTGGCGAGGAACTTCATCGCCGCATCTTTGTTTTTCGAGCCTTTGGGAATGACCAGAATGTCGGCCATGACCAGGTTCTGTTTCCAGCTCACGCCCACTGGCGCGCCGTCTTCCTGCAAGGCGTGCACACGGCCATTCCAGAACTGGCCCATGCTCGCTTCGCCGGACGCCAGCAGTTGCTGCGACTGCGCGCCGCCGCCCCACCAGACGATGTCTTTCTTGATGGTGTCGAGTTTCTTGAAGGCGCGATCCAGATCCAGCGGGTAGAGCTTGTCAGCCGCAACGCCGTCGGCCAGCAGCGCCAGTTCGAGCACGCCGGGGCTTGGCCATTTGTACAGGGCGCGTTTGCCGGGGTAGGTCTTGGTGTCGAACAGCGCGCTCCAGTCCTGCGGCTTGTTGGCGCCGAGCTTGCCTTCGTTGTAGCCGAGGACGAAGGAGAAGAAGAACGAGCCGACGCCGTGATCGCTGACGAAGCGCGGGTCGATCCTGTCGCGCTGGATCACTTTGAAATCGAGGGGTTCGAGCAGGCCTTCGGCAGCGGCGCGCAGAGCGAAGTCGGCTTCGACATCGACTACGTCCCACTGCACGTTGCCGCTTTCGACCATGGCTTTGAGTTTGCCGTAGTCGGTGGGGCCGTCCTGGACGACGGTGATGCCGCTGGCCTTGCTGAACGGATCGGCCCAGGCCTGTTTCTGCGCATCCTGGGTGCTACCGCCCCAGCTGACAAAATTCACGCTTTCGGCAGCCATTGCAGCCTGGCCGGTAACGCTGAGCAGTCCCGCGAAAAAGATCGCGGTTGCAGCTTTGTTCAACACCATGTTCACGCCCTCATTGTTGTGTTTTTGAGCGGGCCTTGCGTTGTTGCCCGCCTGTCGGGAGCAGTAGCTGGACGGTTTTTTGGTTCGTCCGGTCTATGGAATATCATATTATGGTATTCCAAACTTTGTGCAAGCACTTTGCCTTACCGGTTATCTGGCGGATCTGTTTTTTGATGAGTTCAGGACAATGGATTTGAAATGCAAAACCCTTGTGGGAGCGAGCCTGCTCGCGAAGCGGTGGATCATTCAACATTCAAGTCGACTGACACATCGCTTTCGCGAGCAGGCTCGCTCCCACATGGGGTTTGTGCTGGGCTCGGGTTATTCGGTGAACGGAATGCTCTCAACCACCTCAAGGTCATACCCGGTCAACCCCGCATACTTCAGCGGTGGCCCGAGGTGGCGCAGCTTGCCCACCCCGAGGTTCTGCAGAATCTGCGCCCCAGTCCCGACCTCGGAATAAATCCGCGATTGCGAACGGCTGAACTGCCGTGGCGGCTGGGTCAACTGCGGCACGCGCTCGAGCAACGCCTGCGACGATTCATGATTGGCCAGCACCACCACAACCCCATGACCTTCCGCCGCGACCCGTTGCAACGCTGCCCAGAGGGTCCAGTTCGCCGGCCCGCTGTACTCGGCGCCGACCAGATCGCGCAGCGGATCGATCACATGCACGCGCACCAGCGTCGGCTCATCGCGGCGCAGGTCGCCCATGACCATCGCCATGTGCACGCCACCTTCGATGCGATCTTCGAAGGTGATCAAACGGAACGTGCCATGCACCGTCGGCAGCTCACGTTCGCCGATGCGTTCGATGGTGTGCTCGGTGCTCAGGCGATAGTGGATCAGGTCAGCAATGGTGCCGATCTTGATCCCGTGCTTGCGTGCGAACTGCTCCAGATCCGGGCGGCGGGCCATGGTGCCGTCGTCGTTCATCACTTCGACAATCACCGAGGCCGGGGTGAAACCGGCCAGGCGCGCCAGATCGCAACCGGCCTCGGTGTGCCCGGCACGGGTCAGCACGCCACCTTCCTTGGCGCGCAGCGGGAAGATGTGGCCGGGCTGCACCAGGTCTTCGGCGCGGGCATTCGGCGCGACGGCGGCGGCCACGGTGCACGCGCGATCTGCTGCGGAAATGCCGGTCGTCACGCCGACCGCCGCTTCGATCGACACGGTAAATGCAGTGCTGAACACACTGCCGTTGGCGGGTACCATTTGCTCCAGGCCCAGACGCTGGCAATGTTCGTCGGTGAGGGTCAGGCAGATCAGCCCGCGTGCTTCGCGGGCCATGAAGCTGATAGCCTCCGGCGTGCAACGGTCGGCGGCCAGCAGCAGGTCGCCTTCGTTCTCGCGGTCTTCGTCATCGACCAGCAGGACCATTTTGCCGAGGCGATAATCTTCGATGATTTCTTCGATGCTGTTGAAGGCCATGCTGGACTCTCAGGGTTCGTTGGAAATATATTGGTATACCATAATACAAAATCAACAAAGAGGTCACTATGAAGGCGTACTGGATTGCACATGTGGATATAGCCGATGCCGAGCACTACAGCCAATACACCCAGCGCACCCCGCAGGCGATTGCCGCATTCGGCGGCAAGTTTCTCGCCAGAGGCGGGCGCAGCGAAGCGCTGGAAGGGCGGCAGACGCCACAGCGCACCGTGATCATCGAGTTCGCGAGCTACGAACAGGCCGTGGCGTGCTATCGCTCGGCGGCGTATCAGGAGGCGAAAAGTTACCGCGAAGAATGGGCGAGGGCGGAGATCATCATCGTAGAAGGCATCGCCCCGAACTGAGCCACACCACCAAACTATGTGGGAGCGAGCCTGCTCGCGAATGCGTTCGATCATTCAACATTTGTATCGACTGACACGACGCCTTCGCGAGCAGGCTCGCTCCCACAGGGGTATAGGTGGTGATCAGCGCATGAAATGGATTTTGCCGCTGTCATCATTGCCCATGTAGATCCCGTAAACCCCAGCCTGGCGCTCTTCGATATAGCGCTCGAGAATCTGCCGGATCGCCGGGTAGTAGATCTGCTCCCAGGGAATCTCTTCAGGGGCGAAGAACTTGTAATCCATGGTCTCCGGTCCGTACTGCCCGGTGATCTCCAAGGCGATGGCGCGGAAGATGATGTACACCTCGCTGATCTTCGGCACGCTGAAGATCGAATACGGCGAGACGATTTCCGCGCGCACGCCGCTTTCTTCCCAGACTTCGCGCAGCGCCGCCTGTTCGGTGGTCTCACCGCTTTCCATGAAACCGGCCGGCAGGGTCCAGGTGCCAGGGCGCGGGGGGATCGCCCGTTGGCACAAGAGGTATTTGCCGTCCTGCTCGATGATGCAGCCGGCAATGATCTTCGGATTGACGTAGTGGATATAACCGCAGCCGCGGCACATCAGGCGCTCGTGCGTATCGCCCGGCGGCGTCTGCTGACCAAGGTCAGGGCCACCGCATTTCGGGCAAAAGCTCGGGCTGAACACGTCATTGACCTATGCGCGGTTCTTTCAGCGCGATCGGCAGGGTGATCGCCGGAGTGCCTTTGACGGCGACGCCGGTTTCTTCCTGTTTGCGCTTGAGGTAATCGAGGGCCACGGCAGCCGCCGCGCGGACGTGATCCACACAGGCCTGATGCGCCGCCAGCGGATCGCCGCTCTTGATCGCCTCGACCATTTTTTCCATCTCGTGATTACTCGCGCCGCGTCGGTTTTCTTGGGAGACCGAGGTCGCGCGCAGATAGCTGATGCGCGCCTGCAACTGACGCAATTGCGTGGCGGCGACATGGTTGCCCGAGCCTTCGAGCAGCACGTCGTAGAAGCCCTGCACCGAGTCGATCACCTGTTGCAGCTCGCCGTCCTTCAACGCCTTGCGGTTGTCATCGAGGGCTTTTTCCAGGGCCTTGATGTCCTTGGCTTTGGCACGCAGGGTGAACAACTGCACGATCAAGCCTTCGAGCACGCAACGCAATTCGTAGATATCGACGGCATCGGCGAGGGTGATGATGGCTACGCGCGGGCCTTTGGCGTCGGCGAATTCCACCAGGCCTTCGGACTCAAGGTGACGCAAGGCTTCGCGCACCGAAGTGCGGCTGACACCGAGGCGATCACAGAGGTCGCGTTCGACCAGGCGATCGCCTGGCATGAGCTGGAAATTCATGATCGCGCTACGCAGTTTGTCCAGCACGATTTCGCGCAGGGTAACGGGGTTGCGATTGACCTTGAAGCTGTCGTCGAGTGGCTGGCGTTTCATGGGGTCCGCTCTTGAGCTTGGCTGTCCATGCCAGACGGGCATCAAAACAGCCGAGGGTTAACTGGAGGCCTCGGCGTCAGCTTCGGCAAAGGCTTCACGGGCCAGCCGGAAACTGTCCACGGCCGCCGGAACGCCGCAATAAATGCCGACCTGAAGCAGAATTTCGCGTATTTGCTCACGACTCAGGCCGTTACGCAAGGCGCCACGCACATGCAGCTTGAGTTCATGCGGGCGGTTGAGCGCCGAGATCATCGCCAGGTTGATCATGCTGCGCTCCTTGAGCGACAGACCCTCACGCCCCCAGACATGGCCCCAGCAGTATTCAGTGACCATTTCCTGCAGCGGACGGGTGAAATCGTCGGCGTTCTCGATCGAGCGTTGCACGTAGGCTTCGCCCAATACCTGCGTACGGATCTGCAGACCTTTTTCATACTTTTCGTTACTCATCATTCCTCCAGTCACCACAGATCCCTCGTGTAGGAGCTGCCGAAGGCTGCGATCTTTTGACTTTGACTTTTGAAAACAAGATCAAAAGATCGCAGCCTTCGGCAGCTCCTACAGGGATTTGTGTGAATTCGTCAGGCCAGAGTCGGCAACGGGCCGAGCTTGCCTTTGTGATAAATCATCGGCGTCACCGGTTGCTCGGGCAGGATCAGGTTCTTCACTGCGCCGACAATGATCGCGTGATCACCACCATCGTACTCACGCCACAACTCGCACTCGATGATCGCCGTCGCCTTGGCCAGAATCGGGTTACCGAGTTCGCTCAAATGCCACTCGATGCCCTTGGCCTTTTCCTTGCCCTTGCCGGCGAACGCGTAGGCTTCGGCGGTCTGCTCGGCGGAGAGCAAATGGATGGCGAATTTCTTGCTGTCGCGCAGTACCGGGTAGGTGTCGGACGCATAGTTGGGGCAGAACAGCACTAGCGCCGGGTCGATCGACAGCGCGCTGAACGCGCTGGCGGTGATACCGACGATGCCGCCGTCCGGGCCGAGGGTGGTGACCACCGTGACGCCGGACGGAAACGAGCTCATGACGTCTTTGTAAATGCCGGGTTCGATCATTTCGCAGGACTCCTAGCGCATCACAAACGGATCAGGCATTGGCGCCTGGGAGAGGTTGATCCACACCGTTTTCAGTTCGGTGTAGGCCAGCACCGAGTCGATGCCGCTTTCGCGTCCATAGCCACTGTTCTTGAAGCCGCCGATCGGCGCCATCGCCGACACTGCGCGGTAAGTGTTGACCCAGATAATCCCCGAGCGCACATCACGCGCCAGACGATGGGCGCGGCCGAGGTCACGGGTCCAGATGCCGGCGGCGAGGCCGAACTGCGAGTCGTTGGCGATCGCCAGCGCTTCGGCTTCGTCTTTGAAACGAATCACCGAAGCCACCGGGCCGAAGACTTCTTCCTGCATGATCTTCATCGAATTGCGGTCGCACTCGAATAGCGTCGGCTCGTAGAACCAGCCTTCACCGAGATCCGCCGGACGCTTGCCACCGGTGCGCAAACGCGCGCCTTCGGCGATCGCATCGGCGACCAGACCTTCGACCACCGCCAGTTGCTGCGCGGTGGCCATCGGCCCCATTTCACTGTTGTCTTCCTGTGGGTTGCCGATGCGGATGCGCTGGGCGCGCTCGACCAGACGATTGACGAATTCGTCGTAGATTTCGTCCTGCACCAGCAAGCGCGAACCGGACACGCAACTCTGCCCGGACGCTGCGTAGATCCCGGCAATCGCGCCGTTGATCGCGCTGTCGAGATCGGCGTCGGCAAAAATGATGTTCGGCGACTTGCCGCCCAGCTCCAGCGACAGCTTGGCGAAGTTCTCGGCGCTGCTGCGCACCACATGCCGTGCCGTCGCCGCGCCGCCGGTGAAGGCGATCTTGCGGATCAGTGGATGGCGGGTGAGGGCGGCGCCGGTGCTCGGGCCGTAACCGGTGACGACGTTGACCACGCCCGGCGGAATCCCGGCTTCAAGGGCCAGACGCGCCAGCTCGAGAATGGTCGCCGAGGCGTGCTCGGACGGCTTGATCACAATCGTGTTGCCGGCGGCGAGGGCCGGGGCCAGTTTGATCGCGGTCAGGTACAGCGGGCTGTTCCATGGAATGATCGCGGCAACCACACCCATGGCTTCGTGCACGGTGTAGGCAAACAGGTCAGGCTTGTCCAGCGGCAGGGTGCCGCCTTCAAGCTTGTCGGCGAGGCCTGCGGTGTAGTGGAAGAACTCCGGCAGATAGCTGACCTGGCCACGGGTTTCGCGGATCAGCTTGCCGTTGTCGCGGCTTTCCAGCTGCGCCAGGTGTTCCTTGTTTTCTGCGATCAGATCACCGAGGCGGCGCAGCAGTTTGCCGCGCGCAGTGGCGGTGAGGCCGCGCCACGCCGGGCTGTCAAAAGCAGTTTGCGCTGCTTGCACGGCGCGTTCGACGTCCGCTTCATCGGCGTCGGGCAATTGCGCCCAGGCTTGCGCGGAGGCCGGGTTGAGGCTTTCGAAGGTCTTGCCGGAGAGGGCGTCGACCCAGTCTCCGCCGATGCACATCTGGAAGCGTGCGAGTGTCATGCAACGATCCCCTTTATATGGTTTTGTCGGGCGTGTGCGAATTGGAGAAATTCCAGCAGCATCTGATTGACCAGACGCGGCGACTCTACCGGCATCATATGCCGTTGCTCGGGCAGCACGGCAACCTTCGCGCCGGGGATGCGTCGGGCCAGTTGCTCGGCCATTTCCGGCGTCGAGCCAGGGTCGAGCTCGCCAGTGGCGATCAGTGTCGGCGCCTGAATGCTGCTCAGGTCGTCGGCGCGATACATGTCCTGGGTGGCAAACAATTCATAAGTGGTCAGGTAACCCTGCGGATCGTTGTTGGCCAGGGTCTGGCGCAACGCGGCGATCTGCGCCGGGTTGGCCGCCTGATATTCACGGCTGAACCAGCGTGACAGGGCGGCTTCGGCGTTGGCGTCCGGGCCATGTTCGGCAGCCTGCGCAGTGCGCGCGATGACACCGGCACGCTGTTCTTCGCTGCGGTTGAACACACTGTTCAACACCACCAGGCTTTGCAGGCGCTCCGGGTAGTGCAGGGCGAAGGCCCGCGCGACCAGACCGCCCATGGAGAAACCGATCACCGCTGCCTGGGGCAGATTGAGGTGATCGAGCAGCTCGAGCAACTGATCGGCGTAACCGAGCAGGTCGGTGCCGCTGGCCGGGCGCGGGCTGGCGCCGTGGCCGAGCATGTCGTAGGCGATCACCTGATACTGGCTGGCGAGGCCGACAATCTGCCCGCCCCACATTTCTTTGTTCAGGCCCACGCCGTGGATCAAGACCACGGGCTGGCCTTGGCCGGTCGCCAGGTAACTGGTGCCAGCCGGGGTGAGTTCAGCGGTGAGCCGAATCATGGAGCGCTCCTGCAATGCCTTTCTTGTTGTGATTACTGGGCTTTTTCGGCGGCCAGTTCTTCCAGATCGATGTAGCGGTTGCCGATACGCGGGTGCAGGCGGCCACCGTCGGCGCAACCCAGCACGACGACGATTTCGTCGGCACGCGGCGCGTCTTCGATCTGCATTTCCAGAGTGATGTAGTGCGAACGCAGGCCTTCGTCGTCCTTGTGCATCATCGGGATCTGAATCGACGTACCCGGACCGCCGCGCTTGTTGGTAAAGCTCAGGTAGCTCTTGGCTTTCACCGCTTCGCGATAGTGGTTGCCGAAGCGCAGCGTATGGATCACGGCGGAGGCGTGTTCGATCTCGCCGTCAGCGCCGACCACGGCGGCTTTGCCGTAAGCCTCGATCTTCTCGGCGCCACCAATGATGCCGACCAGACGCTCGACCATCATGGCGCCGAGGTCGGAGCAGTTGGCGCGGATCTGCGGCTTGAGGTCTTCGACAAAACCATTGCCCACCCACGGGTTCTTCATCACCACGGCGAGGCCGACCATGGTCACCGGCTTGTCAGTAGCCTTGCCGCCTTCAATGAAGGTTTCTTCGACATAGCTGACGATCTTGCGAATTTCGAAACTCATGAGCTGCTCCGTTGGGGGATTGAGAGTGTCTGTGCGTCTGATGGTATACCATAATACCGATCCTGCAAGTCCCCTCCGCAACAATTGCGTCATCCATCCTACGAATGGCTGCGCATTCACCCTTTGTCGCAAAACCAACCATCACTACAAACCCTGTGGGAGCGAGCCTGCTCGCGAAAGCGGTGGGTCAGCCAATAGACAGGGTGACTGATGCACCGCATTCGCGAGCAGGCTCGCTCCCACAGGGAAAATGATGGGTTACAGAGAGCCGCTTTCGGTTAACAAAAGATAACGCGGCGCCGATTGTCAGACATTTGCAAAGCCCGATAGGATGAGCCAGCTTCCGAAGGGGCTCTGGATTGCGGGTTTCAGGACTATGCTTCTGATCTGCCACTAGCCGAGCACCCTTGCGGCGCCCTTGAAGGCCCGATGGCCCAACAATAATAAATAGGGGAAGGTCTATGAGTCGTTGCCGCCCGCCGGCGTTACGCAACACCGCGTTGCTGGCCACAGCACTCTCGCTGCTGGGCTTTGCCACGTTATCGGCACCTGTGATTGCCGCCGAGGCCCCGGCTGACGTGGTCTATGCCACCGAATCGGCCAAGGCCGCAAAAAGCCTGATTCTTGATGTCGTCCACGCTGGCGCGCGTCTTGTCGCGGTCGGCGATCGCGGGCACATCGTCTATTCCGATGACCAGGGCAAAACCTGGACCCAGGCCAAGGTGCCGACCCGGCAACTGCTCACTGCCGTGTATTTCGTCGATGACAAAAACGGCTGGGCCGTGGGCCACGACGCACAGATTCTCGCCAGCGCAGACGGCGGTCTGACCTGGACCAAACAATTCGAAGACCTCGCACGCGAATCGCCGCTGCTCGACGTCTGGTTCAAGGACGCCAGCAGCGGCTTTGCCGTGGGCGCCTACGGCACGCTGCTGGAAACCTCCGACGGCGGCAAGCACTGGGAAGACGTCAGCGATCGCCTCGACAACGAAGACCAGTTCCACCTCAACGCCATCGCCGCCGTGAAAGACGCCGGGCTGTTCATCGTCGGCGAGTCCGGCAGCATGTTCCGCTCCGCCGATGACGGCCAGACCTGGGAAAAGCTCGAAGGCCCGTACGAAGGTTCGCTGTTCGGCGTGATCGGCACGGCGCAGCCGCAGACCCTGCTGGCGTACGGCTTGCGCGGCAATCTTTATCGCTCCACTGATTTCGGCAGCACCTGGGAGCAGGTCGAACTCAAAGCTGCACGCGGTGCGCTGGAGTTCGGTCTGTCTGGCGGCACGCTGCTCGAAGACGGCTCGATCGTGATCGTCGGTAACGGCGGTTCGGTGATCAGCAGCAGCGACAACGGCGAAACCTTCAGCGTGTTCAACCGTCCGGATCGCATTTCGCTGTCGTCGGTTACCGCCGCTGGCAACGGCAACCTGATTCTGACCGGGCAGGGTGGTTTGCACATCACCCAGCCAAACGGTGCCGAGACCAATAACAAGAAGGCGGGGCTATGACTTCCTTGATCACTCCTCAGCAGGAAAAGGCGACGGTTCTCGAGCGCCTGATCTTCAACAACCGTCCGGCCGTGATCCTGATCTGCCTGGTGGTGAGTATTTTCCTGTTCTGGCAGGCCACGCTGATTCGGCCGTCGACCAGTTTTGAAAAAATGATCCCGCTGCAGCATCCCTTCATCGAAAAGATGATGGAGCACCGCAACGATCTGGCGAACTTGGGCAACACCGTACGTATTTCGGTGGAAGCCACCGACGGTGACATCTTCTCCAAGGAGTACATGGAGACCCTGCGCCAGATCAACGACGAAGTGTTCTACATTTCCGGCGTCGACCGTTCCGGGCTCAAATCGCTGTGGAGCCCGAGCGTACGCTGGACCGAAGTGACCGAAGAGGGTTTCGCCGGCGGTGAAGTGATTCCGCAGAGCTACAACGGTTCCCAGGACAGCCTCGATCTGCTGCGCAACAACGTGCTCAAGTCCGGCCAGGTCGGGCGTCTGGTGGCCAACGACTTCAAGTCGAGCATCGTCGACATCCCGCTGCTGGAGGCCTATCCGGACCCCCAGGATCAGGGCAAGTTGCTGGCGCTGGACTATCGCCAGTTCTCCCATGAGCTCGAAGACAAGATCCGCAACAAGTTCGAAGCGCAGAACCCCAACATCAAGATCCATATTGTCGGTTTCGCCAAGAAGGTCGGCGACCTGATCGACGGTCTGGTGATGGTGGTGCTGTTCTTCGGTGTCGCCTTCGTCATCACCCTGATTCTGCTGCTGTGGTTCACTAACTGCCTGCGCAGCACCATCGCGGTGTTGAGCACGACGCTGGTGGCGGTGGTCTGGCAGCTCGGGTTGATGCACTTCTTCGGCTTCGGGCTCGACCCGTATTCGATGCTGGTGCCGTTCCTGATTTTCGCCATCGGCATTTCCCACGGCGTGCAGAAGATCAACGGTATCGCCCTGCAATCCAGCGAGGCTGACAACGCGCTGACCGCTGCTCGGCGCACCTTCCGCCAGTTGTTCCTGCCGGGGATGATCGCGATTCTGGCCGATGCGGTGGGCTTCATTACCCTGCTGATCATCGACATCGGGGTGATCCGTGAACTGGCCATCGGCGCGTCCATTGGTGTTGCGGTGATCGTGTTCACCAACCTGATCCTGCTGCCGGTGGCGATTTCCTATGTCGGCATCAGCAAGCGCGCGATTGCCAAGAGCAAGAAGGACGCCAACCGCGAGCACCCGTTCTGGCGCCTGCTGTCGAACTTCGCCAGCCCGAAAGTCGCGCCGATTTCGGTCGCACTGGCGCTGATCGCCTTCGGCGGCGGCCTCTGGTACAGCCAGAACCTGAAGATCGGCGACCTCGACCAGGGCGCGCCGGAACTGCGTCCGGACTCGCGTTACAACAAGGACAATAACTTCATCATCAGCAACTACTCGACCAGTTCCGACGTGCTGGTGGTGATGGTCAAGACCAAGGCCGAAGGCTGCTCGCGCTACGAAGCCATGGCGCCGATCGATCAGCTGATGTGGAAGATGCAGAACACCGAGGGCGTGCAGTCGGCGATCTCGCTGGTGACCGTGTCCAAGCAGATGATCAAGGGCATGAACGAGGGCAACCTGAAATGGGAAACCCTGTCGCGCAACCCGGACGTACTGAACAACTCGATCGCCCGCGCCGATGGCCTGTACAACAACAGCTGCTCGCTGGCACCGGTACTGGTGTTCCTCAACGACCACAAGGCCGAAACCCTCGACCGTGCGGTGCAAGCGGTGCAGGAGTTTGCCAAGGAAAACAACAAGGACGGCCTGGAATTCATCCTTGCTGCCGGTAACGCCGGGATCGAAGCGGCCACCAACGAAGTCATCAAACAGGCTGAGCTGACCATTCTGATCCTGGTGTACATCTGCGTGGCGGTGATGTGCATGATCACCTTCCGCTCATGGGCGGCAACCCTGTGCATCGTCCTGCCGCTGGTGCTCACCTCGGTGCTCGGCAACGCGCTGATGGCGTTCATGGGCATCGGCGTGAAAGTCGCGACGCTGCCGGTGGTGGCGTTGGGCGTGGGGATTGGCGTGGATTACGGCATCTACATCTACAGCCGCCTGGAAAGTTTCCTGCGTGCCGGGCTGCCGTTGCAGGAAGCCTATTACCAGACGCTGAAGTCGACCGGTAAAGCGGTGCTGTTCACCGGCCTGTGCCTGGCGATCGGCGTGTGCACCTGGATCTTCTCGGCGATCAAGTTCCAGGCCGACATGGGCCTGATGCTGACCTTCATGCTGCTGTGGAACATGTTCGGCGCGCTGTGGCTGCTGCCGGCGCTGGCCAAGTTCCTGATCAAGCCGGAGAAGCTGGCGGGGCAGAAGGGCAATTCGCTGTTTGCCCACTGATCTGAAGGCCTGAAACGACAAAGCCGCAACCTTGAGGGGTTGCGGCTTTTTTTGTGAATCAAGATCAAGAGCCCCTCACCCTAGCCCTCTCCCGGAGGGAGAGGGGACTGACCGAGGGGTGCGGCTAGATATATCGGCCTGAAATACCGAGTCGGTTATGGATTCACAGCAGAACGTTCAAGTCGGCGTAAATCTCAAATATTCCCCAATCGGTCCCCTCTACCTCTGGGAGAGGGCTAGGGTGAGGGCAAGCGGTCTCAAGCCCTAAGAAAGCTCAGCACCCAGCACCACACTCAACGCACTGCGCGCATCATCCAGCTGCACCAGCGTCGCATGCCGGGCACCCAGGGCATCGCGGTTCTCGATCGCGGTCAGAATCGCCTTGTGTCGCGGCAACGCCAGTTCATGCAGATTCGGCCGTTGATTGGAATGCTTCAACGCCTCGGCAATCGCTACCGCCAACATGTTGCACAGGTTCGCCAGCAGGTCGTTGTGCGTCGCGTCGGCGATGCGGCTGTGGAAGTCCAGGTCCGGCTGCAACAGCGCTTCCGGAGTCGGCGCGGCTTCCATGCGTTGGTAGGCTTCGTTGATCGCGGCGATGTCGGCATCGGTTGCATGCTGAGCGGCGAGGGCGGCGGCTGCCGGTTCGATGATGCTGCGCACGCTGGTCAGCACGTTGAAGAATTCATTCTGCGGACTGCTCTGCATCAGCCAGTGCAGCACGTCCGGGTCGAGCATGTGCCATTCGCGGCGCGCCTTGACCACGGTGCCGACGCGGGGTTTGGAATACACCAGACCCTTGGCCACCAGCACCCGCGTCGCTTCGCGCAATACCGGGCGACTGACCGCGTACTCCTCGCAAAGCAGGGCTTCGGCGGGCAGTTTGTCGTCGGGCAAAAAGCGTCCGGAGACGATCTGCATGCCCAGTTCCTGGACGATGCGCGAGTGCATGCTTTTACGGTCGGAAGGTTTGCGGTAATCCATGGGGAGTGGCGCGATCCTGAGCGATGGAGATGC
Source organism: Pseudomonas sp. Irchel 3F6 (assembly GCF_900187595.1). Classification (NCBI taxonomy): domain Bacteria; kingdom Pseudomonadati; phylum Pseudomonadota; class Gammaproteobacteria; order Pseudomonadales; family Pseudomonadaceae; genus Pseudomonas; species Pseudomonas sp. Irchel 3F6. The sequence continues at coordinate 1,248,872 of NZ_FYDP01000001.1, read as the reverse complement.
CGCGCATCATAGCAGGCACGGCACAGATTTGAGGCGATACGCAAAAGCAACTGTGGGAGCGAGCCTGCTCGCGAAGGCGGCATATCAGTCAAATAGATGTCGACTGACACTCCCTCTTCGCGAGCAGGCTCGCTCCCACAGGGGAATTGCGCTGTTAGTGAGAGTGGCGCGGAACCTCGGCACCTCGGCAACCAACCAGGAAGTCAAAGTCGCAACCCTGATCCGCCTGCAGGACGTGATCGATGTACAGTTGACGATAACCGCCCACCAGCAACTGCTGCGGTGCTTGCAGATCGGCCATGCGTGCCGCCAGTTCAGCATCCGGAATGTCCAGATGCAGACGGCCGCTGGCGCAATCGAGTTCGATCCAGTCGCCTTCCTTTACTGCCGCCAAAGGCCCGCCCGCTGCCGCTTCCGGCGCGACGTGCAGAACCACCGTGCCGTAAGCGGTGCCGCTCATCCGTGCATCGGAAATGCGCACCATGTCCGTCACGCCTTGCGCCAACAGCTTGGCCGGCAGGCCCATGTTGCCGACTTCAGCCATGCCCGGATAACCCTTCGGCCCGCAGTTCTTCATCACCAGAATCGAATCCTTATCGACGTCCAGCTCCGGATCGTTGATCCGCGCCTTGTACATGTCGAAGTTCTCGAACACCACGGCGCGACCGCGATGCTGCATCAGTTCAGCGCTAGCGGCGGACGGCTTGAGCACCGCGCCCAACGGCGCCAGATTGCCGCGCAACACACAGATGCCGCCGTCAGCGCGAATCGGATTGTCGAGGGTGCGGATCACTTGGTCTTCGCCGTAGATCGGCGCGTCCTTGGTGTTCTCGCCGATGGACTTGCCATTGACGGTCAGTGCGTTCGGGTTGGGGATCAGATTGGCTTCGCCGAGGCGACGCAGCACCGCTGGCAAACCACCGGCGTAGTAGAACTCTTCCATCAGGAAACGCCCGGACGGTTGCAGGTCGACGATGGTCGGCATGCCGCGACCGATGCGCGTCCAGTCGTCCAGGTCCAGCTCGACGCCGATGCGCCCGGCGATGGCTTTCAAGTGGATCACGGCGTTGGTCGAACCACCAATGGCGGCGTTGACGCGAATGGCGTTTTCAAAGGCTTCCTTGGTGAGGATCTTCGACAGTTTCAGGTCTTCACGCACCATCTCCACCGCACGCATGCCGGACATGTGCGCCAGCACATAACGGCGCGCATCTACGGCCGGAATCGCGGCGTTGTGCGGCAGCGAAGTGCCCAGCGCTTCAGCCATGCACGCCATGGTCGACGCAGTGCCCATGGTGTTGCAGGTGCCCGCCGAACGCGACATGCCGCCCTCGGCCGCGAGGAAGTCATCGATGGTGATGGTGCCGGCCTTGACCTGTTCGCTAAGCTGCCAGACCACGGTGCCGGAACCGATGTCCTTGCCTTTGTGCTTGCCGTTGAGCATCGGCCCGCCGGTGACGACGATGGCCGGCACGTCGCAACTGGCCGCGCCCATCAGCAGTGCTGGAGTGGTTTTGTCGCAACCGGTGAGCAGCACTACGCCGTCGATCGGGTTGCCGCGAATCGCTTCTTCAACGTCCATGCTCGCCAGGTTGCGGGTGAGCATGGCGGTCGGGCGCAGGTTCGATTCGCCGTTGGAGAACACCGGAAACTCCACCGGAAAACCACCAGCCTCGATCACCCCGCGTTTGACGTGCTCCGCGATCTGGCGGAAGTGCGCGTTGCACGGGGTCAGTTCCGACCAGGTATTGCAGATGCCGATGATCGGCTTGCCGTGGAACTGATGGTCGGCGATGCCCTGATTCTTCATCCAGCTGCGGTACATGAAGCCGTTCTTGTCGGCCGTGCCAAACCATTGGGCGGAGCGCAGGGTGGGTTTCTTATCAGACATGATCGATTCTCTTATTGTAAGACTATTGTTTGCGAGCTGACGCTTAATCTAAGCTCAAAATCCGCGCTTTGGAAGTGTTGTTGGGTAATTAGTATTACTATATAGTCGTTTTCGACGGAGGGGTGGCCCTGGCTGTTTTGGCGAGAGGCGTCCCCCGAGGTTCTATAAAAACAACAATCGGAGACCGATCTCATGAGCCAGGAATTGCGGCTTGTCCGGCGCATCACACTGAAACTGATTCCCTTCCTGATCCTGCTGTACCTGATCGCCTATGTGGATCGCTCCGCCGTCGGCTTCGCCAAGCTGCACATGGGCGCGGACATCGGTATCGGCGACGCCGCCTATGGCCTCGGTGCCGGGCTGTTCTTCATTGGTTACTTTCTTTTAGAGATTCCCAGCAACCTGATGCTCGAACGCTTCGGCGCACGACGCTGGTTCGCGCGGATCATGATCACCTGGGGCGCGATCACCATCGGCATGGCCTTCGTGCAAGGGCCGCACAGCTTCTACGTGATGCGCTTTCTGCTCGGCGCGGCCGAGGCGGGCTTCTTCCCCGGTGTGCTGTACTACATCACCCAATGGTTCCCGGTGCGCCATCGCGGCAAGATCCTCGGCCTGTTCATCCTCTCGCAACCCATCGCGATGATGATCACCGGTCCCGTGTCCGGCGGTTTGCTGGGCATGGACGGCATCCTTGGTCTGCATGGCTGGCAGTGGCTGTTCATCGTCATCGGCACCCCGGCGATCCTGCTGACCTGGCCGGTGCTGCGCTGGCTGCCGGACGGCCCGCAGCAAGTGAAGTGGATGGATCAGGCGGAAAAAGACTGGCTGACCGGCGAACTGAAAAAGGACTTGCAGGAATACGGCCAGACCCGTCACGGCAATCCGCTGCATGCGCTGAAAGACAAACGTGTGTTGTTGCTGGCGCTGTTCTATCTGCCGGTGACCCTGAGCATTTATGGTCTGGGCCTGTGGCTGCCGACGTTGATCAAACAGTTCGGCGGCAGCGATCTGGTCACCGGGTTCGTCTCTTCGGTGCCATACATTTTCGGGATCATCGGCCTGCTGATCATTCCGCGCAGTTCCGACCGCTTGAATGATCGCTACGGCCACTTGGCGGTGCTCTATGTGCTCGGTGCGCTGGGCCTGTTCCTCAGTGCCTGGCTGTCGCTGCCGGTGGCGCAACTGGCGGCGCTGTGTCTGGTGGCGTTCGCGTTGTTCTCATGCACCGCGGTGTTCTGGACTTTGCCCGGACGCTTTTTTGCCGGTGCGAGTGCCGCGGCGGGGATTGCCTTGATCAACTCGGTGGGCAATCTGGGCGGGTATATCGGGCCGTTCGTGATCGGCGCGTTGAAGGAATACACCGGCAATCTGGCTTCGGGGTTGTACTTCCTCTCGGGCGTGATGGTGTTCGGGCTGATTCTGACCGGCGTCGTTTACCGCGTGCTGGAACGCAAGCATGTGCTGCCCGTCGACCAGTTCGCCGCCAGCGCCCGTGGCGCGACCCGCATCTGACTGACAACACTGGCCCCTGTGGGAGCGAGCCTGCTCGCGAAGAGGCCATCACATTCAACACTGCTGGTGACCGGTACACCGCTTTCGCGAGCAGGCTCGCTCCCACAGGGGATAGCGGCGTTTTTGATGGAACAGGAGAAAATCATGCATCTGGTTCAATTCGAATTACCCAACGGCGAGCGCCGGGTCGGCGTGGTCGACAACGGTCAGGTCCGCGAAGTCGAGGACGCCCGCAGTCTCCGTGATCTGGCCCTGGCGGCAATCGAGGCCGGTAGCTCCCTTGAGCAGCAAGTGCAAAGCCTCGGCCTCGGTGCCAGCCACGACTACGCGCAGTTGCTCAAAGACCTGCGCATCCTGCCGCCACTGGATCACCCGGACCCGGCACACATGCTGGTCAGCGGTACTGGTCTGACCCATCTGGGCAGTGCTTCGGCGCGGGACAAGATGCACCAGCAGGCCGGCGATGAAGCGGCGATGACCGACACCATGCGCATTTTCAAATGGGGCGTGGAGGGCGGTAAACCAGCGGCGGGGCAGGCCGGTGTGCAACCGGAGTGGTTCTACAAGGGCGACGGCAGCATTGTCGTGCGTCCGGGGCAGGCGTTCCCGCTGCCGCCGTTCGCCGAAGACGCCGGTGAAGAGCCAGAGATGGCCGGCCTGTATGTCATCGGCAACGATGGCAAGCCGTATCGCCTCGGTTTCGCGGTGGGCAACGAGTTCTCCGACCACGTCATGGAGCGCAAGAATTACCTGTACCTGGCGCACTCGAAATTGCGCAGTTGCAGTTATGGCCCGGAACTTCGTACCGGTGAATTGCCTCAACACCTTGCCGGCACCAGCCGAATCCTGCGTGACGGCGAAGTGCTCTGGCAGAACGAGTTCCTCAGTGGCGAGGCCAACATGTGCCACAGCCTGGCGAACCTTGAGTACCACCACTTCAAATACAGTCAGTTCCTGCGTCCGGGCGACGTGCATATTCACTTTTTCGGCACTGCGACCCTGTCGTTTGCCGACGGCATCCGCACCCAGCCGGGCGACACGTTCGAGATCAGCCAGGCCGACTTCGGCGCTGCGCTGGTCAACGGTATCGCACCGGTTCAGGCGGCTTTTGAACCGGACAGCATCGGCACCCTTTAAGGAGATCCCATGACTCAGATTCTCGGTCACAACTACATCGGCGGTCAGCGCAGCGCCGCCGGCAGCGTCAAACTGCACTCGGTCGACGCCAGCACGGGCGAGGCCCTGCCGCACGATTTCATTCAGGCCACGGCCGAAGAAGTCGACGCCGCCGCCAAGGCCGCCGCTGCGGCTTACCCGACGTATCGCAGCCTCAGCGCCGAACGTCGCGCGCAGTTCCTCGACGCAGTCGCGGATGAGCTGGATGCGCTTGGCGACGATTTCGTCGCCGTGGTCTGCCGCGAAACCGCGCTGCCGGCCGGACGCATTCAGGGCGAGCGTGGTCGCACCAGCGGGCAGATGCGTCTGTTCGCCAAAGTCCTGCGTCGCGGTGATTTCTACGGCGCACGGATCGATCTGGCACTGCCGGATCGTCAGCCGCTGCCACGTCCGGATCTGCGTCAGTACCGCATCGGCCTCGGCCCGGTCGCGGTGTTTGGTGCGAGCAACTTCCCGCTGGCGTTCTCCACTGCCGGTGGCGATACCGCAGCAGCGCTGGCCGCCGGTTGCCCGGTAGTGTTCAAGGCCCACAGCGGCCACATGGCCACCGCTGAATTGGTCGCCGACGCGATCATTCGTGCCGCAGAAAAAACCGGTATGCCCGCTGGCGTGTTCAACATGATCTACGGTGGTGGCGTCGGCGAATGGCTGGTCAAGCACCCGGCGATTCAGGCCGTTGGTTTCACCGGTTCGCTGAAGGGCGGTCGCGCTTTGTGCGACATGGCCGCTGCACGTCCGCAACCGATCCCGGTGTTCGCCGAGATGTCGAGCATCAACCCGGTGATCGTGCTGCCGCAGGCACTGGCTGCGCGTTCGGAAACCGTCGCGCGCGACCTCACCGCTTCGGTGGTGCAGGGTTGCGGTCAGTTCTGCACCAACCCGGGTCTGGTGATCGGTATTCGCTCTGCGCAGTTCAGCGCGTTTGTAGAGCAAGTCGCCGCTGCGATCGGTGATCAACCGGCGCAAACCATGCTCAACGCCGGCACCCTCGGCAGCTACGGTAAAGGCCTGGAAAAGCTCCTGGCGCACAGCGGCATTGAGCATCTGGCCGGTAATCCGCAGCAGGGCAATCAGGCGCAGCCGCAGTTGTTCAAGGCCGATGTCAGCCTGTTGATCAACGGCGACGAAGTGCTACAGGAAGAAGTGTTCGGTCCGACCACAGTAATCGTCGAAGTGGCCGATCAGGCACAACTGAGCGCAGCGCTGCACGGCCTGCACGGTCAACTGACCGCGACGATCATTGGTGAGCCGTCTGACTTCGAGCAATTCGCCGAACTGACGCCGCTGCTGGAACAGAAAGTCGGGCGCATCCTGCTCAACGGTTATCCGACTGGTGTCGAAGTGTGCGATTCGATGGTGCATGGCGGCCCGTACCCGGCGACGTCCGATGCGCGCGGCACGTCAGTGGGCACGCTGGCGATCGATCGCTTCCTGCGCCCGGTGTGCTTCCAGAACTACCCGGACAGCTTGCTGCCCGAACCACTGAAAAACGCCAACCCGCTGCGGATTCAGCGCCTGGTGGATGGCAAGCCATCGCGTGAGGCGATCTAGCCAACACCGCGATTTTTTGTGTTGATCGTTCCCACGCTCTGCGTGGGAATGCAGCCCGGGACGCTCTGCGTCGCACTGGAACGCGGAGCGTCCCTTGAGGCATCCCCACGCGGAGCGTGGGAACGATCAGACAGAGGTTCCAGCAGGGGCCTCTGGATCACATTGGGCTATCATTGGCCCTTTCCCCCCTAGAAAGACTGTTTGCCATGACTGCCCAAACCCTTCTCAACGCCCTCGAACACTGCGATATGGTCGAAATCGATGGCCTGCACGCCTTCGAATTCGCCCTCGACGAGGACGATAACCTGCACATCGAATGCATTGATGGCCGTGCAGCCAAGCACTGGGAATTCACCCCGGCGCAGGTCGCGCAAGCGACGTTCGATGAGACGCTGCAGAGCTGGCTGATCGTCGGTTACGCCAGCGACACCAAGACCACGGGCGAGCATCGTCTGGTGTGCCTCGGCGACGTAGTCAGCAGCAGCGACGATGAGGATGACAATAATGAAGATGCGTAATTTCTGGCCTTTGCTGATGGCCGGCAGCGTCGGCGCGATGGGGCTTTCCAGCGCCAGCGCCGACACCTTGCAGTTGCTGGTCGGCTCGTACACCGCCGGTTCCAGCCAGGGCATCTACCGCATGCAGTTCGACAGCGCCACCGGCCAGATCGACGCCAAGCCGCTGCAAGTGGTCAAGACCGAAAACCCGTCCTGGCTGACCCTCTCGAAAGACCAGAAACGCCTGTTCGTGGTCAACGAAAACGGCCCGGGCCAGACCGATCCGGTCGGCCGCGTCAGCAGCTTCGCCATTGACCCGAAGACCCATGCGCTGAGCCTGATCAATCAGGTGCAGAGCCTGGGCAACGAGCCGACCCATTCCAGCCTCAGCGCCGATGCCAAACACCTGTTCGTCAGCAACTACTCAGTGATGCAAGATCCGGGCGGCACCCTGGCGGTATTGCCGGTCGATGCCGACGGCCAGTTGAAACCGGTGGTGCAGATGAGCGGCCACCCGGCCAGTCGGGTCAACCCTGAGCGTCAGGCTTCCAATCATGTGCACTCGACGGTGTCGTCGCCGGACGGGCGCTATGTGTTCTCCAATGATTTGGGCGCGGACAAGGTTTTCATCTATCAGTACGACCCGAAGGCCAATCCACACCTGCCGCTGACCCCGGCAAAAACCGCCTCGGTAGCCTTGCCGGCCGGCAGTGGCCCGCGTCATCTGCTGTTCAGCGCTGACGGCAAACACGCCTGGCTGACCATGGAGATGAGTGCACAGGTCGCGGTGTTCGACTACAAGGACGGCGTACTGACCCAGACGCAACTGGTCGATCTGGCGGCGGGCCAGCCAACCTCGGACAAGGCCGGCGCGGCGCTGCATGCCTCGGCTGACGGCAAGTTTCTCTACGTGAGCAATCGCGGCACGGCCAATCAGCTCGTAGTGTTCGGCATTGATTCTGCGACCGGTCAGCTCAAAGAGCTGCAAAAGCGCTCGGTCGAGGGTGATCACCCGCGCGAGTTTGCCCTCGATCCGAGCGGTAAATTCGTCTTGATCGCCAACCAGAAGAGCAACCAGATTGTCGTCGTCGAGCGCGATGCCAAGACGGGTCTGCTCGGTAAAACCGTGCAAAAACTGCCGATGGACGCGCCAAGCGATCTGAAGTTTGTAGTGCGACAATAAGCCACAGGCCCCGGTCTGCGGGGCCTGCATCGTTGTATTAATTGCACTGATATCGGCTAATGCTACAAAAGATTTCAAGCGAGCAACCCTCGAGCGTTACGTTTGTTTCACAGCCCGACCGGGCAAACCAAGCAAACGAACACGAGGGTTACCGCCATGAATTTCAATCTCTTCTCCGTCATCGCCGCTTCCGCCATTTCTGCCACCGTGGTATTGCCAGCCGGTGCCAACGTCGAAATCGCCAGCAAAAAATCCCACACCCAGAGCTACACCCAGAAATACCTGCAACAAAGCGCCAACTTCTACGCCGCGCTGGATCACAAAACCCAAGCCTGAAATTCCCGTCTCCTTGTAGGAGCTGCCGAAGGCTGCGATCTTGATCGTTCCCACGTGGAGCGTGGGAACGATCAAACAAGAGATCGCATCCTTCGGCAGCTCCTACGCGCGAGCGTCACCTGATCGTTCCCACGCTCTGCGTGGGAACGCAGCCCGGGACGCTCTGCGTCCCATTGGAACGCGGAGCGTCCCTTGAGGCATTCCCACGCGGAGCGTGGGAACGATCAATCAGAAGATCGCAGCCTTCGGCAGCTCCTACGCGCGTACGCGTTCTCCACTCATAGGTTTTCTCTCGCGGGCAAATAGAGCCGCTAAATAATCAACGAAGCTGATATTCACCATTGCAAACCCTGAGTGGTTGCTTCGGCTTTTTTGATTGATTCTGTGGCCATCGAAACCTTTGCCCACGGAGAACACCATGGCCAGCGCAATCCTCACTTCCGCCAAACGCGGCGCCTACCTGGCCATCGGTCTGTACCTGGCCGTGGTGCTGTTTGTCAGCATCGGCGCACAAATGGAACACAGCTTCGACGCCCCGATCGACGTCGCCCACCCCGGCATCCAGTTCGAACTGCGCTCGCAAAGCGCGATGGTCGACAGGGCCGAACTCGCAGGAGTCGGCGGCGCATGAAAGGCTACAGACTCTGGGTCATCGCCAGCCTCGCGCTGATGACCAACGGCGCCTCACTGTTGGGATTTGGCCAAGGCTCGGTGGGCGGCTTGGCCCGGGCCATAGAGGCCAACCACAACATCGCCCACAACATTGAAAGAGCCAACACGCTGGGGTTGATGGCCGGCAATCCACCGGTCAAGGTCGCGCTGGATTTTCTCGGGCCGTTTGAAGTGGATTGCATGGCGCTGGGCATGTGCCAAGCACTGGCCTAATGATCGTTCCCACGCTCTGCGTGGGAATGCCTCAAGGGACGCTCCGCGTTCCACTGGGACGCAGAGCGATTCCCACGCGGAGCGTGGGAACGATCAAAGGGACAGAGGGTTATTTTTTCATGATTGAGGTGAACAGGTCGGATTCGAGGAAACGCTGCAACCACACCTGCAAGCGAACATAAGGCGTCTGCGCGAACCACTCGCGATCAACGTGAGCGAACTGCCGGACGAAGGGCAGCAGGGCGATGTCGGCGAGGCTCGGATGATCGGCCAGCAAGTACTCACGTCCTTCAAGCAGCTCATCCAGTTTCTGCAGAAATAACGCACCTTCAGCCCGATAAGCTTCCATCGGCTGCTCAGGGTAACGCTCGGCGTACTTGTAGCGATTCAAAGCCGATTTGAAAATCTGATCATTGCCTTCAATCAGTTTCTCCATCCACAGTGCCGCGAACGAATCACCGGCCAGCAACCAATCATCCGGATCATTCTGCGCCAACGCCCAGCACATGATCTGCAGACTCTCATCGATCACCACGCCATCGGCATTCAGCACCGGCACGGTGCCCTTGGGCGAGAGCGCCAGCATCTGCGCCGGTTTGTCCTTGAGACTGACTTCGACAATCTCCACCGGCACGCCCGCATAACGCAACGCCATTCGCGCACGCATGGCGTAAGGGCAGCGGCGGAAGGAATACAGCGTGTTCATTTCACCTCCAGCGTGCTCAAACCATTGCCTTGGCGCCGCACCTGAATCTGCACCGGAATCCGCTCGTGCATTTCCTGCACGTGGGAAATCACCGCCACCTTGCGTCCCTGTGCCTGCAAGCCATCGAGCGCGTCCATGGCCAGTTGCAAGGATTCCGGATCAAGGCTGCCGAAACCTTCGTCGATAAACAGCGATTCGATTTTCAGCGTGCTCGACGCCATCGAGGCCAGACCCAGCGCAAGGGCGAGTGATACGAGGAACGTCTCGCCGCCCGACAACGAATGCACCGAGCGCAGTTCGTCGCCCATTTCCGTGTCCATCACCAGCAGGCCGAGCATGCTGCCGCCACGTTTGAGGCGATAGCGTTTGACCAGTTGGCGCAGCTGCGCGTTGGCGTGGTGCACCAGCAGGTCGAGGTTGTACGCCTGGGCGATCTTGCGGAAGGTGTCACCGGTGGCCGAGCCAATCAAGGCACTGAGTCGCGCCCAGCGTTGATACTCGGCGTAGGCGTCAGCGATCTGCCGGGCCAACGCCTGATTGGCGTTCTGTCGGCGCTGGTCTTCCGCCTGTTCGGCGCGCAGTTCGGCGCACTGCTGTTCGCTGACGGCGAACTGGTTTTGCAGCTCAGCGAGGGCGCTGTCCAGTTGTGCGGCCTCGAGCTTGCCGTCCTGCCGGGCCTGGTGATCGAGCAGGCGCTGATCGCGCTCTTGCAACAAGACCTGGGCTTGTTCGATGGCTTTTTCGTTGTGCTGAAGGGTCTGGCGCAGTTCGGCGACTTGCGCGTCGTCGAAGCGCAGCAAGTTTTCCAGGCCGCTGTCATCCAGTTCCGGGTGGCTGGCGCGCCAATCGGCGATCTTGCCGGCGAGTGCCTGTTCTTCAGCCTCCAATGCTTGCAGGCGATCCTGCTGAGACTTGAGTTCGGCTGCGGTCTGCACCAGCTGCGTGCGCACGCTTTGCAGCTCCTCAGCGGTGCTGGTTTCGGCGACGCGCGCCTGTTCCACCGCGTGTTCCAGCTGCTGCTGCCAATGCTCGGCGCTGCTGTGCTCGCCAAGTAACTGCGCGAGTTTTTCCTGACAGCTTTGCTGCTGCTCGGTCAGCGCGGTGAATTGTTGCTCGGCGCTGTGCAGTTGCTGAGTGCGCAGCTGTTGGCGATCCTGTTCTTTCTCCAACGTCTGCTGGCGTTGCTGCTGTTCGCTCAGCTCTTCCTTTTGCTGTTCGAGCTGGGCCAGACGCTCGGCGATCTGCCGATCCAGCTGCATGAACGTTGCCGCCGGCTCAAGGCGCAAGGCCTCAAGCGTGTCGGCGGGCAGCAGCGGGCCAAACGCGGCGAGTTCTTCTTCAAGACGCTGACGGTCGCTGTTGAGTTCATGCTGCTGATGGCTCAGCTGTTGCGTCGCTTGCTGGTGAGCCACTTCGGCCTGACGCAATTGTTGCGACAAGCGCGCCGCGTCCTGTTGCAAGGTGAGCAGGGCGCTTTGCCGTTGTTCGTCTTGAGTGATGCTCTGGTTCAACTGCTCGGTCTGGCGGCTGAGCCAGGCGTCGCGTTTGTCGGCGTTCTGATTGAACAGTTGCGCGGCCAGCGGATGCGCGTCGAGGCTCGGGGCCAGGGCTTGTTGTTGCGCCGCCAGTTGTTCCTGTTGCTGGAGCAATTCTTTCTGTTGCGCGATCACGCCACCGACTTCGCCGCGCAGCTCGATCAGTTTTTCCTTGAGCTGATCGACCACTTGCTGGGCGTTGGCCTGTTCGCTTTCATCGTGACGGCCAAGGCTCTGCAACAGCGCTTCGGGCTGGTGATAGGGATGCTCGTTGCTGCCGCAGACCGGGCAGGGCTGATCGTCCTGCAACTGCGCGCGCAACTCTTCGACACTGGCACTGCGCGCCAGCCGCTGACGCTCGAGCAGTTCGCGAGTGACATTGAGGGTCTGCTCGGCGACGGTCAGTTCGGCCTTGGTTTTCACACCGTCCTGGGTCAAGCGTTCGCGTTGCTGCTGCGCGTCGAGCTGACGTTGTTGCAACTCGGCGCTGCGCTTGTCGAGATCCTGCTGAGACGCCCACAGGCGCGACAGGTCTTCAACTGCGCGCAGCTGTTTGCGGTTGTCCTGCAGCAAAGTGCCGAGCAGGCCGATCTGTTCCGCAACCGCGTCGGGCTCGGCGCCGGCCTCTTTGAACAGCACTTCCAGTTGCTGCTTGTGCGAGGCCAGTTGCTCAGCACTGCGCGCGGCGTTCTGTTCGAGGGACGCCAGTTCGCTCTGGCCCTTGTTCATGCGGTTGCCGATCAGCATCAGCTGTTGCAGACGGTCGCGATAGGCGCTCCAGGCATCGCTCAACGGCGCCAGATGCGCACTCTGCTCAAGCTCGGTGGCGATGCGTTGCAAACGCTCGGCGACCTCAGCCTGTTTTTCCTGCAAGGCCTGAATCGCGCTCTGGCCATCCTTGAACGCTTGCTCGGCGGTTTGTCGGGCTTCGGCGCTGCTGGCAGTGTCCTTGATCAGACGGGCGAGGGTGCTTTGCTCTTCGAATGCCTGACGCAGCAACGGCGCGTTTTCGCTCTGGCGTTGTTGTGCTTCGCTGAGGGCGACTTTTGCTGTATCGAGGTTTTGCGCCAGTTGCGTCTGGCGTTCGCCCAACGCGGCGTGTTGTTGGGTGTGCGCGGCAATCTGCGTCGTCAGTGGCGTCAGCAGCGCATCAAGCTCGGCCTTGCGCGCGAACTGATGGCGTTGCGGGCCAAGCTGTTCCAGACGCGTCAGCTTCACCCGCTCGCCGGCCAGTGCCTGCCATTGCTGTTGCGCGGTTTGCAGTTGTTCGCTGGCGGCTTTTTGCGCGTCCTGCAACTGACGCAAATCCTTCAGCCAACCGTGTTGTTGCTCAAGCTGTTTGAGCTGCGCCTGTTGCGCCTTCATATGTTGCTGCGCGGTGTTGAAACGCTCGTCGAGTTCGGCGCGCGCTTCCGGCGCCAAAGGCGTTACCCCGGTAGCCTGATCCTGCAACAGCTTGTGCGCTTCGCGGGCTTCTTTGGTCTTGTCGAAAGCGCGGCGGCCGAGGCGGGTGTAGAGCGCGGTGTCTGTGAGTTTTTCCAGCAGTTCACTGCGGTCGTTGTCGTCAGCCTTGAGGAACGCGCTGAACTCACTCTGCGCCAGCAGCACAGCGCGGGTGAACTGTTCAAAGTTCAGGCCCAGCGCGGCTTCCAGCTGGGTTTTGTATTCGCCTTTCTGGCTGGCGAGCAGTTGATCCTGATCGATGTCGCGCAGGCTCTGCCGACTGGCCTGGAGTTTGCCACCAGCCTTCTCGCGAGCACGATTGGCTTCCCAGCGCGCGCGATAGCGGCGGCCATCGACGCCGACAAAATCCACTTCGGCATAGCCTTCACCGGTGCCGCGTCGCAGCAAGGTGCGCGGGTCACCAGTGGCGATTTCACCGTCAGCGTCGGGGACTTTCGCATCGCGACCGGTGTTGTTCAGGCGCGGCACGGCGCCGAACAGCGCCAGACACAACGCATCAAGCAGCGTGCTCTTGCCAGCGCCGGTCGGGCCGGTGATCGCAAAAAGACCAGCGCTGGCCAGCGGTTCGGCGGTGAAATCGATCTCGAACGGACCGGCCAGCGAGGCGAGGTTCTTCAAACGAATGGCGAGAATCTTCACGGCTGCTCGCCCTCCAGTTGCACGTCCTGCAGAAGTTCGGCGAAGTCCTTGAGCGTCTGGTCGTCGACCTCGCTGCCGTAATTGTCGAGCCAGGCGCGGCTGAACAGTTCCTGCGGGGTGAGCTGGTCGAGTTCGATCAGTGTGCTGCCGTCATCGCTGCCATCGGCGCCACGATTGCCGGCGTATTCAGCGGCGATGCGCACCAGTCGCACGGCTTTGCCTTGCAGTGCGGTTTCCACTTGATGGCGCAGATCCGGCTGCGGCTCATCCAGACGCACGCGCACTTCGAGCCAGGGCTGGCGCTGGGTTTCGGCGAGCAGATCGATGTTCGGCAGGTCGGCCAGTTGCAGCAGAATCTCGGCCAGCGGCGCCGGGCCGATGCGCTGCAGATTGACCGAGCGCGGGATCAGTTTCGGCTCGACGCTGACCAGGGTTTCACCGTCCAGGACCACATCGAGAATCTGATGCTGATAACCGATTTCGGAGAACGACAGCGGAATCGGCGAGCCGCTGTAGCGAATGCGCTCCTCGCCGTTGACCTTCTGCGGCTTGTGCAAATGGCCGAGGGCGACGTAACTGATGCTTTCGCCGAACAGGCTGGCGGGCAGCGCTTCGGCATTGCCGATGATCAGGCTGCGTTCGGAATCCTCCGACACAGAGCCCCCGGCCATGTGCGCGTGGCTGATAGCGATCAACGCCTGCCCGGGTTGACGCTTGGCATTCGCCGCCGCGATCAGCCATTCATGCACCTGACCGATGCCGCGCAGATAGTTGTCACCCAGATGCGCGCCAGTGACTTCCGCCGGGCGCAAAAACGGCAGCGCCAGACACCACGCGGCGATTTCTCCTTGGGCATTCGGCAGCGGCAGCAGCAGGCGCTCGGCATCGAGTTGCCCGTCATCCAGCCACAAGACCCGACCCAACGCGTGAGTGCGCAAACGCCGCATCAACGGCGCCGGCAGCTCGATCCGCGAGCCGGAATCATGGTTGCCGGCGATCATCACGATGGTCAGCAACGGCTGCTGTTCGTGAGCGCTGACGATGAAGTCGTAAAGGCGTTCCTGAGCTTTGACTGGCGGATTGACCGTATCGAAGATATCGCCGGCAATCAGCAGCACATCCGGCTGCGCCAAGTGCAACTGGCGCAGCAGCCATTCGAGAAAACACGCGTGCTCGAAATCGCGCTCCTGGCCGTGCAGGTTTTGCCCAAGGTGCCAGTCGGAGGTGTGGAACAAACGCAAGGTGGACTCCGCATTTTGATCAAGAGGGTGGCCGCGAAGAAGAACGGGCGGCGAGAGGAGGGGAGTTTACTGGCAAATCACGCCCCTTGCCTTGTCGTGTGTCTGCTTGCACCGGCAGCGGCGAATATTTCGGTAATCGGCCGATGCGGCTGGCGTCTGTGCATCTGCCGCACCAGCTCGCTCATCCGCAACAACTCTTCGCTCGGCTTGGCCCATTGCTCTTTTGGCAATGGCTCGGACCATTCGCGCATGACTTCCGGCAGCGCCTGCTTGCCGATTCTTTCCAGCCGACGAATTTCCCATTCGAGCAGACGGTTGGGAATCGTCCATAGGGTCATGACGTGATACAGGTACCAGAAGAACCCCGACAACCGCGAGCGGCGGCCTTCATGGATCTGCTGATGCATCCGCGCGCGGGCATTGTGGAATGTATGCAGGCCTTCGTGGGGTGGGTCGTCCGGGCCTTGCAGGTCTTGCAGGTCCTGGATCGATTTAAGGTCGTTGACCTCGTACTCCATGTAGCCGCGAATCGCTTCCCAGTGGCTGATCGCAAGCTCCAGGCCGGCGCATTGGAATTCCTGGCTTATGAGGGTTTCACCTTGGTAGAAACCGATGCCCATGCCGTATTGGCGGTGAATGCCAAACTGGGTGGCGCCTTTGGCTTCGATGATCCAGGCGCTGAGCGATTCCCATGGAACGAAGACTGGTTCGGTGGCGCCTTCGGGCATGAAGCAGACTTCGCGGCGTTGGCGGTTGAAGCGGGTTGGGATGAGGGAGAGACGTTTTTTGTGGACGTGGTGCCAGACGGCCAGGCCGATACCCAAGGCCATAAAACCCGTTAATAACGCCAATTTGTAAAGGGCAAGAAAAACACCCTCAATAATTTCCTTAATGAACTCCCAGTTATCTCCAAACATGAGCCCAATTAAGCCTCCCACCAGTGGATATAGAAACGCGATCATGAATGTGCCACTGAACGGTCCTCCTAAAGTCACCTGCCACATGAATACCTGCGGGTTTCCCAACCCGAAGTCCATGTAAACACTGTTTAGTACCCCTATATGAGGCCCGTAGGGTGGCGTTTGTGTTGGTAATGGCAAGGGCGCGAGATAGGTAATTTTTCCACTCGGAAACGGCTCAATAAATCCCGCTTGTTTCGGCAGTACAAATGCCACTCTTGGTGTTTGTTTGTCGTTGCTATTGCGCATGGTCGGCTCGCTCCAGATACTGGATTTCGACCTTAACAAGTGGTGGCTTTTCTTTGACAAACTGAGGTGCAACTACGGCGTAGTGTCCGTCTCCACGAGGATCCAGATGGATTACTCGGGTTCGTGACTGCCACTCACCCTTTTTGTTCATAGCCTGAATGCAAACCGCCAACTCCAGTGTTTCTTTCGCCGGGACGAATTCAGAGTCGGAATTTTTGGGGTATTGAAGACAGAGCACGAGTCCCTCCGAATTGGACTTGACGATGCGCAGGCTATTCACAATTTCGTTGCTGATGACATCTCTCCGCTCCCGTGGAACTCCTCTACTGTGCAGCGGATTGGAAATGCGGTGTGCGCCGATACCTAGCCGGCAGCTTGGTTCACTGCCAAGGGAAGGCAACAAGTCATTCAGCGTCAGTCGAGGCAGCACCAGATGAATATCGCTGGTCTTGGCTCTGACCAGCAGATCTTTCAGCCAGTAGTCATGCGGATTTCTCCCAAGTTGCGCGTAAGGCGCGTGAATTAAAAAAGCCAAGTAACTTTGATAGTCATCAAGAGAGTGGTCACCACGCATCTCGCCATCCCTGCTCCATGGTGTGATTGTCAGCCATTTATCGTGGGCACTGAGGTTGAAGCGGCTATACAACCAACTGCCGCTGAGCTCCAGGACCGTAAATAGCGCGCCCGCCAAGTTGAAACGGAAGAACACCGTAGAAAGGCGTGTACCCGCAGCGGCCCACGCGGCAGTTCGTGCAGCACCGTTTGGCGCCACAATCACGGTATAACCTGCGTACAGGGTGTGACCCAAACCATATGCGTTGACGGTTGTCATTCCGCTGGAACCCAAGGTGCCCAGTGCCGCTGCATTACCCGCCGAATGGCTTCCACTACGAATCGCCTGCTCCCAATTTTTGCGCTGCGTGACAAGACTGTTCGCAGACGATGCCAACCCTGCCAAATAGGTGAAAAAACCTAATCCCACATGCAGTTTCCCTAACTGCACATGCACGTTTTTCAGCGCCGCCTGCTGAAGATTCGTCGCCAGAAATGAACTGCGGTTTTTCAAGGCTGTATCCCCGAGACTTTGCGCGGCAGTAAATCCTGCAGCCCCAGTAGCGACAATCGCATTGGCGAATGGCTGCCAAACCCGTTTATTCGCGGTTTGCCTGCGCAGCTCCCGATAAACCCCCACCAAATTCACCACCTGCACCAACACCACCAACAACCCCATCCCCTCCGTCCGCACCAGACTCGCCTTCGAAACCCCCGCCACCCCCGCGCGAATATTCTCCAGCAACCCGCGCAATTCCCCTTGCTGCGCCGGCGGAAACACCACCGTCACGCCCGCTTTCGCCGGTGTGGCGCCATACAGCCGGGCCGAGCGATCCGGCAGTTCATCAATCGGGCTCAACGCCGCCGCGAGGCGGCCTTCGAACAGCGCCAATTGCGTGCGCACGCGGACGATTTCTTCCTGCAATTCCACCGCCCGGGCGGTTTTGTGGCCCTGGCGGTTTTTGTTGTGGGTGAGCTGGTTGCGTTCGCGGTTGAGGGTTTTCAGGTAGTCGCGCTCGCGCAGCACTTCCTTGATCGTGGCTTGCAGCGCCGCTTGTTCCGCCGGGGTGGATACGGTGAAGGTCACGCCGCTGGTTCGCGCGGCGTCGAAGACGCGCAGGCGCAGGGCTTTGGGCAAGCGCTGGAACAGTTCGTCGAGGTCGGGGATTTTCTCGCCGGCAAGATCGAAGCCTTCCAGCGCCCGGCTCAGGCCGAGGTTCAGCGCCGGGCTGTAGGTGTCTTGCACGGCATCGGCGAGGACTCGGCTGTGTGCGGGCAGGTCGTCCAGCGCGGGCAGCTGCGGCTGCTCGATGCTCTGCAACTTGGCCAGCCAGTCCGGCAGGTTGTTGAACATCGCCATGCCGGCGTTGAACAGCGTTGAATATTGCCCGGCCTGCTCGGTCTGCAAGCGCAGCGGCAAGGTGTAGAACAACGGGCGGGTCAGTTGCGGGTGTTGTTCGAGGTAATCGAGCATTTGCTCGTTGGCCGCGTCGCTGCGGCCGATGTCCTTGAGGCAGGCGTATTCGCTGGCGAAAGCCTGATCGATCTGCGCTGGCAGTTGCCCGTCGAAATACCACGCCGAGCGATGGAAACGCCCGGCGCACAGCAGTTGCGCGCGATCGGCGGTGATGCGTTCGAGCAGGCGATTCCAGCGTCCGAGGTTGTCGCGATGATTGTTCAGCACCTCGTCCATCGCCGGGCGGTCGATCAGGTCGTTGATGCCGCGCTTGCCGCTGAGCAGCGGGCCGTCGAGCACGTCTTTCATGCGCCGACTCTGATCTTTGCCGAGCTCGACCAGTGTGCTGAGGTGGCGCTCGACGAAGTCGGCCGGGGCCACTTCAACAAAATATTCACGGGTGTAAAAGCGCCGATCTGCCTCGGCGGTGACGCGAGCATGTGCGGTGAAATCCGGGGCGACGCCGTCGAAACGGTTCAGCGCCAGCGACTCGTCCAGTGCCTTTTCGCGAAGCTGTTGCAACTCAGGCGTGGCTTCGCCTGCAACTGGCTCGAGCTCACCACCCTTGTTCAAATACTCGAGCAGCGCCTGCCGGGTATTTTCCCGATCCGGTTCGGGCAATTGCTCCAGTTCAGCAAACAATGCCTGGGCGCGCGGATCGTCGCTGGCCTTGGCCAAAGTGTCGAAGTCCTGAGATCCGAGCTGGCTCAGCGACTCGATGTAACTGGCCAGCAGATAGTCGCGCTCGTTGTTGTCGGTGTTGCTCCACTGCTCGACCCAGCCGACCACCAGGTCCTGATAATCAGCCAGATCGCGCATCACGCCGAGGTCGTCGTTGACCAGCAGAAACAGCGTGTCGTCCTGATAAGGCCCGCGCACCCGACCAAGAAATTCGCCGATATGCGCCTCGCGAAAACGTCGCGGGTTTTACCACAAATAAGGTTCGCGTTCGTGCTCCGGCGCATCGCTGACCTGCACCGTCGGCATCCGCGTGGCGTCCGCCTCGGCCAGCGGTTTCGCTGTGCAGGCCACTTCCGCCAGCCACTGTTTGGCCTGGGCCACGGTAAGCAGATGCTCGCCGCCGATCAGACAATGCACCGGGCCAAGATCGACCGCCTGCATGAAGTGCTCGCGCTCCTGCGCACTGTCCAGCACCTGTCGGCACTTCGCCGCGCTCAACTGCACATCAGCGAAGGTCACGTAAAGGGTGCTTTTGCGCGAGAAGATCAACGCCGGACGTTCTTCGATGGCGCTGCGCTGATCCTCGCTGACGCTTTTGCCGCGATGCAGCAATGCGCTGATGACACCTTCCAGCACGCGGTATTCATAGAGCTCACCGCTGAGGCTGTCGACGATGTACAGCCAGCCATCGCGCAGGCGGCGGATACCCATGGGGCGCGTGGTCAGGGTGTACGGCAGCGTGAGTTCGGTGCTGGGGTCGAAGGATTTTTCGACAAGGCCGTACGCGAGGGGCAACAGTTGCACGTGGGTGTTGCGCAAGGGGCAGGCGGCGGGGCCGATGATCGGGGCTTTGGACGCGGCGGCTGCCGCGAGGTTGGCGGGGTGCATCATTGAGCACATTTCCCTGTATCTGTTTGTGACAGAGAAATGTGCGTGTATCTGGAAAACGACAGCAGTCAGATCTTTCTGTGTTTTGCGTAGGAATCGAACACTCGGGATGAAACCTACAAGGGATCGTCTGAAATCTTACAGAGGTTGCTTCGGATGAATCGTGAGTAACCCTGAAGGCGTACCCGCGCTCGCAAACCTACGCTGATAAATAGATCCGTTAACAAGCTCATTGCCTACGGATTTGAGCCGTACCGCTCATCGAAATCGATTTTTCAACGCATCCATTAATTGACGCCAAAATAGTGGCCATCTAATATCGCGCCACTATTTTGATGCTAGTGCGCTATTGCAGGGATGCCAGCGACTCTTTGCGCTCATCCGCGCCGCTTACCTGCGGAGCATGGCACCTGATCAGACCGATTATTGCCCGTTGCAGGATCTTCACATGGACGTTCGCCAGTTTGCCTTCCTCGCAGATCAGCCGAGTGCGGTCGTGAAAAACCGTGAGTTGTTCCTCGGCATGCCCAAGCGCGGACTGGCGTTCCTGCTGGCCAACGTCATGTTCTGGCAACCGCTGTGGGCGCAGGCCGACGGCATCGTCGTGGCTAACCCGAATACCACGCTGGACCGTGCCGGCAACGGCGTGCCGATCGTCAACATCGCCACGCCCAACGCCAGTGGCCTGTCGCACAACCAGTTCCACGATTACAACGTCGGCGCACAAGGCGTCATCCTCAACAACAGCGCGACTCAAACTTCGAACACGCAACTGGGCGGCCACGTCATTGGCAACCCGAATCTGAAGAACAGCGGTTCGGCGCAGGCGATTCTGAACGAAGTCATCAGCGGCAACCCGAGTCAGTTGCGCGGCTACACCGAAGTGGCCGGGCAGTCGGCGCGGGTCATCGTCGCCAACCCCTATGGCATCACCTGCAATGGCTGCGGTTTCATCAACGCACCTCGGGTGACGCTGACTACCGGTAAACCAGTGCTGGAAAACGGTCGGCTGGATCGCTTTCAGGTCGATCAGGGCAGCGTGGCTATCGAAGGCGCGGGCATCAACGCGACCAATATCGACCGTTTCGAAATCATCACCCGCAGCGCCAAGATCAATGCGCAGATTCAAGCGCAGAACCTGACCATCGTCGCCGGTCGCAACGACGTCAACGCCGACACCCTCAACGCCACGGCCCGCGCCGACGACGGCAGCGCCAAACCGCAACTGGCCATCGACTCCTCGGCCCTCGGCGGCATGTACGCCGGAGCGATCAAACTGGTCGGCACCGAGGCCGGCGTCGGGGTGAAACTCGACGGCAAACTGATCGCCAGCGGCGGCGATATTCAGCTTGATGCGAACGGGCAACTGAGCCTGGCCGACACCTCGGCTACCGGCGCGGTCAACGTCAAAGCCGCCAGCCTCGACGCGCAAGCTCCGGTTTACGCCGGCACATCGCTCAACGTACAGACCCAAGGCAACCTGACCAACCGCCAGACCTTGGCCGCCCGCGACAGCGTGGTGCTCAGCGCCGGTGGGCAACTGACTAATGCCGGCGCCATCGAAGCCGGCGTCAATGCTGACGGCAGCCGTAACAGCAACGGTGATTTGAGCCTTCGCGCACAGAATCTGAACAACAGTGGCAAGAGCCTCAGCGCCAGCCGCAACCTGACCGTCAACGCCGCGCAAACCCTCAACAACCAGAATGGCCTGCTCAGTGGCCAGACCACGAGCATCACCGCCGGCACGCTGGACAACCGCAACGCCGGCAAAGTGCTGGGCAACAACAGCCTGACCCTCACTGCCAATCAGGTGCTGAACAATCAAGGCACGCTCACCAGCAATGGCAGACTCACCGGCAACATCGGTCAGTTGATCAACAGCAACGGTGAACTTGGCAGCCAGAGCGACGTAGTGCTCACGCTCACCTCGCTGGACAACGTCGCCGGCCTGATCACCGCTGGCCGTTTGCTCGACATCACCGCCCTCGGCGCCATCAACAATCGCACCGGACGGATCGGCGCGAAACAGGCCGTAGCGATCAAAGCGCAACAACTGGACAACAGCCAGCAAGGCCAGCTGACCAGCGAAGGCACGCTGACCACGCGCATCAGCGACCAGTTGAACAACCAGAACAAGGGCCTGATCCAGGCCAACGGTGCGATGGACGTGCAGGCCACGCGCCTGGATAACCGCGCCGGCAAGATTTCCGGTCTCGACACCCTGACCGTCAGCAGCGCGACCACCGACAACCGTGCGGGTGTTTTGCGCGCCGACAAAGCGACGACGCTGCTGATCGATAATCTGGATAACCGCGACAAGGGCCGCGCCGAGAGCAAGGCAGCGCTGACCTTCGAAGGCAGCACACTGAACAACAGCAACGGCGGCTTGCTGACCTCGACCGGACTGTTGAGCCTCAAAGCCCGGGATGTCACCAACGATGCCGGACGGATTTCCGGCAAGGGCGATATCGACGCCAGCATCGACAATCTGACTCAGCAAACGGGCGAACTGGTTGCCGAAGGCAATCTGAAACTCACCGGCAAAACCCTCAACAGCCGCCAGGACAGCTTGGTCGGGTCGCTCCAGACCCTGACCGTCAATGTCGACCAGATCGACAACCGCGCCAGTACGCTTTCCAGTCAACTCGACCTGCATATCAATGGCGCACGCCTGGACAACAGCGAGGGCGGCAAGGTGCTGTCCGACACCACGCTGGGCCTGAAAGTCGCGCAGATCATCAACGCCACCAATGGCCTGATTTTCAGCAAAGGCGCGGCGACGCTCAGCGGTATCGGCTTGAGCAATGTGGGGGGGCGGATCGTCAGCCAGAACACACTGGACCTGACCTTCGACAATGCCCTCGACAACCAGCAAGGCCTGATCAGCAGTGAAGGGCAGATGACCCTGAATCTCGGCAGCCTCGACAATCGCCTGGGCAAGCTGTCGAGCCTGGAAGCGATGGCACTGACCAGCGTCGCCGGGGTGCAGAATCAGGGCGGGCTGATCGCCTCGCAAAAGGGCCTGACCTTCACCAGCGGCAGTCTCGATAACAGCGACGACGGCATCCTCAGTGCCAAGGCCGATTCGACCCTGACCACCGGTGAGTTCAAGAACCGGCAGGGCGGCAGCCTCGCCACGGACGGCACGCTGCTGCTGACCACCGCGCACCTGGATAACTCCGGCGGCATCATCGGCAGCCAGAAAACCCTGCAGGCTTCCGTCACCTCGCTGCAGCAGGACGGCGGCGAGCTGTTCAGCAACGGCGATCTGACCCTGGACCTCAACAATGGCCTGCTCGATAACCAGCGCGGCAACATTCATACGCCGGGCCAACTGCTGCTGAAAAATCTCAAGGATGTGAACAACAGCGCCGGGGAAATCTCCGCTGCCAAAGCCTGGAATCTGAGCGCGCAAAGCCTGAACAATGACGGCGGCAAGCTGCTCAGCAATGAAAAACTCACCCTGGTCATCGACCGTGCGCTGAGCAACGTGAAAGGCCTGATCGCCTCTGCTGGCCTCCAAGCGCGCAGCGCCAGCCTCGACAACAGCGGCGGTGAGATTCGTGGGCGTGGCGCGGTCGATTTCACCGTCACTGATCTGTTCGACAACCAGGCTGGCGTGGTCATCGCCGACGAGGGCCTGACGCTCACGGCGGCGCGTCTGGATAACCGTCGCGAGGGCCTGGTCGGTTCGACCCAAGCGCTGCAACTGGTCGTCGACCGTGTCGATAACCGCAGCGGTGAACTGTCGAGTAAGGCCGGCGTGAGCCTGATCGGTGCCTGGCTCGACAACAGCGACAGCGGCTACATGCTGGCGGGCGGCAATCTGGCGTTGACCGTCAACGAGGTGATCAACCGCAACAACGGCGTGCTGTCCGGCGCTACCGGCCTGACGCTGGTCGGCAAGAGTCTGGAAAACAGCGCTCGCCTGACCACGCAACAAGACCTCGCGATTACCCTCTCTGGCGAGCTGAACAACGCGCAGGGCAGTCTGTTCAGCGAAGGTGCGCTGGCGATCGATGCGCAAAGCCTCAATAACGATGGCGGTACGCTGTCCAGCGCCAAAGCGCTCAGCGTCGACACACGCGGTGCGGTCAGCAACCGGGGCGGCCAGTTGCTGACTGATGCCCAGTTGACGCTCACCAGCAGCGCGCTGGACAACCAGCAGAAAGGCGTGATCAGCAGCAAAAGCAATCTGCACATCACTACCGGCGAACTCAATAACAGTCAGGCGAGCATTTACGCCGCCGATCAGCTTGAGTTGAGCGCCGGCAAAGTGACCAACACGGCTGGCAGCCTCGGCGCTGGCAATGCGCTGATCGCAGATGTTCAGGGCCTCGATCAGCAGGGCGGCAAGCTGTTCAGCAGCCACGCCGGCGTCAGCGTCGACCTGCATGGCGGTGCGCTGAACAACCAGGGCGGGGTGATCAATGCGCCGGGGCAGTTGCTGCTGAAGAATCTCGCTGAGGTGAACAACCGTGGCGGCGAGATTTCCAGCGAGCAGGCCTTTGAACTGATCGCCAAATCGCTGGACAACAGCGGCGGCCAAGTGCTGAGCAATCAGAAACTGAGCCTGACCCTCGACAAGGCCCTGACCTCGATCAAAGGCACGATCGCGGCGGCAGCGTTGCAGGTTCGCGCGGCCAGTCTCGACAACAGCGATGGCGGCGTATTGCTCAGTGACAGCGATATCTCGGTGACCGTCTATGGTCTGCTCGACAATCACAACAAAGGCAGCATCCGCGCCGCGCAGCAGCTGACCCTCAACAGCACCGGCCTGAACAATGAGGAGGGCACGCTGGTGGGTGCCGCTGGCCTTGCCATCGACCTCGGCGTCACCGCGCAGGACCTCAACAACCAGGGCGGGGTGATCAGCAGCAAAGGCGCGCTGAGCATTGCGCATCTGCGTGACCTCAATAACCAGAACGGCGTGATCAACAGCAAAGGCGTGCTGAGCATCGCCACCCTGCGTGACCTGAATAACCAGAAAGGTGAGGTTTCCAGCGTCAACAGCTTCAGCCTTAGCGCCAACAGCCTGGACAATCGCGGCGGCAACCTGATCAGCAATCAGCAACTGACCCTCACGGCGGCCGAGCTGAAAAATCAGGGCGGACTGGTCTCTGGCTGGACCGGCGCGACTCTGTCCGGCGGTAGCGTCGATAACAGCCTCGCAGGCGCGATCTCCAGCCAGCTCGGCAATGTCAGCATCGACCTCAGCGGCGCACTGATCAACCACAGCCAGGGTGGCGTGGGCAGCAAGGGCGAGCTTTACATCAAGGCCGCCAGCCTCAACAACAGCGCCGGCACGCTGACCAGCGACGGCAAGCAGACCTTGACTGTGCTCGGCGGCGAACTCAACAACACCTCCGGTGGTTTGATCAAAAGCACCGACGCCCTCGATATCCGGGCGGCGAGCCTGAACAATGCCTCGGGTAACCTGAATGCGAAAAACGCCCTGACCTTCACCGGCGGTGCGTTGAACAACAACGGCGGCAGCCTGGTCGGCGATGATCGCGTCACACTCGACCTGCTCGGCGCGCTGACAAACGTCAACGGCGCGCTCGGCAGCACCGGGCCGCTGGTGCTGACGCGTTCGGCCAGCATCGACAACCGTGGCGGCCAGATGATCAGCCAGAGTCTGCTGAGACTGCTCACCAGCGGCGATCTGAACAACAGCCAGCGCGGCACCATCGCCGCCAGCAGCCAACTGAATCTCACCGCCGGCGGCCTGTTGCGCAACGACGGCGATGGCCTGATTTCCAGCAGCGCCGCCGACGCCACTCTCACCGCAGCCGCGCTGAACAACGCCGGCGGCGCGGTGCAAAGCATGACCGCGCTGACCATCAACACGGGCAACGGCGCAATCGACAACCAGGGCGGCAAGATCATTGCGCAGAACGGCGACCTGAACCTCACTGCCGCCAGCCTCGACAGCCGAGGCGGCGTGCTGTCGAGCCTCAAAGGTCTGCTGCAAACCCGTCTGACCGGTGTCCTGCGCAACGGCCAGTCAGGCAAGATCGAAGGCAGCCGCCTCGACCTGCGTGCGCTGGGCGGCATCTACAGCGACGGCGGGCGCATCGCCGCCAACAGCGGCGACATCCTGCTCAACGCCGGCGGCAACGCCCTCGACAACAGCGGCGGCGGCATCTATGCCCGCGGCCAGGTGAACGTCATCGCCGGCTCGATGAACAACACGGCCGGCCAGGTCAGCGGCAGCCTCATCGACATTGGCCTCGGCGGTAATCTCGCCAACAACGGCGGCCTGATTGAAAGCGCCAGCACCCTGGCGATTCGCGCCGCCAACCTCAACAACCAGAGCGGCAAACTGCGCGCCCTCGGCGGCAGCGGCAAAACCGATTTCCAGATCGGCAGCCAGTTCGACAACCGCAACGGCCTGGTGGAAACCGCCAACACCGACTTCTCCCTCGCTGCACCGAGCTTGCTCAACGCTGGCGGCACAGTGACCCATGTCGGCCTCGGTGAATTCGGCATCTCCACCACCAACGTAATGAACGCCGGCGGCTCACTGGTGACCCGTGGCGGCCTGACCCTGAACGCGGACAGCTGGACCAACAGCAGCGTGATTCAGGCGGGGCGGTTGACGGTGAATGTCGGCAATTTCGTGCAGACCGCGAGCGGGCAATTGCTCGCCTCGAATCAATTGGTGGGGCGTGGCGGGAACTGGACGAACGAGGGGTTGATAGCCAGTGATGGCGGGCTTGATATTCAGTTGAGTGGGACTTACGGCGGTAATGGGCGAGTGAGCAGTCTGGGGGATATGACCTTCAATGCTGCGCAACTGGGCCTGACCAGTCTCGCCAGCATCGGCAGTGGCGGCCTGGGTACGTTCAACATTGGCGGGTTGCTGAACAACACTGGCGGAAGACTGACTTCCAATTACGGCATGACGATCAACGCGGGCAGCGTCAGCAACACCGGTACGCTGGGAGCCGCTCAGGATCTGACAGTCAAGACGGCAAGTCTGGTGAACGATCACGGCTTGTTGTTCAGCGGCGGCAACATGAACCTGCTGGTTAATGACTTCACCAACCAGACGGGCGATGTTTACAGCATCGGCAATCTGACAATTGCCGGCATGAGCGGTGGCCGTGCGAACAGCGTGAATAACCTCGCGGCTTCGATCAATGTCGACGGTGATTTTTCGTTGTCGGCCAATAGCTTCAATAACAAGACAGAAGGGGTGATTGGCGAGGAGAAATTTATTTCCGGGGACATCACCTTCAGCGGTACGACTTTCTACGTTAATGAAAATTTTGAATCGACATCGACAATTACCGGGCCGCAAGCGTCGATTTCAGTAGCAGGTAATCTGACCGCCAATGTTGGAGCTTTCACCAATACCGCGTCGCTGATCTCGGCCGGCAAGAACATAAAGCTCGATGTCGATACGTTCGATAACTTTGGTCTGCAGTCGGGTAATTTCACGCGGATGCGTGTTTATCAACTCGGCGGTTTGCCCAGCAAGCGACCAAGTTGGATAACCGAGGATCTGCAAAAATATGCGGAGCGCAATTCAAAAACCAAATACAGCTACATTCACGGTTGGCACGAGCCCGACAAAGGAGGATCTTTTTGGGAATACCAACCGCTGAATAAACAGGCGCTCTCTGACGTAAACACAAAATTCGGTATCGGCGCCGAAGTGGCAGTGCCGTCACCCATCCTTGCCGGTACAAAGCAACGAGACGACCGCGTTTTCACCAACGGCGGCTCAAGCGTTTCCTCTATCGTCCAGGCCGGCCAGGCCGTAGAGATCAACGCTAAAACCACGATCAACAACGGCAATCTGAACCCGTACACAAACTTCGGCGGTACCGTCAAAGGCACCGCGGACACCGGGGTGAAAAACTCCGCCAAACCTACCGTGGTTTTTCTGAACCCGCAGTTGCCACCAGATCTGGCTCAACAACAAGTCAACCCGCTGGCACTGCCTGGCTTCACGCTGCCAACCGGCGACAACGGTCTGTTCCGACTCAGCGGTAAAGGCGGCAGCGATCCGACACTAGCATCTGGCCCGTCGAGGACAATCGGCTCCATCGCCGTTGCGCCCTTAAGTCATGCGGGCGGCATGCCAGTGAGGAAGGCCACGGATATTCAGTTCGACGGTAGCGATCCTGTATCGATCAAGAACCGCGAACTGGCATTGGCGGCCCGGCCATCGCTCAATCTCAACGATCAGGCGACGCTGATCAATGTCAGCGCGGCCGCCGGGGATGGCCCGGTCGGCGTGTTGCTGCCCAATCGTGGCAACGTTTCGTTCGACGTGCCGCGGGTACAGGGCCTGCCCGACACCAGCGTGCGTTCCAATCCACACAAATACCTGATCGAGACCAACCCGGCGCTCACTGAGCTCAAGCAGTTCATGAGCTCGGACTACCTGCTCGATAAACTCGG
This sequence comes from Pseudomonas sp. Irchel 3F6, assembly GCF_900187595.1. Lineage (NCBI taxonomy): Bacteria > Pseudomonadati > Pseudomonadota > Gammaproteobacteria > Pseudomonadales > Pseudomonadaceae > Pseudomonas > Pseudomonas sp. Irchel 3F6. The sequence goes on along the minus strand of NZ_FYDP01000001.1, from coordinate 1,221,053 downwards.
CTATGACCCCGACAACAGCGCCAAGCGTCTGGGCGACGGCTTGTTCGAACAGCGCCTGGTGCAGCAAGCCGTTGTCGCCCGTACCGGCCAGCGTTTCATCGATGGGCAGACCTCTGACGAGGCTATGTTCAAGTACCTCATGAATAACGCCGTCGCCAGCAAGAATGAACTGAACCTGTCAGTCGGCGTAACTCTGACCGCTCAGCAAGTGGCAGCCCTGACCCACGACATCGTCTGGCTCGAAGAGCACGAAGTGAATGGCGAGAAAGTGCTAGTGCCGGTGCTGTATCTGGCCCAGGCCAATAACCGCCTGGCACCCAACGGTGCGCTCATCCAGGGCGGCGACGTAACACTGATTGCCGGTACGGACCTGACCAACGCCGGCACGCTTCGCGCCTCCAATAACCTGTCGGCCGAAGCCGGCAACAACCTCTCCAATACAGGATTGATCGAGGCGGGCGAGCGTCTGACGCTCAAGGCCGGCAACAATATCGTCAACAGCGGTGGCGGCATTATTTCCGGGCGCGATGTCAGCCTGACCGCCACTCGCGGCGATGTGATCAACCAACGCGACGTGTATGGCTACGATTCCAGTTACGGCGGCACGCTGCAGCATCGCGACGTACTGAACAACGCCGCGCGGATCGAAGCCGCCAATGATCTCAACATTGGCGCAGGTCGCGACATCAGCAACATCGGTGGTGTCCTGAGCAGCGGACAGGACATGGCGCTCGATGCCGGACGCGACGTCAACATCACCTCGGTCCAGGATCGCCGCACCGACTCGCGCGGCAGCAACTTCCTCAACCAGACCATCACCCAGCACGGCGCTGAAGTGACGTCCGGACGGGATCTGTCGATCAGTGCCGATCGCGACGTGGCAATCGTGGCCAGTCGACTGGATGCCAAGCGCGATCTCAGCGTCGATTCAGGCCATGACATTGTCATTACTTCGGCCGCCGACGAGAGTGACTACTTCTCGCGCAGCAAGAAGCGCGCGAACGAAACCCACAGCATCACGCAACAGTCGTCGGTATTGAACGCCGGACGCGATATCGCGCTGAACGCGGGCAATGATTTGGGCGTTATTGCCAGTCGTATAAAGGCGCAGGACGATGTCAGCCTCGATGCGGTACAGGACATCACGGTAGCATCGGCGAAAGACGAAACCTCTTCGTACTATTACAGAAAAAAGAAGGGTTCGTTCGGACGAAGCAAAACCACACAGTCGGAAAGCTATGAAAGCGAAAACGTCGCTTCGGTAATCGAGGCGGGTCGTGACCTGACGATGAACGTCTCGAAGCGTAAAGATGATGGCGTCAGCCTCGATGGCGGGCGCAACGTCACGATCATCGGCAGTCAATTGAGCGCCGGCAACGATTTGCTAATCGGTGCGACCAATGATGTCGCGGTACTTTCTGGCACCGAAGAGTCAGGCAGTTACAGCAAAAAAACCAAGACTGGCCTGTTTGGTATGTCTAAAAGTGGCAGCAGCCATCTGCAAACCTCGGTGACTCAGGTTGGCAGTGAGTTGAACGCCGGTCACGATGCGGTAGTGATAGCCGGGCGTGATGTTCGGCTGAATGCCAGTGAAGTCAACGCGGATAATAACGCAGAACTGAATGCCGGCCTTGTGGACAAGGCCGGCGATATCACTCTGTCGTCAGCTGATGACCAAGCGTATAGCCGGGCTGAGGAATATAAGAAGAAAGTCGGGCTTTCGCTGAAGGATGCTATCGGTTGGGCCGTCGGTACGCCGGGTTTCGGCGCCGATATGACATTCGCTACTTCGCACAAGGGTGTGCGGGAGGTCGTCAGTTCCGAGAGCATCGGAAGCCAGGTCAACGCAGGCAACGATGCAATTCTGAATGCTTCCCGAGACATCAATATCATCGGCAGTGGGATCAGCGCGGACCACAATGCGTCTCTCAATGCCGGTCGCGATGTCAATGTGGTCGCGTCGATCGACAATCACCGCAGCACTAGTTGGGATACAGATAAGACCGTCGGTATAAAACAGACCATAGACAGCAATGCTTTCACCACCTTCGCCGGCAGTGAAACCATTCAACATGGCGTTAACAGCACGGGCTACACCGCAGCGGGCAGCTCCATCGATGCGGGGATGAATCTTAAGGTAAACGCCGGTCGCGACATCAATCAGCAAGGCTCGGATTTGTCAGCCGCGAACAACATTAACCTCAAAGCTGATCGCGACATCAACATCGATGCCAAGGAGGAGGCAAGCGAAGTCACCATCCGTGACATCATCAAGCGTAACGGCCTCACCGTGACCACGGCCTACAACATCGGCAACACCATTGATGGCCTCAAAGGCACTGGCAAGGGCGAGGATGGGGTCAGCAAAGGATCCAGCGTACTGAAAGCGGTCGATACACTGGACCAGTTCTTCAGCGGACCAAAGTTCGACGGCCACATTGGCGCCTCCAGTGTCAGCTCCAGCAGCACGCAGAGCTCGGTGACACAACGTCCATCGACGCTTTCAGCGGGTGGCGACGTCTCGCTCGACGCCGGGAACAACGTCAACGTCAGCGGCAGCCAGTTCAATGCCGGGCGTGACATCAACGTCAAAGGCAAAGACATCACGTTCGATGTGGCGCACGGTTCCGAAAGCAGCGATGGGCATTCAACCCAGAGCAAGGGCGGAGTCAAAGGTGGCACCACCGGTGGCTTCAAACTTGGCGTGGGTGTCAGTAACGCCGGGACTGAAGACAAATCGAATCAAGGCACTTCGACGGCAACTCAGCTGAATGCTGGCGGCAGTATCAATCTGGATGCGAAAAACGACCTGACGCTGATTGGTACCCGTGCCACCGCGGAGCGGGATATTTCCCTCAAAGCCGCCAACGATCTGAATATCCTTTCCGCACAAAATGCCTATGAGAGTTCCCATGATCGGCGTAGCTGGGGCGCAGAAGGCGGAATCATCGCCGGCCAGGACGGTTTTGGTATCTACGGTTCGGGGAACGTGGGCATCGGCGATCTCAACCGCGAAGGTGTGAAGCAACAGGAAGCCTACCTGTATGCCGGCAATAAGCTGGGCTTCGAAAGCGGGCGTGACACAACGATCGCCGGCGCCACTCTTCGAGGTGACGAGGTCATCGGCGATGTCGGCCGCAACCTCACCGTGACGTCTGTGCCGAACACCGGCAAGGTCGAAGGTAAAGAGTTCGACGCCAGCCTCACGGTTGCAGTCAGCATCGGTGTAACAGCCAGCGGTTCACTGGGGTATGGGGAGACCAGCGGCAAAACCAACTGGGTCGAAAACCAGACGGTGATCAGTGGCAAGAGCAAAGTCGATATCCACACCGAGAAGCACACACAACTCGACGGCTCGGTCATTAGCGCTGACAACCGCAACCTGAAACTCGATACCGACACCCTCGGCCATCGCAACATCACCGGCAAGGATAACGAGCATGGTTATTACCTCAATGTCAGCGGCAGCTATAACCATAACGGCGGCGCCCAGGCTGACAAGCCGAATAAAGGCATGGAAGGAGAGAATAAAAATAGCTGGGCGGTAGAGGGTTACAAGTACGACAAGGATCGTCAGCAGACGCTGAACGCCACCGTGGGTGAAGGTCAGATCGTTGTGCGTAACGACAAGGCCACGGGGCAGGACTCGACATCCGGACTCAATCGCGACGTCAACAGGGCGTATGAGATCACTAAGGATGACGAACATCGAACGACGTTGTACGCCAGCAGTTCCTCAATCGACGCTGTTACCCATCCGGTAAAAACTGTCGAGGGCTGGAGCGATAACGTCGTTGATTTCAAAAAGAACATGCTTGATCAGGCTAAAGCCGGGGCGAGTTTCCTGCAGAACCTGAACCAGGCGATCAATGCTCAGCTTGTCGATATTGATGATGTTTCCCCGACACTTATCGATGAACTGGGTAAAGAGCGTGCACTGGCAGTCACCAAAAACTTCGTTAGACAGGGACTGGACCCCGCCCAGATAAAATCATTGCCTGAGGCAGTCCTGAAAGGGCTGTCCGAGTTTGCGAAACAAGCGGCTGATTACGAAAAGCTGGTGGAGAGTTGTACCGCAAATAATACCTGCCCGCAGATGACGGCTGACCCATCAAGCGGCCCGGATAAACCGGGAACAATGACGCTGCCGCCTATTCCGGTTCCTGCAAGCCTGGTTACTCATGGCCAGCTGGCATTGAATCAAGTACTGGACTTGATTGATCTGACCAAGGATATGCCGACAGAGAAAATTCAGGCCACCGTTATCGCTGTACAAGCGGTGATGGGCCCGATGAAGTTCCTGTTGAGCATGGCCGCCAATGGACTACTCAACGCTGCGTATGGCGACAAAATCGATGAGCTGAAAGATCTGGCCGCGATCAAGCTGGCGGCGAAATTGCTCGGTGAGTCAGAAGAAGAGCTGACGAAGCTTCACGAGACCGCCAAGCAGGAGCACAACGGCGGTAATGAGGAGTACAAATACGACGGCGATGGGTATGTAGTTGCTACGCGTTTCCTGATCGATGCGGTACTTGGGGAATTCAAGTCCCTCGGAATCAAGGCTGTCACCAGAACCGTCGCGGTTGTAAAAAAAGATCCGGCCGATGTACTGGGCGGTCCGCACAAGGAAACCAGCAAACCGGTGAATGATGGATTGGATTCACACCATTGCCCTGCTCAGAAATGCTACAAAGGTGCGCCAATCAGCAGTCGTGATGGTCCTGCCATCAAGATGGATCCAGAGGATCACAAAAAGACCGCGAGTTTTGGTCGTTCCGAAGAGGCCAAGGCTTATCGAGACAAGCAACAAGAGCTGCTCGAGGAGGGGCGCCTGATGGATGCTATTCAGATGGATATCAATGACATCAGAAGTCAGTTTGGCAACAAGTACGATGAAGGAATCAGACAAATGTTGGAGTACGCCTCCAAACTAGATCCGAACGATTTCAGGAGGTAATGACGGTGGATTTTTCATTCCAGGTATTTGGAACGGTAGGACCTCTGAATGGCACCTTGTCCAGAACGCAGGTGCGTAGCATTTTGGGTGGTGATTTTGAGGAGTTTAAGAAAACGGCTGCCTCGTTGAATACGACGGATGCGTTTGTAAGATACGACTTACATGTCTTTTATGACCCTCGAGATGTTGTGAAAGGTGCGGAGTTTTTCGAAAGAAGCGGCGTCACCTGGATGGGGCACAAACTTGTGGGACAAAAATTGTCTCGCATACTGAGCCTGTTCCGCAGTAACGGCATTCAACCTGTCATTGACGATGACGGGTTTGACGTTAGCGAATTTGGTATGAGCTTTTATGTACCGGACATCGAGGACGGTGAGGACGCATTGATCAAATCCCTGTACATCAACCTGCGTACCGATAGGTAATCCTCCATTTTCATGGCTCTGAGGAAACTCCACTTCCACCGCACTCCGGAGGTTTTACAGTGATTACCGAAGACATAAAGATCATCCAAGAGATTTTTCAGGTGGTCGAAGCCGGCATCGTCCATGGCTATGACGCGTTCCGTTATGGCGTGGAGTTGGGGGAGGGCTACATCGAGACGGAGCTATGCGTTGAGAAAGACGGCGTCGAGGACTGGAACGCTGAAACTGATATTAACGGGGCGATTATCCTTCGTTTGGTCGACCAGCTTCAGGAAAACGCAGTCAAGCGTGGCGAGCCATGGAAGTCATTCGTCCTCTCCTATCGAGAAGGCGAACAAGTCAAAACGAAATTCGAGTATTGATTCCGGACTTTCCGATCAAAAGATCGCAGCCTTCGGCAGCTCCTACACACAATCCGTAGGGATCTGCCAAAGGCTGCGATCTTTTGCTTTTACTTCGGATAAAGCGGCGGCAACCCACTCTCACCCACCGGATCCTGCACGCGCTCGGCGGCTGGAATCGTTCGAATCGCCCGCCACAAATCCTCACCCTGCCAATGCTGCCCGATCTCGCTGTACAGCGCGCCGTTCAGCCCATCCAACGCGTCCGATAACGGCACAAACCGCGCGGCCATGTCTGCCAGCGTCTCCGGCTGCTGTCGCGCCCAGGCGTCCAGTGCCTGGCGGGTGGCGTGGGGGTCGTTGGCTTGGCTGGCGCGTTTGATGTCGTCGAGCAGGGTGCGTGGGCTCGGACCGGTCTGGGCGGCGCGGTGGATTGCCGGTTGCCAGCGGGCGCGCCACCAGAGGCCGAAGCCGAGCAGGGTGGTGCAGGCGAGGATCAGGGTGCTGAGTTTCCACCACCACAAAGTGTCGTTGTCGGGCGTACTCGGTTGCAGGGTGCCGGCCGGGGTGTCGATTTGCAGGCTGGGGTTGTTCGCCACTTGCAGGGTGCGCGCGGGCAGGCTGCTGTGTTCGAGGTGGTCTTCGAAGGTGTTCCACCAGACCACGTCGACGGTTGGCAGGTCGATCGCGCCGCTGCGGCTTGGCACCAGGGCTTCGCGTTCTTCGCGGCTGCCGATGATCCCGCGGTCGCTGCTCTGGTTGCTCAGCACCGGTTGGTCGGGGTAGCGGCGCAGGCCGTTGACGTCGGTGGCGGGCAGGGCTGGCAGTTGCGAGCTGGCGAGGCCTTCGACTTTCAGGGTCAGGCTGCGGGTCAGGGAGTCGCCGACCTGAGTGTGATCCGGTTCCGGGCTCCAGCTTTCGCTGAGGCTGAGGTTGCGCGCCGGCAGCCATGGTGCATCGACCGGGTAGGTCAGCGGTTTCGGTTTGACCGTCAGCGGAATCGACGCCGAGCTGACGCGCATCAGTTTGCCGGGCTTCGGCCCCGAGGCGTCTGCCGATGGCGCGGTATCCACCAGCGTGGCGCTGAACGTCTGCGGGGCGATCGTCAGCAGACCGCTGTGTTGCGGATAGATCGCGTAGCGCATCTCGATCACGCCGTGGCGCAGACCGTTGATGTCTTTTTCGTAGGTGCGCGTGTCGCCAAGTTGTTCGATGCGCGCATCGGCGATTTGCAGCGGGCTCAGGCTGCTGTCGTCGTACAGCGAAACCGAGTGGTAGATGCGCAAGGTCAGGATGGCCTGGGCCTGCACGTAGACGCTGGTCTGGTCGAGGCTGGCTTCGATGAACACCGGATCAAGGCTGTTGTTGTCTTCGCGGTTGTCGCTGGCGATCACCTGCACGGTGATCGGCTGGCTCTGTGCTTCGCCCAGTTGCAGCGGCGGAATCACTACGCTGCCGTTCTCTTTCGGCAGCAGGGTGATGATCCAGCGTGTGGTCGCGCGGTTGTCGCCGTTGAGGGTGTTGAGCTGGTTGACCTGGCGCGTGCCGCGCACTTCGAACAACGCTTCAAGCGCCGAAAGATCGGGCTTGCCGAACTGGGTGACGTCGTCAGTTTCGAGGGTGAGCTCGACCGTCTCGCCGGAGTTCAGGCGACTGCGATCCACGCTGGCGGTCAGCACGGCCGCTTGAGCGGTAGTCGTGCAGATCAGCAGGGGCAGCAAGAGAGCGGTGAAGCGGGTCATCGATTGTTTTCCTGATCCTGATGTTGTTGCTGTTCGTACCAGAATTTGCGCCTGAGCAGTTCGCCCGGGTCGTCCGGGATCTTGCCCAGCCATTGTTCGAGCGCCTGACGCTGCTCGCCTTCGAGGTTGTTCTCGCTCGGGCGCAGGGTCGGCACCGTGTCGGTTTCCTCTTCCTCGTTGCTGCCGGGGATTTCATTGGGGCCGGGCAGCGGCGGGGCGGTCGGCGGCGGTTCGCTGGCCGACTCGGCCGGTTGCGCCTCGCTCTGGGTTTCACTGCTCACCGCCGGAGGGGGCGCGGTGGTGGGCGAAGGCTCATCGCCGGGCAGACTTTGTTCGTTGGGCTGGTTGTCCGGTTCGGGCGGCGGCGGGGCGTTTTTCTGCTTCAGCAGGTTTTCCACCAGCGCCTTGTTGGTCTGCGCCGGACGCAGATCCGGTTGCAGCTCGAGCGCCTGTTCATAGGCGTCGATTGCTGCTTCCAGCTCGCCGCTTTTGGCCAGGGCGTTGCCACGATTGTAGTGGGCGCGGGCATCGCTGCCCTCGGCGAAACGCTGAGCGGCGCCACTGTAGTCGCCGGCCTCGTACAACGCCACCCCTTGCCACTGATGATCATCGAAATGCTGCGCGGCTTCGGCCGGGCGTTTCTGCTTGAGCAGGTGCAAACCTTGCTGGTCGGGGCGCAACCACAAGTCTTCGAAGTCGAAAGCGTAGCTCGGTTGCGGCAGGCACCACAGCAGCGGCAGGCAGAACAGCCAGCCACGGCGCCCGGCACAAGCGGCGAGCAACAGCAGCGGCAACAGCAGCCAATAGCCCTGATCGGCCCACGTATCGAGGCGCACGGTCTGGCCGTCGTCGCGCAGGCTGCGGGGGCCGTTGAGCAGGCCAAGGGCGCCAAGATCAGCCTCGTCAAGACGCGCCGGGTGATACTCACCGCCTACGCTGTTGAGGAAAGTCGCCAGACCGGGGCTGTCGAGTTGCGGCACGCGGATCGCGCCTTGCTCGTCCTTGAGGAAACTGCCGTCCTCCTGGGCAATCGGCGCACCTTCGGCGGTGCCGATGCCGAGCATCAGCAGTTGCGTCGACTCGCCATTGAGCGCACGGCGAATGCCGCGCCGTTCCTCTTCATTGAGCGACGAACCGATCAACAGAATCCGTCCCTGTCCCAGCGCACCTTGCTTGAGCAACGCCAGCGCCTTGTCCACGGCCAGATCGGCGCGGTGGCCGGCTTCCGGCATCAGCGACGGCTTCAGCGCGTCGAGCAGATTGCGGCTGGTCGCCAGATCATCCGACAGCGGCACCAGCGTGTGCGCGCTGCCGGCATAAACGACGATGGCGGTCTGCGCATCGCTGCGCGCCTGCAACAGGTCGAACAGCTTGCGCCGCGCCTGTTCCAGACGCGTCGGCGGCGAGTCGGTGGCGAGCATTTCCGGGGTCAGTTCGAGCACCACCACCAATGGATCGGCAGGCTTCTGGCTGGTCTGTTCGACGCGCTCCCAGCTCGGCCCGAGCAAGGCCAGAATGGTCAGCAACCACGCCACGCCTAGGGCGATCCACGGCAGTTTGCTCTGGCGCCCGCTGCCGCCACTGAGCAGCGCAGCGTGAAATGCCGGCGGCAGAATCATCTGCCAGCGCCCGGCGCGTTTCTGCCGGTGCCAGAGTTGCCAGAGCAGCCAGCCGAGCAGCGGCAACAGCAACAGCCACCAAGGGCGGAACCAGTGCGGCCAGAGCGCGATCATCGGCGCCTCCGCAGGCGCAAACGCTGCAAGCGCTCACGCCAGTCCGGCAGCGGACTTTGTAAATACAGTTGTTTGGTAAACAGGCGTTGCAGCGGATTGTCCGGCCACAGTTCGCGGACGACCAGCAACAGGCTCAACCACAGCGCCAACGCCAGCGGCCAGTGATACAAGGCTTGCGCCGGGCGTGCCTGAGTCGGTTGCTGAGTCACCGGTTCGAGCTGATCGAGGGTGTCCTTGATCGCTTGCAGCTCTTTGCCGTCATGGGCGCGGAAGTACTGGCCGCCGGTGATTTCGGCGATGGCCTTGAGTGCCGGCTCATCCAGATCGAGGCTCGGATTGACCCCGAGCAGGCCGGTCGAGCCGCTGTCCTCGGGATTGGCGCCGATGCCGATCGGATAGATTCTGACGCCTTCGCTGGCGGCCAGTTTCGCGGCGGTCAGCGGATTGATTTCGCCGCCGTTGTTGGCGCCGTCGGTGACCAGAATCAGCACGCGACTTTGCGCCGGGCGCAGACGCAGGCGTTTCAGGGCCAGGCCGATGGCATCGCCGATCGCGGTGTTCTTGCCGGCGATGCCGATCCGCGCCTCGTCGAGCCAGACGCGCACGGTGCGCCGGTCGAAGGTCAGCGGTGCTTGCAGGTAGGCCTGACTGCCGAACAGGATCAGACCGACGCGATCGCCGTCGCGGCTTTCAAGGAAATCGCCGAGCAAGTGCTGCACCAGCGACAGACGACTGACTTCTTCGTCCTGCCACTGCATGTCGGGAAAATCCATCGAACCAGACACGTCCACCGCCACCAGCAGATCACGGCCACTGGCGGCAATCGGCAGCGGTTCGCCGAGCCATTGCGGGCGCGCGGCGGCGATCAGCAAGATCAGCCATAGCAAGATAAACGGCGCCTGCTGCCGCCACGCCGGCAAGTTCGCACGCGCGCGGCGGCGGGCGAGGCCTTCGAGGTCGGCGAGGAAACTGACTTTCAGCGCCGGCTCGCCGCTGTCGGCCACCGGCAGGACAAGACGCATGAGCCACGGCAGCGGCAACAGCACGAAGATCCACGGCCAGGCGAACTCAAACATGTTTGCGAATCCACGTGTCGACCGCTTGGGTCAGGCCGGCGATGGCTTTGTCGTCAAGTTTGCATTCCGGTTTGTACGCGCCTTCGACCAGCACCATCCAGCGCGTCAGGCCGGCAGCGGGGCAGCGATTATCGAGGAAGGCCAGCCATTTGCGGCCGTTGAGGGTGTGGCTCTGGCTGTACGGATAGTGGTTGCGGCACAGGCGTTTGAGCAGGCCGTTGAGTTGTTGCAGCCAGGCACCGGCGGGTGCACCGTCGTAGGGTTTGGGCATTTGCGCCAGTTCGGCGAGCGCGGCGATGCGCACCGGATCCAGCGGCTGCTCGGCGCGCACCAACGGGCGTTTCTTCATCGGAATGAAACGCCGTAGCTTCCACACGGCGAAACCCAGCAGCGGCAACAGCAGAAGCAGCAGCCACCAGCCCGGCGCCGGCGGCCAGAACGCGATCGGCGGCGGTGAGATCAGCGGTTGCAGTTGTTCGAGGCCGTTCATCGACCTTTCCCCGGACGCTGCGGGTTCAGGAACTCGCGCATCTGCTCGACCATTTCGCTCTGCGTGCTCAACGGCATCAGCAACACCCGCAGCTTTTGCGCGAGCAATTCCCAACGGGCGATGCGCGCTTCGGCCTGGGCGCGGTAGGTCTGGCGCAGATCGAAGTTCAGCGTGTCGATTTCCAGTTGCGCGCCACGTTCGGCGAAGCGCAGCAGGCCGGCGGCGGGCAGAGCATGATCCAGCGGATCGGACAGCGGCAACATCAGCAAATCACAATGCCGCGCCAGCAAACTCAGTTGTTGTTCGGCGCTGTCGGACAACGCGCGCTCATCGCAAATAACGATGGCCAGACTGCCCGGCCGCAGCACTTCCCGCGCCCGGCGCAAGGCCACGCCGAAGGCATCGCGATCCGGCTCGCGCTCGCTGTGCAGCGATTGATTGACCTTGACCAGCCGGTTGAGCAATTGCAGCAGGCTCTGCTTGCTGCGCCGAGGCTTGATTTCGTAGTGCTCGTTGTCGCCGAACACCAGCCCGCCAACGCGGTCGTTGTGCCCCAGCGCGGCCCAGCCGATCAACGCTGCAACCTGCGCCGCCAGCACTGACTTGAACATCAGCCCCGAGCCGAAAAACAGCCGCGTGCTTTGCTCGACCATGATGAAAATCGGCCGCTCGCGTTCTTCATGGAACAGCTTGGTGTGCGGCTCCTGCGTGCGCGCGGTGACGCGCCAGTCGATGGTGCGCACGTCGTCACCGGCCTGATACACCCGCACCTGATCGAAGTCGACGCCACGGCCACGGAATTTCGAGTGATGCAGGCCGATCAGCGGGCTGCGCTGACTCGGCGTGGAAAACAGCTGTACCTCGCGCACGCGGTGACGCATCTCGATCAGCTCGGCTAGGCTGATGCGGATACCGGGTTCGGAGGGCAGGGCGGCGTTCATGGGGGTCAAGCGACGGCGACGACGTCGAGAATCCGCTGCACCACGCGGTCCTGATCGATGCCAGCGGCTTCGGCTTCGAACGACAGAATGATGCGATGGCGCAACACGTCGAACAGCACGGCCTGAATGTCTTCCGGGCTGACGAAGTCGCGACCGGCCAGCCAGGCGTGGGCGCGGGCGCAGCGGTCGAGGGCAATCGAACCGCGCGGACTGGCGCCATAGGCGATCCACTCGGCCATTTCCGGGTCGAACTTGGCCGGGTTGCGCGTGGCCATGACCAGTTGCACCAGATATTCCTCCACGGCGTCGGCCATGTACAAACCGAGGATTTCCTTGCGCGCGGCGAAGATCGCCTGCTGGCTGACCCGACGCTCGGGCTTGGTCTCGCCGTTCAACGCCTCGCCACGCGCCTGTTGCAGGATGCGCCGTTCGACGGCGGCGTCAGGGAAGCCGATCTTGACGTGCATGAGGAAACGGTCGAGCTGAGCTTCCGGCAGCGGATAGGTGCCTTCCTGTTCGATCGGGTTCTGCGTGGCCATCACCAGAAACAGCGGCGACAGCTCATAGGTGCTGCGCCCGACACTGACCTGGCGCTCGGCCATCGCTTCGAGCAAGGCCGATTGCACCTTGGCCGGCGCACGGTTGATTTCGTCCGCCAGCACAAGGTTGTGAAAGATCGGCCCTTGCTGGAAGACGAAGCTGCCGGTTTCCGGACGGTAGATTTCGGTGCCGGTGATGTCGGCCGGCAGCAGGTCGGGGGTGAACTGAATTCGATGGAACTGGGCTTCGATGCCCTCGGCGAGTTCTTTGATCGCTTTGGTCTTGGCCAGACCGGGAGCGCCTTCAACCAGCATGTGGCCGTCGGCGAGCAGGGCGATGAGCAAACGCTCGATGAGTTTTTCCTGGCCGAGAATCTGCGTTGAAAGAAAGGTTCGCAGCGCCAGCAGCGCTTCACGATGTTCCATCGGTGACTGTTCCTGGAAAGGGGGTGGCCGGGGCGTTCGGATAACGCCGGGGCTGGGGGCGTTACTTTAATCCATCGTGGGGGGCGGCGACTAACGGCATTTGCGCGATTTGTCAGTATCGGCCCTCGTTTGCACTGCGTGGGGCCGTTTCTGGACGTTTTTGCGATTCAGGTCTGCGTGTGCAAGCTGTGCAATATGACCTTGATGGCGGGGCGCTCAAGCAGTTCGAACCATTTGCCTTCATCAACGATGGCGCCTTGCTGCATGACGAGCACGCGGTCAAAACGATGGAGATGTTCAACATCATGGGTGACACATATAAGGCCCTGTCCAGCGAATGTCTTGAATAGCAAATCCCACACTGGTGTAGCGAGTTTCGGTTCAATCGAAGCACTCGGCTCATCAAACAGATTGAATTTGCCCGGTCGATTCAGAAGTCGCAGCAACGAAAGCCGCTTCGCTTCACCTCCGGAGATATTGGTGGCGTTTTCAGCGATGTGACCTCGGCCAATGATTTCATCAAGCTGGAGGCATTGAATTGCCTCGTTCAATGTTTTCGACTGCTCAACACCGAAAAGTACGGACTGTTCAAAACTTCCTTCCAGGAACTGCGGAGACTGGGGGCTGTAACGCACCGTTTCCAGATGAACGCGAGCATTTAAGCGATCTATGCACAGCTCGTCGATGAACAGCCGGGGCCGCACCGAAAAATCCAGTCCTGCCAGCGCTTCGAGTAACGTCGATTTGCCAGCGCCGCTGGGCCCGATGATCGCAACGGATTGGCCCTGTCGGAAGCTGATCTGGCTGGCAATTGATAGCTGCGCAACACCGTTATGGGTGATCTCGCAGGGCTCGAGCCGTAATGTTGATAGGTTATGCAACGCATCAGAGTCATTGCGGCGATCGTTATCGAAGTCAGCAGTTGCAAGTAATTCTTTGAGTCGCCGTTGATCAGCCGAAAATTGATCCAGCACCCGATAGCCTTCGGTCAGCGCCGATACATTCAACAGGAACGTACCAGCAATAGAGGAAATGGCCACCAACTGACCGACGCTGATACTTGCTTGTCCGGACGTCTGATCCATGACTCCCCAAGCCAACAAACCGCCGGTGGACAGGCTGATAAACAAAATCTTCGCCGCGCTCAACAGTCCGCCCGAGCCTGCTACGGTCACCGCAGCATTGGCGTAGCGCTCAAACGCTCGGTTCAAGAGTTGCAGGGCCGTGCGTTCGGCGCGTTCCAGTTTTATCGATTTACCAGCCCTCAAAGTATTGACCAAGGTTGCACTCAGCTCATCCTCCTGGTCATTAACAGCATCGATGTGTTTTCTGCGCCATCGAATGATCCGGTGAGTTGCATAGAGATAACAGCCACCGAGGCCAGCTAGCGCGCAGAAAACCCAGGCTCCGCCCATATACCAGAATGCGCCGGCCACAATAAGAAATTCCAGGCACAGGGGAAAACCCGTAGTGACGAAGAACATCAGCAACTGTTCGTGGGCAGTGATTCCGCGCTCGACCGACTTGATGAAGTGTCCTACTCGCCACGTGCCAAACTGGGAAAAATCCTTGCCCATCAACCGCGCCATCCAATTGATGGAAGCATCCATGACAATTCGCTGGACGAGCTTTGAGAGCAGCAGCGTTTGCAGGGGGGTGGTCATCGACTGAATGCAACCGGCCAGCGTAAAAGCTGCGGTGAAAAAAAGCAGCGTACGCAGCGTTGTGTGATCGGCATCGTTTAGTGAATCGACGATCTTGCCCAATAACAAAGGAGGGGCCAGGGCCAGGATTTTCAGGGTGATGGTCGCGCCTATTGTCATCACCAGCAGGAGTCGATGTTTCTCGCAGGCTGTTCTTATAAATGTCTGCATGAGTATGGGCCTGTGGTCGTTTTGGATCACGCCGTTGGCGTGCTCCTGGTGCCGAGCAAAATGTGCTGAGGAGCTACGGGTTGGCCATTTCTGATTATGTTGAATCGGTCGAGACCCGGGATATAAGTCTGGGTAACTACGTTGGTCCCCGGGTACTCCATGACTGTTCTGGAAAATAGGACTTTGTTCATACCGCTCAGGTTTTTTCGGAGCAAGGCAAGTTGTTCAGGAACAGAGAGTGCAAGCAGGCTTTTTGGCGGCGCCAGGGTATTGAGTTTCAAGTTTTTAACGGGTGCAAAGTCTATCAGCTGTTTCAGTTTCTCGGATTGACAAAGCACATCAAGTACCTTTCGGTCCGCGATTTCATCGTTGGCGTCGTATAAGGCGTTTGATTGGAATTGCTCCGTTACCGCTCTTTGGATGGCGATAAATATGTCCAAAGAACAGCCGGAGCCGATTGCGGATATATGTCGGTCGCCGGGGCCGGTTCGTGGGAATGCAACCGCCAGATAAACTTCTGACTCGTCTTTGATAATGATGATCTGCAAAGCTTCGGCAGCCCGTAGCGCGTATGAGTTGTTGAACAGGGCTTGCGCAAGCAGGGGCGCCGACGGTGAGTAGAGATCTATCGCAGGTATCAGTCTGCAGACGGCCATGAAAAACCGGGACAACAGGTGTCGCTCAATCAGTTCCAGGGTACCGTGCAGCAGTGCTTCTGATTTCGTGCAGCCGAAAGCAGTTCCTGAGTTAGAGGCGTAGCGATTTAAAAAGCGCGTCGGTTGACTCGTTGTTTTACGTTCATCTTTGACCGGATACAGCAGGGCGCATGGCACAAAAAGCCCGGCGCAGCCGTCGAGTGCTGCAAGCTGCAGACACTGTAGAGGCTCGATGTTTTTTCGCAGACTTGTGAAAATGCCGTCCGACTCGACCCCGTTCTGCGAAGCGATGTCACTGCAACCAAGCGTTGTGCAAAATGGCGGCTCGGCGTGAAACATCGCGTAGTGCTCAAGGCTTTCAGCAAGTGCACCTACAAGCGCGTCGGGACCTTTGCCTGCGCCTGATTCAATCAGCGTGTCGTATTCGTTATAGAGTTCGGCAGTAGCGACCAGATTACCGTCATCGACATAGCGCACTCGCGCTTTCAAACCCAGTGTCTGAATAACATTGTTTATTCGGACAAACGCTTCGCTGGATGAAATCTCACGCTCTGACATGGTGAGCCTCGTAGGCTTGAATGCCGAAAGATCGACTTTCGGCATTTTCAGGATTGGCTGATCGGGAGGCCGAGTCAGCGGGTCAGTGAGGCGAAGAAGTCCAGTTCCGTCGCCAGGAAACCTTCAAAGTGGCCCGAGCCATAAGGCAAATCCTCGAAGGTGTTTATTTCAGAACGTTTTCTACCCATTACATATGACTCCATTGAATATCACGTTGTCGGCACTTTTTTGTGCGCCGAGCTTGCATGTTTTTTTGCAAGCGCAACGAGTAATAACAAGGGAGGGGTGGGCCCGCAATCAGACGGCTTCCGATGATTGCGTAGGGCACTTCTTGAGGAGTAGTAGGATCGAGCTTCGTGCTGTTAAACACAGCGGCGTTCTATGCGGAAAATTAGCGCGAATTATGGTTTTCAGGTGTTTAGAGCTTGTAGAGGTATCGATCAGCGTGGAATTAATGACGATGGCATAAGGGGCGATCAAATGCCGTCGTCATTTATCTTGTCATGCGAGCCGAACTGGTTATTCCAGATTAATTACAAAAGTTCCTGTCCCATCGAGAATATTCTTCAAGGTCTCAACAACCTCATCCATATCCACCATATTCGGATTGAAACTGATCTCCAGCACATCATCGCCATTCAGCGCATCGGCATCCGCCGCAGCAATCTCGATCTTCAGCAGTTCCGACGTCAGCGTGACCTTCACGCCGTCAAGCGTCGAAGGCTCGCCATCCAGGGTGATCTCCAGCTCATCCTCATCCGGATAACGGCTCATCAGGAACATCTCGCCCTTGTCGCTGTGGCAGCAGAGCATGGCCATGTTGTCTTCTTCGTCGTCGCACGGGTTGACGATCAGTAGGGCGGTGGTCATTTGCATGGGGGAAATCCTGGGCAGTGGCGGCGGTGAATCTGTTCGAAGGCGCGATTTTGCCAGTCTCTGCTCGTTCGCGCTGCCTGCATCGGCAAAAAGTCGCAAAGCAGGACATTTCCGTCGCCCGGTTCCGAGTAGCGAGAAGGGAAAATCCGACGCCAGCGTAAGGCAATTACCGGATGCGCAGAATCCACCCGAAATTGCGATATTTCGCTTGTGATCGCCACCGTTTTGCCGTTAGTTTCGCCGCTCTTGCGCAACGGAGTGCGTTACCAAAACCCCAAAAAAGGACCTTTGCCATGACCCAATATTTCGAACGCGCCGAAGAAATTCGCCACCTGTCTGACGAACAGATCGAGGAGATCTACAAGCGCTATCTGGAAGGTGAGAAAACTTCGCAGCTGATGGAGCAATTCCAGATTCCTTCCAGGGTGCGCAGTCTGCTCAAGGTTCTGCCACCGATTGTCAGTGCAGACCTTACCTGTCCTTACTGTGAACTTCCGATGTGGGTGCGCCGATACGCCAGAGGTACTCCGCTCTCACTGCGGGGTCAGTTCAAATGCGTACGCTGTGAACACCAGCACAGTGTCCCCGGCGCCAATGGCCGCCACACAGCGTGCAACTGCACAGAATGTTTCAAGGTTCGCCAGCAGCAACTGGCCGCCCGGGCAGCGCGGGACCGTCTGGAGTTGCAGGCCAGATATGGCGCGCAACTCCCTGCAGTGCCTTACGCCAATCTGGGCTTTGTGCAAAAGTTGACGTTGCTCGCCTTGCTTGATGATGGCTACGGCGCAAACGTTGAATGGATTGCGCCGTTGAACGCGCCATCCCGAGAAGAGCTGCTTGCCCTGACGTTCGAGGCGCGGGAAGAGTTGCTCAAAAGCCTGCACGAAGCCGGGGTGCTGGCGGTTTCCACCGATTCCGACATCAACGCCTTCGATCGCAGCGAGGGCTGCAATATCCGCGAGTACAGCGCGGTGCGCTGGCTGCCCAGCGTCACGCTCGACGGCGTAACGCGCTGTGCCCGCGAGAATTTGTATCAGGTGCTGTATCAGGAGTTGTCGGGCAGCGTCAAAGCCGCCTGGAAGAGCGAAATCTATTCGCTGGTCTTCAGTCTCGCCCGCGAAGAGTCGCTTCAATACATTCGTGTGCTGGCCAGTGAGGTGGATTTCGCCTTCACGGCCGAGGCCCGTGCCGAGGAGGTGGTCGGGCAGTTGCTGCAGGACTTCTCGGTGAGTCAGTTGTATTACTTCGCCCGGCTGGCCGTGAGAAACGCCGCGCATTTCTATGCCACCGGCAATTCCAAGGGACGCAGCCATGCCTCCAACACCATCCCGCGCAACATGCTGGGCACGGCGCAGGACGCGCTCGCGCGCAATTGGCGCAAGAACGCCCATCGCGATGCGCGGGTGCCGCAAACGGCCTTGCAGCGCTTGCTCTACGACGTGGTGCTCAAGGACAGCGGCGCCGGATTTTCCAAATCGCCGGGCATGTACTGGCGTGACGAACTGGTCCCGCAATTCTTTTCCGCCGTGGCGTTCGACAGCGACTTGCTCAGCCATCTGCGCCTGTTCTGCCGCGAGTGCGATTCAAGCAACATCGACGCCAGCATGGACAAGCAGATCCTGCAGACGATGTGCTACGACTGCGCCACGGTGAGCAAATTCAGAGCCTTTGAGGAACTGCCGGACTGATCCGCGTCAACCGCCAGCGCTGAACCGGATGCCACGCTCAGGGTCGATAACAGGGCCTTGGGCGTTTTCGTTTCCGGATATGTAACGTCCTCGGCGACCGACCTGGCACGAAAGTCCCGTGAAACCGGGGTGTCGAGCCTGCATTTAAGCTCACGCCTGCTAGTGTTGAAGCAGGCGAAACCCTGCATTTACGTGCCAATGACCGAATATGTCGCAGCACCGCAAGCAGACACATTGTCGCACCCATTAAGCTGCGCAACGGATGAGCACCCGGAAAGGCATTGTCGGCAGTGCTGGCAGTCGCTTTTGCAGATGCTCATTCATGGAAGGTGAATGTGACCTGAGTGTCCCGTCCAGCTTCACCCACCTGTCTCCCTGTTTCCTCTGCCCGAGAATCAGGAACAGGGCGACACCAGCCCCGAAAGGGGTGTTGCACGCGACGCTTTCCATCAATAACAAGCTTAAGCGGAGTACCACAGATGGCGTTCTTCACCGCAGCCAGCAAAGCCGACTTCCAGCACCAACTGCAAGCGGCACTGGCGCAGCACATCAGTGAACAGGCACTGCCACAAGTGGCGCTGTTCGCTGAACAATTCTTCGGCATCATTTCCCTGGACGAGCTGACTCAACGTCGTCTCTCCGACCTCGCTGGCTGTACTCTCTCTGCGTGGCGCCTGCTTGAGCGCTTCGATCACGCGCAACCGCAAGTGCGTGTCTACAACCCCGATTACGAACGCCACGGCTGGCAGTCGACCCACACCGCGGTCGAAGTGCTGCACCACGACCTGCCATTTCTGGTCGACTCGGTGCGTACCGAGCTGAACCGTCGCGGCTACAGCATTCACACCCTGCAGACCACCGTGCTCAGCGTGCGTCGTGGCAGCAAGGGCGAACTGCTGGAAATCCTGCCAAAAGGCAGCACCGGCGAAGGCGTGCTGCACGAATCGCTGATGTACCTGGAAATCGACCGTTGCGCCAACGCGGCCGAGCTGAATGTGCTGAGCAAAGAGCTTGAGCAGGTGCTAGGTGAAGTGCGCGTCGCCGTTGCTGACTTCGAGCCGATGAAAGCCAAGGTGCAGGACATCCTCACCCAGCTCGACAACAGCGCCTATCCGGTCGATGCCGACGAAAAGAACGAAATCAAGAGCTTCCTGGAATGGCTGGTGGGCAACCACTTCACCTTCCTCGGCTACGAAGAGTTCGTGGTCACCGATCAGGCCGATGGCGGCCACATCGAGTACGACCGGAACTCCTTCCTCGGCCTGACCAAACTGCTGCGCACCGGCCTGACCTACGAAGACCTGCGCATCGAAGACTACGCCGTTTCCTATCTGCGCGAACCGACCCTGCTGTCGTTCGCCAAGGCTGCGCACCCGAGCCGTGTGCACCGTCCGGCTTACCCGGACTACGTGTCGATCCGCGAAATCGACGCCGACGGCAAAGTCATCAAGGAACACCGCTTCATGGGCCTGTACACCTCGTCGGTGTACGGCGAGAGCGTGCGGGTCATCCCGTTCATCCGCCGCAAGGTCGAAGAAATCGAGCGCCGCTCCGGCTTCCAGTCCAAGGCTCACCTGGGCAAGGAACTGGCACAGGTCCTCGAAGTGCTACCGCGTGACGACCTGTTCCAGACCCCGGTCGACGAACTGTTCACCACCGTGATGTCGATCGTGCAGATCCAGGAACGCAACAAGATCCGCGTGTTCCTGCGCAAAGACCCGTACGGTCGCTTCTGCTACTGCCTGGCCTACGTGCCGCGCGACATCTATTCCACCGAAGTGCGCCAGAAGATCCAGCAAGTGCTGATGGAGCGCCTGAAGGCGTCCGATTGCGAATTCTGGACCTTCTTCTCGGAATCCGTGCTGGCCCGTGTGCAGCTGATCCTGCGCGTCGATCCGAAGAACCGCCTCGACATCGACCCGCTGCTGCTGGAAAAAGAAGTGGTTCAGGCCTGCCGCAGCTGGCAGGACGACTACGCCGCACTGACCGTCGAAAGCTTCGGCGAAGCCCACGGCACCAACGTGCTGGCCGACTTCCCGAAAGGCTTCCCGGCCGGTTACCGCGAGCGTTTTGCCGCGCATTCGGCCGTGGTCGACATGCAGCACCTGCTGAGCCTCAACGAAAAAAATCCGCTGGTGATGAGCTTCTATCAGCCGCTCGGTCAGGTCTCCGGCCAGCGCGAGCTGCATTGCAAGCTGTATCACGCCGACACGCCGCTGGCGCTGTCCGACGTCTTGCCGATTCTGGAAAACCTCGGCCTGCGCGTACTGGGTGAATTCCCGTACCGCCTGCGCCACACCAACGGCCGCGAATTCTGGATTCACGATTTCGCCTTCACCGCCGCTGAAGGTCTGGACCTCGACATCCAGCAACTCAACGACACCCTGCAGGACGCGTTCGTCCACATCGTGCGCGGCGATGCCGAGAACGATGCGTTCAACCGTCTGGTGCTGACCGCTGGTCTGCCATGGCGCGACGTGGCGCTGCTGCGTGCCTACGCCCGCTACCTGAAGCAGATTCGTCTGGGCTTCGATCTGGGTTACATCGCCAGCACCCTGAACAACCACACCGACATCGCTCGCGAGCTGACCCGGTTGTTCAAGACCCGTTTCTACCTGGCACGCAAGCTCGGCAGCGACGATCTGGAAGACAAGCAACTGCGTCTGGAACAAGCGATTCTGACTGCACTGGACGATGTTCAGGTGCTCAACGAAGACCGCATCCTGCGTCGTTACCTCGACCTGATCAAAGCCACCCTGCGCACCAACTTCTATCAGACTGACGCCAACGGCCAGAACAAGTCGTACTTCAGCTTCAAGTTCAACCCGCATGCGATCCCTGAGCTGCCCAAGCCAGTGCCGAAGTTCGAAATTTTCGTCTACTCGCCACGCGTCGAAGGCGTGCACCTGCGCTTCGGCAACGTTGCTCGTGGTGGCCTGCGCTGGTCCGACCGTGAAGAAGACTTCCGTACCGAAGTGCTCGGCCTGGTAAAAGCCCAGCAAGTGAAAAACTCGGTCATCGTGCCGGTGGGTGCGAAGGGCGGCTTCCTGCCGCGTCGTCTGCCACTTGGCGGCAGCCGTGACGAGATCGCGGCCGAGGGCATCGCCTGCTACCGCATCTTCATTTCCGGCCTGTTGGACATCACCGACAACCTGAAGGACGGCGCCCTGGTGCCGCCGGTCAACGTCGTGCGTCATGATGATGATGACCCGTACCTGGTGGTCGCGGCGGACAAGGGCACTGCAACCTTCTCCGACATCGCCAACGGCATTGCCATCGATTACGGCTTCTGGCTGGGTGACGCGTTTGCGTCCGGTGGTTCGGCCGGTTACGACCACAAGAAAATGGGCATCACCGCCAAGGGCGCGTGGGTCGGCGTACAGCGCCACTTCCGCGAGCGCGGCATCAATGTCCAGGAAGACAGCATCACCGTGGTTGGTGTCGGCGACATGGCCGGCGACGTGTTCGGTAACGGCCTGTTGATGTCCGACAAGCTGCAACTGGTCGCGGCATTCAACCACATGCACATCTTCATCGACCCTAACCCGAACCCGGCGACCAGTTTCGTCGAGCGTCAGCGTCTGTTCGACCTGCCGCGTTCGGCCTGGACCGACTACGACACCAGCATCATGTCCGAAGGTGGCGGTATCTTCTCGCGCAGCGCGAAGAGCATCGCGATCTCGCCGCAGATGAAAGAACGCTTCGACATCCAGGCTGACAAGCTGACCCCGACCGAACTGCTCAATGCCTTGCTCAAGGCGCCGGTGGATCTGTTGTGGAACGGCGGTATCGGCACCTACGTCAAGGCCAGCACCGAAAGCCACGCCGATGTCGGCGACAAGGCCAACGATGCACTGCGCGTCAACGGCAACGAGCTGCGCTGCAAAGTCGTGGGCGAGGGCGGTAACCTCGGCATGACCCAACTGGGTCGCGTGGAATTCGGTCTCAATGGCGGCGGTTCCAACACCGACTTCATCGACAACGCCGGTGGCGTGGACTGCTCCGACCACGAAGTGAACATCAAGATCCTGCTGAACGAAGTGGTTCAGGCCGGTGACATGACCGACAAGCAACGCAACCAGTTGCTGGCGAGCATGACCGACGAAGTCGGCAATCTGGTGCTGGGCAACAACTACAAGCAGACTCAGGCCCTGTCCCTGGCGGCGCGCCGTGCCTACGCGCGCATCGCTGAGTACAAGCGTCTGATGAGCGATCTGGAAGGCCGTGGCAAGCTGGACCGTGCCATCGAATTCCTGCCGACCGAAGAGCAACTGACCGAGCGCGTCGCAGAGGGCCACGGCCTGACCCGTCCTGAGCTGTCGGTGCTGATTTCCTACAGCAAGATCGACCTCAAAGAGCAACTGCTGGGCTCGCTGGTGCCGGACGACGACTACCTGACACGCGACATGGAAACGGCGTTCCCGCCGACCCTGGTCAGCAAGTTCTCCGAAGCCATGCGTCGTCATCGTCTGAAGCGCGAGATCGTCAGCACGCAGATCGCCAACGATCTGGTCAACCACATGGGCATCACTTTCGTGCAGCGACTCAAAGAGTCGACCGGCATGAGCCCGGCGAACGTGGCTGGCGCTTACGTGATCGTGCGCGACATCTTCCACCTCCCGCACTGGTTCCGTCAGATCGAAGCGCTGGACTATCAGGTTTCCGCTGACGTGCAGCTGGAACTGATGGACGAGCTGATGCGTCTGGGCCGTCGCGCCACGCGCTGGTTCCTGCGTGCCCGCCGCAACGAGCAGAACGCTGCCCGTGACGTCGCGCATTTCGGTCCGCACCTGAAAGAACTGGGTCTGAAACTCGACGAACTGCTCAGCGGCGAAATCCGCGAGAACTGGCAGTCGCGTTATCAAGCGTACGTCGAAGCCGGTGTGCCGGAACTGCTGGCGCGTATGGTTGCGGGCACTTCGCACCTGTACACGCTGCTGCCGATCATCGAAGCCGCAGACGTCACCGGGCAGAACCCGGCCGAAGTGGCCAAGGCCTACTTCGCCGTCGGCTCTGCGCTGGACATCACCTGGTACCTGCAACAGATCAGCGCGCTGCCGGTGGAAAACAACTGGCAGGCTCTGGCCCGTGAAGCGTTCCGTGATGACGTCGACTGGCAGCAGCGGGCGATCACCATCTCCGTCCTGCAACAGGGCGACGGCTCGCAGGACGTGGAAGCACGCCTGGCGCTGTGGATGGCCCAGCACGAAAGCATGATCGAACGCTGGCGCGCCATGTTGGTGGAAATCCGTGCTGCGAGCGGTACGGACTACGCCATGTACGCGGTGGCCAACCGTGAGCTGCTGGATCTGGCGTTGAGTGGGCAAGCGATCGTGCCTGCGATCACTGCGAATGCCGAGCTTGAACTGGCGTAAGTAGTGGCTGAATGAAGAAGCCCCGCTCTCGAAAGAGGCGGGGCTTTTTCTTGTCTGTCATTCAGAACGTATCGGCGCAGCGAAAGGCGAAGCTACCGACGCCGTCCGTACGGGGCAGGGATGTTCCGGCTACGACAATCTGATTGTCCTGAATGGCAAGGCCTCCCGCCATGTCGAGCACGCCGGTCAGATTGATGACCAGCACACCGTCGTCGGCAAAATCGCGATCTGGATAGCCGTCCGATTTGAACTGGGCAATGACGATTTCCGAGTCTTGTTCGCCGTGGGTGCTGGAAAGCACAACGATGTGTCCGTCCCTCAGCGTGCCAGCAGTCCATTGGATGCCGAAAAGGGCTTTTGGATAGGACGTCAGGACTGGCCTCCCTTCATTGAAGTCGATGGCGTATTTCCCGTTCCTGTCGACACAAACCAGGACGCCCTGGTGAACAAAATCCTTCGAGGTGGCGCTACCGATGCCAAGGATGTTGCCACCAGGCATTTCGACCAGTTGGTTGATCTGACTGAGCTTGTCCAGGCGGTCGAACAGGGCAAAACCGTTATCGCCAAAGCTGCTGACAGGCTTACCTGTGGCGTCGAAGAGGGCGATCATTGCGCGGTAGCGGTTTTCACGTGAAACGTAACCTGCGATGGCGAATTTGCCGTCCTTGAGCCGGATCAGTGAGCCAGCCCACGTGAAGTTGGCCAGGTATCGAATCACGACGTAACCCTTCCCCTGGCCAAACGCAGTGTCCAGGGCGCCGTTGCTTTGCAGTCTGATCAAAAGACCGCATTGGTCATTGGGGGAATATCGATGGTTGCTCAACACCATCAGTTTTCCGTCGTCCAGTTCAATGGCATGGCCACTGTAATCGGATGCCGTAGTGCGTTTTTGCCCAAGTTTGATCTCCGACGACGTGAGCGCGGGCACCGGAATCGGATCAACGAAGACTACGCCGTTGACGCCAAATGCGGTCTCGGGCGTTCCGTCATTGCGAAACATTGCCAGGCAGCGTTGTGGCTGTGCGTATTCGTGTAGATAAAAGGCACCCTGAAGCAACAGATTTCCGTTCTTGAGGATGCTGATGCTGCCACCAGTGGATTTATAGCCCGGAGCGAAAACCCCGCTGGCTACGCCATCCCGGGCAAACGAAGTGTCCTGTGTGCCATCAGGCTTCAATCGCACAATGGCGAACTTGTTGCCCGGACTTGCGGCGATCAGCAGCTTGCCGTCCGCCGCGACGGCAACTGCGTTGGCGAAGCCGTTTTCCTGATCGGGATATTTAAACCAGGTGAGGCCATTTTTATCGGGGCCGAAAGTGGGGTCCAGATTATGCACAGCGGTGTCTTTTACTTCAGTCATGGTCTGCTCCTCGAATACGCTGTTTTTGCGTAAAGCGATCAGTCGATAGGGACCGGCAAATCAACGCAGTGCTGGTATTTGGGGAGCTTTCGGTCGCGCTGTCCACTGTCAGACCTGACAGTGGACAGCGGCGGATGATTGTGGATTTGGAAGACGGGATGGCCTGTCTTGCCGGGGATTTAATGTCTGAGGGATTTTGTGGTGTCCGGTCTGGCGCCTTCGCGAGCAGGCTCGCTCCCACGGTTGATCGCATTCCAAATGTGATCAGGCAGCCATCAGTTTTCCAGCGGGATCAGCACCTGCTCGTTCGGGGCCATCACCATGAACACCAGCAACCTGGCAGGCTTGGTTGAGCTGGCGTTTTTCGACACCAGATGCTCGGAGCCGGCCGGCTCGTACCAGAACTGGCCCTTTTTGTAAGTGATCGCCTGTTCGCCTTTGACTTGGGAAATCACTTCGCCGTCGAGCACGTAAGCCATCGCCGTGCCTTCGTGCTTATGGGCGATCGAGGATTGCCCGGGCTGGTAGTCGACTTCGATCATCATGGCTTTCTTGCCGGGGGCGTTTTTCAGCAGTTGTTCCTGCAGGACGGTGATTTTTTCGGATGGATCGTGGGCCATTGCCGAAGCGGAGAAGGTGAAGGCGAGGGCTGCGGCGACGAGGTGCAGGGCTTTCATGGCGGGTTACCTGTGATGGTGGGGGTGTGCTCACAGTAGGCCGCAATGTGGCCGGTTCAAACGGCCAATATTCGCGAAGATCAGGTGACCAATTCTGGTTCAAAAGCAAAGATCGCAGCCTTCGGCAGCTCCTACAGGGGAACGCATTCCAGAGTAGGAGCTGCCGAAGGCTGCGATCTTTTGATCTTGCTTTTAGACGATAGGAAAGCTGTTGAAATCGACGCTATTGGCCAGGCGGCTATCGATCAGGTCGATAAACCCCTGTGCCTCGGGCCGGTTGAAATGCGCCTGCATCGCCGCTTCCGACTGCCAGCGCGCGCTGACCGTCCAGCGGTGGCTGTCCTCGGGGCAGCGGTCGACCAGGTAGGAATCGCAGCCCGGGGTTTCGCGCAGGGTGTCGACGATCTTCTGCAATTGCTTGCCGAGCTCTTCCGAGCGGCCCGCAACAGCCTTCACCTGAACCGTGTTGATCACTTCGTTGGACATTGCTCACACTCCTGAATCAGGCCGGACGAATCCTGCTCACTGAGGGATAACGCCTGTGCAGAATAGGCCTGTCGCCATGAATCACCAATAACCAATCGGCGGTAAAAGCCTTATACCAACGGCTCATGACAGCTGTTCGAGGATGTCGCGCAAGCGATCGAGGGCAATGTCGATGTCGAGGGTTTCGATGGCGCCGAAACCGAAGTAAAGGCCTTCTTTCGCCGGCTGCTGGTAGTAGAAACCACTGATCGCATACAGGCCGACCTCGACCTTTTTTGCCAGCTCGATGACCAACGGCAAATCGATAGGCACCTTGCAGAACACCGCCATGTGAAACCCGGCGCTGGCCGGCACGGCTTGCAGCCATGGCGCCAGATCCGTCGCCATGCGCTCCAGGATGCGTTCGCGGCGTTGCGCGTAGATCGTATGGCAGCGGCGGATGTGCTTGAGCAGGCAACCCTCGGCGATGAACTTGGCCAGCGCCCATTGCGGCAGGGTCGAGGCGTGCAGATCGGTGAGCTGTTTGGCGCGGATCACTGCCTCGATGATCGACGGCGGCAAGATCGCGTAGCCCAGGCGCAACTCTGGCAGCAGGGTTTTCGAGAAGGTGCCGACGTAGGCGACGATGCCGCGCTGATCGAGGTTGTACAGCGAATCGGTGGGTCGGCCCTCGTAGCGGAATTCGCTGTCGTAGTCGTCCTCAATGATGATCGCGCCGAGATCGTGAGCACGGGCGAGCAGGGCCTCGCGGCGCGCCTGACTCATCGCCATGCCCAGCGGAAACTGATGCGATGGCGTCACATAGATGAGCCGGGTGCCATCGGGAATGTGCTCGACCTGAATGCCCTCGGCATCCACCGGCACCCCGACCACCTCCGCGCCATGCGTGCCGAACAACAAGCGCGCGGGCGGATAGCCGGGATCTTCCATGGCCACCAGACTGCCGGGACGGGTCAATACGCGGGCAATCAGGTCCAGCGCCTGCTGCGCGCCGTTGCACACGACGATGTCCTCGTCCTGACAGTTGATGCCACGGGAAAATGCGATGTGCCGGGCGATCGCATTGCGCAGCGCCGGCAAGCCTTCGGCAACGCTGTAAAAACCCTTCGACTGCGCCATCTGCCGCATCGCGTGGGCGACGCAGCGGCGCCAGTCGTCGTGGGGGAACTGGCCTTTGCTGGTGGCGCCGCCGATAAAGTCGTAGCGCAGCGAACCTTCCAGCGTCGGGTGACGCAGGAACACCGGCAGATTGCGCCAGCTCTCGATCACCTCGGCACTGGCCAGCTCGGTGTGGCTCTGCTTGCGCTGCACCTGCGCCGGTCGGGCGTTGACGTAGGTGCCTTTGCCGATCACCCCGGTGAGGAAGTTTTCGTAGGTCAGCTGCGCATAAGTGTCGGAAATGGTCTTGCGCGAAATGCCCAATTGCTCGGCCAGCAAGCGGCTCGGCGGTAACTGCGTACCCGCCGCCAACCGCCCGGATTCAATCGCCGCGCGCAACTGCTCATACAACTGACCGGCAAGATCCTTGCGGCCGTTGATCACGACATGAAGTTCCATACCGACGAGGCTCCCGGGTGTTGAGTGAAGTGTCGGTCAGATTAGCGTTGTTGGGCTTTTGGCAGTAGTTGCGTGGAGTAAAAACCGCAAATTGGCGCAAGTCCCTGTGGGAGCGAGCCTGCTCGCGAAGGCGGTGTGTCATTGAACAGATTCGTTGTCTGACACTCCGCTATCGCTGGCAAGCCAGCTCCCACAGTTTTTGCGGCGTGCACAAATCTTGTGAACGACGTTAAACCTTGTGGGAGCTGGCTTGCCAGCGATGGCGGTGGTGCAGTGGATGAATATTTGTCTGGGAAACCGCTTTCGCGAGCAGGCTCGCTCCCACAGGTATTGCGTTTGGCCGAGGTTCATTGGTGTAGCCGGAATTCATGGAATTGGGGCTGTAACACAGCCCGCACAGCCCTTACCGTGAACTCATCATTCCGCCTGCCGAGAGCCGCGCCATGTCCCTGCGTCTGGATTACTACAACGCTTCGCCCAAGGCGATGAAAGCGATGATTGCCATGGAGGCGCTGACCGCCAACTTGAGCATCGAAGCGCCGCTGCTGCAATTGATCCGGATCCGCGCTTCGCAACTCAACGGCTGCGCATTCTGCACCGATATGCACTCGGTGGACGCGCGACGAGCCGGGGAGAGTGATCGGCGCCTCTATGCGGTCGCGGTGTGGCGCGACAGCAACTTCTTCAATCCCCGCGAACGGGCGGCGCTGGCCTGGGCCGAGGCAGTGACGCTGTTGGCCGAAAGCCACGTGCCGGATGACGTCTACCAGCAAGCGCGCGAGCAATTCGATGAAGGCGAACTGGTGGACCTGACGGTTGCAGTCAGCACCATCAACAGCTGGAATCGTTTGGCTGTCAGCTTCCGTCAGACCCCGAGTGACTGAAAAGCCCCCCTCCCTGTGGCGAGGGGATTTATCCCCGTTCGGCTGCGCAGCAGACGCCAAAACGGTGAAATCGGTTTATCTGACAGATCAGAGTCAGGCGACTTCGGGGCTGCTGCGCAACCCAACGGGGATGAATCCCCTCACCACAGGTGCTAAATCCCTCAGCACCCACAGTGCGATTCAATTCGCCGGCCGCTGCGGTTTCACCGAGGTGCCAAACGTATTCCCCATCCGCGTACTGGTCGCCGCCGGGGTCGCCAGCCCGACCTGATTCGGCGCGCGCTTGTGCACCGGCACATTCAACGCTTCCATGTTCTTCTGCGCCGCCGCCGCGCCGTCGGGATTGTTGCCCATCTGTTGGCTCAGGCAATCGTAATTCGGCGCCTTGTAACCGCCGACCGTGACCTCGACACAGCCCAGCGGCTCTTCCGCCTGCGCCGCACTCACCATCAGCAGCAAGACCCACATCCACCGTGTTTTCATGTCCGCCTCCTGGCCCGCCCGAATGGGCCGCTATGGGTTTGAGTCTAGTGCAAGCGCGCCGCAAAACCCGTGATGGTTTTTTTGCACCGCCCGTCATACCAGAGTCATAAATGCCCCGCAGGATAGCGATTTTCAGGGGTGCGCCAGTCGTGCAGCGAGGCAGTTCGCGGATCAGTCTTCAGCGCTCGGCGACGCTTGTGCGCCGCGCGGGTCTGGGGTGGCTGCTCGGTCTGCTGGCCAACGCGGCCAATGCTGATCCAGCAGCGGCGGACATGCGCATGACCTTGCACATCCCGGCTCAGGAGCTGGCCCGGGCGCTGGATCAGTACAGCCGCGCCACGGGCGTCGCGGTGCTGGTCGATAGCCAGTTGAGCCGGGGCCGCCGCTCCCTTGCCGTGGATGGCGAATACACCGCCGCCGATGCCTTGCGCCATTTGCTCGGCGGCACCGGGTTGATGGCGCGTTACGCCCGCGCCGATGCGTTCACCCTGCAAGCGGCGCAGGTGGAAGACCTGCCAGTGCCGACGGACAAACCCACGCCGGCCGCTGTCGCGGTCAACCGCAGTTACGCGACGGCGGTGCAAGCGGCGATCGAGCGCAAGCTGTGTCGTTCGCCGCTGACCCGCCCGGGCAGTTATCGCGCGGTGTTGCAGGTGTGGGTCGGGCGCGACGGCGTGGTGCAGCACAACCGGTTGGTCACTTCGACCGGCGATGTACGGCGCGATAACGCGCTGGTGGAAAGTTTTCGCAACCTCACAATCGATCGGCCGACGCCCAGCGCCTTGCGCCAGCCGGTCACGTTGCTGTTGTTACCGGAGTCGTCAGGGAAACGCATGGAATGCACGAGATGGGAAGGAGTTTCCGGGGGATGAAAGACGCCGGACAAAGCGTGATGGGCCAGTTGTTCCTCAGCTCCTATGAGGATTTTCGCGTGCGCCTGCGCCGCCGCCTCGGCTCCGAGGACCTGGCCAACGACGTGCTGCACGAAACCTGGCTGCGGGTCGATCGCATGGAGACCCCGCCGAACCTGCTCAAGCCCAACGCCTACCTGTATCGCATGGCCCTCAACATTGCCGCCGACCGCCGTCAGGCCGATGCGCGCCTGCTCACCGGCACCGAAGTCGAGGAACTGCTGCAACTGAGCGACGAGGCCCTCGACCCGGCGCGGGTGGTCGGCGGACAAAAGGAGATGCAGGCCCTGCTCAGCGCCTTGTACGAACTGCCCGCACGACGTCGGCGAATCTTCATCGCCGCGCGGCTGGAAGAGGCGCCGCACCTGGAAATCTCCCAGCGTTTCGGCATCTCCACGCGCATGGTCGAGAAGGAAATCAAAGCCGCGCTGGGCTTCTGCGCAGCGAAACTTGAAAGAAAAGTGTTTCAGCGGTTCGGTCGCGGGGCCGGAAAACCGTCTAGCGAATAGTGACCCGATTAATCCGTTGAGAATTTGCGCGTTTGAACATCTTTCGACTGAAACCTGCCGAGCCATCGGCCGACGAGTTGCTGCACAGCGAAGCCCGCGACTGGCTGATCCTGCTGACCTCGGGCCGCGCCACCGTCGCCGACGCCCGCGCCCTGCGCGAATGGTGCGCGCAAAGCGGCGAACATGCCCGGGCCTTCGAAGAAGCCAAGCGGCTGTGGCATCACCTGCAACCGGCCGCCGAAGCCGTGCAGGGCCGCAGCAGCTTCGGCCGACGGGCATTTCTCGGCGGCGCGATTGCCGCATCCGCCGCATTCCTGCTGGTGCGCGGCACGATTCCCGGTGGCTTCGAAGGGCTGGGCGCCGACTACATCACCGAAGTCGGCCAACAGCGCCGAGTCGAACCGGCGCAAGGCGTCAGCCTCGAACTCAACACCCAGACCCGCATCAACCAGCGCAGCGTCGAAAACGGCGTGCAGGGCTTTGAACTGCTCAGCGGCGAAGTCGAAGTGCAAACCGCACGTCTGCCACTGGCGATGCAGGCCGGGGCAGGGTGGTTGCGCGCCAGTCAGGCGCGCTTCAACCTGCGCAACACCGACCAGCAAGTCTGCGTGACCTGCCTCGACGGCACGGTCGACGTCGCCATCGAAGGCCGCAACCTGCGTCTCGAAGCGGGCCAGCAAGTCACCTACGACGCACGGCAAATCGGCAACGTGCAAACCGTCGACACCGCCGCCGTGATGAACTGGCGCCAACAAGTGCTGGTGTTCAACGGCGCGACCCTCAGCCAGATGATCGACGAAATCAACCGCTACCGCCCCGGCATGCTCCTGCTGCTCAACCGCGAACTCGGCCAACGCCGCGTCCAGGCCCGCTTCAACCTCGACCAACTCGCCGGCGTCGCATTGCTGATCCGCGACGCCTACGGCGTCAAATGCACCGAACTGCCCGGCGGCGTCGTCGTCCTCAGCTAACCAAAGCCCAGCGCAATCCAACTGTAGGAGCTGCTGAAGGCTGCGATCTTCTGATCTTGATCCTGCTTTCTGTGGGAGCGAGCCTGCTCGCGAAAGCAGTTTCCCAGCTGACCAATATCTTCCGGTCGCACTCGAACCCTGTGGGAGCTGGCTTGCCAGCGATGACGGCCTAACAGACCGCCCCCAATTCAATTGTGGGAGCGAGCCTGCTCGCGAAAGCGGTTGCCCAACTGACCAATATCTTCCGGTCGCACTCGACCCCTGTGGGAGCTGGCTTGCCAGCGATGACGGCCTAACAGCCAACCAACCTGCAACTGACCGCCCCCAACCCAATTGTGGGAGCGAGCCTGCTCGCGAAAGCGGTCTACCAGTGACAACAATATTGACTGACCCACCGCAATCGCGAGCAGGCTCACTCCTACAAAAAAAGCTGCGGTGACCCCGGCTATTGCAACAACCCAATCACCTGCCGATACCGCTCAACCCCCTGCGCCGTCTGCCGACTCAAACGAATCTCCAACCCCAACGGATCCTCCCGCCGATTCCCGCTCAACTGCCGCCATCCCTTATCCACCTCCCAAACCCGCACCTGCACATCACTCACCTCACTCAACACCGCAACCCCATTCCCAGGCGCCGGCAACGGATAGCGACTGCGCGCCTCAGCCACCGCCCGATACAACGTATCCCCCTTGACCCACCACCGAACCCGCTGCAACGCCCCCGGCTGATCCGCCGCGCTGCGAATAATGTCCAGCCGAAACCCCTTACTATCACTGCTGCGCACCGTCACCGCCGGCGGCGCGGTCGGCGCCTCATCCTCAGCCCCGACCTTGCGCGGCTCGCTCAACTCCACCCCCGCGCGCATGTCCACATCGCGCTGCAACTGATTCAACACCCGCAACAACCCATCGCTCTGCTCACTGCTCGCCTGCAAATGACTGTCCGCCCGCGTCACACTGTCCAGCCCGCGCCAAGCAATCAGACTCACCACCGCCATCAGCAGAATCGCGACCATCACCTCAATCAGAGTGAACCCTTGCTGAGTCTTCATTGAATACTGATCCGCCCACTGCCATCGCGCAGCACACTCAGTCGATTGGCCCCATCCGACAAAATCAGCCGCAACGGCGGATTGATCCACTCGGCACTCAGCACCACCGTGTGCCGGGGCTCCACACGCACCTCCACCTTCGGGCTCTGCCACGCACGCGGGCGCAACTGCGCATCCTCCTTGAACGACTCAAACCCCACGCCATCATCCCCACGTCGACCAAAGCGAAACCCCTTGGCATCCGTCACCCACACAATCGGCCGCCCATCCGCGCGAGCCTCCGCCTGCGCCACCTGCAACAACTGCGCAACCCGCTCGGCATCCTTGCGCAACAACTGCAACGGATCAGGCCTGATACTCAAACTGATCGCCGCACTGGCAATCCCGATGATCACCAGCACCACCATCAACTCGATCAACGTAAAACCCTGCTGCCTGCTCATCACCCACGCGCTCCTTGGCGTCCCACCCCATCGTGCCCGGCGAACATGTAAGGCATGTGAAATAAAACGGAGAGAATTGCCGCGTAGGCTGGCAACAGGGACAACAAGGAGCGACAACCCATGAAATTCACCACACGGATTACCCCGGCACAAACCGTCCAGGCCCTGGCCCTGCTCGCCGCCCTGGTGGGCGTCGCGACGTGGTCGTCGCTGCTGCTGACCTCGGCGGAATCCCACACACCCGCAGCCACCCCGCAAGTGCTCGCGGCGAGGAGTGATAGCCCGGCGTTGCAGTGGTTCTCCAATGAGACCGCACCGGTGGATATCAAGGTGAGCGGGGTCATCGCGGGCGGGAGTGGGACGGTGGCGATATTGAGTTTGAATGATGGCGCGCCGAGGAGTTTTTTGGTGGGGGAGAAGGTTGGGGTTGGGGTGAAGTTGGTGGGGGTTGAGGGGGATGGGGTGGTGATTGAGCGGGGTGGGGAGAGGGTGAGGTTGGGGGTGGAGAGGTTGGGGGAGGGGGTAGTTTTGCCGAGGTTGATGAGGCCGTGATTTATAGGGTTGAGGTCACTATCTTTGCCGTTTGCTGGGTTGCCAGCAAAAGTAGCTTGTTAAGGATTAGACTTAAAGACGACGAATACTAATGCTTGCTCTCGGGTGGAAAAAGTATCATATGAGTGAAAACTGTCGGCCGAAAAGGAACTATCGTTTTATTTTAAACTGTGACGCTTTATTAACTAGTAAAGTTGAGAAGACTGAATAATTATGGGCGATGCCACTGTCTGTAGTCCATCGGCAAACACGATAAGGCAAGTGAAAGTGCTCAATAGGCGGGTGCACTGCGCTCGCGTAGATTCGAGTTTTTCGCGCAGTCGCACCACAATGGCCCGATGACGCAGTTATAAATGATGTCCACTTATGGTTTGTATATTATGGTTTGGTTGTTGGATAGAATGGTTGTGATGACCGAATGCTAATGTATTTTTCATTGCTGTAACCTTTACATGTAAGAAAGAGCGTGTTTCAAAATGTGCGTTTCAAACTCAGTAAGATATGTAAGGTTTTTCATAGGGATTGACTTTAGTTTTGTTATATATTGGTCTATATTCATGTCGTCAAAATTATTATTATCAAGAATCTTCTTTGTAATCTGAATCGGGATGCCGAATTCCTCAAGCGAGTTCACAGCAGGGGGGAAGTAGAAATTTTCAAGCGTGGAAGCGAAAGGTTTGTAGTCGCCAAATGGATAGGAAAATCGTTTGAATATCAGTTCTTGAATATCACTTATTGCATAAATTATTTTCGGAAGGTTGTAGTTTATTAGGTTTTTCTTAAAGTTAAAAACAGCCTGTATCGCATCATCAATGTTGTAGCTGGCCGAGCGACTAGCCCAAAATTTTTGGTCTTGGATGATTAGTACCTTGTCGTCAACCTTGTTGATGATATCAATCATTTTTTTATGTAATTGTATGTCGGTGCGGACGGCGCCGCCGCCCATTGATGATACATTGAAATATTTGAATAATATCTTGGATAGATGCATCAGTTGGCTGCTAGTTGGGTATATGCCCTCCCAGCGCATAAGACTGTTCCAGGTATTGCACTTTTCGATCAGTGCATTAGCAAACTCGACAAGCTTGCTCGGATGGATTCCCTGGTGCTTAAGAATTAACGAAATAGGAATGGCTTCCTGCTCATAATATCTTTGTATCTTTTCTTTGTTCGATCCGCTAACTTCATTGCCCATATGCAAAAGGAGTGAATCAGATGCATTTTCACTCTGCGTGATTATCGGCATGTCGATGAACGGCAGTTCATTTTGAGGCTTTTCACCAAGGATAAAAACATTTCCCACAAAGTGCTCAAACATCCTTCCAGATCTGCCCGCGATATTGTTAAATGTAAACATATCAAGCTTGGTTCTTCTGGTAATGCAGTCGTCATATATAATGATATTCTTGGCGTTGGTGTTGACTCCCTCGATAAGTGTGGAAGTGCAAATGATAATATTGATATCCGAACTGTTAAAGTGGTCTACTATCAAAGAAG
The DNA here is from genome assembly GCF_900187595.1 of Pseudomonas sp. Irchel 3F6. Taxonomy (NCBI): domain Bacteria; kingdom Pseudomonadati; phylum Pseudomonadota; class Gammaproteobacteria; order Pseudomonadales; family Pseudomonadaceae; genus Pseudomonas; species Pseudomonas sp. Irchel 3F6. The sequence continues at coordinate 1,185,972 of NZ_FYDP01000001.1, read as the reverse complement.
CAACTGCTCTCGGTAATTGCGAGTGATGATAGGCGTTACCGTGTTTGAGTCCTTCAACTAGCGACCAGTCAAAATGAAAGTTTTCGCCAAGCCAGATTGAAAAATCTTCATTGCGTTTTTTTTGATTGAACAGTCCAGAGTCAAGTAACTTGACCAACAGGGAACTAGCTCTTTTTGGGGACTTGCAGTAGATAACAGTTTGCTCATCCTTCTCAAAGGATTTTAAAATATGTAAAAGTATGGCATCCCTTTCCAAGTCCTTATCAGCGTCTTTCCCATTGCTAACTATCGGATGGAAAAATTCGTTAGTAGCTACAGTAGCGTAAGAGTCAAATTTCAAAAAAGTACATCTAAGCTCGTCTTCAATTCCCGCCGCTAACCCATTTATTCTCGGGCCCAGCATGTAAAAACGTTTGCATTTCGCATAGAGCTTTTTGAAAGCAAGGTTCAATCTATCACATCGCTCATCATTTTTTGTTGTAGGTGCTAATTTGTAAAATTCGTCTATTATAAAGAAATCTATTTTCCCAAGATCTATATGTTCAAGTACCCTTTCTTGAGTCAGGATGTATATATTGCTCTGATCTGATCTTTGCGTAACCTGAGTAATGATTTTATAGGTTTTACTATACTTATATAGCTTCTTTTTAAGCTCGTCCATCAATGCGATCGTAGGAACAACAATGGCAATATTAGTAAATTTCCGGCTTGCAATTAGTGCTTCTATGATTAAGCTTTTCCCAAAGCTGGTAGGCGCACTCAGGATAATATTCTCGCCATTTATTATTCTGTGAAATACCTCGGCTTGGCGGATGTGAAATATCTTGTTTTCATCTTGAGGTGTGGTAAAAATGCTACGCCTAAATAAATCCTTACTTGTATTATCGGTGGTTTCAACGTAAGGATATAATCCTAATTCACCTAGCAAATGATCCAAAATGAAAGAATTTTCTATTTCCCCTTTTCGCTCCATTGATCTGATAACAATATCTTGTATTAAGTGCTGCTGCTCGTGTCTGTTATATTCGTTCACAAGCGATATCAGAAAATCATCCCATTGATCGAACTTAGGATTGCTTAAGCTGGCTTTTGAATCTTCGTACCAAGAGGTCATGAATTAAGCTCCTTTACTAAGGCCTCATTTACGATTGAAACATCCGAAACGGGAAAATAAAAAATTCGTAAATTTATTAGATCAATTAGATCTGATCTGATTGCCTTGACAAGGATGTTTCTACACTCTTGTATGCGGTCGTTGAAAAGTTGGATGAATGAGTTTTGGTCGTAATTAGTGATTATTGAACTATCATGCATCAAAAACACTGGGATAATTATTTTGTCGAATCTTTCGTCAATGGTGAGGCCAGAGTTAGCCAGTCTTTTAAGCTTGTCTGTATGTGGCCAAGATTCGTCGATTTCCGCTGTAAGCATAAATAATCGCTGCTTTAATGTTGTCAAGCTTACTATGTACTCAATGTTCCTAATGGCGGCAGTTACGGCTTCATCGATGTTGGTGCTAACTGAGGAGGCGCCGATCCATAATTCAATGTCGTCAAGATTTAATACGACATGAGTGCAAGAGAAAGTCTTGTTGTTCATATCGAATACTTTGTTCATGATAGGGATCGTTTTATATGAATCACGTATGGCGATATGCAAAAATAAATCGCCTAATGCATTCATGTCGTTGGCGGGATAATTAGCTCTTGCGTGTTTGAATAGACCTCTTTCGGGGCCACTAAAATTTGCCTTCTCTTTATGTGAATGGCAATAGTCAATGATCCAGTCATAAACAGTCTCTGTCAAATTACTAAGATTCCACACTTTCATCGTGAATCCGATATCGATCCCTTTAATGTTTGGTTGTCCGACATTGCAATTTATGCAGTAAGTGAATGGTGATGCCGGATGATCAGGAGCGGTATAATGTATTCCCTCTTGGATCCTGACATCTAGATTCAAAGCATGGGTGATCTCAAGCGCTGCCGAGTCGGCTAAAATATCTTTGACTGATACAGCATATAAGGTATTACTGCCCTGTTGTACGAGCAGAAGACCTACGCATAATCCGTCATGAACACCGGGGAACCCGACATGCCCTTGTATATGCTAACGTAATCCGACTGCGAAACTTCAAAGCTGTATTGTCTGCTGGTAATGTGCTCAAATACGTTAGATACCTTTACGCTTATGGGGGTGCAATAATGCTGTTTCTCAATTGGAAATCCACAAGATTTAACTTCTACATCCAAGCTAATGCTGGTTGAGTATAGTCCGATAAAGTTTGGTGCTACGTCCTCAGCTTCAAGAATGCAGAAGTCTTTTGATTCATTCGAATAAACGCATTTGGCAAATGAAAAGATACTTTTATCAAAGTCGTCACTTGAGAAATAGATTCTAAGCTCGTCTGAATCAGCAATTATATGATTGGCGGTAAGTATTAATGTCGGTGATATCGCAAAGCAAGTGCCGCGCACTTCATTTAGGATGTTGCCGCTGTCATCCTTTTTGATCGCCTCTAGAATATACACTGAATCGGATTTGTATTCGCTTGGGATTGTAGTGCTCACAGTTCAATCTCGCGGTCATCTATCTCTATGGTAACTTTTGAGTATTCGTCTTGGATTTCTTTAAAGAACCATTGAGGGATATTCTCAAGCCGATAGTTTGTTATTATTCGCGTGGTTTTTGATTTATTTGTTTCTGCAATTCTAGCTAAAGTTTCAAGGTTTGGGTGCCCGTGAGACTTGCCGTTTGTGCTGATCATATAAATGGAGCAGTCGAGACGATCTAGCAACTCCATGCTTGTACTGCTTCTACTCCCGTGATGAGAAATTTTTACAGCGTCCACTTTTAGCTTTTGAATATTATTGTCGTCAAGCCACGAAATTACTGTGCTTGAATAGCAGTCGCCAAGACACAAGATGCGTTTATCGCCATGCTCTATTAATAAGGAGAGGCTGCTCATGTTGGTTGGTGACGTGTCTTCCACAAAAGGTTCGCTAGCCAGCGATTTAATAGTGCGCGATGTTATGTTGGATATCGGGTAGTCGATTGGCGATGGGGTTAGAGAGCTGGCATATAAATCAAAGGCTTCATAATATGTTTTGTTTATTATTTTAGGTTTAATTAGCTTTGAGTTTAGTTGGTCCTTCCAGCTTTTTATTAATGCGTCGAGTGATGATTTTTGTGGTCCAATAATTGTGAATTTAATCAGGCCCATATTGAATCGGGGGAGTTTTTCCCTGTAGATAGCCTCGCCGGAGACTACCTCATTGCACTTGAGTCCTCTCGTGTTAATAGTATACGAAAGCGATGTACCCTCTGAGTACCCTATGCGTATGTTTTCCTCTGGGGTTGTTAGCTCACAAGCGAGTGCTTGCAACTTGCGATCTGTCAAGTAACTTGTTGCACGATCTTCATGTGGCTTACCAAAAAATTGTTCGGCGCCATTAAATAAGATGTTTAGGATTTCAGGACATTTTTCGTGCTGAAGAAGCTTTATAATGCCATTAACATGATCGTTATCTATATGCGTTACAATGAGGGTATTTATAACTTTTGTTTTATCAATTATATGTTCTTTCCAATCCTCAAATGATTGAGCGGTGCCTCCGTCAATCAAGATAAATTCAGATTCGGTGGTTATGCTGATGCAGTCGCCATTGCCAGCTTTAAGCATGCGTATTTTGAGCACGTGCGTCATCCCTGATTCTTAGATGATAGCATTGTAGCACCATCAGCAATGGGCTCGCGCTGGATGGTTCTCTATCCCCATCAGATGAATAGCTCCTGCTTTTTAGCGACATAATGATCGCTTTTGGCCCGGTGCGGTCCTCCATGAGACTCCGCTCATGGCCAAGGGCGGCATAATTTTGAGCGATCCGAACAATCCGCCGCGTGCACGTAACGAAGTGTTGGTCATGGAAGAGCCTCGGAAAGGGGATGCGGCACTCAAGCCCATGGCTGACGAAGAAGAGAGCTTCATGGTTCGCTATCAGAACCAGACAGAATCCGTCTTTCGCAAGGCTCGACATCAATCGGTGTTGATGAATCGATCTTCGTCAAGGTCTTGGGCGACGTTAAAACCTCTCTGAAGGCAATCGAAATTCTGCATCAGAAAATTTTCCGCGATACGGTCACTTGCGTAGCTCAGAGTTTTCCGATAGGCGCGCTCGACTGTTTGCCGAGATTAAAAGGCAACTCACCAGGTTGGCGAAAAAGGGCATCGTTTTAACCTACCACCCGATTCTTAAATCAGTCCTCGGCATCAAGGTCCCGATAAACACCAACGTTTAAAAAGACATCTCCAGTCACGCTCCCAGGCTACACATCCTTGCGCCTTTGCCTACAGCTACGCCAGAATCCGCCGGCTTGTGCGCTTAGGGGGCGGGTTCTATTGTGGTGCGGTCGCTGACAAATCAGCGATCGGATTTGACCGTCCGCCCAATATCAAGGCGCGCCAGCGTTCTGCACGTATTCAGGCATTGTCTGAATTTCTGTTGCGGTGGCTGTGCGTGGGACACCTTCGGGTGTGCCGGATTCCTTGATGTCCGGTCGGTCAACCCGCGTACAGCTGCCACCTTGTTTGTTTGACCGCGAACGGTGGCGGCTTCAGTCATCAAGGAGCTTTACCATGATCAAACCAACACCCAACCCACCCGAAACCGATCCCACATCCCCGTACGAATCCCTCGATTCAAACAAGCTCCACGAAGCCGCCGACCGCGCGCTCGATCATTACCTGTCGCCAAACAATCTCCTGCCTCCGCCGCGTAAGGCGCGTGGGATGTATGCGGTGACGGCGGATACCAAGAATGAAGAACTGCTGGCGGATGCGAGTGAAACGCTTGCTTCGGCGAAGACGATTGCTCAGGACATTTCCAGTTTGCTGCCGGCGCCGCAGCGGCGGGCGTTGTTAGGGGTTGCTCAACTGATCATGTTGGGGGAGTTGGCGGTGAATCGGGTGATGGATAATTTGGAGGTGGCGGGGTGATGTCGTTGGCCTTGATCCGGCGCTGGGCCTTGGGATTTTAGGTGCGGCAGAAAAGCCCCTCACCCCAGCCCTCTCCCGGAGGGAGAGGGAGCCGACCGAGGTGTCTTGCGTTGTGCATCGACCTGGACGAGCGTGTTGATTATGGATTTTTGATGCTTATGCACCGCGGCAGAAGAGCCCCTCACCCCAGCCCTCTCCCGGAGGGAGAGGGAGCCGACCGAGGTGTTTTGCGTTATACATCGACCTGGAAGACCTTAGCGACTATGGCTTTGCTGGGCTTCAGCAATGCTGGATTCAGAGCGATACGTTCAGGTCGGCGTATCTCTGGAACATCCCCGTATCGGTTCCCTCTCCCTCGGGAGAGGGCTAGGGTGAGGGGCTTCCTGGCCGTGGCAACAGGGTCTCCAGTCTGGCCAACGGCGGGGCGTCTTGGTTGCGGTCGAATACTTGAATTCCAACCTTGAGCAGTCGCCCATTCTCTGCGCTAGCGATCACCTGTTCACAGCGCAACAACAATCTTCCTTGATCACATTCAACAGCCTTCATCCCATTCGGCAATCGCCCCTCCAGCCGTAGCTCAGCCATCCGGCTCTGCGCGGCAATCATCGCCACCGACCGATCCCTTAAAACCCCACTGCTCTGCGTCATCAACCCTGCCACACGCACGGCGGCGGACATGGCGACGGCGATGATCGACAGTGCCACCAGCACTTCAATCAGGGTGAAACCTTCCTCTCGCGTTCGCGCGCGCATACATGGCCTAAAAGTAAAACCCAGCCCTCGACGCTAACCCCCGTCCTTGACGGCTTGACGACGGAAACACCCGAGGATTTTCAACATCCCTGACATATCTTCTTGCAACACTGCGCGTCGAATTCGGATCAAGCCAGGGAATGTCGAGATGGATATCGCACCTTTGAAAACGCTCAGTCAGTCGCCGCGCATGCCGCGGAGCCAGCAGGGTTTTACCTTGATCGAGATCATGGTGGTGGTGGTGATTCTGGGGATTCTGGCGGCGATGGTGGTGCCCAAGGTGCTCGACCGGCCGGATCAGGCGCGGGCGACGGCGGCGAAGCAGGATATTGGCGGGTTGATGCAGGCGTTGAAGTTGTATCGCCTCGATCACGGCACGTATCCGAGCATGAATCAGGGGCTGAAGGTGTTGGTCGAGCGGCCGGCGGATGCGAAGAACAGCAACTGGCGTTCGTACCTGGAGCGTTTGCCGAATGACCCGTGGGGCCGGCCTTATCAGTACCTCAACCCGGGCGCGAATGGTGAGGTCGATATCTTTTCCCTCGGCGCCGATGGCCAGCCTGACGGCGATGGCGTGAATGCCGATATCGGTTCCTGGCAGTTGTAAGGCCGGCCGTGAACACAGGTTCGCTCAACGGGGCGAAGCAACGGGGCATGGCGATTATCAGTGCGTTGTTGATCGCGGCGGTGGTGGCGGTGATTGCGGCGGGTATGTTGACGCGCCAGAGCGTGGCGACCCGGGCGCTGGAGGCCGATCAGCAGCGGGTGCAGGGGCGTTGGCTGGCGCAGGGTGGTCTGGAGATCAGCCGGCAGTTGCTCTGGGATGCGCGCCTGCGTGATCCGTTGACCCGGCTTGATCAGCCTTGGGCGCAGCCGTTGCTGGCGGCGGGTTTTGCCGGGCGGCTGGAGGACGAGCAGGGCAAGTTCAACCTGCGCAATCTGGTGGCCAACGAGCGGATCGATGCGGCGCAAGTGCAGGCGTTCGAGCGCTTGTGCGAGTTGATCGGTGTGAGCGCCGTTGTCAGCCAGCGCATCCGCGAGCGGGTGATTGCCGGTTATCCGCATTTGCTCAATGCGCAGATTGGCGCGACTGGCAAAGCGGGTTTCGACAGTGGCCGCGCGACTTCGCCCGATGCCGATCACAAACCGCCACCGCCGAAGCTGCCGATGCTGCGCACGCTGGATGATTTGCGCAGCGTCGAAGGCGTGACCGATGCGCTGATCGGCCAACTGGCGCCGTACGTGACGGTGATTCCGGCGACGACGTGGATCAACGGCAACACCGCCACGGCGCAGGTGCTGGCGGCGTATGTGCCGGGGCTTTCGCTGGAGCGGGCGACGGCGTTGATCGCGGAGCGTGACGCCGGGCGCTGGTTTATCAATCGCGGCGATTTTGTGAACCGCTTGCGCATGCCGCAGTTGGAAATGAGCAGCGTCAAAGTCGGCATAACCAGTGACTGGTTTCGTTTGCGCGGTGAGGCGCGGCGTGATCAGCGCCGGGTCAGCCTCGATGCTTTGCTGCACCGCAGCGAAGATCGCCTGCCGCAGGTGATCTGGTCGCGGGTGGGCGCATGAGCCAGTTGCGCGTCGGGTTGCCGCCATTGGCGGAGCTGGAGTTGCACAGCGAAGTGAGCTGCGCCTGGCTGGATCGTCAGGGGCAGGTCAGTCGTAAGGAACGACTGACTTTGAGTCAGTTGGGGCAACGGCCGAAGCAACCACCGCTGCTGTGTTTTCTGCATCCGGCCGACAGCCTGCTCGCCAGCATTGATCTACCGCCACTGCCCGCGAACAAAACGGCGGCCGCTGTGCAGTGCGCGGCGCAGGCGTTGATGCTCGGCGACAGCAGCCAGATGCATATCGCTCACAGCCCGCGTGATGCGAGTGGGCAGGTGCAAATCGCCTGGGTGGCGCGGCAGCATTTGCAGCGTCTGGCTGCGGTACTCAAGCAGGCGGGGTTGACGCTGCGCGGTTTGTATCCGGCGCCGTACAGCCTGCCAGTGCTGCCGGGGGTTGTCGCTTGTGTGGCGGACGGGCATTTGCTCCGGCGCGAGAGTTTGAACAGTGCGCAGGTTGAGCCGTTGCTCGGTGACGAAGTTGATGAGGCATCGTTTGAAGCCGGATCAGCACAACGCTGGATCGGTCCATTGCCCGGTTGGGGGTTGCTCGGGGGGTTGCAGCAAGCCGGCGGCGAGCAACGTGGCTGGGGTCGTGCTGTCGGGTGTGTGGCTTTGGCCGTGGTGGTCTGGGTGATTGGCCTGAATCTCTACGCCGCCCGCGAAGCGCGGCAGGGCCAGCAGCTCAAGGCGCAGATGAGCCAGCGGGTGAAGCAGGCGTTCCCCGAATTGCCGGTGATTCTCAACCCGCTGCAACAGGCGCGTCAGCAACTCGAGCAGCGGCAAAAAGGCGCGGTCGATGACCCGGCGCAAAATTTCAATCGACTGGTGTTGCAGGCCGGCACCGGCATGCCGTTCATGGCTGGCAGTGTCGAGCGTCTGACCTATCGCGACGGCGTCTTGCAGCTGGCCTTGCTAAGCGATGCAAACCGTGGCGGCAACGACAAGGGCTGGCAAAGCACGTTGGCCCAGGCCGGCATCAGCGTCACTGCCGATGACGATGGCTGGACCTTGCGCCCGAGCGATGAATCCAGCGCCAACACCAACGAAGACGACGACAGCGGAGCAGACGATGAGTAGGGCGACGCTGGCGATTTACCGTGCGCGCTGGCAGCGCTTGCGCAGCCAGTTGCAGGCGCGTTGGCAGCCGTTGGCGTTGCGTGAAAAACGCATGGTCGCCGGCATGGCGCTGGTGCTTGTCGGTCTGCTGATCTGGCTGACGCTGGTCAAGCCGCCATTGGCCAGGATCGCTTTCTGGCAGAGCGAAACGCCTAAGTTGCGCGCGCAAACCGAGGCGCTGGAAGTGCTGTTGCGCAGCGTCAACGTCCGGCCGCAGGGGCAAAGCGTTGGCCAGTCGCTGGAGCAAAGTCTGCAAGCGGCGGGGCTGGCTGGGCACTACCAATTACAAGCGGCGGAGGATGGCGCGTGGCAGTTGAATGTCGACGCCGCGCCGGCCGATGCGCTGCTCGACTGGCTGCTCAGCCAGCCGTCACAACTTTCTCTGCAGGTGGTCGAGGCGCAGTTGCAGCGCGCAAGTGAGGCTTCGACCGAAGTCACCGCCGGCACTTTGTCAGGCACCGTTCGCATGGATCAGGCGCAGGGCGCTAAGGAAGCTTCATGAAGGAGTCACGCTGCAAACCGGCACGTCTGGCGCTGCCGTTGTTGCTGATGGCATTGAGCGCGTGCAACAGCACTACGGCGCCGCAGAATCAGCCGCCGCTATTGGTCGACAGCGAACTCGGGCGGCCGCTGGCCAACACCCAGCGCAGCGGCGATGCGGTGGCCGATCGCGAACGGGCGCAGGCTCAGGCGCGGCCGGTGCCAAAGCAATTGCACAACATCAGTCAGCGTGGGCGCAGTGCTGGCGCGGCGCCGAGCAATGCGATCCCGCGCAATCCGTTGGGCGAGCAACCGGTGACGCTGAATTTCGTCGAGGCCGATATTCAGGCGGTGGTGCGGGCGCTGTCGCGGGCCACCGGGCAGCAGTTTCTCGTCGATCCACGGGTCAAGGGCAATCTGACCTTGGTCTCGGAAGGTCAGGTGCCGGCCCGCCAGGCTTACGACATGCTGCTCGCGGCGTTGCGCATGCAAGGCTTCAGCGTGGTCGATGTCGGCGGCGTGGCGCAGGTGGTTCCCGAGGCCGACGCGAAACTGCTCGGCGGGCCGATCTACAGCGCGGATAAACCGGCCGGCAACGGCATGCTCACGCGCACGTTTCGCCTGCAATACGAAAACGCGGTGAATCTGATCCCGGTGCTGCGCCCGATCGTCTCGCCGAACAATCCGATCAACGCTTATCCCGGCAACAACACCGTGGTCATCACCGATTACGCCGAGAACCTCACCCGCGTCGCGCAGTTGATCGAGAGCATCGACACGCCGAGCGCGATCGACACCGATGTGGTGCAGATCCAGAACGGCATCGCCGCCGACATCGCGCCGATGGTGGCCGACTTGCTCGACGCGCCGGGCAACGATCCGACGCAGAAAATCGCGGTGATTGGCGACCCACGCTCGAACACCATCATCATCCGCGCCGGCAGCCCCGAGCGTACCGAGCTGGCGCGCAACCTGATCTACAAACTCGACAACGCGCAGAGCAATCCGAGCAATCTGCACGTGGTTTATCTGCGCAACGCCCAAGCGGCGAAACTGGCGCAGGCGCTGCGCGGTTTGCTCACCGGCGAAAGTGATAGCGGCAGCAGCGACGCGGCGCGGTCGGTGCTCAGCGCGATGGGCAGCAGCACCGGCGGCAATGCCGGGCAGAACGGCCAGAGCAGCACGCCGAGCACTGGGACTTCAACGACGACTGGCAGCGGCGCAAGCGGCGGCAGTTATGCGCAGGGTAGTGGTGGCGGCAGCAGCAGTGGCGGTACGCAGAGCAGCGAACAGAACGTTGCGTTCAGCGCTGGCGGGGTGACGATTCAGGCTGACGCCACCACCAACACGCTGCTGATTTCCGCGCCGGAGCCGCTTTATCGCAATCTGCGTGAGGTCATCGATCTGCTCGACCAGCGCCGTGCGCAAGTGGTGATCGAGAGCCTGATCGTCGAGGTTGGCGAGGACGATGCCAGCGAATTCGGTGTGCAATGGCAGACCGGCAATCTTGGCGGCAAGGGCGTGATCGGTGGCGCCAATCTGGGTGGCGCGGGGCTCAACACCGGTGCCAAGAACAGCATCGACGTACTGCCGCAGGGTTTGAACCTTGGCTACGTCAACGGCACGGTCGACATCCCCGGCATCGGCAAGATTCTCGACCTGAAAGTGCTGGCCCGGGCGTTGAAGAGCAAGGGCGGCACCAACGTGCTGTCGACGCCGAACCTGCTGACCCTGGACAACGAAGCGGCGAGCATTTTTGTCGGCCAGACCATCCCGTTTGTCAGCGGCAGCTACGTCACCGGCGGCGGGGGCACCAGCAACAACCCGTTCCAGACCGTGACCCGCGAAGAGGTCGGCCTCAAGCTCAACGTACGCCCGCAGATTTCCGAGGGCGGCACGGTGAAGCTGGATATCTATCAGGAAGTCAGCAGCATCGATGAGCGCGCGTCCAACAGCGTGACCGCGGCGGGCATCGTCACCAACAAACGGGCGATCGACACCAGCATTCTGCTCGACGATGGGCAGATCATGGTCCTCGGTGGGTTGCTGCAGGACGGTTACAGCCAGAGCAATGATGCGGTGCCGTGGCTGGGCAGCCTGCCGGGCATCGGCGCGCTGTTTCGCAACGAACGCCGGGCGATCACCAAGACCAACCTGATGGTGTTCCTGCGCCCGTACATCATCCGCGACAGCGAAGCCGGGCGCAGCATCACCCTCAACCGCTACGACTTCATGCGCCGCGCCCAGGGCGGCTTGCAACCGGAACGCAGCTGGGCGATGCCCGACATGCAGGCACCGCAATTGCCAAGCACCGCGCAAGGCGTGCCAGCGCCGGGGCCGACATCAGGCCCACGGGCCACGATCAAAGCCGTACCGATTGAAGGGAGCACGCGGTTTTGACTGAGATGATGATTGTGGCGAGGGGATTTATCCCCGCTCGGCTGCGCGGCAGTCGTAACACCGGTACACGCGATTTGCCTGTAGAAACTGGTTTTCAAGTTTTGGGTCTGCTTCGCAGCCCAGCGGGGATAAATCCCCTCGCCACAGGGGATCGCATTGCCCCAGAGGATCCCATTGCCACAAGGGATCCGATTGCCACGGTACCGATTGAAGGGAGCACCCGGTTTTGACTGAGATGATGACGGTGGCGAGGGGATTCATCCCCGCTCGGCTGCGCAGCAGTCGTAAAACCGGTGCTCGCGATTTGTCTGTAGAAACCGGTTCTCAAGGTTTGGGTCTGCTGCGCAGCCCAACGGGGATAAATCCCCTCGCCACAGGGGGGCTCATTGCCCCAGAGGATTTCATTGCCCCAGAGGATCCCATTGCCACAAGGGATCCCATTGCCACGGTTTCGATTGAAGGGAGCACCCGGTTTTGACTGAGATGATGACTGTGGCGAGGGGATTCATCCCCGCTCGGCTGCGCAGCAGTCGTAAAACCGGTACACGCGATTTGCCTGGAGAAACCGATTCTCAAGGTTTGGGTCTGCTTCGCAGTCCAACGGGGATAAATCCCCTCGCCACAGGGGATCTCATTGCCACAGAGGATCGCATTGCCCCAGAGGATCCCATTGCCACGGTACCGATTGAAGGGAGCACGCGGTTTTGACTGAGATGATGACTGTGGTGAGGGGATTTATCCCCGCTCGGCTGCGCAGCAGTCGTAAACCGGGCACACCCGATTTGCCTGGAGAAATCGGTTCTCAGGTTTTGGGTCTGCTTCGCAGCCCAACGGGGATAAATCCCCTCGCCACAAGGGATCTCATTGCCACAGAGGATCGCATTGTCACTGAGGATCCCATTGCCACGGTACCGATTGAAGGGAGCACGCGGTTTTGACTGAGATGATGACTGTGGTAAGGGGATTTATCCCCGCTCGGCTGCGCAGCAGTCGTAAACCGGGCACACGCGATTTTCCTGGAGAAATCGGTTCTCAGGTTTTGGGTCTGCTTCGCAGCCCAACGGGGATAAATCCCCTCGCCACAGAGGTTCCCATTGCCACAGGGGATCTCATTGCCACAAGGGATCCCATTACCACGGTGGATTCTGGGGAGGGTGGGCGATGAGTGTATTGCCGTATGCCTGGGCCAAGGCGCAGCGGATTCTTTTGCGCGATGGCGTGTTGACGGTGTGCCCATCGACGCCCGGCTGGTCGATCAGCGAAGTGCGTCGGCAGTTCGGTGCGACGCAGGTTGAGCGGGTGCGTGATGACGAGCTCGACGGGCTGCTCGCCAGTGCTTACGCCGATACCGGCAGTGCGGCGGCGGTGGTCGGCGCGGCGGAAAACGAAGTCGACCTCGATCGGCTGATGCAGGACATGCCGGAGATCACCGACCTGCTCGACACCCAGGACGGCGCGCCGGTGATTCGCATGATCAACGCCTTGCTCACCCAGGCCGCGCGCGATGGGGCCAGCGACATTCACATCGAACCGTTCGAAACCCATTCGGTGGTGCGCTACCGCGTCGACGGCACCCTGCGCGATGTGGTCTCGCCGCGCAAGGCGTTGCACGGTGCGCTGGTGTCGCGGATCAAGATCATGGCCCAGCTCGACATTGCCGAAAAACGCTTGCCGCAGGACGGTCGCATTGCCTTGCGCGTAGCGGGGCGGCCGATCGATATTCGGGTGTCGACGGTGCCCACCGGCCACGGCGAGCGCGTGGTGATGCGCCTGCTCGACAAACAGGCCGGGCGCTTGCATCTGGAAACCTTGGGCATGGATGCGCAGGTGCTGGCCAAACTCGATCACCTGATCCGCCAGCCCCACGGCATCGTCCTGGTCACCGGGCCGACCGGCAGCGGCAAGACCACCAGCCTCTACGCGGCGCTGGCGCGGCTGGATGCGAGCACCAGCAACATCCTCACCGTGGAAGATCCGGTGGAATACGACCTGCCGGGGATCAGCCAGATTCAGGTCAACGCCAAGATCGACATGACCTTTGCCCTCGCGCTGCGGGCGATTCTGCGGCAGGACCCGGACATCATCATGATCGGCGAGATCCGCGATCTCGAGACCGCGCAAATCGCCGTGCAGGCCTCGCTCACCGGGCATCTGGTGCTGGCGACGCTGCACACCAACGACGCGGTGTCGGCGGTCAATCGCCTGATCGATATGGGCGTTGAGCCGTTCTTGCTCGCGTCATCCATGCTCGGCGTGCTTGCGCAGCGCCTGGTGCGACGCCTGTGCAATCAGTGCAAACAGGAAGACCCGGCGACGCCCGGCACCTGGCGTCCGGTCGGTTGCGCGGCGTGCAATCACACCGGTTACAGCGGCCGCACCGGCATCCACGAATTGTTCTGCATCGACGACAACATCCGCACGCTGATTCACCAAGGAGCAGGGGAGCAGGCCCTGCGCGCGGCGGCGTCGAAAGCGGGGATGTTCAGCCTGCGTGAGGACGGTGAGCGCTGGATTCGCAGCGGTGCCACCGCGCCGGAAGAAATCCTTCGTGTGACACGGGACGCCTGATGAATCGCTATCGCTTTGAAGCGGCGGATGCCACCGGGAAAATCGAGTCCGGGCACCTTGAGGCGGACAGCCAGAGCGCGGCGTTCAGTGCCTTGCGCGGGCGTGGCCTGACGGCGCTGTCGGTGCACGAGGAAAGCAACGTCGCCCGACACGGCGGCGGCGGTTTGTTCAGCGCCAGACTCTCCGACAACGACCTCGCCTGGGCCACGCGGCAACTGGCGAGCCTGCTCGGCGCCAGTCTTCCGCTCGAAGCAGCGCTGAGCGCCACGGTCGAGCAGGCCGAGAAAAAGCACATCGCCCAGACCCTTAGCGCCGTGCGCGCCGATGTGCGCAGCGGCATGCGTCTGGCGGAATCGCTGGCGTCGCGGCCACGGGATTTTCCCGAGATTTACCGCGCGCTGATTGCCGCTGGCGAAGAGTCCGGCGATCTGGCGCAGGTGATGGAACGGCTGGCCGATTACATCGAGGAACGCAACAACCTGCGCGGCAAGATTCTTACCGCGTTCATCTATCCGGGCGTGGTCGGGCTGGTGTCGATCGGCATTGTGATTTTCCTGCTCAGCTACGTGGTACCGCAGGTGGTCAGCGCGTTTTCTCAGGCGCGGCAGGATTTGCCCGGGTTGACCCTGGCGATGCTCACCGCCAGTGATTTCATTCGCGCCTGGGGCTGGTTGTGTGCGGCGCTGATGGCCGGGGCGTTCTGGAGCTGGCGTCTGTATTTGCGCAATCCGGCGGCGCGCTTGAGCTGGCATCACCGGGTTCTGAAGTTGCCGCTGTTCGGGCGTTTCATTCTCGGCCTGAACACCGCGCGATTCGCCTCGACCCTGGCAATTCTCGGCGGCGCCGGGGTGCCGTTGTTGCGTGCGCTGGAAGCAGCGCGGCAGACCTTGTCCAACGACCGCTTGAGCCTGAGCGTCAGCGAGGCCACGGCAAAGGTGCGCGAAGGCGTCAACCTCGCCGCCGCGCTGCGGGTGGAGAATGTGTTTCCGCCGGTGCTGATTCACCTGATCGCCAGCGGCGAGAAAACCGGTTCGCTGCCGCCGATGCTCGAGCGCGCGGCGCAGACGCTTTCCCGGGACATTGAACGACGGGCGATGGGCATGACCGCGCTGCTGGAGCCGCTGATGATTGTGGTGATGGGCGGGGTGGTTCTGGTGATTGTGATGGCGGTGTTGTTGCCGATTATTGAGATCAATCAGTTGGTGCAGTAGCCGCTTTTGATGTTGGCCGGGCCGGCCTCTTCGCGAGCAGGCTCGCTCCCACAGGAGGAACGCATTTCAACTGTGGGAGCGAGCCTGCTCGCGAAAGCGCCAGTCCCGACAACACAAAACTCAAATATTTTGCACCGGCCTGACCCTCACCCGAGTCCCGATCCGCCATCCTCGGGTTCTCCATTCTGTCATCTGCAACCACCCGCCAACGGCTCCAGCCCGATTAAGCCAAACCCCCGATCCAGACATGCCGCGACACCGCGCAAACACCCGAGAAATCCGCGCAAAAAACGCCCCGCAGCTCCCGAGGTTTTTTCCTTTATCTGTCACCGGAAGCTGCGAATTTCTCCCTGCGGCTCCACTGCGGTGGACCCTCCCGGTGTCATGCAAGCCTTCCGAAACCTGTGTTCCAAACCAAGTTGAAAAGGAGATTCTTCATGTTCAAGCGCACTCTGATCGCCGCCTCACTGACCGTCGCCGCTCTGGCTTCCGCCCAGGCCATGGCCGTAACCGGTGGTGGCGCCTCGCTGCCCGCCGCGCTGTACAAAGGTTCTGCCAACAGCATCCTGCCAGCCAACTTCAGCTACGCCGTGACCGGTAGCGGCGTCGGCAAAAGCGCTTTCCTGACCAACAACGCTGCCCAGTTCAGCACCACCGGCACTGTGCACTTCGCCGCTAGCGACTCGATCCTCAGCGCTTCAGAACTCAGCACCTACACCACCAACTTCGGTGCTTCCTACGGCCCGCTGATCCAGCTGCCATCGGTGGCCACTTCGGTTGCCATTCCGTACAAAAAATCCGGTCAGACCGCGCTCAACCTGACCAGCGCTCAACTGTGCGATGCGCTGTCGGGCACCGCCACCACTTGGGGCGCTCTGCTGGGTAACGCCGACAGCACGCCGATCCGTGTGGTTTACCGCAGCGTGTCCAGTGGCACCACTGAAATTCTCAGTCGCCACCTGAACGCCGTTTGCCCAGGCAAATTCGCCGTCAACTCCACCTTCACCAACGCTCGTCTGCCGGCCGGTTCCGCGCTGCCATCGACTTGGGTCGGCGTAGCCAACACCGCTGATGTGGCCACTGCGGTGAACGCCGTGGACGGTTCGATCGGCTATGTGGGGCCGGACGGCGTGAACGCCACCAGCAACGCTGTGGTTGCCCGCGTCAATGGCGTCCAGCCAACCAACGCTAACGTGACGCTGGCGCTGAGCACTGCACCGGTGCCAAGCGCACCTGCCAACCCGGCTGGCTGGGCCCCGGTCGTGCCTAACCCGGCAAGCGGTTACCCGATTGTGGCTTACACCAACTTCATCTTCGGCCAGTGCTACAAAGATGCAGCCGTGGCCACCGCCGTGCGCAACTTCCTGACCACCCACTACAGCAACCCGGGCAACAACGTCGCCACCGTCGCCCACAGCTTCACGCCGGTTCCCAACAACTGGAAAACCGCTGTGACCGCCAACTTCATCACCAACACCTCGGGCAATAACCTGGACATCAACAACGCCAACGCCTGCAACGGCATTGGTCGTCCTTTGTAAGCCTTGTCTCAACTGCAATGAAACGGCAGCAGCCTTCGGGCTGCTGTTTTTTTTTGCCGATTTACTCCTCGAACATGAAGTTTGTGTGACATCCGTTCGGTCGTGAGGCTCGCCAACTGCCTATGTCGTAACAGCAGGGCTGATCCGACCTGCCACCCAAAAGGACCTGTAGTGATGCTTGCTCGCACCTCCCGTCACAGTAACCGTATCCGGCCGATCAAACGTGGCGCGGGCGATCCCGCACAGTGGCTGCTCAAGCCATTGGCGCAAGCCGTCGCCTTGTGTCTGGTGGCGGGCAGTGCCGAGGCGGCGACAGCGTTCAGTTCCACCTGGTTTGCCGCGAAGGGCGCAGCGCAGCAGGCTTCGGCGTCGCGTCCGGGTGGGAGCGGTCTGCCGGGGATGACCCCACCGCTGGCACAGCAGCAACGGGCCAGCCAGCAGTTGCAGCGCTCTTTGCAGACACTCAATAACACCGTGGCAGCGATTGCCGCTCAGCAGGCCGCACAAGCCGCTGGACGTGCCGCCGCATTGGGCAGTGTGCAAGTGGTTCCGGACGGATTGGGCGAGGGCGGCCTGAAGGTCGATAACAGCCTGAGCCAGGGCTGGATGAACGCCAAAGGCCCGCAACAAACCCAGGCCGACGGCAAGACCACGGTGAAGATCGAGCAGACCGCCGACAAGGCGATTCTCAATTGGGAAACGTTCAACGTCGGCCGCAATACCACAGTGGAATTTGCCCAGCAGGCCAACTGGGCGGTGCTCAATCGCGTCAACGATCCGAGCGCACGGGCCAGCCAGATTCAGGGGCAGATCAAAGCGGACGGCACGGTGATGCTGATCAACCGCAACGGCATCGTCTTCAGTGGTGGCAGCCAGGTCAATGTGCGTAATCTGGTAGCGGCAGCCGCGAACATGACCGATGCACAATTTCGCGATCGGGGTCTGTATTTCGACAGCACCGGCAGTCAGCCGACCTTTACCGACGCTGCTGGCAAAGTCCTGGTGGAGCGTGGCGCAGCCATACAAACGCATCAACCTGCGCTCTCCACCGACGCCGGCGGCTATACCTTGCTGCTCGGCCAGGACGTGCAGAACGACGGCTCGATCAGTACGGCCAAAGGTCAGACGGTGCTGGGTGCGGGGGACCGTTTCTATATCCGCAAGGGCTCGGGTACCGACGGTAATGGTTATTCAACCACTTTCGGCAGTGAGGTCATTCCCGGTTTCAAGGCTGACAGCTCGGGCAAAGTCAGCAACACCGGCCTGATCCAGGCATCCACCGGCGACATCACCCTGACCGGCCGCGATGTTGTGCAAAACGGTGTGCTGCTGGCGAGCACTTCGGTGGCGACGCGCGGCACCGTGCATCTGCTCAATCCGGCCAGCGATGCCCAAGGCCGTGTGACCCTCGGCGAAAATGGCGTCAGTGCGATTCTGCTCGACAGCAGTGATCTCACCGCCCTGGACAGCCAGCGCGAGGCGGCGCTGACCGGCGTCAACGCCAACAACCGGATCCGCAGCGATCAGTCACGTATCGACATCGGCAGCGGCGGCACCGTCGAATTCAAAAGCGGCTCGATCACCCTTGCCACCGGTGGGCAGGTGGCAGTTGCCGCCGGACAGCGCAGTCTATTGCGCGAGGGGGCGGTGATCGACGTGTCCGGCGCCCTCGGCGTCAAAGTGGCGATGGCAAACAACAACATCAAGATCAACGTCCAGGGCAACGAGCAGCGTGATGCGCCGGTCAATCGCGAGAACGGCGCGCTCAACAGTAACGACATCTGGGTCGATGTCCGTGAGCTGGTATTCGTGCCGGCGGGCACCAACGGTTACGCCACCGACCGCTGGTACACCGCCGGTGGGTTGTTGGAGGTCGGCGGATACCTCGGCACTCAGGGCCATGGCGTTGGTGAATGGATGGCGCAGGGCGGTGAGGTGCGGTTTTCCGGAAAGGACGTGATCAGCGAAAAAGGTTCGCTGATCAATGTGTCCGGCGGCACGCTTGATGTGCAGGACGGCGAGATTCGCCAGAGCTGGCTGCGCGGTGCGGACGGGCGGTTATACGAAGTGTCGCGTGCGCCGGGCGATATTCTCTACAACGGTCTTTACAAAGGTTACGAAAGTCACAGCGAGCGCTGGGGCCAGACGGATTATTTCTATAGCCCGCTGATCGCGCCGACGCGTCGTCAGGAAGCGGGTTACACCGTTGGCCGGGATGCCGGCCAGTTGGTGATCGCAACGGGCAACGCCGTGCTGGAAGGCCAGCTGTTGGGTGAGGTGTTTCAGGGCGAACGGCAAATCCAGGCACCGCGGGCAGGTCTGGACGGCTATGCCCAGACCCAGACCGCCCGGGCGCGGCGAGGGCAGTTGGTGGTTGGCAGTTACGATGCTGCTTATGTCGCTGCCAGTGCCGGCCTGCTCTATCAACTCGACCCGTTGCTCGATCAGGTGCAAGTGGGGGGCGCGCATGCCAGCTTAGCGAACGCAGGGCTGACCGACGCGGTCGCGGCAGAACGCGCAGGCAAACTGTTCCTCGATGCCGGGCTGCTCAATGGTTTCGCGCTGGGCGCGCTGAAGATTTCGGCGAAAAACACGATTGAAGTCAATGAAGGCGTGACGGTGGATCACGGTGGCAACATCACCCTGTTCAGCCCTGACGTGCAGGTCAATGCCGATCTGATTGCGCAAGGCGGCAGCCTGCAATTGGGCAATGTTTTGAACCAGCTCGCCACCGATCGGCGTGATGACACCAGTCTCCAGGTTTCAGCAGGCAAGCAAGCGCGAGTGACGGTTGCCAAGGGTGTGCAGCTGCAGACACGCGGTCTGTGGCGCAACCTGTCGAGTAACCCGGACGACGCGGGCGGCCTGGCGTACCTCACTGGCGGGACGGTGTCGATCCGCAGTACCGGCGACATTCTGCTGGCCAATGGCAGTCTGGTCGATGTTTCGTCGGGCGGTGCGGTATTGGCCAACGGCAAGACGCGTGGCGGCAAGGGTGGCGACGTGACGCTTGAATCCAGCGCCAACAGTGCGCCAGGCCTGTCGCGCATGGTGCTCGATGGCGAGGTGCAGGGCTATGGCGTGAACGGCGGCGGCACCTTGACCGTGCAGGCCAGCAAGGTGCGGATCGGCGCTTCCGGCGAAGTGTCCGAAGAACAGACCCTGCGCCTGACGCCGGAGCTGTTCCGCACGGGGTTCAGCGCCTACAACATCATCGGTCTGAAGGGGCTGGAGGTCGCCGCGCAAAGCGCGATCGATGTGCAGATGCCGGTCTATCGATGTGGCGAATCCCCCTCGACCATTGTCTCCGGTATGTCGCCGCGCGCTGCGCTGGAGCTATGGACGCCCGCGTTATTTCAGGAAGACCCGCTCAAGCGCGTCTTGACGCAAAGGGCCGGCGCTTCTGTCGCATTGCAGGCCGGCGCGACGCTTGCTGGCTTGATTGATCCCGCCAGCAGTCCGTTGTCGATTGGCGAAGGCTCACGGATCAGTGTCGATCCCGGCCAGCGCATCGGTTTGCGCGGGGCAGGCCAGATCACGCTTGATGGTGAACTCAACGCCTGGGGCGGTATTGTCGATATCCGTCAACAGCAGTTCGGCGCGATTGATGTGGCGACGTCCTTGCAAGAGGCCGATCCGACCCCGCATAACCGTTCGATCTGGATCGGTGAACATGCCTTGATCGATGTCGCCGGTCGGGCAGCGACCGCTGTCGATGCGCTGGGCCGCGTCTACGGCCAGGTCGGCAAGGGTGGCTCGATCATTGTCGGTGGCGAGATTGATGTGAAGAAAATCACGGCGACCGCTGCCGATGCTTACGTCATCATCCGCCAAGGTGCGCGACTGGAAGCGTCCGGTGCGCAAGCCGTGCTCGATAGCGGTGGGCAAGGCCCCGCTCGTGTGGCCACCGATGGCGGACGGATCACCCTGAGTTCCTACAATGGTCTGTTCATCGAGGGCAGTCTGCAGGCCAGTGCTGGCGGTGCAGGTGCGGCGGGCGGGCGTCTGGAGATCGCTCTGGATACACCGGCGTACGGTCCCGCGAACTTGAGCAATGCGGTGCGCGTGCCACGTGAAATGATCATTGGCCAAGGGTCCGCGCCGGCACTGCCGCAGCCGCTGCGAGCGGGTGAGGCTTCGCCACTTTTACGCTACGGGCGTGCACGCTTGAGTGCCGATCAACTGGTGAGCGGTGGCTTCGGCAGCGTGAGTCTGCTGAGCAACGGTCTGATGACGTTCGACGGCGATGTCGACCTGCATATGGGGCAGGGCCTGAGCCTGTTCGCCGGTTCTCTTTCATTGGCCGAGTCGGCGAGTGACAGCGCCCGGGTCAACCTCAGCGCACCTTACCTGCGCCTGTCAGGGCTGGGCACCTATTTGAGCTCGGAAGTCAAAGTGCGTCCGCGGGTGATGAGCAATCCGACAGCGCAGTTGTCCGGCGCGCAATTCACCGCCAGCGCGAACCTGCTGGACGTGGGCAACTCGCTTTCATTCGGCACCGAAGGGACTCTCGTGCAATCGGCCGCACCGGCGCTGACGGTCAGCCGCCGTGGCTTTGGTCTGGTCACGCTCGACAGCCAGGGCGACCTGCGCTTCCTCGCGCCAACCGATGAACAGCAGCGCAGCCGTCTGTGGACTGCGGGTGACATGCACATGCGGGCTGCGCAGATCTACCCGGCCAGCGGCGTCTCGGCTGAGGTGCGAGTGGGCTATCAAAGTATGGCCGGATCGGTGCCGGAGCATACGTTGCGTATCGGCAATCACGGGGCGGCGCCGACCGCTTTGCCTTACTCGGTGTTCGGCAGCCTGACACTCAGTGCGGGACAGATCGAGCAGGGCGGCGTCATTCGTGCGCCTTTGGGGCTGATATCCCTGGGTGATGACGTCATTGTCAAAACCCGTGAACTTCACCTTCTGCCGGGCAGCGTGACTTCAGTCAGCGCCGCCGGACTGGTCATGCCCTATGGAGGAACCACCGACGGTATCGACTATCGGTACAACGGTAAGTCGGTGATGTTGAATGGCATTGCCGGAGCGACCTCCGGGGTCATCCTTGATGCGCAATACACCAATGTGCAGGCCGGGGCGGTGATCGACCTTTCGGGCGGCGGCGATTTGCGCGGTGCCGGTTTTGTCTCCGGACGAGGTGGCTCCACCGATGCACGTCTCAATCCGCTGGTACGCAATGCCACCGATGGCACCTTCAGTTTGCCGGGGCTGGCCAACAATCCCGTGTATGCAATCGTGGCCGGTGACCAGAGCCGCTATGCGCCGATGCTGGCCGAGGCCGGCGCGGTCGACCCGCGTATCGGCCAGCAGATCACCCTCGGGACCGGCGTTGCCGGACTGGCACCCGGCACCTACACCTTGTTGCCATCGACCTTTGCCTTGTTACCGGGCGCCTTGCGGGTCGAAATCAATGGTCAAGCGATTGCGGGGCCGATGGACAGCGCGTTGAAGTTGCGCAATGGCTCGTGGACCACGGCCGGACAGCTGTCGATTGCCAACACCGGTATCCGCGACAGTTTGCCCAGCCAGGTCATCGTGACGTCTGCCGATGTGCTGCGGCGCTATTCACAGTACAACGAAACCGGGTTCAGCCAATTTGTGCTCAATGATGCTGCCCGCCGGGGTCTGCCGCGCGCCCGCACACCGCTGGACGGCAACACGCTGCACCTGCGCATGGTCAGTGGCGGCGAGCACGACTCAGCCCTGGACTTCAACGGGCAGGTGCTGTTCAAACCTGCCAGCGGCGGGGTCATTGGTACGGCGGTCGTTCAGGGCGGTTATACCGGCGCAGAGTTTGAAATTCTCGGAGCCGGGCATACGCGAACGCCAGGGTTCGACGGTGTATCGCTGTACGCCGACACCCTCAACCGTTTGAATGCCGGACGTTTGACCATCGGTGGCACCCCAACCGTGTATTACGGTTCGGAGGGCGGCTCGATCAAGGTGATCGGCAATACCTCGGCGATTCGTCTGCGCGAAGGCGCGATCCTCTCGGCGCCAGAGGTTGTGTTGAGCAGTAACAGCGCCAATGGCGGCATCACCATCGATGCGGGAGCGGGCGTCAATACCTTGGGGCGAGGTAACGTCCCGTATGATGCCGCAGCCGGTTTCGTCTACGAACCGGGGCGCTCCAGCCTGCTGGTGGTGTCCAACGGCTGGACGCCGGTGCTTGCGCCCACCGATGGCGGGGGCGGGAGCATTCGTATCGGCAACTGTCCGACGGCCGATTGCACCGCTGCGGCGTTGCTGTACTCCAACGGCAGCATCATCGCCGCCACTGACAAAGACTTCGAACTGGGCGAAAGCGTGCGCTTTGGCACTCGCCAACTCGGGCTTTCGGTCGGTGTGGTCAATGCCGGCAGTCCGCAAGCACTGGCCGCAGCCAGCGGCCGCACACCCGCGGGCCTGACGCTTAACCAGAACGTGCTGGATCGCCTGTTGCAGGGCGACACGCAATCTGGCGCCCCCGCCCTGGAAACCCTGAGTCTGGTGGCCCGCGATGCGTTCAACTTTTTCGGCAGCGTGACCCTCGACACCATTGATCCGCAGACCGGCCAGAGCCGTTTGCAGAATCTGGTGTTGGGTAGCCCGGCTATCTACGGCTCGGGCGCTGCCACCGATGTCGCGACGATCCGCACCCGCAATCTGATCTGGAACGGGGCGACTCAGGCCCCGGGTACGGTGGTCAACGACGGCGCCGGCAACGGGCACGGCACGCTGGATATTCAGGCGCAGCGGATCGAATTGGGTTATGGCCCGAACCCGCAGCCCAATGGCCTGGATCGCAATAACCGACTGGCCCTGGGATTTGCCAACGTCAACTTCAACGCCAGCGAGCGCATCACCGCCAACCACAAGGGCAGTCTGGCGGTGTACGAATCCCAAGGAGCTTATGACGCGGTCAAGGGATTCAGCTACAGCGGCGGCAATCTCAATCTGCGCACGCCATTGCTGACCGCCGAGGCCGCCTCGGTCAGTGAACTCAAGGCGGGCAACAACCTGACTCTGAGTGGTAGCGCCACAACGGCTGCCGCGGATGCCCTCGGTGCGCAACTGAGCCTGACGGCACGCAGTGTTGTGCTCGACAGTCGCATCGTCCTCGCCAGCGGCAAGCTGCTGGTCAATGCCGAGGATGATCTGCTGCTTGGCAGCGGCGCGCAGGTGGACATGGCGGGCCGGGTTCTGCCGTTCAATGATGTGCAGAAATTCAGCTGGGGCGGCGACGTGTCGTTGCAGAGCAACAACGGCAATATTCGTCAGTTGGCGGGCTCGCGAATCGATCTGTCCGCCGTCAACAATCAGGCCGGGCAATTGAACGTTGTGGCCCTGGCCACTGACGCTGGACAGGTTGATCTGCAAGGGCAGATTGTCGGCAGCAGCAGTGGCTATTACGACGCGGGCGGTACGTGGGTGCCGTACAAGGCCGCTGGCGTGGACATTCGCGCCCAGCGCCTGGCGGGTGATTTGAGCGAGGCCTTTGCCAGCCTTAACCTGCGCTTGAATGCCGGCGGGGTAGTGGGCAGTCGAAGCTTCCAGTTCAAGCAGGGCAATCTGCGTATCGGTAACGAACTCAAAGCGGGCCAAGTCAATGTCTCGGTGGACAACGGCAACCTGACCGTGGACGGGGTGATCGATGCCAGTGGTGAACGGGTCGGCAGCATTCGCCTTGCCGGCAAAAACGGTTTGAACCTGACAGGCAACGCGCTGCTCGATGCCCATGGCCGCGTACTGCGCGTCGACAGCTACGGCAAAATCATCGACGCACCGAACCGCGCCATGGTTGAACTCAATTCAGGTGACGGCGTGCTGACGCTGGCCGCTGGTGCACGGATTGATCTGCGTCACGGCACCGATGCAGTGCCTGGAAACCAGGCGGGACAACGCGATGACGTGTTGCGTGGGACGCTGGAGCTGAATGCACCGCGCCTGGGCGGCGGTGACATTGCGGTGGATGCCAGCGGTACGTTGAGTATTCAAGGTGCCCGCTCCATCGGGCTGAATGCCGTGCGAAGTTACAGTGATGCTGCCGATGGCACCGATCCGGCGGCCAGCGGTCGCCCGTATCAAGTGATCGATCAAGCCTACCTGGATCGCATTCACTCAGACAGCAGCGGCTTTATCGATGCGGCGCTGGGTAACAGTGATCTGCTACAACGCAAACTGGCCGGCCTCAACAATGCGACCTATGCCGATGCGTTTCATCTGCGCCCGGGGGTGGAAATCGTCAGCAAAACCGCTGACGGCGATCTGGTGGTGCAGGGCGATCTCGACTTGTCCGGCTACCGTTACGCCAGCCTCAACCCGCACACTCGCCGGACCTCGGGGTATGGCAGCGGGGAAGCGGGCAGCCTGTTGATCCGTGCCGGTGGCAACCTCGATATCTACGGCAGCATCAACGACGGTTTCGCACCGCCGCCGGAAACCGTGGACGACGCCGGCTGGAAACTGTTGCCGGGGATACAGCCTTTCGGCGGTGACCTGATCGTACCGGGCAGTGGTGTCAGCCTTGCCGAAGGGACGCTCTTTCCGGTTGGCGCCACCTTGAATTACGACCTGCCGATTCAAGCCGCCACACTGGCCGCGGGCACGGTGTTGCCGGTTCAGAGCACTTTGGCCGCACCTTACGTGTTACAGGGTGGAACGGTGCTGGCCGGCGATGTGCATGACGCGGCGGGTAACCTGATGTATGCCGCCGGTACGTTGCTCGACAACGCTGTGACCCTGCCGGCCGGCAGTCGTTTGGGTGCAGGTATCCGCTTGAACAACGCCACCGCACTGCAGGCCCTGCTCTGGCCCAAAGGCGTGCCGCTGCCGGGTGCGGTTGATGCCGACAATAAAACGGTGGGTGTTGTGTTGAACGGAACGTTGGCGCTGTTGCGGGGTTCGCTGATCCCCTCCATGACCAACGTGAAGCTCGCCGATGGCACGGTATTCCTCGACCTGCGTCCTGCCAATGGAAACCAGCAAGGTCGAAACTGGGCGATCGCCAGCATGCTGCCGGCGGGCAGTGCGTCGTGGTCGATGCGCATGGTGGCAGGGGCCGATCTGACCGCGGCCGACAGCCGTAGCGTGAAACCTCAGGCCAGCGTTGGCAACTTGCAGATGGCCGACACTCACTATGGTGTGAGCATGATCGAGGTGGCCGGCAAACTGGTCTGGGCGGTGGATAACGAGTATGGCTTTACACCGTACGAACCGGTTCCCGAGGAATACCTTGTGCTCTGTGATATCGCTCCCGGTTCTTGCGCGCCCATGGCGCGCAGTGTGTGGGCGCCTGGCAACTGGATGGGCATGCCGGATTACACACCGATGAACGATGACGAATTGTTCTGGTGCTCCATCGACCCGGCACTGTGCATTGAAAACAATCCGAGCAAGAGCGCCCAGGCCCACACGCAGATGTTCAGCGTTTTGCGTACTGGCACCGGCGACCTGGATTTGATGGCGGCCGGTAACCTGAGCATGGCCTCACCTTTCGGCGTCTACACCGCCGGCACCCAATCGGCAGACGTCGACGCGCGTTATAACCAGCCCCGCGGAAGGCTGTCGGCTGATGGCTCGGTATTGGGCAGCGTTGGCAGCGATTACGAAAAATGGGTCGATGGCGGCAGTGCCAACCTCTATCAGGCCTGGTATCCGCAGATGGGCGGTAACCTGACGATCAATGCCGGCGGGTCTGTGTCGGGTGATGTGCTTGGCCGTCGCTCGGTCGCCACGGGCGACGGTACGCGGGAGCAGGTGCCCAGTGTGGCGGTGGGCAATTGGCTCTGGCGCCAGGGCACCGGCAACAACGATGTACCGACTGCCTGGTGGATCAATTTCGGCAGCTACGCTGCGCAGCCATTGCCAGCGCTGGGCGAGGAAACCAGACCTTATCTGGTGGGCTTTACCGGGTTCGGTACGCTGGGCGGCGGCAACATCAGTCTGAGCGCCGGCGGGGATGCAGGCATGCTCAAGGCCATGGGCGACGACAGGTATGCGTCGTACCCTCGCAGTCAGGGGTTGATCGTGGCTGTCGGCAGTACGGGCCGCGTGGACAGTGACGGGAACCTGCAACTGACCGGTGGCGGAGACCTGGATATTCGTCTGGGCGGTGTCCTTAATCCGTCTCTGCAGGCACGTGCCGGCCTGGCGGGTACCGGCACGCCGACGCACGACTTGCAGGGCGCGCTTATCAACCTGCGCGGTGCGGCGCAACTGACGGGCGCCGCGTTGGGCGGTATCAATCTGCAGTACGGCGCCTCGGCGCTGTTTCATGACCCACGGGAAACGCGCGCCTTCGACCCGTTCAACTCGACGGCCAGTAATGCCAGTGGTGGGCTGGTGCTGATTCCCGGTGACTCCGGCATGCGCCTCAACACCCGCGGCGATCTGGTGTTGGGTGGCGCCGCCGATCCGGGCCGCGTGAGGTTGCAGAACTCCACACCGTTTACCACGGAGGATGGCATTTACCATGCCGGTGGCGGTTTGAGTGGTTTCTCGCTGTGGACCGATCACACGGCCATCGATTTGTTCTCGGCCGGCGGCAACCTGACGCCCAGCACCCAGTTGATGGAAACCACCGGGCAGGACCCCGTCGCCGGGCTTAACGGGTCACCGACCGATGACCGCTTCGTCTTTCCTTCGATATTGCGTGCCGTGGCCGGTCAGGGCTCGATTTATGCGGGACCATCAGCGGCCTACGGCATAGGCAACCCGGCGCCGGCTCTGGCCTGGTCATTGCTGTTGGCACCTTCCAGCGCGGGGCAGCTTGAACTGATCGCTGGGGATTCGATCTATGCCGGCGGCTACGCCATCAACCAGTCAGGGGCCAGCCCGGCGGCGCTCGCCACACCGTTTGCACCCGCGTTCAATGGCTACGGCAACAACCAGTCCGCTCGGCCGATTACGACCAACGCCGGCAGCGATGGTGTGCTGGCGCAAACCAATTCGCGCTATCCACTGTTTGCCTTTGGTCCCGATAGCTACTCGGGGTTGAGCAGTGTTCAGGGGCCGGCGCGCTTCTATGCACTGACCGGTGACCTGGTAGGAATTCGCACGGGCGAAACGCTGGCGTTCGCGACCACGAAGCGCACCTGGTATGAATCGGCAGGCCCGGTGTGGATGGTGGCGGGGCGTGACATCGTGGCGTCCGGTACCAATTTGGGGCAACCCACGTTTGCGCCCGTTGGGGGCATGGGTCGCAATAACGAACAGATCGCGTCTACCGGCAATCTGTTCGTGCATAACGATGCGCGCGACATTTCGCGGATTTCGGCCGGGCGAGACATTCTCTACAGCAGCTTCGACATTGCCGGCCCGGGTGTTCTGGACGTCAATGCCGGGCGCAATATCCTGATGGAAGATCGCGCCAGCATCACCAGCCTCGGTCCTGTCGTGGCAGGCGATCAGCGCCCCGCTGCGAGCATCGTGATGCAAGCGGGTGCGGGCGCGCAGGGGCCGGATTACTCACGGTTCATTGCGCGTTATCTGAACCCGCAAAACGTCGCGGATTCAGCGGTGGCCCTGAGCGCGCAGCCGGGCAAAGTGGTCAAGACCTACGTCGAAGAACTGCAGAGCTGGCTGAGCCTGGGTTATGGCTTCAAGGGTAGCGACGAACAGGCGCAAGCCTTCTTCGCCTCACTGCCGAGTACCGAGCAGGCGATCTTCGCCCGCCAGGTGTACTTCGCCG
Source organism: Pseudomonas sp. Irchel 3F6 (assembly GCF_900187595.1). Classification (NCBI taxonomy): domain Bacteria; kingdom Pseudomonadati; phylum Pseudomonadota; class Gammaproteobacteria; order Pseudomonadales; family Pseudomonadaceae; genus Pseudomonas; species Pseudomonas sp. Irchel 3F6. The sequence goes on along the minus strand of NZ_FYDP01000001.1, from coordinate 1,157,611 downwards.
AACTGCGTGCCGGCGGCCTGGAATACACCGATGCCAGTGGTCCGCGCACTGGCAGCTACCTGCGCGGTCGCAACGCCATTGCGGCGCTGTTCCCGACCACTGATGTCGCCGGCAATCCGATCCGTTACGACGGCGATATCACGATGTACGGTGGCGCCGGGGTCAAGACGCTGTTTGGCGGCGATATCCAGATGCTCACGCCGGGCGGTGGTCAGGTGTTCGGCATCGAAGGCGCGGCGCCACCGTCAACGGCGGGGATCATCACTCAGGGTTCGGGCGACATTCAGTTGTACTCGCAAGGCAGCATTCTGCTCGGCCAGAGCCGGATCATGACCACCTTCGGCGGCTCGATTCTCGGCTGGTCCGCCGAGGGCGATATCAACGCCGGTCGCGGCTCGAAAACCACCGTGGTCTACACGCCGCCAAAACGTGTCTACGACAACTGGGGCAACGTCACGCTGTCGCCGTCGGTGCCGAGTACCGGTGCCGGTATCGCCACGCTCAACCCGATCGCCGAAGTGGCGCCGGGCAACATCGACCTCATTGCGCCACTGGGCACCATCGATGCCGGCGAGGCGGGGATTCGCGTGTCGGGCAACGTTAACATCGCCGCGCTGACGGTGGTCAACGCCGCGAACATTTCGGTGCAGGGCAAAGCGACCGGCGTGCCGGTGGTGTCCGCGGTGAATACCGGCGCAATCACCTCGGCCAGTTCGGCGGCATCCTCCGCTACGCAAGCGGCGGAAGACGTCGCCCGGCAGCAACAGGCAGCGGCGCGGCAGAACCAGGCTTCGGTGTTCACTGTGCAGGTACTCAGCTTCGGCAACGAGCAACTGGCACCGTCGCGCGATGGTGCCAGTCGCGCGCCAGCGACCGGTTACAACCCGGACAGCCCGGTGCAGGTGCTCGGCGCCGGGGCATTGGATGAACAGGCGAAGCAGCAGCTGACCGAAGAGGAGCGTGGGCAGCTGACGTTGTAAAAGACTCTCGTGCAGTACGTTTGGGCGGCCGGTTGGCCGCCTTTTTTTATGAATGGTTATGGATATTTTTTTCGGGCGTGCAGCACGGTCAGAATTTTGATGTGGTCTGTCACCTGATAGACCAGTAAATAATTCGAGTTGATGACCATTTCGCGAGTGCCCGGTATTCGGCCGGAGCGGAAACCATGCGGTATCCAGGAAAGCCTTCGCGCTGCGGCGCTGAGCCTTTGGTGCAGTGCAACTGAAGCGACAGTGTTGCGTTGTTCTACGTATTCGATGATGTCAGCCAAGTCTCCAAGAGCCGGTTTACTCCAGCTAACCGGCAGCGCGTCGATTCTTGCGTCTCTCTTCCAGCATCTGACCTAGCAGCACCATTGCCTCATCGTGGGGGATAGGCGGACGTGGATCATCAAGTGCGGCTTGTACCTTGGCGCGATACCAAAGATCGTAATCCGCAGCCTCTTCTTCGGTTTCGAAGTCTGAAACGATAAGTGAAAGTTCAGCGCTCATCATGACCTCCATGATCAATGTGAAGCAGTCTAAGGGGATGTGGGCTCGTTGTCGTCACTGGCGGGACGAGGGAGGCATCATCCGCAAACAGACGATGCAAATCTGTCAGACGCTTCGCTTGTGATGCACGTGAAGTCGATCAGCTGTGTAGTTCAATTCTGTAGGAAATCAGCTTTTGGTCATCGGGCTGACAGCCGCCGCTCAACGCCGCGGCCACAGCCACGCTGCACTCAGTTACCGTCTGCAACCTTACGCTCGATCTCATCGACTTTGCGCTGTAGCTCTTCAGCTTCCTGCTCTTTGACCCGAGTGGAAGACGGCGTGATGATTTTGTCCACGCCTTCGGTTTTGCCGTCGCGGTCCTGCAGATCGCGCTCGACCACGTTCACCGGTTTGCCGCTGGCATCGGTGGGTGGGGCGTTGGGGGTTTTGTCGTCGTTGGGGTTCATGGCGCTGGCCTCCTGTGGGTGTACACATTGGAGACAGCGCGGCGGCAGACGTTCGAAATTTTTCAGCGGCGAGGCCCTCTCCCGCAGGAGAGGGCGCTGCGGCTTTTTTCAGTCCTTGAGAATGTCGCGATCCTTGGTTTCCGGCAGGAAAAACGTGCCGAGTATTGCCGTCGCCACTGCAATCACGATCGGGTACCAGAGCCCGTAGTAGATGTCACCGGTGGCGGCGACCATGGCGAACGCCACGGTCGGCAGGAAGCCGCCGAACCAGCCGTTGCCGATGTGGTAGGGCAGCGACATCGAGGTGTAGCGGATGCGCGTCGGGAACAGTTCGACCAGCCACGCGGCGATCGGGCCATAAACCATGGTCACGTAGATCACCAGCACGGTGAGCAGGAGTAGCATCATCGGGTAATTGATTTTCGCCGGGTCGGCTTTTTCCGGGTAACCGGCGTCTTTCAACGCCGCGCCGAGGTTGGCGGTGAAGGCGTCGTTGCGGGCCTTGAAGTCGGCGGCGGTGAGGGCGCTGCCTTCGAAGCTCTCGACAACGCGGTCACCGATGCGCACCTGCGCGACGGTGTTCGGTTCGGCGGCGACGTTCTCGTACGGGATCGCGCGTTTCGCCAGCAAGGTTTTCGCCAAGTCACAGGAACTGGTGAATCTGGCCTTGCCCACCGGATCGAACTGGAACGAACACTGATCAGGATTGGCGATCACTTTGACCGGATTTTTTTCCTGAGCGACGAACACGTCCGGGTTGCCGTACTGGGTCAGCGCAGTAAAGATCGGAAAGTAGGTCAAAGCAGCCAGAATGCACCCGGCCATGATGATCGGTTTGCGCCCGATGCGATCGGACAGGCTGCCGAAAATCACGAAGAACGGTGTGCCGATCAGTAGCGATCCGGCGATCAGCAGGTTGGCGGTTTGCGCGTCGATCTTCAATGTTTGCAACAGGAAGAACAGCGCATAGAACTGCCCGGTGTACCAGACCACTGCTTGCCCGGCCGTGCCGCCCAGCAGCGACATGATCACCACTTTGAGGTTGTCCCAGCGTGCAAAGGATTCAGTCAGCGGCGCTTTCGAGGCCTTGCCTTCGTCCTTCATTTTCTGGAATACCGGCGACTCGCTCAGTTGCAGGCGGATGTACACCGACACGGCCAGCAGAATGATCGACAGCAGAAACGGAATCCGCCAGCCCCAAGCCTCGAACGCCTCGTTACCCAGCGCCGTGCGACAGGCGAGAATCACCAGCAGCGACATGAACAGACCGAGGGTGGCGGTGGTTTGAATCCACGAAGTGAAAAAGCCACGGCGATTGCGTGGTGCGTGCTCCGCTACGTAGGTCGCCGCGCCGCCGTATTCACCACCCAGCGCCAGGCCTTGCAGCAAGCGCAGGGTGATCAGAATCACCGGGGCAGCGACGCCGATGGTGGCGTAGCCGGGCAGCAAACCGACGATTGCTGTGGACACGCCCATGATCACGATGGTGATCAGAAACGTGTGTTTGCGCCCGATCATGTCACCCAGACGCCCGAAGACGATGGCGCCGAACGGCCGCACCGCAAACCCGGCGGCGAAGGCCAGCAGGGCAAAGATGAATGCGGTGGTTTCGTTGACGCCGGCGAAGAAGTGTTTGGCGATGATCGCCGCCAGCGAGCCGTAGAGGTAAAAGTCGTACCACTCGAAAACCGTGCCCAGCGAGGAAGCGAAGATGACCTTGCGCTCCTCCTTCGTGATACCGCCGCTGCGCGGTGGCGTGCCGGTGGATGCTGTGTCGATTGTGGCCATGGGTGTTCTCCGTCGTGCTTATTGTTGTAGGCCGGAGTCCCCCGTTACTGCCTGTCGCACTCTGGCCCGTTGGCATCTGCCGCCGTTGCTCTAGCGTGAAGCTTGCACAGTCTGACCGCCTCGCAGGGCTGCAAGGTTTCCTGAAGCATAATCAGCTTTTGCCAGATATCCACTCGGCCTACGCTTTGACCCAACGCTGCCGGCTCCAGGCGCTCAACCAATCGACCAGAAACACCAGCAACAGCATCGCCAGAATCACCGTACTGGCCTGGGCTTCCTGGAACAGACTCAAGCTGACATACAGCATCTGGCCCAGGCCGCCAGCACCGACAAAGCCCAGCACGCTGGCCATGCGGATGTTGTTTTCCCAGCGATACAGGCAGTAGGCGAGCAGTTGCGGGGCAAGGTTAGGCAGGGTGCCGTAGCAGAACGCGAGGATCGGATTGCCGCCCTGCAAACGGATCGCCTCGGCCGGTTGTGGCGGAGTGTTTTCCAATGCTTCGGCAAATAGCCGACCGAGCACCCCAGTGGTGTGCAGGGCAAGGGCGAGGGTGCCGGCGTTCGGTCCGAGACCGGCGGCAAGCACCATCAGCGCCGCCCAAACCAGCTCTGGAATCGCCCGCAAGCCGTTGAGCAGCAGGCGCGCCGCACTTTGCAGCGGCCAGCCGAAACGCCCGGCAGCGGGCAGCGCGAGAACGATGCCGAACAGTGCCGCAAGCAGGGTGCCCAACGCGGACATGGCCAGTGTTTCCAGCGAACCGTGGGCAATGGCTTTCAGGTAACCGGCGCTCAAGTCGGGACTTAGAAAGCGCTGCACGTAACTGCCCATCTGCTTGAGGCTATTGGCGCTGCCGAGTTCGGCGAGATCCAGTTCCAGATAAGCGAAGGAAGCGAACACCGCAAATGCGATCACGACGATCAGCAGCAGGTTGATCAGGCGCCTCATGTCAGCCTCCAGCGCAGCAAGCGGCTGAGTTGATCAGCGCACAGCACCAGGAGCAGGAACGTCAGCAACATGCTGGCGACTTCACCGCCGGCAAACATGCGGATCGACAGATCGATCTGTTGCCCCAGCCCACCGGCACCGACAAAGCCCATCACCACCGAGGCACGGATCGCGCACTCCCAGCGATACACCGTGTACGAGAGCAGTTCGGCGGCGACATTCGGCAACGTGCCGTAGGCAAACGCCGCCAGTCGACCGCTGCCGGCCTGCAACAATGCGTGCGCCGGGCGCTGGTCGGTGGACTCGAATATCTCCGCGTAAACCTTGCCGAGCATACCGCTGTAGGTGATGGCGATGGCCAACACGCCCGCCGCCGGGCCGAGGCCAACGGCACGCACAAACAACAGCGCCCAGACGATCTCCGGCACGCTGCGCAAAAAGATCAGCAAGCCGCGTACCGGCCAGCGCAGCAAGCGCCCGGGCAGGCTCGGCACGCCGCCCCGTGACGCCGCCGAGAGCGACAACGCGCGACTGGCGATCAGGCTTGCCGGCACTGCCAGCAGCAACGCCAGGGCCATTCCCGCTGTGGCAATCGCCAGGGTTTGCAGGGTGGCTTTGAGCAACAGTTGCAGGAACGCCTGATCGTGCGCCGGCGGCCAGAATGCCGAAACAAAACGGCCCATTTCGTTCTGGCTATCGGCCTGAAACAGCACGCCCAGGTCCAGCTCGCTGAGCTGAATGCCCGGCCACAGCAGGGCCAGCGCCAGCAGCGTCAGCAACAATCGCGGCCACGCCGCCGGGTCCCGTGAATCGGCTTTCAGCATCGCGGAATCTGCACAATCAAAGGCGCGACCGCCGGCGCAGGCGATTGCAGTTGTTCATTGGCGTACAGCGCATCGAGTTTGTCGCGACTGACTTGATCGGATGGGCAATCGAAAAGAATCTGCCCGTCGCGCAAACCGATGATCCGTGGAAAGTGCGCCAGCGCCAGATCCACCGCGTGCAGGCTCGCCACCAGCGTGACGTTGTGCTCGCGGGCGTGACGCGAAAGGATCGACAGCGTATGGCCGGCAAGCACCGGGTCCATGGCCGAGACAGGTTCGTCGGCAAGCAATATTTCCGGCGCCTGATACAGCACTCGCGCAATGCCGACGCGCTGCAATTGCCCGCCGGACAACTGCTGGCAATGGGCGAACAGTTTGTCGCCCAGATCCAGCCGCGCCAACGCCGCGCGAGCGCCCGCCACATCCAGTGGATGCAGCAGGTTCAGCAGACTTTTGCCCAGACTCCACTGACCGAGCTTGCCGGCCAGCACCGCCGTAATGACCCGCTGACGCGGCGGAATCGGCGGCGCCTGATGCACCAGGCCGATGCGCGCACGCAGGCGCTGCCGCTGGTGCGCCGACAAGTGCCAGGCGCGTTCGCCAAGCACTTCGATGTCGCCACTGCTGGGCTTGAGCGCGGTGGCCAGCAGATTGAGCAGGCTCGACTTGCCAGCGCCGGACGGGCCGATGATTGCGACCTGTTCGCCAGCGCCAATCTGCACGTCGATGTTACGAAGGGCATCGACGCCATTGGCATGGCGCAGGCTGCCCTGGGTGAGGCGTAGGGTCATTTCAGCAGTTCGGCGGCGCGGGCGGCTTCCTCGATGCCCTTGTAGTTCTCGGGCTTGGTCTCGATGAAGCGACTGGCGGCCTGCAGATCGAGGATCTTCTTCTGCTCAGGATTGGCTGGGTCGAGGTCGAGGAAGGCTTGCTTGATCTTCGCGGCCAGCTTCGGATCAAGAGTGCCGCGCACGGTCCAGTTGTAATCGAAGTAGGTCGGGGTGGTGGCGAAGACTTTGACCTTGTTGGTGTCGACCTTGCCGGCGTCGACCAGTTTCTGCCAGACGCTGGCGTTCAATACACCAGCGTCGACCTTGCCGGCCTGCACCCAGGCAACGGTGGCGTCATGCGCGCCGGAGTAGGCGACACGGCTGAAATAGCCTTCAGGCTTGATGCCGTCGTTTTTCAGCATGAAGTAACGCGGCATCAGGCTGCCCGAGGTGGACGACACCGAACCGAAGGCGAAGGTTTTGCCCTTCAGATCGGCGAGGCTTTTCACGTTCGGGTCGGCGGTGATGAATTTGCTGGTGAACTGCGCATCCTGTTCGCGCTGCACCAGCGGGATCACCGGTGTAGTGGCGTCGGTCTTCAAACGTGCCTGCACAAAAGTGAAACCGCCGAGCCAGGCCATGTCGAGGCGATCGGTGGCCAGCGCTTCAACCACCGCCGGGTAGTCGGCGACAGGCACAAACTGCACCTTCATGCCCAACTGCTGCTCAAGATAGGCACCCAGCGGTTCGAACTTGCGCAGCAGCTCGGTCGGGGCTTCGTCGGGAATCGCGCTGACGCGCAGGACATCAGCGGCTTGCGTCATCAGGGCAGAAAAGGACAGCGCCAGACCGGCGGTGAGGGCGAGGGTACGCTTGAACATAGAATTCTCCGTTTCGTAAGCGTCAACATTCGAAGGGCAGCCGCTACCGGGCGGCGCGCCACGTCAGGGTAGACGAAACGGCGAGGTTATACGCATTCGCGAGGAGATTGGCCAGCCTCCGTGCCGGCGCGGTGTGTCTGTTTGTGTACGGTTGCGGTCAAGCCGCTTCCGGCAGTTTGGCAATCACCTTGATTTCAAAATCGAAACCCGCCAGCCAGGTCACGCCGACAGCGGTGATGGTCGGAAACGGCGCTTCGCCCCAGAACTCCGGCACCACAGTCCAGATCGTTTCGAACGTCGAGTGCGGATCGACCATGAACACGGTGACATCCACCGCATCATCGAAGCTGCAACCGGCCGCAGCGAGGATCGCGTTGAGGTTGTGGAAGGCGGTGCGCACCTGATCGCGCAGATCGGCCTCGGGCGAGCCATCCTCACGGCTGCCGACTTGTCCGGAGACAAACAGAAACCCGTTGGAGCGAATCGCCGGCGAGTAACGGTGACGCTCATACAGGGCGTGGCGGGCGGGTGGGAACACTACATCGCGCTTGGACATGGGGCTGACTCCATCAGTGGTTGATGGGGTGACTTTAGGTATTTGCAGCTGCCGGATAAACGCGCAAGCTTGGCGTTCACTGTTTGCAAATTCCAAACAATCGAGAGGCGCGGATGGACCGGTTCGATGCGATGCAGGCCTTTGCCCGGGTGGTCGAGGCGGGGAGTTTCACCAAAGCTGCCGAAACCCTGCACATGAGCAAGACCACGGTGACGCAACTGGTGCAGCAGCTGGAGGCGCGGCTGCGGGTCAAGCTGCTCAATCGCACTACGCGCAAGGTCAACGTCACCGCCGATGGTGCGGCGTATTACGAGCGGGTGATCAAGTTGCTGGCCGACATGGACGACGCCGAAACCAGCCTGCCCGGTGCCGCCGCACGGCCACGGGGGCGCTTGCGCATCGACGTGCCGAGCCCGTTCGCGCGGCACATTCTGGTGCCGGCGTTGCCGGAGTTTCATGCGCGCTACCCGGACATCCAGATCGACATGGGCGTCAGCGACCGCATCGTCGACATCATCGATGAGAACGTCGATTGCGTGGTGCGCGGCGGCGAATTGCTCGATCAATCGCTGATGGCGCGCAAGCTCGCCGATCTACCATTGGGGGTATTTGCCGCGCCGGCTTATCTGGCTCGCGAAGGTACGCCCGACCATCCACGCGAACTGGAAGACTCCCATCATCGGGTGGTCGCGTTTCTTTGGGCTCGCACTGGTAAACCTCTTCCGTACACGTTGCACAACGGCACCGAGCGCTTGCAGATCAAGGGCCGGCATGTGCTTGCGGTAGATGACGGCAATGCCTATCTAGCGGCGGGACTGGCGGGCATGGGGGTGTTGTGGTTGCCGACGTATATGGCCGATGCGCATGTCGCGCGCGGCGAGCTCGTGCCGTTGTTTGAGGGCTGGCGCCTGGAAAGCATGCCGCTTTACGTCGCGTATCCGCCGAACCGGCATGTCAGCTTGAAATTGCGGGTATTTATCGACTGGATTGTGGCGTTAATGGCGTAGGGCTCTGGTGCGCTTATTGCTTTACGTGAAGGCAGGTCGTCAGAAAAACAACCAACCCGGCGACCCGAACGTGCTCGTGATGAGAGGCGCACGTTCGACCCAAGGAGCTATGCGCGTAATGAATATGTACATCGATATCGTCGGCGCCTGCAATCTGAGCTGCCCGTCATGCCCGATGGGTAATTCGGAAAATGCCAATTTCAAGAAAGCCATGCAGCTCGATATGTTCACGCAGATTGTCGATAAGGCACGTCGTGAAGGGGTCAAGGCGATCTTCTTGTACAACTGGACCGAGCCGTTGATTCACCCGCGCATTGGTGAGTTCGTCGAAATCATCAACGCAGCTGGCTTGCAAAGCGGCATCAGCTCCAACCTTAACCTGGCCAAGAACATTGAAAGCGCGATGCTCGCCAATCCCTGGTTCTTCCGTGTCTCCCTGTCCGGGTTCCACCAGGATACCTACCGCCAAGGGCATGTCGGCGGCGACATCGAAGTGGTCAAGCAGAACATGATCAAGCTGCATGACCTCAAGCAGCGTCACGGCCTGAATACGCTTATCGAGGTCTATTACCATCGCTATCTGGATAACCTCGAAGAAGAGGGGCTGATGCGCCAGTTCAGCGAGCGCCTGGGTTTCAATTTCTCCACCGGCTACTCGGTGATGATGCCGCTGGAAAAAACCTTCGCTATCGTCGAAGACGATGCCTCGGTCACCGACACGGACCGGGAAACCCTCAAGCGCCTGGCGTTGCCACCGTATGCAGACCTGGTCAATCTGGTCAAGCAATACCCCAAACAGGCGTGCACCCTGAAAGATGATTGGCTGGTACTCGATTGCAATGGCAATACCGTGCTGTGCTGCACGATTTTCAATCAGGCGGAATACAGCGTCGGCAAGTATCTGGACATGCCGGTACAGGAATTGATGAGTCGCAAATCCACGCAAAAGAACTGCGTGGACTTGTGCAACCGCTGCGCGAAGAACGGTCTGCACATCTACTCCGCATCGCCCAACAAGGGGCCGCTGGAAAGTCATGCGGTCAATCGCATCATCGACTTTCAACGACGCACGATTCTCGAACAGCCGATCGATAGCGAACGTCTGGGCCGTACAGGTGAAGTCAGCGCCGAGCACTTCGATGAGGAGCAATATTTGCGCCTCAATGCCGACGTAAAGACTGCAATCGCCACAGGCGCCTTCTCCAGTGGCTATCAACACTACGTCCTGTTTGGGCGCCTCGAAGGTCGGCTCGGGGCGGGGTTGAATACGATCGTTTGAGATACCCGGGGCGACGGCCATGGGTTGTTTGAAGGTGTGGCCTGATGACGTGATTGACTCTTTACCGGTTCCGGCCAACTATCGGCGCACAACAATGTGACCGATGGATTGAAACTTGACCGAACGACGCCAATTCAGCGGAGGCATGAAGGGGAAAAACCTCCGCTATCTGAATGAGCAAAGCGATAACGCGCAGTTGACGCGCACCGGTTTTCTGCTGCTCGAACACTTTTCGCTACCGGCCTTTACGCAGACGCTGGACGCCGTGGTGACTACCAATCTGTTGCGCCCGGGGCTGTTTACCTCGCGCACCTTCGGGCTGGGTGAGGGCGAGGTCATCAGCGACCTGGGGCTGGTGATCCGCCCCGATGCGCGTCTGGACTCAGCAGCGCTCGAGGAATTGGATCTGCTGGTGGTCTGCGGCGGTTATCGCACTGAACTGCGAGCGAGCGATGGGTTTGTGCACTTGCTCAAACTCGCGGCGGAGCGGGGCGTCAGTCTGGCCGGGTTGTGGAACGGTTCGTGGTTTCTCGGGCGTGCCGGGTTGCTCGACGGCTACCGTTGCGCGATTCACCCGGAACATCGCCCCGCGTTGACGGAAATTGCCAAGGCTACGCACGTCAGCAGCGAGCCTTATGTGATCGACCGCGACCGGCTCACCGCGTCGAGCCCATCGGGGGCTTTCCACATGGCGCTGGACTGGATCAAAGGCCTGCACGGCAAGGCGCTGGTCGAGGGTGTCGAGGACATTTTGGCGTTCGAGGAATCGCGCTACCGGCGAATCAAACCGGATGAAAACATCTGCGTCAGCGCGCCGTTGCGGGAAGTGATCAAGCTGATGGACGCCAACCTCGAAGAACCGCTGGAGCTGGAACAACTGGCGGTCTACGCCGGCCGCTCACGGCGCCAGCTCGAGCGCTTGTTCAAGGAACAACTGGGCACCACGCCGCAGCGCTACTATCTGGAACTGCGCATCACCGAAGCACGGCGCCTGCTGCAACACACCGAGCTGTCGCAGGTGGAAGTGCTGGTGGCGTGTGGTTTCGTTTCACCGAGCCATTTCAGCAAGTGCTACAGCTCGTATTTCGGTTATCGGCCTTCGAAGGAAAAACGGCTGGTTAAATAGATCGACCGGTGCAATCCCCAAAAACCCTCACCCCAGCCCTCTCCCAGAGGGAGAGGGAGCCGACCGAGGTATCTTGCGCTGTACATCGACCTGAAAGATGGGCGTCGACTTTGGATTCAATACAGCGCTTTCAGGTCGGCGTAAATCTCGAATATCCCCCAATCAGTTCCCTCTCCCTCCGGGAGAGGGCTAGGGTGAGGGGTATTGAGGGCGGGTCTGTCAGAGACGATCAGCATCGATTACAGCTTGCGCAAACGCCGCCGGGCTTTCCTGGGGCAAATTGTGCCCAACCCCACCCTCAATCAACCGGAACTGATATTTCCCGGTAAAACGCTTGGCATAGTCCTCAGGCTTGGGATGTGGCGCACCATTGGCATCGCCTTCCAGGGTAATCGTCGGCACGCTGATCGACGGGGCAGTCGCAAGCTTCTCTTCCAGCGCGGCATATTTCGCCTCGCCCTGCACCAGGCCCAGCCGCCAGCGGTAGTTGAACACGGTGATTTCGACGTGATCGGGGTTCTGCAACGCTTGGGCGCTGCGGTCGAAAGTGGCGTCGTCGAACTTCCACTGCGGCGAAGCCAGCTGCCAGATCAGTTTGGCGAAGTCGTGGGTGTTCTTTTCATAGCCGGCACGGCCGCGTTCGGTGGCGAAGTAGAACTGGTACCACCACTGCAATTCGGCTTTCGGCGGCAGCGGGTTTTGCCCGGCGGCCTGATTGCCGATCAGGTAGCCGCTGACCGCCACCAACGCCTTGACGCGCTCCGGCCACAATGCTGCGACGATGTCCGCCGAACGCGCGCCCCAGTCGTAGCCGCCCAGCACTGCTTGCTTGATCTTCAGCGCATCCATGAAGTCGATCACGTCGCTGGCCAGCGCCGCCGGTTGGCCGTTGCGCAGGGTGTTTTTGGAAAGGAACTGCGTGTCGCCATAACCGCGTGCATACGGCATCAGCACGCGGTAACCCTTGGCCGCGAGCAGTGGTGCGACTTCGTCGTAGCTGTGAATGTCGTAGGGCCAGCCGTGCAGCAGAATCACCACTGGGCCATCAGCGGGGCCGGTTTCGGCGTAGGCCACGTCGAGCAAGCCAGCCTTGATGTGCTTCAGCGGGCCGAAAGGCGAGGGCGCGGAATAGCTGACGGCGGCGGGTTCTGTGGTTTGCGCCTGAGCGCTGCCGACGGCGCCGAACAGTGACAGTGCCAGGACTGACAAGCCGAGCGCGGCGGTGATTTTAGAGGTGTGCAGAGCCTGTTTCATGCTGACGTCTCCTTTGCGAGCCTGTGGCCAAGGGGCTGGATGAACCCTTGAAACCCTGGGTGCATTGAAGCGTGGCGAGGTATCTGCTCTGTGTCGCCAGAGAGCGTTTTTGCATTGGGTTGTGTAGCAGCGGGGCGCGTACACAGTGTGATACATGGCGATGAAACGGTGAGTTTTCGCGCGAAAATAATAAGTCGCTGTTTTAAAACAAAAAAAATTTTATTTCGGGCTTCCCAAATGAAATGAATGTTGTTAAATTGCGGCCCGTTCTCACAGCGATCCTAACGGAGCCGCTGATCAGAGCTACAGGGGCGTCGCCAAGCGGTAAGGCAGCAGGTTTTGATCCTGCCATGCGTTGGTTCGAATCCAGCCGCCCCTGCCATCTACGAAAAAACGCCAACTTCGCAAGAAGTTGGCGTTTTTTTATGCCTGCGATTTACCGCGCTCGAGCCAGGCATGCGTGCGCGATGCCGAAGCACCGCGCACGCCGGTCACTCAGTGCGGTGCGCGCGGGATGGTTTTCATCAGGTCTTCAGGGCTGATGTGGCCGACCACGCTGCCCGGCTGCGGCAGGTTCAGAATGTGGCCTTTCATCTTGCCGATGATGTGCATCTCGCACGGCTTGCAATCGAACTTCAACGTCAGCACTTCATCGCCGTGGATCAACTGCATCGGCGCGACCTTGGTGCGCACGCCGGTCACGCCTTTGGCCTGTTTCGGGCACAGGTTGAAGGAGAAACGCAGGCAGTGCTTGGTGATCATCACCGGCACCTCGCCTGGCTCTTCGTGAGCTTCGTACGCCGCGTCGATCAGCTTGACGCCGTGACGGTGGTAGAAGTCGCGGGCCTTCTGATTGTAGACGTTGGCGAGGAAGGTCAGGTGCGAATCCGGGTACACCGGCGGCGGCGTGGTTTCGGCCTTGCGGCTGCCACGCGGATGCGCGGCGACACGCGCCGCAGTCAGCGCTTCGATCACTTCGCGACGCAGCGACTTGAGCTGCGAGTTGGGAATGAAGAACGCTTGCGGCGCATCCAGCTTGACGTCGGTGGCGTGGTACTGCGTGGTGCCGAGCTGACCAAGCAGGTCGCGCAGTTGCTCCAGCGCCTGCTCCGGCTTGTTGGCAACGCCGAACGGCCCGTTGAGGGTGACGCTGGCGCTGATGCCTTCTTCGCTGGTCGCGGTCACTTCCAGCTGTTCTTCACGCAGACGAGCGAACCAGCTCAGGGCCACGCGACGTTCCGAAGAAGTTTTCTGCAACGCCTGCTGCCAGTTGTGATCGAGGTTGCGATTGAGCGGGTGGCTCGGACGCAGCTTGAACAGGCCCTCGGGCATTTCGTTCGGCTCGACGCGGTAGCGGTAGCGCTTCTCGCCGTCTTCTTCGAACTCGCCTTTGGCCTCGGCGATGTTGGCGCGGAAACCGACCACTTCGCGCTTGACCAGCACGTTCAGGCCGTCGCCGTTGGACAGCGGCTCGTGAGTGACAACCTGCATGTCACGCTTGCCGACTTTTTCCACCGTGCCGACCGGCAGCCCGGTGAAGGTTGGCGAATCGAAGGCGCCGATGTCGATCTTGCGATCGGTCACGAAGTAATCGGTGCTGCCACGGTGGAAGGTCTTTTCCGGGTCGGGCAGGAAGAAATGCACCGTCCGGCCGCTGGAGGCGCGGGCCAGGTCAGGGCGGTCTTCGAGCACGTCGTCCAGACGCTGGCGGTAATAGGCGGTGATGTTCTTCACATAGCCCATGTCCTTGTAGCGACCTTCGATCTTGAACGAACGCACGCCTGCTTCGACCAGCGCGCGGATGTTGGCGCTCTGGTTGTTGTCTTTCATCGACAGCAGGTGCTTTTCGTAAGCGATCACGCCACCCTTTTCGTCTTTCAAGGTGTACGGCAAGCGGCAAGCCTGGGAGCAGTCGCCCCGGTTGGCGCTGCGGCCGGTCTGCGCGTGGGAAATATTGCACTGGCCGGAGAAGGCCACGCACAGCGCGCCGTGGATGAAGAATTCCATGGCCGCGTCGGTTTCATCGGCGATGGCGCGGATTTCCTGCAGGTTCAGCTCACGGGCCAACACCAACTGCGAGAAACCGGCCTGATCGAGGAACTTCGCTCGCTCGAGGGTGCGGATGTCGGTCTGGGTCGAGGCGTGCAGCTCGATCGGCGGAATGTCCAGCTCCATTACGCCCAGATCCTGAACGATCAGCGCATCGACGCCGGCGTCGTACAACTGATGGATCAGCTTGCGCGCCGGCTCCAGCTCGTTGTCGTGCAGGATGGTGTTGATGGTGGTGAAGATGCGTGCGTGGTAACGGCGGGCGAACTCGACCAGTTCGGCGATTTCGCTGACTTCGTTGCAGGCGTTGTGGCGTGCGCCGAAGCTCGGGCCGCCGATGTACACGGCGTCAGCGCCATGCAGGATGGCCTCGCGGGCAATGGCGACATCGCGGGCAGGGCTGAGCAATTCCAGGTGATGCTTGGGCAAGGACATAGTTTTTTTAGTCAGGCGGTCACGGGCAAGGGGCGCATTGTACCTGTGAAACACTTGGGCGGCATCAGCGTGCCGATATCAGGTACGAAGGACCTAGCACAATACGAGGCAATGCATAACTGTAAAGACTGTCAGTTGTCCGCCCGCGTCCAAAGCGTGAACATCAGGTGGGAGCGGGAAAGTCGCTCTGGCCTATATCACGCAAGACATTGGAGATTAATATCATGAAAGGTAATAACGCCTTCGCGACGATTGGTATCTCGGATTTCGCGTCGTTTAAACCGCGTCCTCGCAAGACGGCCGAAGTGTATTACAAAGCGGTCGTGTCACCCGATCATCCGGGCATAGGCAAGCCAATATTCTCCGCTACTCGGCATCTTTATTTCGGCACAAAAGAGACGTTTAGCGTTATTGGTCAATATTTTACGGACGAGGTGGGTGAGATCATTTCATTTGTGATAGATCGCTCCCTTACGGACGGTACGCATGAAATTGGCGGGTTCGGAAGCCCTGTCGCGGGATTGATGACTATGTCGCATGAAATCTTATATGCGAAAACAGGAACAATAGAGTTTGCTCGCAAACACGAAGAAGGCATCGATTCGATTACGGCAACATTCAATTTTGAAATCGAGCACCGCGGGCAAACATACCGGGTATCAGAAGGTAAACTGTTTGTTATAGCTAGTGGTCCCCTTTAAGTTTTGTGAATAGACCGTTGACGCCAATTCGCTCAACGAGCGAGCCAGCGCATGCCAAACGGCCGCATCCTGGTGGCTGCTGTGTTTGGCGCGCGCCCTTGAGTATTTCACTGCGTACGCCGCAACCGGAATCGTGGCGGCAGCCTACGCAGTATTTCCGCAAATCAGCCCTTGGCCGCCATCGCCGTCACCTCCACACGCATCCCTTCAACCGCCAGCGAGGCGACGCCCACCGCTGCCCGCACTGGCCAAGGCTTGGCGAAATAGCGTTTGTACACTTCATTGAAAGCCCCGCGATCGCCCATGTCGGTGAGGTAAATGGTCAGGTGCAGCACCCGGTCCATCGAACTGCCAGCACGTTCCAAGGCGACTTTCAGCGCTTGCAGCGTGCACTCGCTTTGCTCGGTGATGCCGCCGAGTTCCAGGCTGCCATCGGCGCGGGTCGGGATTTGCGTCGAGACCATGATCCCGCCAAAGGTGGCGACGTCGGAAGAAATCGAATCGGTGTCCGGATCAGGCGTGAAGATGATGTCTTGATTGGCCATGGGCATCTCTTGTTTGGGTGAATGAAGATTGCGGCAGTTTACAGATTCTTTCCCACCATGGCCCGGACGGGGACCGCGACACGTTTGTATAAGCGTGTATCAGCCCTCAGCGGATACACACGGCAACACCAAACTGCGCTTTCGAGACACATCCGCCTTACATGCCGAGCCCAAAGTAGCCCTCACACCAACACTACGTTCAAGAGGGCACCACCATGTACCGTCCACTGTTTCTGGCTTCTGCCGTTGTCTTCGCCTCCCTTGCCGGTTTCGCCCATGCGGCAGATGCGCCGGCGACGAGCTGGCAGAAAGGTCTGAGCCGTACTGATCTGGTTCGCCAGGATCTCGGCGCTGACAATCGCGAGGTGATTCAGGCGCGTATCGATTTCGACGCTGGCGTCACCTCGCCTCGGCATGCTCATCCCGGCGTGGAAGTGGCCTATGTCATCAGCGGCACGTTCGAGTATCAGCTCGAAGGGCGGGCGCCGGTAATACTCAAGGCCGGTGATTCGTTGTTCATTCCGGCGGGCGTGGCGCATGTGGCGAAAAACATTGGCAGCGAAAAGGGCGTGGAACTGGCCACTTACGTCGTGCCGAAAGGCGAGCCGCTGCTGATCCTCAAACCATGACCTGCCAGGCTGCTATTTCGAGCGCGGCTTGCTCATTGCGCGCTTGATGCGCATCCAATCCTGATAGGCCGCCGTTCGCTTGGCGTCGGCCAAGGCTTTTGCTTCGCTGAAGCGAGCCCAAGACTCAGGGCTGTCGGCGTCATGCTCAATGATTCTGTAGGCCGCCTCTTCCAGCAGGTCGGCCTCGCGGAACATCGCGGCGTTTTCTGCCATCTCGTCATCCCACGATCGGCCGAAACCGAATTTCAACGTGCGCTCATTCATTTTGCGTGATCCTCCTCCCACACCAGAGGCACCGACTCGCGCCATTGCACCTCGGTTACGCCGAAGCGTTCCGCCATTGGTTTGGAAAAACGTTTCAACGGAGGCCGACCGGGGCGCGGGATGGGCGCGATTCCTGCGTCGCAACTTGCCCACTGCCACGCTTCGGCGTTGTTCATGTTTTTTGTGCGAATGACGAATGACCTGGGCTTTCCATGTAACAGGTACTCGATCACGTACAAGTCCACTGCGCTCATACATTTCCTCCGGCTGTTAAAAAGAGGGATGTCTGGCGAAATAAATAATTCAGAGAAAATTCTTTTGGCTGGGATGACCGGCATACGCCGCTTGTTTTGCGTTATACCGCCCGTTGGGGCGTGTACAAGTTGATGCGCCAATGCACTACATGATCTTGTAATGTCGCTGCTGAGAGTGGCGATCTCACTAGAATGAAACGCATCTAAAACGGCGCGTTATTCAGGAGGGGCTTCAGGAGTAAATGCATGAGCAGACAAAGTCTGCGTGAATCTCGGTGTCTTCAACCGCTGTGATCAGACCTGCATGCAAAGCTTCTTCAGGATTGATAATGCGCGGAGCCGCTGTCAGGTATTTTTCTGTCTCCAACGCATTTTTCCCGTTACTGATACGCTCGGCCACAATCTGCGCGTACAGATGCAAGTCGTAATCAAGGCTCATGGCATATTCCGACATGCGCGAATGATCAACCGCTCCCTGCAAGTGCCAATGAAAAGGGTGAAACAGAAACTTGCTATGAGTGCACGCGGTGCGGCGCTGGCCGGCGAGGAAAACGATATTGCCCATCGACTCGACCGTTCCCAGGTTATGCGTGTGTACCGGCACGGGCAGCGCCATCAGAAAGTTGTACATCGTGAAACCGTAACTGCATTCGCCACCCATGGTAGCGATGTTCAGAATCAACCTGGGGGCATCTTCCTTTACCGCACGCGAGGCTCTGTCAATCAGCTGACCGCAGGTTGAAGCATTGATCGGGCCGGTAAAGTTAATCACGTGAACAGGCATGGCAATTTCCTCGACGGGCCGGGGCTCTGCAAACGGGCTCTTTGCGCAAGGACTGGTGCTCGTCAGTCAGGAGCTGCGTTCGTACGTTGGCGTCGTTTGCGTTTCTCGAGAGTTTTCAGAGTCAACGAGCAACTGCCTGCGCTCGTAACATTCATGTTGGGCACGATCGCTGTGCTGCGGGTGGCCAGGTTTTCTTTCAATGCACGGAGACACAGCGTTGTCCGGCAGTTTCTCCGGGGAGCTTCGCGTCGCTTCTGCTACAACTTCAGCGCCTTCGTGTTGGTGTAACTGGCTTGGAGGCGTATGTGTGGAGGTGTTCATCTTTGCGCTCCGTCGAATATTACAAGGGCAGCGAGGCTGCCCTTGTATTGCTCATTTACGACTTGCGACCTCCACTGTGGCTGGATTGTCCGCCTTTGCGACCAGCTTCGGATGCTTTTTCACGATCGTTGGCGAAGTTGCCGCCAGACTGTCCGCCTTTTTTCCCGGACTCTTGCATCTTGTCACGATCGTTGCCGGCGTTACCTGTATTTTTATTTCCGGTGGTCATGATAGCTCTCCGATATCTATTAACGTTTCGCTAGTGATGTCCGTTTTCGTCATGGACACCTACTTCGATTACATATCGGTTCACGGTGTTTTGATTTTTTTTAATTGATCCGATGAGCGGTGTCTGCACTTTCAACTTGTATTGGCCAGTAGGGCACATATAACTAAAAGGGCTACGCTCAATCGCAATGGATAATAAAGAAAAACATTTACACCGATGCCGAGCCGGTTGTTGAAGTTAATTGAACCTCGACTATCTGAATCGTGGCAACGGCCGATCAATTGGCTTGAGCGTCGAAAGCGTATCGCGAATAAGCGGCGCATCTTTTTCGATGTCATGCAGTCGGTCGCGAATGCGCAAAGCTGTCGGATGCCCGCCTTGATGATCAACCCAGTCGGCGATCTCTTTGCAGGCGGCTGCCAGGCGCGCCTGACGGGCGTCGAGCAGGGTGAGGAGGGTGGTGATGGACTCTTTCTCGGACATGAAACACCTCCGTTCGCTGAAACGGCTGAGTTGCAACAAAAAGCCCGCATGGCGCGAACCTTCAGATCAACTATAGAAGCCCCGCGCGATCGTGCAAAAAATACCCAGCTCAGCTCATCGGCAAATCTTGTAGGAGTGAGCCTGCAGGGGGTTTGTGCGACTCAGGACGCCTCGCTCACCTCACACATCCGCTCGAGAAACATCGCCAAGGCTACTTCCTCAGCGCGCAGGCCTTTGCGCACTCTAGGGCGGGGCAGTTCGGCGAGCGCGCCGAGCATGAAATGTTCGAGCACCGCAGGGTGGATGTAGCATTTGCGGCACACCGCTGGCGTGTTGCCCAGCTGTTTGGCGACGTTCTTCACGGCTTCGACCACATGGCGCTTGGCCTCGGTTTCCGACTCATGCTGCAGCTCGCGCAGCACTGCCAAAGCCAATGCGCTGCCCGCCCAGGTGCGGTAATCCTTGGCGGTGAATTCAGCGCCCGTGAGCTTTTGCAGATAGGCGTTGACGTCGGAGGAGGTGACAGTGTGCCGTTCGCCGTGTTCGTCAAGGTACTGAAACAGGTTTTGCCCGGGAATCTCCAGGCAGCGCTTGATGATTCGCGCCAGACGCCGATCCTTGACGGTGATCTGGTGCTCGATGCCGCTCTTGCCGCGGAACTGGAACAGGATCGCGCTGCCATTGACCTCGACGTGGCGGCTGCGCAGCGTGGTCAGGCCATAAGAGCGATTGTCTCGCGCATATTGGGTATTGCCGACGCGGATCAGCGTGGCGTCGAGCAAGGTGATGACCGTGGCCATGACCTTGTCGCGGCTGAAGCCCGGGGCGTCGAGCAGCGCCTCAAGCTGGCGCCGCAGTTTGGGCAGGGCCAGGCCGAATTCGCGAAGGCGCGAGTATTTGTCGGCGTCGCGCACTTCGCGCCAGCGCGCGTGATAACGGTACTGCTTGCGCCCGCGCGCATCGCGGCCGGTGGCTTGCAGATGACCGCGCGGGTCGGCGCAGATCCACACATCGGTGTAAGCCGGCGGCACCGCGAGGGCGTTGATGCGTTTGATTTCGTCCGGGTCGGTGATGCGCTGGCCCGACGGTTCGAAATAGACGAACTTGCCGCGCAGTTTTTTCCGGGTGATACCAGGCTGAGTGTCATCGACGTAATGCAGATCGGCGGGCAGGGCATCTGTCAGCACGGTATCGGGCATGGCGGTTTCCTTCGGTCATACGGCAGTCTGTAACTGATTGACCGCAGGCGCTGGCCGTCGTGCCGAATGATTTACGCGAGCACCGCCACCGCCTTGATCTGCGCCCACAGCCGCTGGCCCGGATGCACGCCCAATTGGTCACGCGAGAAGCGGGTGATCCGCGCCAGCAGCGGCGTGCCGCC
Source organism: Pseudomonas sp. Irchel 3F6 (assembly GCF_900187595.1). Classification (NCBI taxonomy): domain Bacteria; kingdom Pseudomonadati; phylum Pseudomonadota; class Gammaproteobacteria; order Pseudomonadales; family Pseudomonadaceae; genus Pseudomonas; species Pseudomonas sp. Irchel 3F6. The sequence goes on along the minus strand of NZ_FYDP01000001.1, from coordinate 1,137,166 downwards.
GGCATCGAGGCGGATCAGCACATGGGCACTGTTGTCAGCGGCCTGTTCGCTGACGACCGTAACGGGCAGACGATTGAGAATGCTGCTGGCTGCATCATTGTTCAGCGCCAGGCTGATGTCGCGGGCGTGCACTTTGCAGCGCAGAGCCTGGCCCACGGCCATCGGCGCATGGGTGACGCGAATGTTCATTGCAGTGGCCGGCAGTTGCAGGCTGAGCAATTGATAGGTGGCGTCGTAGGCGCTGACCTGGCCTTCGATGATGACCCCGGCGTCATCGCCCAGCGCCAAAGGCAGATCCAGGCGCGCAAGGGTTTCACCGATCGGGCCGCTGGCGAGAGCTTTACCGTCACGGAGCAATACCAGATGATCGGCCAGACGCGCGACTTCGTCCTGGGCATGGCTGACGTACAGCAGCGGAATATCCAGTTCGTCGTGCAGGCGTTGCAGGTACGGCAAGATTTCGCTTTTGCGCCGGCTGTCGAGAGCCGCCAGCGGTTCGTCCATCAGCAACAGTTTCGGGCTGGTCAGCAGGGCGCGGGCGATGCCGACGCGCTGCCGTTCGCCGCCGGACAGATGCTGCGGGTGACGCTCAAGCAAATGGCCGATGCCGAGCAGTTCGGTCGCTTGGTTGATATTGACCCGGCGTAGCGACTTGGCGATGCGTTTGAGACCAAACTCCAGATTGGCCAGCACCGACAGATGCGGGAACAGGCTGGCTTCCTGAAACACGTAGCCAAGCGCACGTTTATGCGGCGGTACGAAGATGCCGTTGGCGCTGTCCTGCCAGATCTCGTCATTGATCTGCACAAAACCCTGCTCGGCGCGCTCCAGCCCGGCGATGCAGCGCAGGCAGGTGGTTTTGCCGGAGCCGGAATCGCCAAACAGCGAAGTGACGCCCCGGCCCGGCACTTGCAGATCAACATCCAGTTCGAACCCCGGATAAGTGCGTTTCAGGCGTACATCAATCATCGATCAGCTCCAGCCTGCGCGGGTTTTGCGGCTGGAATACAGCGCCAGCAACACCAGAAACGAGAACACCAGCATCGCCCCGGACAGCCAGTGCGCCTGGGCATATTCCAGCGCTTCGACGTGGTCGTAAATCTGCACCGAGACCACGCGGGTCTTGTCGGGAATGTTGCCGCCGATCATCAGCACCACGCCGAACTCACCGACGGTGTGGGCAAAACCGAGGATCGCTGCGGTGATGAAACCGGGGCGCGCCAGCGGCAGGATCACGCTGAAGAACGTGTCCCAGGGATTGGCGCGCAACGTCGCGGCGACTTCCAGCGGGCGGGTGCCGATTGCCGAGAAAGCGTTTTGCAGCGGTTGCACCACGAACGGCAGGGAATAGATCACCGAGCCGATCACCAGCCCGGTGAAACTGAACGTCAGCGTGCCCAGCCCCAGCCATTGAGTGAACTGGCCGAGAAAACCGTGCGGCCCCAGCGCCAGCAGCAGATAAAAGCCGATCACCGTCGGCGGCAGCACCAGCGGCAGGGCGACGATGGCGCCAATCGGGCCACGCAACCACGACGAGGTGCGCGACAGCCATAACGCGATCGGTGTGCCGATTATCAGCAGGATGACGGTGGTCAGCGACGCCAGTTTCAGGGTCAGCCAGATCGCGGCGAAGTCGGCACTGGTCAGCGACATTTACAGTTCATATCCGAAGGATTTGATCACCGCAGCGGCTTTCGGCCCTTTGAGGTAATCGACCAGGGCCTTGGCAGCAGCGCTGTCCTTGCCTTTGTTCAAGATCACCGCGTCCTGTTTGATCGGATCATGCAGGGTGGCCGGAACAATCCATGCCGAGCCGCTGCTGATTTTGCCGTTCTTGAAGATTTGCGACAGCGCCACAAAGCCCAGTTCGGCGTTGCCGGTGGAGACGAACTGGTAGGCCTGAGTAATGTTCTGGCCTTCGACGATTTTGCTTTTCGTGGCTTCGCTCAACTGGAGTTTTTCCAGCACCTGGGTGGCGGCGAGACCGTATGGCGCGGCTTTCGGGTTGGCGATGGACAAGTGCTGGTATTGGTTGGTTTTCAGCACGTCACCCTGTGCATCCACATAACCTTCTTTTGCCGACCACAGCGCCAGCGTGCCAATGGCGTAGGTGAAGCGCGAGCCTTTGACGGCTTCGCCTTCCTGCTCGAGCGTTGCCGGGGTGCTGTCGTCAGCGGCGAGAAACACTTGGAAGGGCGCGCCGTTTTTGATCTGGGTGTAGAACTGGCCGGTTGCGCCGTAAGCAGCGACCAGTTTGTGCCCGGTGTCTTTTTCGAAGTCGGCAGCGATGGCCTGGATTGGCGCGGTGAAATTGGCGGCGACCGCCACTTGCACTTCGTCAGCCTGCGCGGCGCCGATGCTGAAAAATGCGAGGAATGAGGCGAGACAGGCAGGGGCGAGGCGTGTGGCAGCAGGTGTCATGTAAAGGCTCCGTGATCGGCATTGAATGCTTTGCTTTGGATAACGCCGATACACGGGCGCAATCGCTGTATACGGAAATATATAGCGATATGCCGCCAAGTGGCGAGGGAATAAATCCGCTCGCCGCGTAAATTCAATGACGGTTGAGTTTCGCCAATGCGCCCTCGGCGAGTTGCCGGGTCAGTTCAGCGCTGCCGATATCCTTGCCCAACGTCAGCGCCTGACCGGCCCACAGATTGGCAAAATCGGCGTCATCCTTGGCTCGCAGCGGCATCAGCGCGCCGCCGGCCAACGGAAAGGCTGGCGCTTGCGCTGACATCGGGCCGAGTTCGCGCATCGCCCGATTGACAATGCCCCGCGCCGGACGTCCGGTGAAAATGTTGGTGATGGCGGTCTGGCTTTCCTTGGCGGTACGCAGGGCCTTGTGGTGTGAGGCGCTGACTTTGGCTTCCGGCGTGAACAGGTACGCCGTGCCGACTTGCACCGCCGAGGCGCCGAGCATGAAAGCTGCGGCAACGCCTCGCGCATCGCTGATCGCGCCCGCCGCGATCACCGGCACTTTCACCGCGTCGACCACCTGCGGCACCAGGGCGAAGGTGCCGACCTGGGTGCTCAGATCATCGCTGAGAAACATCCCGCGATGGCCCCCGGCCTCATAACCCATGGCGATGATCGCATCGCAGCCGTGTTGCTCCAGCCAGATCGCTTCTTCGACCGTGGTGGCAGACGAAAGGATTTTCGCCCCGGTTGCCTTGACCCGATCAAGCAGATTTTTCTCCGGCAGCCCGAAATGAAAACTCACCACTTCGGGGCGGAATTCTTCGAGCACGGCACACGCGGCCTCGTCGAACGGAGCACGGTTGGACACCGGCGTCGGCGCCTCGAAATCGGCACCGAGTTCGCGGTAGTAAGGTTCGAGCAGATTTTTCCAGTCCCGGGCTCGCTGCTCATCAGGCGCCGGTGGCTGATGGCAGAAGAAATTGACGTTGAACGGCTTGGTGGTGTGCTGGCGAATCGTCTTCAGTTCTTCGCGCAGTTGCTCGATGCTCAGCATCGCTGCCGGCATTGAACCGAGGCCGCCGGCATTGCACACGGCAATCACCATCGAAGAATTGGTCGCACCGGCCATCGGGCCTTGGATGATCGGCAGTTCGATACCGAGAAGATCAAGGATACGGGTGTCTGGCCACTGGCTCATAAAGCAATTCTCCGAACGATGAAACGGGCAGGGACGGCAAGCGGTTTTAGCAGCAAAACCGGCTGCGGGGCCAGTCTGAAATTCTGAACATTACGTGCAGTTTTTCAGCGTCGGTGCGGGTGGCTTAGCGAAAGTCGAGTGTGGCAATGTGTTGCGATGTGTTATTTCAGGGCACGCTTTCTTCCCATTATTTTCGAGGGGCCGTCATGTTCAATGCCATTCTGATCGACAAAGACGACAGCGGTTATCGCGCCAATCTGCAGCAAATCGATGAGCAGCAACTGCCCGAAGGCAACGTCAGCGTGAACGTGGCGTACAGCACCCTGAATTTCAAGGACGGCCTGGCGATCACCGGCAGCAGCCCGGTAGTACGCAAGTTTCCCATGGTGCCGGGGATCGATCTGACGGGGACTGTCGAGTCCAGTTCGCATGCCGATTTCAAGGCGGGCGACCGAGTGCTGCTCAACGGCTGGGGCGTCGGTGAGAGCCACTGGGGCGGGCTGGCGCAAAAGGCTCGGCTCAATGGTGACTGGCTTATTCCGTTGCCCGAAGCTTTCACGCCGGCGCAAGCCATGGCCATCGGCACCGCAGGTTACACGGCAATGCTGTGCATTCTGGCGCTGGAGCGCCATGGCCTGACACCGGATCACGGCGAAGTGCTGGTCACCGGCGCCAATGGCGGGGTCGGCAGCTTTGCCATCGCCTTGCTCAGCAAGTTGGGCTACCGCGTGGTGGCATCCACCGGCCGTGTATCCGAGCATGAATACCTGCAGCAATTGGGTGCTGCCGACATCATCGATCGAGCCACCTTGTCCGAACCGGGCAAGCCGTTGGCGAAAGAGCGCTGGGCGGCGGTGGTCGATTCGGTCGGTAGTCATACGCTGGCGAATGCTTGCGCCAGCACACGCTCGGAAGGCGTGGTCGCGGCATGCGGGTTGGCGCAAGGCATGGATTTCCCGGCCTCGGTAGCACCGTTCATTCTGCGCGGCGTAACGCTGGCCGGGATCAACAGCGTGACCCAGCCCAAGGCGCGCCGTATCGAGGCCTGGGGCCGACTGGCCAAGGATCTGGATTTCTCGTTATTGCAATTGATCAGTCACGAAATCAGCTTGAGCGAAGCCCTTGAGGCCGCGCCCAGATTACTCGCCGGGCAACTGCGGGGCAGGGTGGTGGTCGACGTCAATCGTTGAGTTCGCGCTCAAGCAGTTGGCGTTTGCGCTCGACGCCCCAGCGGTAGCCGGAAAGATTGCCGTCACTGCGCACCACGCGGTGGCAGGGAATCGCCACCGCCAAACGGTTGGCCCCGCAAGCCTGGGCCACGGCGCGCATCGAAGTCGGCGCGCCGATGCGTTGCGCGATTTCGGCGTAACTTGCGGTGCTGCCTGCGGGGATCTCACGCAGCGCCTGCCAGACGCGCTCCTGAAACGCTGTGCCGCGTATATCCAGCGGCAAGTTCAGGCCCGTCGCGGGCGCTTCGACAAAGCCGACGACGCTGGCGATCAACTGTTCAAATTCGCGGTCGGCGCCGATCAGGTTGGCCTTGCGAAACTGATCCTGCAGGTTGCAGACCAGCTGGTGCGGATCGTCGCCGAGCAGAATCGCGCAGATCCCACGTTCGCTTTGCGCCACCAGAATCGCCCCCAGCGAGCATTGGCCAACGGCAAAGCGAATGTCGTTGTTCTGCCCGGCAGCGCGATAGTCGGTGGGCTTCATGCCCAGCAGTTGATCGGCTGATTCGTAAAAGCGGCTGTTGGAGTTGAAGCCAGCGTCATACAGCGCGTCGGTCACCGAGCCGCCGTCCGCCAGGCGCGCACGCAGTTTGCGTGAGCGATGCGCCGTGGCGTAAGCCTTGGGCGTCAGGCCGGTCGCGGCTTTGAATACTCGATGAAAATGGAAAGGGCTAAGGCCGGCGCTGGCGGCGAGGCTGTCGAGCGCGGGCAATGTCTCGCACGCTTCGATCTGCCGGCAGGCTGCTGCGATGATCGCCGCATGTTGCGCGTCATTCTGGTCCTTGCTGGCGCGTTTGCTCGGCCGATATCCGGCAGCTTCGGCCAGTTCGGCGGTGTCGAAAAACTCGACGTTCTGCGGTTTCGGCAGGCGCGCCAGACTGCTCGGCCGGCAGTAGATGCCAGTGGTTTTGACCGCATAGACAAATTGCCCGTCGGCACGCGGATCGCGCGCCACCACAGCGGCCCAGCGGGGATCGTGTTCAATGCTGATTGTCTTCGAAAGCGTGTCCATGAGAGGGAATCCGTTGACCTGTTTGATTCAGGTTAACCAGCATCGTAACCCGCAACACTCCGCGCCTTGCGGTCAAACTTTTATTGAGCGCCCGCGACGCGGAAGGTGATGTTGATGCGCCGCTCGCCCAAGAGCGGGTGACGGCCAGGTTTGATTGGCAGCACGCCGTGATAGCGCAGGCGGTCCACGCCGCCCCAGACCACCATGTCGCCGTGCAACAGCGGGATGCGCTGGGTTTTATCGCTGCGTTCGAAGCCGCCGAACAGAAACATTGCCGGCAAACCCAGCGACAGCGAAACGATGGGCGCGGCATAACCTTTTTCGTCTTTGTCCTGATGCAGCGACATCTTGGCGCCGGGGACGTATTGGTTGATCAGGCAGGAGTCGGCCTGAAAATCCGGGAAACCGGCGCGCTCAGCCGCTTGGTGTGCCAGTTCGGCAAACACCGCCGGCATCGACGGCCACGGCAAGCCGCTGAGTGGATCGACGCTGGAATAACGGTAACCGCTGCGATCGGTGATCCAACCCAGCTGTCCGCAACTGCTGGTGCCGACCGACATGCTGAAACCGCCGGGCGTGACCATGTGGCGTGGCGGGGCGGCGGCAAGAATGGCGTCGAGCTCGGTCAGCAGTTGCTCGACCTGTGGCAAGGCGAATCCGCGCAGCACCCACGATTGTTCGCCGATCTGCTCGGCGCGGGGCTGCTGTACGGGTTCGTTGTCGGCGAACAGGTCAAACGTGGTCGGTTGCATGATTCGGTTACAGCGCTTTGCTGACCTTGATGTCACTGAGTTCTTCGTCAGCGTGCATTTTCTTCAGCGCCGCCTTCGCTTCCTCGTCAGTGCCGGTTTCCAGTTCAGCGAATTCGAAACGCTGTTCACCGTCCAGTTTGTACTTGATCACGTATTTGGTTTTTTGCGCCACGGTCATGTTTCCCTTTCAGAATAGGCTGCGCGTCTCAGCTCAGTTTAGTGCTGGAGCGACGGATGATCTTGATCGAGTGGGTCAGCGTCGGCTTGCGCGTCACGCTGATTGCGCGGCGGTTGACGGTGTCGATGGTGATGTTCCAGAAGCCGGTGCTCGGTGCGGTGATGCGTGCCGGGAACGTGTCGAACGCGCCGCCGTGATAGGTGTGACGGCCGCCGTTTTTGAAGCTGCGGAAGTTGGCGTCGTTCATCAAACGGATGTTGCACATCTGCGAGCATTGAATGACGACGATGTCGTCTTCGTTGAGGTGCTCGCGCTGGTGAATGAATTTCATGGGCGCCTCCAGAAGGGCTTTTTCTACTAAATCAAAACGATAGCTTGTCGATGGGCGCAGTTTATCAGCCCGCACGGGTTATTATCTGGCCGTCGGGCGTTGCTTTGACAAATTTTGAACAGAACTTCGCCATGGCGGGCGGGTTAAATGCACAAGGCCCCGGAGAAAAGCGGCATTTGTGCTGTCGGACGGTCTTTAACGGAGGATTTATATGAAGTGGGGTGTGGTGTGTGTGCCGTTGATTCTGGCGATGGCCGGTTGTGCAAATGTTTCCGAAATCAATGAAACGCTGCCAACCATGAGCGTGATCTCCGGCAAAAAGCCCCAGGAGTATGCGCAGTGTCTGACCGACAAGCTCGCTGACAGTCGTGGTGCGTTGCAAGTCCAGCCGCAGAAAGACGGTGTACGAGTCATCGTTCCCGGCAAACTTTCGTCAGGCCCGGCAGCCGTGTTTGATATCGAAGATCGCGCCGGCGGCAGCAGCATCAAGCTGCATGAGCGCATGTCCAACGTGCCGGTTCGCCCTCGCGATGTACAGAAAGCTGCGAACGCCTGTATTTCCGGCTGATAGACTATCGAACATCAGCACCCGATGCCGTCACAGTCCTGCTGTGGCGGCATTGTCATTTATGGAGTCGCAATGAAGCGAGAGCACGTGCGGGAGCGCCACGCAGAGGGCCTTATCTCTGCCACTCATGTCATCCAGAACCCGGCGAATCCGGGTGAATGGATCGTGTTTTTCAAGAAGAGTGCAGGGCGCAGCTACTTTTTGGTGGATGACAATGATGAAGTCGAGTCCTTCAATCGGCTCGACGACCTGATCGAGGTCGTCCGTGGCCTCGGGATCAAATTCGCCGAAATCCACATGTAAGGCTTACTTGCAGACGACCACGACGTTGCGCGTCTTGTAGTTGCCAACGTCAACGCCCAGGGTTTTGTCATCTTCCTTGGGCGCCGGTGTGCCATCAGTGCCGACGATGCGATAGCCGGTGCCGGCGCAGGATGCATCGGCCTTTTCGTAGCACATGGCCCATGAGTTGGCTTCGCCGGAACAGTCGATGCTCAGACCCTGTTCGCCATTGTTCAGATAGGTGGGCTGCGAAGTGGCACAGCCGCTCAGTACCAATACCGCGAAAAGCGGCTGCAGTTTGTTCAGGTTCATGGTTGCGAGGTCTTCAAGTGGGGGACTGGTTGCTCTGACAGCGCCGCGATGAAAAGGTTATAGCGATTGGCCACTTGTTTGCCAACAAAGCACAAAAAAGCCCTGCATGCTGGCAGGGCTTGGCGCAAGTGCTAAAAGGATCAGTCCTGATCTTTGCCTCGGCGCTTGGAAGAAGCAGGCGTATCAGTGAACACCGAGGCCACATCTGTCGCCATCTGCTCGCTGTCGAAAGGCCCGGCGATATGTTCGCCATTGGTAGTGGTCAGCGTCCACTTGCCGTCTTTCTTGTCGATCACATACCCGTTGATGATTTTTACCGCAGCCATCTAGTCTGTCTCATTCGCTGGTTCAAAGGCGCCATGATAGCGGCAAATGCTCGCAATGGGGGCTGATAAGCGTATGGTGATCCTGTTTGCCCGGATCTTGAGCTACGCTGACGCCGCCGCTGAAATACCCGGATGGAACTATCCGCGCGAATATTTCTCTATGTTGGCATCGGTTAGCCAGCGCGGGGCATTGTAAGGCGCACGCCGCCTGATTAGACTGCCTCGAAACTCGTACACACAGCCTTTTCAAGGACTTATATGATCAAGAAATGCTTGTTTCCAGCAGCCGGTTACGGCACTCGCTTCCTCCCAGCGACCAAAGCCATGCCTAAAGAAATGCTGCCGGTGGTAAACAAGCCACTGATCCAGTACGGCGTTGAAGAAGCACTGGACGCGGGCCTGACTGAGATTTCCATCGTCACCGGCCGTGGCAAGCGTGCTCTGGAAGACCACTTCGACATCAGTTACGAGCTGGAAAACCAGATCAAGGGCACCGACAAGGAAAAGTACCTGGTCGGTATCCGCAAGCTGTTGGACGAGTGCTCGTTCTCCTACACCCGTCAGACCGAAATGAAAGGTCTGGGCCACGCAATCCTGACTGGCCGCCCACTGATCGGTGACGAACCGTTCGCCGTGGTCCTGGCGGATGACCTGTGCGTCAACATCGACGGCGACGGCGTACTGACCCAGATGGTCAAACTGTACAAGCAGTTCCGCTGCTCGATCGTCGCGATCCAGGAAGTCGATCCGCAGGAAACCAACAAGTACGGTGTCATCGCCGGCGAAATGATCCGCGACGACATCTACCGCGTGCACAGCATGGTCGAGAAGCCAAAGCCGGAAGACGCGCCGTCGAACCTGGCGATCATCGGTCGTTACATCCTGACCCCGGACATCTTCGACCTGATCGAACAGACCGAGCCAGGCAAGGGCGGCGAAATCCAGATCACCGACGCCCTGATGAAGCAGGCCCAGAACGGCTGCGTCATGGCCTACAAGTTCAAGGGCAAGCGTTTCGACTGCGGTGGCGCTGAAGGCTACATCGACGCGACCAACTTCTGCTTCGAAAACTTCTACAAGACTGGCAAGGCTTACTAATAGTCTTCGCCGCGTCTGCAAAAGAAAGCCACCTTCGGGTGGCTTTTTCATTTTCCGCCCTTATATGGATGGCAGTGCTTGCCCAATGAATGGCTGCGGGTATGCTGATGGTCTGCCGAGGAGATAGAAATGGCCTACGATTTTGACCTTTATGTGATCGGTGCCGGTTCCGGCGGTGTGCGGGCTGCGCGGTTTGCCGCCGGCTTCGGGGCGAAAGTGGCGGTGGCCGAAAGCCGTTACCTGGGCGGCACGTGCGTCAACGTCGGCTGCGTGCCGAAAAAGCTGTTGGTCTACGGCGCGCACTTTGCCGAGGACTTCGAGCAGGCGTCCGGTTTCGGCTGGAACCTGGGCGAAGCCAACTTCGACTGGGCCACGCTGATCGCCAACAAGGATCGCGAGATCAATCGCCTCAACGGCATTTATCGCAATTTGCTGGTCAACAGTGGCGTGACCCTGCATGAGGCGCACGCGAAAATCGTTGGGCCGCACGAGGTCGAGGTTAATGGCGAGCGCTTCACCGCGAAAAACATTCTGATCGCCACCGGCGGCTGGCCGCAGATCCCTGAAATTCCGGGGCATGAGCATGCGATCGGTTCGAATGAAGCGTTCTTCCTCAAAGAGCTGCCCAAGCGTGTGCTGGTGGTCGGCGGCGGTTATATTGCCGTCGAGTTCGCCGGAATTTTCCATGGCCTCGGCGCCAACACCACGCTGCTGTATCGCGGCGATCTGTTCCTGCGCGGCTTCGACGGTGCGGTGCGCAAGCATCTGCAAGAAGAATTGACCAAGCGTGGCCTCGATCTGCAATTCAATGCCGACATTGCGCGCATCGACAAGCAGGCCGACGGTAGCTTGAAGGCGACGCTCAAGGATGGTCGCGTACTCGAAGCCGACTGCGTGTTCTACGCCACCGGCCGGCGTCCGATGCTGGACAATCTGGGCCTGGAAAACACCGATGTGCAACTCGACGACAAGGGCTTCATCAAAGTCGACGACGAGTATCAAACCACCGAGCCGTCGATTCTGGCGCTGGGCGACGTCATTGGTCGCGTGCAGCTGACACCGGTCGCGCTCGCTGAAGGCATGGCCGTGGCGCGGCGTCTGTTCAAGCCGGAGCAATACCGTCCGGTGGACTACAAGATGATTCCGACCGCCGTGTTCAGCCTGCCGAACATCGGCACGGTCGGTTTGAGCGAAGAGGAAGCGCGCGAATGCGGCCACGAGGTGGTGATCTTCGAGAGCCGCTTCCGGCCGATGAAGCTGACCCTGACTGACTGCCAGGAGAAAACCCTGATGAAGTTGGTGGTCGACGCCAAAACCGACAGGGTGCTTGGCTGCCACATGGTCGGCCCGGACGCTGGCGAGATCGTGCAAGGTCTGGCGATCGCCTTGAAGGCCGGCGCGACCAAGCGCGACTTCGACGACACCATCGGGGTGCACCCGACGGCCGCCGAAGAGTTCGTCACCATGCGTACGCCGGTCAGCGCTTAAGCGTCTGTCGCTTTGGCCGAGTCTGGCGCTGCCGCAACGGCAGACGCCAGACGCTGGCTGTCTTCAAGGCTTGCCTGAACCTTGAGCAATTCCCTTTCCAATGACTGATTGAGCTGCGTTTGTTCGTCGACGCTCTGCTTGAGCGCCTGGCTTTCCAGTGCCGCCACGCGCAGACGTTCCTGGAGGAGGGTGCGCTCGCTGTCCATGCGCGTGGCCTGCTCGAGCAACTGATCCTGACGCTGATTGCTGTGCTTGAGCTGATCCTGCACAAGATTCAGCTCGCGCTGGGTGCCACGGTTTTCGGTAAGCAGGCGTTCGTTGTCGCGGTGCAACTGCGTGATCTCGTCCTGGCGCACCAACGCGCTCTGCTGGGCTTGACGCAATTCTGCCTGTATCTGCTGAAGTTGCCCTTCATGGCGGGCCTGCTCCTGCTCGCGCTGTTCCTTGGTGGCGTTACGGTAATGCTCCAGCGCATCGCGGGCGTGCAGGTGTTTTTCTTCCAGTGAGCGGATCTGTTCGTCCTTGTCCTGCAAGCGCAATTCAAAGTCGGCCAATGCCTGGTTGAGGCCGGCGTTGCGCGTCTGTTCGGTTTGCAGCATCGAGCGGGTGTTGCTCAGCGCCTCGGATTCGCGTTGCAGTGCGGCGCCTTGAATGTCGTGGTCGTGCTCGAGTTTTTCCAGCGCCTGGCGCGTCTGCTTCAGCTCGGCTTCCAGTGCTTGGCGTTGCTCCTCGAACTGTTCGCGGGCTTGCTTGATGGGTTCCTGTGCTTGTTCTTTCAGGCGCTGGGCGAGTCGAGAGACGAGGGCGGTGAGCTCATCATCGATCGGTTCTGCTGACGCCTCATTCGGCTGGGCACCGTCGTCCAGTTCTTTCAGATAGCGATGGATCGTGGTTTTCGAGCCGGTGTTGCCCATTTCAATGCGTACTGCATCGATGCTTGGGTGTTCGCCGCGAGCCAGGATCGCTGTGCGTGCGATTTGCACCAGTGCTTTGGTAATGCCGCCACGGGCCATGTGAACTCCTACGTTTGCGTACTGTGGTACATGCCACTAAAGTACGCAGTGTACCATGCTGAAAATATAGGTAAATCGTTAAGGTAAAACAGGCGGGATATACTGGTATTACCCAATGTCAGGGGGCAAAATGCGCATCTGCATGCCTGAACCCGTACGCCAGCGAGAAAACTGCCCATGAGCGACATTGATCGATATCTGCAAGCCGCCACCCGGGACAACACTCGCCGCAGCTATCGCATGGCGATCGAGCACTTCGAGGTGACGTGGGGCGGATTTCTGCCGGCTACTGCCGACAGCGTTGCGCGCTATCTGGTGGCGCACGCTGGCGTGCTATCGATCAACACGCTGAAGCTGCGTCTGTCGGCGCTGGCGCAGTGGCACAACAGTCAGGGGTTTGCCGATCCCACCAAGGCGCCAGTGGTGCGCAAGGTGTTCAAGGGCATTCGTGCTTTGCACCCGGCGCAGGAAAAACAGGCTGAGCCGCTCCAATTGCAGGATCTGCAGCGCGTGATCGATTGGCTTGAGCAGGAGGTGCAGACGGCCCGGGAAGAACAGGACCGCCCGACCTTGCTCAAGGCGTATCGGGATCGCGCGCTGATTCTGTTGGGCTTCTGGCGCGGCTTTCGCAGCGACGAGTTGTGCCGCTTGCAGATCGAGCATGTGCAGGCGAGTGCTGGCAAAGGAATCACTTTGTATTTGCCGCGCAGCAAGGGCGACCGGGAAAACCTCGGGCAGACTTATCAGGCCCCGGCGCTGCTGAAGCTGTGCCCGGTGCAGGCCTATATCGATTGGATTACAGAGGCTGCGCTGGTGCGCGGCGCGGTGTTCCGCAGCATTGATCGCTGGGGCAATCTGAGCGAGGAGGGGCTGCACGCCAACAGCATCATTCCGCTGTTGAGACAGGCGTTGCAGCGCGCCGGGATTGCCGCCGCCAATTACACCAGCCATTCACTGCGGCGTGGCTTTGCCACATGGGCGCATCAAAGCGGCTGGGACCTGAAATCGCTGATGAGCTACGTTGGCTGGAAGGACATGAAATCCGCCATGCGCTATGTTGAGGTCAGCCCATTCCAGGGAATGGCTCGGATTATGGATAAGCCGGATCAGCCGTAGAGATCGTTTTCTTCTATTAATACAGTCAGCTAATAGCGAAAACAAATCAGCAGTATCAGGTTTGCCAATGAGCCTTCCGTCGAGTGAGTGGGTAGGATTCACCCATCAACTTCATAACCCCTGACGGAGAGTCATCGATGCCTATCATCAACAGCCAAGTAAAACCGTTCAAAGCTACCGCGTTCAAAAACGGCGACTTCGTTCAAGTCTCGGATGCTGACTTGAAAGGCAAGTGGTCCGTAGTGTTCTTCTACCCAGCCGACTTCACCTTCGTGTGCCCAACCGAGCTGGAAGACCTGGCTGACAACTACGCTGAGTTCAAGAAGCTGGGCGTGGAAATCTACAGCGTTTCGACCGACACCCACTTTGCTCACGCTGCCTGGCACAACACTTCGCCAGCCATCGGCAAAATCGAATACACCATGATCGGCGACCCTACCCACGTCATCTCCCGCAACTTCGACGTGCTGATCGAAGAAGCTGGTCTGGCTGACCGTGGCACCTTCGTGATCAACCCTGAAGGCCAGATCAAAATCGTTGAACTGAACGATGGCGGCGTTGGCCGTGACGCTTCCGAGCTGCTGCGCAAGATCAAGGCTGCTCAGTACGTCGCTGCACACCCAGGCGAAGTTTGCCCGGCCAAGTGGAAAGAAGGCGAGGCCACTCTGGCTCCGTCGCTGGACCTGGTCGGCAAGATCTAAGTCTGTGACATGCAACGCAGGGCGGCACGCCGCACCTTCTTAAGTTAGCTGCACCGCCCAATAAAAATGCCCGGGCGAGATTCGCTCGGGCTTTTTTTCGCCTCAAATAAAGGAAATCGCCCGTATGTTGGACGCCAATCTTAAAGCCCAGTTGAAATCGTACCTGGAACGGGTCACCCAACCGATCGAGATCGTTGCATCCCTCGACGACGGTGCGAAATCCCGTGAAATGCTGGACCTGCTGAAAGACGTTGCCAGTCTTTCGAGCCAGATTACCCTGATCGACAGCGGTGACGATGCCCGCAAGCCATCGTTCTCGATCAATCGCCCTGGAGCCGACATCAGTCTGCGTTTCGCCGGCATTCCAATGGGCCACGAATTCACCTCGCTGGTGTTGGCTCTGCTGCAAGTCGGTGGCCACCCGTCGAAGGCCAGCGTTGAAGTGATCGAGCAGATCCGCTCGCTCAAAGGCGAGTTCAGCTTCGAGACTTACTTCTCCCTGTCTTGCCAGAATTGCCCGGACGTCGTTCAGGCGCTGAACCTGATGGCCGTGCTCAACCCGAATATCCGCCACGTCGCCATCGACGGCGCGCTGTTCCAGGACGAAGTCAACGATCGCAAGATCATGGCTGTGCCGAGCATCTACCTCAACGGCGAAAACTTCGGTCAGGGCCGCATGGGCCTGGAGGAAATTCTCGCCAAACTCGACACCGGCGCTATTGAGCGTCAGGCCGAGAAGATCAGCGCCAAAGAAGCCTTTGACGTGCTGGTCGTCGGCGGTGGCCCGGCCGGTGCTTCGGCCGCTATCTACGCCGCACGTAAAGGCATCCGCACCGGTGTCGCGGCTGAGCGCTTCGGCGGTCAGGTGCTGGATACCATGGCCATCGAGAACTTCATTTCCGTGCAGGAAACCGAAGGGCCGAAACTGGCCACGGCGCTGGAAGAACACGTCAAGCAGTACGACGTCGACATCATGAATCTGCAACGCGCTGACAAGCTGATCCCGGGCAAGAATGGCGAGCTGCATGAAGTCCACTTCGCCAGCGGTGCAACCCTGAAAGCCAAGAGCGTGATTCTCGCGACCGGCGCACGCTGGCGCGAAATGAACGTTCCGGGCGAGCAGGAATACCGCAACAAAGGCGTGGCGTATTGCCCGCACTGCGACGGCCCGCTGTTCAAGGGCAAGCGCGTAGCGGTGATCGGCGGCGGTAACTCCGGCGTTGAAGCGGCGATCGATCTGGCGGGTATCGTGGCGCACGTAACGCTGCTGGAATTCGACGTGCAACTGCGCGCCGACGCCGTGCTGCAACGCAAGCTGCACAGCCTGCCGAACGTTACCGTGATCACCAGTGCGCAAACCACTGAAGTCACCGGCAATGGCGAGAAGGTCAACGGCCTGCGCTACAAGGACCGCACTACCGATGAACTGCGCACGGTTGAGCTGGAAGGCATCTTCGTGCAGATCGGTCTGCTGCCGAACACCGATTGGCTGAAGGGCACCATCGAGCTGTCGCCGCGTGGCGAGATCATTGTCGACAACCGTGGCGAGACTTCCATTGCGGGAATCTTTGCAGCGGGTGACGTGACGACTGTGCCGTACAAGCAGATCGTGATTGCAGTGGGCGAGGGCGCCAAGGCTTCGCTGAGTGCGTTCGATCACTTGATCCGGACTTCGGCCCCGGCGTAACTGCCAGGTCGAAAACGAAAAAACCCATGAGCGATCATGGGTTTTTTTTGCGCGTGGAAAGCCACCCCTCACCCCAGCCCTCTCCCGAGGGAGAGGGCGCCGACCGAGGTGTCTGAAGTCATCCATCGACCTGAGAGAGCCGGTCGATTATGGATTCACCGCCAATCGATCAAGTTGGTGTAATTCTCCAACATCCCGCAATCAGTCCCCTCTCCCTCTGGGAGAGGGCTAGGGTGAGGGGCTTTCAGCTTTTACAGCGGCGCAGGCTGAATGATCTCGACCCAGTAGCCATCCGGGTCCTTGATGAACGCCAGGCTCTTCATCCGGCCGTCGGTCAGGCGCTTCTGGAAATCGCAACCCAGCTCTTCAAAGCGTGCACACGCTGCGACGATGTCCGGCACCGAAATGCAGATGTGACCAAAGCCACGCGGATCGGTGTTGCCATTGTGATAGGCGAAGTCGGCATCGTTTTCGGTACCGTGGTTGTGGGTCAATTCGAGAATGCCTGGAATCGATTTCATCCATTCGGTACGCGCAGCAGCATCGGCCGGGATCTGCGCTTTATCGACCAGCGCAAGGAAGTACAGGCTGAATTCGGCTTCCGGAAAATCACGCTTCTCGACCAGCGAGAAACCCAGGACGCGGGTGTAGAAATCCAGCGACTTGGTGATGTCCTTCACGCGCAGCATGGTGTGGTTGAACACGAAGTTGCGGGTTGCGCTGTCTGGCGTGGCGGTCACGCCGGGGAAAGTGTTCAGTTCGTTGAGGCTCATGGGCCCTCCAATAACAATGGGCGAGTGAATGGGCGCAATGATACGCATGCCGGCCGGCATCGCCAAATGCAAGGCGGGCTTGCCCTGCGCGAGGGCGGGGCTCAGACTTTGCTCTCTACCTTCGAGTGCGTCCGGCAATGATCCGACTGTTCAAATCCGTGTTTGTTTTTTTTGCTTTGTCATTGGCCGTGGTTTTCCCGGCCATGGCCGAACCGAGCATCACCTGGCCAGCGGGCTGGAAGGTTGAAGTGTTGCCGGATACCGCGCCGCCAGTCTCGCGGCAAAGGGCAGTGAAGCTCGATGCCGACGGCAATCAGGTGATGGTGATGGAGTTGACCATGACGCAAGTGGAGGCGGGGCATCAGGTCAATTTGCAAGGCGTGCTGCTGGAGATGCGTAAATCCATCCAGAAGGATTTCTTCCGCAGTGGTTATCAGAGCGTCTGCAACCGAATCCATCCGGCTGCGTTCGGATCATTGACCGGGTTGGAGACGACCTGCACGATCACCGAGAACGGCCGGCACGTATTATCACAAACGCTGGTGGCTGCCGTGGAAACAGACAAGGCTTATGTACTTTCATATGCCGGTCAGGCTGAGGTTTATAAGGCGAGCGCCGACGACATAGAGGCGGCACGTAACAGCCTGAAATTATAAACGTCCGTACTAACTCGCGGTGTTTTGAATGCCGGAAAGGATTAAGCACAAAGTTTGATTCATCGTTTGCAGCAACATCGCGCAGCAAAATGTTTAGCGTGATGACTCAGTAACGTTACACAATTTTCCAACTTGTTCGATGAAAATCATTTCATTTGTTAGATATTGTCAATAAAAAAGCCCTGCATCGCGCAGGGCTTTTTGTTGGCGTCAGATTAACCGCGCAACCATGAATCCACGGTGGCCGCACCGTACTGTTCTTTCCAGGCTTTCAGGCCGCGATGGTTGCCGCCCTTGGTTTCGATCAGCTCGCCAGTGTGCGGGTTCTGGTAAACCTTGACGACGCGGGCGCGGCGGGTCTTCGGCGCTGGGGCGGCCTGCAGACCGGACTTCGCCGGGTTCGGGTCGAGGATAGCGATGATATCTTTCAGGCCTTTGCCATAGGTTTTCATCAGTCCCTGGAGCTTTTCTTCGAATTCGATTTCTTTCTTGAGCCCGGCGTCATTCTTCAGTGACTCCAGCTGTTTGAGCTGTTCCTGAAGGGCCTTTTCAGCTGCGCGAAATTCAGCGAGTCTGGACAATATCTTTACTCCAATAGTGTGTTTGGCTGATACCAACCGCAAACAAAGCTATAAGCCAAGAGCCTGGAAGCGACTCGGTGATAATTGGCTCACCTGTCAGTCTGGCTCAGGTTGAAAAAATTGTAGTAGTTAATGCGACAAGAGTAAATCCTGATGTTGTCGCCATGTAACAACAATGACTTTTTGTATCAATTTGGTGCGGTTGTTGGACGGGCTATGCTAATGAGTTAACGATCACTTAATGCGCTGATGAAATCTGCTGCCGGCATCGGTTTGGCAAACAAATAACCTTGCATGAAATCCACCTGATGCTCCGTCAGGTAATCGGCTTGGGCCTGTGTCTCGACACCTTCGGCAACAATGGCCAGATCCAGCTTTGCCGACAGTTCAATGATGGAGTCGAGAATATGCCGTGATAGCGCATCGATGCCGATCATGGCGACAAAGCTCTGATCGATCTTGAGAAAGTCGACCTTGAAGGCGCGCAAGTAGCCGAGGCTTGAGTGGCCTGTACCAAAATCGTCGATCGCGATTTTCACTCCAAGTGCGTGCAATTGCTCAAACAGTTGCAGGGTCATGTCGTTCGGTTCGATCAGCTCGCGCTCCGTCAATTCCAGCACCAGCTCGACGCTGCCGGGCGCAAACGCCGCCAGGAGGTCGCGACAGTCTTCGACCAGTTCCAGATCCTTGCAATGGCTGGCAGTGATGTTGATGCCGATATGGAAAGGTTTGGCGAAGGCCGCAGAATGCGGTCCCAGCATGGCGGCAGTCTGTTGCATCAGCGAGCGGGTCATCGGCACGATCAAGCCTGAATGCTCGGCAAATGGAATGAACAGATCCGGGCGTACGAGGCCCTCTTTCGGGTGATTCCAGCGCATCAGCACTTCAGCGCCGGACCACTGCTTGCTGTCACCGTGAACCACCGGCTGGAAGTAAGGAATGAATTCCCCGGCCTCGAGTGCGCGAAGCATTTCGTGACTGGGCGAGTTCGAGCGTTTCTGCACGACATGGCCGATGGCGCCCGAGATCACGCCGAAAAATATCAGCAGGCTGAACAACGGCGGATAATTGGCCGCCATGTAACGCCAGGTTTCTCCTTCGGGAAAACCCGCCGACACGTTGAAACCGTATCGTTCGGATTCGAGCATGCTATGCGCGACTGGCAAAGCGGGCAGGGGCCCTTGATGCACTCTGCCGTCGGCGGACAGCCAGTTATCGCCCACTTGCAACATCAGTAATGTCTGGCGGCCGATCAGGCGCAGGATGTTGCTCAGGTGATAACCATCAAGCGTGGTCAGCGCGCCGCCACGACCGTCGCTGAGGCGGTAGATCAACAATGCCGTGTCGGGAGTGACGGGATTGCCTTTCATCAACCACAGTTTGCCTTGATGATAGTCCCCGGCATTGACCGCTTCCTTGAACTGCCCGAACAGTGAGCTGCAGTAGAGCGTGTTGTCCCAGACCAGATTGGTCGAGCGCACGAAGGGGCGTCGGGTCACTTGTTCGCGCAGGGCCAGTTTCACGTCTTCGCAATTTTTCCCGGCCAGAGGCAGCAGAACCCGAGCGGCTTCTGCCGTGTTGTCGAGCATCAGATCGAACTGTTGCAACGCTTGTTCGGCCGTTTCCCCGGCACTTTGCTCCAGCGTTCGTTTTGCCTGCATATAAAGAATCCCACTGCCCAGCACGATTGGCAGCAGACCGGTGAGCAAAGTCACGGCGATTCGGGTGCTGCGTTTGCGGCGGGATCGGTGGGTCAGTGGCATGGACACATCCTGTGGTTTAGAAATCCGACCCGATAAACAATTGAGCCAGAGAGGAGAATAGATGGCAGATGGCGCTTGCGCCGTAGGTAAAAAAGCGGATTTTATACAGAGGGCAGACAGGTCTGGTTACGCTGTGTAGAATCGGGTTACGCATACAATAATAATCGTCTTCTGGCAGCAGAAGCCTCGCCCGCAAGAGCCTTGGGTCGACAATGAAGATATTCGGGTTTCAACTGATCTACGGAGACTTCCTCGCGCGCAGCGTGCGTGGCATCTCCTGCGCGCCGCCCTCCACATCACTTTCCTGACAAATAACCCTGGTTAATTGATAAGAAATGATGAGGCGTCACCATGGCAGATTTATACGAAAACCCAATGGGCCTGATGGGCTTTGAATTCATCGAGTTCGCAGCGCCGACTCCTGGCACACTGGAGCCGATCTTCGAGATCATGGGCTTCACCAAAGTCGCGACCCACCGTTCCAAGAACGTGCACCTGTATCGTCAGGGCGCAATCAACCTGATCCTCAATAACGAACCCAACAGCGTCGCCTCGTACTTCGCCGCCGAACACGGCCCGTCCGTTTGCGGCATGGCGTTTCGCGTGAAGGATTCGCAGAAGGCCTATTCTCGCGCACTCGAACTCGGCGCTCAGCCGATTCACATCGAGACCGGTCCGATGGAGCTGAACCTGCCGGCAATCAAGGGTATTGGCGGTGCGCCGCTGTACCTGATCGACCGTTTCGGTGAAGGCAGCTCGATCTACGACATCGACTTCGTGTTCATCGAAGGTGTTGATCGCAACCCGGTTGGCGCTGGCCTGAAGATCATCGACCACCTGACCCACAACGTTTATCGCGGTCGCATGGCCTATTGGGCGAACTTCTACGAGAAGCTGTTCAACTTCCGTGAAATCCGTTACTTCGACATCAAAGGCGAGTACACCGGCCTGACCTCGAAGGCCATGACCGCACCGGATGGCATGATCCGCATTCCGCTCAACGAAGAGTCGTCCAAGGGCGCCGGGCAGATCGAAGAGTTCCTGATGCAGTTCAACGGTGAGGGTATCCAGCACGTCGCGTTCCTCACCGACGACCTGATCAAGACCTGGGATCAACTGAAGAAAATCGGCATGCGCTTCATGACCGCGCCGCCGGATACCTACTACGAAATGCTCGAAGGTCGCCTGCCGAATCACGGCGAGCCGGTCGATCAGCTGCAATCGCGCGGCATCCTGCTCGATGGCGCATCGGAGCAGGGCGACAAGCGTCTGCTGCTGCAGATTTTCTCGGAGACCCTGATGGGGCCGGTGTTCTTCGAATTCATCCAGCGCAAGGGCGACGATGGCTTCGGCGAGGGCAACTTCAAGGCCCTGTTCGAATCGATCGAGCGTGACCAGGTGCGTCGTGGTGTGTTGACCACCGAGTAATCTGAAATGAAAAAATCCCGGCCTGCAGAAATGCAGGGCCGGGATTTTTTTGCTTCATACAAAACCTGAGGGAGCGAGCCTGCTCGCGAATGCGGACTTTCATTCAACAGTCATGTTGACTGGTCTGACGACTTCGCTAGCAGGCTCGCTCCCACATTTGTCTTGTGTTGCATTCAAGAGCGGCGTTGGCGCGTCAAGTGTTTGAAGCCCTCGAACACCAGCACCACAACCGCCAGCCAGATCGGGATGTAAGTCAGCCACTCGCCCGACTTGATGCTCTCTCCCAGCAATAATGCCACCGCGAGCAACAGCACCGGTTCGACATAACTCAACAACCCAAACAGACTGAACGGCAGCAAGCGGCTGGCGATGATATACACCACCAGCGCGGACGCACTGATCAGACCGAGCAGTGGAATCAGCCACATCAGCCCCGGATATTGATCGAACACGGCCAGGCCCTGTTCGCCGCCCTGCACAAACCAGTAGGCGACCGGCAGCATCAGGGTCATGTCGACCCACAGGCCACCGAGGTTGTCGGTTTTCAGGTATTTGCGCAGTACGAAGTACAGCGGATAACCGACCACGACCATCAGCGTCGCCCAGGAAAATCCGCCAACCTGATACAGCTCGTTCAACACGCCAAGACTGGCGAAAAATACCGCGATTTTCTGCAGGTAAGACAGGCTCTCGCCATAGGCAATCCGCCCGGTCAGCACCATCGCCAGTGGCAACAGGAAATAGCCCAGTGATACATCCAGGCTGTAATCATTGAGCGGTGCCCACATGAACAGCCACAGCTGAACCCCGAGCAGGGCTGAAGAAACCAGCAGCCCGGCAATCAGCTTCGGCCTGGCTGCCATCAATCGGAACAGCTCCAGCACCCGCCGCCATTCCCCGGAAACCAGCATGAACACCGTCATGCACGGCACGGTCAGAAGCATGCGCCAGCCGAAGATTTCCACGCCGCTCAGAGGGGTCAGCAGCGACGTGTAGTAATACATGACGGCAAACAGCACGGAGGCTGAAACCGATAGAGCGATACCTTTAGACAAACTGTCCTCGCGACGTGATGGTTGAACGGGGCGCGCAGGATACGTGGTTTTTGTGCTGAATATTGAGCGGATGCTCATTATTTCCCACATCCAGGAGCCACAAATCCTGTGGAAGCGAGCCTGCTCGCGAAGAGGCCGGCAGATTCAGCATAGATGTTGCGTCGACTGGCGCTATGCATGATTGCACCGCTTAAACGCAAAAAGATCGCAACCTTCGGCAGCTCCTACAGGGAACGCATTCCAGAGTAGGAGCTGCCGAAGGCTGCGATCTTTTGATCTGCGCGTCTGATTAGGCCCGCAACGTCCGAGTCATCCGCAACGCCAGCAGACTCCCGCCGACGATCACCGCCGCCAGCACGTACAACGCTGCATCCGTCGAACCCGTGCTGTCCTTGACCCAACCCACCAGGTACGGGCTGAGGAACCCGGCCATCTGCCCCATCGAGTTGATCAGCGCCAGCCCACCAGCCGCTGCGCCCGCGCTCAGCATGGCGGTCGGCACCGGCCAGAACATCGGCAGGCCGGTCAGTGCGCCCATGGTCGCGATGGTCAGGCCGAGAATCGCAATCGCCGGATTGGCCGCAAAGTTCACTGCGATCACCAGCCCGATCGCGCCCATCAGCATCGGCACCACCAGGTGCCAGCGGCGCTCCTTGCGCAAGTCCGCCGAGCGGCCGACGACCAGCATGAACACCGCCGCGAGCAGATACGGAATCGCACTCAGCCAGCCGATCACCAGGTTGTCGCTGAAGCCGAGGTTCTTGATGATCGACGGCAGCCAGAAGTTGATCGCGTACACGCCGCTCTGGATGCAGAAATAGATCAGGCCGAAGGCCCAGATCGCAGGGTTCTTGAACACCGCAAGCAGTGAGTCGGTGGCGGTTTTAGGTTTATTGGCGAGGTCTTCGGCGTGGTCGGCTTCGAGCACCGAACGTTCGTGCGCGGTCAGCCATTTGGCGTTGGCAAAGCTGTCGCTCAACAGGAAATATGCCAGCGCACCAAGGATCACGGTCGGAATGCCTTGCAGCAGGAACATCCACTGCCAACCGGCCAGGCCACCCTGGCCGGCGGCGAAGTGGTTGAGGATCCAGCCGGAAAACGGGCTGCCGAGCAGCCCGGAGACGGGGATCGCCGACATGAACAGCGCCATGATCCGGCCACGGCGGAACGTCGGGAACCACTGCGAGAGGTACAGCACGACGCCCGGGAAGAAACCCGCCTCAGCCGCACCGGTGAAAAAGCGCAGGGTGTAGAACTCGGTCGGGGTGGTGACGAACAACAGGCAGGTCGACAGCGTGCCCCAGGTGATCATCATCAAGGCAATCCAGCGCCGAGGACCGAAGCGGGTCAATGCCAGGTTGCTCGGCACGCCGCACAGCACGTAACCGATGAAGAAGATGCCGGCGCCGAGGCCATATACGGTTTCGCTGAATTTCAGTGCGTCGAGCATCTGCAATTTGGCGAAGCCGACGTTGACCCGGTCGAGGTAGTTGAACAGGTAGCAGATGAAAATGAAGGGAATCAAACGCAGGGTGATGCGTTTGTAGACGGCGTTTTTACCGTCGTCGATGGTCTGGGTAGCTGCGGCGCTCTGCGACATAGCGGCTCTCTCTTTATTATGATTTTTTGCGATGCAAAGGGTAACGTTGATCGCCCTGAGAGTCTCGGCCACCTTTGGCCGGATTGTCTTTGTGCCTGAGCACAGGGTTTGCCGCCAGACCCTGTGCGGCTGAACAACCGTTCGTGCCTGAACTGAAGGATTGCCGCCGCTATGTTCGAACTCGATCACGACCTTGCCCAGGACATCGTCGACCGGGCCATGGCCATTTTGCCGTACAACGTCAATGTCATGGACAGTCAGGGCCTGATCCTCGGCAGCGGTGAACCGGAACGCATCAACACCCGGCATGAAGGCGCGCAACTGGTGCTGGCCAACGGGCGTGTGGTGGAAATCGACGCGCAGACGGCGGTGCATCTCAAAGGTGTGCAACCGGGGATCAATCTGCCGCTGCTGCTCGATCAGCGCTTGATCGGCGTGCTCGGCATCACCGGCGAGCCGGAGCAATTGCGCACCTATGCCGAGCTGGTGCGCATGACCGCTGAAATGCTGGTCGGCCAGCGCAACCAGCAGGCCGAGCAACAGTGGCGACGGCAGCGTTGCGATGATCTGCTGGCGTTGCTGCTGAGCGAGGCGGGGGATTCGCCGCGTCTGATCGATGAGGCGCAGCAACTAGGGCTCAAGCCGCAATTGACCCGCGTGCCGTATCTGTTCGAACTGGGGCTTGAGCACGGGCCGGGGCAAACCGTCGAGGCACTGAGTGCGTGGCTGACCTCGCGTTATCCGGACAGTTGGTGCGTGAGTTCGGCGAAGTCTTCGTTGTTGTGGTGTCGCCCGGCGAGCCAGAACGTCGAGCACGATCGACTGCTGGAAAAACTCGATGGCCTCGGCTGGAAGATTTTGCGCATCGCCGTCGGCGGGCAGGCGGATGGTCTGGCCGGGTTGCGTCGCTGTTACCGACGAGTCGGCGATTTGCTCGCTTATGGTCGTGACGTGCTGCCGAATTCGAGACTGCTGACGCTCAATCGTTATCGCTTGCCGGTCATGCTGTGGCGTCATCGCAACGATGATGCGCTGGACGAACTGCTCAAGCCGCTGCGCCAGGTCATCGCCAAGGACAGCAACGGCCAGTTGCTGGCGACCCTGCGCAGTTGGTGCGAGCACGACGGGCAGAGCCAGGCCTGCGCCGAGGCGTTGGGCATTCATCGCAATAGTCTGCGTTATCGCATGGAGCGGATTGCCGAGTTGAGCGGGGTTGATCCGTTGAAGCTGGACGGGATGCTGGCGTTGTATCTTGGGGTGCAGCTGCTGCCGCAGACTGATCCATTGACATGAGTTGTCCTTGAGGCCGCCATCGCTGGCAAGCCAGCTCCCACAGGTCAGAAGGCGTTCATAACTTCCATAGCCACCGCAGAACCCTGTGGGAGCTGGCTTGCCAGCGATGAGGCCGGTACGACCAACACATATCTTTTGTGGAAATGAACAATAAACGCCGACGCCACTTGTGCACTCGACCGGCGTCAAGGCGCAGGCCGACTGGCAGCATGAATGCCACTGCAACCGGAGAATTCCCATGAAAATCGTCATCGCCCCCGACTCGTTCAAGGATAGCCTGAGTGCCCAAGGCGTTGCCGAAGCCATTGCCCTCGGACTGGCCCAGGTCTGGCCGCAGGCGACGCTGATCAAATGCCCGATGGCCGATGGCGGCGAAGGCACGGTCGAGTCGATTCTCGCAGCCTGCGAAGGTGAGTTACGCCGCACCCGCGTGCGCGGTCCACTGGGCGCGCCGGTCGAAGCCGCATGGGGCTGGCTGCCGCACAACCATACCGCGATCATCGAAATGGCCGAGGCCAGCGGTCTGCAACTGGTGCCGCCGGGACAGCGCGATGCCTGCATCAGCAGCACCTTTGGCACTGGTGAATTGATTCGTGCTGCGCTGGATGCCGGCGCGCAACGGGTGATTCTGGCGATTGGCGGCAGCGCGACCAATGACGGCGGCGCCGGGGCGATGCAGGCGCTGGGGGTGAAGTTGCTGGATGCGCAGAATCAGTCGCTGGTGCCCGGCGGCCTGGCCTTGGCGCAACTGGCGCGACTCGATGTGGCTGGGCTTGATCGACGTCTGGCCGATGTGCGTTTCGACATCGCCGCCGACGTCAATAATCCGCTCTGCGGCCCCCACGGCGCCTCGGCCATTTTCGGCCCTCAGAAGGGCGCGTCGCCTGCGCAGGTTGAGCAACTTGATCAGGCGCTGGGGCACTTTGCCGAACTCTGCGCGCAAGCATTGGGCAGGGACGTGCGCGATGAACCGGGCAGCGGCGCGGCGGGTGGTCTGGGGTTTGCCGCCAAGGCTTTTCTCGGTGCGCAGTTTCAGGCGGGCGTCGAGGTGGTAGCGGAACTGGTCGGGCTCGCTGACGCGGTCAAGGGTGCGGATCTGGTGATTACCGGAGAAGGCCGCTTCGATGCGCAAACCCTTCGCGGCAAAACGCCGTTCGGTGTTGCGCGAGTTGCCAAACAACACGCTGTGCCGGTGATCGTGATTGCCGGGACCTTGGGCGAGGGCTATCAGGAGCTCTATCAACACGGCATCGACGCCGCTTTCGCCGTGACCAGCGGACCGATGACACTCGAACAAGCCTGCGCCGAAGCACCGCGCCTGCTGCGTGAACGCGCCACCGATATTGCTCGGGTCTGGCAACTTGCCGCCCAACGCTGATCGGCTTGCCTATGTAGGAGCTGTCGAGTGCAACGAGGCTGCGATCTTTTGACTTTTAAAAGCAGGATCAAAAGATCGCAGCCTCGTTGCACTCGACAGCTCCTACCAAGGGCAGCGGAGCAGTTTTTGATTGTTGCCACGTCCTGAAAAATATTTACCGCAGACCCGAAACCTTCCTCAAGCCTGGCCGATACAACGGTCAGGCGCACACAAAACCACAATTCAGTGCCGCCGGACTGTCGCCCGCTATGGGCCAGTGCTCACGGCATGGACGCTCGCAGTTTCTTTCTTTCGAGAGTCCGACCATGTCCCTGCGTAACCTGAATATCGCGCCACGTGCTTTCCTCGGTTTTGCCTTTATCGCCTTGCTGGTGATTGTCCTCGGCGTATTCGCCGTCAGCCGCATGACGGTCATTCGTCAGGCGTCGATCGACATGGACACCAACCAATTGCCAAGCGTGACCCACCTCAGCGTGGTCACGGAAAACGTCCTGCGCATGCGCATTCTCTCGTTCCGTGTGCTGGTCAATCGCGAACCGGCCAGCCTGCAAGAGGCAGAAACCCGCATCGCGGTGCTGGTCGACAAGGTGCGCAAAGCTCAGGCCAGCTACGCTGCGTTGCCGGCAGGTCCTGAAGAGCACGCAGTTTTCCAGACGTTTTCGACCACCCTCGATAACTACCTGCAAGCCCAGAACCGGATGCTTGAGCTGTCGCGCCAAGGCGATCTGGAAGCGATGCGCGCGTTGATCAACACACGCATCAAGGAAGGCACCGATCAGATGGGCGAGCAGCTAAACAAGCTGATCGGCATGAATACCGCCGGGGCCAGAGCGGCGGCCATTAAGGCCGGTGAAAACTATGACAGCGCCATTACCGGGATCATCATCGTCGCCGTGATTGCGGCGCTGGCCACCGTGTTGCTCGCCTGGTTGCTGACCCGCAGCATCGTCACGCCGCTCAACCGCGCCGTGCTCGCCGCGCAAACCATTGCCGGCGGTGACCTCAGCAAAGCCATCGAAGTCGACGGCAAGGATGAACCGGCGCGCTTGCTCGAAGCCTTGGCCACGATGCAGACCAACCTGCGTAAAACCATCGAGCAGATCGCCGGCTCTGCCACGCAACTGGGCGCCGCTGCCGAAGAACTCAGCGCTGTTACAGAAGAGGCTTCGCGCGGCCTGCAACAACAGAACAACGAAATTGAACAGGCCGCCACTGCTGTCAACGAAATGACCGCTGCGGTGGAAGAAGTGGCGCGCAACGCCGTCTCGACTTCCGAAGCGTCAAACCAGTCGACCCACGCCGCCCGCGAAGGTCGTGATCAGGTGGTGAAAACCGTCGACGCGATCCAGACCATGACCCACGACGTGCAGAACACTGCGCAGATGATCGAAGGCCTCGCCGCGCAAGGTCGTGACATTGGCAAGGTGCTGGACGTGATTCGGGCCATCGCCGAGCAGACCAACCTCTTGGCGCTCAACGCTGCAATTGAAGCGGCGCGTGCCGGCGAGGCTGGCCGTGGCTTTGCCGTGGTGGCTGACGAAGTGCGCGCCTTGGCCCATCGCACCGCGCAGTCGACCCAGGAAATCGAGAAAATGGTTGCCGGCATCCAGAACGGTACCGGTGAAGCTGTCTCCTCGATGCAGCAAAGCAATCAGCGCACCCAGACCACATTGGAAATGGCCCGCGCGGCCGGCGTGGCGCTGGAGCAGATCACGCAATCGATTCACCAGATCAACGAACGCAACCTGGTCATCGCCAGTGCGTCGGAAGAGCAGGCGCAAGTCTCGCGCGAAGTCGATCGCAACCTGGTCAACATCCGCGACCTCGCCACGCAATCGGCCGCCGGCGCCAATCAGACCAGTGCCGCGACCCACGAACTGTCGCGACTGGCAGTGGATTTGAACGCCATGGTGGCGCGTTTCGTGATTTGAGATACGGTGAAGGCTGGAAACCGCGCTAACAGGAGACGTACATGCGCTATTCAGCCTTGACCCAACGAATCGCCGGGGAGGGTGCCGCTGCCTGGCAGATTCACGACCGAGCGCTGGAACTGCGCGCCGAGGGCGTTGATGTTTTGTTGTTGAGCGTCGGCGATCCGGATTTCGATACGCCGTTGCCGATCGTCCATGGCGCGATCGATAGCCTGTTGGCCGGCGATACCCATTACGCCGATGTGCGTGGGCGGTTTGAGCTGCGCAGGCTGATTGCCGAGCGTCATCGCCAGCGCAGTGGTCAACGGGTTGATCCTGATCAGGTGATTGTCCTGCCCGGCGCACAATGCGCGGTGTACTCGGTGGCGCAGTGCCTGCTCGATCCGGGCGATGAAGTGATCGTCGCCGAGCCGATGTACGTCACTTACGAAGGTGTGTTTGGCGCCTGCGGTGCCAAGGTGATTGCGGTGCCGGTACGCCCCGACAACGGTTTCCGTGTCGACCCGGCCGATGTTGCCGAGCGCATTACCCCGCGAACTCGCGCCATGCTGCTCAACAGCCCGAACAATCCCAGCGGCGCCAGCTTGCCCTTGCTGATCTGGCAGGAGCTGGCAGCGCTGTGCATTCGCCATGACCTGTGGTTGATCAGCGATGAGGTGTACAGCGAGCTGTTATATGAAGGCGAGCACATCAGCCCGGCGAGCCTGCCGGGCATGGCCGAGCGCACCGCGACGATCAACAGTCTGTCGAAATCCCATGCGATGACCGGTTGGCGTATCGGCTGGATGATCGGCCCGAAACCCTTGGCCGAGCATCTGGAGAATCTGTCGCTGAGCATGCTCTTCGGTCTGCCGGATTTCGTACAGAAAGCCGCGCAAGTGGCGCTGCAAAGTGATCTGCCGGAAGTCACGCAAATGCGCGAGGAATACCGCTTGCGGCGCGATCTGGTGTGCGAGCGTTTGCACGGTTGCCCCGGGTTGCAGCCGATTCGCCCGGATGGCGGCATGTTCGTGATGGTCGATGTGCGCCAGACTGGCCTCGGCGCCCAGGCATTTGTCGAGCACTTGCTGGAAGGTTACGGGGTGTCAGTGTTGGCCGGTGAAGCGTTCGGGCCGAGCGCGGCGGGGCATATTCGCATCGGGCTGGTGGTGGATCGGGTCAAACTGGCGGATGCCTGCGCGCGGATTGCGTTGTGTGCGGTGCAGCTGTTGCAGGCGCGCAGTGCCTGATGGATTTGCTGTGTCTTCACTGGCCAAATCGCTGGCAAGCCAGCTCCCACAGGTTTTTCAGTGTCCATGACACTCATGGACGACCCGAATCCTGTGGGAGCTGGCTTGCCAGCGATGAGGCCAGAGCCGGCAATAAAGATCTCAGTTTTGCCAAGTAGAGGCGTTCACCAGATTCGCCGGCCGCTGTCCATTCAACGCCGCCAACAGATTCTCCACCGCACACCGCGCCATTGCCTCACGCGTTTCGTGGGTCGCCGAGCCCATGTGCGGCGTCGCCACCACGTTGCTCAACTGCAACAACGGCGAATCATGATTCAACGGCTCGCGCTCGAACACATCCAGCCCCGCCGCGCGAATCCGCTTGCTGCGCAACGCCTCGATCATCGCCGCCTCATCAACCACCTTGCCCCGCGAGATATTGATGAAAATGCTTTCCGGCCGCATGAGCGCAAATTGCTCGGCGCCGATCAAGCGTTCGGTCTGCGCCGTCAGCGGCAAGGTCAGGCAAATGAAATCGGCCTGCTGGAGCAACTCTTCGAGGCTGCGATATTGTGCGTCGAAACGCTCCTCGACCGCCGGTTTGCGCGACTGACTGTGGTAGATCACCGGCATGCCGAAACCGAAATGCCCGCGCTGGGCCAGGGCCTCGCCGATGCGGCCCATGCCGATGATGCCCAGCGTCTTGCCGTGCACATCGGTGCCGAAATGCGCCGGGCCGATGTTGCGGCTCCATTGCCCACCACGGACCATGTCCGCCAGTTCGACCACCCGCCGCGCGGCAGCGAGGATCAGGGCGAAACCGGTGTCGGCGGTGGTTTCGGTGAGCACGTCGGGGGTGTTGGTCAGCAGAATCTTGCGCCGATTCAGATACTCGATGGCGTAGTTGTCGACCCCCACCGAGACGCTGGCAATCGCCTCCAGTTGCGGCGCCAGATCCAGCAGCGCGGCATCGAGTTTCAGGCTGGCGCCGAGCAAACCGTGGGCGCGGGGCAGGGCATCGCGCAACTGCATGAGGCCATCGGCGTCGAGGCTTTCGATCAGCGTTACGTCAAACTGCTCTTGCAGGCGCGCCATCAGCACGGGCGAAAGTTTCTTGTACAACACGACCTGTTTTTTCATGGCAAAAGTCCTTTCAGGAATGCGCCGGCACACGCGGTGTGGCGACGGCTTTGGCGACGACGCGATCACTGGCGCCGGGCTTGAGGAAAATGGTCAACACCACCGACAGCAACAGCGCGCCGCTCATTAGCAGATAGGAAGCGCCGGGCGAACCGGTGGAGCTGTTCAGATAACCGACCAGATACGAGCCGCCAAAAGAACCGAGCGCGCCCATGCTGTTGATCAGCGCCATGGCGCCACCGGCAACGTTGGCCGGCAGGATCTCCGGGACGATGGCGAAGAACGGCCCGTATGGCGCGTACATGCAGGCGCCGGCAATCACCAGCAGCGTGTACGACCACCAGAAATGCTCGGCGCCCAAGGCGTAAGAGCCATAAAACGCAATCGAAGCGATCAGCAGCGGTGGCCAGACGAAGCGTTTGCGCTTCTGCAACTTGTCCGAACCCCACGACACCGCGAGCATGCCGATCACCGCCGCCAGATACGGCAGCGCCGACAGCCAGCCAGCCTCGATCATGTCCATCTGCGCGCCGGCCTTGAGGATCGACGGCAGCCACAACACGAAACCGTAGACGCCGATGCTCCAGCAGAAAAACTGCAGCGCCAGGATGATCACCTTCGGCGAACGGAAAGCCTCGGCGTAGTTCTTCACGGCTTTGATCCCGACCTGCTCAGCGGCGAGGGCGCTTTCCAGATCGTGTTTTTCCTGCTCATTGAGCCACTTGGCCTGAGCTGGTCGATCATCGGCCAGACGCCACCAGATAAACGCCCACAACACCGCCGGCAGACCTTCAATGATGAACATCCAGCGCCAGCTGAAATGCTGTACGAGATAACCCGAGACTACCGACATCCACAGCATCGTCACTGGGTTGCCGAGGATCAGAAAGGTGTTGGCCCGCGAACGTTCGGCACGGGTGAACCAATGGCACAGATACACCAGCATCGCCGGCATCACCGCCGCTTCGACAACGCCGAGCATGAAGCGAATGACGATCAGCCAATAGGCGTTGGACACCACGCCGGTCAACGTGGCCAGACCACCCCAGAGGATCAGGCTGACGAAAATCAGCTTCTTCACACTGTGCTTTTGCGCGTAGATCGCGCCGGGAACCTGGAAGAAAAAGTAACCGAGAAAGAACAGCGCACCAAGCAGCGAGGACAGACCCGGTGTGATCATCAGGTCTTCGGCCATGCCCGACGCGGCGGCAAAACCGTAGTTGGCGCGATCAAGATAGGCCAGGCTGTATGTGATGAACACAATCGGCATGATGTACCACCAGCGGCGGGTGGCGAGGGTTGCAGTTTTCATCGGTGTGACTCCTGAGCTTGTTGTTTTTGTCGCAGCAGGTTCATTGATTTGCGGTGATCAGGCGGGCTTCTTCGCGAGCAGACTCGCTCCCACATGTGAAATGCGTTCCCCTGTGGGAGCGAGCCTGCTCGCGAATTCAGCGGTCAACTCCAAGCGAGAAGGCAACCCCTCCATGTCGCCACGACTCTGCACCGCGCGACTGCCAATCCAGTTCGCCCGCTGCACTGCCTCGGCAAAACTCTGGTGCTCGAGCAGGGCGCTGATCATGCCGACCGCAAAGCCATCTCCGGCACCCACGGTATCGACCACGTTGCTCACCGGCACGCCGGCAACGAAACCCTGATCCAGCTGCGTGCGGTAATAAGCACCCGCAGGCCCGAGTTTGATCGCCACGGCCTCGGCGCCCTGATCCAGATAGAACGCAGCAATGTCGGCCGGGTCGTCGAAACCGGTGAGCAAGCGACCTTCGCTCAACCCCGGCAGCACCCAGTGGGCAAGGGCGGCGAGGCGGTTGATCTGACGGATCATCTCGCCCTCGCTGGCCCACAGGCTGGGGCGCAGATTCGGGTCGAATGACACACTGCGCCCGGCGTTGCGCATCCGGGTCATCAGCTCGAAGGACATTTCCCGGCTGGAGCCTGACAGCGCCGGCGGAATACCGGTGGCGTGCAAATGGCGGGCGCTCAGCAGGTTGTCGCTGATGGAGTTCGGCGACAAATGACTGGCCGCCGAACCGCGCCGGAAATATTCGACCTGCGGGTCGCTGCCATCGTCGTTGCGCGATTTGAACTGGAAACCCGTTGGCTGGTTTTTATCGACTTCGACGTGGCTGCAATCCAGACCTTCCTTGATCAGCGTTTCCACCACAAAGCGTCCGAGCGAATCATTACCCACCCGGCTCAGCCACGCGACGTTGAAACCCAAGCGCGACAAGCCGATCGCGACGTTGCTGTCGGCCCCGGCAATCCGTTTGTGAAACTGCTCGACCTTGGCCAGATCGCCGGTCTGCTCGGCGACCAGCATCGCCATGGTTTCACCGAAAGAAAGAATATCGATCTCAGACATGAGCTGGCTCCAGGCGCGATTGACCGAGGCGGGCGAGGGCGGCGACGTGTTCGCGGGTCAGTTGCACCAGATCATCGCCTTGCAGCGGGTACTCGGCGGCGCGCATAACGCCTTGGTCCATGTGTCGCAGCAGTTGTTCCCACAGATGCAGGTCGCTGATGGCGGGTGGTACGGCAACCAGTTTGCCGTCGGCGCGGCGCGCAACGGCTTTGCAATGCACATAACCGACGTGACGGCCGAGCGCGCGTGCGGCGCTGGCGGCGGACTGGTCCTGCCAGTGCCAGTTGCCAATGTCGAAGGTCATCTTGATCGGCAGGTTGTGTTGCTCGACGGCGGTAAAGAAACGCTGGAACGGCTCGATACGTCCGCCTTGCAAGGTCTGGTCGTTCTCCACCAGCAGTTGCACCGGGCTTTGCTTGAGTCGCTCGGCCAGTGCCTGCAAATCAGAGTTGTCGGTGAAATAACCGAGGGACACTTTCAGCCATTTCGAGCCGAATGCCTGGGCCTGTTGCAGCGCGGTAATCAGTTCGGGATTTGGCTGCGCTTGCCCTGCGAGCCAGAGTTCGGTAGGTGAGGAATAAATGCTTTGCAGGCCCTGCGCCTGGGTAGCCTGAGCCAGTTGCGCCGGGTCTTCACGGGTCAGCAGCTCTTCACGCCACTCGATGCGATTCGCCCCGGCTGCCGCGAGGATGTCGATAAAACAATCCTGCCCACGCTGGCGCACGAGCTCGGCACCGTAGCTGGACAGACTGATGGAAACGGCGGGTTTATTCATTGTTATTGACCTCTGAAACCGGTTTCATTTTTGTTCAAAAAAAATCAGGTGATTCTGTAGTTTTTTGCAGGCCCTTTCGCGAGCAGGCTCGCCCCACATTTGCAACACGGTCACCTGTGGGAGCGAGCCCGCTCGCGAAAGCGCCAGATCAGACGCCGCCAATCCCTCGGGTCGAACCCCGCTCAATCAGCACCGGCGCAAAATCCACAATTCGCGCCACCTCATCATCCCCGCGCAAGCGCTTGAGCAGACACTCAAACGCCCGCGCGCCTATCTCTTGCGTCGGCTGTGCCAGCGCGGTAATCCCGCTGCCCACCAGCGGATACCAATCCAGATCATCCAGGGCAATCAGCCCGACATCCTCGAACAAGCGCACACCGAGTGCGCGCAACGCGTGAGTCGCCGCCAGCGCCGCCACGCCGTTGGCGCAAAACAGTGCTTTCGGACCGTCAACGTGGGTGTTTAAAAAAGTTTGAAGTTGCGCCTTCAGATCATCGCCGGTTTCCAGCACCGCCCCGGTCAGGGCCGAGCGTTGGGCAATCTGCGCTTGAAAACTGCTGACCCGTTCGATCCGCGAGCTGGTGCCGTCAAACGGTTCGGTGACCATCAATAGGTCCCGATATCCGCGCTGCTCAAGATGCGCGAGCGCCATCTGTACTGCTTGCGAGTTGTTCAACCCGACCATGTCGCTGTCGAGCCCGTCGACCTTGCGATCCACCAACACCATAGGCATCTCGCGGCGCAGCTCATGCAGTTCGTCCCGGTGATGGCCCAGCGTGTTCACGATCAGCCCTTCGATGTTGTACGAGCGCAACAGCGCCAGATGCTGGCGTTCCTGCTCGTCATCGCGGTCGGTGTTGCACACTACCAGGCTGTAGCCGTGCGCACGGCAGGCGGTTTCCACCCCGTGCATCACGGCAATCGAATAGGGGTTACGGATATCGGCCACCAGCATGCCGATCAGCCGAGTGCGCCCGCGTTTCAGGCCACGGGCCATTTGGTTGGGGCGGTAACCGAGTTCATCAATCGCCTGCTCGATGCGCCGGGCAATGGCATCGGAGAGCAGCGCGCGGTCATCGCCGATGAAACGCGAGACGCTGGCCTTGGATACACCGGCGCGTTCGGCAACATCAAGCATGGTCACGCGGCTGCGCTGGGCGGCGGAGAAGTCGTTCAATGGGGCAGACCTTATTTTTGAAATGTAGCGTTTTAACGGCATGGATACCGCTGAAACCGGTTTCAGAAGACACTATCTGACCTTGAGCCGTCAACCTTCAAATGCAGCGGAAGCAGTCACGGCAAAATGGATTTCCGACAAACGGTTGCTTTACCTGTCAGATCTGACAGTAGGCATCTTTCCAATACCAGCGCTTAATTTCTTTCAGGCCTAGATGACCAGCCAGTGAGAAATTCCATGCCGATCGAAACGCCGACTACCTCCAGCAATCCATTGAATCCCGGCGTGCTTCTGAGCCTGCCACGAGTGGAAGGCGTCGATCCGCTTGACCCGGCCGGAACATTGCCGCCGGACGCAAAACAGGTGGGCATCGTTTGTATTATTGACCGCTGGCCGAACTTTCCTGTTTCAGGCGTGAATAAAGATCGTGTTGAAATTTTCATTGTTGGTAACCCTGATTTCGTCGCCTTTGGCGAGTATGGGGCCGCGGACGATGCGCCGGAGTTTCGTATTCCAGTAGCTCCCGAGAAACTTCCGGATGTGGCTTCGTTTGAGCTTTTCTACACAGTACGTTCGATCAACCCTACTACGTCACCTTCACGACGCCTGACTTTTGCGATAGTTAAGCCGCCGCAACTTTTGAAGGAGGTTACTTTTCCCGATGCGGATGCTTGGGGATATATCGGATGTTACAAGAACCATCCCGGCGATCCGGAAGCCTTGTTTATCTGGGAAGGGGTACGTATCGAAATTCCTTTCGATGACTTGTTTCAGCTTACGGATGTCCTCAGCCTGGATTGGCAGGCATGGGATTCTTTAAACGGGTCGGGAAACCCTTTGACACAGGTGTTTAACTTTACTGAGGTTGTGACAGATGTTGTGACCAAGGAGCCAGTGAAGATTGTAATCAAGCCCTTTGCTTCACATATAGAACCCATGGAGGAAAAAGATTCGGCCTTAGTTAATTACCAACTATTGCGCGACGGTGTACCTATCTTTCGCTCGTTTACCGGGCTGGTGAAGGTAGACAGGAAAATTCCGGGAGAAAGCAAGTATTGCTCGGATGCAAGTTGGATGAAGTGATCAGGCCGCAACAGTAGCAGCGATATTACGACTGCAGTTGGCGACATTCGTCATTGTCGAAGATGCATGGATCAAAAAACATTTTCTACGCAATGGAGAAGGCACATGACAAGTATTCAAACTGCGGAGTCAGGCACACCCTTGGGCGTTCTGGTCGCACCTACCCCCGAATTGCCAGACGGGCGCGGCACGAACAAGGACATCATTCCGATAGCTGCGATACCTGTGGGCGCCGCGCTGACACTTATGGTCAAGACCAATGTGTGGTCGAATCCTAACAGCAGAGATCAGATCGCCCTTGACGTTACGCGAACCCAGCCTCCTGCCAATCCGCTGCCGACAGACTTCACGCGGTTAAACAGGGTAAACCTCGGCGACGTGGCCAGCCGTCCTGTAGATTTTCCGATCACAGTGCCTACCGAATTTCTGGGTGAGGATGCAACCCCGGTGGGGCCGACGCCGATCTGGGTGCGTAGCGTGCTGTATGAGCGGGGGCTCAACCCGCTGACCGGTCCTGTGATGAAGTTTTTTATCGACCGTACTGGTGCCTGGCAAGCGAAACCTGCACAAACAGGTACAAATCCAGGACAGGTTCCAGGCGCCAGAACAATTCCGCCAGCCACGTTTCCAAATGCCCCCGGGGATCTGGATGACACATGGGCAGGTCAGCCAGGTAACGAAGGGGGATTGCAGGTACAAATTGATACCGGCTACGCCAACGTTCAGCCGGATGACACGTTGACCCTGTACGTGGCAGGTACACGTACCAACCCTCCGCAGGTGCCCCCTTTTTTCAACGGACCGATGCCCACCGATGGCAAGCTGTCCATCCCGACCGCAGAGCTACGCAAGGTAACGAGCGGCCGGGCCTTCATCTGGTTCATCATTACTGACGCTGCTGGCAACCAGAGCGCATGGGGCGTGTATTTCAAAAACGTGCGTTTTCTGCCACTGCCCAAACTGGGCGTCATTACCGTCCCGGCAAACGAAGATGGTCTGATCGATTTAAAAGATGCGCGTGCAGGTGTGAAGGTAAAAGTCAGCCGGTTGGTAGATACAATCGGCACCGACGTAGTGAGCCTGACATACGGCGCTCAACCAGCCCAGGATCTGCCATTCAACGCACTCACGGAGCTGGAGTTCACCATTCCTTGGTCGAGTCTGAGCAAACAATACTTTGATAACCAGACGGGTACGAATTTTGAATTGGACGTGGTCGTCAAAGCTGACTTGATGCGTGGCGGCTTATCCATCGACGACGGATCAACAACTGTCAAAACAGATTTCTCGACGCATCCGCCTTATACCGTCGACCCGACGACCCCGCCCCCTGAAGTTAATCCCGAATTCCGGAAACTGATCGTCCGCGGACAGCCACCTGTCACGGATAACTTACTGGGCCCTCAGGATGTCGATCAGACAGCCAAGGCTCACATCGATGTCTCGCCTGTCACCGCCGGGACGTCGTTTCCCGATCCCGAACCGGGCGATCTGGTTACCCTGAAGTATCTTGGGGATCAAGGCGAAATTATCGTTAATTCCATTCAAATGACTCAGTCGAATATCAATAATGTCGTTCAGATAGATTTGCCATATACCGTTGTCGGTCCGGGTGGTATCGGGCTTAAAGAGGCTTGGTGGACATATGAAAACCCCGCCCGGAATAATACTCAAGACTCGGCAAAGGAGACGGTAACTGTCAATACTGTAGTCATCGTTCTCGATAAGCCAGAATTCCAACGCCCACCTACAGATGGCACCGAAGACCCATACATTATTTGCGAGAGCTTGACGGGGGATGATCACGTTGCGACGTTCAAGATCAAACCTAATGATCATTTCACCGATGGGATGAATATCACATTCAATTGGCAAGGCTGGCATGACGATAAATACACCATAGACGCACCGCCGGATACGGTTTTTTCCGATACTCGTGCGATCACTTCGCTCGAGTTAACGGAGGGGATGCTTTGGGAAGTGCCATACGCACCTTTTATTCGTAATCTTCCTCGTCCACCTGCTACCACGCCTGATCCGACCGACTTTTACGCAGGTTATGTAAAAATCTGGTATTCGACGCCAATTGTAACCACGTCAGAAGTTCAGGAAATGATTGTCTACCTGCTCAATGCTGACTTCTTGTACTGCGAATCGGAACCGGGCTGGGATCCTGCGCCTGCTCCATAAACGGCATTCGCGATCATTGCATTGCCGGAGAGCCAGCCTCTTCAGGCAATGCAATTTAATTGGGGAAGCAAGAAATATCTCGAAATGTCGCGAGTGGGCGATTAAGCCCACCTACTAAGAGGATTAGTCCTACAGAGAAAGTCCAGACTAGCAGGTATTCTCCGGCGTCGCCTACAAAGGTCGTCTGATGGAATATGTACGTCTGAACCGTCCTTCTTCCGTCCCGATAAACCTCAACGAGAAGTGTATATGACGTTTGAAAATAGCTTGGGACCGACAGTTTTGAAACTCACTGGCACGCTCTCTTGTGCAGCATTACTGATCGCAATATCCGAGACGGCCTTTTCCCGAAATCTCAATCCTGGTGAAGTCGAAACCGTATCCGTCGGTGCTACGCCAGAAGCCTGGTTCATCCCTGCCACTGCCACGCTTAACGTCAATGGCGGTGATACGCTGAACATCGTTGTCGGCGGTGGGACGTTAAACGCGATTTCCGCCAGCACTTCACAGATTGAAGCCTCAGCAGACGCCCGAGTGTCTCTGGACGCGGCAACGGTGACGGCTAGCAATTTCGACACTGCGCTGAGCTTGACCGACAGCTCGGCAGTGGTATCCGGCAGTACGCTGTCCAGCGATGGCAGAGCAATGTCGCTTGCGCGCGACCTGAATATACCCGTTGGCTCAACAGCGACCGTCACTGGCAGTACGTTGACAGGCGGTTTTTCGGGTGCAGCGGTGACATCCCTCAGTACGTTGAATCTGGTGGACAGCCGGGTTGAAGGGACCGACGCAGACGGTGTTGGCCTCGAACTTTACGGCGGCAACGCCAACATCAGTGCAGCCAGCGAGGTCATCGGAGAACTGGATGGGATCATCTTTGGCGAGGATACTGTCCTGAACCCGAGCGATGTCACCGCACAGAGTGTACTGAAGATTGATGGGTCAACCGTGCAGGGCCGCACCGGCGCAGCGATCAATGTCGATTTTGCGACGCCGGACGATCAACCGGTATTGATCGAGATAGCTAACCGTTCGAATCTGATCGGCGGCAACGGTAATATCCTCGAGGTTATGGATGGCGCAGCAGCGCGCTTTCAAATCGACGACAGCCATTTGACCGGCAATGTAGCGGTTGCTGACGGCGGGACCGCCGCGGTTTTCTTGCAAAACAATGCCAGCCTTGACGGCGATTTGACCAACGTCGATTCTGTTTCGCTTGATACCCGAAGCATACTCACCGGTAACATTCAGGGCTCCGGGGCTGGCGTCGTGATGCTGGATAACGACTCGATCCTGCACGGTTCGGTTACTGGCGTTAGCGCTATGTCCATCGGGCGTGGCGCTGAATGGAACCTGGATGGCAGCAATTCGTTATCGAATCTCGAAATGCAGGGCGGGAACGTCAGATTCGGCACGCCCGCCGAGTTCGTCCGTCTGGATGTTGCCAACCTGTCAGGCAACGGCCGGTTTTTTTGGATGCTGACGTGTCCACCGGTGAAACGGACTTTCTCAATGTCACGGAATCGGCCAGTGGCCGTCACGAGCTGGTAGTTGGTGCAAGCGCCAGCGAACCTGTCACCGGTGCACCGCTTCAAGTGGCTAACATCGCTGGCGGGGATGCTGAGTTCGATCTGAGAAACGGTCAGGTTGATCGTGGTGCTTTGGCGTACAAACTGGTGCGAGAGGGCGAAGGTATTTTCCTGCGGACTGATGGGACAACGCCGAGTACAGGTTCACAAACAGCATTGGCTATTGCCGGTACCGCTCCTACGGTTATCTATTCGGAAATGACCACTCTCAATACTCGCCTCGGCGACCGTCGCATGGCCGGCACTCAGCCGCGATCGCGATCGATTGCGGCACTGGACTCAGATAATCAAAACGCGACCAGCGGCCTGTGGATACGCACTCATGCCAATCAGTACAACGTCAAGAATGCCTACGGTGATGGTTATAAACAAAATCAGACTGGCGTCTCATTGGGGGTGGACACGCCACTACCGATAGGTGATGGCCAATGGTTGATCGGGGTTTTTGGTGGCTACAGCACCACTCGCCTTAACCTGGCCCGCGGCAGCGCCGGCACGATCAACAGCACCTATGGCGGGATGTATCTGTCCTGGTATGACGAAACGACCGGGTATTACGTGGATACCGTTGGCAAAATCAACCGTTTCAGTAATGACGTCAAAGTCACCTTGAGCGATGACACTCGAACAAAGGGTGACTTCGATAATCTCGGCATCAGTGGAACCGTCGAAGTGGGTAAGCATATAGTCTTTAACCGAGGTTACTTCATCGAGCCCTCTGCTCAGATTGGTGTTGCGACGGTGAAAGGCAAGGACTACAAGTTGGACAACGGACTGCAGGTAGACAGCAACGAGACCCGCTCATTGCTCGGCAAGGTCGGAATGACCGTTGGCCGCGAGGTGGTGCTGAACAATGGCGGAAAATTGCAACCCAGGCTGCACGCGGCGTTAAGTCATGAATTCGTCAACAATAATCGTGTCAGCGTGAATGACACTGGATTCAACAACGATTTGTCCAGCACCAGCCTAGAGCTGACCGGGGGCCTCAATTGGGTGCCGGCCAATAACAAATGGCAACTGTATGGCGAGATAGGGACCAGCAGGGGCAGCAAAGCTGATCAGGAGCTAGGAGGGAGTGTCGGGCTGAGCTTCAGTTTCTGATTGCATCAGCATTAAAAAAAGGAAGCCTCGCAGCTTCCTTTTTGTCGTAGTCAGTTAGCGTTTTTTCTCTTGCTCAGGTCTGCGGTAGCGACAAACTCCCCAGTGATCGGAAACTCTTCGTTGCCGTTCTCTCCACCATGGTCATATGTGCCGGACCAAGTGCCACTCAGGGTTTTTTCAATGTCGTCATATTTCAATGTCAGGCTCCCGCTCACAGAGACGTGCAGATCACCCGTCGCAGGATTGGAATAGTAGGTACTTCTGACATCATCGCTATCTTTGGAGAGGTCATAGGTCGACGATTGGGGTTTAAAAGGGAACACAAACTCAAGCGTACGCGTCACACCATCCTTAGTGTGTCCAGCTGTCAGAACGTAACGCAGGCCTTCCGGGTAGGGCTTCGGCCCGAAGGAAGGTACAGAGGTAGATCGAAACTCCATGAATTGAGGGATTTTGACAAACCTGTAGTTTGGGTTGGCATCGCCGTTGATAGTGGCTGACAAATAGGTCGGCGCTAAAACCGGAGAGATCGTCGTGTAGGCTCGGGCTGCATAGCTCATGAGTTTTATCTCCATACAATATGGTTGGGGACATCCAAAGACTGACCCGTCCTACTTCTGGATGTTGTATGGAAGCGTGAATACAGTACGCCTGTAAACTGTCAGTGTTGACAGTTTACAGGCGTACGTTTTTGTGAGCTTTGAACTGCCAGAACAAGCCGTGTTTTTCAGCCGAACAATCCTGCTGCAATGTTGATCGAGAACCCGAGGATCGCCGTATTGAACACAAAACCGATCAACGACTGCGCCAGCACAATTTTTCGAATATCCCGCGTTGCAACACCCACATCCGAAGTCTGCACAGCCACGCCGATGGTGAACGAGAAGTACAGAAAATCCCAGTAATTGGGGGTGGTCAGTCCTTCAGCAAAACGCAGCGCCGGCTCTTTGCCGTCCCAGGTGTAAAACAATCTGGCGTAGTGCACACAGAAGATCACACCTATCAGCAGCCATGAGCCGGTCACTGTCAGCGCTGTGAACCCGTAGTGCATGAGTTTGCGTGAAGTTTCCAGGTCTTTGCTGCCGGCCAGTTCAAGGGTGATGGTGGCGAGACTGGCCAACGCGGCAATGCACACCACAAACAGCACCAGCCCGGCGTTCTCGTCTTCGACTTCGGCGATGCGTCGCACGTCCGGGGCCTTGGCGCGTATGGTCAGCCAGAACATCAGGATCAGGTAAGTCCAGACACCGGCGTTCCAGCCAATGAGGATTTTGCTGACGATGGAATCGGCCGGGACCAACAGGCCGCTGGCGAGACCGAGCGAGGCGGCAGCGGAAAGGCGAGGGTGGGTGCGGGCGAGGAAGCGCATGAAAGCTCGGTAGGCGAGGGAGGTTTCACCACCTTAGCCCAGCGTTGACAGATGTGGCCACTGCGCATGATGTTGGCCAATCCTTGTGGGAGCGAGCCTGCTCGCGAAGACGTCAGCAGATTCAACATTAATGTTGGCAGACCGGACGCATTCGCGAGCAGGCTCGCTCCCACAGTTTGATCAGCGTTGTTTGGTGAATCGTTGTACGAGCTTCATGACCACGACGAAAAACACCGGCACGAAGATTACCGCCAGTGTCGCAGTGATCATCCCGCCAATCACACCTGTGCCGATTGCTTGCTGACTTGCCGAGCTCGCGCCAGTTGCAATCGCGAGCGGCACTACGCCGAGAATGAATGCCAGCGATGTCATCACGATCGGCCGCAGACGCAAACGCGCGGCCTGCAACGTCGCATCGATCAGATCGTGACCTTCGTCATACAAGCTCTTGGCGAACTCGATGATCAGGATCGCGTTTTTCGCCGACAGACCAATGATGGTGATCAGTCCGACCTTGAAGAACACGTCGTTGGGCATGCCGCGCAGTGTCACGGCGAGTACCGCGCCGAGCACACCAAGCGGGACAACGAGCAATACAGAGGTCGGAATCGACCAGCTCTCGTACAGCGCCGCCAGACACAGGAATACCACCAGTAGCGACAGGCCAAGCAGAACCGGCGCCTGATTGCCTGACAGGCGTTCCTGCAACGACAAACCGGTCCACTCTTGACCCAGACCTTTCGGCCCCAGCGCAACCAGTCGTTCGATTTCCGCCATGGCCTCGCCGGTACTGTGCCCGGGTGACGGTTCACCAGATATCGCGATCGCCGGATAGCCGTTGTACCGGGTCAACTGCGCCGGGCCTTGAATCCAGTTGGCCTGAACGAAGGCCGACAGCGGCACCATGTTCCCGGCGTTGTTGCGCACATGCATTTTCAGCAAATCATCCACCTGACTGCGCTGATCACCTTCGGCTTGCACGACTACCCGCTGCATGCGGCCCTGATTG
Source organism: Pseudomonas sp. Irchel 3F6 (assembly GCF_900187595.1). Lineage (NCBI taxonomy): Bacteria > Pseudomonadati > Pseudomonadota > Gammaproteobacteria > Pseudomonadales > Pseudomonadaceae > Pseudomonas > Pseudomonas sp. Irchel 3F6. The sequence goes on along the minus strand of NZ_FYDP01000001.1, from coordinate 1,093,978 downwards.
GGGAAGTCATTGATGTAGCTCGAACCCACGGCAGTGGACAGCACGTTGCCGATGTCGGCGAACGAAACGCCCAAGGCATTCGCCTGCTTGCGGTCTACGATCAGTTGCACCTGCGGTGCTTCTGCCAGCGCGCTTTCACGGACGTTTATCAATACCGGACTTTTCTCGGCGGCGGCGAGCAGTTCCGTACGCGCCTGCATCAACGTCGCATGGCCCAGACCACCGCGATCCTGCAAGCGGAACTCGAAACCGCTGGACGTGCCAAGGCCATCCACCGGCGGCGGCAGCACCGAGAAGGCCATGGCGTCCTTGATCTGGCTCAGCGCCGCGTTGGCGCGGTCGGTGATTGAGCTGGCAGTATCGTCACTGCCACGTTCCGACCAATCCTTGAGCGTCGAAAACGCCAGCGCTGCGTTCTGCCCGCTACCGGAGAAACTGAAACCCAGGATCACCACACTGTCACTGATTCCCGGCTCACCGGCGTTGTGCGCTTCGAGCTGCTCGGCTACTTGTACAGTACGGTTCTTCGTTGCGCCGGGTGGCAATTGAATATCGGTAATGGTGTAGCCCTGATCCTCGGTCGGCAGAAACGAGGAGGGCAGGCGCGCAAAACAGATTCCGAGTCCAATCAGCAGGACCACGTAGATCATCAGGTAGCGACCCGTACGCTTGAGCGCATAGCCGACCCAACCCTGATAGCGGTCGGTCAATTGCTCAAAGCGACGATTGAACCAGCCGAAAAATCCGGACTTCTCGTGGTGCTCGCCCTTGGCAACAGGCTTGAGCAAGGTCGCGCACAATGCCGGGGTCAACGTCAGAGCAAGGAACGCCGAGAATAGAATCGAGGTGGCCATGGACAGCGAGAACTGTTGGTAGATCACCCCGACCGAACCCTGCATGAACGCCATCGGAATAAACACCGCGACCAACACCAGCGTTATGCCGATGATCGCCCCGGTGATCTGCGTCATCGCCTTGCGCGTGGCTTCCTTGGGCGACAGGCCCTCGCTGGCCATGATGCGCTCGACGTTCTCCACCACGACGATGGCGTCGTCCACCAGAATGCCGATGGCCAGCACCATGCCGAACATGGTCAGCACGTTGATCGAGAACCCCAGCGCCAGCATGGTCGCGAAAGTGCCCATCAACGCCACCGGCACCACCAGTGTCGGGATCAGCGTGTAGCGCACGTTTTGCAGGAACAGGAACATCACTGCAAATACCAGCAGCATCGCTTCGCCGAGGGTGTAGATCACTTTGGTAATCGAGACTTTGACGAATGGCGAAGTGTCGTAAGGAATCTTGTATTCCACGCCGGCCGGGAAGTAGCGCGCCAGTTCATCCATCTTCGCCCGCACCAGTGTCGCGGTGTTCAGCGCGTTGGCGCCTGGAGAAAGCTGCACGCCAACGGCGGTGGACGGCTTGCCGTTCAGGCGTGTGCCGAACTGATATTCCTGGCTGCCGATTTCGACCCGCGCAACATCACCGATGCGCACCGTGGAGCCGTCGCGATTGGCCTTGAGCACGATGTCGGCAAACTCCTGCGGCGTCGACAATTGGCCTTTGACCAGAATTGTCGCGGTGATTTCCTGCGTCGAAGGTGACGGCAGATCACCGATGCTACCTGCCGAAACCTGGGCGTTCTGCGCAACAATGGCGTCGTTGACATCGGCCGGCGTCAGGTTGAACGCGATGAGCTTCTGCGGATCGATCCAGATGCGCATAGCCCGCTCGGCACCATACAACTGCGCCTTGCCGACACCGTCCAGACGCTTTATCTCGTTCATCACGTTGCGCGCCAGATAATCGCTGAGCGCAACGTCATCGAGCTTGCCGTCGCTGGAGGTCAGGGTGATCAGCAAGAGGAAACCGGAAGAGACCTTCTCCACCTGCAACCCCTGCTGATTGACCGCTTGCGGCAGGCGCGACTCGACCACCTTGAGGCGGTTTTGCACATCGACCTGCGCCAGCTCGGGATTGGTGCCCGGCTGAAAGGTTGCCTTGATCGTCGCGCTGCCCAGGCTGCTTTGTGATTCGAAGTAGAGCAAGTGATCGGCGCCGTTGAGCTCTTCCTCGATCAGGCTGACCACGCTTTCATCGACGGTTTGCGCCGAGGCGCCAGGGTAGACGGCGTAAATCTCGATTTGCGGCGGGGCGACGTCGGGGTATTGCGCCACCGGCAACTGCGGAATGGCCAGCACACCGGCCAACAGGATGAACAGGGCGACCACCCAGGCAAACACCGGGCGGTCGATAAAGAACTGCGGCATATAGAAGCGTCCTGCTTACTGACCAGTGGTCTGGGCAAGTGGAAGTGGGGTTTCGTCGATCTGCACCTTTTCCCCGGGACGGGCGTGTTGCAGGCCTTCGATGACAACACGGTCGCCGGGCTTCAGGCCGCCGGTGACGATCCAGCGATTGTTCTGCACCGCACCCAGTTGCACCGGTTGCTGCGCCACGCGCATCTGTTCATCGACAGTCAGCACCTGGGCAATGCCGGCACTGTCACGCTGCACCGCGCGTTGCGGTACGGTGATGCCGTTCTGGATGGTTGCCTGCTCAAGGCGTACGCGGATGAAGCTGCCCGGCAGCAAGTCGAGATCCGGATTGGGAAACTCGCTGCGCACAATGATCTGCCCGGTGCCGGGATCGACAGTGATGTCGCTGAACAGCAGCTTGCCGGGCAACGGATACACGCTACCGTCATCCTGAATCAGCGTGGCCTTCGCTTGATCCTGACCGACTTCCTGCAACTGCCCGGAGCGCAATGCCCGGCGCAGTTCATTGAGCTCGCGGGTCGACTGGGTGAGGTCGGCATGGATCGGGTTGAGTTGCTGAATCAACGCCAGCGGCGTGGTTTCGTTCTGCCCGACCAACGCACCCTCGGTGACCAAGGCGCGACCGATACGGCCGGAAATCGGCGCGGTGACGGTGGCATAGCCGAGGTTCAGTTTCGCCCGTTCAAGCGCCGCTTTGCTGGCCGCGACATCAGCTGCCGTCTGCCGGGCAGCGGCGCGGGCGTTGTCGTAGTCCTGACCGCTGATGGCCTGGTCCTCGATCAACTGCGCATAGCGTTGTTCTTGCAATCTGGCCTGAAAGGCGTTGGCCTCGGCTTTGCGCAGCGCGGCTTCGGCACTGTCCAGATCCGCCTTGAAAGGTGCCGGGTCGATGCGGAACAGCACATCGCCTTTTTTTACGTCACTGCCTTCGCGGTAGGTGCGCTGCAACACCACGCCGGCCACGCGTGCGCGCACTTCGGCAATCCGTGGCGCGGCGATGCGGCCGCTCAGTTCGCTGCTGATCGACAATGGCTGGGTTTTGATGGTCTCGATGCGCACGGTGGCTGGTGGTGCTTGCTCTTCGGCGTTCGAGGATGAGTCACAGGCGCTCAGCGTCTGCGCCAATGCGATCAGGGCGAGCCCGGCCAGCAGTTTTCCAGACATGTACAACCCCCAATATTGAAGGCCGCATCCTACGGCCAGACGGGGAGGTTAGCGGTGAAGCTTTGTAGCTGCTGTGTGAAATTGTGTAAGGGTTTTGCTCGGTGGTGCGCGAGGGCGTATATCCTGCAGGCCTTGAAATTTATTGCGACAGTTCGATCGCTTTCGCGAGCAGGCTCGCTCCCACAGGAGATCGCATTTCAATGTGCGAGCGAATGAGTCCCGACTGTCGCCACAGCATTCTCTGGAACACCCCATGCCCAACATCCTCCTGGTCGAAGACGACACCGCCCTCGCCGAACTGATTTCCAGCTACCTGGAGCGCAACGGTTATTCCGTCAGCGTCATCGGCCGTGGCGACCATGTGCGCGAGCGGGCGCGGATCAGTCCGCCGGATCTGGTGATCCTCGACCTCATGCTGCCGGGCCTCGACGGCTTGCAGGTGTGCCGTTTGCTGCGTGCCGATTCGGCGACACTGCCGATCCTCATGCTCACGGCTCGCGATGACAGCCATGATCAGGTGTTGGGCCTGGAAATGGGCGCTGACGACTACGTCACCAAACCCTGCGAGCCACGAGTGCTGCTGGCGCGGGTGCGCACGTTGTTGCGGCGCAGCAGCCTCGGCGAACCGCTGGCGGTCAACGATCGGATCGTCATGGGCAATCTGTGCATTGATCTGTCCGAGCGCACCGTGACCTGGCGTGATCAAGCGGTTGAACTGTCCAGCGGCGAATACAATTTGCTGGTGGTGCTGGCCCGACATGCCGGCGAAGTGCTGAGTCGCGATCAGATTCTTCAGCGGCTGCGCGGTATTGAATTCAATGGCACTGACCGCTCGGTGGACGTGGCGATTTCCAAGCTGCGGCGCAAATTCGATGATCACGCCGGCGAGGCGCGCAAGATCAAGACCGTGTGGGGCAAGGGCTATCTGTTCAGCCGCTCCGAATGGGAATGTTGAGCTGATGTTTCGCATTCTGTTTCGCCTGTATCTGGTGACGATCGTCTCCTATAGTGCGGCGATCTATCTGGTGCCGGATCTAGTGGTCATGGCCTTTCGGGATCGCTTCGTCACCTACAATCTGGAATTCTCCCGAGGTCTGCAATCGCTGATCACCAAGCAGTTTCATGCTGCGCCGCAAGAGCAATGGCCGGCGATTGCGGCGGCGATGGACAAGGAATTCCAGCCGCTGCACATCGTCCTGACGCCAATCGACGACCCGGTGTTCACGCCCATCGAGCAGGAACGGTTGCACCGTGGTGAGAACGTGGTGCGCATCGGCGATTGGGGCTGGCGAACGCTGGCGGTGACTCCGCTGAATGCGGACATGGCCGTGCGCATGGTCGTACCGCCGGATCCGGTCGACGTCGATCTGTTGTACTGGAGCATCAACGTGCTGATCGGCGCCATGTTGCTCGGCTGCCTGCTGCTCTGGTTGCGCCCGCACTGGCGCGATCTCGAGCGCCTGAAAGGCACCGCCGAACGCTTCGGCAAAGGCCACTTGAGCGAGCGAACCAGAATCGCCCCGAGTTCGAACATCGGCAGCCTCGCCAACGTGTTCGACACCATGGCCGGCGATATAGAAAACCTGCTCAATCAGCAGCGCGACTTGCTCAACGCTGTTTCCCATGAGCTGCGTACGCCGTTGACGCGTCTGGATTTCGGCCTGGCGCTGGCGTTGTCAGAAGACTTGCCGGCCGCCAGCCGCGAGCGCCTGCAGAGTTTGGTCGCGCATATTCGTGAGCTGGATGAATTGGTGCTGGAGTTGCTTTCCTACAGCCGTTTGCAGAATCCGGCGCAGTCGCCTGAGCGCATCGAGGTGTCGCTGGACGAATTCATCGACAGCATTCTCGGCAGCGTCGATGAGGAACTGGAGTCGCCAGACATCGTGATTGACGTTCTGCTGCACGGTCAGCTCGAACGCTTCGCGCTGGATCCGCGCCTGACCGCCCGGGCCATCCAGAACCTTTTGCGCAATGCCATGCGCTATTGCGAAAAGCGCATTCAGATTGGCGTGCAGGTCATTGCTGGCGGGTGTGAGATCTGGGTTGACGACGATGGCATCGGCATTCCCGACGACGAGCGCGAGCGGATCTTTGAACCGTTCTACCGGCTCGACCGCAGCCGTGATCGCGCGACGGGTGGGTTCGGCCTCGGTTTGGCAATAAGCCGCCGAGCGCTCGAAGCGCAGGGCGGCACTTTGACGGTTGAAGGTTCGCCGTTGGGTGGAGCGCGATTCAGGCTGTGGTTGCCGGCCACGGCCTGAATATCCTAACGGACATCTGATGATTGAATCAGGCTGACGCCGGCCTCTTGCATCCGCGCTATGGCGGCTGCCAGCGAACCGTCCAGATCAATCGCGCGACAGCCATCCAGCACTACACAGACATTAAAACCCGCCGCGCGCGCATCCAGCGCCGAAAACATTACACAGAAATCCAGCGCCAGGCCAACCATGTAAACGGTGTCGATGCTGCGCTCTTTCAAATAGCCGGCGAGCCCGGTGGTGGTGCTTCGATCCGCTTCGAGAAAAGCCGAGTAGCTGTCAATATCGGGATTGCAGCCCTTGCGGATGATCAATTGCGCGTGCGGTAGATCCAGTTCCGGATGAAATTCGGCGCCGACACCGGCTTGCACACAGTGATCGGGCCACAACGTTTGTGCGCCGTACGGTAACTCAATGACATCGTAGGGCTGGCGCCCAAGATGGCTGGACGCAAACGAGATATGCCCGCTCGGGTGCCGGTCCTGCGCAATCACGACTTGCCTGAACTGCCGCGCGAGGCGGTTGATCAGCGGCACAATCCGGTCACCTTCAGGCGCCGGCAATTGACCGCCGGGAATGAAGTCGTTTTGAACATCGATGACCAGCAATGCAGCGCGGGACGTAATGGACACGGGGAAATCTTCCTGAGAATAAAACCTCGGCCAGTTTAGCAGGGCTTCTGTCAACCACTGGTCTGCAGCACGCATTGCTGGGTTTTACTGTCCCACACCTGGCCTTTCGGACATTCGGGCTTCTTCACGGCGTCGCTTTCATCGACGGCGAAAGCAGCAGGGCTGGACAGGGCGGCGACCAGCAGCGGGACGGCGAACAGCATTTGGCGAATATTCATGGTCGATCTCCACTTTCATCGGCTTGGAGCAGAAGTTGTTGTTCTCCTTTGCAGTGACTGCTCAGTTCTGCGGAAGATTCAAAGTTCTGCAGCGGGCCATTGACTTGTCATCCGCTGGCAGGCTAATTTCCAGCCCATGACTTTCACCGTATCGCGCTGCCAGCCAAGCATTATTACCGCCATTCCTCATTTGGCGGGCTAGCTCACGACTGCAGCACCCAACCCGCCCTAGAGGCGGGTTTTTACTTTCTGTCTCCGGGGTTCTGATAAATGTCAGGAGACGACCATGCCGCACAGCCCCGACCAGCAAGCCCTGCTCGAGCACTACGTAAAGAAAATCCTGGCCGCGCCGGTGTACGACATTGCGGTGCGTACCCCGTTGCAGCCTGCGCCGGCATTGTCGCAAGCATTGGGCAATCGGGTCCTGCTCAAGCGCGAAGATCTGCAACCGACGTTCTCTTTCAAGATCCGTGGTGCTTACAACAAACTCGTGCAACTGAGCGATGAGCAGCGAGCGCGGGGAGTGATCACTGCGTCGGCGGGTAATCACGCGCAGGGTGTAGCGCTGGCGGCACGGGAGTTGGGCATCTGCGCGACGATCGTCATGCCGTCTACCACCCCTGAGCTCAAAGTGCTCGGCGTGCGCAGTCGCGGTGCCGAAGCCCTGCTGCATGGAGAGAGTTTTCCCTTTGCTCTGGCCCACGCGTTGCATTTGGCCGAGCAGAGCGGATGCACGTTCGTTTCACCCTTCGATGATCCTGACGTAATCGCCGGACAAGGCACCGTGGCTATGGAAATCCTGCGCCAGCATCAAGGCACGCTGAACGCGATCTTCATCCCGGTCGGCGGCGGAGGTTTGATCGCCGGTATCGCGGCCTACGTCAAATACCTGCGCCCGGAAGTGCGGATCATCGGCGTCGAATCCGAACATTCGGCGTGCCTGCAAGTGGCTTTAAGTGCGGACGAGCGGGTGGTCCTGCCCAGTGTCGGCACCTTCGCCGATGGCGTAGCGGTAGCGCAGATTGGCGCGTATGGCTTTGAGGTTTGCCGCTTCTGTGTAGATGAAGTGATCACGGTCAGCAATGACGAACTCTGCGCCGCGATCAAGAATATCTACGACGATACCCGTTCGATCACTGAACCTTCGGGTGCGCTGGCTGTTGCGGGGATCAAGCAGTACGTGGCGCGCAGTGGGGTTCGCGATCAGACATTCGTCGCCATCGACTCCGGGGCCAACATCAACTTCGACAGCCTGCGCCATGTCGCCGAACGCGCCGCTGCTTGCGGCGTGCCGGCGTGATGTCGATCAGGGCAGCAGCGGGCGCAGAAACGTGCGCTCGTAACTGACGATGAATTTCTTCTCGACCAGATCGGCAACCAGTGCGGTGCTTTCCGGGTCTGTCATTGCAATATGTCGATAGCTTTCGTAATCGGCCAGCGACGGGAAACTGAACAGGCAATAAGCAATGTTGCTCGCGCCCTCCGAGGGGAGGAAGTAGCCGTGGTGGGTGCCGCCCAAGCGCTCAACGATGTCGAGCCACGCTTTGGCATAGGCTTCGAAAGCGGGTAACTGGTAAGGATCGATCACATATCTGACGTGGCAAGTAATCAAGGGCTGGGCTCCGGTTATTCCTGCAGGGCGGTGCCGACTTTGTCCGACGCCGACCAGATGCGATAGCGCACTTCGACGTCCGAAGGCGCGTATACCACGACTGGCAGCTTGCTGTTGTAGCGCAACATGAAGCCATCACCGACGACCGGAACGAAAGCGCGCTTTTTCTTGCTGCCAGGCGGGCAGGCCATCATCGTGCTCATCGGGCCGACGACCTTTTCCAGGCGATAGAACGGATAGCCCCAACCTTGCAGATTCTTTTCATCGAGCACACCGCCCAAACGCTGGCGATTGCAATCCACTTCGAGGGTTTTGCCGGCGAGAATTTCAACCTGGAAATTCTCTTCCTGCTCTTGCTTGGGCAGATGGATGACTTGTCGGGTAAACCCGGCTTCGGCTTTGGGATACGGCGCGATGTCTTCGAGCTTGGCGGCGTGGGCGAGGGTGGAAAGGTTGGCGATCAACAGACCGGTGATCGCGCAAACGCTTAAGGAATTCATGAAGGCCTCCGTGCGGGTTGAATTGCATGGGAGACATTCTTGCCGTCATAGTCTTCGAAAGCAAATTTGCCCGGAGATTGCAGATTGCAGGGGACGGGTGGTCGATTCATGCAATTTGCAAATAGCAGGATACTGGCCACATTTCCAAGTGCTTGATTTTGAAGGGAGCAAAACGAACCGATCAAAGGCACGTTTTATGCGTTCTTTTGGTGAGGCGCACAGGATTTGGGCGCCTACACTCCAATGGGCATTTCGCAGTACCACCACTTGCCGCACCAGGGAAACAGCGGGGGCACACCCGTGAAGGCGCAGCAGAGGGTCAGCGTGAATACTTGATTGGCAATCGCACAGAAAGGAGAGGGTTCGCCATGTTTTTATCTGCCTTGGAATTACGCAACATCATTGAAAGCAGCTTCCTGCCGAAACGCTGCCAGTGCACGTTGACACCAGACTTGTCGATGTCCGTCAAAGTATTTGGCGACCATCGAACCGACCAAGCCGATCTCTACGTCAGTGGAATCGACGCCAGCCGCCTGAACAGCTGCCGTGAAATCAACAACCTGGTCGCTGGCCTGCGTTCCGACCTCGCGCAACAGACCACGACACATCAAACCAGCGCTCGTTCTCGAGCCGTTTAACCCACCGTCTCACCCAGTTCGTCCGTCACGCGCCGGGCCTGCACAAAACCAAGGCCCAGCGCGAACTCGACCAGCACCGCGAGCAAGATCCCGGGGCCGGCATGACCATTGAGCCATTCGCCAAAACCCAACGCCGCCAAACCGAAACAGCCGACGATAAAACCATTGCTCAGTGCACTGCGTGCCACTGACGGCGGAGCATTGCGCAGCAAATAAAACATGACCCCCAACGCCGCAAACAGCACCGCGCTGCGCCGAGCGACTACGCCAGTGCCTTCCGAATAGCCAATACTCCAGATCGCCAGCAACGCCTCCGGAAAAAATCCCCAGACCAGCGCCAGCAGAAAACACAGGATTGAAGTGAAGCTCGACAACGTGCGGAACGACAACTGCATGGCCAATCCTTGCGGCAGTAGGGAAGGCCCCGAGCATAACCGCCGAAGCCACCCCAAGCCTATGGCCAACCGGAAAATCAGAAGCGTCTGTCAGTTCTGTTGACTGCAAGCGTCAGATAATTTCCTGTAACTGATTTGTGCGGGCTTGCCGGTGTTGTCGATGTATTTCATGTCGGCGGTGATGACTTTGCATTCCGAGGTCGGCGGCTCGGTTAGCGAAAGCACCTTTGCCACGTGGAGGGGCATGCCGTATTGGTAGGGTGTTTGATTCGATGTGGCGGAGGTGACGTTGGCTTGGGCCAGTGCGGCGTATGAGCTGCAGGCGAGGGTGGCAGTGAGCAGGAAGGGACGAATGTTCATGAGAGGACTCCAGCGTTGCGGGTAGGCGCCCGGCACGAAGCCGGGCGAGCCTGCCGCACTGGGCGTCAGCGGGGGAGAGCTGAGGGTGTGCGGTGATATGGAGTCTCTGACTGTGGCGTTAAGGCTGAGTTAACCGATGTGAACATGAGCTGAGTTATTTACGGTTGCTTTTCCCTTGTCTCGGGCATTTGTCGTTTGCGATATGAATCATTAGGGTACGGGCTTTGACGTGCTCGAAAAAAATTAATGATAAGGCTGTGCTGCTAAATTTCAGTACCCTAACTTATCTGGAAAAAACGAGAGCGGTGGGTGAGTGGCCTTCCACGTTTTTGCGAGTTCTTTTGCTTTTTCTAGTTGCTCTTTTGACAGCTTTTTTTCTACTTCCGGCAATACGTCGTTAACGTTGTTTATTACGTTTCCACCACCATCAAGCTCCAGTAGATTCGACAATAGTGCGTATGACTTTACCGGGTCTGATTCGAATCCGTATTTTGGTTCAGCTTCGCCAATATATGACGCGTAACCAAAAACTGCAGATGCATAGCCTGAGGCTGCAGCTTTTTCATTCCATTTTCTAAATGATGACAAATCGGCTTTTTCAATCCTCGTAGCGGCAAATCCCATCATGGCTGGTGGATAACCATTCTCTGCAGCGGCTTTCATCCATTTTTCGATTTCATCTGATCTGCTAGAGGGTAGTAGGAACATGCCTCCCCCCTCTTGATACTTGGTCGCTAAACGAAATTGCGCTAATGCAAAACCTTTTTCTGCGGACTTTTCAAGCCATTCATCGTTTCCTGTTATCTCCCATAGTAGGTACATCGACTCAGCGTCACCATGAGATGCCTGATCTGTAGCAAGGGTTTTGGCTTTGTTCATCCAATCTTTAGGCGATTGCTCAGAGGAAGAACAATTATTCATAGTTACGCACAAATCTTGATCCGCGCCGCCGAGCCGAATCATAGAGTAAATATTGCCTTTCTTTGCTGACTCCTCGTAAGCCTTTTGCGCTTCTTGGGTCATATATCTGTTGTTTTTTCTTATTGATTCTCCTAGATAGTAAAGTGCTTCATTATCACCACCCTTTGCAGCGATTTCTAAAAACTCGATTGCGGATATTGCTTTGTATTGATTGTAGAGCTCAATGCCTTTCTTCTTCGCTTCTTCTTGCTCTTTTGTTAGTGTTGCATTAGCGGTATTGCAGAGAAATATAAGGAGGACACAGAAGGTTGTAGCGAACAATTTTTTTAAGTTTATCAATTTGATTCTCCCGCTGGAGCTGAAAATTTCACAGAAGGCCTTGGTATGTAGCTGTTTTCATGCATAACAATTTTGCAGGATCCATCAATCGGCCCACCTAATATCGAAGCATTTTTCTTATATCGAGCCCTAGTAGTGTTTCCGAGTGCTTCAGTTACCGCAAGCACTGGTTCGCTCATGAAATTGTCCAACAAATAGCGGTTTTCACAGTATTTTTGCCCTGTATCAACCGGTTCGACCCCGAATTTGTTCATGCATGCGCAAGCTAGCTCAAATTGTTTTTGAGCCTCCGGTAGGCTTCCTTTCTCTTGAGCGTTAGTAGTTATATGAGTAATTATCATCTCGATCGCTGTCTGTTGCGCTAAATATGCTGTATCTCTAGTATATTTTTTCTTGCCATCGTTTGAAGCGCTAATGCTAGTTTGTTTCGCTGTGGCTATGGCGAACTCCTCCGGATTAGATATCAGTGTCAACAAAATCGGGCCTAACGCGGCAGGGGTGGCCTCTACAACCCATTTTTTTAACTCGTCTGGATTTTGGTATTCAATAATAGCATGAGCAATCGGACCACCTTTTCCTCCGCTGGTCATCGCGTCATACAAGTCCATGACAACACTCCAACCCATCAGGTAAGACATTTCCACACTAAGCCCAGCAGCTCCTAATGCGTTCAGCGCCGATGCAAACTGTCCCGCTTCTGTCTCCATCCACTCCACTTTTCTGCCTTTGGCTCTGTGCAACTCCCGGCGATACAAGTTTACAAGGTCAACCACTGCCTCATAACCAACTTCGAACTTGAAGCTACCATTTGCACCTGGGCCAAGTACCACAGCCGCTTTCAAGTTCAAAATAAAACGCCCCTTATCGAGAGACACCTGCGCCGTTCCCTGAAAGCCCGCGCCAAACGCCACCCCAACTGAACCGCTCAACTTGGCCAGCGTCAACCATGGATTTGCATTTTTCGCGTCTTTAGCGCTGCCAATCCCCGTTGAAGGTGCGGTGCGTAAGGCGGCGAGTTCTTTTGGCGGCGCCCAGTTCAATACGCCGGTAAGCTCAATGGCGGCTTGCAAACCCCCAAAGACATTGAAGCTGGCTTTTGCGCCGTTTTCGATTTGTACTTTTGCGAAACGTCCGCCGCGCAGTTGCTCTGTGCTTTTGGAGTCGGCGTAGGTGCCGGATTTCGACTTGTGTTCAAGATCAGGAGTAGGACTATCGTCACCGCTATCGGTTTTTGCTTGCTTGGCGGCTGCGTGATCGGCGCGTTCTTCTTTTGCAGAAGCGTCTTCACGTTGTGCGCGTTTTACCGGGCTCAGCGACGCTCCATATTTGACGTTGCCGAAGATAGGGCTCAGCTCGACGCTGCCAGCTAACAATAACGACGCTCCAGCGTAACCCCAGGCCTTTGCACCAAAGTGAAAGGAGAAGCGGCCGAAACTCATTTGTCGTGGGCTGCCGTCCAAGAGATAGTCAAGCATGATTTCTTGAGCGTTGGCTTTGGCAGGCATGTCCACTTTCATTAACTGAACTTCGCCCCGTGCCAAGTCCAGGCTCAATCCCATCTCCCCAGATATCTGGAAGCCTTCCGCGGCGGACATCTTCGGGCCTTCTAGCTTCAGTTCACCGTGAATGCTCGGCTGTGGAGGAGTCAGGCAGCGGACGAATTGAGCCTGAGGACTTGCATCAAACAGCCTTACTTCGCCGCGCACACTTTTCTGGAACACTAGTTGCTGAAGGTGCTTGCCCCAGTTAGTTAGGGCCGCGTCGTCTTCTAGTTCAGTAACCTCATAACCTTGCTTTTTCAAGTGCGCGTAAAAGTCTTTAGCTTTGAACCAGCCTTTTTCGTCGAAACAGTCGCCAGCCTGATCACTGATTTTTATTGCGCCCTGATCCAAGAGCCATTGGCGGAACGAACTGATTTCACTGTTTTTATCGGAGCCTTCGGTAGCATCGGTTGGTAGACTTTCTTTTACCTTCTTTATTGAGCCAGCCGCCTTTTTTAAATCTTCTTTGATGATTTTTTTTGCATCTTTCAGGTTCGCCATGCTGAACCATCCAAGGGGCGTGCCCTTGGCGTCAGAAAGGCTGACTTCACGCAGTGGAAAGCCTGGCTTTACCATACGGTCGATTGGTTTCGGTTGGAACTCTTCTGGTTCCCAAATTAAATAACGACCAGGTTTACTGGTGCTGACATTTTTTTGGGCTGTGGCCTGGAGGTCATCTTTGATTTTTTGTAGTTGATCCCACTTGGCACGTTCTGCATCAACGAGGCCGGCTGGCGCCTGGGCATTTTGGCCTGTTGCCTCGATCCAGCGTTTGTATTTCTCTTGAAGCTGCGCTGTAACTTCTACCTGCTTTTTCTCTGTGTCCAGATACAGTTTAAACTGCTCGATACCGGAAGGGAGTCCGTCACTGATCAAGGCGAATTCCGGAAGAGCAAGACCATACTCGGACGCTTTGATGATGGATTCAGTATAAGCGTGGTAATCAAGCGCTTCGCCATTTTTGTGTAGTGTGTAGACATAACCGACCAGATCGGCGGTGCAGTCAGTCATGCCACTGCAGATATTGTCGTAACTTTTTTTCTTTTCCGCCAAGGCTTTGGCAACGTCTTCCAGCGATACCTGCTTGAAGTCTTTGTTGCCGAGGAACTTCTTGCGAGCCTCCAGATAAGCTTGCACACGTGCCCGCGCTTCAATCGCCTTCTTGGAGTACAGCGAGCCGCTTTCGTAGGTGTAGCCTTCCAACTTAGCGGCCGCTACCGCTTCTTTTTTTAGCGCGACCCACTCAGCCCGCCGCTTGTAAAAATCGGCATATGCTTTGTGAACGTGCTGGTCAGTAGCTATGTCTGTCGCTAGACGGTCGAGGCGAGATACCGGCGTGTCCTCATCCGTGGACTGAGCAGGAGCGACTGCCGGTTTGTTTCCATTAGCGTCGTTCTGCCTTTTTTTAGCGGTGGCGGGATCGATTTCGATCTCATCGCCCATCGCTTCAAACTCTTCCATGCGTGCACGCTGCGCGCCAGTGAGAAAGTTGCTCAACTTGGGCTCAAGGAAGTATTCCAGCAAACCAGATTCCTGCAACCCGTTCAGGCGTGCATCACGTGATTTGCTGGGCGCAATCATTTTATCCAAGGCAAACATGGATTCTTTGATAGCGGACTTTGCCCGTTCGGGAAGCAGCCAAAATTCTTGTTCTTCGGTGGCATAAATCGCACTGGCAAACTTTTTCGAGCAGGGAGGCGCGTGCGGTTTGAAAGTCTTTGAGCTCTGATCTGGGGTGTCTTTGACAGGCTCCAGTTCAACCAGATCCTCCGCAGAGCACTGAGTTGCGGCTTCCGGGGTCGTTTGCGCGGGCGGTTGAGCTGCGGCAGGTGTCTGAGCGGCAGGCACAGCAGGCGATTGAGCGGCTTTTGGAACGCTCAGGTTCCATCCGACTTTGACATTATCCGGGTTGGTGATGAAGGGGTTCATCTGACGAAGTTGCGCCACAGTAGTGTTGTAGCGCGTAGCAATCTGGCCCAGAGTTTCGCCGGGCATTACGGCGTGATTTGTAATTTCCATGGTGATTCCGTTCTGTTGTCGCGTCGCCTTAGTGTTGGGCAACGGCGGCTGATTCCAGGAGCCGATCTACTTTGATAAACGACTCGTCCTTTGATTGCAGGATCGCCATGATCCCAGGCTGGGTCTCGAACAGCGGACCGTTCACGACATGGCCAAGCTTGAGCAGGTGATCGCCATCATAAATGTTGTTTTTGAGCAGCATGTCGAGGTTGTCCGCCATGTCATTCAAGCGGTCATCGGATGGCTCATTGAATGCTGTGTATTCCTCATCGATCCAGTACATCCAGCCCAGGCGCGCTTGTACTTTCGCGGCCGCCTCGGGCAGATTGAACGCCGCTCTGTCACCGTCCCACGTTGATTGATCGGTGGCCTTCCAGGTCAGCCATCGCCCACGCTCTTGACCGAAATGAATCGGCGCAGGGCTGTAGACCGCCTCCCAGCAGCCTAGTAACTGGTCGAATGCTTTATCGGCGGTGTAGGCCAGCGCAGCCCATAAACTCGGCTTGTGGAAACTCAGCAGACTTTGGCCACCTGAACCATCGTTTGCCTTAAGCAGCCAGCGCGCATGAGCCAGAGCTTTTTCAGGATCCCGGGTTGAGATTGCAATTCCCGAAAAGCGTTCCTCACATAGTTCCACAGCGACCTTTGCCACTTTGCCGCCCTTTGGGGCCACCAGCCACAATGGCTCGTCAGGAATCTCTGCAAGGTCTGTCCCTACAAACAGACCTTGAGCGACGACGGGTTCGCCTAATCGATAAAGACGACCCAAAGCGTCTGGCTGGAGCCCTTGGTCGATGATGAAACACAGCGATTCGCTTGTAGCGGGCAGGTCTGAAAAGTCGTAACGAGGCTCGGCGAGGAGAGCGCTCAGCGCTTTTACATGCATGTGCAATCCTTACGGCTGCAAGCGCCGTTACTCTGTTTTCCGCACAGCGGGGTGATACCTGACTCATTAAGACGGGCAGGGAGCGGTGCTTTCCCCGCCTTATCCGCATCCACAACCTTCATCGGCCCCGGCAACAACGGCGCCGCCGGCGTGCCCACCCCGGGCGAGCCGCCGGTATTGACCTTCACCTCAGCGCCGCTGATGGTCACGCCACCCGCATCGACCTTGACGAAGCTGCCGCCAGCCTTGGCGGTCAGTTCCATGGCGCCTTCGACCACGACTCTCTGGCCGGCGTAATAATGGATTTCGTTGCCAGCCTCAACAAACTGCCCAGTCCCAACCTTCACATGCTGCGTCACACCCACTGTCAGGTGATCATCCGCGCGCATTTCGCTGATGCGGTCCAGGTGGGTGATCCGGTGTTCTTCGACCTTGAACTCGCTCAATACGTTGGCTTCAACAGTGTCATGCCGTTCGTTGCCGACGCGGATTTTCTGGTCGTGTTCGATGTTTTCGTCCCAGTCGCGCTGGGCGTGGATGTAGATCTGTTCGGCGCCTTTCTTATCTTCGATGCGGAATTCGTTGTAGCCCTTGCCGCCCGGGGAGCTGAGGGTTTTGAAGGTGCTGCGGGTCTTGTTGGCCGGCAGGTCGTAGGGGACGACGTTTTCCTTGTGGTACAGGCAGCCGGTGACGAGGGGCTGGTCGGGGTCGCCTTCGAGGAAGGTGACGAGGACTTCCATGCCGATGCGCGGGATGGCAATGCCGCCGTAGGCTGCGCCGGCCCAGCCGCTGGCGATGCGCATCCAGCAGGTGGTTTTATCGTCGGACTGGCCGTCGCGGTCCCAGTGGAATTGCACCTTGATGCGGCCGTATTGATCGCAGTGGATTTCTTCACCGGCAGGGCCGGTGACGACGGCGGTCTGGCTGCCGAGGACTTTCGGTTTCGGATGTTCGAGGGCAGGGCGGTAGTGCGCGTCCCACGGGGTGGCGAGGAAGCTGTTGCGGTAGCCCTGATGGAAATCGCTTTTGTTGTCGGTGACGTCGCTGGTGACGTTTTCGCCGAGCACTTGCGGCTGTTTGCCTTCGTGGAAGACTTCCAGCAGCAGCCACAGGTCGTTCCACTCGGCGCGCGGGTGTTCGGCGAGCGTGAGGAAATGGCCGCTGGTCAGCGTCGGTTCATCACCTTTGCCTTCGGCGAGTTTGTAGTCGCTGCGATGGCGTTCCAAGGCGCGGGTCGAGAGGAACTTGCCGCGCTCGCGGGTGGTGAAGCGGCCGGGGTAGTCGTAGTCTTCCAGGTCCGGGGCGAATTCGGATTTGACCGCGCCTTCGGGCAGTAGCTTGGGTTTTTCGAAATCGTAGTCGCGACGGCTGACGCGGGTGGTGCGGGTTTCCAGGCGCAGGTTGAAGCGCTTGATCACCGGCTTCTCGGCGGCCATGCCGGAGTCTTGCTGGTAGCTGACCGGCTTCAGTTTGCGGAACACCGTCTGGTCGTCGCCGAACACCAGTTTGTGGCCGCTGCTGCTGTGCTGGAAGTGGAAGTGGATGCCTTCCTCTTCGCACAGACGCTGGATGAAATGCAGGTCGGACTCATCGTATTGCACGCAATACTCGCGTTCCGGATACTCGGCGCCGAGCTGGAAGCTGTAGGCGTCAGAGAGAATGCCGCGATCTTCCAGCACCTGGGCGATGATTTTCGGCACCGTCAGTTGCTGGAAGATCTGCTGATCATGGTTGTGCTGCAGATACGCCAGTTGCGGCATCAGGCTGATGCTGTAGCGGGTCAGGGTCTTGCCGGAGTCGCCCTGCTCGATGCGATAGACCTGGCCGTGAATCTTGCCTTCGCCGGTAGCGCCGAAGGTCAGGCAGGCGCGCTTGTGCAGCAGCTCTTCGAGCTTCAGGTCGGGGCGGGCGCTGACCAGTTCGAGGTCGAAACGGAACGGTTCGTTGAGGGCTTCGCGACCGGTGAAGCTGAGGACTTGCAGGTCGGCGTTGGCGTCTTCGATCGAGAGGGTGATGTGGGTTGCATTGGCGTCCAGCATGCCTTGAATTCCGTCCGTTGAATAAGCAGGTGATGGATGTTGCAGGATTAGACGGCCTCATTCAAGGCGCAAATGGCGTAGGTGTGGGGCCTTGATGTCATAGGGAAAACCCTTAGGAGGGCGGTTTGGGTCAGTGAAATCGGGCCTTTCATAGACTTTGATGGTGTTTGAGAGATTGCCATCGCGGGCAAGCCCGCTCCCACAGGTTTCTCGGGTGTACACAAAATCGGCGTTCACTAAGGTCCTGTGGGAGCGAGCCTGCTCGCGAACGGCTTCTACAACCAATGCCAGAACCGGCTCCAGAACCCGCGATTGAGGTCTTCCTTGCACCCGGCATACTGCTGCGCATACAGATCCGAACGGTTCTGCACCTTGCGCGCGGTCGGCGGTAGCCAGGCTTTGCTCGCGTAGGTCTTGTTACGGAAGCCGCCCCAGCCTTCGTGGTAGTTCAGGTACTGGTTATAGGCGTCGTATTTGTGCACGCCGTTGATCGAGGTGGTCTTGTCCATGTACCAGCCGACGAAGTCGATGGCGTCGTCGAAGTCTTCGCGATCGGCCCAGTTGCGGCCGGTGCTTTTCTGGTAGTCGGCCCAGACTTCGTCCTTGGCTTGCGCGTAGCCGGACGCGGTCGAGACGCGGCCCCAAGGAATCACCCAGAGCAGGTATTTGCGCGGCGTCTTGGCGTCGTAGCGGTAGCCGGATTCCTGATACATGATCGCGAACGGCACCTGGATCGGCACGCCCCAGCGTTTCTGCGTGACTTGCGCAGCGTCGTACCAATCGCTTTTCTCGCGGAAGATTGCGCAGATGTCTTCCGGGGAGCGGGGCGGCGAGGTGCCGCAACCGCTCAGCAGGGTGGCCAGGGTCAGAAGGGCGAGGATGTGCCTGTGATTCAAGAGCTGTTTTCCGTCGTGCGCAAAAAGGCCGACAGTCTACGCGCTCAGCTCAATTGATGACGATAGGGCAGATCCGGACCGGTTTTGCTGCAGGTCAGCGCGGCGGCTTGTACGGCGAACCTGAGCATGCCGTCGATTTGCTCGCGACTGAGCTGCTGCACGCCTTCTACCGAGTCCAGCGAATGTTCGGTCAGCCAGGTGATCAGCGCCGCCTGGAAGGTGTCGCCAGCGCCAACGGTGTCGGCAATTTTCACCGGGTTGGCCGGGACCGACCACGAGCCATGGGTGCGACTGAACACCGTTGCGCCGTCGCCACCGCGTGTCAGGAACACGATCTGGCAGCGATGCTCGAGCCAGCTTTCAATAACATGCTGCGGATCCTGCTCGGGATAGAGCAGGCTCAGATCCTCGTCGCTGACTTTGATCAGATCGGCCAGGCGCACCAGCGTGGCGATGCGCTCGCGCCATAGCTCGATGTTCGGCTCGGGATTGAGGCGCACGTTGGGATCGAGGCTGATCAGGCGTTTGCCGCTTTCGCGCTGAACCAGCTTAAGCAAGGTGTCGCCGATCGGCTGTACCACCAGCGAAAACGAGCCGATGTGCAGGCCGCGCACCTCGTCGCCGAGTGTCGGCAGATGCGCCTCGCTCAGTTGCCGATCGGCACAGCCTTCGCCACGGAAGCTGTAGTGCGGTGAGCCATTGGCGCCTACCGCGACCATCGCCAGGGTGGTCGGCGCGGCAAAATCCACCAGATAATCCGGGCGCACGCCTTCGTCCTGCAGCACTTGCTGCAAACGGCGGCCGAGGTAGTCGGTGGACAGCCCACCGAAGAGCGCCGAGTCCACGCCCAAACGCCGCAAACCTACGGCAACGTTGAACGGCGAGCCGCCGGCAATTGCCTTGAAATTGACTTTCGAGGCCAGACCGCTGGCGTCGTTTTCGCTGAAAAAATCAAACAGGGCTTCGCCACACACCAGGTACATAGTTGTTTGCTCGTTATAGGGTTGCGACATGCTGTTGATAGCGTTCGTAGGCCTGCTGGAACGCCGCGACATTGGCGGCGATCGGCAGGGTTTCGCTGCCCGCGTCGAGTTTCACGCAGCGCTTGCACAGATCGTCCAGGGACACATCATCGCCGTTCGAGCGCGACGCGCACCACGCTGCCTGAATCGCCGCGCCCAGTGCGGCGGCTTCGCTTTGTTCTGTGCAGATCACCGGGGCGTTCATGATGTCGGCGACGATCTGCCGCCACACCGCGCTCTTCGAGCCGCCGCCGATCAGGCAGATGCGCAGGCTTTGTAAACCATTCTGGCGGAGCAAATCCAGCCCATAGCGCAAACCGAAGGTGGTGCCTTCGACAGCCGCGCGGCACAGATTGGCCTGGGTCAGATTGTCCATCGTCAGCCCGTGCAGGCTGCCGGTGGCGTGGGGCAGGGCGGGCACGCGTTCGCCGTTGAGAAACGGCAACATGCTCACGCCTTCGGCACCGATCGGCGACTGCGCGACCAGTTGGTTGAAGGTCGGCAGATCGAGCCTGAACAGTTCGCGAATCGCACCGGTGGCGTTGGTCAAATTCATGGTGCAGATCAGCGGCAGCCAGCCGCCGCTGGAGGAACAGAACGTGGCAACCGAGGCATCGGCGCTGACGTTCGGCTCCTCCGAATAGGCGTAGACCGTGCCGGACGAACCGAGGCTCATGGTGATCGCGCCGGGCTGGATATTGCCGGTACCAATGGCGCCCATCATGTTGTCGCCACCGCCGCTGGAAACCACCGCGTTGGGGTTGATGCCGAGTTGCTCGGCGATTGCCGGGAGGAGGGTGCCGACGGCGGCGTGCGCGTCGATCAGCTCCGGCAGCGCGGTTTGCAAACGGCCGCTGGCGTCGATGTCGCGCAGGATCTGCACATCCCATTGCCGCGTGCGCACGTTGAAATAACCGGTGCCGGAGGCATCGCCGTATTCGCTGCAAGCGCGGCCGGTGAGCCAGTAATTGAGGTAGTCGTGGGGCAAAAGGATTCGGGCGATGCGTGAGAACACGTCGGGATGCTGCTCTTTGGTCCAGAGCAGTTTCGACACCGTGTAGCCCGGCGCAATGACCACGCCGAGGCGTTCCAGCGAACCTTGCTCGCCGCCCAGTTGCGCGAGCAAGCGGTCGTTTTCCGGCGTGGTTTCGGTGTCGCACCAGAGCTTGGCCGGGCGCAGCACTGCGCCTTGCTCATCGAGCAGCACCAGGCCGTGTTGCTGGCCGGAGACGCCAACGCCGAGGATCGCTTGGCCGTCGACGTTTGCCGCTTGCAAGGCCTGGCGGGTGGCGCTGACGAATGCATCGAGCCATTGCTGAACGTCTTGTTCACGGCGGCCGTTGGCGCCGCTGATCATCGTGTGCGGCGCCGCGCCCAGACCGAGCACCTGACCGCTGTCGGCGTCGAGGATGATCGCTTTGGTGCCTTGGGTGCCGCAGTCGATACCCAGGAAGAGCTTTGTTGTTGTCATGTATGGGCCTGTCAGATTGCGCTGAAGATCAAGAGCTACCCCCTCACCCCAGCCCTCTCCCCCACGGGGGCGAGGGGGAAAGGGAGCAGATTTTCATGCCTTTCACACTCTGTATTCGACTCGGAATTTCAGGTCGATGAATAACGGAAGAACCACGCGGTCGGTTCCCTCTCCCTCCGGGAGAGGGCTAGGGTGAGGGGCTTTTCAGCCGAGCACCCGTTCCAGAGTCCCCGAAACCCCAACCTCGCGCAAACTCTGGCAGCACCACTCGAACGCTGCAACAAACTCCGCCGACTTCGGTATCGCTGTGCCGAAAATCTCTTCCACGCCCAACAGGCGTTCGGTGATCAACTCATCGTCCGCTACCAATCCCTGACAGAAAGCCGCTCGCGGGTCCGGAATCGAATACGTATCGCCATTCTCATCCACGCCCTTCAAATACAGCGCCCACGCCGCGACGACCAGCGCCGCGCGTTTGGTCTCGCGGCCATCGGCGATCAGCCGATTGATCGTCGGCACGGTGAACTTGGGAAACTTCGACGAGCCATCCGAACACACACGCTCCAGCTGATCGGCAATCGCCTGATTGGAAAACCGCGCCACCAGCGTGTCCTTGTATTCGCTCAGATCAATGCCCGGCACCGGCGCCAGTTGCGGCGTGACATCCAGGTCCATGTAGGCGCGCATGTAACGCACGAACAGCGGATCGTTCATGGTCTCGTGGACGAAGCGATAACCCTTGAGGAAACCCAGATAGGTGAGCGCCAGGTGACTGCCGTTGAGCAGTTTGATCTTCATCTCTTCGTACGGCGACACATCGTCGGTGAACTGCACGCCGACCTTTTCCCATGCCGGGCGGCCGCTGACGAATTTATCTTCCAGCACCCACTGCACAAACGGTTCGCAGACCACCGGCCAGGCATCGTCGACGCCGTGTTTGTCGGCCAGTTGCAGGCGATGCGCGGTGCTGGTCATCGGTGTGATTCGATCGACCATGGCGTTGGGGAAACTGACGTTCTGGTCGATCCAGTCGCGCAGATCCGGATCACGCAGGGCGGCGAAAGCCAGCAGCGCCTTGCGCGCGACCGCGCCGTTGTGCGGCAGGTTATCGCAGGACATCACAGTGAACGCCGGAACACCCGCCGCACGGCGTTTGGCCAACGCGGCGCAGAGGAAACCGAACACGGTGCCCGGCGCCTCGGGATGGGCCAAGTCGTGTTGAATCTGCGGCAGATGCGCCATGAACTCGCCGTTGCTGTCGTCGATGCAGTAGCCGCCCTCGGTGATGGTCAGCGAGACGATGCGGATCTGTGGTCCGGCGAGTTTTTCGATCAGCGTCTGGGCGCCATCTTCGGCCAGCAGCATGTCGCGGATCGCGCCAATGACGCGCACTTCGGTGTCATCGCTGTCGCCCAGTTCAAACAGGGTGAACAGGTAATCCTGCTCGCGCAGATCATCGCGGGCGCGGCGATCTTCCGGGCGTAGCCCGACGCCGCAGATTGCCCAGTCCAGCGCTTCGCCAGTGTTCATCAAGGCATCGGTGTAATACGCCTGATGCGCACGATGGAAACCACCGACGCCGATGTGGGCGATGCCCTGGCGTGTGGCGCCGAGGTCGTAGCCCGGCAGTTGCACTTGGGCGGCGAGGCGATTGAGGTTCTGTTGGTTGAGTTTCATCGGATAGTCTCGAAATCAGGCCGCAGCACGCAGCGGACGGGTCAGCGCCACACCTTCGGCATCGAACAGATGGCAGTGAGTCGGGTCCAGGCGCAGGCTCAATTGCTCGCCGTAACGGCTGGCCAGATCGCCGCGCACGCGCATGGTCAGGGCTTCGCCAGCGCTGGTGGTGACGTGGCAGAAGGTGTCGCTGCCGAGGCGTTCGCTGACGTCGGCAGTCACCTGCAACGTGCAGTCGCCGGGTTGCGCCAGCTCAAGATGTTCGGGGCGAATGCCCAACGTGACTGCGCTGCCGACACTGAGGTTGGCGGCGTTGAACGGCAGGGTGATGCGCGTGCCTGCGTCCAGCGAAACTTCACAGCTCGGGCCGTCGATGCGGGCAATCTTGCCTTTGAGGAAACCCATTTTCGGCGTACCGAGGAAGCCTGCGACAAACAGATTGGCCGGGTTGTGATAGAGGTCCAGCGGCGAGCCGACCTGTTCGATTCTACCGCCATTGAGCACCACGACTTTATCGGCCATGGTCATCGCTTCGACCTGATCGTGGGTCACATAAATCATCGTCGCTTGCAGGTCTTTATGCAGGCGCAGCAGTTCCAGACGCATCTGCACGCGCAACGCCGCGTCGAGGTTGGACAGCGGCTCATCGAAGAGGAAAATCTTCGGGTTGCGCACGATGGCGCGGCCGATCGCCACGCGCTGACGCTGACCGCCGGACAGCTGTTTGGGTTTGCGCTCGAGCATCGGCCCGAGTTCAAGAATACGTGCCGCTTCGCCAACCTTGCGCTCGACCTCGGCTTTCGGCACGCCGGCCAGATCGAGGGCGAACGACATGTTCTTTTTCACGGTCATGTGCGGGTACAGCGCGTAGGTCTGGAACACCATCGCCAGATCGCGCTTGGCCGGGCTGACTTCGGTGATATCGCGGCCATCAAGTTCGATAGTGCCGCCGCTGACCTCTTCAAGGCCGGCGATCAAGCGCAGCAGGGTGGATTTGCCGCAGCCCGACGGGCCGACGAAGACCACGAATTCCTTGTCGTTCACTTCAAGGTCGATGCCCTTGATGATGGAAAAGCCTTCGAAGCCTTTTTGCAGATTTTTGATTTTCAGGTTGGCCATGAGATGGGCCTCCGCAATTTATTATTGGGTTAAACCAGATCGGCTTTTCTGTGGGAGCGAGCCTGCTCGCGAAGGGGCCGTGTCAGTCGACATCAGGGTTGAATGACACTCCGCTTTCGCGAGCAGGCTCGCTCCCACAGGGGATAGGGTTGGATTCGGGATGTTCATTTCACGGCGCCGAACGAGAGACCGCGCACCAGTTGCTTCTGGCTGATCCAGCCAAAGATCAGAATCGGCGCACAGGCCAGGGTCGATACGGCCGACAACTTGGCCCAGAACAGCCCTTCGGGACTTGAATACGAGGCGATCAGCGCGGTCAGCGGTGCGGCATTCGATGAGGTCAGGTTCAGCGACCAGAACGCCTCGTTCCAGCACAGGATCAGCGACAGCAGCACGGTCGAGGCGAGGCCGCCCTTGGCGATTGGCAGCAGCACGCGGACCATTTCCTGCCACAGCGTCGCACCGTCGAGGCGGGCGGCTTCGAGGATGTCTTTGGGGATGTCCTTGAAGTAGGTGTAAACCATCCAGACCACGATCGGCAGGTTGATCAGCGTGTAGATCACGATCAGCGCAATGCGCGTGTCGAGCAGGCCGAAACTCTTGGCCAGCAGGTAGATCGGCATCAGCACGCCCACCGGCGGCAGCATCTTGGTCGAGAGCATCCACAGCAGCGTGCCTTTGGTGCGCTGGGTTTCATAGAACGCCATCGAGTACGCCGCCGGCACCGCGATCAACAGACACAGGGCGGTGGCGCTGAAGGAGATCACCACCGAGTTCCAGGCGAAGCTGAAGTAGTCGCTGCGCTCGTTGATATGCAGATAGTTCTCCAGCGTTGGCGTGAAGATGAACTGCGGCGGCGTGGCGAAAGCGTCGATTTCGCTCTTGAAACTGGTCATCACCATCCAGAAGATCGGGAAGAAAATCACGATCGCGATGGCCCAGGCCAGCGTGCCGAGCAGCAGGCTTTGCAGGCGACGGGATTGTTGGAGGGTCATGGCAGGCCTCACGCTTTGTCAGTCAGGTTTTTGCCGATCATTCGCACCAGAATGATCGCGGCGATGTTGGCGATGACCACGGCAATCAAACCGCCCGCCGAAGCCATGCCGACGTCGAACTGCACCAGCGCTTGGTTGTAGATCAGGTAGGCGAGGTTGGTCGACGCGTAGCCGGGGCCACCGTTGGTGGTGGTGAAGATTTCGGCGAACACCGAGAGCAGGAAGATCGTTTCGATCATCACCACCACGGCAATCGGCCGCGCCAGATGCGGCAGGGTCAGGTGCCAGAAAATCGCGATCGGGCCGGCGCCGTCCAGGCGCGCGGCTTCTTTCTGTTCCTGATCCAGCGATTGCATCGCGGTCATCAGAATCAGGATCGCGAAGGGCAGCCATTGCCACGAAACAATGATGATGATCGACAGCAGCGGGTAGTGCGCCAGCCAGTCCACCGGTTGCGCACCGAACAGCTTCCAGATGTAGGCGAGGATCCCCGAGACCGGGTGGAAAATCAGGTTTTTCCAGATCAACGCGCCGACGGTGGGCATGATGAAGAACGGCGAGATCAGCATGACCCGCACCAGACCGCGACCAAGAAATTCGCTGGCCTCCAGCGCCGCGCTGATCAATACGCCGAAGACCACGCTGATCAGCAACACGCTGCCAACCAGCAGCAATGTATTGGTCGCGCCGGGCATGAAACCCGAATCAGTGAGGAAATAGGTGAAGTTCTCCAGCCCGACGAATTCATTCTCGCCGGGGTAGAGCAGGTTGTAGCGGATCATCGAAAAGTACAGGGTCATGCCCAGCGGCACGATCATCCACAGCAGCAACAGCGCCACCGAAGGACTGACCAGAAACCAGCCGGGATTGCGCACGCGCAGCTTGCGCTGCGGTGGCGACAGGTCGATGTGGGCTTTGGCAGTTGAAGTATTCATGGCATTCACAACCGAGTCATACAGACCTATGGAGATCCCCATGTGGGAGCGAGCCTGCTCGCGAAAGCGCTGGGTCAGTGTCATGTGTGTTGGCTGACACGACGCCTTCGCGAGCAGGCTCGCTCCCACAAGAGGCAGGAGCAAGGCATTCAGCGGTTACTTGGGATAACCCGCGCGCTTCATCTCGCGTTCCGTGGTCTGCTGCGCCGCCGCCAGCGCCTGATCCACCGTGGTCTGGCCGATCAGCGCTGCCGAGAACAGCTTGCCGACCTGGGTGCCGACTGCCTGGAATTCAGGAATGGTCACCAGTTGAATGCCGATGTACGGCACCGGTTTCAGCGTCGGTTTGCTCGGGTCAGCGGCTTTCAGCGATTCCAGCGTCACTTTGGCAAACGGCGCGGCGCTCATGTAAGCATCGCTGTAGGTCGAAGCGCGGGTGCCCGGCGGCACGTTAGCGATGCCATCGGTCTTGGCAACCAGTTCGCCGTACTCTTTGGACGTGGCCCAGGCGCTGAAGGTTTTTGCTGCGTCCTTGGCCTTGGAGCTGGTCGGAATCGCCAGCGCCCACGAATACAGCCACGCCGAGCCTTTATCCGTGACTTGATGCGGAGCGAAAGTGAAACCGACGTGATCGGCGACCTTGCTCTGGGTCTTGTCGGTGACAAACGAGCCGGCGACGCTGGCGTCGACCCAGATCGCGCATTTGCCGCTGTTGAACAGGGCGAGGTTTTCATTGAAACCGTTGCTGGATGCGCCCGGCGGGCCGGATTTCTTCATGGTGTTGACGTAGAAATTCAGCGCATTTTTCCATTCCGGGCCGCTGAACTCCGGCTTCCACTGCTCATCGAACCAGCGCGCGCCATAAGCATTGGCGACCGTGGTGACCAGCGCCATGTTCTCGCCCCAACCAGCCTTGCCGCGCAGGCAGATGCCGTATTGCTCTTTGTCTTTGTGGGTGAGTTTTTCCGCAAACCCGGCGATCTCTTCCCAGGTCGGACGCTCCGGCATGGTCAGCCCGGCTTCCTTGAACAGGTCGGTGCGGTAATAGGTGATCGAACTCTCCGCGTAAAACGGCAGCGCATACAGCGAACCCTTCACCGACAGGCCTTCGCGCACCGACGGAAAGACATCGTCGAGGGCGTAACTGGCCGGCAGGTCCTTCATTGGCTCCAGCCAACCCTTGCCGCCCCAGAGTGCGGCTTCGTACATGCCGATGGTCAACACGTCGAACTGGCCACCCTGTGTGGCGATGTCGGTGGTCAGGCGCTGACGCAGGACGTTTTCTTCCAGCACCACCCAATTGAGCTTGATGTCCGGATGCTCGCTCTCGAAGGTTTTCGAGAGTTTCTGCATGCGGATCATGTCGCTGTTGTTGACGGTGGCGATGGTCAGGGTCTGGGCGCCAAGGCTGACGCTGCTGAGGGTCATGCAGGTGAGAGCGAGCAGAGCTTTTGCAGTGGGTTGCATCGTGCACTCCTTTTCTGACACCCGACGGGGCAGAAGGACAGTTATTGTTTTTGTGTCTTCCGAATGCAGGAAGAATCTGCGCTGATTACAGCCTTCCACGGCGGAGCTGACAAATCATCCCTAGCACTTTTGTCGATACTTTTTTGCACTGGGGTTTGAGCGGGTGAACGCAGGGAAGGGGTTTTGCGCGAGGGGGCGTTAGCGAATGCGTACAGATTTCGCCAGCCGGGGCACGGTTTTTTTTGGGAGCGAGCCTGCTCGCGAAGATGGTGTGTCAGCCACAGGATTTTTCACTGACAGACCGCTTTCGCGAGCAGGCTCGCTCCCACAGGTGGCGTGTCGTCAGAGATGGTTCTGTTCAGTCAGCCTCTGCACCGCCAGCCGTCGATAGTGCGACGGCGTCATGCCCTTGAGTTGCTGGAAGCGTCGATTGAAGTTGGAAATATTGTTGAAGCCCGACTCGAAGCACACCTCGGTCACCGGTTTGTCACCATCGGCCAGCAGCTCACAGGATTTGCTGATGCGCAGGCGATTGACGAATTCGATGAAGTTGCGCCCGGTGGCCTGTTTGAATACCCGGCTGAAATAGGTCGGTGTCATGCCCAGGTGCTCGGCCACTTCTTCCAGTGAGATGTCCCGCGCGTAGTGGCTGAAGATGTAATCGACCGCGCGGTTGGTGCGGTCGATGTTGTGTTCGTCGGCCAGTTGCGGCGTGGTGGCGCCGGACAACAACTGGAAGTCATCACTGGCCGCGAGCAATTCCATCAGGATGAAAAAATGCCCGAGGCGAGTGATGCCCGTGCTGTCGGCGATCCGCTGCATCAGTGTCATGGCCTGACGGATCGTGCGCTTGCAACGAAATTCGATGCCGTACTGCGCACGCTCAAGCAGTGGCGCCAGGGATTTCAGCTCAGCGAACACCTGGTGCCCGCTCTCGAACAATTCGTCGGTGAAGTTGACCAGCATGTCGCGCTTCTCCACCACTTCATCCTCGGCGACCTGGCTGATCCAGTTGTGCGGCAGGTTGGGACCGGTCAAAAACAAAGTCTCTGGATAGAAGTTGCCGATGTAATCGCCGATGAACACCTTGCCGGAGCTGGCCACGATCAGGTGCAGCTCGTACTCCTTGTGGAAATGCCAGCGCACCAGCGGGCAGGGGAAGCCGTGCTGGCGGTAGATGATGGACAAACCGTTATGGTCGTCCATCAACTCGTAGGAAGGGTCGGTCACGCGAGCGGTTCGGGTCATGACGGGGCACTTTTTTATTATCGCTGCGCGATCATGCCTCGTTTTTTGCCATTTGTGCCACTTCCGACCGGCCGTCCTTGGTTACCGCTCAGCTGAGCTTGTCGCGTGCCTTTTGCAGGTTGGCCATTTGGCAGAAACGCACGATGTTGGAATTTTTGATGAAGTCGAAATTGATAATGTTGCACTTGCGCGCCCAATCGGATTTTTCCGGGTCGAACCACTCGTCAAGACTGTCGAGGATCCGCTGTGGGCCGCCGAGTGTGTAACTGGTTGCCGACAGCGACCATGGGCGAAGCGTACTGACAGGTGTGCTCAGTACGTTGTCTATGTAGCCATAAAGATCCGAGGTGCTGACCTGTGATTTGCCAATCCACTTGTGATTGATTGGTCTGTAGAAACGAAAGTCTTCGCTTTCCCAGGTCATCGGCGCGGCCACCATAATGCGTTGCAATGGATTGATGGCTTTGAGTTGGCCAATTGTCAGATGCAGATTGTCGGTGGGAATGATCCGTTCCCCAAGGTGCTCCAGCAAAGCTGTTTTGAATTCCTCATGGTTGAATGGATCTGTAGCGCTGGAAAGTTCATGAAAGTCCAGAATGATAAACTCATTCGGGCTTCTTTCATAAAACCCCTTGATGTCCCTGATCAGGTCTTCAAGCGTTCGCGAAGAGTTGAATCCATTGTGGTGGAAACGGAATCTCGCCAGTTGTTTCGCCTTGCTGTTGTAAACAAGGCGTACATCAAGTGCGCGAGCGCTGCGATTCAACTGCGAATAAAAGGAAACGTCCTGGCAGGCAAGCCAGTTTTTCCCGGGAATAAGGGCGTAAGACGCTTCCCAGTCACAACCGGCGTTATGCGCGCCGGGCAGGGTCATTTCAAATAACGAAAGATTATCGATTTGTGGTGAATAAGCCATCCATTGATGGGTTGGTATATCGTCGAAGTTTTCCATGTTGCACATCCTGCGAAGTGGTTAGTAAGTTGCGCGCAGGATGTTTATAAGCATGTTCGTGTTATTGCGAAAGTTGGCTTTTAATGCAAGTCATGTAATTGATGTAATCAGCGCTCTGTTGGGCTCAACTGGTTTTTGGCTTCGATCCATTGAGCCATGTATTGAGTGCTTTTGAGTGTGTGATGTCGCAACATGGCGCCGGTGAAGTTGTCGTTTCTAAGTTGTGCCAAGTGTTGTCGGCAATCATCTATCCGGTTGATCAGACGCGGGCCATGTACGCTGCGCTGATAACGCTGCTGCAAAAGTGCCGAAGCCTGAATCTGCGCCTGCTGCCAGCGCGCCGGATTTTCGTACAGTTGCACCGCCTGTTCGGCAAAGGTGTTTGCGTCGAGGGCGACGGCTCCCGGCCACGGAGCTTCGCCGTGCATGGCTTCGGCGCCGATCGGTGTGGTCACACTCGGCGTGCCACAGAGCATGGCATCGAGCAGTTTGCCCTTGATTCCCGCGCCGAAGCGCAATGGCGCAAGGCAGACTCGTGCTGCCGACATCACTTCAAGTGCATCTTCGGCCCAGTCCATGATGTGAAAGCCTTGGGCCGGGTTGTGCAGTGCGGTGGCTTTGGGCGGCGTATAGGCGCCATAGATATGCAGTTGCGCGCGAGGCAGGCGCGCGCGGATCAGCGGCCAGAGGGTGGTCTTCATCCAGAGCACGGCATCCCAGTTCGGCGCGTGACGGAAGTTGCCAATGCTGAGGAAATGCTCCCGCTCTTCGAAACCTGGCGGGGTGGTGTCCGGAAGATCAATCATCAACGGACACCAATGCAGGATTTGCCGGGGCAGGCCAAATTCCTCCACCAGCAGGTCGATCTCGACTTCGGAAATCATCAGGTTCAAGTCGCAGCGATACAGCGCAGCGATTTCCCGTTTGGCCAGATCGGTGCCGGCCATCAGCTGGAATTCTTCGTGCAATGCCGGTGCAAACAGCCCGGTGAAATCAGTCTGCTCGTCGTTGCTTTTCAGCCGGTCCTTCAGGCGCTGATGACGCGCATGCCGCAGGCTTTGCAGGTCGGAAGTTTCCAGGAGGCGCAGGGCGCCCGGGCAGTGTTTCTCCACCCGCCAGCCAAACTGTTCTTCCATCATGAACTGATCGAACAGCACGATATCCGGCGCCAACTCGCTGATGAACACGTCGAAACTGCTGTTGTTGAGCTCGATCGATACTTCGCGAATGCCCAGCGCCGTCAGATCAGCTTTGTGTTCACCCGGGCCGGCCGGGCTGCTGAACGTGATGTCCCATCCCTGATCGAGAAATGTCTCGAGGATCTGCATGACATGCCCGCTGGCCGCCGATGAGCGCGGTTCTGGCCAGACGTAGCCGATGACCAGAACTTTGGTGGTACGCGAATGGCTCACGACTGATCCTCTGACCCATGGAAGAAAAAGGGCGCAATTAAACCACAGCGAAGTGATTGAAATGCACCCTGTCCACCGACCAGCCGTTTCAGCGTTTAAATGACCGGTTTGGCGAGGTTGAGCAGCAGCGGCCCTTGTAGAAACTTGCCTGCAGCGGTGTTGCGCACGGCATCGTCGATGGTCTTCACATTGAAGCTCAATATGGCCGGACGCGTTTGTGCTTGATCGAGCAGCGATACCGCAAGCATGTATGACTCAGCGTTGGCCAGCGCCGGATGGTCCTGGACCAGTTTCGGCAGACTGGTTTTTACCTGGTTGAACTCGACGAATCCCGGTCGGTGCGCCAGAGCGTGATGTGGATTGATCAGGTTGTCCGGATGCGCCTTGCGCGCGTCCCGAGCCAGCTCCAGCAGTCCGACCGCATCGAACTCCGCCTGATGCAACTCCGGGTAGACCTTGCCGTAGTACAGGTCGAGGGTGTCCGGGCCACCGTGGGACATTTCGTGAATCAGCACGTCGGCGACGCTGCCGTCGTCGTAACGCGACAACTTGTAAAACTCATCGAGATTGTCCGGGTAGATCGACAGAAACCGGCCTGCGGACTCATCGATTTTTTCGCCTGTGCGCAGCGCTGTCTGCCAACGCTTATAGGCCGGTGGCGAAAGCGAGGCGATCACGCCGGGTTGATGCGGGCGGAACGTCACATTGCTGAAACTGATCGACTCGAGATCCTTGCGCATCGCGCTGAGATGTTTCGACACGTGCTGTGCCACTTCATCGGAATCGTTACCGAACACATGCTTGAGCACCGCGCGAATGTCGTCGTTGGAAGACAGTTGCGACAGCGCGTTGATGGAGTTGTCCAGCTTGGTCCGGGCGCGGGGAATGGCTTTTTTCAGATAACCGCGGGTGTAACTGAATGGCTTGAAGCGGCCGAACAGGCGCTTCAACGGGGCGAAGTTACCCAGGTCGAGCAGTTTCAGGCGCGGGCCCCAGGCACCGCCGGTGCGGATGCTCAGCGCGTGCCAGTCCTGGTTGCGTTCCAGCACTGCGATGTCGATCGCCTCGCCAAGCGCGTCGGCGCCTCGCCAGGTCGCCTGACGCACATCGCCGGTGTGGGAGAGCCTGAGCCAGTCCCGACTCTCGACACCATGGATCAACCTTTTCAATTGCACGCTGGCGGTGTGCGCGGTGTCGAGCGCGGTTTCACCGGCAAAGACCACGCCGCGTTTGACCAGACGAAAACCTTTGCGGGCGAGGGCGGGCAAACCGTCGAGCGGGTTGATCAGCGACACGGCCGCTCGGGCCACGGCTTTGGCGACTTTCAGCAGTTTTAGGGTGGTCGACCCGGTCTTGGCGATGATGCTCGCTGCCGACGCGCCAAGACCGACCAGCAGGCCGATGACCGACAGGCCATCCAGAATGCAGCCACCAATGCCTTCGGCGACACGGTCGGTGCGTCCGGAACGAATGTCTTCAATGCACTGTTTGAACGGCACGATGACGTTGATTGCCAGGTTCTCGACGATCTCCCTGGTGTCGCGCCATTCTTCCAGGCCGTTGCGCACATCCAGTGCGGCATACAACTCTTCGCGGCGGGCGACAGGATGGTTGTCCAGTACGCATTGGGCGGTCTCATCCAGTTGCGCAGAAAAGAACAGCGGAACCGCGCGCACATCAGTCTCTTGCAGTTGCAACTGCCAGAGCTTCTCCACCACTACTTTTGAAGTCATGCCCTGGCGTGGTTCGCTGCCTTCGCGGTAGGCGGCGTAATCGAGGGGCCACTCGCTGGCTTTGTTCTTGTCCTGAAAATCGTACTTGCTGCCAGTGTATGAAAGGGTCGGCCGTTGATGAATGAGGCCGGTGTCTTGCAGCTTGAGCGCCAGATCCGGACGCTCGTAGCAGACGCCGCGCAGCGTGAACAGTTCGTAAGCGCGCAGCCGATCACCGTTGTCGCAGCAAAGAATGATCCCGTAACGCCCATTGGCCTCATCTCGCTGGATTTGCGTTTCTTGCTGCGTATTCAGTGGATTGACTTCCTTCCTGACGGTGTAGAAGGTCATTTGGCCGCTGGTCAAGGCCTGACGATCATGCTCTGGCATCTGCGTGATCGCCATTTTGATCAGGGACGATAGACCCTCGCGCACGTTCCGGTAGTAACGATCAAACGCCTGGTCAAACAGTTGCGACGGCGATTGCAGTTCGGCCAGGCGGGTGAAGGCATCGGCCGGGGGGTGGAAGTTGTCGCGGGTCTTGAATTTGTCCGAAAGTTGCCCGTCTTCAACCAGATCGCCGGAAAGATACAGATCGAGAATCGACAGGCGTAGGCGCAACAGGCCGTTGATCGCGTATTGGTTGTTGTCAGTGGCGCTGGCGAGGAAATTCCAGAACTCGGTGAGAATTCCCGCCGGATGCGCAGCCTTCAACCCTTCGAGCCAGCTACGTTCGCCGAAACTGTCCAGGTACTTTATTTCGAAGGCCGGCTGTTCGAGATAGGCGCCGGCGGGCATCACTTGCTCCAGCGCACGCAAAGCGATTTTGCGCCGGTCCGGTGGCGCGGTGGACAAGCCTGTTTCAGACTGGGCCAGAGCCTCCATGTAACGCGAGAAATACGCGCTGGCCTTGATCACCGTGGTCTTGTCGTAGTCTTTGTCGCTGCGGTAAGGGATGACTCCGTTGAGTACCGCCCAGTCCACCACCGCCGGGATCGCCGCCGCTTCGTACAACTTGTCGAGCTCACCGGAAACCGGGGTCAGCTCGGAAAACGCCTTGAGTTGTGCAAACGTCATTGCACGCGAGCTGCCAGGTGCGGCGTGCTCGACCACGGCAGCGCTCTGGCGTGCAGTTACCCAGCCTGGCTTGTCCAGCGTGAGCCCGGGCGGGATCTGGTCGATCAGCAACTCCGGTGCTGCGCCCGCGATCAATAGATGCGCTGCCAGTGGCGCGTTGTGCGCTTCGCTCAGGCCCAGATCAACCAGATGCTGTTCGAACAGGACGCGTACTTCGGCAGCGCTGAGTGTGGAATTCGCCGGTTGATAGAAGTCATAGCCGGCGACAAGAGGCTGATCGGAGCGCAATTGCATGTCGATGATCAGCGCAGCGATGACTAACTCATTGACCTGGCGTTCGCGCACGTCCGCGTTATTGGCTTCCAGATGCCAGCCAAGGCGTGCATGCAGGGTTTCTCCCAGGGCGCGAGCGGTTTTTCGCCTCAGGAAGTTGTGCAGGAACTTGTCCGCGTTGTCGCGTATGTCCTGTGCCGGAATCAGGTTGAAGTTGGCGAACGCCAGTACCTGCAACAGGCTTGTCGCACCTTGGGTCAGCTCATGCACTGTCTGGGTTATGACTTTGCGGTCCGCTATCGATAGATGAAACGGTGATGACTCATCGGCGTGGAGCAATTCGTGGTAGTCGCCCAAGGCGGGTGGCTCGGGCAGTTCGAAGGCCAGCCATTCAATCAGTGCCCGGGTTTCGGCAATGTTCGTCGGCAAGTCGTAACCGTTGAACTTCAACCATTGCACTATGCCAATCACTTGGCCGGAATAAACGACGCCGCCGATGTTCTTCGCCAAATCGGCGAGCATATCGAGTTCTTCGGAAAACACCGAAACTTCAGCATTATCCAGTGCAATGCTGAAACGATGGGATTCGAACTCTGAGTCATAAACAACGAGAACTCCGGCGTCGGTATCCACTGCTAGTTGAATATCAGCTGAAAAAGAATGGTTGCGTAACAGTTGCGCAAACTCCGGGGTTGCAATTAAATTTTTCAAGGCATTGCGTGCTGGTTCACAGTGTTCGTCAAAACTGCTGCCGATGACCCGGGGTATGAAGCGATCTTGCACATTAAATACAGTGGCGACCGGCAGCGAGGCGCTTGCCGAGTAACTGTCGGCCGAGACTTCAAACTCAGTTGCCTTAAGGGCTTCGGCAAGTGACTGAACAATAAGCGCGCGTTCCTGTTTGTCGGAAGCGGAGCAATCGACGGCGGCAGGCACGTCGGAAGAAATGAACTGCATGGGCTCTATCCTGAATGAGTATCGAAAGTTCCCTGGCTGTATTTCGTTATTTATTAACGCGGCCAAAAATTATTCAGGATAGAGCTGGCAGGTTAAGCAATGGCAGTGTTAGTTAGTTGCTGATTATTTTCGGATGTGACAAGTTGCATCTGCGACGGACATTTATCACGTTTATTTCAGAATGCCTTTAACTTTGTCGCGCAATTGATCGATGGAGAAGGGCTTGCCGATGACATGCATGCCATCGGGTACTTCGAGACTCTCGGCATAACCGCTGGCGAACAGGATGGGCAGAGCAGGGCGCAGCTGACGGGCCTTTTGAGATAGTTCGCGGCCATTCATGCCAGGCAGGCCGTAGTCGGTCATCATCAAATCGATGGCTTTGCCAGGATCCGCAAGGATTTCGAGTGCCGCGTTGCCGTCATCAGCCTCCAATACCGTGTATTCCAGCTCCTCCAGCACATCGACGATAAGCATGCGCACGATGGAGTCGTCTTCTACGACCAGGATAGTGGATGGAGTGGCAGACATGGCAGGACTCTCAGAAAAATGAAATCGGGGGATACCGGGCAAGCGAATTTTGCCGGACTCTTGCATGAGTAAGTGGCGCATAGCCACAAGTTCCCGAGCTGATACAAAAAAGAACAGGTCAGTGTGGTGCGGCAAGGATAACCGTTGGCGTCGTCCAATGCGCAGGTGTGCGTAGGAAAATGCCATCATTTGTGTGAGAAAAATGGATCCATGGCGGGGTTTTGGGGCAAACTCTCGGGTTTTCAACAGTTCGACAAGGCTGCCCCATGTCCTCTCCGTCCTCGGTTGATGAACAACGGTTCCGCAAACTTCTGAGTCGCAACGTCAGCCTGCCGCTGGGCGTCGGCGTGCTCAGTGCGGTGTTTTTCGTCTCACTGATCACCTATTTGCTGTCCGTCATCCAGTGGGTCGAGCATACCGACCGGGTGATCAATAACGCCAATGAGGCGGTGAAACTCACTGTCGATCTCGAAACCGGCATGCGCGGCTATCTGCTTAGCGGTGACGAGCACTTTCTCGACCCGTACGAAGTTGCCAAGCCGCGTATCGACGTCGCTCTCAATACGTTGCTGGAGCTGACCGCCGATAATCCGGTGCAGACCGACCGCTTGCGTCGCCTGCAAGCGTTGCAGGTGGAATGGGCCAACTACGCGCAATCGATGATCGACCTGCAGCGCAGCAGCGGCGATTATCGCGGTGCGGTCAAGGCCGGGCGGGGCAAGCGGCTGACCGACGAAATTCGCAAGCAGTTCGAAGACGTCATCGAAACCGAGCAAGTGCTGCGCGCCACGCGCAACGAGGATGTGCGTCGCACCACCATCTGGAGCATCACCCTTTATCTGATTTTCATCGTTGGTATCAGCGGTTTGCTGGCCTACATCGGCCGCCGTGACCTGGTCAATCTGTCGACCAATTACAGCGCCAACCTCGCGGCGCAACAGGCCAGCGCCGAACGCCTGGAGAAGCAGGCGTGGCTGCGCAACGGCCAGACACAATTGGCCGAGCAGGTGCTGGGGCAACTGACGCTGAACCTGCTGGGGCGCAACATTCTGCAATTCTGCGCGCAATACCTTGGCACTGCCGTCGCTGCGCTTTATGTGCGTGAAGAACATGGCGGCCTCAAGCGCGTGGCGACTTATGGTTTCTCCCGCGAGCAGGAAGAGCTGAACCAGACGATTTACAGCGGTGAAGGCATCGTCGGCCAAGTCGCAGAACAAGCACGCCTGATCCGTCTCGACGCGGTCCCTGGCGACTATTTCAAAGTCAGCTCCGGCCTCGGCGCAGGCCTGCCGCACAGCGTGCTGGTGGTGCCGACCAGCGATGACGACCGCGTCAACGGCGTAATCGAGTTGGGCTTCCTGCGTCCGCTGTCCGAGCGCGACATCGAATTGCTGGAGCTGATTGCCGGCAACATCGGCACCTCGATCGAGGCGGCGCGCTACCGTCAACGCTTGCAGGAAGTGCTCGCCGAAACCCAGCAGCTCAATGAAGAGCTGCAAGTGCAGCAGGAAGAGCTGAAGACTGCCAACGAAGAGCTGGAAGAACAGTCGCGGATTCTCAAGGAATCCCAGGCGCATCTGGAAACCCAGCAAGTGGAGCTGGAGCAGACCAACGAGCAGCTCGCCGAACAGCGCGATGCGATGGACAAGAAAAACACCGAGCTGAATCAGGCGCAGATTCAACTCGAAGAGCGTGCCGAAGAGCTGCAACGCTCGAGCAAGTACAAGTCCGAATTCCTCGCCAACATGTCCCACGAACTGCGCACGCCGCTCAATAGTTCGCTGATCCTGGCCAAGCTGCTGGCGGAAAACCCGCAGCAGAATCTGTCGGCGGAACAGGTCAAGTTTGCCGAATCGATCTATTCGGCCGGCAACGATCTGCTCAACCTGATCAACGACATCCTCGACATTTCCAAGGTCGAGGCCGGCAAGCTTGAAGTGATTGCCGAAAACACCCGCGTCGATCGTCTGGTCGATGGCTTGCGCTCGATGTTCGAACCGCTTGCTGCCGACAAGCACCTTGCTTTCACTGTCGAGGTCCAGCCGGACGCTCCCGGCTTACTGTTCACCGACCGGCAGCGGCTGGAGCAGGTGATCAAGAACCTGCTGTCCAACGCGATCAAGTTCACCGAGCACGGCGCCGTCAGCCTGAGCATCACCGCGCAGCCGAATGATCACATCGCTTTCAGCGTCAGGGATTCCGGGATTGGTATCGCTGCGGATCAGCAGGAAAGTATCTTCGAAGCGTTCCGTCAGGCGGATGGCACCACCAACCGCAAGTACGGCGGTACCGGCCTCGGCCTGTCGATCTCGCGGGATCTGGCAACGTTGCTGGGCGGCTCGATCAGCGTCGACAGCGTACCGGGGCAGGGCAGCACGTTCACCCTGGTGTTGCCGCGTCAGTATCGCGAATTCGGCGAAACGCCGGCCGCGCCGCTGACTTTTCATACCGCGCCTGCGGTGGCTACACCAGTGGCCGTTGCGGCACCGCTGGCGTCAGCGATTCCGGCTGTCATCCCGCGCTTCGCCGACGATCGCGACAAGGCGCCGTTCGCCACCCGCTGCATTCTGGTGGTGGAGGATGAACCGAACTTCGCCCGTATCCTCTATGACCTGGCCCATGAGTTGGGTTACATGTGTCTGGTCGCCCACGGCGCTGACGAAGGTTACGACCTGGCGCGCGAATTCGTGCCGGATGCGATCCTGCTCGACATGCGCCTGCCGGATCATTCCGGTCTGACCGTGCTGCAACGCTTGAAAGAACGCGCCGAAACCCGGCACATTCCGGTGCACGTGATTTCCGTGGAAGACCGCGTCGAAGCCGCCATGCACATGGGCGCGATCGGCTACGCAGTGAAGCCGACCACCCGCGAAGAGCTCAAGGATGTGTTCGCCCGTCTCGAGGCCAAGCTGACGCAGAAGGTCAAACGCGTGCTGCTGGTCGAAGACGACGATCTGCAACGCGAAAGCATCGCGCGGCTGATTGGCGACGAAGACATTGAAATCACTGCAGTCGGCCTGGCCCAGGACGCCCTGGAATTGCTGCGCACGACCATCTACGACTGCATGGTCATCGACCTCAAGCTGCCGGACATGCTCGGCAACGATTTGCTCAAGCGCATGTCCACCGAGGACATCTGCTCGTTCCCGCCGGTCATTGTCTACACCGGCCGCAACCTGACCCGCGATGAAGAGGCCGAGCTGCGCAAGTATTCACGCTCGATCATCATCAAGGGCGCGCGCTCCCCGGAGCGGTTGCTCGACGAGGTCACACTCTTTCTGCACAAAGTCGAATCGCAGCTGTCCCATGAACGGCAGAAGATGCTCAAGACCGCGCGCAGCCGCGACAAGGTCTTTGAAGGTCGTAAAGTGCTGCTGGTGGACGACGATGTGCGCAACATCTTCGCCCTGACCAGTGCACTGGAACACAAAGGCGCAGTCGTGGTGATCGGCCGTAATGGCCGCGAAGCGATTGAGAAACTTCATGAAGTCGAGGACATCGATCTGGTGCTGATGGACGTGATGATGCCGGAAATGGATGGCTTCGAAGCCACCATGGAAATCCGCAAGGATCCGCGCTGGCGCAAGTTGCCAATCATCGCGGTAACGGCCAAGGCCATGAAGGACGATCAGGAGCGCTGCCTGCAAGCGGGCGCCAACGATTACCTGGCCAAGCCCATCGACCTTGATCGTCTGTTCTCGCTGATACGTGTGTGGTTACCGAAAATGGAACGCATCTAGTGGAACGCAGCAGTTCAGCCGAGCGCAACAGCGAAATCGAATTACGCTTGTTGATCGAGGCGATTTACCTGAAGTACAGCTATGACTTTCGCGACTACTCCGGCGCTTCGATCAAGCGCCGGGTGCAGCACGCGCTGAGTCAGTTCGAGTGCGCGACCATCTCGGCCCTGCAAGAGAAAGTCCTGCACGACCCGACGGCGTTCATGCAGCTGCTGCAACTGCTGACGATCCCGGTCAGCGAGATGTTCCGTGATCCTTCGCACTTCCTGGCGATCCGCAACGAAGTGGTGCCGCTGCTGCGCACCTATCCGTCGCTGAAGATCTGGATTGCCGGCTGCAGCACGGGCGAGGAGGTCTATTCGATGGCGATTCTGCTGCGCGAAGAAGGCCTGCTCGACCGCACGATCATCTACGCCACCGACATCAACCCGCGCTCGCTGGAGAAGGCCAAGCAAGGGATTTTCTCCATGGAAAACGTCCGCGCCTATACCGCCAATTACCAGCAGGCCGGCGGCCAGCGTTCGTTTGCCGATTACTACACCGCAGCCTATGGCTACGCGATTTTCGACAAGAGCCTGTGCGAGAACGTGACATTCGCCGACCACAGCCTGGCCACCGATAGCGTGTTCTCCGAAACCCAGTTGATTTCCTGCCGCAATGTGCTGATCTACTTCAACAAGAAGCTGCAGGACCGGGCATTCGGGCTGTTCCATGAATCACTGTCGCATCGCGGCTTTCTGGTGTTGGGCAGCAAGGAAACCCTGGATTTTTCCAACTATTCGAATCAGTTCGAGGCGTTGGTCAAACAAGAACGGATCTACCGCAAATCATGAACGACACCCCGAGCCTGCCTCGCATCGAGGCTGTCGTGATCGGCGCCTCCGCAGGCGGTGTCGAGGCGCTGCTGACCCTGCTCGGGCCATTGCGCAAAGGCTATGTGCTGCCGATCATCATCGTTTTGCATCTGCCGGAAGAACGCCGCAGTCATCTGGCCGAAGTGTTCTCCCGCCGTGTGGTGATGCCGGTCAAGGAAGCTGAAGACAAGCAGGACATTGAAGCCGGCACGGTGTATTTCGCCACGCCCGGTTATCACTTGTCGGTCGAAGCGGATCGCAGCTTGTCACTGAGCCTGGAGGACCGCGTACATCATTCGCGGCCGTCTATTGATTACCTGTTTGAATCCGCCGCTGACGTTTACGGCGAGACACTCGCCGCCGTCCTGCTGACCGGCGCCAATCACGATGGCGCGCGCGGGCTCGCTTACGTCAAGCGTTGCGCCGGCCTGACCATTGTTCAAGACCCCGAGGATGCACAAGTTGCCACCATGCCCCAGGCTGCACTGAACGTTCTGCAGCCGGATCATGTCCTACCCATTCACGGCATCGGCCGTCTGCTAGTCGAGCTGGAACGAATCGCATGCTGAGTAATATCCAAGCCAAACTGTTGATCGTTGACGATCTGCCAGAAAACCTGCTGGCGCTGGAAGCGCTGATCAAGCGCGAGGATCGCACGGTCTACAAGGCTCTGTCGGCGGACGAAGCACTGTCGCTGTTGCTGCAGCACGAATTCGCCATGGCCATTCTCGACGTGCAGATGCCCGGCATGAACGGCTTCGAACTCGCCGAGCTGATGCGCGGTACAGAGAAGACCAAGAACATTCCGATCATCTTTGTCAGCGCTGCCGGCCGAGAACTCAACTACGCGTTCAAAGGCTATGAAAGCGGTGCGGTGGACTTCCTGCACAAGCCGCTGGATATCCATGCGGTGAAGAGCAAGGTCAACGTTTTCGTCGATCTGTATCGCCAGAGCAAGGCGATGAAGCAGCAGGTCGAGGCGTTGGAGCAGGCCCGGCGTGAGCAGGAAGCGCTGCTGCAACAGCTGCAAAGCACCCAGCTGGAGCTGGAACAAGCGGTGCGCATGCGTGATGACTTCATGTCCATCGTTGCCCACGAGGTGCGTACACCGCTCAATGGCCTGATTCTCGAAACCCAGTTGCGTAAAATGCATCTGGCGCGAGACAACGCCTCAGCGTTCACCCTCGACAAGATGCAAGCGATGGTCGACCGCGATGAGCGACAGATCAAAAGCCTGATTCGCCTGATCGAAGACATGCTCGATGTCTCGCGAATCCGCACCGGCAAACTGTCGATCCGACCGAGTCGTTTCGATCTGGTGCAACTGGTCAGCAATCTCCTGCAGAATTTTGCCTCGCAAATGGAAGCGGCAGAAACCAGCGTTTCCTTCGAGGCATCGGCGCCGGTAGAAGGTTGCTGGGACGAGTTCCGCATCGAGCAAGTGGTGTCCAATCTGCTGACCAATGCCTTGCGTTACGGTGGTCGCAGCCCGATTCAGGTGCGCGTCTATCGCGAAGATGACGAGGCCCGGGTCGAGGTACAAGACCACGGCATCGGCATCAGCGCCGAGAACCAGAAGCGTATTTTTCAGCAGTTCGAACGGGTGTCCGCCAAGACGGTGGTGGCCGGGCTCGGGCTG
Source organism: Pseudomonas sp. Irchel 3F6 (assembly GCF_900187595.1). Lineage (NCBI taxonomy): Bacteria > Pseudomonadati > Pseudomonadota > Gammaproteobacteria > Pseudomonadales > Pseudomonadaceae > Pseudomonas > Pseudomonas sp. Irchel 3F6. Next base: position 1,052,197 of record NZ_FYDP01000001.1, on the reverse strand, counting down.
GGTCTGTTCATTTCCGAGCAGATCGTCGCCGCCCATGGCGGCTCCATCGTCGTCGAGAGTGAAATCAACGAGGGCGCCCTGTTTCGCGTTTGTCTGCCAATCCAGGAAAACGGCATATCCGACGCAACCTCTGAGTGACCACACGGTCGTATCAGCAGCTATTGACCGAACAAAGGCTTCCCATGAGCGTAGATGCGCAAGATGTAGTACTCGTCGTCGAAGACGAACCGGTTATCTTGATGGTCCTGACGGATTACCTGTCGGGGCAGGGCTATCGCGTGTTGCAAGCGGAAAATGGCGAGCAGGCTTTCGAGATCCTCGCCAGCAAACCTCATCTCGACATACTGATTACCGATTTCCGCCTGCCGGGCGGGATCTCCGGCGTGCAGATTGCCGATCCGGCGGTGAAATTGCGACCGGACCTCAAAGTGATTTTCATCAGCGGCTATCCGCAGGAAATCCGTGAGACCGGCAGCCCGATTACCAACAGCGCACCGATTCTGGAAAAACCGTTTGATCTGGATGTGTTGCAGGAAAAGATTCAGGAATTGCTGGCCTGATATGTAGGAGCTGCCGTCGGCAGCTCCTATCGATTCAGCTATTGATCATCTCGCGCACCTTTGCGGTGAGCAGATCAAAGGTGAATGGCTTGGTGATCATCTGCATCCCCGAGTCGAGGAAGCCTCCGCGCACCGCAGCGTGCTCGGCATAGCCGGTGATGAACAACACTTTCAGACCTGGGCGATATTGCCGACCAACCTCCGCCAGTTGACGACCGTTCATCCCCGGCAGACCAACGTCACTGATGAGCAAATCAATACGTTGCGTCGAATTGAGAATCGGCATGGCGCCGTCGGCATCACCGGCCTCGACGAACGCGTAACCCAGCTCACTGAGCACGGCGCTGACCAATACGCGCACCGCAGGGTCGTCTTCAACGATGAGTACGGTTTCGCCATCCATCGCATACGGAGCCTGCTGCGAATCCGAGACGGGAATTTCTACTTCCTCACCCCGGAAACGCGGCAGATAGAGTTTTACCGTGGTGCCTTCATCGATTTCACTGTCGATCGACACATGCCCACGCGACTGCTTGCTGAAACCATAGATCATCGACAGTCCGAGGCCGGTGCCCTGGCCGATCGGCTTGGTGGTAAAAAACGGATCGAACGCACGGCTGACCACACTCTGCGGCATGCCGCTACCGTTGTCAGTGACGCTGAGCATCACGTAATCGCCCGGCTCCAGATTGCTGTAAGCGGCGGTGAAGTCGCTATGCAGCACCTGATTGCTGGTTTCCACCACCAGTTTGCCGCCCTCGGGCATCGCATCGCGGGCATTGATGACCAGGTTGAGCAGGGCGCTCTCGAGTTGATTGGGATCGGCCTCGGCAACCCAGAGGTTGTCGTCCAGGCGCATTTCCAGATGAATGCTTTCATTGAGGCTGCGTTGCAGCAGCTCGCCCATCGACAGCACCAGCGTGTTCATCTGCACGGCTTTCGGGTCGAGGGATTGCCGGCGCGAGAACGCCAACAAGCGGTGAGTCAGGCCGGCGGCGCGGTTGGCGGAGGTCACGCCTAGATCGATCAGACTGTCGAGGTCTTCGGTGCGGCCCCGGGCCAGACGCCGGCGCAGCAGTTCCAGGCTACCGATGATGCCTGTGAGCATATTGTTGAAGTCGTGAGCAATGCCGCCAGTAAGTTGGCCGACCGCTTCCATTTTCTGCGATTGGCGCAGCGCTTCTTCGTTGTGGCGAAGTTGTGCGGTGCGCTCTTCAACCTGTTGTTCGAGGGTTTCCAGAGTTGATTGCAGACGTCGTTCGCTTTCGCTCAGGTCGATCAGCCGATCGCGCGCTTCATATTGTCGTCGCCGCCCACGCAGGGCGGCGGAGACCAGACTGACCAGCGTCGCGGGATGGAAGGGGCGCTCAAGAAAAGTCACGTTGCCGAGCAGGGTGCTCAGGCGCGACGGCGGCCCTTGTTCATCGCCGCCATGATGAGTCAGCAGCACGATGGGCATGTCCGACCAGGCGGGCTGCTGGTCAAGGTAGGCGATAAGCCCTTCCAGTTCCGGTCCGCGCAACGCCTCAGCAGCAATCAGCAGCAATCCGGCGCCGACCTCCAGTTCGGTGCACAGAGCGCCGAGATTCGGCGCCACCATGCCGCCGTAACCGGCTTCGTTGAGAATCATCAACGCGATCTGGCTGTCACGACCCATGGGCGCCAGCACCAGCACCCGCTCGGCCAACGGCGTGTTGACCGTCACAAGCTTTCATCCTCAAGCAATGGATTGCTCGCTCCCATGTAGGTCGGCACGCCACGCAGCACGCCCTGGAAGGATTCCAGCGGTTGGCCGATGGTCATGCCACGCGAGGAAATCCGGTATTCACGGATGGTCGACTCGTGGTTGCCGGTACGTTTCTTGATAATCGAGATCGCCCGGCGGACTTTGCCGAGGGCTTCGAAGTAGCGCAACAGAATCACCGTGTCGGCCAGGTAAGTGATATCGACCGGCGCCTGCATATCGCCCACCAGGCCGTGCTGGGCGACCGTCATGAAAGTCGCCGCGCCTTTGCGGTTCAGGTACAGCAACAGCTCGTGCATGTGCAGCACCAGCGCGTTTTCTTCCGGCATCGCCGCTTGATAGCCGTTGATGCTGTCGATTACCACGGTTTTGATACCCAGCTCATCGACGCAACGCCGCACGCGATGGGACAACTCACCGGGAGACAATTCGGCGGCGTCTACTTGTTCGATCAGCAGATTACCGGTGGCCTGCAAGGCTTTGAGGTCGATACCGAGATGACGCATGCGTTCGAACAGCAGGCCCAGCTCTTCATCGAAAATGAACAGCGCGGCTTTTTCGCCTCGAGCCACCGCTGCGGCGGCGAAGATCATTGAGATCAGCGATTTACCGGTACCGGCCGGGCCGAGAATCAGCGTGCTTGAGCCGGTCTCGATGCCGCCGCCGAGCAGGGCGTCCATTTGCGGGATGCCGCTGGACAGCTGCAGACGTGGGTAGTCGCCGCGATGTTCCGCCGCTACCAAGCGTGGAAAAACATGGACGCCGTCGCCCATGATGGTGAAGTCGTGGAAACCGCCACGGTATTTCTGCCCGCGATACTTGACCACTCGAACGCGCCGACGCTCAGCGCCGTAGCTCGGTGTCAGCTCTTCAAGACGAATCACGCCGTGGGCGACACTGTGCACGGTCTTGTCGAGGGACTCGGTGGTCAGGTCGTCGAGCAGCAGGACGGTGGCGTCGTAGCGCACGAAGTAATGCTTGATCGCCAGAATCTGCCGACGATAGCGCAACGAGCTCTGCGCCAGCAGACGGATCTCCGAGAGACTGTCGAGCACAACGCGAGTCGGTTTGAAACGTTCGACCACTTCGAAAATCTGCCTGGTCGCCTCACCCAGTTCAAGGTCCGAGGAATACAGCAGACTTTGCTGGTGTTCGGCATTGAGCAGGCTTTCGGGCGGTGTCAGCTCGAAGATCTTGATGTTTTCGTTCAGCTCCCAACCGTGGGAGAGCGCACCTTGACGCAGTTCTTTCTCGGTTTCCGAGAGAGTGATGTACAGGCAGCGTTCCCCGGCCAGCGCACCGGCGCGCAGGAAATGCAACGCCACGGTGGTTTTGCCGGTCCCGGGTTCCCCCTCGAGCAAAAACACATGGCCGCGAGACAAGCCACCGGCAAGGATGTCATCCAGGCCTACAATGCCGACGGCGGCCTTTGCACTGATCAACTCGTTTGATGTAGTCAAAAAACGCCCTCTTATGACTAGGGTAATCCGGCGGCTGGCTAGAGTGAGCCGCCTGAGTAACTTGACCTCACGGCGTGTTCACGGTTCCGCTTTTTCTTGGACGGGCGGCCAATTGAGTCCGCCCTGACTGGATTAAAGACCTTGTTGCAGGGCCGGGTCGTCCGGATTCAGCTGCTCCAGTTGCGCCAACAGGATCTGCACATTCTGCAGTTGGCCGCTTTCCTTCCAGTAGTTGATCAGCAACACCCGCGCCTTGCGGTCGGCGGGGTGGCGCTGGACGATTTCCTGCAGCTGTTTTTGCGCCGCTTCCAGTTCTTCCGCGCTGTGCAGAGTGGTGGCGAGGTCGTAGCGATAATCCTTGTTGTCCGGCTCCAGTTCTACCGCTTTGGACAGGCCGAGCAGGGCGTATTCGCGCTGGCCGTGGTGCAGCAGCCACAGGCCGAGGGCATGTTGCAGATAGGCGGAAGCAGGCTGCGCCTTGAGTTGACGTGCGAGCAACTGGCGAGCGGCATCGCTCTGGCCCTGGCGGTCGAGCACATCGATCTGCATGACCAGCGCTGGCAGGTTGCCCGGTTCCAGACGCAAGGTATTGTCCAACGACTGTTGGGCCTGTTTGTATTCGGCGTTGTGGATATAGAGACGGGCCAGTTGCGCGTAGTTGGCGGCGCTTTCCGGCTGGCTTTCCAAGGTCTGTTGCCAGCCGTCGATGGCCTGCTGTAGCGGTGCGAAATACAGACCGAGCTCGTCCGGGGCCAGGCCGAGCAGGGCGTTGATCGCGGCAAAACGGACAGTTTGTTCTTCATCATCGAGCAACGGTCCGAGCAGCAGACTGCGTTGCCCGCCGGGCACCAGACCGACGATGCTTTTGATCGCTGCGACGCGCACTTGCGGTGCTTCGTGATGCAGGTCGATGTCAGCCAGTTTCAAGGCCTGCGGGCTGGGGTAGTTGGGCAGCTCGCCGTGCAGCCAGACCCGGCGTTTGACCGAGATGTCCGGGCGGCCCAATTGCTGGTACAACTGGCGCGCCGCTCCGGGTTCACCAGTGCGCGCGGCGTTCAGCGCTTCGCTGTAGCCATGTTTGATAGCATCGGGGATGGTCGGTGTGCTGCTGCGCCATGACAGCCAGACGACGCCGAGGATCAGTACGAGGCCTAGGCCGATCAGCAGGTTGCGGCGGGACTGAGTCATGCGGGGTTTCCGAAAGCTTCGAACTTGAGCAGAGCGGCAAGCTTCGTTCAGCTTGGCGCGTGAGTCAAACCGTTGCCAGCGAATCGTCCTACAACACGTGTCGACTGTGAAATCCGTCAGGCTTTTGCTGGAATGTCTACGCTTGCAGAAGTCGTTTTAAAGAGAGTGCCCATGTCTGCGCTGTACACCTATTTCAAGGCTTTGATCCATCCCGGTCAGGGTGTTCTGCTGTTTGCCCTGCGGACCATCGCCGCCGGGCTGTTGACGCTTTATCTGGCGTTTATCTTCGATCTCGAACAGCCCAAATGGTCAATCATGGCCGTGGTGATCGTCAGCCAGCCACTGGCAGGGATGGCACTGGCGCGCAGTTTCGGCCAGGTAATCGGCACCACCGTGGGTGCCGCGGTGGCGGTGCTGATCATGGCGATTTTCCCTCAGGCGCCGCTGCCGTTCATCACGACATTGGCGTTGTGGCTGGCGCTGTGCACAGCGGGCGGCACCTTGCTGCGCTACACCAGTTCCCAGGCGTTCGTGCTCAGTGGCTACACCGCGGTGGTGGTGGCCTTGCTGGCGATCCCGGACCAGGAAGGCACGTTTTTGCTAGCGGTCACCCGCGTCACCGAAACCCTGCTGGCCGTTGCCTGCGTGTGCGTGGTGAGCCTGCTCACAGCCCGGCCTGAAGCAGTGGCCAAAGGTTATTTCGCCAAAATCGATCAGGTGATCAAACTGGCCGCCAGCCACGCCGCCGAAGTGCTTCGCACGGAAGAAAGCGAAGCCGATTTTCAGCGTCGGCAGATGCAACTGCTCGGCGAGATCAGCGCATTGGAGGGGTTGCGGCGCCATTTGTATTTCGATGCCCCACGTTTGCGCGATGCCGACAATCTGGTGTTGCTGCTCGGCAATCAACTGATGCTGCTGACGTCGCGACTGACCGCGCTACGGCATCAGCGCGAATTGCTCATCGAACGCTGGGAGGGCGATCTGCCGCTGGAGGTGCAGCAACTGCGGGCCGAGGAACTGGCGTTGCTTGAGCAACTGGCGCAACAGGGTCGTGCGCTGTCTGGCGCGGACCGGCAACGTTTCGTCACCTTGCAGCAACAGTTCGAAGCGTTGGCGTACAAGGCCGAGCAGCAGACCGAGAACATGAGTGCGGCCCTGCGTTCACTGGCCTGGGCGCTGCGTTGGGAGCAGGCGCGCCTGCTGCAGCAACTGGAGCAGATTCTCGAACTGAGCGACGCCATTCAGGAAGGGCGCCCGGCCAGTTGCGTCTATCGCGGCCAGAGCAGTCCGTTGCATCTGGATTTCACCCTGGCCTCGATGAACGCCATTCGCGCCTTTACCGCGCTGTTGGTCAGCGGATTGATCTGGATCGAAACGGCGTGGGATGGCGCGCGCGGCGGAATGATTCTGGTGGGGATTCTCTGCTCGCTGATGGCGACGTTTCCGCGTCCGCTGATGGCTGCGCAAAGCTATGCGCGAGGCTTGGGTCTGGCGCTGGTAGTGTCGGCGTTCTATCAATTCATGCTGGTGCCCGCGATCAGTGATTTCGAGCTGCTGGCCTTGCTGCTGGCGCCGCTGCTGTATGCCATTGCCGTGGGCATTTCCAGTCCGGCCACCGCCGGTATCGGCATGGGCCTTGGCCTGTCCAGTTTCCTCATGCTCGGGCCGCAAAATACCGGCACTGGGCAGAATACGGCGATCCAATGGTTCGAATTCGCCGGCGCCTACGTCAGTGCAGCGATGCTGGCCCTGATCGTTTATTCGCTGATCTTCCCGTTCCGCCCGGGCTTGCGCATCCGGCGCCTGTACGGCGAAGCGCGGGAGCAGGTGTACCAACTGAGCAAAATGCCGGCCACCGATGAACAACAATTCGCCTTCGAGAGTCGGATGACCGATCGCCTGACCAGCATGCTCGGCCTGCTGCCAGCGGCAAACGATCGCGCCATGCAACGCTTGTATGAAATCAGCCTGGCTTGCGTAGCCCTGGGCGTGGCCATGCATCAGCTGAGGCAGCAGGCGCAGAACAACGCGTTACTCACCGATGCGTTCAGCCAGCGCCTGGCATCGGCGTTACGCAAGACCGGTCGCCTGGTTGCCGGACGCGCGGATGTGCAGCTGCCGGCGCTGCTGGCGACGTTGCACCAACTCGGAGATCAGCTGGACGAGCTGCACGCCGCCAGCCATGAACATTTATGGTCGGTTTTTCGCATGCGTGTGGCGCTGCTGATTGTGGTGTCGTTCCTCGAGCGCCACGGCGAACATTTGCAACCTCAAGGTCTGGAAGGAGAACCGCAACTTGCCCATTGATTTCGAAATTGGCGGGGTTTATCTGCCGCCGATTGCCCAGGCTCTGTTACTGGCGATCCCGATTTTCATGTTGCTGGACTGGTGCTTGCGCCGCCTGGGCGTACTGCGCCTGGTCTGGCATGAAGCGCTGTTCGAAGGCGCGCTGTACGCCTGTGTCTGCGCCACGCTGATTCTGTTGATGGGAGCCTGATGTCTTGAAAGCACTAGTTGCACGAATGATGACCGTGGCAGTGGTGATCCTGGCGATCGTCCTCGGCTGGTTTGCCTGGGAGTATTACACCCGCGCGCCGTGGACACGGGATGCTCGGGTGAGGGCGGATGTGGTGACGCTGTCGGCGGATGTTTCGGGGCGTATCGTCAAACTGGCGGTGCAGGACAACCAGCATGTCGACAAAGGTCAATTGTTGCTGGAGATCGATCCGGCGCGCTATCAACTGGCGGTCGAGCATGCCCGACGCTCGGTTGAAGTGTCCAAGGCTTCGCTGGGGCAATCGCAAGCGGCAATCGTCGCCAGTGAAGCGTTGCTCAAGCAACGCCAGAGCGAGGAGCGCCGGCGACGTACGCTGAAGCAAGGCTTCGCCATTTCCGGTGAAGAATGGGAGAAGGCCAGTACCGACGTGGCGGTTGCCCAGGCGGATCTGTTGCGCAATCAGGCCAACCTCGGCTTGGCCGAGGCCAATGTGCAACTGGCAATTGCCGCGCTGACCCAGGCTGAACTGGACTTGCAGCGCACCCGCGTCGAATCGCCGGTCAGCGGTTATGTCACCAACCTGCTTACCCGCCAGGGTGATTACGCACAGGCGGGCGGGGCACTGCTGGCGTTGGTCGACAGTGATTCGTTCTACGTCAGCGGCTATTTCGAAGAAACCAAGCTGCCGCGAATCGCGGAGGGTGATCGGGTACGCATTCAATTGATGAGTGGTGAGCGCTTCGGCGGCACAGTGGAAAGCATCGCCTTCGCCATCGCCGACCGCGAAAACGCGCCCGGCAGCCGATTGCTGGCAAACATCAACCCGAGTTACACCTGGGTGAAGCTCGCGCAACGGGTGCCGGTGCGCATTGGGATTGATGGTGACTTTGCCGGCAAGCATCGCCTGCGCGCCGGTACCACCGCCACTGTCACCGTCCTGGAGGATCACCGCTGATCCATTGTGGGAGCGAGCCTGCTCGCGAAGGCAGAGTATCAGCCACCGCTGATATGTCTGACCTGACGCTTTCGCGAGCAGGCTCGCTCCCACAAAAAATCCCAGTGCTGCAAACAGGCATAAAAAAACCCCGCGACCGAATGATACGCGGGGCAAAAAATTTGGTTGGTTGCGGCCAACCAAAGGAGCTCTTTAACAACCTTTACTTGCTGGCAACTGTCTCCGGTTGCCAGCCACCGCCGAGGGCCTTGTAGATCGCGACGATGCCGCGATACAGCTCGACTTCGGCCTGTGCCTGACTGTCTTCGGCGTTCAGGCGCTCACGCTGGGCGTCGAGCAGGACGAGGAAATCGGTGGTGCCTTCGCGATAACGGATTTCTGCCAGATCAGCGGCCTTGCGACTCGATTCGCTCTGACGGATCAGCGAGATCAAACGTTGCTGACGCTTGCCGTAATCGCTGAAGGCATTTTCCGATTCTTCCAGCGCCAGCAGCACCTGTTGCTCGTAGTTGGCCAGCGCGCCTTCGGCGTCAGCATCGGCACCGCGCAAACGGGCGCGGACGCTGCCGAGGTCAAACGCAGCCCAGGTGATGCTCGGGCCGAGTGCCCAGGCGTTGGCTGCCGACGAACCGATCTGCGAGCCACGTCCGGCGGTCCAGCCGAGGAAGCCGCTGAGGCTGACCCGCGGGAACAGGTCGGCCTTGGCCACGCCGATGCGCGCAGTGGCCGAAGCCAATTGCCGTTCGGCGCTGAGAATGTCCGGACGACGTTGCAGCAGTTCACCCGGATCACCGATCGGCAGCGCCTTGGCGATGGCCGGCAGATCTTTCGGGCTCAGATCAACGGTCAGTTTGTCCGGGCGCTCACCGAGCAGGGTAGCGATACGGTTTTTCTGCCGAACCTGTTCCGCCTGCAGCTGCGGCACCGTGGCTTCGACGTTGGCCAGACGCGCATCGGCGCGTTCGACATCGAGCTGATCACCGACACCGGCGTCACGCAGGCTGATGGTGATCTTGCGCGACTCCTGCTGGTTGTTGAGGTTGGCCACGGCGATTTTTTCCCGCAGCTGAGCGCCGCGCAGTTGACCGTAGGCGTCGACCAGTTCGGCAATCATGGTGACTTGCAACTGGTAAAGATCGGCTTCGGCGGCCTGCTGGTCGGCGTCACTGGCTTCCAGATTGCGCTGGATGCGGCCGAACAGGTCGAGCTCCCAGGCCATGTCCAGACCGAGGTCATAGCGCTCGCTATTGACCCGGTTGGTGGTCTGGCCGGGAATCTGGCCCTTGCCCAGGTCGCTGCTGGCGCGGCTGGTGATGGTCGGCATCGCGTCATTGCTGGCGTCGTCGCGGATCGCCCGGGCGGCTTTCCAGCGGGCGAACGCCACGCGCAGTTCACGGTTGCCTTGCAGCGACTGGCTCACCAACTGGTTCAGAGTCGGATCATCGAATTGTTGCCACCAGACGCCTTCGAATTTCGAACGGTCGAAGTTCTTTTGCCCGGCGGCGCCGTCGGTGGCGGTCGTGATGTTGGCCGCCTCCGTGGCTGGGGTCTTGTAGTCGGGGCCGACGGCGCAGGCGCTGAGGGCCAGCACCAGCAGACTCGGCAGGAAGACTTTCAGACTCATTGTTGCGCCTCCAGTGGCTTTTGAAGAGTGTGCGCCTTGGCTGCTTTGCGCTGCTCGCCGCGTTCGACAAAGTTACGGATCAGTACATAGAACACTGGCGTCAGCAGCAGACCGAAGAAGGTCACCCCGAGCATCCCGGAGAACACCGCCACACCCATGGCGTGACGCATTTCGGCACCGGCACCGCTGGAGAACACCAGTGGCACCACACCCATGATGAACGCGAAGGAGGTCATCAGGATCGGCCGCAGACGCAGGCGGCAGGCTTCCAGCACCGCAGCGAGCGGATCGAGGCCTTCTTCCTGTTTATCCTTGGCGAACTCGACGATCAGAATCGCGTTTTTACAGGCAAGTCCCACCAGTACGATCAAGCCGATCTGGGTGAAGATGTTGTTGTCACCGCCGGAAATGATCACACCGGTGATGGCCGACAGCAGCGTCATCGGTACGATCAGGATCACCGCCAGTGGCAGGCTCCAGCTTTCGTATTGGGCGGCGAGCACCAGGAACGCCAGCAGTACGCAGAGCGGGAACACGAACAGCGCGGTGTTGCCGGACAGAATCTGCTGGTAGGTCAGGTCGGTCCACTCATAGGTCATGCCGTTCGGAAGTTCTTCCTTGAGTAGTTTCTCGATGGCTTTTTCCGCCTGGCCAGAGCTGTAGCCCGGGGCTGCGGCACCGTTGATTTCAGCGGTGATGAAGCCGTTGTAGTGCATCACGCGATCCGGTCCCGAGGTGTCGCTGACCTTGATGAAGGTCGCCAGCGGGATCATTTCGCCTTTGTTGTTGCGTACTTTCAGCTGACCGATCTGGTCGGACTCAAGACGGAACTGCTGTTCAGCCTGAACGTTGACCTGATAGGTGCGCCCGAAGCGGTTGAAGTCGTTGGCATACAGCGAACCCAAATAGATCTGCAGGGTGTCGAAGATATCGCTGACGGCCACGCCGTGGGTCTTGGCTTTTTCACGGTCGATGGCGGCATCGACCTGCGGCACGTTCACCGTGTAGCTGGTGAACAGACCGGCCAGTTCCGGCACGTTGTGGCTTTTGTTGATGATGTTCATGGTTTCTTTGTACAGCTCGTCGTAGCCCAGGTTGCCCCGGTCTTCGATTTGCAGGCGGAAACCACCAATGGTGCCCAGACCTTGTACCGGCGGTGGCGGGAAGATCGCCATGTACGCTTCCTGAATGTTCGCGTACTGGCCGTTCAAGGCGCCGGCAATCGCGCCGGCGGACATGCTCGGGGCTTTACGCTCGTCGAACGGTTTCAGCGTCACGAAGACGATGCCGGCGTTCGGGCTGTTGGTGAAACCGTTGATCGACAGGCCCGGGAACGCTACGGCGCTTTCCACGCCCGGCTGTTTCAGCGCGAGGTCGGACATACGCTTGATCACGTCTTCGGTGCGATCCAGGCTCGCGGCATCCGGCAATTGCGCGAAGGCCACCAGGTATTGCTTGTCCTGGCCGGGTACGAAACCGGTCGGCGTGCTGGAGAAACCGAAGAAGGTCAGTACCATCAGGCCTGCATATACGAGCAGGGCGATGCCGCTGCTACGGATAACCCGGCGCACGGTGCCGACGTAGCCATGACTGGCACGGTCGAAGAAACGGTTGAACGGACGGAACAGCCAGCCGCCGAAGATCTTGTCGAGCACTTTCGAGAAGCGGTCTTTCGGCGCGTCGTGGCTTTTCAGCAACACAGCGGCCAATGCTGGCGACAGGGTCAGCGAGTTGAACGCCGAGATCACTGTCGAGATAGCGATGGTCAGTGCGAACTGTTTGTAGAACTGCCCGGTGAGGCCGGAAATGAACGCCGCTGGAATGAACACCGCACACAGCACCAGTGCGGTGGCCACGATCGGCCCGGTCACTTCCCGCATGGCGCGCTTGGTCGCTTCGACCGGCGTCAGGCCGAGTTCGATGTTCCGTTCGACGTTTTCCACCACGACGATGGCGTCATCCACCACGATACCGATGGCCAGTACCAGGCCAAACAGCGACAGGGCGTTGAGCGAGAAACCGAACAGGTGCATGACCGCAAACGTACCGATCAACGATACCGGCACCGCCACCAACGGGATGATCGAGGCGCGCCAGGTCTGCAGGAACAGAATCACCACCAGCACCACGAGGATCAGCGCTTCGAACAGGGTGTGCACCACCGCCTCGATCGAGCCACGAACGAAGATCGTCGGGTCATACACGATGCTGTAGTCCATGCCCTGCGGGAAGCCTTTCTTCAGCTCTTCCATCTTGCCGCGCACTTCGTTGGAAATGTCGATGGCGTTGGAACCGGGACGCTGGAAGATCGGAATCGCTACAGCCGGCTGATTGTTCAGCAGCGAGCGCAAGGCGTATTGGCTGGAACCCAGTTCAATGCGTGCGATGTCCTTCAGGCGAGTGATCTCACCGTCGTCGCCTGCGCGAATGACGATGTTCTCGAACTCTTCTTCGGAGACCAGACGGCCTTGGGTGTTGACCGACAGCTGGAAGCTTTGCGCGGTCGGGGCAGGGGGCGCGCCCAGTTGACCGGCGGCGACCTGACGGTTCTGTTCGCGAATCGCGGTCACCACATCGGTGGCGGTCAGATTGCGTGAAGCGGTCTTGTTCGGGTCAAGCCAGACGCGCAGCGAGTAGTCGCCCATACCGAACAACTGCACGTCACCGACACCACCGAGGCGAGCAAGCTCATCCTTGATGTTGAGGATCGCGTAGTTGGACAGGTACAGCATGTCGTAGCGCTTGTCCGGTGAGGTCAAGTGCACAACCATGGTCAGGTCCGGCGATGCCTTGTCGACGGTGATACCGATGCGCGTTACTTCCTCGGGAAGCTTCGGCTCGGTCCGGGTCACCCGGTTCTGCACTTGCACCTGCGCGTTGTCCAGGTCAGTGCCCAGGGCGAAGGTGATGGTCAGGGTGATCTTGCCGTCGGCGGTCGACTGCGAGGACATGTACAGCATGTTCTCGACGCCGGTGATGGCCTGCTCCAGCGGAGCGGCCACGGTTTCACCGATGACTTTGGGGTTGGCGCCCGGGAAGTTGGCGCGCACGACCACGGTCGGCGGCACGACTTCCGGGTATTCGCTGATCGGCAACTGGAACAGCGAGATCGCACCGGCGATCAGGATCAACAGCGACAGCACCGCTGCGAAGATCGGCCGGGAAATGAAGAATTGGGAAAAATTCATCGGAGTTGTCGTCCCTTAACCGCGTGGGGTCGTAGCAGCCAGCTTCGCAGCCGAACCCGATGCACCCTTGGAAGGGGCAACTTTGGGCAGGTTGCTGGCTTCCAGCGCTTGACGTTGTTGAGCGAGGGCGGCGAGGGTCTGCTCGCTGGCCATCGGAATCACCTCAGGGGTGACCGGTGAGCCAGGACGAACCCGTTGCAAGCCCTTGACGATGATGGTGTCGTCCTTGTTCAGACCGTTGCGGACGATGCGCAGGCCTTCAATCTTCGGACCGAGTTCTACGGCGCGGTAGGCGGTCTTGTTGTCGCCATCCATCACCAGCACGAACTTCTTGCCCAGGTCAGTGCCCACGGCTTCGTCATTGATCAGCATGGCGTTGTAGGTGCCGCTGCCGACCAGTTTCAGCCGTGCGTACAAGCCCGGGGTGTAGGTGCCGTCAGCGTTGTCGAAGACTGCGCGACCACGGATGGTGCCGGTTTTCGGATTGACCTGGTTGTCGACGAAGTTCATCTGGCCGAGGTGCGGGTTGCCGTCTTCGTTGGACAGGCCCATGTATACCGGCGTAGTGGCGCCACGCTGGCCGTTGCGGGCCAGTTGGGTGTATTTGAGGAACACGCGTTCGTCGGCGTCGAAATAGGCGTAGACCTTGTCGGTGGAGACGACGCTGGTCAGTGCGGTGGTATCGGCGGTCACCAGGTTGCCGGCAGTGATTTCGGCGCGGCTGACGCGGCCGCTGATCGGTGCGGTCACGCGGGTGAAGCTCAGATTCAGTTTGGCCAGGTCCAATTGTGCCTGCAGAGCACCGACGGCGGCGCGGGCCTCTTGGGCAGCGCTGGTGCGCGAGTCGGCCAGTTCAGCGGAAATGGCGTTGCTGGTACGCAGACGTTCACCGCGAGCGGCTTCGTTTTCGCTGCGAGTGGCGGTGGCGCGGGCTTGAGCAACCAGAGCTTCGAGGCGGCGTACCTCGGCCTGGAACGGACGCGGATCGATCTGGAACAGCAGGTCGCCTTTCTTGACCAGCGCGCCTTCGGTGAACGCGACCTGATCGATCTGGCCCGAAACCCGTGGGCGGATTTCAACGGTTTCCGGCGCTTCGAGGCGCCCGGTAAATTCGTCCCACTCGTTGACCGGTTGTTCCAGCACCTTGGCCACGCTGACTTTGGCAGCGGGCGGGGCGCCGGCAGTCTCCGGAGTTTTGCCGCAGGCGCTCATCACCAGTACGGCCAGCATGGCCAACGGGAAGCGCAAATGTTTGAGTGATTGTTCCATGGATGCAATCCGCCGAAGTATTGAAGATGGGCGGATGATGCTCGGCGCGGGTGTGATGGCACGAATCGAATGAAGCAAAGGTAACTATCATTCGGAATGATATAAGCGCCGAGGCAGCCCTCTAGCATGCACCTTTCGTTAGGGGGCTAACAATCGGCCTGAAGGCAATTCTGTGTTGCTTGATCTGCAATGATTGCGACCGACGCTGCGCGCGGAGGATTATCCGGCGATTAAATACCTCGCTGTTACCAGCACCTCGCCCACTTGCCGGAGCAATACGCCAATGTCGCGGAACGGGCAACCAAGGGAGTTTCGCTCTAACATGAGCGCAACCTCATGCTCTGACATTTATCGTCCCCGGATCATTTTTATGCGCGACCTGCCCCCGACCGCGACCCTGCGTGCTTTTGAAGTGGCCACCCGACATCCGACGTTCACGGCTGCCGCTCAAGAGTTGCACGTGACCCAGAGCGCCGTCAGTCATCAGCTCCGGCACCTTGAAGAACTCTGGGGCTTGCAATTGTTCGAGCGCGGCAAGGCGTTGCGCCTTACAACAGCGGGGGCGACGCTGGCGCCGATCGTGCGCGAGTTTTTCATCAGCCTTGAAGCAACGCTGGAGGATCTGCGCGAGCAAAAGGACAGGGTTCGCCTGACTGTCAGCACCACCTATTCGTTCGCGTTGAAGTGGCTGCTGCCACGCTTGCCGAATCTGTCGCGCCTGCACCCGGAGCTGTTGGTGTCGCTGGATACCACGGACAAGATCATCCACTTCGCCAATGGCGAAGCCGATGTCGCAATCCGCTTGGGCAAGGGCAATTACCCCGGTCTGTATTCAGAGTTCCTCTTCGGCGAACAGGTGTTTCCCGTGGCCAGCCCCGAACTGCTGCAGCGCGTCGGCAGGCCGGGCAGTCCCGCCGAGTTGCTGCAGATGCCGTTACTCATTCGCGACGGCGCCGAGTTGGCGCCGAAATGGGAGGTGTGGTTTCAGTCCGTCGGGCTGGAGTTTTTACCGCTGCGCGAAGGCGTCAGATTTGGTGACACCAACATGACGGTGGAAGCTGCGTTGCTCGGCCAGGGCGTTGCATTGGTGCGCAGCGGCCATGTCGAAAACGAAATCGCCGATGGCCGTCTGGTGAGGCTGTTCGATGTGCCGTTCACTTCGCCGCTTGCTTATTATTTCGTCTGTCCCAAAGGCATCGAAGCCCAGCCGCACATCCTCAGATTTCGTCAATGGTTGCTCAGTGAAGCGCTGAAGGTGCAGAGCGCACAGCGCTGAAGTATGAGCAATTGCTCACGGTGTAATGAGGAGACTTCACTGTAAGGCCGATGCCAGGGATGCTTAGAATGCTGCATGCCAATCCATCTCGTACTCCTCGTTCTGTTCGCCGCGCTCCTGCACGCCAGCTGGAACGCGCTGCTGCGCGGTGGCGCCGATCGGCTCTGGTCGATGACGATGATGTGCGTGGCCATCGCCATCGTCTGCCTCATCGCCACCTTTTTCATGGCCGCGCCTGCACCTGAGAGCTGGGGGTATGCGCTGCTCTCGGCACTGCTGCATGTCGGCTACAACCTGTTTCTGGTGCGCAGCTATCGGGTCGGCGATCTAGGGCAGATCTATCCGATTTCCCGTGGGTCGTCGCCAGCGCTGATCACCCTCGGCGCCGCGCTGTTTGCCGGCGAAACCATAACCCCCGGCGAACTGCTCGGCATTGGTCTGGTGTCCGGGGGGATCATTTCGTTGGCGTTCCGAGGGCGCAGCCTGTCGGTGCCGAGCCTGCCGTATGCGCTGGGCACCGGTTGTTTCATCGCCGCCTACAGCGTCGTCGATGGCATTGGCGCCAGGCTTTCCGGTGCGCCGCTCGCGTACACGGTGTGGATGAGCGCCCTGTGGGGTGTGTTGATGCCATTGGTGTATATCGGCCTGCGCGACGCCCGCAGTCTGTTTTCCGTACGGCCCGGCATGCTCGCCGCTGTGGGCGGCGGACTGGTTTCCTTACTGGCTTACGCAATCGTTATCTACGCGATGAACGAAGCGCCACTGGGCGCGGTGTCGGCCCTGCGCGAAACCAGCGTGCTGTTCGCGGCATTGCTCGGCTATTTGTTCCTCGGTGAAAAGCTCACCGTCCGCAGGATGCTGGCATGCGTGGTCATCGCCAGCGGCGCCATCATCATCGGCTGACATAGGCCAACTGCTCAGGAGAACGTCGCATGGATAAAGTCTCACAAGCACCGCTGATTCTGATCACCGGCGGCAGTCGCGGAGTCGGCGCCGCCACCGCCCGACTCGCCGCCGCGCAAGGCTACGACGTCGCCATCAGCTACGTCGCCAACGAGTCTGCCGCTCTTGAGGTGGTGGCGGATATCGAAGCGTTGGGGCGCAAAGGCATCGCGGTGCGTGCTGACAGTGCTGACCCCGAGCAGGTTGCTGAACTGTTCTCGGCCGTCGATCGCTCATTTGGACGGATCGACGTTCTGGTCAATAACGCAGGCGTTCTGGCAAAACAGTCACGCATGGAGGGCCTCAGCTTCGAACGCATGCAGCGCATCTTCGCAGTCAATGCGTTGGGGCCGATCTTGTGCGCGCAGCAGGCGGTGAAACGCATGGCTTACCGGCACGGCGGCACAGGTGGCGGAGTGATCAACGTTTCTTCCGCCTCCGCACGCTTGGGCAGCCCGAATGAATACGTCGACTATGCAGCGTCGAAAGGCGCGCTGGAAACTTTCACCATCGGCTTTGCCAAGGAAGTCGCGCGCGAGGGGATTCGGGTCAACTGCATTCGCCCGGGGCACATCTATACCGACATGCACGCCAGCGGCGGCGAACCGGGGCGGGTGGATCGCGTGAAGGAGTCGATCCCGATGGGCCGGGGCGGTCAGCCGGAAGAGGTGGCGCGGGCCATCTTGTGGCTGGCCAGCGCGGAGGCTTCGTTTGTCACCGGGACTTTTCTGGATGTGACGGGTGGCAAGTAGGTCCGGCTACAGGCTATCCGGATCCCCAAAAAACATCTGAATCCGCGACCGTAACCACCGCTCTCCCGGGTCGTTATCCTGCGACCCACGCCAGGCCATGTGCAGTTCAAACGTACGCGTCGGCAGTGGCGGATCCTCAGCACGCAGACCGCCAGCTGCCGTCAGTGCCTCAGCCGTGTAATCCGGCACGGTCGCGACGATATCGGTGCCCGCCAGCAGCGTGCCCAGTCCGTTGAACTGCGGTACCGCCAGCACCACGTGCCGTTTGCGTCCGAGTTTCTCCAGTTCTTCATCGACGAAACCACTGAGGTCGCCAGCGAACGACACCAGTGCATGCGGTCGGGCGCAGTAGTCGTCCAGGCTCAGCGGCCCCGGCACGGTGTCGGCGCGCAGCAGCTTCGGTGCGCTGCGGCGCAGGACCTTGCGCTTGGCGTTGGCCGGCAGGTCGGTGGTGTAGCTGACGCCAATCGAAATCTCGCCCGAGGCCAGCAGGCCCGGCATCAATATGTAGTTGACCCGCCGCACCACGAGGACAATGCCCGGTGCTTCGGCGCGCAGACGCTTGAGCAGCATGGGCAGCAGCGCGAATTCGACGTCGTCGGACAAACCGATGCGAAACACCGAGGTGCTGGTCGCCGGATCAAAATCGGCGGCACGACTGACGGCGGTCGAGATCGAATCAAGGGCAGGCGAGAGCAGGGCGAAGATTTCCACCGCGCGCGCGGAAGGTTCCATGCTGCGACCGGTGCGGACAAACAAGGGATCGTCAAACAGGCTGCGCAGACGCGACAGCGCCGCACTGATAGCCGGTTGGCCGAGGAACAATTTTTCCGCGGCCCGAGTCACACTGCGTTCGTGCATCAATGTTTCGAACACGATCAGCAGGTTCAGGTCGACACGACGCAGGTCATTACGATTCATCTGGAGTCCTGGCAGAGTCATCAAACTTGACGAGGGCGGCCATATGAGAACAATGGCCGGCATGAATCTTACGGGGAAAGGCTGGTACTCTGCACCGGAAAATTCAGCTTTACTGCGACGGTGGCAGGCCTTTTTTCATGGATTTTGCCAATGCCGCCCTTGATGCGGAATCAATGACAGGCATGTCGACTATTAATAGCCACTGATGGTCTTGGGTCGAAAGCCCAGATAGAGTTCATGGCATTAGAGGTTACTTTGACGAGGTTTGCGATGTCCCGCACGATCCGTTTTCACAAGTTTGGTCCGGCCGAGGTGCTCAAATGCGAAGAGCATGCGGCTGCTCAGCCAGGTCCTGGCGAAGTGCAGGTGCGTGTCGAGGCAATCGGCATCAGTTGGTACGACACCCTGTGGCGCCAGAATCTGGCGTCGTCCCAGGCACGTCTGCCTTCGGGCCTCGGTCATGAAATGGCTGGCGTGGTCACTGCGGTGGGCGCTGATGTCGAAGACCTGTCCGTCGGCGACAAAGTGGCCAGTTTTCCGGCGGAAAGCCCGAACGACTATCCGGTGTACGGCGAGTCGATCGTCCTGCCGCGCACCGCGCTGACCCGTTATCCAGATGTGCTCAGCCCGATCGAAGCGAGCGTGCATTACACGCCGCTGCTGATCGCCTACTTCGCTTATGCCGATCTGGCGCGGGTCAAACCCGGTCAATTTGCGCTGGTGACTGACGCCAGCCACTGCGCCGGCCCGTCTTTTGTGCAATTGGGCAAGGCGCTGGGTGTGCGAGTGATCGCGGCGACCAAATCGGCGGAGGAGCGGGAGTACCTGCTGTCCCTCGGTGCGGAGAAGGTCATCGTCACCGAAGAGGAAGATCTGTTGATGCGCATCAACAAGATCACCGACAACCGCGGCGTCGATGTGGTGTTCGATGGTCTTGGCGGTCCGCAGATGTCGTTGCTCGGCGATGTGCTGGCGCCACGCGGCAGTCTGGTGCTGTACGGGCTGCAAGGTGGTAACCAGACCCCGTTCCCGGCGTGTGCAGCGTTTCAGAAGAACATTCAGTTCTTTGTGCACTGCATCGGCAACTTCACCGGCAAGCCGGAGCTGGGCATTGTCCAGGACCACGTCGCTCTGCAGCGTGCTCTGCGCGACATCAACCAGTTGACCGCTGACCGCGTGCTCCTGCCGCTCAAGACTCGTGTATTCCCGTTCAACGAGTTCGTCGAAGCGCATCGCTACATGGACGAATGCCCATGCCGCGAGCGAGTGGCCCTGCAAGTGGAAACCGCGTAAATCCGCTCATCAGAGTCCGTGGCCCCCACGGACTCTTTTCTGTTTATTCCCTTCGCTGTCAGTAAACCCTCCCCGATATCGAAGCATTGGCCTTTTCAGCAACTGAACTGGTTTTTGCCGTTCATCTGTATCTTCTAATCACACTATAAGCACTGATAATTGAATGATTACTTTCATCTCAAGGAATGAGCTATGGCTGTGCATTCAATTTGTCCGATGCAATATCAAATGGCTGGTTCAGCTGGCTTCGTCAATTTCTGTTTAATTGCTGTAGGGCGACTCGGAAGTTGCTTCTCTTTTTCTTGTAGTGATTTGGCGTGGGACGTTGTGGGAAGTTTCCTCAGAACATTGTTGAGTGGCGAAAGGCCAATGAATACGGGTGGTTGAGCGTCCAGCCTGGCATCTGGAAGGCTTTGTTCAGGTGAAGTGTTTCAAATAACTACAACTTTGTAAGTGTTAGCATTTCAGCGTCTATTACTTATTGATCCAATTGCCGCGCGCCTACTGTCATGTCTGCACGGCATGAAACTTTTGATACCGGGTAAATACCGATGAGCACGATCCATGATCAGGCAATGAACTATGTCTATCAGCAAGTATTGCAGCGTTTGCTGAGTTTCTTTTCCCGAGCCGAGCGCACGGCATTGCAGTTGCTGATACAGCGCTTGGCGGTGGCCGCTGGCGGCATGGAAAACATCGGGCAGTTCAAGGTGCTGGTGCCTCAGTCCGGCCTGCGTGACGGCTGCTATACCCTGGCCTTGCTCCGGGCCGCTCAGTTGACCATTGCCGGTCGTGCTCCGGCGACCTTTCAGCTACGCGTGGCTTCCCTGCGCTGGAATGGCGACAGCCCGCTCGCCCTGCAAAACCTGCATCGCAGCTACAGCGCGCTATTCCTTTATGACGATCCGCGGGTCGAGGTGCTGATGGTGGATAACCGCGAGGTCCTGCCGTTCGACCATCGCACGCCTGTCAGCAATGAAGGGCGCGAGGCCAGCCGGGTCAACCTGCTGCTGGTGGGGCACTGTCGCACCTGGCTGGAAACACCTGAATTATGGGATGACGCCTACCTGGCGACGGCCGAGTACTACAGCCAGATCGCGCGCTGGAACAACGGCGTCGACGCCATGATCAGCACCGAAACCAAAGGCAGTCAGCAGCATTTCCTCGAAGGCCTGAACCGCGCGATGCAGCGAGTGGCAATACCGGCTCCAGGCCTGGTCAATGCCGGATTCGAAACGCTTTTTCCTCTGCTCGACGAGCTCGGTGATGACTTTTACCGGGAACTGCGTGCCGATGATGACCGGACCGTGTGGCGACCGGAAGGTGAATTCGAAGCCTGCCGGCGCACCAGTTTTATCGACATCAACGACATGATGGTCGGCAAGCTCGAGGACCGCTGGCCGCTGTTGGGCGAGTTTCTCGGTTATGAACCTGATGATCTCGCGCTATACCAAGGCGAAGCGGTGTTTGCTGATCCTCTGATCTCGGCACATGTGCGAGGTTTGTACGCACGGTTCATCGAGGGGCGCGCCTATGAGGCGGGCATCGACGATTACGTCCGGCACACGCTGGCCGACATGCGGCGAAAGCAGGTTGCCGAAACCGTCTGCGAGCACTTGCTGGCCAGCTACGACAACGCCGGCGGGCCAGAACAACTGCGGATGCTTGCCGAGGATTACCTCAGTAATGGTTTCGGATTGACCGAAACGCAGTTGGCGTGCCTGCTGTTTGCGCCGTTCATCGACAACGGCAAAGGTCTCGAACGCTTCCTGCGCAACTGTCATCCCGGCATGCTGGTCGCCATGCCGGACCTGCACCGCGCCATGCAGGGTCTGCACGCACCTGAGCAGGTGATGAAGTGGCTGACGGAAGTCAGCGGCTTGCCAGTCAGGCTGTTGAATCGCCTGTATGCGATGGGTCCTGTGCAGATTGATGCACCTGCGCAATTCTCCTCAGAGAGTTCGGGGTCGGACGAGGCGCGTTCGGCTGCTCCGTTCGAGCGGTCGACGGAACGCTGACGGTGAGCCAGAGCCTGGATTGTGAACCAATATCTACGGAAATGAGGGTGTGAAGGGCGCGCGGGACAACGACTTTGTTTATCAGGCAGTTTATCGATATCTGACAACGCTGATTGATGCTGCCGGAGGTGGTGGGGCGGTACGCATGCCTTCCTTGCGACAACTGGCGGACCGGCTGAATGTCTCCATCTCAACTGTGCAATACGCCTATTCGCTTCTGGAAAAGGAAGGCCGGGTCTATTCGATCGCCAAGTCAGGGTATTACGCGCAAGCGCAGTTCAGCATGGATGCACCCGGCAACGGCAATGACCTGCTGGAGACCCTGTACGTCAACGCCAGGCGTCCCGGGATGTGTGTGTTGAGTGCTGACGAACCGGCCTCGCTGCAACCGTTGGACAGTCCGTTGCTGACCTCGGAACGTGAGCTCTTGCGTCAATACCCGCGTCAGTTGCAGACATTCGTGCAGCCTTGCGGTGAACTGGAACTGCGGGTTGCGCTGGCGGCGCGGTATACCAGCTCGACAGAGCACTTCTGGCACGCCGATGACATTTATATCGGTGCTGATCTGCGCGGGGTCCTGGAGATTCTGATTTCGGTGCTTGGATTGCGTCAGGCCACCGTGATTGTCGAATCACCGTGCGACTGGGTCATCCTGCGCCTGCTCGAGTCGTGCGGAGTACGCGTGATCGAGTGGCCATTGCTTGCCCGAGGCGTGCTCGATCTGTCGGCACTCGAATCACTGCTGAAGAACGAGCCGGTTCGTTTGATCCTGCTGTCTTCCGTGCTGAGCATGCCCCAAGGCAACGGTTTCACTCGCGAGTGTCAGCAGGCCACGGCGCAGTTGCTCAATCATCATGGCGTCTGGGTACTGGAAAACGACTGCTACAGCGAGCTTGACGAGCGCAATGATTCGCAGCGTTTGCGCAGTTGGCTCGATCCTGATCGTCTGCTGGTGTTTTCCACTTTCGAGAAATTCATCGGCGCCGAAGCACCATTCGGCTTTGTCTTGTCGCGTCACTGGCGCGAGGAATTGCAGCGCCATTTTCTGCTGCGGGCGTTTCGCTTGTCGCCCATTCGCCAAAAGGCGATTGCGCGGCTGTTGAATGGCGGACGGCTTGATCAGCATTTATTCGTGTTGCGGCGAATGCTGGGTGAGCGGCGAGCCGTGTTGATTCAGGTACTGCGCGAACGTCTGGGCGATACCCTGCAGATTGTCGAGCCGCAGGGCGGGGCGACGGTGTGGGTGCGTTCGTTACGCCCGGTCGACATGGCAAGCGTCTTTCATCGCCTGCTCAAGCAACAGATCATCGTGGCGCCGGGCGAGCTGTTCAGTCTGCAGGGCTTGCACGCGGACCATCTGCGTTTGAGCGCGCTGAACCATGGCGAGCGGGATTTGCCGAGTGTCATCGGCTTGCTCGGCGATGCCTTGCGCCTGTCGCCCGGTCAATAACGTTAAAAAACATCGGGCGAGTTTCGGATACATCCCGTCGCACAGTGGTCAAACTGCCAGTAAACTGCGCTGCATTTCCTGAACCACTCCGATTTCAGAGGTTTTTGCATGACACTCAGTCCTTTTGCGGGCAAACCGGCACCGGCAGAACTGTTGGTCGACATCCCGCGACTGGTTACGGCCTATTACACCGGCCAGCCTGATGCATCGATTTCTACCCAGCGAGTGGCGTTCGGCACGTCCGGCCACCGCGGCAGTTCGTTCGATTTAAGTTTCAACGAATGGCACGTTCTGGCCATCAGCCAGGCGATCTGCCTGTATCGCGAAGCCCAGGGCATCACCGGCCCGCTGTTCGTCGGCATCGACACCCATGCATTGTCGACCCCGGCCGGCGCCAGCGCGCTGGAAGTCCTCGCCGCCAACGGCGTCACCGTGATGATCGCCGAAGGCGATGAGTACACGCCGACCCCGGCAGTTTCTCACGCCATTCTCTGCTACAACCGCGGTCGCACCTCCGGCCTGGCGGACGGTATCGTCATCACGCCGTCGCACAACCCGCCACAGAGCGGTGGCTACAAATACAACCCAACCAACGGTGGCCCGGCCGATACCCACATCACCAAGTGGATCGAAGCCAAGGCCAACGAGCTGCTGGCGAACAAACTGGCCGGGGTTAAACGCATCAGCTACGAGCAGGCGCTCAAGGCCAGCACCACCCATCGCCACGATTACTTGAACACTTATGTCGCCGACCTGATCAACGTCATCGACTTCGATGCCATCCGCGACGCCAAGCTGCGTCTGGGTGTCGATCCGCTGGGCGGAGCAGGGGTGCGCTACTGGTCGGCCATTGCCGAACACTATCGTCTCGACCTGGAAGTGGTGAATAAACAGGTCGATTCAACGTTCCGTTTCATGACCGTCGACTGGGACGGTCAGATCCGCATGGACCCATCGTCCAGCCACGCGATGCAGGGCCTGATCGGCCTGAAAGAGCGTTTCGACGTGGCGTTTGCCTGCGACCCGGATCACGACCGCCACGGCATCGTCACGCCGTCCGGTGGTTTGCTCGCGCCGAACAACTATCTGGCGGTATCCATCGACTACCTGTTCCAGAACCGTCCGCAATGGCGCGCTGATGCCGCCGTGGGCAAAACCGTGGTCAGCAGCGGCCTGATCGACCGCGTGGCCAAGCGCCTGGGCCGTCGCCTGTACGAAGTGCCGGTCGGTTTCAAATGGTTCGCCGATGGCCTGTTCGATGGTTCGCTGGGTTTTGGCGGTGAAGAGAGTGCTGGCGCCTCGTTCCTGCGCAAGGATGGCGGTGTATGGAGCACCGACAAGGACGGTCTGATTCCAGCCTTGCTCGCCGCTGAAATGACGGCGCGCACCGGGCGCGATCCAAGTCAGGCCTACCGCGCGCTGACCGACGAACTGGGCGAGCCGTTCTCGGTACGCGTCGACGCCAAGGCCAACCCTGAGCAGAAGGCACTGCTGAGCAAGCTGGCGCCGGAACAGGTTACCTCGACCGAGCTGGCAGGCGAAAAGATCCAGAGCATCCTCAGCCATGCCCCGGGCAACGATCAGGCCATTGGCGGTCTGAAAGTCATGACCGAAAACGGCTGGTTTGCCGCACGTCCTTCGGGCACTGAAGACATCTACAAGATCTACGCCGAAAGCTTCCTCGGCGACGACCACCTCAAGCAACTGGTGGCCGAGGCGCAAACTTTGGTAGACGGCGCCATTTCCAGCAAATGATGCGCACATGAAAAAGGGCAACCGTAATGGTTGCCCTTTTTTATTGCCTTGCCGATCAAGCCAGGTCGACCAGTACGATCTCGCTGTCCTCGATCGCCGTGACCGTCAGCACTTGCTCATGGGCTACCGCCACACCGTCACGCGCTTGGGCACGCAAGCCATTGACCTCGATCACGCCAGTGGCCGGAACCAGATAGGCGCGCCGTCCTTCATCCAGTCGATATTCTGCGGTTTCACCGGCCTTGATGTTCGCCGCCACCAGGCGCGCATTGGCGCGAATGTGCAGGCTCTCATCGTCGCCGTCCTTGCCGCTGGCCAAGGTGACAAAACCTTCGCGCTCGCCTTTGGGAAACGGCTTGGCTCCCCACGAAGGCGGCGCACCGGTTTCGGTCGGCAGAATCCAGATCTGGAAGATCTTGGTTTCCTTGTCTTCGAGGTTGTACTCGCTGTGGGCGATGCCGGTGCCGGCACTCATCACTTGTACATCACCGGCTTCGGTGCGGCCCTTGTTACCCAAATTGTCCTGGTGCGTGATGGCACCTTCACGCACGTAAGTGATGATTTCCATGTCGCGGTGCGGATGCTGCGGGAAACCGGTGCCTGCGGCGATGATGTCGTCGTTCCACACGCGCAAGTTGCCCCAGCTCATCCGCTGCGGATCGTAGTATTCGGCAAACGAAAAGTGGTGATGCGCGTCCAGCCAGCCATGATGGGCGCCGCCCAGCGAGCTGAAGGGTCTGAGTTCAAGCATGATCGTCTCCTTAAATTAGGTTCGTCAGGGGGCGGGCCCCGTGGTTGATGACGACGATCATCTATCAGGTAAACATCGATAAAAAGCGCAAAAACTGCCGCATCATGATCAGTTTATTTGATGGGAATGTGCCTCGAAATCGTCTTATCCGACTTTCAATTCGTCGCCTAAACCGATGACCTGTAAGCATTTCGCTAGAACTCATCAGCAAATCCAGACACCATAGCCGCCACAGCCTCACACCCTGGAGTCCGTCAGCGTGGCGCAACACACCCCCGATCTTCCCCCTGAACTTCGTCCACTGGCCGAGATGCCCTGGTTCAAGCGTCTGGCCGCGCGATTCTTTGGTCACGGTCTGACCAAGCTGCGCGCGCAGCACCGGGCATCGTGGCTGCACGGGCAAGCTGACGGATTTCGCAGTGGCCACACAGCCGGCGTCGAATATGGTTTCAAGGAGGGCAAGCTTGAGGGTCTGGAGGAAGGCCGCCAGGTTCTGCTGATTCGCGACAGCCGCAACACCGAGCATCGGCCGCCCAGCGTCGATAACCACCTGTTCGATGACTGGCGCCTGCCGCTCACCGCCGAATTGAAAAAACGCATCAAGGCTGACGTCGCTCGTTTGCTCCCGGCCCACGCCCAGCCCAGCGCCGCGCAATGGAAAATGATCTTCAGCGATACGCCGTCCACCTCGGTGGTCGCCGGTGCGGGCGCCGGCAAGTCGACCACATTGGTGCTGCGCATTCTGTTACTCAGCCATTATCTGGGTTTTGAGCTGGATTCGATGACCGTGGTGACCTTCACCCGTGAATCGCGCAAGGACTTCATCAACAAGCTCATCGAAATATTCACGCTGTGGGGTCAGCCGTTGAACCTCAAGCAGGCGCGCGAACTGGTGCGAACCTTCCACTCGCGCATCCTGCCGATGGTTCGCAGCCTGCCGGGTTTCGAGCGCTTGCAGGCCTTCGAGAACCTCAGCGACCGCCCGCAAAGTGGCGCAGAGGAGGTCGACAGCAATCCGTTTGACCTGCGGATCAACGACGCGCAACGACAGCAACTCAATGCCTGCTACCACCGCTTGTTCAACGAGGATGAGCGTTTCCGCCAATTGATCCAGCCGCTGTCCCGCGCGGGTTTGCAATTAAAGGAACTGGATCGCGATCATCCCGATGTGCAGAAACGCATGGCGGTCACCGAACTGGCGGCCAAGCGCGATGAAGAGCTCTGCGATGTGATTGAAGATTTATGGTTTCGTGCAGGGGCGTGGCCCATTAAAGGCATCGAGCCGAATCGGCAGGCCTTCGAAATCAATGGCTCGAAGTTCCACGCTCATGGCTATATTCCCAGCCTAGATGCCTGGGTGGTGCTCGGCTTTGATCCCAGGGAAAACGCCCAGCTGACCCGACCCAACGCCAAGCTGAGTGTCCGTGCAGAGTGGGCGGTCAAGCGCACCCTATTTCAAGCTTTCTGCCGTAAGCCATTGATATGGCTGGATAGTTACGAGTCATCCAGGCGCGTTCTTGCGACGTTGGTCGGAGATGCCAGCGCCGGTCCCGGCTTTGATTACAAGGTCAAAGGCGAGCTGGCATCCGCGCCATTGCTGGATTGTTTTGTCGCCGCAGCAGGCTTTATCGAAAACCTCGGCCTGGATGTGCCGGACGCGGTCAGTCGGATGAGCTTCGCCAAGGACGATCCCGATCGCTTTTTCTTTGAAGCCCTGAGCCTGTTCTGGCGCGCATTTGAAGATCATCTGCTGGATCAGAAACCGCCAGTGATGACCTACAACCGCATGTTCGCGCTGTTCAGCGAGCACTCGCCGGAAAACCTCAAGCTGCTCAGCGATGAGTTGCTGCGGCCTATGGCGCATTTGATGATCGATGAGTTCCAGGACGTATCGCCGCAGATCGTTTCGTGGATTCGCGCCAGCCTCAATGAAATCCGCAGCCGTGGCCCGGCCATGCACGTTGGGCGAGGGGCGCAGCGGTCGTCGCTATTGTGCGTCGGTGATGACTGGCAGTCGATTTACGGCTGGCGCGGCAGTTCTCCGAGCTACTTCATGGAGTTCAACAAGGAATTTCCTTCCCCGAGCACCACGAGAGTGATGCTCAGTGACAACTATCGCAGCCATCAGCACATCATCGACGCAGCCGAACACATTGTCCGTGCAGCGCCGGCGATCGCAGGCAAGAAGGCCAAGGCCAGTGGTGAGCCCAAGCCGCTTCACCCGGTCAACGTGCTTGAGCGTGACGATGAAGCGTTGGGGCAGCGTCTGGCCGAGCATTACCGGCGGGGTGATTCAATCCTGATGCTTTATCGAAAAAGCAGCGATAAGTTATTGATTGAGCAGCATATTCAGCCTGTAATTAATGTGGATTCGAGCTTGCCCTATGATGCGCGGCGGCTGAAACAGCTGACCTATCACAGCGCCAAAGGCTTGCAGGCTGATGCGGTATTCCTGCTGGGTGATTGCCAGCATCTGACCAGTTCTCCGTACAAGAACCAGGTGTATCGCATGGCGGGATTGGGCAAAAGTGGCGATAGCGAGCCGTACGACAATGCGCAAAAAGACGAAATCCTGCGCCTTGCCTACGTTGGTATCACGCGCGCCGTCAGCCATTGCTACTGGTACGTCGAACCGCAGGAAACCCAAGCGGTAAACATGCCGAGGGCATCGGATCGAGTTGCCAAGGGCAAGCCGTTCTTCGTCGATCATCGAACCGAGAAGGCCAGCGCCTGATCAATAAAAAAGCCCGAATCGCTGCGGGCTTTTTGTTATAAATCAGGCGCTTATGCGTAGTTCTTGAGGGATTCCGGAGGAGTGAAAGCTTCCAGCTCATCTTCGATGGCTTCGATGATGCGCTCGACGTCTGCCGCGTTCATCACCGTTGCGCAGGGAATGCCGGCAATGGCGATCATGGTTTCGCCGCTGGCACGATCAAACAGACGGGCGATCAGGCTGCCCGGCGCATCCATCGTCGCCTCGAAACCCATGGGATGAAAATGCCAGCGCATCAGCTGGCAGGCGTTTGGAAAGGTGACTTTGCTGAACCCTTTATTCATGGTGTTGCCCGCCTGCTTCATCGAGCGCTTCCTTTTGCTCATGTTAGGTGGGAAGAGCCTTCATTGGCTCAACCAGTGCTTGAGCTTTAAAAGTAGCATCCGTGTGTGAAAAAACTGTGAGTTTTTTCAGTCCGTTTAGCGATTGATTCGCATTTTTTGATGTAAGTCACTGGCTCATCGATTATCGCCAAAACGCCACCATGGATTTTCCATTGAAGCGGCAGAGGAAGTTGGGCAAGCTCGGTTCTTTTTTGCCGAGCCGCTTATGCACGCCGATGACGACGGCCCAGAACAGACCCAGGCCACGGCCGCCACGGTCATGCGCTATCACCTGAGCTGGAAACACCGGGATCTGGACAGCGTCATGGCGCTTTATCACGCCGATATCCAGTACAGCGATTTCTTTCAGAATCGCGTACTCAGACTGGATGAGTTACGCGACTACGTGCGCGTGAGCATGCCGCGAGAATCCGACGAACTGCTCGAGCATTGCGACCGCATCCGGGTGGATGGCAACACCGCGTTCATTCAGTACGAGGTGACCTTGCGTGGCGGCGATGGCCTGGTGTCGTTTCGTTCCAGCGAAGCGATCACGGTCAAGGACGGCCTGATATGGCGCGTCAATGAATACGCCTCGCTGGTGCGTACCCAAACCGACGGCAGTTCGGCACCGAGCCGTCCGGCGGTCAGTCGTCTCGGTCTGTCACCGCGCCAACTGAGCTTCATGGCCGAAGACCTGCAGCAGTATTTCGAAAAGCAGCAGCCTTATCTGGACCCTGAGCTTGACCTGCAACGGGTGGCGAAGGAGTGCGGGTACAGCCGCAATCAGATTTCCTATCTGCTCAATCAGGTACTCGGGCAAAGCTTTTATCGCTACGTCAACCAGGCGCGCCTGCAGCATTTGCTGCGTGCACTGGACAGCGCCGCACCGCCATTGCGCGTCGACGAGCTGGCGTTTGCCGCCGGTTTCAATTCGCTGTCGGCGTTTTACAAATGCTTTCGCGAGCACACCGGTCAGTCGCCCAAAGCCTACGCCAAACAAATTTCTCTGCGGGCACGCGCGCAAGACATCCACTGACGGCAGCCACTAGGATCGACGCCATCGAAGGTTTTCAGTGGCGGAGTCTGGCATGTCGGCGTGGCGCACGATCAGTTTATGGATGGATCAGCTCGATGAGCCGCTGCTGGCGCGCCCTCCGTTGGAGCGGGACCTGGATGTCGACGTGGCGATCATCGGCGCCGGTTACACCGGACTGTGGACGGCGTACTACCTGAAAAAACAGGCGCCCGGCCTGGATATCGCCATCATCGAGGCGCAAACCGCCGGGTTCGGTGCGTCCGGACGCAATGGCGGCTGGCTGATGGGTAACTTGCTGGGCGAGGATCGCTTGCTCGCAGGCTTATCGCCGCAGCAGCGCAGGGCTTCGTTTGATCTGCTGCACAGCATCCCCGATGAAGTGGAGATCGTCGTTGAACGCGAAGGCATCGACTGCGATTACCGCAAGGGCGGGGTGCTTTATTGTGCCGCGCGCTACCCAGAGCAGGAAACCGTTCTGCGCGATTACCTGAGCAAGCTGCATGCCCAAGGCCTGACTGACGACGATTACCGCTGGCTGAGTCCCGATCAACTGGCTCAGCAGATCCGCGTGGCCAAGCCCTACGGCGGCATCTTCGCCCCCCATGTCGCGACCATTAACCCGGCGAAACTGGTTCGTGGTCTGGCGCGGACCGTGCAGAACATGGGCGTGAAAATCTACGAAAACAGCCCGGTCACCCACTGGCAACCCGGCAGTCTGCGTACCGCCAAGGCCAGCGTGCGCAGCCGTTGGATCGTCCCGGCGGTGGAAGGTTATTCGGTGACCTTGCCGCCACTTGGCCGTTATCAATTGCCGGTGCAAAGCCTGATTGTCGCCACCGAGCCGCTGTCCGCTGCGACCTGGGACGAAATCGGCCTCAATCGCGGCCAGGCCTTCAGTGAATTCAGCCGTCAGGTCACCTATGGCAAGCGCAGTGCCGACAATCGTCTGATCTTCGGCGCCCGTGGCGGTTATCAGTTCGCCGGCAAGCTGCGCCATGACTTCAACCTCACCCGCGATGAGGTCGAACTGCGCCGCTATCTGTTCGGCGAACTGTTCCCGCAGCTGAAAAATGTGCAGATCACCCACGCCTGGGGCGGCAACCTTGGCATGTCGCGGCATTTCAAGCCGCACATGCTCTGCGACCGCGCCAACGGCATCGCGTTGTCTGGCGGTTACGGCGGCGAGGGCGTCGGCGCCAGCAACCTTGGCGGGCGCACCCTGGCCGATCTGATTCTCGAGCGCGACAGCGAGCTGACCCAACAACCGTGGGTCCTGCCCGACGGTGGCATTCACGCGCTGCGTGCCTGGGAGCCAGAGCCATGCCGCTGGCTCGGCTACAACGCGATCATCAAAAGTTTCGTGCATGAAGACCAGACGCTGGCCAATCCGGCGACTGCGCCCTGGCGGCGCAAGCTCGCCAGCCAAGTCGCCGGGTTCATGGAAGGTTTCATGCACTAAACGCCGTTTCCCTCAATAAACAGGTCACGTCATGAGCATCACCCAATTCAAGAACACCGCCACGCTCGAACTCGATGAATCCAGCCCGGTCGCCGTGCCCCTCGGCGAGCGCGTCGCAATTGCCTCGACCACCAGCGTCGAGCGCGATGACGGCGTTGAAACCGGCGTCTGGGAATGCACCCCGGGCCGCTGGCGGCGGCAGATCACCGCGCAGGAGTTCTGCCATTTCATTTCCGGGCGCTGCACCTTCACCCCCGACGGTGGCGGCGAAACCCTGCACATACAAGGCGGCGACGCACTGATGTTGCCAGCCAACACGCTCGGGATCTGGGATATCCAGGAAACCGTGCGCAAGAGCTACGTGCTGATTTTCTGATTGTTCGATCCTTTGATTGCCTGCCAACAAAAAAAGCCCATACAGGAATCGCCCCATGATCCAGAAAACCCTCGCATTGGCGCCGCTGCTGCTGGCCGCTTCCGTCAGTCACGCGGCCGAGACGGTCAAGGTCTACAACTGGTCCGACTACATCGCCCCGGACACCACGAAGAATTTCCAGAAAGACACGGGCATCGGCGTCACCTACGACGTCTACGACAGCAACGAAACCCTCGACGGCAAATTGATGACCGGCAAATCCGGTTACGACGTGGTCTTCCCGTCGAACCACTTCATGGCGCGGCAGATTCAGGGTGGGGCGCTGAAGAAACTCGACAAGAGTCAGTTGCCGAACTGGAAGAACCTCAACCCGGCACTGCTCAAAGCCTTGCAGACCAACGACCCGAACAACGAGCACGGTTTCCCTTATCTGTGGGGCAGCACCGGTATCGGCTACAACATCGCCAAGGTCAAAGCGGTGCTGGGCGACGACGCGCCGGTGGATTCCTGGGATCTGATCTTCAAACCCGAATACATGGAAAAACTGCAGAAGTGCGGCGTGGCGATCCTCGACAACGGCCCGGAACTGCTCCCGGCGGCACTTAACTACCTCGGCCTGCCGCACCACAGCAAGAATCCCGAAGACTACAAAAAAGCCGAAGCTTTGCTGATGAAAGTGCGGCCCTACGTCAGCTACTTCCATTCCTCGAAGTACACCAGTGACCTGGCCAACGGCGACATCTGCGTAGCAGTCGGCTTTTCCGGCGACATCCTGCAAGCGGAGAACCGCGCCAAGGAAGCCAAGAACGGCGTCGAGATCGGTTATGCGATTCCCAAGGAAGGGGCGGCCATCTGGTTCGACATGGTCGCCATGCCCGCCGACGCACCGGACGAAAAGGCCGGCTACGCCTTCATGAACTACCTGCTGCGCCCGGACGTCATGGCGGGCATCACCAACTACGTGCACTACGCCAATGGCAATGAACAGGCGGACGGCCTGATCGATCCGGCGATCAAGAACGACACCAAGGTGTACCCGAGCCCGGAAATGATGGGCAAGCTGTTCGCCCTGGAGGCGATGCCGCTGAATATCGACCGGATTCGTACGCGGGTCTGGAACAAGATTCGTACCGGCAGCTGAGTTTTTTCAGGCCAACGTACAAGACCCCTGTGGGAGCGAGCCTGCTCGCGAAGCGGTTTGTCATTCGACTCTTATGTTGACTGGCTTGGCGCCTTCGCGAGCAGGCTCGCTCCCACATTTGTTATTCAATGAATCAGCATAGTTGATATCAAAGCACTGGCACCGCTGACTGAAAGTGTGACTTGCCCAACAAATTCAAACTTAGCGATATTTAATATTTAAATAGAAAATCGTCAGACAATTTGCGCCCTCGCTACAACTAAAAACAATCTTTCCTCCCCGCACGCTTTGTTTACGGCAGTTTCCTGATACCACCAAATTGGATCGCAAAAAAATCCTTTACGACAGATTTCCAATTGTGTCAGGTTCGTTACGCCTTCATTGGGCGAGTGATAGGACGATCTCGCCAAAGATCGTCCTGTCGGACAAAAACTGTTCCATTGCTAAACAAGGAAGTGTGTTTATGTCGAAAGTTAAAACCAATGCTGTTGATTCCGCCGAACAGGCTTTCCAGCTGGCCGCCTTCAGCTCGGCGTACAACCAGATCAATAGCTTCAGCCATCAGTATGACCGTGGCGGCAACCTCACGGTCAATGGCAAACCCTCGTACTCCGTCGACCAGGCGGCTACGCAATTGCTGCGTGACGGCGCTGCCTACCAGGACAAGGACAGCAGCGGCAAGATCGAACTCACCTATACGTTCCTGACCTCGGCCTCGAACAGCACGATGAACAAGCACGGGATCACCGGGTTCAGTCAGTTCAGCGCGCAGCAACAGGCGCAGGCCAAGCTCGCCATGCAGTCCTGGGCCGATGTGGCCAATGTCACTTTCACCGAGAGAGCCTCGGGCGGCGACGGGCACATGACCTTCGGTAATTACAGCGGTGGCCAGGATGGCGCTGCGGCGTTTGCCTATCTGCCGGGGACCGGCGCCGGTTATGACGGCACCTCGTGGTACTTGATCAACAGCGGTTACACGCAGAACAAGAACCCGGATCTGAACAACTACGGTCGTCAGACCCTGACCCACGAAATCGGCCATACCCTGGGCCTTGCTCACCCTGGCGACTACAACGCCGGCAACGGCAACCCGACCTACAACGACGCGACCTACGGCCAGGACACCCGTGGCTACAGCGTCATGAGTTACTGGAGCGAGAGCAACACCAACCAGAACTTCAGCAAGGGCGGCGTCGAAGCCTATTCGTCCGGCCCGCTGATGGACGACATCGCAGCCATCCAGAAACTCTACGGCGCCAACACCACCACCCGCACCGGCGACACCACCTACGGCTTCAACTCCAATACCGGCCGCGATTTCCTCAGCGCGTCGTCGTCGAGCGACAAAGTGGTGTTCTCGGTGTGGGATGCCGGCGGCAAGGACACCCTGGATTTCTCCGGTTTCACCCAGAACCAGAAGATCAACCTCAACAGCGCTTCGTTCTCCGACGTTGGCGGCATGGTCGGTAACGTGTCGATCGCCAAGGGCGCGGTCATCGAGAACGCGATTGGCGGTTCGGGCAGCGATCTGTTGATCGGCAACAGCGTGGCCAACGAGCTGAAGGGCGGTGCCGGCAACGACATCCTGTACGGCGCTGGCGGTGCCGACAAGCTGTGGGGCGGCGCCGGTTCGGACACTTTCGTGTTCGCCGCCAGCTCGGACTCCAAGCCGGGTGCGATCGATCAGATCCTCGATTTCGTCAGCGGTCTGGACAAAATCGACCTGACCGGCATCACCAACGGTGCGGGCCTGCACTTCGTCAACAGCTTCACCGGTTCGGCCGGCGACGCAGTGTTGACCTCGTCGGGCGGCAATAGCCTGTTGTCGGTGGATTTCTCCGGGCATGGCGTGGCTGACTTCATCGTCAGCACCGTGGGCCAGGCTGCGACCAGCGACATCGTGGCGTGATGTGAAAGGAAAGCGGCGCCTCGTGCGTCGCTTTCTTCGCTTGCATCGGCCTGATCCCCGAGCAAGGCTACGAGCGGAAGTGAAATTTCCTATGACTCGATACGTTTTAACTGACACGACGATGGCATGGCTGATGGCAGTCACGCTGATGATGACCGGAGCGACAAGCATGGCAAGCAGCCTCAGACTCGAAGAACCCTCGGCATTCGCCGGGCGCTGGCAGGCCACATTGACCGGTCACAACGACACACCCGAAACGCGGTCGTTGCAAGACAAGCCGTCGAACACATGCGTTGTCGATCTTGCGCCAGACAAGACCTTGGGCGAGGGCGCCGATTGCCTGGGCGCGTGGTTGAGCGAAGCCCCGATTGGTTGGTTTCCAGAACCCGATGGCATTGCCATCACTGGCAAGGATGGTTCGAAAATCGCCTTTTTCAGCCGCCGGGGGGATGGCTCTTACACAAGCAGGTTGAGTTCGCAATTGCTTATCTTGCTCGAACGCGTCGGGCACTAAGCGGTGGCTGGGTAGTTGCGCGAAGTTGATGTACTGCAATAACTGAGCGTTATAACCGCGAAGCCGATCAACTTGTTATGAAATTGTAAGCACTACTTGCAAATGATCTTTGGCAGGTACGCGAAATATCAATGGAATGCTCGTCCGCACCGACGAGACTATGAACTCAGGAAGAATCAATGAAGATGGCGAAGTCTCCGGCCGCTCCGTTAATCAAGGCATTGGGCGACTATAAAAGCATTCTGATCAGCGTCGGTTGTTTCACTGCGTTGATCAACGTGCTGATGCTGGTGCCGTCGATCTACATGCTGCAAGTTTACGACCGGGTGCTGTCGTCACAGAACGAAACCACTCTGGCGATGCTGTCGTTGATGGTGGTCGGGTTCTTCGCCTTCATCGGCCTGCTGGAAGTGATCCGCAGCTTTATCGTCATCCGCATCGGCAGCCAATTGGAGCGGCGCTTCAATCTGCGCGTCTATCAGGCCGCGTTCGAGCGCAACCTGTTCAAGGGTGAGGGTAACGCCGGGCAGTCGCTGGGCGACCTGACCCACATCCGCCAGTTCGTCACCGGCCCGGCGCTGTTCGCCTTCTTCGATGCGCCGTGGTTCCCGGTCTATCTGTTTGTCATTTACCTGTTCAACGTCTGGCTTGGCGTGCTGGCCACGGCAGGCGCGTTGCTGCTGATCGCACTGGCCTGCCTCAACGAATACATGACCAAAAAACCGCTGGGCGAAGCCGCCGGTTTTTCCCAGCAGTCCAGTCAGTTGGCTACCAGTCACTTGCACAACGCCGAAACCATTCAGGCGATGGGTATGCTCGGCTCGCTGCGCAAGCGCTGGTTCGGGGTGCATTCGCGCTTTCTCGGCTTGCAGAACCAGGCCAGCGACACCGGCGCGGTGATCAGTTCGCTGAGCAAGACCTTGCGTCTATGCCTGCAATCCCTGGTGCTGGGCCTGGGCGCGTTGCTGGTGATCAAGGGCGACATGACTGCGGGGATGATGATCGCCGGTTCGATCCTGATGGGGCGCGTACTGAGCCCGATCGATCAGTTGATCGCCGTTTGGAAGCAGTGGAGTGGGGCGAAGCTGGCTTACCGGCGCCTTGATGCGTTGTTGCAGGCGTTTCCGCCTAGCGACGAGGCGATGGCACTGCCGGCACCGAAAGGCCAGATCAGCTTCGAACAAGTCAGCGCCGGCCCGCCGGGGCAGCGTGCGGCCACTTTGCACATGGTCAATTTCAATCTGAGTGCTGGCGAAGTGCTCGGCGTGCTCGGCGCGTCTGGTTCCGGCAAGTCGACGCTGGCTCGAGTGCTGGTCGGCGTGTGGCCGGTTCTGGGCGGCACGGTGCGCCTCGACGGCGCTGATATCCACCGCTGGAACCGAGATCAGCTCGGCCCGTACATTGGTTATTTGCCGCAAGACATCGAGCTGTTCAGCGGCTCCATTGCCGAAAACATTGCACGATTCAGCGAAGCCGACCCGCAAAAAGTCGTCACCGCCGCGCAACAGGCCGGTGTCCACGAGATGGTCCTGCGCCTGCCGCAGGGCTACGACACGCAACTGGGCGAGGACGGCAGCGGCTTGTCCGGTGGCCAGAAGCAACGCGTGGCCCTGGCCCGCGCGCTGTACGGCACGCCGAGTCTGGTGGTGCTCGATGAACCCAATTCCAACCTCGACACCGTCGGCGAAGCCGCACTGGCCAGCGCCATTGCGCAACTCAAGGCGCAAGGCACCACGGTGATTCTGGTCACGCACCGTTCTTCGGTGCTGGCTCAGGCTGACAAATTGCTCGTGCTCAACGATGGTCGTTTGCAGGCGTTCGGCCCGAGTCAGGATGTGCTCAAGGCACTTTCCGGCCAGCACGAACAGCAACGCGAAAAAGCCGCACAAGCACCGGGCGGGCTCAGCATGAGCCGGCAGTATCAGCCCTCGACAAGGAATTCGGGTGTATGAGCAGCGCCAGCATGAACACTGAAAACGAAGCGAACATGGAACACGCCTACCTCACCGAGCGCCCGGAGCGTGATGCGAAATTCTTCGCGCGCATGGGCTGGATTCTGGCCATCGTCGGCGCTGGCAGTTTCTTCACCTGGGCGGCACTGGCGCCGCTGGATCAGGGCATTCCGGTGCAGGGTACTGTGGTGGTCTCGGGCAAGCGCAAGGCCGTGCAGTCGATGAGCAGCGGCGTGGTCAGCCGGATTCTGGTGCGCGAAGGCGAGATCGTGAAGCAGGGCCAGCCGTTGTTCCGCCTTGATCAGACGCAGGTCGCCGCCGACGTGCAATCGCTGCAGGCGCAGTACCGCATGGCTTGGGCCAGCCTCGCGCGTTGGCAAGCTGAGCGCGACAACCTCAAGCAAGTGACCTTTCCGGCCGAGCTGAGCAACGACCCGGACCCGCGCCTGGCGCTGGTGCTGGAAGGCCAGCGGCAACTGTTCAGCAGCCGCCGCGAAGCGTTCTCCCGGGAACAAGCGGCACTGCGCGCCAATATCGAAGGCGCCACCGCACAACTGGCCGGCATGCGCCGCGCGCGCAGCGACCTCAATGCCCAGGCCAGTTCCCTGCAACAACAACTGAGCAACCTGCAACCGCTGGCCGACAACGGCTACATCCCGCGCAACCGCTTGATGGACTACCAGCGGCAACTGTCGCAAGTGCAGCAGCAACTGGCGGAAAACACCGGTGAAAGCGGGCGCGTGGAGCAGGGCATCCTTGAATCGCGCCTGAAGTTGCAGCAGCACGGCGAGGAATACCAGAAGGAAGTGCGTACGCAACTGGCCGATGCCCAGCTCAAAAGCGTGACGCTGTCCGAACAGCTGACCTCCGCCGGTTTCGACCTGCAACACAGCGAGATCCTCGCCACCGCCGATGGCGTGGCAGTCAACCTCGGTGTGCACACCGAAGGCGCTGTGGTGCGTCAGGGCGAAACCCTGCTGGAGATCGTTCCGCAAGGCACCACCCTGGAAGTGGAAGGGCATTTGCCGATCAACCTGATCGACAAGGTCGGCACGCATTTGCCGGTGGACATTCTGTTTACCGCGTTCAACCAGAGCAAAACCCCGCGCGTGCCCGGCGAAGTCAGCCTGATCTCCGCCGACCAGATGGTCGATGAGAAAACCGGCGTGCCGTATTACGTGTTGCGCAGCAGCGTCAGCGATCAGGCCATGGAAAAGCTCAACGGCCTGGTGATCAAGCCCGGTATGCCGGCGGAAATGTTCGTGCGCACCGGTGAGCGTTCACTCCTCAACTATTTGTTCAAACCGCTGCTCGATCGCGCCGGTTCTGCGTTGACCGAGGAATAAGGATGTTCGGCTGTATGAAAAAGCTTTGCATGCTGGGGGCCGCAATGACGCTGCTCGCGAGTCACTCGGCAATCGCGGCCATGGGGCCGTTTGAGATCTACGAGCAGGCATTGCGCAACGATCCGGTGTTTCTCGGTGCAATCAAGGAGCGCGATGCAGGCCTGGAAAACCGCGCGATTGGCCGCGCCGGGTTGCTGCCACGGATCGGCTACACCTACAACAAGGGCCGCAACTCGTCCAAGGCTACGTCTCTGGATGATCGCGCGCGCAACCGCACCGATGAGCGCAACTACAACAGTTACGGCTCGGCGCTGACGGTGCAGCAACCGCTGCTTGATTACGAAGCTTACGCGGCGTATCGCAAAGGCGTGGCGCAGTCGTTATTTGCCGACGAAGCCTTTCGCGGCAAGAGTCAGGAACTGTTGGTGCGAGTGCTGGATAACTACACCAAAGCCTTGTTCGCCCAGGACCAGATCGACATCGCCCAGGCGAAGAAAAAGGCCTACGAGCAGCAGTTGCAGCAGAACGAACACATGTTCAAGCAGGGCGAGGGCACGCGCACCGATATTCTTGAAGCCGAGTCACGCTATGAGCTGGCGACTGCCGAGGAAATCGAAGCGCGCAACGAGCAGGATGCCGCCTTGCGTGAGCTGGGTGCGCTGGTGGGCGTGCCGGCAGTGGACATCGGCGACCTGGCGCCGCTTGGTCAGCAATTCCAGACCTTCACGCTGCAACCGGCCAATTTCGACACTTGGCATGAACTGGCGATCAGCAACAACCCGAACCTCGCTTCGCAGCGGCAGGCCGTGGAAGTTGCGCGCTATGAAGTCGAACGCAACCGCGCCGGACATCTGCCGAAAGTAAGCGCCTATGCCTCGATGCGCGACAACGAGTCGGAAAGCGGCAACACCTATAACCAGCGCTACGAAACCAACACCATCGGCCTGGAAGTCAGCGTGCCGCTGTACGCCGGCGGCGGGGTGTCGGCCTCCACACGTCAGGCCAGCCGCACCATGGAGCAGGCTGAGTACGAGCTGGATGGCAAAACCCGCGAAACCTTGATCGAACTGCGCCGACAGTTCAGCGCGTGCCTGTCCGGAGTGAGCAAATTGCGTGCTTATCAGAAGGCCTTGAAGTCGGCCGAGGCGCTGGTGGTCTCGACCCGACAAAGCATCTTGGGCGGCGAACGCACCAATCTCGATGCGTTGAACGCCGAGCAGCAACTGTTCACCACCCGCCGCGACCTGGCCCAGGCACGCTACGACTACCTGATGGCCTGGACCAAATTGCATTACTACGCCGGGACTTTGAACGAACAGGATCTGGCGCGGGTGGACGAAGCATTTGTGGTCGCGCAACAGCCCTCACCCTAACCCTCTCCCAGGGGGAGAGGGGACCGATCCGGGGAGATTGGCGAGATGCACCGATTTGAACGAGCTGTGCTGAATCCGTAATCGACTGGTTTTCCAGGTCGCTGAATAACTGAACACAACACGGTCGGCTCCCTCTCCCTTTGGGAGAGGGCTGGGGTGAAGGGAACGGGCGACACCGCAGGATCTGAGGCTTTGCACCGAGACGTTAATGAGCAGGATCTGGTGCGGGTGGACGAAGCATTTATGGTCGCGCAACAGCCCTCACCCTAACCCTCTCCCAGGGGGAGAGGGGACCGATCCGGGGAGATTGGCGAGATGCACCGACTTGAACGAGCTGTGCTGAATCCGTAATCGACTGGTTTTCCAGGTCGCTGAATAACTGAAGACAACACGGTCGGCTCCCTCTCCCTTTGGGAGAGGGCTGGGGTGAGGGGAACGGGCGACACCGCTATCAGCCCTGAACAAAACAACAAAAAAGAGAATGATGACCATGGACGTACGCATCAAACCGATTTCGCTCGGCACGCTATTGCTGGTGACCTCGGCAACGCAGGCGCAATACCTGGAACCCGGCCAGCCCGGCAATCCGGCCAGTTGGCGCAGTGCCGAGTTCCTGCGCGACTGGGGCCTGGAACGCATGCAGGCCGATCAGGCCTACGCAGCCGGCATCACCGGCAAGGGCGTGAAAATCGGCGCGCTCGATTCCGGTTTCGATGCCGCCCACCCCGAATTCTCCGCCGACCGTTATCACCCGGTAACCGCCAGCGGCAGCTACGTCGATGGCTCAGCGTTCAACGTCGACGGCACGCTCAACCCCAACAACGATTCCCACGGCACCCACGTGGTCGGCACCATGGGCGCCGCCCGTGATGGCAGCGGCATGCACGGGGTGGCGTACAACGCGCAAATCTACGTCGGCAACACCAACAAGAACGACAGTTTCCTCTTCGGCCCCAGCCCTGATCCGCGTTATTTCAAAGCGGTCTACGACAGCCTCGCCAATGCCGGGGTGCGGGCGATCAACAACAGTTGGGGCAGTCAGCCGCCGGATGTCAGTTACCGCACCCTCGCGGATCTGCACGCCGCCTACGCGCAGCACTGGAACAAGGGCACTTGGCTCGACGCCGCTGCCGATGTTTCGCGGCGCGGCGTGATCAATGTCTTCAGCGCCGGCAACAGCGGCTACCCGAATGCCAGCGTACGTTCGGCGCTGCCGTACTTTCAGCCGGATCTGGAAGGTCACTGGCTGGCGGTGTCCGGGCTCGATCAGAGCAATCAGCAGAAATACAACCAGTGCGGCATCGCCAAATACTGGTGCATCACCACACCGGGGGCGAAGATCGACAGCACCATTCCCGGTGGCGGTTATGCGATCAAGTCCGGTACCTCGATGGCGGCGCCGCACGCGACCGGCGCCCTGGCGCTGGTGATGGAACGTTATCCGTACATGAACAATCAGCAGGCGCTCGAGGTGCTGCTGACCACCGCCACCCAGCTCGATGGCTCGGTCACCGACGCACCGAACGAGCGGGTCGGCTGGGGCGTCGCCAATCTCAATCGGGCGATGCGCGGGCCGGGGCAATTGCTCGGTGCGTTCGACGCGAATCTGGGGGCAGGGCAGCGCGATGTCTGGAGCAATGACATCTCTGACAAGGCGCTGCTCCAGCGCCAGCGCGAAGACCTCGCCGAGCACAGCGCCTGGCAGCAAACCCTGCAGGACAAAGGCTGGGAGAACGGTGTCCCGGCCGGCGCCAGTCAGCAGGACCAGACCGATTACGCCGTCGGCATGTTGCGTGATGCGGCAGCGGCAAACCGGGTGTATGAGGGCAGCCTGATCAAGTCCGGCGCCGGGCAATTGCTGCTCAGTGGCGCAAACACCTATCGCGGTCCGACTACCGTCAACGGCGGTCTGCTGACCGTCAACGGTTCGCTGACCTCAGCGGTCACCGTCAACGACAGCGGCACCCTCGGCGGCTCCGGACGCATCGGCGCGTTGACCGCCAACAGCGGCGGCCGGGTTGCACCGGGCAATTCCATCGGCACCTTGAACGTCGCTGGTGATGTGACACTCGCCCCGGGCTCGACTTACGCCGTCGAGCTATCGCCCACCAGCAGTGACCGCATCGTTGCCGGTGGCACGGCAACCG
Source organism: Pseudomonas sp. Irchel 3F6 (assembly GCF_900187595.1). Classification (NCBI taxonomy): domain Bacteria; kingdom Pseudomonadati; phylum Pseudomonadota; class Gammaproteobacteria; order Pseudomonadales; family Pseudomonadaceae; genus Pseudomonas; species Pseudomonas sp. Irchel 3F6. Next base: position 1,010,202 of record NZ_FYDP01000001.1, on the reverse strand, counting down.
TCAGCGGCGCCAGTGTCAGCCTGGCGCTGGAAAACAGCCCGACCTTGCTCAGCAGCGCCGAAGCGCAAAGCCTGCTCGGTCGCCAGTACAACATCCTGCAAGCGGCCGGCGGCGTGCAGGGGCAGTTCGCTGCAGTAGTGCCGAACTACCTGTTCATCGGCGGCGCCCTTGACTACGCCGCAAGCGGCATCCAGCTGAATATCCAGCGCAATGCCACAAGCTTCGCCAGCGTCGGGCAAACGCCGAACCAGCGTTCGGTGGCCGCTGCAGTTGAAGGTCTGGGCGCCGGCAATTCGGTTTACGAAAGTGTGCTTCGTGCACCGACTCAGGCCTCGGCGCAGCAAGCCTTCCAGCAACTGAGCGGCGAGATTTATCCGGCGCTGGGGACGATGCTGATCAATGACAGCCGCCAGTTGCGTGATGCGGTCGGCGAGCGGCTGCACGATGAATCGGCGACCCGCAGCAACGGCTGGATCAAAGCCCTCGGCGCCTGGGGCAGCACCGATTCGGGCCACGACACGGCCGGCTACAACACCTCGATCGGCGGCCTGCTGGCCGGTGTCGACGGCGCGCTGGACGAGCAGACCCGCATCGGTCTGGTCACTGGCTACAGCGACAGCTCCTTGAGCATGGGCTCGGGCACGCATTCTTCGGCGAAAGTCGACAGCTATCACCTTGGTGCTTACGCCGGGCACGACATCGGCGCCTGGCGCTTGAGCACTGGCGCGGCCTACAGCTGGCATCGCGGCGATGTGAAACGCGATCTGCAATACGACGAGGTCAGCGCCAAGCAGAAAGCCAAAGTTGACGCGACCACCACCCAAGTCTTCGGCGAAGCGGCGTATCGCTTGCAGCTGCAAACGTTGGCGCTGGAACCGTTCGCCAACCTGACCTACCTGCATCTGGACACCGAAGGCTTCACCGAAAAGGGCGATGCCGCTGCGCTCAAAAGCTCTGGAGATCGACGCGATGTGGCGCTGAGCACCTTGGGCGTGCGGGCGAGCAAAACCTTCAACCTTTCGAACCAGCAAGCGCTGGACGTCAGCGCGCGTCTCGGCTGGCAGCACAGCCTCAGCGATATCGAATCAGAGCAGCATTTGCGTTTTGCCAGCGGCGGCACGCCGTATTCCGTGGAAAGCTCGGCGCTGGTACGCGATGCCGCACTGGTCGGCGTGCAGGCCAGTCTGGCCTTGAGCAAGGACGTGCGGGTCAACCTCGATTACAACGGCCAACTGGCCAGCCGCGAGCAGCTGCATGGCGTTGGCCTGAGCCTGAACTGGCAGTTCTGATTGCATGTGTTTGAGTCACCGTGGCGAGGGGATTTATCCCCGCTCGACTGCGCAGCAGTCGCAAAACCTGATCGTTCCCACGTGCAGCAAGGGAATTGATCGTTCCCACGCTCTGCGTGGGAACGCCTCCAGGGACGCTCCGCGTTCCAATGGGACGCGGAGCGTCCCGGGCTGCATTCCCACGCGGAGCGTGGGAACGATCAAGGCAACCGGATTTTTCGCAACATCACTAAGGAAGGTCGTGGATGGATAACAACAATACCCCCGCGCAATCGGGTGGCCGCTTTGCCCTGAAAACCCTGACAGTCGCCATGCTCTGTGCCAGTGCGATGGCACAGGCAGCGCCTTACGTGGAAAACGGCCGCAGCGGCGATCCGTCGAGCTGGCGCAGCAATGAATTCAAGGCTGACTGGGGCTTGGGCGCGATCGGCGCGGATTACGCCTACGCCGCCGGCTACACCGGCAAAGGCGTGAAGCTGGGCATCTTCGATCAGCCGGTCTACGCCGCACATCCGGAGTTCTCCGGCAGCAACAAAGTCGTCACCCTGGTCACAAGCGGCATTCGCGAATACACCGACCCGTACATCCCGGTAAAGGCCGGCGATGCGTTCCTCTATGACGGTTCACCCTCGGTCGGCTCCAACGGCAAGCTCGGCGCCCATGGCACGCACGTCGGCGGCATCGCGGCGGGCAGTCGCGACGGCGGGGTGATGCACGGTGTTGCATTCGGTGCGCAGATCATCAGCGCCGATAACGGCGACCCAGGCCCGGAAGACGGCATCGTGCGCGGCAACGATGGTGCGGTGTACAAGGCCGGTTGGGATGCGCTGATCGCCAGCGGGGCGCGGATCATCAACAACAGCTGGGGCATCGGCATCACCGACCGCTTCGACCTCGGCGGCCGCGATCCGGCGTATCCGCACTTCACCGTCAACGACGCGCAATTGCAATTCAACGAAATCCGCACGCTGCTCGGCACCAAACCCGGCGGCGCTTACGACGGCGCCATCGCCGCCGCTCGCAGCGGCATCGTCACCATTTTTGCCGCCGGCAACGATTACAACCTGAACAATCCCGACGCCATTGCCGGCCTGGGTTATTTCGTCCCGGACATCGCGCCGAACTGGATCACCGTCGCCGCGTTGCAGCAGAACCCGGACACCGCCAGCGCCAATCCGTACGTGATCAGCACGTTTTCCTCGCGCTGCGGCTATACGGCGAGTTACTGCGTCTCGGCGCCGGGCACCAAGATTTATAGCTCGATCATCGAAGGCACCAACGCCGGCAACCTGACCACCAGCTACGCCAATTACAACGGCACCTCGATGGCGGCGCCGCATGTCGCTGGTTCCATTGCCGTACTGATGGAGCGTTTTCCGTACATGAGCGGCGACCAGGTCGCCAGCGTGTTGCGCACCACTGCGACCGACCTCGGTGCGCCGGGCATCGACGCCTTGTACGGTTGGGGCATGATCAACCTGCGCAAGGCCATCGACGGCCCGGCGATGTTCGTGACCGAGCAGGACATTCCCGAAGAATTCCGCGTGCAGGGCGCTTACGGGTCCGGCCAGTTCGTGGCTGACTTGCCGGGCATCGGTGCGATCATCGATCAGGGCAAACCCACCGAACGCGTGTGCATCGATATCACGTGCGGCCTCGACACCTGGCGCAACGACATCGGCGGCCACGGCGGTCTGACCAAGCAAGGCATCGGCACCCTGGTGCTGACCGGCAATAACACTTACAGCGGCCCGACCCTGGTCAATCAGGGTCGACTGGCCATCAACGGTTCGCTGCAATCGGCGGTCACTGTCAACAATGGCGGCATCCTCGGCGGCAATGGCCGCATCGGCGCGCTGGCAGTGAACAGCGGCGGTACGGTGGCGCCGGGCAACTCCATCGGCACCTTGAACGTCGCCGGTGACGTGACCTTCGCGCCGGGTTCGACCTACGCCGTAGAGCTGTCGCCAACCAGCAGCGATCAGATCGTTGCGGGCGGCAAAGCCATCATCGACGGTGCCACGGTGAGCCTGTCGCTGGAAAACAGCCCGACCTTGCTCAGCACCGGCGAAGTGCAAAGCCTGCTCGGCACTCGCTACAACATCCTGCAAGCGGCGGGCGGCATTGAAGGGCGCTTCGGTCAGGTCTTGCCGAATTACGCCTTCCTTGGCGGCACTCTGGATTATTCGGCGGGCGGCATTCAACTGGCGGTCGGGCGCAATGAGGCATCGTTCGCCAGCGTCGGTCTGACGCCGAACCAGCGCGCCGTCGGTGCGGCTGCCGAACGTCTGGGTGCGGGCAACGCGCTGTTCGAAACCCTGTTGCTGTCGCCCAACGCGGCGTCGGCGCAGCAGGCCTTTCAACAGTTGTCCGGCGAGATTCACCCGGCCATCGGCACGCTGCTGATCAACGACAGCCGCTACCTGCGCGAAGCCGTCGGCGAGCGCCTGCGTGAGCGTGATCTGTTCAACGCCGATGCGCCGACTGATGAGCGCAGCAACGTCTGGGTCAAGGTCCTCGGCTCATGGGGTGAAAGCGATGGCGGCCATGACAATGCCGATTCCAATAGCTCCATCGGCGGGCTGCTGGCTGGCGTCGACGGTCTGATTGCTGAAGATACCCGTCTCGGTTTCGTCACCGGTTACAGCGACAGCTCGTTGAGCATGGGCAGCGGCACGCATTCGTCGGCGTCGGTCGACAGCTACCACTTGGGTGCGTATCTGGGCCATGAAATCGACGCGTTGCGCCTGACCGTCGGCGGCGCCTACAGCTGGCATCGCATCGACGTCAAACGTGATCTGCAGTTCGGCGACGTCAGCGGCAAACAGAAAACCAAACGCGACGCGACCACCGCGCAAGTGTTCACCGAGGCCGCATACGATCTGGGCCTGCAACCGATGAACCTGGAGCCGTTCGCCAATCTGTCCTACGTGCACCTCAACACCGACAGCTTCACCGAGAAGGGTGACGCTGCCGCGCTCAAGGGTGGTGAAGACAACCGCGACGTGGTGCTGTCGACCCTCGGCGTGCGCGCCAAGCGCAGCTTCGCCTTGTCGGATCAGCGTCAGTTGGAACTGGGCGCCAGTCTCGGCTGGCAGCACAACCTGAGCAGCGTCGATGCCGACAGCCATCTGGCCTTCGCCAACGGCAACAGCGCGTTCACCGTGCAGAGCGTGTCGATGGATCGTGACGCTGCTGTGGTCGGAGTGCGCGCCGGGCTGGCGCTCAATCGCGACGTGCGGGTCAACCTTGACTACAACGGCCTGATCGGCTCGAACGAGAAGGATCACGGCGTCGGTCTGACCCTCGACTGGCAGTTCTGAGGCGTAACCGGCAGCGCTTCTCGGGCTGCCGGTTTTTCAAGGAAAAGGAGCGCTGCACATGGGATTGTTCGATTACAAAAATGCCGACGGCAAAGGGTTGTACAGCGACGCCATCGCACTGACGCTGTATGCCTATACGCCCACCGGCAAACCGTTGCCGGCCACGGCGTGGGCACCGGTCACGGCGACGGCGCTGGGCTATCAGGGCAAGGTCGGCGTGCAAGGCACGTTCTTCGGGGAACAGGATGGCTTCACCAGCGCCGAGGCCGAAGTGCTCGGCAAGTATGACGCTGCTGGCAAGTTGATCGGCCTTGGCATTGCCTTTCGCGGCACTGGCGGGCTGGGTTACAGCGACACTTTCGGTGATCTGAAAAACAATCTGCTCGCGGCGGTCGGGCCGTCGGATTACGCGAGCAACTACGCGAAAAACGCGTTCGACAATCTGCTCAACGCCGTCGCCGATTTCGCGATCGCCAACGGCATTGCCGCCAACGATGTGCTGATCAGCGGCCACAGCCTCGGCGGGCTTGGGGTTAATAGCGTTGCTGAATTGAGCGCGGACAACTGGGGCGGCTTCTACAAGGATGCCAATTACATCGCCTTCGCCTCGCCGACCCAGAGCAGCACCGGCCCCCAGGTGCTCAACATCGGTTTCGAAAACGATCCGGTATTTCGCGTGCTCGACGGCACCACGTTCAGCACGGCATCGATGGGCAAGCACGACAAGCCCCACGAATCGACCACCGACAACCTGGTCAATTTCACCGATAACTACGCTTCCACGGCGCAGAACCTGGTGCCGTTCAGCATCGCCAATCCGCTGAACTGGTCGGCGCACAGTTCACTGGGCTACGCCGATGGCTTGAATCGGGTGATCGATTCGGCGTTCTACAACCTGACCGAGCGCGACTCGACAATCATCGTTGCCAATCTCGAAGAGGCATCGCGGAGCAAGACCTGGGTCGAGGACCTGGGCCGCAGCGGCGAGCCGCACAGCGGCAGCACCTTCATCATCGGCACGCAGAGCAGCGACTGGCTCAAGGGCGGGGCGGGTAACGACTTTCTTGAAGGGCTGGGCGGCGACGATCGTTTCCGTGATGACGGCGGCTACAACGTCATTTTTGGCGGGCAGGGCCATAACACCTTCGAACTGCAGAAACCGTTGCAGAACTTCAGCTTCGCCAACGACGGCGACGGCACGCTGTATGTCCGCGACGCCTACGGCGGCATCAGCCTGACCCGCGACATCGGCGCGCTGGTCAGTAAAGAGGCCGGTTCGTGGTGGGGCAGCAAGGAAATCACCTGGGGCGTCACCGCCAAGGGCCTGAGCAACGGCAGCGAACTGACCCAGTACAACCATTCGCTCAGCAGTGATGGCTACGGCAATGCCTTGCATGCCACGGCCGATGGCGACTGGCTGTTCGGGCTTGGTGGTGATGATCAACTGATCAGCGACAAGTCGCAGGTGACTTTTGTGGGTGGCGCCGGCAACGACGTGATGACGGCGGTGGGTGGCCACAACACCTTCCTGTTCAGCGGCGCGTTCGGTTTCGATGCGATCAATGGTTATCAAGGCAGCGACAAACTGCTGTTCATGGGCGTCGCGGGCGCCGGACAGGGTTATGACTACAAGCAGCATGCCGCGCAGTCCGGCGCTGATACCGTGCTGAAGGTCGGCGATTTTGCCGTGACGCTGGTTGGCGTCGGCGTGACTGACCTGACGGACTCGAGTTTCGTCTTTGCCTGATTCCGAAGGTGCAGGAGATCTCATTATGGGAGCGAGCCTGCTCGCGAAAGCGGTGGGTCAGGCGATTGTGATGTTGAATGTGCTGCCGCCTTCGCGAGCAGGCTCGCTCCCACAGGTACGGCGTACACATGATCGTTCCCACGCTCTGCGTGGGAATGCAGCCGGGGGCGCTCTGCGTCCCACAAGATCGCAGCCTTCGGCAGCTCCTACAGAGGATGTGCAAGATGTAACGAATGCTCCAGAGCCCCGCGCTCTGGCTGTGAGCTATCTCTGACAATTCCAACAACAAGAGAGGCAATGGCAATGGGTGTATGCGACTACAAGAACTTCGGCACAGCCGATTCCAAGGCGCTGTTCAGTGATGCCATGGCGATCACGCTGTATTCCTATCACAACCTCGATAACGGCTTCGCCGCCGGTTATCAGCACAACGGCTTCGGCCTGGGCCTGCCGGCGACGCTGGTCACCGCGCTGATTGGCGGCACCGATTCGCAAGGGGTGATCCCCGGTATCCCGTGGAATCCCGATTCGGAAAAACTCGCCCTCCAGGCCGTACAGAAGGCCGGCTGGACGCCCATCACCGCTGCGCAATTGGGCTACGACGGCAAGACCGATGCACGCGGGACGTTCTTCGGCGAGAAGGCTGGCTACACCAGCGCGCAAGTGGAAATCCTCGGCAAATACGACGCCCAGGGGCATCTCACCGAACTGGGTATCGCCTTTCGCGGCACCAGCGGTCCGCGCGAAATTCTCATTGGTGATTCGATTGGCGACGTGATCAACGATCTGCTCGCAGCGTTCGGCCCGGCCGATTACGCAAAAAACTACGTCGGCGAAGCTTTCGGCAATCTGCTCAACGATGTCGTCGCATTCGCCCGGGCCAACGGCCTCAGCGGCAAGGACGTGCTGGTCAGCGGCCACAGCCTGGGCGGTCTGGCGGTGAACAGCATGGCTGACTTGAGCGCTGGCAAGTGGGGCGGGTTTTTCGCCGATTCCAACTACATCGCCTACGCCTCACCGACGCAAAGCAGCACCGACAAGGTGCTGAATATCGGCTACGAAAACGACCCGGTGTTTCGCGCCCTCGACGGTTCGACCTTCAGCAGTGCCTCGGTGGGTGTGCACGATGCGCCGCACACATCCACCACCGACAACCTCGTCAGCTTCAACGATCACTACGCCTCGAACGCCTGGAACGTGCTGCCGTATTCGATCCTGAATATCCCGACCTGGATTTCGCACCTGCCCACTGGCTACGGCGACGGCATGACCCGCGTGCTGGAGTCGAAGTTCTACGATCTGACCAGCCGCGACTCGACGCTCATCGTCGCCAACCTCTCCGACCCGGCGCGGGCAAACACTTGGGTACAGGACCTCAACCGTAACGCCGAAACCCACAAGGGCAGCACGTTCATTATTGGCAGTGACGGCAGTGACCTGATCCAGGGCGGCAGCGGCAATGACTATCTGGAGGGCGGCGCCGGCAACGACAGCTTCCGCGACAACGGCGGCTACAACGTCATTCTGGGCGGGCAGGGCAACAACACGCTCGACTTGCAGCAAACAGTGAAGAACTTTGATTTCGCCAACGACGGTGCCGGCAACCTGTACATCCGCGATGCCAACGGCGGGATCAGCATTACCCGCGACATCGGCAGCATTGTCAGCAAAGAGCCGGGTTTTCTCTGGGGCGTGTTCAAGGACGACGTGTTGCACAGCGTCACGGCCACGGGGCTGAAAGTCGGCAGTAATCTCACCGTTTATGAATCGAGCGTAAAAGGCACGGCCGCTGCTGACATGCTCAAGGCGCATACCGGCGGTGACTGGCTGTTTGGCCTTGAGGGCAATGATCATTTGCTCGGCGGCGCGGGCAATGATGTGTTTGTCGGCGGCGCTGGCAATGACCTGCTGGAATCGGGCGGCGGGGCGGATACGTTTCTGTTCCACGGCGCGTTCGGCCAGGATCGGGTCGTTGGCTATACGGCCGATGACAAACTGGTGTTTCTCGGCGTACAGGGTGTGTTGCCGGGGGATGATTTGCGCGCCCATGCGTCGGCGGTCGGGCAGGATACCGTACTGACATTTGGTGGGGATTCGGTGACGTTGGTGGGGGTGGCGCTTGGCAGCCTCAACAGCGACGGGATCGTGATTGCCTGATGGTTACGCGGCGCCAGTAATGGCGCCATCGCTGGCAAGCCAGCTCCCACAGAGTCCGAGTCGTACATCCACGCTGTGAACGACATAAGACCTGTGGGAGCGGGCTTGCCCGCGATTGAAGGATAACGCGGTAATTATCGGATCAGTCTTCCTTGCGCACGGTCGCGACTTCATCAGCGCGGACCTTGACCTTGGCGCCGGAAATATCCTCGAACTCATAGAAACCATCTTCGGTCTCGGTCTTCGGCATGTCCTCGGTCAGGTACTGGGTGCCGTTCTGCAGCGTCACCACGGTCTGGGTCGAACAGCCGCCCAGCGCCAACAGGGCTGCGACCGCTACAGGAATACCCAGCATCTTGATTTTCATACCCACCTCTGACTCCTTGCTTGAATGTGATTGCGGGCATTGTCGGCCCTGTAACGCGGTTGGTGCCAGCAGCGGCGGAAAAGTTCGATGGCGGCACGAAAAAATGCCATTGATCTTTTTCCGTTTGCGCCGGGCGGGGCTGAGCTGTTATCTGTACGCATAACCAGTGTTCGCTTGCCGTGGCTTTGAATTCCCGTGACCTCCAACCCTCTCGACGATCCGTTGTATTACCTCAACAACTTCCGGCAAGTGCTTGATTGGCTTGGGCTTCGCTATGCCGATGTGATGAGCGCAAGCGAACACGGCTTCATCCGCGACTTCAATACGCTGCCGCAAGCCTCGCAGGGATTGCTGGTGCGCATGGTCATGCGCAAGGGCATTCACTTTCGCGCGAGCAAACTCAATTATCTGGAAATCGGCGACATCGCTGAGGCGGCGCAGCCGTTGCTTGATCGCGGCTGGCTCGATGAACACGCTGCGCTGACCCTGGCAGAGCTGTTTGATGTCCTGCTCAAGGCCGAGCTGCTGCAAGCGTTCGGCACCTTTATCGATCAACCGAAAGGGCGCAAGGACGAATGGCTGCCCGTGCTGGCCGAACAGTTCAGCGAGGCGCAAACCCTGCGCGCCTGGGCGCCGCAACTGGCCGACCGGCTGTTCAGCCTGACCCTGATGGATTTGTGCGATCGCCTGCGCCTGATGTTCTTCGGCAATCTTTATCAGGACTGGTCGGAGTTCGTGCTGGCCGACCTCGGCATCTTCACTTATGAAAAAGTCGAGTTCTGCGCCGACTCCCGAGGCCTGCGCAGTCGTGAAGACGTCGACGCCTGCCTGTTTCTGCATCAATGCCAGCTGCGTTTCGAGGCCGGCGAACCGCTGGAAGAGATCGTCGAACAGATCAACGCCGTGCAGTTCGACAACCCGTGGCTACGCCGTCGGCAAGCCAAGGCGTTGTTCCAGATCGGCCAGTATGCCGAGCGCATCGGCGACTTTGCGCTGGCCCTGAGTGTTTACCGCGACTGCGCCTATCCTGGTGCGCGACTGCGGATGATCCGTGTGCTTGAACGTTGCGGCGAATATGCATTGGCGTTGGAACTCGGCACGCTGGCCGAACAGGCGCCGCAAAGTGCCGCCGAGCAGCAGGGCTTGCAACGCATCGTCCCGCGTCTGCGGCGCAAACTCGGTGGCTCGCCGCTCAAGCGTGCCAAGGCCAGAGAGGTCGAACGCCTCGATTTGCATTTGCCGCGCAGCGATCCGGCGCGGTCGGTGGAATTTCACGTACAAGCGCACTTGCATGCCGATGACGGCCCGGTGCATTACGTCGAGAACAGCCTGATCAATTCGCTGTTTGGCCTGTTGTGCTGGCCGGCGATCTTCGCGCCGTTGCCGGGCGCGTTCTTCCACCCGTTCCAGCGCGGCCCGGTGGATCTGCTCAGCGAAGACTTCCTCGAGCGCCGCGCCGAGCTGTTCCAGGCCTGCCTGGGCGAACTCGATGACGGCCGCTACGCCGAGACCATCCGCCAGCGCTTCGTCGACAAGTGGGGCATCCAGTCGCCTTTCGTGTTCTGGGGCGCGCTCAATGAAGACTTGCTGGAGCAGGCGCTGGCCTGTCTGCCCGCCGAACACCTGAAACACTGGTTCAATCGCCTGTTGCTCGACATCAAGGCCAACCGCGCCGGCATGCCGGACCTGATCCAGTTCTGGCCGCAGCACAAGACCTACCGGATGATCGAAGTCAAAGGCCCCGGCGACCGCTTGCAGGACAATCAACTTCGCTGGCTGGAGTTCTGCCACGAGCACCGGATGCCGGTGGCGGTGTGTTACGTGCAATGGGCGGAGCAGAGCGCTTGACTTACAGCGTTGCCGTGCGTGCACTGTGCGAGTTCACCGCCAAGACCGGTGATCTCGACCTGCGCTTCACCCCGTCACCAACGGCGCTCGAAGGCATCGTCGGCCATCGCACCGTGGCGTCGCGGCGCAGCGAGCAGTACCAGAGCGAAGTGGCGCTGCAAGGCGAATTCGGCGAGCTGAAGGTCAAGGGCAGGGCGGATGGCTACGACCCGGCGCAAAACTGCCTGGAAGAAGTCAAAACCTATCGCGGCGACCTGAGCAGGCAACCGGCCAATCACCGCCAGTTGCACTGGGCGCAGGCGAAAATCTACGGCTGGTTGATGTGCCAGAAACTGCAATTGCAGCAGATCAATCTGGCGCTGGTGTATTTCGACGTCGTCAGCGAAAAGGAAACCTGCCTGGTCGAATCCCACAGCGCCGAGTCACTCCAGACGTTTTTCACGCAGCAGTGCGGCTTGTTCCTGCAATGGGCCGAGCAGGAAATGGCCCATCGCGAAGCGCGCAATCTGGCCGCGCAGCAACTGCCGTTCCCGCACGCGGATTTTCGCCCCGGCCAACGGCATCTGGCCGAATCAGTGTTCAAAGCCGTCAGCACCGGCCGCTGCCTCATGGCCCAGGCGCCGACCGGCATCGGCAAAACCCTTGGCACGCTGTTCCCGATGCTCAAGGCCCTGGCGCCGCAGCAACTGGACAAAGTGTTCTTTCTCACCGCCAAGACTCCCGGACGCAAGCTGGCGCTGGATGCCAGCCACGTGTTGTTCAGGCAAACGCCGGACTTGCCGCTACGGGTGATGGAAATGGTTGCTCGCGACAAGGCCTGCGAACATCCGGACAAGGCCTGTCATGGCGAATCCTGCCCGCTGGCCCAGGGTTTTTATGATCGCTTGCCGGCCGCCCGCGAATCTGCCAGCCATATCAATCTGCTTGATCAGGCGGCGATGCGTGAAGTCGCCGCGCAGCACAGCGTGTGCCCGTACTACCTCAGTCAGGAAATGGCTCGCTGGGCGGATGTGGTGGTTGCCGACTACAACTATTACTTCGACTTCAGCGCGCTGCTGTTAGGTCTGGCCCAGCTCAATCAGTGGAAAGTCGCGGTGCTCGCCGACGAGGCGCACAACCTGGTCGAGCGCGGCCGGCAGATGTACAGCGCCAGTCTCGACCAGTTCACCCTCGCCAGCGTGCGCAAAACCGCGCCCGCAGCGTTGAAGAATGCCCTGCAACGGGTCAACCGCGAATGGAACGCGCTGCATGCGCCGCAACTGGCGGCGTATCAGGCCTACGACAAGGCGCCGGACAAGCTCCTGCAAGCCATCTCGCTGTGTTGCGCGGCCATTGGCGATTACCTCAACGAACATCCGCAAGGCCTCGACAGCGGTCTGCAGAACTTCTATTTCGACTTGCTGCAATTTGCCCGGGTCGCCGAGCTGTACGACGAGCATTACCTGTTCGATATCAGCAAACGCGACCTCGACCGCAAGCGTCCGCTGTCGCAACTGTGCCTGCGCAACGTGGTGCCGGCGGCGTTCATCGGCCCGCGCCTGACAGCGGCGCGCAGCAGCGTGCTGTTCTCGGCCACGCTGAGCCCGCGCAACTATTACGCCGACCTGCTCGGCACGCCCGCCGACACGGTGTGCGTCGACGTCGAATCGCCGTTCAGCGCCGAGCAATTGCAGGTACACATCGTCAGCCAGATCTCCACGCGTTTTAACCATCGCCAGGCCTCGCTGGAGCCTATCGTCGAACTGATCGCGCGCCAGTTCAGCGAGCGCCCGGGCAACTATCTGGCGTTCTTCAGCAGTTTCGATTACCTGCAACAGGTCGCGACCTTATTGGCCGAGCGCCATCCGCACATCACTCAATGGCTGCAATCGCGGGGCATGGCCGAGGGCGCGCGGCAGGCGTTTCTCGACCAGTTCAGCGCCGACAGCCAGGGCGTCGGGTTTGCGGTGCTGGGCGGGGCGTTTGGCGAGGGCATCGATTTGCCCGGCGCGCGGCTGATCGGTGCGTTCATCGCCACGCTGGGGCTGGCGCAGCTCAACCCGGTCAACGAGCAGATAAAGCGGCGCATGGCCGCCATTTTTGGCGCCGGCTACGATTACACCTATCTGTACCCGGGGATGCAAAAAGTCGTACAAGCCGCCGGGCGGGTGATTCGCACCCGTGAGGATCGCGGCACGGTCATGCTCATTGATGACCGCTTTGCCGAAAGCCGCATCCAGCAACTGCTGCCGCAGTGGTGGGCAATCAAAAGCGAGCCGGCACTTTCCAAATCAGTGGATTCACGCATACTTCAGCCCATGACAGTGGCTGGTGAGTGTGATGAGTGAAAACAACAGTACCGCAGCGATCGAAGACAGCCGTTTCCGGCTGCTGATCGACGCGGTTGTCGACTACGCGATCTACATGATCGACCCCGACGGTACCATCACCAGTTGGAACTCCGGCGCCAAACGCTTCAAGGGCTACGAAGAAGCGGAAATCATCGGCGAGCATTTCTCGCGCTTCTATACCCCGGAAGACCGCGCCAACGGCATGCCACAACGGGCGCTGGACACAGCGATCCGTGAAGGTCGCTTCGAAGGCGAGGGCTGGCGCGTGCGCAAGGACGGCACGCACTTCTGGTCGCACGTGGTGATCGACCCGATCATCGACCCCAACGGCAAGCTGCTCGGGTTCGCCAAGATCACTCGCGACCTCACCGACCGCAAAATGGCCGAGGAAACCCTCAAGCAAAGCGAACAGCAGTTCCGCCTGCTGGTGCAGGGCGTCACCGACTACGCGATCTACATGCTCAGCCCCGAAGGCTGCGTCAGCAACTGGAACCAGGGCGCGCAGCGCATCAAGGGTTACCTGCCGGAAGAAATCATCGGCCAGCATTTTTCGATTTTCTACACCCCCGAAGACCGCGAACTCGGCGAGCCGCAGCGCTCGCTGGAGATTGCCACCCGCGAAGGCCGGTTCGAGAGCCGCAGTTGGCGGATGCGCAAGGACGGCACGCGGTTTCTTGCCCATGTGGTCGTCGATGCAATTCGCGGCGACACCGGCACGCTGCTCGGCTTTGCCAAGATCACCCGCGATGTGACCGAGGCGCACGAGGCGCAGCAAGCCCTGGAAAAGACCCGCGAGGCGTTGTTCCAGGCGCAGAAGATGCAGGCGATCGGCCAACTCAGCGGCGGCATCGCCCATGACTTCAACAACCTGCTGACGGTGATTCTCGGCAATCTCGAGATCGTGCAGAAACGCATCGGCGACGCGCCGAAAATCGCTCGACTGCTGGAGAACGCCACCCAAGGGGCCTTGCGCGGTGTCTCGCTGACCCAGCGCATGCTGGCCTTCGCCCGGCGTCAGGAACTCAAGACCGAATCGGTGGATATCCCGCAACTGGTGCAAGGCATCACCGGGCTGCTGCGCAGTTCGCTCGGGCCGGGCATTCGTATCGAAACGCGCTTTCCCGACGATCTGCAGCCAGTGCTGGCCGATAGCAATCAGCTGGAACTGGCGATCCTCAATCTGGCGACCAACGCCCGCGATGCCATGCCCGAGGGCGGCACGGTGATCATTCAGGCGCAAGCCGAAGTGGTGCTGGAACAAACTCATTCGACCGCTGGCGGCGGGGCGTTACGTCTGCCTGAGCCTGATCGACAGCGGCGAAGGCATGGACGAAGCCACGCTGGCCTGCGCCCGCGACCCGTTCTTCACCACCAAAGGCCTGGGCAAAGGCACCGGGCTCGGTTTGTCGATGGTGCATGGCTTCATCGAGCAGTTGGGCGGGCGCTTTACTCTCAAAAGCGAGAAGGGCCACGGCACGGCGGCCGAACTGTGGATTCCAGTGGCGCTTGAGCCAACGGCCAGCCGCCCGGCGTACAGCAACGCTGCGCCCATTGCGGTCCCAAGGCTCAGCGTGCTGGTGGTCGATGATGATTCACTGGTGCTGACCAGCACCAGTCTGTTGCTCGAAGACCTCGGTCATCGGGTCATCGGCGCGACTTCCGGCGCTCAGGCGCTGGCGCTGTTCGATCAGCGCGAGGTCATCGATCTGGTGATCACCGACATGGCCATGCCAAAAATGAGCGGCGCGCAACTGGCCCATGCCTTGCGTATGCTCAAGCCGGATCTGCCGATCATTCTCGCCACTGGATATGCCGAACGCCTGGAAGGCTTCGCCGCCGATCTGCCGCGTCTGCCGAAACCGTTCACTCAGTTGAATCTGGTGCAGATCATCGCCCAATCGATGAAGTGACGCGCTGGTCGATCCGGCTGAACTAGTGCTGACGCGTGCCTTTCCAAAAGTCTTGTTCACTTTTGGAGGGCACGTCTCTTGTCACGCATATTGACCCAGCCAAGCGCCGTTGAAGAAGCCTTGGCCGAACACGACGCCAAGATGTTTGGCTCACCCAAGGAGCGGCTGGATTTCTACCGCCGGGAAATCCAGTACGAAACCAGCATCCTCGCCAACCGCACCGACGCCTATCTGGCGGCGCAGTCGTTTCTGGTGATCGCTTTCGCCTCGTGCATGGCCAACCTCAATCCCGAGTGGGGCAAGATGTTCACCCTTGTCGTGCCGCCGTTTCTGGCGCTGCTTGGTGTGCTCAGTTCGCTGAATGCCTGGCCGGGGATTCGTGCGGCGTACGACATCATCGATCACTGGCACTTCAAACAGAGCCAGTTGCTGCACAGCGAGCCGGTGATGGGCGCGGCGTATGACGAGTCTCCACTGTTCAGCGAAATGGAATCGAGCCATAAGGGCTATCGCAAGTCGCTGCTGTTCTCAGTGCGCACGCCTTGGATTTTTGCGACGTTCTGGGTGATGTTGGGGGTGTATGCGGTGTTTATTCAGGTGACCAATCCTTGAGGTGGATTGGTCGGGGGCAGGGGACAGGTGCTGGATTTTGTGGTGTTAGTGAGATCTTACCCCCTCACCCCAGCCCTCTCCCCCAAGGGGGCGAGGGGGAAAGGGAGCAGATCTTCATGCTTTTCAAAATCTACATTCGGCGCGGTATGCCAGGTCGGTGTAGCACGTGAGAACACCTCGGTCAGTCCCCTCTCCCTCGGGGAGAGGGCTAGGGTGAGGGGCTTTTGACTTTTATCACGCAGTTTCCAGCTCACGCCGCGGTGTAACAGCATTCTGCACCGCTGCCGGAATCGGCGGAAAATCCTCATTCAGCACACACAGATGATCAATCGCATCTTCAAATTTCGCATCGGCTTTCTTGCGCAGTGCCCGGTATTGCTCAAAGCGTTCGAAGTCGGTCGGGGTCTGTTCCAGCAGCGCGTTGGCCGCTCGGTTCAGTTCGTGGGCTTCTTCGAACAGTTGACGATTGCGTTCCAGAGCCAGTGCTCTGCAAGCCTTGATTTGCGCAGGAGTCGAGCATTCGTTCATGACTGTGACCTTGTTTGTGTCGGGGTTCCGTTTGATAGGCTGTTCACCGCAGGGGAACCGAACCTGCCGGGTCGCGCTGGATGGTTGGCGCGGTTAAAGGTGTGACCCTTGGGTCGCGCCCGGCGATCCATTTTTTTGTAGAAAAATCTTCGATGATTTTCGGCAAAGCGCAGCGGTTGAAGAATCAGCTTTTTCGTTGCTTCAGACTTTCATAGCGCGCCAGCATCGGCTGTGTGCTGATGCCATGCAGCAGGATACTCAGGGCCACCACCGACAACGTGATGTCGGTACAGACCTTGGCCACGTCGGAATCGAGGCCATGGTTCAGGGCGAAGAACAGATAGAAAAGGCTGCCGATGCCACGAATGCCAAACCAGCCGATCAACAAACGCTGCGGTCCGCTGAGCAGATTGCCCCACGGCATCAACGCCACGCTCAGTGGACGAATCAGACAGAACAGCACGGCGCCGATCCACAACGCCCGCCAGTCCCAATGCGCAATCAGCACGACACCGAGCAGGGTCACCAGAAACACTTCCATCGCCCGCTCGACCAGACTGCCGAATGCGAGCATGTCGCCCATCATGATTCCCGCCGCGACCTGGCTGTCTTCCAACTGCTCCGTGTCGCCATGCACGGCGTTCTGTGGTTCGACGTTCTGATGACCGACCACCGGCTGCACCAGATGCTCGGCAGGCGCTTGGGTGATGCCCGTGGATTTCACTTCCTCCTGACGCAGACCCAGGCCAGCAGCGAAGACCGCGAGAAAGCCGTAGCCGCCAATGGCGTCGGCCACCACGTAGGACAGTGCGATCAGCGCGAGGGTCAGGTAATCGTTCGGGCCGAGGGTGCTGTCCTCGTTGTGAATGCGTAGTAACAGAGCGATGCGGCCAATGCCGCGCCCCATCCAGTAACCGGTGAGCAAACCCGCCGGCACCGCCCACAACAGACTGCGAAGCACCCAGTGCTGCCATTCGCCAGCGCTGCCGTCACCGTGCAGCAACAGCAGACCGAGAATCACGAAAGGGAAAGCCACGCCATCATTGAGCCCGGCTTCACCGGAGAGGCCGAAGCGCACGCTGTCGACGTCCTGCGCATCATTGACCTGCACCAGTGCAGCGAGCACCGGGTCGGTCGGGGCCAGAATCGCGCCGATCAGCAACGACGGTCCCCACGGCAATTGCAGGCCCCAATGCAATAGCAGGCACACGCCGATAATCGTCAGAATCATTACCGGCCCGGCCAGACCAAAAGCGATACGCCAGGTCTTGTGGGCCAACGGCAACCGCAGCTTCAGACCGCAGACGAACAAGGAAAACAGCACCGCGACTTCAGTCAGGTGCTCCATCCACAATGATGATTCTTCCAGCGACAGTTTTAGAAGTTCGAGGCCGCTGGGGCCGATGGCGATGCCGAGCAGCAGGCACACTGCCGAGGTCGTAACCGGCATCCAGCGCAACCACGACGACGTCAGAGCCAGCGTCAGCAGCACGGCGCCGAGCACCGCGACCCATACGCCGAAACTCATGACCGCTCACTTCGGTGAATTCTCAAGGACAGGCGCACCGGGTCAGCTCACGGTCGTGCGCAGGTACTCGGGGATGAGCACGTTGAACCACAGCAGAATCATCGACACCAGCATGGTCACCAGCACCAGCAGGCCGACGCCCCACACGCACGCCGAATACAGCAGGCCTTGCTCCTTGCGCTCATGCATGAAGGTCGGCAGGCCGACGAACAGCAAGAACGTCGAATAGATCGACGCCGCGCCGAGCACCAGAATCGCCAGCCAGCGGCTCGGGTACAGCCCGGCGATCCCGGCGAGGAAAAACGGCGTCACCGTGTAAGCGGCAAAACCGATGCATTGATTCAGCGTTGGTCGCGCATCGAATGAACGCGACATCCATCTGATAAACCCGCCGATAACCGCCACACCGGCGACAATCGTCACGTACAGCAGCACGCTCAATTGCAGGGCGCTGGCCGTGCTCAGGCGCACGTTCTCACCCGCGGCGAGGCTCCAGCCGACTTGAGTGGTGCCGATGAACAGGCACACGGCGGGAATCAGCGCGAGCAGCAGCAAATGCGCGAGGTAGTGGCGGGGATGGGTTTCTTCTTCGCGGCGGATATCGGTCCAGGCGAAGTTGGGTTGGGTGAAGAGTCTGACGAGGGGGGCGGACATGACAACCTCCTGTTCCTGTTGGCCCGTAGGCGCTTACAGGTATGGAGAGATGCCATGCCGCTCGGGTTCAGTTTTTCTGCTGCACGGTTACAGCATCGGTTTGCCGCCGGTCACGCCGTAGCGCTGGCCGGTGATGTAGCTGGCTTCGTCGGAGGCCAGCAGCACGTAAATCGGTGCGACTTCCACCGGTTGGCCCGGTCGGCCGAGCGGGGTGCTGCCGCCGAAGTTCTGTACTTCTTCATCGGGCATGGTCGAGACGATCAGCGGCGTCCAGATCGGGCCTGGGGCGACGCTGTTGACGCGAATTTCCTTCGGCCCGAGCATCTGCGCCAGGCCACCGGTGAAGTTGGCGATCGCGCCTTTGGTGGTGGCGTAGGCCAGCAGAGTCGGCTTGGGCATGTCCGAGTTGACCGAGCTAGTGTTGATGATCGACGAGCCGGGGCGCATGTGTTTGATAGCTGCCTGGCAGATCCTGAACATGGCGGTGATGTTGACGTCGAAGGTCATCACCCATTCGTCATCGGGGATTTCCTCGAAGTTTTCATGGGTCATCTGGAACGCGGCGTTGTTGACCAGAATGTCGATGCGGCCAAAGCGCTCGACGGTCTTGTCGACCAGCGCCTGGCACTGAGCCTTCTCGGCGATATCGCCCGGCAGCAGGATGCACTGACGCCCGGCCTGCTCGACCCAGCGTGCGGTTTCCTTGGCGTCTTCGTGTTCATTCAGGTAAGCCACGGCGACGTCGGCGCCTTCACGGGCGAAGGCAATCGCCACCGCGCGACCGATGCCGCTGTCGGCACCGGTGATCAGCGCGATCTTGCCGGCGAGGCGGCCGGAACCGACGTAACTTTGCTCGCCGCAGTCTGGATACGGTTCCATCTTGCGTTGCGAGCCGGGCACCGGTTGGGCTTGTTTCGGGAAGGGTGGTTTTGGATAGTCAGTCATCGCAGGGTCTCCTGATTTCAAGTCCAGTGTTCCGGGTTGACCCGGTGGCTTTGCCTTGAGTTCGATCGGATTTGCGCTGGATTCTGGTTGGCGATGCAAAACCAATGTGGGAGCGAGCCTGCTCGCGAAAGCGGTCTGTCAGACGATAAATATGTCGACTGACACTGCGCTTTCGCGAGCAGGCTCGCTCCCACAGGGGGTCATTTATACAGGGGAATACCGGGCAAGGATCAGCGTTTTCGGCTGGCCAGCGCCCGCTCCATCCGCGCAATCCCTTCTTCGAGCAACGCCCTCGGGCAACCGAAGTTCAAGCGCACGAACTGCTGATGCCGGTCACCAAAATCGAGCCCGGCACTCAGCCCGACCTTGCCCTGTTCGAGGAAGAACCGCTGCGGATCCGGCAGGTCCAGCGCGGTGCAATCGAGCCACGCCAGATACGTGCCCTGCGGCACATTGATGGTCACGCCCGGCAGCCGCGTGCGTACGGCGTTCACCAGCCAGTCGCGGTTGGCCTGCAGGTAGATTTTCAATTCCGCGAGCCAAGGCCCGGCTTCGCTGTAGGCGACGCGGGTGGCTTCCATGCCCAGCGGGTTGACGCTGTCGACCATGCCGCAGCGGGCGTGGTTGACGCGTTCGCGCAGCGCGGCGTCCTGAATGATCATGAACGAGGTCTTCAGACCGGCGATGTTGTAGGCCTTGCTCGCCGACATCAGGGTGATCGTGCGCTTGGAAATTTCCGGACTCAGCGATGCGGTGGGAATGTGCACGCGGCCGTCGAAGCACAGTTCGGCGTGAATCTCGTCGGAGATGATCCACGCGTCCTGCGCTGCGCAGATATCCGCCACTGCCTGCAACTCTTCGCGATCGAAGACCTTGCCGATCGGGTTGTGCGGGTTGCTCAGCAGCAGGGCGCCGCCGCCTTCGAGCGACTCACGCAAAGATTCCAGCGGCGTGGCGTAAGTGCCATCGGCCTGGGCGTTGAATTCCAGCTCGACCTTGTTCAGGCCCCAATGCCCAGGCGCATGGCGCAGCGGCGGATAGTTCGGTACTTGCACGACGACATTCTGCTGCGCCTGGACCAAAGCCTTGAGGGCCATGTTGAATCCCGATTCCACGCCCGGCAGGAAAATCAGCTCCTGCGGTTTGACCTGCCATGCGTACTTGTTCCACAGGTCGGCGACGATGGCGTCGCGCAGGTTGTCCTGGGCCACGCTGTAACCGAGTAGCGGGTGCAGCAGGCGCTGTTGCAAGGCTTGGACGATGACCGGCGGCGCGGCGAAATCCATATCAGCGACCCACATCGGCAACACATCGGCCGGGTAGCGGCTCCACTTGGTACTGCCAGTGTGGTGGCGGTCGAACAGCTGATCAAAATCGAAAGTCATGCGCGGTCTCGTCGAGGCGGAGTTGGTTCTGCCGGACATTCTATGCGCAACGCGACCTGTGTGGGAGCGAGCCTGCTCGCGAATACGTCGGGTCAGGCAGCATCGAGTTGGATGACCCAGCGCTTTCGCGAGCAGGCTCGCTCCCACAGGGGGGGGTGTGTACTGGCTGGAAATCCGGGCCAGACACCCGACGGTCGGTTTTCACACAATCGGCAAGGTCTTTGTCTACAGTGAAAAAGTCGGCGTCAAGGCGTCGCAACCGTGATTGTCCAGATAAAGCCCGGCACAAGTACCGGGTTCCACCTGATCAGGAGTGCACGATGGATCTCAGCCGTCGTCAGTTCTTCAAGGTCGCCGGTATCGGCCTTGCAGGCTCAAGCCTGGGCGCGTTGGGCATGGCCCCGACGGCGGCCTTCGCCGAGCAGGTGCGTCACTTCAAGCTCGCCCACACCCGTGAAACCCGCAACACCTGCCCGTATTGCTCGGTCGGTTGCGGTTTGATCATGTACAGCCAGGGCGATGCCGGCAAGAACGTGGCGCAAAACATCATTCACATCGAAGGCGATGCCGACCACCCGGTCAATCGCGGCACGCTGTGCCCGAAAGGCGCGGGCCTGCTCGACTTCATTCACAGCCCCGGCCGCTTGCAGTACCCGCAAGTGCGCAAACCCGGCAGCAATGAATGGACGCGCATCGGCTGGGACGAAGCCCTCGATCGCATCGCCGACCTGATGAAGGCCGACCGCGACGCCAACTTCATCGAGAAAAATGCCAACGGGCAAACGGTGAATCGCTGGCTGACCACCGGTTTTCTCGCGGCATCGGCGGCATCCAACGAAGCCGGCTACATCACTCAGAAGGTGATTCGCAGCCTCGGTCTGCTGGGGTTCGATAACCAGGCGCGTGTCTGACACGGCCCGACGGTGGCAAGTCTTGCCCCGACGTACGGCCGTGGTGCCATGACCAACACCTGGACCGATATCGCCAACGCGAATCTGATCCTGGTGATGGGTGGCAACGCAGCAGAAGCGCATCCGTGCGGCTTCAAATGGGTGACCGAGGCCAAGGCGCACAACTCCGCGCGGCTGATCGTGGTCGATCCACGTTTTACCCGGACCGCTTCGGTGTCCGACTATTACGCGCCGATCCGCACCGGTACCGACATCGCCTTCATGGGCGGGTTGATCAATTACCTGCTGACCGAGGACAAGATCCAGCACGAATACGTGCGCAATTACACCGACGTGTCGTTCATCGTCAAAGCCGGTTATGGCTTCGAAGATGGTCTGTTCAGCGGCTACGACGCGGAAAAACGCAGCTACACCGACAAGTCCGGCTGGGGCTACGAATTCGCCGAGGACGGTTTCGTCCGCGTCGACCCGACCCTGCAGGACCCGCGCTGCGTATATCAATTGATGAGGCAGCATTACAGCCGCTACAACATCGACCTGGCCAGCCAGATCTGCGGCATGCCGGTCGACGCCATGCAGAAAATCTGGGAAGAGATCGCCACCTGCTCGACACCGGGCAAGACCATGACGATTCTCTACGCGCTCGGCTGGACGCAGCACTCGATCGGCGCGCAGATCATCCGCAGCGCGGCGATGGTGCAGTTGTTGTTGGGCAACGTCGGCATGCCCGGCGGTGGCGTCAACGCTTTGCGCGGGCACTCGAACATCCAGGGCCTGACCGACCTCGGTCTGCTGTCCAACGCCTTGCCCGGCTACCTCACGCTGCCCAGCGACAGCGAGCAGGATTACGGTCAGTTCATCTTCAAACGCACGCAGGTTCCGCTCAGACCGGGGCAGCTTTCGTACTGGCAGAACTACAGCAAGTTCCACGTCAGCCTGATGAAATCCTGGTACGGCGCCAACGCCACCGCCGAGAACAACTGGCTGTTCGACCATTTGCCGAAGCTCGACATCCCCAACTACGACGTGCTGAAAATGTTCGACCTGATGAGCCAGGGCAAGGTCAACGGCTACTTCTGCCAAGGCTTCAATCCGATCGCTGCGTTACCGGACAAGAACCGCGTGATGGGCGCATTGGCCAAGCTCAAGTGGCTGGTGGTAATGGACCCGCTGGCCACCGAGACCTCGGAGTTCTGGCAGAACGTCGGGCCGTACAACGACGTGAAAACCGCTGAAATCCAGACCGAAGTCATTCGCCTGCCGACCACCTGTTTTGCCGAGGAAGACGGCTCGCTGGTCAACAGCAGCCGCTGGCTGCAATGGCACTGGAAGGGTGCCGACGGCCCCGGCGAAGCACAGACCGACATTCGCATCATGAGCGAACTGTTCCTGCGCCTGCGCCAGCGTTATCAGATCGAAGGCGGCAAGTTTCCTGATCCGCTGCTGAAACTGTCGTGGCCGTACAAGATCCCCGACGAGCCTTCGCCGGAAGAACTGGCGCGGGAAATCAACGGCACCGCTGTCAGCGATTTCACCGACGCCAGTGGCGTTACGGTCAAGGCTGGTACGCAACTGGCCGGTTTCGGCTTGCTCAAGGATGACGGCAGCACCGCGTCCGGTTGCTGGATTTTCGCCGGCAGCTGGACCGAGGCCGGCAACCAGATGGCCCGGCGCGATAACGCCGACCCGTTCGGCATGCACCAGCATCAGGGTTGGGCCTGGGCCTGGCCGGCGAATCGGCGGATTCTCTACAACCGCGCCTCGGCGGACCCGGCGGGCAAACCGTGGGACCCGAAAAAGCGGCTGGTGTGGTGGAACGGCAAGGCCTGGACCGGCACCGATGTGCCGGACTACAAGGCCGACGTGCCGCCGGAAGCCGGGATGAACCCGTTCATCATGAACCCCGAAGGCGTCGCGCGGTTCTTCGCCGTGGACAAGATGAACGAAGGCCCATTCCCTGAGCACTACGAGCCGTTCGAAACGCCGATCGGCATCAACCCGCTGCACCCGCAAAACAAGAAGGCCACCAGCAACCCGGCGGCGCGGATCTTCGATTCGGTCTGGGAAACCCTCGGCGAAGCCAAGGACTTCCCGTACGCCGGCACCAGCTACCGGCTTACCGAGCATTTCCACTTCTGGAGCAAGCACTGCAAGTTGAACGCGATCGCTCAGCCCGAGCAGTTCGTGGAAATCGGCGAAGTGCTGGCGAACGAGAAGGGCATCGCTGCCGGTGATCGCGTGCGGGTCAGCTGCAAGCGCGGCTTTATCGAAGCGGTGGCGGTGGTGACCAAACGGATCCGGCCGCTGCAGGTCAACGGCCAGGTCGTGCATCAGATCGGCATCCCGCTGCACTGGGGTTTCACTGGCCTGACGCGTCACGGTTACCTGACCAACACCCTGGTGCCGTTCCTCGGCGATGGCAACACTCAGACCCCGGAATCCAAGTCATTCCTGGTCAACGTGGAGAAACTGTAAATGGCCAGCCAAGACATCATTGCCCGCTCGGCCACCACCACCGTGCCGCCGTCGGTAAGGACTCAGCAGGGCGTTGCCAAGCTGATCGACACGACCAAGTGCATCGGCTGCAAGGCCTGCCAGGTCGCCTGCTCGGAATGGAACGAGCTGCGCGACGAGGTCGGCCACAACCACGGCACCTACGACAATCCGCAGGATCTGACGGCGGATTCGTGGACGCTGATGCGCTTCACCGAGCACGAAACCGACGCCGGTAACCTTGAGTGGCTGATCCGCAAGGACGGCTGCATGCACTGCGCCGAGCCCGGTTGTCTGGCCGCGTGCCCGAGCCCCGGGGCGATCATTCAGCATGCCAACGGCATCGTCGATTTCGATCAGGACCACTGCATTGGCTGTGGCTATTGCATCACCGGTTGCCCGTTCAACATCCCGCGCATTTCGCAGAAAGACCACAAGGCCTACAAATGCACCCTATGTTCCGACCGCGTGGCGGTGGGGCTGGAGCCGGCCTGCGTGAAAACCTGCCCGACCGGCGCCATCGTCTTCGGCACCAAGGAAGATATGAAGGAACATGCCGCCGAACGCATCGTCGATCTGAAAAGCCGTGGTTTTGAAAACGCCGGTCTGTACGACCCCGCTGGCGTGGGTGGCACCCACGTGATGTACGTGCTGCATCACGCCGACACGCCAAAAATCTATGCAGGTTTGCCGGACCATCCGGCGATCAGTCCGCTGGTGGGCTTGTGGAAAGGCATCAGCAAACCCCTCGGCTTGTTGGCGATGGGTGCGGCGGTGCTGGCCGGGTTCTTCCACTATGTGCGCATCGGGCCGAATCGTGTCGAGGAGGATGAGCATCCGACACCACCCGATACCTCGGTGCACGTGGTCGACCCGGCGGTGCACACCTTCGATCCACGCGGGGAGGAGCGGCCATGAGCAACAAGACGATCCTGCGTTACAGCGCCAACCAGCGCACCAATCACTGGCTGGTGGCGATTCTGTTTTTCATGGCCGGGTTGTCCGGGCTGGCGTTGTTTCATCCGTCGCTGTTCTGGCTCAGTAATCTGTTCGGCGGCGGCACCTGGACGCGGATTCTGCACCCGTACATGGGCATCGCCATGTTCGTGCTGTTCCTCGGCCTGGTGTTCAGCTTCTGGCGCACCAATTTCTTCATCGCCAATGATCGCCAGTGGCTGCGGCGGATCAACCGGGTGATGGTCAACGACGAAGAAAGCGTGCCGCCGGTAGGCAAATACAACGCCGGGCAGAAGTTGCTGTTCTGGACTTTACTGCTGTGCATGCTCGCGTTGCTGTTCACCGGGCTGGTGATCTGGCGCGCGTGGTTCAGCGCGTACTTCGGCATCACCACGATCCGCTGGGCCATGCTGCTGCATGCGCTGGCCGGGTTCGTGCTGGTGCTGAGCATCATCGTGCACATCTACGCCGGTTTGTGGATCAAGGGTTCGGTCGACGCCATGTTGCATGGCTGGGTCAGCCGGCCGTGGGCGAGAAAACACCATGAACTGTGGTACCGCGAGGTGACCCGCGACGAACAGCCTCGGGACGTGCCCGAGCGACCGCTGACAAAAAAGGGCTGACTTTTGCCAAGCATTCTTGAACCTGGGGAAATCGAGGCGGCGGCCAGTTCGCCGCCGTTTCTGTATCTGCCGCCACGTAACCTGTTTGCCCTGCGCGCTGAACGCCTCGAGCGTCTGGCCGAGGGCAACGGGTTGGCGGATTATCTGCGGCTGATGGCCGGATTGTGCCGGGCGCAGCAGCAGGTCTTCGACGATCCGCCGCTCACCGCGCCGTTTGATGCGCAGCGTTTCGAAGCCTGTCAGCAGCACGGTCTGCCGCCGTTCGCCGCAGACACCTTGGTGCGCGAAGATGCCTGGCAGCCGTGGCTTGACGCCTTGCTGCAGCGCTATGCGCCAGCGGATCAACCTGCAGTGATCGACGCGCTGGACACTCTGCGCGGCGCCAGTTCCGGCCAGCTGCGCGCGTGGGCGGTGGCGCTGGTCAGTGGGCAGTATTCGCTGGTGCCGGCGGCGCTGGTGCCGTTTCTCGGCGCCGCCCTGCAAACCGCCTGGAGCCACTGGCTGCTCAGTGTGCCAAATCTGCAACTCAAGCCTGGCGACAGCCTCAGCCAATGCCCGGCCTGTGGTTCGCCGGCCATGGCCGGGGTGATTCGCCATCGCGGCAAGCACAACGGTTTGCGCTATCTGGTGTGTTCGCTGTGCGCCTGCGAATGGCATGTGGTGCGGGTCAAGTGCGTGTATTGCGAGCAGAGCAAGGGCCTTGAGTATCTGAGCCAGGAAGACGACCGGCACAGCGCCGAACAGGCGCCGCTGCGCGCCGAAGTCTGCCCGAGTTGCAACAGCTACCTGAAATTGCTCTATCTGGAGAACGACGCCGAAGCCGAGGCGTTGTCGGCGGATCTCGGCAGTTTGCTGCTGGACATGCGCCTGGCCCAGGACGGTTATCAGCGCCTGGCGCCCAATCTGTTGCTGGCGCCGGGGGACGACTGACCAGCGCAAAATTGTGGGAGAGGGGTGTGCTCCCACAGGTCTATGTGCCGAATCACAAAGCCCGGTCAGCCCCGGATTTCTCTGTGGGAGCGAGCCTGCTCGCGAAGGCGTCAGGTCAGCCACATCCACATTGACTGACACACCGCTTTCGCGAGCAGGTTCGCTCCCACAGGTTTTTGTGGTGACCAACAATGTTCATTCCACCCCGAATCCCTGTGGGAGCTGGCTTGCCAGCGATTGGTCGGCACATCCACCGCCTTCTTTGACTGACCCACCGCAATCGCTGGCAAGCCAGCTCCCACAAGTCTATGTGCCGAATCACAGAGCCCGGTCAGCCCCGGATTTCTCTGTGGGAGCTGGCTTGCCAGCGATTCGGTCGGCACATCCACCGCTTCTTTGACTGACCCACCGCAATCGCTGGCAAGCCAGCTCCCACAAGTCTATGTGCCGAATCACAAAGCCCGGTCAGCCCCGGGTTTCTCTGTGGGAGCGAGCCTGCTCGCGAAGGCGTCAGGTCAGCCACATCCACATTGACTGACACACCGTTTTCGCGAGCAGGCTCGCTCCCACAGGTTTTTGTGGTGACCAACAATGTCCATTCCACCCCGAATCCCTGTGGGAGCTGCCTTGCCAGCGATTGGTCGGCACATCCACCACCTTCTTTGACGGACCCACCGCAATCGCTGGCAAGCCAGCTCCCACAAGTCTATGTGCCGAATCACAAAGCCCGGTCAGCCCCGGATTTCCCTGTGGTA
>NZ_FYDP01000001.1:745978-982902 GCF_900187595.1 Pseudomonas sp. Irchel 3F6 | reverse complement strand
CTTGCCAGCGATTGGTCGGCACATCCACCACCTTCTTTGACGGACCCACCGCAATCGCTGGCAAGCCAGCTCCCACAAGTCTATGTGCCGAATCACAAAGCCCGGTCAGCCCCGGATTTCCCTGTGGGAGCGAGCCTGCTCGCGAAGGCGTCGTTTCAGACACATCATCTTTGACTGACTTACCGCATTCGCGAGCAGGCTCGCTCCCACAGGTTTTGTGGTGACCAACAATGTTCATTCCGCCCCGAATCCCTGTTGGAGCTGGCTTGCCAGCGATTCGGTCGGCACATCCACCGCCTTCTTTGACGGACCCACCGCAATCGCTGGCAAGCCAGCTCCCACAAGTCTATGTGCCGAATCACAAAGCCCGGTCAGCCCCGGATTTCCCTGTGGGAGCGAGCCTGCTCGCGAAGGCGTCAGGTCAGCCACATCCACATTGACTGACACACCGCTTTCGCGAGCAGGCTCGCTCCCACAGGTTTTGTGGTGACCAACAATGTTCATTCCACCCCGAATCCCTGTGGGAGCTGGCTTGCCAGCGATTGGTCGGCACATCCACCACCTTCTTTGACGGACCCACCGCAATCGCTGGCAAGCCAGCTCCCACAAGTCTATGTGCCGAATCACAAAGCCCGGTCAGCCCCGGATTTCCCTGTGGGAGCGAGCCTGCTCGCGAAGGCGTCAGGTCAGCCACATCCACACCAACTGACACACCGCATTCGCGAGCAGGCTAGCTCCGGCAGTGCGTCTACACTTCTGAAACCCTTTTGGGAGCAAGCTTGCTCTCAAAAGGGATTGTTTCAGTGAAATCAGGAGTGGCTGATGTCTTCCAGCGTTGCCCTGCGGTTGCCGTCCATTGATGGGTTGTTGCGTCATCCGGCGTGCGCGCCGTTGGCCGAGCGTTACGGCCGGGATTTGTTGCTGACTGGTCTGCGTCAGTTGCTCGATGAGCTAAGGCCTGACGTGTTAAGCGGGCAATTGGCGGCCGTGGAAATTGGCCCCGAAGTGCTCGCCGGCCGCGTCGGCGAACGCTTGGCGCAACAGCAGCGCAGTCAGGTGCGTCGGGTGTTCAACCTGACCGGCACGGTGCTGCACACCAATCTCGGTCGCGCCTTGCTGCCCGAAGAAGCCATTGAAGCGGTGGAGATGGCTGCACGCTATCCGCTCAATCTCGAGTTCGATCTGGCTAGCGGCAAGCGCGGTGATCGGGACGACCTGATCGAAGGCCTGATCCGCGAACTGACCGGCGCCGAAGCCGTCACCGTGGTCAACAACAATGCCGCTGCCGTGCTGCTCACGCTCAACAGCCTCGGCGCGCGCAAGGAAGGCATCATTTCCCGTGGCGAGCTGATCGAAATCGGCGGCGCTTTCCGCATCCCCGACATCATGGCCCGGGCCGGCGTGCGCCTGCACGAAGTCGGCACCACCAACCGCACCCATGCCCGGGATTACCAAGCGGCAATCGGTCCGCGCAGCGGGTTGATCATGCGCGTGCATGCCAGCAACTACAGCATCGAAGGCTTCACCGCGCGGGTGGCGACTGCGGAACTGGCCGAGTTGGCACACGCTCATGGCTTGCCGTTGCTGGAAGATCTGGGCAGCGGCAGTCTGCTCGACCTGACGCGCTGGGGCCTGCCGGCGGAACCGACGGTGCGTCAGGCATTGCTCGATGGCGCCGACATCGTCACCTTCAGCGGCGACAAATTGCTCGGCGGGCCGCAGGCCGGGTTGATCGTCGGGCGCAAAGAACTGATCGCGAAGATCAAGAAGAATCCACTGAAGCGCGCACTGCGGGTCGATAAATTGACCTTGGCCGCGCTGGAGGCGGTGCTCGGTCTGTACCGCGATCCGGATCGCCTCGCCGAGCGTCTGCCGAGCCTGCGCCTGCTGACCCGGCCCCAGGCCGACATTCATGCTCAGGCTCTGCGTTTGCAACCGTTGCTCGCCGATGTGTTGGGCGAGGTCTGGCAGGTCAGCGCGGTCGAGGCGTTGGGCATGATCGGCAGCGGCAGCCAACCGGTGGCGCGCTTGCCGAGTGCAGCGCTGTGTTGCCGCCCGCAAGTGTCCAAGCGCTGGCGCGGGCGTTATCTGCTCAATCTCGAAGCAGCGTTGCGCGGTTTGCCGATCCCGGTGCTCGGGCGAATCGGCGACGATGCGCTGTGGCTGGATCTACGCCAGCTCGACGCTGAGCCAGCGTGGCTGGCGCAGTTGCCGCAATTGCAGGTCGATCCGTGATCGTCGGCACGGCGGGGCACATCGACCACGGCAAGACTTCGCTGTTGCAGGCGCTGACCGGGCAAACCGGCGACCGCCGCCCGCAGGAGCGCGAACGCGGCATGACCATCGATCTCGGTTATCTCTACGCCGAACTCGCAGCGGGCTCCGGGCTGACCGGCTTCATCGACGTGCCCGGCCACGAAAAATTCACCCACAACATGCTCGCTGGTGCGCAGGGCATCGATCTGGTGTTGCTGGTGGTCGCGGCCGACGACGGCGTGATGCCGCAGACTTGCGAACATCTGGCGATCGTCGAACTACTCGGCATCCCCCGCGCGCTGGTGGCGATCACTAAATGCGACCGGGCGGGAGCGGGCAGGGTGGAAGAGGTGCAGCGCCAAGTGCTCGATTTGCTGGCGCCCGGGCCATTCGCGGATGCGCCGATTTTTACCGTGTCGAGCGTGAGCGGGCAGGGCGTCGATGAGTTGCGCGCGGCATTATTGCAGGCGCAAAACGAGGTGCAGGCGCGCAGTTGTGACGGCGGCTTTCGTCTGGCGATTGATCGGGCGTTCAGCGTCGCGGGTGCGGGGGTCGTGGTCACGGGCACCGCGCTATCGGGCACGGTTGCAGTGGGCGACAAACTGGTTCTGGCGCCTGCCGGCAAATCGGTACGCATCCGGGGCTTGCACGCGCAAAACCAGGCCGCTGAGCAGGCCTTCGCCGGTCAGCGCGTGGCGCTGAACCTCAGCGGCGAACGTCTGGAACTGACGCAGATCCACCGTGGCCAATGGCTGCTGGCGGACTGGCTGCACGCCCCGACCCAGCGCGTCGACATCGACTTTCAGCTGTTGCCCGGCGAGCGCACCTTTGAACATTTTCACCCAGTGCATCTGCACCTCGGCACCCAGGATGTCATCGCCCGCGTCGCCTTGCTGCAAGGCCCGCGCCTGAGCCCCGGCGAGCGCATGTTCGCGCAACTGCTGATCAACGCGCCGGTGCACGCAGTGAAAGGCGATCGATTGATCCTGCGCGACGCCAGCGCCCAGCGCACATTGGGCGGCGGTGTTGTGCTCGACCCATTCGCTCCGGCACGCCAACGCCGCAGCCTGGAACGCCTCGCGCAACTGCAAACCCTTGCCCTTAGCGTCAGCCTCGAACAGGCCCTGCCGGCACTGCTCAACCACAGCCCCGGCGGCCTCGACCCGCAACGCCTCGAACGCCAGTTCAACCGCCCGCGCCCGCAGTGGACGCTGGCAGAAAACATCCGCCTGATCGACACCCGCCAAGGTCCGCTGCTGTTCAACGTGCAGCGCTGGGGCCAGTTGAAATTCACTTTGCTCGAGCAACTGGCGCGATTCCACGAACAGGAACCCGACCAGATGGGGCCGGACCGTGATCGCCTGCGCCGCTTCAGCGCGCTGGCACTGGAACGCTCGACGTTCATCAGCCTGCTCGACGAACTGCTCAACGCCGGCTCCATCCTCGCCAGCGGCCCCTGGCTGCACCTGCCCGACCATCAGGTGCGCCTGAATACCGACGACGAAATCCTCTGGCAGCAATTACAGCCGTTGTTCGAACAGGCCGGTTTCGACCCGCCGTGGGTGCGCGACGCCGCGAAAATGCTCGGCGAAGACGACGCCAGTGTCCGCCTGCTGCTGCGCAAACTCGCACGGCTGGGCCTGATGCACCAGGTGGTGCGCGACCTGTTTATCAGCGACATCGTCCTGCGGCAAATGGCGGCGCTACTGCTGAAACTCGCCGAAGAAAATCCGTCGATTCAAGTGACAACCTTCCGCGATGCGCTAGGCTTGGGACGCAAACGCTGTATTCAGTATCTGGAATATTTCGACCGACTCGGCCTGACCCGCCGGCTCGGCGAATCCCGCCAGATCCGCCCCGACAACGCGCTGGCTGACGTCTGCGCACCCTGAGTTCAGGAAGACAATCGCGCCCGGTGGCGCGGCCGGGCTTCAAACCCGGTTGGGGACGGCATCCGTTCCCGGGCAGGTTCGACTCCGGCTGTCTTCCGCCAGTCTCCTAAGAGCAAAGATCGCAGCCTTCCGCAGCCCCTACAAATCGATGTAGGAGCTGCCGAAGGCTGCGTTGATTCTGAATGCAGGAGAAACGTAGTCTGGCCCGTTTGGTTCGCCAGTTATTCAGAGGCAGCCGCGAACTTATGTGGGAGCGAGCCTGCTCGCGAAAACGGTATATCAGTCGACATCTCAGAGATTGACCCACCGCATTCGCGAGCAGGCTCGCTCCCACAAAGTTGGCGGCGTGAACGAAGCCATGTGATTGACAGAAAACCCTGTGTAGGCTTGCCCGCGAAGGCGCCTCACTCAGCATCCTTTAGCGAGGCCCGCTACTGTGGCAATTCCAGATTATCCAGCACCCGATTCACCGCCAACTCTCCGAGCATGATCAGCTGCGCGATCCCCATCAGCGTTCGGCGCTGTGACGGTTTCACCAGTCCGGCGAACTCCTGGGCGATGGTTTTGGCGGAGGCGAGGGTTTCGCAGGCGTTGGCCAGCAGGTCTTCGTTTTTGGTGTCGGCGGTGACGGCATACATGGCGCGGGGGCTGAAGGGTGGCGGGGTAGAGCCGGGTGGGCAGAGGTAGTGGTCGAGGGCGCGGTCGGCGGCTTGGTGAAGTTTTTTCGAATCGAGGGATTCGTAGGGGGAGGTGGGGTCGGATTCGGGTGGGTTGGGTGTTGGTTTGATCATGATCAGACTCCGTGGTTGATTTAGCCGCCACGGCTCATCGCTAAACAAGTAAAGGTGGCGGCTGTACGCAGGTTAGCGATCCGGGTCACAGAAACCCCGGGTAGACTCGAAGGTCTCCCACGCACAGCCACCATGACATCAAGTGCAGATCGAAAAATGCAATCGAGGCTGGGCATTGGTGCGTCTGTAAGGTGCCGGATCGCTAAACCCGATCGCTGATTCGTCAGCGACCGCACCACAATAGAACCCGCCCCCAAGGCGCACAAGCCGGCGGATTCTGGCTTGGCTGTAGGCAATGGCGCAAGGATTTGTAGCCTTGAGACCGTATCCGCAGGTGTCTTTTAAACAGCTTCGTTTAAATCAAAGAATTGCGCCGAACCTGATGGCCTCTTCGCGAGCAGGCTCGCTCCCACATTGCAATTCATTGCGCCGCAGTCCACCGCACCAGCCCAAAACCCAACCTTATGGCTGATACGGAATCAACTTGTCCCGGTCCATTTCAACCAACAACTGATCGAGCATCTGCCGTTTGTTCTCGACCCCGGGAATCGGCACATACCACGTCATCACGCTCCAGCCTTCGCGCGAGTAGTTGTAGGTTTTGAGCAGTTGGCCATCCTTGAAGACCGAGCCGCGCAGGTTGTCCTGGTAGTGGTAGGGCATCGGAAAGGTGAACAGGGTGAAGATGTTGACCAGCGCCAGCCAGTTGACCTTGCCGTCGCTGGGTTCGGTGATCAACAGGCTGTAGCCGTTGCGGGTGTAACCGCCGTCGAGCATCGAGAACGCGCCGGTCTTTTTCAGGACGCTGACGGTTTCGCGCTGATGCTGCTCGTCGATGCGCGTATACGCCGGCCCCATGCCGAGCGTGACCGGCACGTAGGCCTGATCGGCATGGTAATCGAGCGGCTGCAAGGTGTTGGCGCAGCCGCCCAGCATCAGTGAGGCACAGAGCAGGCCGGCGACTTTTATCATCGCGCGGTTCATTGCGCGACTGCCGGGATCAGCCGGTCCTGCTGCACATCCTGCGCGAAGGCGCGGGCGATGCGGCCGAGGTTCTGTTCGCGCATCTCGCCGCCCTGATCCAGTAGCCAGACGTATTTTTGAGTGATGTTGCGATAGGTGTATTGCTTCAGTCGCTTGTCACCCTGGTACACGGTGAATTCGGTTTGCGTATCGAATTCGTTCGACAGCGGCAGCAAGAACAACGTCGCGGTGCTCAGCAGAATCACCGGAAACGGCGGCAGGTGACGTTCCACATTGAGTTTGACCTGCACGTTGTACTCGTCAGCTTTACCGCTGCCGGTTTCGATGGTGCGGAACACACCGGTCTGACGCAGGTGGTTGCGCAGGCTGGAGCCGTTTTCCGGGTCATCGACCATAACGTGAATCGGCTGCAGATAATCCTGAGCGTCCGTAAGCGTGCGCTCGGGCAAGGTGTTGGTCGCCGCGCAACCGGTCAACAGAGCGGCGGCGGTGAGGGCGATGATTTTTTTCATGGTTTGGCGTCCACGGCAATACCCGGGATGGGGCCGGTGAAGATGTAGGGCTGAGCACTGTTCAGGTCGAGATTCAGCGGTTGCAGCGTTGGCAATCCTGGCGCCAGACGTTGCGCAATCAGCGCATCGCGGGCGTTCTGATCACTCCAGCGGAACGCGCAGAAACCGGCTGTCAGGCAGAGCGAACGGAACTCGCCGATGTAATAGGCCTTGCCGGGTTCCAGGCGCATCGGCAGGTTGAATTTCTCCCGCGCCTCTCTCGAGGTGAAAACAGTGCCTAGCCCAGGTTGATAACGTGCGGAAAAGAACTGGAAATCATAGAACTCGTAATCGCCCGGCTTCAGGGGAAGCACGAATACGCTCGCTGCGCCGACACCGTCCTGAACATCCTGCGGCGTGGAATAGGCGCCGGCCATTTTCCAGACGCCGGCCGCACCGTATTCGGAACCGCGTTTGCGGAAAAAGATTCGCTGGTTGTCAGCGGCTGATTGCTTGAGTGATTGCGGCCCGATTGAGCCAACGAGATAACTGACTGGCTCGCTTGCCTTGGGTTGCAAGGGTTCGCTGACCCAGGAAGCGCTTTCGGTAATGCAGCCGCTGAGCGTCGCGGCGAGCACGACGGCCGCTCCGAGTTTGAATAGCTGAAACATGTACATCCCTGAATCTGCTTGCGTTGATTGACTACAAACAGGAAGGTCAATCAATGCCTTCCTGGCTTGGCTTTTTATGCGGGGGCGCAGAATAAACGAGGTGATGGCACTTGGCTAGCTGCTGTAGGCGCTGCGGTACGCTGAAATCATTTGATTTTGATCTCAAGGAGCAAACTCATGGTTTGTGCCCGACGCAGGAACCTGTGGGCGGGTTGATCGTGTTACCTCAAAAACCCAGCGGGTACTGAACGACCACGTAAATCCGGTCAATGTCATCCCCAGCCTGTGCTTCGTTGGCGCGGTGGGTGACGTGCGACAGCTGCACCGACAGATCCTTCGCGGCGCCGGATTGCACGACATATTTCAGGTCGATATCGCGTTCCCAGTGTTTACCGCCATCGCCCTGTTGCGGTTGATAGTCACCACTGTCGGCGTCGAAAGGGTTATAGGCGCCGCCCTTCGGCGCGTGCGTACCGTCGATGTGGCTGCCGCTGACGTAGCGGGTCATGAAGTTCAGGCCGGGGATGCCGAAAGCGCCGAGGTCGAGGTCGTAGCGGGCTTGCCAGGAGCGTTCGTTGGCGCCGTTGAAGTCGGCGTATTTGATCGAGTTGGCGAGGTAGATCGAGTCGCCGCCGACGAAATCGAACGGCGTGTCGCCATTGATCCGCTGCCAGCCGAGCATCACCGCATGCGGGCCGAAGCTGTATTTGCCGGAGAGGCTGAAGGCGGTGTTGTCGATCTCGCCGGCCACTGCGCGGCCGGTGTCGCGGGTGTGGTAGAGGTTGGCGTCGAGCAGCACGCCGGCCTGTTTAAAATGCAGGTTGCCGTAATACTGATGCCAGGTGTCGCTCAGTTCTGAGGCGTAGAGTGCGCCGCCGACCGGGCTTGAGCTGAACAGATCGGCACCGACGAAGCTGATGCCACCCGCTTCGGTGTTGGCGCCGTAACCGTAGAAGTCGCCTTGGCCGGAAGAGCTGTCCTGATTCTTGAACGCGGTGAAATGCCCGGCGACCAGATTGACGTTGTCGAACTCGGCGCTGTTGAGCAAAAAGCCTGTGGCGTATTCCGGTTGCAGGCGTTTGTCGGAAGTGTCGAAGACCGGGGTTTCCACGGTCATTTCGCCGAAGGCCAGAGTGGTACGCGAAGCTTTCAATTTGAGCGCACCACCGGCGCTGGAATAGTTGTTTTCACTGCGACCATCGCTGTCGACCGGTAGCAGACCGGTGCCGGAGTGGCCCTTGCCACCGTCGAGTTTCAGGCCGGCGAAAGCGTGGGCGTCAATGCCGAAACCGATTGTGCCCTCGGTGAAACCGGATGAGAAGTTGCCGATAAAGCCCTGTGCCCACTCCTGTTTGTAGTTTTTTCCGGAGGGCGTGGGCGAGCGGTAGTCGTTGCTGAGGTAGAAGTTGCGCAGCAGGACATCACTTTTGGCGTCGTCGAAAAAGCCGCTGGCATGGGCGGTGCCGGTCAGACCGCAGAGCATGGCAAGCAGGGTGAGGCGGGAGGGCGCGCGGTTGATCATGGTCAGGGCCGGTGGTGATTCGAATGGCGCTGATGATCGAAGATTGGGAACAAAGAGGATTGGGTTGATGTGCTGAGTTGGCAGCTTTCACCACAAAACCTGTGGGAGTCGGGGGTAGTCAATTAGAACTGTGGCGGCCGTCAGGCCGCCATCGCTGGCAAGCCAGCTCCCACAGGGTTTGTGGGAGCTGACACAGTGCATTAAGCCAGCGGCGGTGTGCGCGGTGGGATCTGGCGTTTGCTGCCGGTGGATTCGAAAGCGGCGGCGAAGCGCAGCAGGTTCGAGTCGTCGTAGGCGCGGCCGGCGAAGGTCAGGCCGACCGGCATACCGATATCGGCCATCACGCCCATGGGCACGGTGACGGTCGGGACGCCGAGGTGGCGGATCGCGAGGTTGCCGTTGGCCACCCAGACGCCGTTGCTCCAGGCGATGTCGGCCGAAGCAGGATTGACATCCGCGTCGGCCGGGCCGACGTCAGCGACGGTCGGGAACAGCACGGCGTCGAGGCCGAGGTTGTCCATCCAGTCTTCAAGGTCGATACGCCGGGTCTGCTCCAGACCGCGCAGGCCGTCAGGCACGGTAGGAATCTCATTCCACGGCGTGATGCCACGCTCGGCCATGCGCACGTATTCGTCCATGCCGGCGGCCAGATCGCCTTCGCGGTTGGGCAGGGTGCCCGGGTCGTGCGGGAAGATCTTCGGCCCGTCGACATCGACCAGACGATTAAGCTTC
Source organism: Pseudomonas sp. Irchel 3F6 (assembly GCF_900187595.1). Taxonomy (NCBI): domain Bacteria; kingdom Pseudomonadati; phylum Pseudomonadota; class Gammaproteobacteria; order Pseudomonadales; family Pseudomonadaceae; genus Pseudomonas; species Pseudomonas sp. Irchel 3F6. Next base: position 973,563 of record NZ_FYDP01000001.1, on the reverse strand, counting down.
GGGTCGCCATTGGCTTGCAGGAAGTCGTCGAACGCCCACGCGGTCAGATCCCACAGTTCATGATGGAGAAACTCTTTCGACACCAGCCCACGGGTGAACACGGTTGGCGCGCCGGGGCGGTCGCCTTCGCAGTTGGAGACCAGCGGGAAGTCGGTTTCGATGACTTCGGCGCCAGCGGCCTCGAGGGCCTGGCGCGCCTGCTTCCACAAATCGATCACCGATGCGCGGGTGTTGATGCGCTGGCCGGTCGGGCCGCCTATGCCGGGGGCTTCGCTGGTGCCGGCGTCGGGGTCGGCGTTGATGTACATGCGCGGGATGGCGAAGCGTTTGCCGGCCAGGGCTTTGGCATCGGCGGCCAGTTCACTGTACGCAGCCGGGCGCACTTCGCTGACGCGCGGGATCGGCACCCACGGTTGCAGGCGCCAGAGGTCGCCACGGGTGTCCGGGTCTTCGGCGACGACCACGTCGAGCACTTCGAGCAGGTCGGCCATGGTCCGCGCGAACGGCACGACGACGTCCATGGTCGGGGTCAACGGCCAGTTGCCGCGCACCGAAATCACCCCGCGCGACGGGGTGTAGGCGCACAGGCCGTTGTTCGACGCAGGGCCGCGTCCGCTCGACCAGGTTTCCTCGGCCAGACCGAACGCAGCAAAACTCGCAGCGGTGGCGGTGCCGGCACCATTGGACGAGCCGGAGGCGAACGGGGCGGTGAGGTAAGCGGCGTTGTACGGGCTTTCGGCGCGGCCATAGACGCCGCGTTGCATGCCGCCATTGGCCATCGGCGGCATGTTGGTCTTGCCCAGGCAGATCGCCCCGGCAGCGCGCAGGCGTTCGATGGTGAAGGCGTCGCGATGGGCGACCAGATCGGCAAATGCCGGGCTGCCGGAAGCGGCGGTCAGGCCCTTGACCAGATAACTGTCTTTGGCGGTGTAGGGGATGCCATCGAGCGGGCCGAGGGTTTCACCGTTGGCGCGGCGGGCGTCGGAGGCGCGGGCTTCGTTCAGCGCTTCAGGGTTGCGCACGACGACGGCGTTGAGTGCCGTCGAAGTGTCGGCGCCATCGTAGGCATCAATGCGTGCCAGATAGGCCTGCACCAGCTCCACGGCAGTGGTCTGGCCGGATTCGAGGGCGGCGCGCAGTTGGGCGATGGAGACTTCGGTGACTTCGATCATTGGGTCACCTGTTGAGCGTGGTTGTTTGGGGCAGGGGTATTCATAGCGGTTCTCGTTGCACGGCTTTAAGCGACAAGGTCAAGACTGGCGCCTATTTAACACCAAGCCGCGCTTCGAGTAATCGGCGGGGTGACGGCCCCGCCGATTTTTTCTGCGTCCAGCGGATCATTCATTGATGCGCGGATGCTGCTGGACCAGCACTTTGCGCTTGGCCTCCAACTCGGCGATCTCGGCATCGATGTCTTCGATTTTCTGCTCGATGTTGTCGTGGTGTTCCTGCAACAGTTCCTTGGCCTCTTCGAGGTCGGAAGCCGCCGGGGCCGCGCCGCGCAGGGGTTTGTTGGCGGTTTCCTTCATGGTCACGCCAGTGACCAGACCGACCACGGCGATGACCATCAGGTAATACGCAGGCATGTACAGATCGTTGGTGCTTTCCACCAGCCAGGCCACGGCAGTCGGGGTCAGACCAGCGATCAGCACCGAGACGTTGAAGGCACTGGCCAGCGCGCTGTAGCGGATGTGCGTGGGGAACATCGCCGGCAGGGTCGAGGCCATCACGCCGATGAAGAAGTTGAGCAGCACCGCGAGGATCAGCAGGCCGGAGAAGATCAGGGCGATGCTGCCGCTGTTGATCAGCATGAACGCCGGAATGGCGAAGATAAACAGGCCAATGCTGCCGACGACGATGAAAGGCTTGCGGCCGATCTTGTCGCTGATGAAACCGATCAGCGGCTGCACAAAGAGCATGCCGACCATGATCGCGATGATGATCAGCACGCCGTGGTTTTCGCTGTAGTGCAGGTTGTGCGTCAGGTAGCTCGGCATGTAGGTGAGCAGCATGTAATAGGTGACGTTGGTCGCCGCCACCACGCCGATGCAGGTCATCAGGCTGCGCCAGTGTTTGGTTGCGACTTCCTTGAACGACACTTTCGGGCCACCGGCTAGGCCTTCGCGGTCGCCTTGTTCGAGTTTTTCCACGTGCTGCTGGAACGCCGGGGTTTCTTCCAGGGCGTGGCGCAGATACAGGCCGATCATGCCCAGCGGCAGGGCGAGGAAGAACGGAATCCGCCAGCCCCATTCTTCGAAGCGCTGTTCACCGAGAATCGTCGAGATCAGCACCACGACACCGGCGCCGAAGACGAAACCGGCGATCGAGCCGAAATCCAGCCAGCTGCCGAGGAAGCCGCGTTTGCGGTCCGGCGCGTATTCAGCGACGAAGATCGAGGCGCCGGTGTATTCACCACCGACCGAGAAGCCTTGGGCCATTTTCGCCAGCAACAGCAGGATCGGCGCCCAGATGCCGATCGAGGCATAGGACGGAATCAGGCCGATGGCGAAGGTGCTCAGGGACATGATGACGATGGTCGCGGCGAGGACTTTCTGTCGTCCGTATTTGTCGCCCAGGGCACCGAAGAACAAACCGCCAAGCGGACGGATGAGGAACGGCACGGAGAAGGTCGCCAGCGCGGCGATCATTTGCACGCCGGGATCGGCGCCGGGGAAGAAGACCTTGCCGAGCACATAGGCGACAAAGCCGTAGACGCCAAAGTCGAACCATTCCATGGCGTTGCCCAGTGCGGCGGCGGTAATCGCCTTGCGCATCTTGGCGTCGTCGACAATGGTGATGTCTTTCAAACCGATCGGTTTGACGGTGTTCTTGCGTGATTTCATTGCGCTGTTCCCGCTCGCTGATCCAGATTACCGCTGCGATGCCATCTCCATGATGGCGCCGGCTCTTCTGGCTCAGATACATGCGGACACGAAATAATTCACCGATGGGCTGGAATTAATTTCGACAGGTGGGGGAGGTGCAACTCCGAGCCTTGTTGGAGCTGTATTGCCTGACCCACCGCTATCGCTGGCAAGCCAGCTCCCACAAGAGTTTTGGGTGTTGCCGGGATTTTGTGTCCGCCGTCAAACCCTGTGGGAGGCGGCTTGCCAGCGATGACGCCATGACATCCATTACAAGGCTTAAAGCGCAGCCTTCACCTGCAAGCCCACCACCAGCGCATTGTCGATGTCCTGCCCGGAAAACGCGCCCGGTTCGATGATGTATTGCAGGTTCGGGCGCAGGGTCAGCCATGGGGTGGCCTGGTAGCCGTAGCCCAACTCGATCAACTGCTCGGCGCTATCGAGGTTCGGAAACGCAGCACCATTGGCCAGCGCGGCATCCTGTTGCACATCGCGGCTGCGCGGGTTCGGCACGGCGCGGCCATAGCCCAGCGCCACGGTGTCACGCGGGCGGCCTTCGAACGGTTTGTACAAAACCACGCCGGTGCCGTACCACTTGCTGAACGGCGAGGCGGCTTCACTGGCCGCCGAATACTGACCGAACGCATGCAGGCTGCGGCCCTCGGAGGTCGGCGAACGCCATACGGCCTGATCGATCAACAAATAATGTCCGCCACGACCGGACACTTCATCGTCGCTGCCAATGCGTTTGACGTCAGAGCTGTCGTAGTAATAGCCGAGCTTGTACTCACCCGGCAGCTCGCCGGCGTGCTTGTACACCAACTCGATCGGCACGACGGTGCCGGTGGTGTGCTTCGGCCCCAGATGCCAGGCGCGGCTGGAATTGCCGTTGCTCTCGGGGTCGACGTTGAACGCAGCCACACGCAGTTGCCAGGACGGCGACAGGTCGTATTTGACCCGCACGCCCAGACGCGCGTTGGGGTAGTTGGTCCAGCCGCTGCCGCCGGACATGTTCAGCGGGTGACCGCAGAAACCGGCGTTCATGAAGTTGCACAGAATGCCGCTATCCAGACCGCCGAGGTCGTTGCCCATGGCCATGTAGCCGAGCTTCACGTTCAGCGCCGGGGTGAACAGGCTGCGCTCGTAACTCAGTTCAGTCAGGCGCGTGTACAGGCCGCCGTAGTTTTCCTGAATCGGCAAGCGGTTGCCGACCAGATCTTCCGACGCGCTGTTGCCGCGCCGGTCGTTGATGGTCAGTTGCACTTTGCCGGCGTTGTCGACGCCGTAGAGTTTGCTCAGATCAAACTGCACGCCGAGCTTGATGTTCTGCGAGTAGCGCGCCGAACGGTGCAGGCCGCCGTCGGCGTTGTAAGCGGTTTCGCCGCTGTAATCGCCAGTGAACTTGATGCCGTCTTCATCGAGTTGATGACGCAAGCCGCCCCAGTCACCGGTCAGGGTGCTGCGGGTCAGCAGACCGGAATCGCTGGCGGCCAGCGCGGGTAGGGCAGTAGCGCAGCTCAGGCCCAGCAACAGGCCAGTGGAAAGCTTGGTACGAGAAAAGCGAACAGCCGATGACATGTGAATCCTTCCTGCTGAAATCTTTAACGCAATAAAACCGCGACGCGGTGCTTTGGGGCACCGCGCGCTTGGAGGAGGTTGGTTGTGCGGCAATGAGTTACGGCAGGGCGTAGGCCATCACGTAATCGCCACGATCGGTCGACTGGCGTGCGCCGCCAGCGGTGACGACGATGTACTGCTTGCCGGTTTTCGGCGAAACGTACGTCATCGGGCCGCCCTGGCTGCCGACCGGCAGACGGGCTTTCCAGATTTCCTCGCCATTGCCGCTGTTGAAGGCGCGCAGGTAGAAGTCCTGGGTGCCGGCAATGAAGATCAGGCCGCCCTGGGTCGACAGGGTGCCGCCGAGGGTTGGCAGACCGATCTTGATCGGCAGGTGCATGCGAATGCCGAGGGGACCGGTGTCTTCAACGGTGCCGACCGGAACCTGCCACGCGACTTTCTGGGTCTTCATGTCGATCGCGGTCAAGGTGCCGAACGGCGGCGCCTGGCACGGAATGCCGGCCACCGACAGGAAGCGGTTCTTGTTCACCGCGTACGGCGTGCCTTTGAGCGGAACAGCGCCCATGCCGGTGTTCAGCGCTTCGCCACCGCCTGCGGCCTGGCCTTTGTTCTGCGACGGGATCATCTGGATCCACAGACCCAGGCGCATGTCGTTGACGAAGATGAAACCGTGCACCGGGTCAGTGGAGATGCTGCCCCAGTTCATGCCACCCAGCGAACCCGGGAAGCTCAGCGATTTGTCGGTACCCGGCGCTGTGTACAGGCCGTCGTAGCGCATGCTCTTGAAGTCGATACGGCAGAGCAACTGGTCGTACGGCGTGGCGCCCCACATGTCCGATTCGGTCAGGTGCTGCGCGCCGATCTGCGGCATGCCCACGGATTTCGGCTGGGTCGGCGAGTACGGCTCGTTAGGGATGTTCGCGGCTTTCACCGGTACTTCCTTGACCTCGGTCAGCGGCTTGCCAGTGGCGCGGTCGAGCACATAGATCTGCCCGGCCTTGGTGCCGATGACCAGCGCCGGAACGCTTTGGCCGTCCTTGTCGAAGTCGATCAGGCTCGGCTGCATCGGCAGGTCGAAGTCCCACAGATCGTTGTGCACGGTCTGGAACACCCAGCGTTCTTCACCGGTGCTGGCGTCCAGCGCGAGGATCGAGGCGCCGTACTTGTGGTCCAGTTCGCTGCGCTCGACACCATAGATGTCGGTGGACGAGCTGCCCATCGGCAGGAACACCGTGTTGGTCGCCGCGTCATAGGACATCGGTGCCCAGCTGTTCGGCGTGCTGCGCACATAGGTGCTGCCGTCAGCCGGTGCGTTGCGGTCCTGCGGGTTGCCCGGGTCGAACGCCCAGCGCATGGCGCCGGTGATCACGTCAAAACCGCGAATCACACCGCCGGGCATGTCGCTCTGCACGTTGTCGGCAACACGACCGCCAACCACTACGGTGGTGCCAGCCATCAATGGCGCGGACGACAACTGATAGTAGCTGTCCGGAACATCACCCAGACCGGCCTTCAGATCGACCTGGCCGTTGTTGCCGAAACCCTGGCAGAACTCACCAGTGTCAGCATCGACCGCGATGAGGCGAGCATCGATGGTATTGGTCAGCAGACGACGCTGGCAGTTGGCAGCCGGCGCCGGTTTGGCTTCGATGATCGAAGAGTTGCTCGGCTGAGCGATGGTCGCGGTGGCGTCGAAATAGGCCATGCCACGGCAGCGCTGCCAGACTTTCGATTGCGCGTTGATCGCGTTCTTCCAAAGCTCTTTACCGGTGTCGGCATCGAGGGCGATCAGGTTGTTGTGCGGGGTGCAGATGAAGACTTTGTTGCCGACCTGCAGCGGGGTGAGCTGGTCTTCGGCGCCGTTGCCATCGCTCTCGGCGACGTCCCCGGTGTGGTAGGTCCACGCGACTTTCAATTTGTCGACGTTGTTGCGGTTGATCTGATCGAGCGCGGCGAAGCGGCTGCCACCTTCGGTGTTGCCGTAGTGCGCCCAGTCTTTCTGCGCCTTGGCCGGCTCGACCGGAGTCAGGCCCGGGCCAGTGCCAGTGGCGGCAACGGTTGGGTGGGCGACGAACATGTTGCCCGCCGCAACGGCCACACCGACCGCAAGCACAGCGGCCACGGCATACGCGCCACGACCGGCCACGCGGCCATTGGCGCGCGCCAGCAGCGGGTAGACCAGAGCGACGACCATACCGATGGCGCTGAACATGAACAGCCGCGAGAACACCGGCCAGAACACCAGCCCGGCGTCAGCCACGGCCCAGATCGCGGTGGCCACGAGAAACGCGGCGAACAACCAGGCGCCTGCGGTTTTCTTCAGTGCGATCAGCACGCCGGAAACGGTCATCGCCAGACCGCCGACCAGGAAGTACCAGGAACCGCCCAGGCTGACCAGCTTCACACCGCCGGCCGCGAGCGCCAGACCGAGCAGGGCGATGATCACGCCAAGGCCGACCAGAATGAACGTTGAAACGCCTGAGACGCGTTGACTGTGGTTCACATTGAAAGTCCCGTTTGAATGAAGCGCGGGATTATAGCGGTAACTAACCATTCAGTTAACCGCAGTTTTGCCATGAAAACGTGCACTTCTGTGAATCAAGCGTGGTGCAGGATTAGCAAAACGCAAGTTGAGAGGGGTTTCTCGAGGTTTCAGCAGGAGGGGCGGATTGAGCGTGGTATTGCAATGCACATGCTTGGACACCGCGCTGGATTCACCCCTCACCCCAGCCCTCTCCCCGAGGAGAGGGAGCTGATTTGTGGGCTTTTTGAGACCTGTGTTCGCCTCGGTATCTCAGGTCGGTGTAACTCGCGCATTCAACTCGGTCAGTCCTCTCTCCCTCTGGGAGAGGGAGCTGATTTGTGGGCTTTTTGAGACCTGTGTTCGCCTCGGTATCTCAGATCGGTGTAACTCGCGCATTCAACTCGGTCAGTCCTCTCTCCCTCTGGCAGAGGGAGCCGATTCGTGGGCTTTTTGAGACCTGTGTTCGCCTCGGTATTTCAGGTCGGTGTAACTCGCGCATTCAACTCGGTCAGTCCTCTCTCCCTCTGGGAGAGGGAGCCGATTTGTGGGCTTTTTGAGACCTGTGTTCGCCTCGGTATTTCAGGTCGGCGTTACTCGCGCATTCAGCTCGGTCAGTTCCCTCTCCCTCTGGGAGAGGGCTAGGGTGAGGGGCTTTTGAGGTTGGCCGCGATAGCAACCTTGCCCTTTGCCCGGCCTTGTTCAACGTAGTGCAAGGCGTCAGCTATCTGATCGAACGGAAAAGTACGATCGATCACCGGTTTGATCACCCCGGCCTCAATCAACGCAGTGATTTTCTGCAACTGGATGCCGTCGGCACGCATGAACAGAAACGAATAACCCACCCCACGCTTGCGCGCCTTGCGCCGAATACCACTGCTGAGCAGGCGCATCACCACCCCGAGCAGCCACGACAAACCCTGCTCCTGAGCGAACTGCGCAGTCGGCGGCCCTGACAGGGAAATCAGTTGCCCGCCCGGTTTCAACACCCTCAACGATTTTTCCAGCACATCGCCGCCGAGGCTGTTGAGCACCACGTCGTAGTCGCGCAGCTCATTGGCGAAATCCTGCTGTTTGTAATCAATCACCACATCAGCGCCCAGCGCCTTGACCCACGCGACATTCGCCGTGCTGGTCGTAGTCGCAACAAAAGCGCCGAGGTGTTTGGCCAGTTGAATGGCGACCGTGCCAACGCCACCGGAGCCGGCGTGAATCAGTACCTTCTGGCCTTTTTGCACGTTGGCGACTTCGACCAGTGCCTGCCACGCCGTCAACGCCACCAGCGGCATGCAAGCCGCCTCGGTCATGGCGAGATTGGCGGGTTTCAACGCGATCGCTGTTTCATCGACAGCGATGCGTTCGGCAAACGTGCCAATCCTGTTTTCAGGCGCACGCGCATAAACCTCATCGCCCGGCTTGAAACGCTTGACCGCCGCACCGGTGCTGAGCACCACGCCGGCGACATCGTTGCCCAATATCAAAGGCATTTGATAGGGCAGGATCATCTTGAATTCGCCGCTGCGAATCTTCAGATCCAGCGGGTTGACGCTGCTGGCGCGCACTTCGATCAGCACGTCGTGTGCGCCGACCTGCGGTTCCGGGATGTCGCCAATCCGGCCGTTCTGCTTGCCGTAGCGCTCGATGAAAAATGCCTTCATTGCGGATGCTCTTGTCGGTAGAAACCGCCGGCATAGCGGCGGGTTTGAATGAGGTCAGGCCTGAGTCAGATAACGTTGCGCAACAGCCGACTGGCGGATCTCCCCCAACAGGCCCTGCCGCGCGGTTTGCAGGGCATCCCAGCGCTCGCCCTCGTGCAGCGGCGGGATGGTCACGACTTCGCGACGGTCGAAGCCGACCAGCGCTGCATCGACCATGTCGCCGACTTCCATGATGTCGGTGAGGGTGTTGATGTCGATACCGGCGCGGTCCCAGATTTCCGTGCGGGTGGCGGCGGGCAGGACCGCTTGCACATACACGCCCTGTGGCGACAGTTCCAGGCTCAGGCCCTGGGAGAGAAACAGCACGAACGCCTTGGTCGCGCCATACACCGACATGCCGAACTCCGGCGCCAGGCCCACCACCGAGCCGATATTGATGATCGCGCCGTCGCCGGCCTTGGCCAAGCGCGGGGCGATGGCGCTAGCCAGCCGCACCAACGCGGTGGTGTTAAGCGCGACCAGTTGCGCCACGCTGTCGGTGCTTTGCTCGATGAAGGTGCCGGACTGCGCGGCGCCGGCATTGTTGACGAGGATACCGATGCGCGAGTCGTCACGCAGACGCGCCTCGACGGTTTGCAGGTCGCTCAGTTGCGTCAGGTCGGCCTGTAGCACTTCGACATGGACGTTGTGCTCAGCGCGCAAACCGGCGGCAAGGCTGTCCAGGCGCGACTGGTCACGGGCGACCAGCACCAGATCGTGCCCGCGCTGGGCGAAACGTGCGGCGTAGGCGGCGCCTATGCCGGTGGAGGCGCCAGTGATCAGAACAGTAGGGCGAGTAGTCATGGTGTTGGCTCTTTTTCAGGTGAAGACTGATTGCGGGCTTTTAGGATGATGACCGAAATCTAAGATGTCAACGGTTTTGATTATGGCTAACATCTATGTATCATCGAGCCATGATTTTTCAGCGCTGGAGGATTCAACATGCGCGTATCCAAAGCTCAGGCTCAGGCCAATCGCGAGCACATTGTCGAAACGGCATCAGTGATGTTCCGCGAACGCGGTTATGACGGGGTCGGCGTGGCTGACCTGATGGCGGCCGCCGGTTTTACTCACGGCGGTTTCTACAAACACTTCGGCTCCAAGGCCGACCTGATGGCCGAAGCCTCGGCCAATAGCCTGGCGCAGTCCACGGCCGCCGCCGAAAGCATGAGCGTGCAGGATTTCATCGACGTGTACGTGTCCCGCGACCATCGCGACGGCCGTTCCACCGGTTGCACTATGGCGGCGCTGTGCGGCGATGCGGCGCGACAGTCCGGGGACGTAAAAGCGGCGTTCGCTGAAGGCATCGAGCGCACGTTACGGACGCTCGGCGAGAAATACCCGACGGCAGCGGATGCACCGCAAGGTGAGGGCCGAACCCGGATGATCGATCTGCTGGCCCGCGCGGTCGGGGCGATCATGCTGTCGCGGGCCTGTCCGGATGACTCGGCGCTGGCCGATGAGATTCTGGCGGTGTGTCACGCTTCGATGACGGCATCGTTGCCAGTCATCGAGGCGCCCTCACCCTAACCCTCTCCCAGAGGGGACTGACCGAGTTGTTTGGGCGATTTACGCCAGGCGCTGATATCGGGTCGAACTCCGGCTCTGAATGCTCCATAGATCAGCTCCCTCTCCCTGGGGAGAGGGCTGGGGTGAGGGGTGAATCCGGCGCGATACCAAAGCCGAACGCCAGCACTTCGCCTCAGAAACTCAAGCGTGAAACGGATAATCGACGTAACCACGCTGATCGCCGCCGAAAAAACTGCTCGGATCCGGTGTGTTCAGCTCAAGCCCATCGTGCAGCCGACGCGGCAGATCCGGGTTGGCCAGGAATGGCCGGCCAAAGGCGATGATGTCGGCGCGATCGGTGTTCAGCGCCTGTTCGGCGGACTCGGCGTCGTAACCGCCAGCGAGGATCAGCACGCCGTTCCAGGTCTGGCGCAACTGGGCAATGATCGCGTCCCAGCGCGGATCAAAGTTTTCGTCCTTGACCGTGCCGACCATGGCCGGCTCGACCAGGTGCAGGTAGGCCAGATTCCACTGGTTGAGCGCTTCGACCAGATAACCGAAGGTCGCTTCAGGCGTGTCATCGCCCATGCCCATGAAGCGACCCATTGGCGTCAGGCGTACGCCAACGCGCTCGGCACCGACTTCATCAGCCACGGCGGCGACCATTTCGAGCAGGAAGCGCGCGCGGTTTTCTACGCTGCCGCCATAGGCGTCGTCGCGCTGGTTGCTGTTGCTGTTGAGGAACTGGTCGAGCAGATAACCGTTGCCGGCATGGATTTCCACGCCGTCCATGCCAGCGTTCAACGCGTTACGCGCAGCGCGGCGATAGTCTTCGACGATGTCGGCAATTTCCGCCGTTTCGAGGGCGCGCGGCACCGGTACATCGCCCCACACGCCGTTGCCTTGTTCATCGACGATAAAGGTCTTGCCCGGCACTGGCAGGGCGCTTGGCGCCACCGGCAAGCCGGCGTCCGGCTGAAAGCTGGGGTGCGAGACCCGGCCGACGTGCCACAGCTGCATGAAGATCAGACCGTTCGCTGCGTGCACCGCCGTGCTGACTTCGCGCCACGCCTGGACTTGCGCATCGGTGTAGATCCCCGGCGTCCACGCATAGCCCTGGCCCTGTTGGGAGATCTGCGTGGCCTCGGTGATGATCAGCGCAGCACTGGCGCGTTGGCGGTAGTACTCGGCGTTCATTGCAGTCGGCACGTCGCCCGGCTGGCCAGCGCGCGAGCGAGTCAAGGGCGCCATCGCCACGCGATGGGCAAGGGTGTAAGGGCCGAGTGCGATGGGTTGGAACAGGCGACGGGTCATGGGTAGCTCCGGATGTCGATGACTAGGGTTCAAGCGCGGCAGCCAAGTGCCGCGCGCTGTGCAGGTAACTTAACCGGGGGCGGCGGGGCTGATAATCCGTGGCCGGCGCTACGCAGTTTTGCGCGCAACGCAACGGCACCCGCGCTCATCGCTGATGAACGCGGGCGTGGTTCAGGCGGGCTGGGTCGAGCGAGTCAGCGGCAGATTCAGCCAGCGCCGGCCAGTGGCATTGCTGACCGCGTTGCCGAGCGCAGCAGCCATTGGCCCTTGGACAATTTCGGCAGCACCGAGGAAAGGTTCGCCCGGTTGATCGAGCAGGTGCACATCGACTTTTTTCGGCAATTGCGTGAAACGCAGAATTGGATAACCGCTCCAGTCGTAGCTGCGAATGCCGCCCGCGTCGTAGGCGACTTGTTCGTAGAGCGTCCAGCTTGTCGACTGGACGATGCCGCCCTCGACCTGATTGCGCAGGCCATCTGGGCTGACAATCTGGCCAACATCGACCGCCGTCACCACATGATCGACACGGATCTCGCCGGTCTGCGGATGCACCCGCAGTTTCACCGCGAGGGCGCAGTAACCCATGATGTTCTTGTAGCGGGCGAAGGCGAAACCGATCCCCGCGCCGGGCTCGTTGCTCTTGTGGGGCCAGCCGATTTCGTCACGCACGCGCTCGATCACGGCGCGGGCACGCGGATCGCTCAGATGGGCCAGGCGCAACGCCACGGGATCGAGTCCGGCCTTGATCGCCAACTCATCAATACCCGCCTCGATCGCAAAGATATTGATGTGCGCACCGAGCGAGCGCATGGCCGAAGTGCGGAACGGCATGGTGGTGACGAAGTTCATGTTGATCCGCGTCGCGCCCAGCTCGTACAGCGGCACCGCGTTGCGATCGCCGTCACCTTCGGGCTGGGCGATCGGCACCGACGGCGCCGAGGCGAAGGGTCTGGCCAATACACGTGCCGGCAGCAAACGCCCGGCATTGACGATGCGTTCGTTGTGCGGCGTGGTCCACAGCTCGTAGTTCCAGTCCTGCAAACGGCCCTGACTGAGGCCAGCATCGATTTCGGTGACCATCGCCGAACTGTACGGCTCCCAGAGATTTTCCTGCTCGCGCATCCATTGCACCCTGACCGGCGTGCCCGGCAGGCGCATGGCGATCAGCGCGGCATCGGCGGCGGCATCATCGGCGCCGTTGTGGCCATAGCAACCCGAGCCTTCGGTGTGAATGCAGCGCACACGCTCCGGCGGCAGCCGCAGCATCTCGGCGATACCGGCGCGCAGCGGATAGACGCCTTGGGTGTGGGTCCACACCGTGAGCACGCCGTCGTTGAACCAGGCCACCGCACAGGACGGGCCGATCGAACCGTGCATCAAGTACTGCTTGGTCACCCGCGCCTTGAAGCGCGTTTCGGTCGCGCCGCCGGCATTGCCGGTGTTGCTGATCGGATAGCGCTTGGAGGGCAATTGCTTGAGCAAATCGTGAATCCCGGCGGCTTCGGGAATCGCCTCGCCACCACTCCACTTGGCACTCTCAATGCCGCTGCGCATGGCCTTGATCGCTTGCCACTCATCACGGGCGACCACGGCCAGATAGTTGCCGTCGCGAATCACTTTGACCACGCCGTTCAACGCCTCGATGGACGCGGCATCGAACGCCTGAAGCGTGCAGCCGGGACGCGGCGGGCGGATGACACGCGCGTGCAGCATGCCCGGCAGGCGCATGTCCTGCACAAATGCCGCGCCGCCGCTGACCTTGGCCGGAATGTCCAGGCGCGGCAGGTTGTGGCCGATCAGTTTGAAGTCGGCCGCCGCCATCGTCGGTGATTGCGCCTTGGCGTATTGGTGCACATCGACATGCTTGACCGCGTCGGCATAAGCAATGCGCTGACCAGTCGGCCCTTCGATGATTCCGTCGCGAGTGCTCAGTTGCGCAGCATCAACTTGCCAACTGCGCGCAGCGGCATCGACGAGCATTTCCCGCACCTGCGCGGCGGCGTTGTACAGCGCGGTGCCGCTGTCGAAAATGCTGTGGCTGCCGGCGGTGTAGCCTTCGTTGGGCGTCAGCGCGGTGTCGGCGGTGAGCAAATTGACGGCGCTGGCCGGCACCTGCAAACGCTCGGCGGCGATTTGCAGCAACGCGGTTTTCACTCCAGTGCCCAGTTCGACTTTGCCGGTGTACACGGTGATGCCGTCGGCGCCGATGCGAATCCACGCGTCCAGGTAAGGGTTGGTGCGCAGGCTGCCGGGCAGATCGGGGGCCAGCACTACGGTGCCGAGGGTGTCGACTTCGGTGTCGGCCAAGACACGCCGCGCTACCGGCATCAGGGTGAAGGCCATCAGCAACGCGCCGCCGCGCAGGAAGGCCCGACGGCTGGGGTTCAAACCGTTTGTTTCGCTCATGTCAGGCTCCCGTTGTGCCCGGCCACCTGCTTGATCGCCTCGATGATGCGCAAATGGGTGCCGCAACGGCACAGATTGCCGGCCATGTGCTCGCGGATGGTTTGTTCGTCCGGGTGCGGATCACGTTCGAGCAACGCCTGCGCGCGCATCAGCATGCCGGCGATGCAGTAACCGCATTGCGCCGCTTGCTTGTCGATGAACGCCGTTTGCAACGGGCCGGGTTTTTCTGCGCTGCCGAGGCTCTCCACGGTGCGGATCTTTTTCCCCTCAAGGCCTGCGCAGGGTGTGAGGCAGGCGAACACCGGCTGGTCGTCGACGATCACCGTGCACGCGCCGCACTGGCCCAGGCCGCAGCCGTACTTGGCGCCGTTGAGGTTCAAGTGGTTGCGCAGCGCATACAGCAGCGGCATGTCCGGCTCCAGCTTCAGCGCTTGGGCGGCTCCATTGACGGTGAGAGTGATCTGGCTCATTTCGTCTCCTGACGTAACGCTTCAACAGTGGAAGAAAGGTCGGCCCATGGCTGATCGGGTTTGGCTTGCTCGCGCAGATACGCGGCGAGGGCGCCGAGCTGGGCGTTGTCGAGGCTGGCGGCGAACGGCGGCATCACCGGGCCGGGCGCGCCGGGAATGGCGGGCACGCCTTCAAGCACGGTCTTGAGAAAGTTGCGCGGGCTGGCCGCTTGCAGCGCCGAAGTGCTTTGCAGGCCGGGGCGGCCGTCGATTTCCCGCATCGGCGCGGCGGGTGCGTGACATCCGGCACAGGCGCTGCTGAAGAGCAGGGCGCCGCTGCTGTGATCCGCTGGACTGCTCGGCGGCTTTTGCGCAGTGATTTCGCTCACCGCGTGCGGGCTTTTCAGGCTCAGCAGGTAGTCGGCAATCGCTTCGGCTTCACTGGCCGGCAAGCGCGCCAGACTCAGGCTGACCGGGCGCATCGGGCCGGCCGGTGTGCCGTGGCCATCGACGACATCGGCGCGCAGATAGCCGACCAATTGCTCGCGATTCCACGGATTGGCGCGTTGGCCGAGGCCGACCAGTGCTGGCGCTTCCCAGCCATCGACGCTGCCGCCCTTCAAATACTCCGAGGATTTCTCCGCGCCGATCAGGTTCAGCGGCGAATGGCAGCCGGCGCAGTGGCCCGGGCCGTCGACCAGATAGCGTCCGCGATTCCATGCCGCGCTGTGTTCGGCCTGCGGCGTGAGCGGCTCGCCATGCAGAAACAGCAGATTCCAGAACGACACCAGCGGGCGGATGTTCATCGGGAAATTCATCTGGTTCTGCATGGCGGGCGCATGTACGGCGGGGCCGCTCATCAAGTAGGCATAGGCGTCGGCGATGTCTTCGGAGCTCATGCGCCGGTAGTGCACGTAAGGAAACGCCGGGTAGAGAAAGTGGCCGTCGCGGGCAATGCCTTCGCGCATCGCCCGCTCGAAGGCCGGCAGTGACCATTCGCCGATGCCGGTCTGCGCATCCGGGGTGATGTTGGTGCTGTATAGCGTGCCGAACGGCGTCACCAGCGGCAGCCCGCCGGCCAGGTATTCGCCGCCGGGGCGGGTATGGCACACCGCGCAGTCGCCGGCCTCGACCACCCGTGCGCCGCGTTGCAATTGCGCAGTATCGAATGACGTCGGCCGTTTGATTGGCGCGATCGCCGGGCGCCACATCAGCGCGACGGCGACGATCAGGCCGAGTACCGCGAGCACGGCGACGCTGATCCACAGGGTTCTGGATTTGAGCAAATGGCTGTTCATGGTCGGCAGAAAAACGCGGCGGACAGTGGCAGGACGAGTGCAGTGCGGGTCATGGAAACGCTCCTTGTAGCAGCCGGGGGAAGGGCGCCGATGCGGACGTCTGCGCCAGGGCCAAAGCGTAGAGAAGACCCTTGCAGCGGAGAATCACTGGCCCGCGCAACAGCGCGTTGCGCCACAAGCAACGTTGCGCGCCGCGCATCAGTGCGTTGCCAGTGGCACGGATTCTCGCCCCCGCCGGCTCACCGTAGCCTTGGCACAACTTTCCCGAACTCAACGAGGTGTCACCATGCTTACGGGCAACCCTGCCGTTGCGGCCCCCGCCGAACAGCCTGCTTCACTCTCCGGCCTGATGGTCGCGTTTCTGGCATTTTGCTGCGGCGCGGTCGTCGCCAACCTGTATTACGCACAACCCATCGTCGAACTGATCGCGCCGCAGATCGGCCTGTCCAGCGCCAATGCCAGCCTGATCGTGTCGCTGACCCAATTCGGTTACGCCTTGGGCCTGTTGCTGCTGGTGCCGTTGGCCGACCTGATGGAAAACCGCCGTCTGGTGGTCGGTTTCACCCTCGCTGCGAGTGTGACGCTGCTGTGCGCTGGCCTGACCCACTCGCCGTCGCTGTTTCTGCTGCTTTCTTTGCTGATCGGCCTGACTTCGGTGGCAGTGCAGATTCTTGTGCCGCTGGCCGCGCATCTGGCACCGGAAGCCAGCCGTGGCCGCGTCGTTGGCAACATCATGAGCGGCTTGCTGCTGGGGATTCTGCTGTCGCGGCCGCTGTCGAGTCTGTTGGTTGAAGTGTTCGGCTGGCGCGGGGTGTTTTACAGCGCGGCGGCACTGATGGCGGTAATCGCGCTGATTACCGCTGTGGCACTGCCGCGCCGGGTGCCGACGCACAAAGCCACCTATGTCGCGTTGATCGGTTCGGTGTTTGCCTTGGCCCGACGCTTTCCTGTGTTGCGCCAGCGTTCGCTGTATCAGGGTTTACTGTTCGCCAGTTTCAGCCTGTTCTGGACTCTCGCGCCGATTGAGCTGATGCGTCACCACAGTTTCAGCCAGGCGCAGGTGGCGATCTTTGCGTTGGTCGGCGCGGTGGGTGCGATTGCTGCGCCGATTGCCGGGCGTCTGGCCGATGCCGGGCACGGTCGTCGCGGTACCTTGGTGGCGTTGCTGCTGGCGCCG
Organism: Pseudomonas sp. Irchel 3F6; assembly: GCF_900187595.1. Classification (NCBI taxonomy): domain Bacteria; kingdom Pseudomonadati; phylum Pseudomonadota; class Gammaproteobacteria; order Pseudomonadales; family Pseudomonadaceae; genus Pseudomonas; species Pseudomonas sp. Irchel 3F6. The sequence continues at coordinate 956,750 of NZ_FYDP01000001.1, read as the reverse complement.
CTGTCGCTGTTGATCGCCGCGTTGCCGGGCAGTGGTTATGTGTGGCTGGTGGTGTGTGCGGTGCTGCTGGATTTTGCCGTGCAGTTGAACATGGTCCTCGGCCAGCGCGAGGTCTACGCCCTCGACCCGCACAGCCGCGCCCGCCTGAATGCGGTGTACATGACGAGCATCTTCGTCGGCGGCGCCCTCGGCTCACTGGTCGCCAGCCCGCTGTACGAACACTTCGGCTGGAATCTCTCGGCCGTCGCCGTAGCGGTGTTGCCGGCGCTGGCGCTGGCGTTGTTCCTGAGCCGCAAGGCTGATGGCTGAGGTCGCGATGAGGCCCGGCAAGCACGACGATACAAGACGTGTGGCGAGCACTGATGCACAATCAGCGGCGTTCCCTCACCACCGGATCCCGCTTATGGACAAGTTGCTGGCATTGAAGATGTTTGTTGAAACCGTGCGCTGCGGGGGCTATTCCTCGGCGGCGCGCAAGCTTGGGATTTCGACGTCTTCGGTGACACGGCAAGTGGCGGGGCTGGAAAACGAGTTGGGCGCCAGTCTGCTCAATCGCACCACGCGCAACACCAGCGTGACCGTCGCCGGTCAAACCTATTTCGAGAAGGCCGTGGCCATTCTCGATGCTATCGACGAAGCCGATGCGGTGGTCGCCGATCGTGGCAGTGATGCCCAAGGCCGCTTGCGCATCAGCGTGCCGGTGGAGTTTGGCCGCCGGCTGATCGCGCCGCACCTGAGCCGCTTGCTCGAACGCCATCCGGGGCTGGAGATCAGCCTGTCACTGAGCGATCAGGTCAGCGATTTGCTCAGCGAGCAGATCGACGTTTCAGTGCGGCTCGGCTCGACGGTGGTCAGCGAAGACATCGTCAGCAAACGCGTCGGGCAGTTTCAGCGTTGGATTGTCGCCAGCCCGGATTATCTGGCGCGCAGCGGCGTGCTCGAACATCCGCGGGATCTGCTTGAGCACCAATGCCTGCGTTTCGATTACGGCGGCAGCCATCATCACTGGACCTTTCAGGGCGACGAAGAGCCGATTCAGCTCAACGTTGCGGGACGCCTGCAAAGCAACAACGCCGACATTCTGCGCGAAGCGGCGATTGGCGGTGGCGGGGTGGCGCTGCTGGCCGACTGGCTGGTGCGCGACGACGTCGCCGCCGGGCGCCTGACGCGCTTGCTTGAGCACTACGAGGTCAATCCCGGCAGTGCCAGCAGTTGCATCAACGCGCTGTACCTGCCCAACCACCGTGGATCGAGCCGGATCAACGTGTTCATCGATTTTCTCGTGGAAATCCTCAAACCCGCCGCACCTGCCGCTTAGCGCTGCACACTCTGTTGCTGCAGCCGCTGCACACTGCTTGTATGCTTGCGCCCCGGAACACGTGGCCGCCGTGAGTGCCGACGTTCGAATGATGGCTGGAATGGATCCCGGACTTCCTTAAGGTACTGACGTGAAGCGTGATACTCGCCTTGTAATGCTCCTGCTGCTGGTGATTGGCTGTTCCCTGACTTCACTGACGATCTGGAAGGTCTGGTCTTCGCGCGAGCGTGCGCTGGCGGAAGTCGACGTGCATGGCCTCAACCTGACCCAGGCGCTCAATACCTACACCGAAGGCATCGTCCGGCAAAGCTCGCTGCTCTTGCTCGGACTGGTCGAACGTCTGGAAACCGAGGGCAACGGCCCGGCGCAGATTCAACGCATCCAGAGCCTGATCGACCGCCAGCAGCCGCTGATGCCACAGCTCAGCGGCATCATCATCTATGACCGGAACGGGCATTGGCTGATGTCCTCCAATCGGCCGATTCCGGAGGGCGCCAACAGCAGCGACCGCGCCTATTTCATACATCACCGTGACAGCCCGAGCCGCGAGCCGTTCATAGGCCCGCCGATCCAGAGCCGTGCCAATCACGAATGGGTGGTGACTATCAGTCGGCGCTTCAACGACGATGGCGGGCAGTTCGCTGGCGTGGTAGCGGTGACGCTGGGGGTGGAAAACTTTTTGCGCGTGTTCGGCAAACTCGACGTTGGCCAGGACGGCGCGATAGGCCTGTCGTACACCGATGGCACGCTGCTGGTCCGCTATCCGTTCCGCGAGCAGGACATGGGCCGCAACTTCTCCAAATCGCCGATCTACGCCAAATACCTCGTTGACCGCTCGGTCGGCACTGCCTCCTACACCTCCAGCCTCGACGGTGTCGAGCGGCTGTACGCGTTCCGCAAAAGCGAAACGCTGCCGCTGATCACCACCGTGGCTCTGGGCAAGGACGAAGCGCTGGCGGCGTGGCGCATCGAAGCGGCGCTGTCGGCGGTGGTGGTGATCGGGCTGCTGGGGCTGACCGGGTTGATCGGCTGGTTCCTGATCCTTGATATCCGCCGCCGCACCGAGGCCGAAGAAGCCTTGCGCGATGCCCAGCAGCAATTGCTCGCGTCCAATCGCCAGCTGGAATTACTGGCGCTGAAGGACGCGCTGACCGGCCTGGCCAACCGCCGCTGTTTCGATGAAACCCTGACGGTGGAAGCGCGGCGCGCGCAGCGTGACGGGACTTCGCTGGCCTTGCTGATGATTGATATTGATCACTTCAAATTGTTCAACGATGCCTTGGGCCACGTCGCCGGCGATGCCTGCCTGCAAGCGGTCAGCAAGATTCTTGAAGGCTGCGTGCGACGCCCCTCGGATCTGGTCGCGCGCTACGGTGGCGAGGAAATGGCGGTGATCATGCCGGCCACCGACAGCGCCGGTGCGACGGTGGTGGCGCAACTGATGCTCGAGCGTTTGCAGCAGGCGAACATCGCCCACCCGGGCAGTCCGTTTGCTCGGATCACGGTGAGTATCGGCATGGCGGTACGGACGGGCGCGCTGCTGGATTCGCTGCCGGCGTTGATCCAAACCGCCGATCAGGCGCTGTACCGCGCGAAAGCAGCGGGGCGCAACGGGATAGCCGGGCAGGCCTGAGGCGCACTAGAAAGCTTCGCCGTTATCCAGTTTCGCCAACAGCATCTGCCCGCGCTGCCACAGCGCGTCCTGCTTGGCCAGCGGCATGCGGTCGAGGTTCTTGTACATCATGCCCATGCGCTGATTGCCACGCAGAATGTCGCCGTGGCGCATGAGGAAATGCCAGTACAGCGCGTTGAACGGGCAGGCATCGTCCGCGCTGCTTTCCTTGACCTTGTAGGCGCAGTCGCCGCAGTAATCCGACATCCGATTGATGTACTGGCCGCTGGCACAGTAAGGCTTGGAGCCGAGATAACCGCCGTCGGCATGCATGACCATGCCCAGGGTGTTGGGCAGTTCGACCCAGTCGAAGGCGTCCATGTAGATCGCCAGATACCACTCACAGATTTCCTTCGGCGCAATCCCGGCGAGCAAGGCAAAGTTGCCGGTGACCATCAGCCGCTGGATGTGGTGGGCGTAGGCATGTTGCAGGCTTTGGCCGATGGCCTGGCGCATGCAGTTCATCTGTGTCTGCCCGGTCCAGTAGAACTCCGGCAGCGCACGCGTATTGCCGAACACATTGCCCTCGGCGTAATCCGGCATCTTCAGCCAGTAAACACCGCGCACGTATTCGCGCCAGCCGATCAACTGCCGAATGAAGCCTTCGGCCGCGTTGAGGCCGATGCTCCCCGACCAGTAGGCCGCCTCGACATCGCTGCACAGCTGGCGCAAATCGAGTAAGCCGATGTTCAGCGCGGCACTGATCCGCGCGTGAAACAGGAACGGTTCGTCGCTGGCCATGGCGTCCTGGTAATCACCGAAGCCGGCCAGCGCATAGTCGAGAAAGTATTGCCACAAGGCCAGGGCATCGGCGTGGGTCACCGGGTAGTTGAAGTCATCCAGCGTGCCGTAATGCGTGGCAAAGCGCTCGCCGACCAACGCCAGCACCTCTTGGGTGATTGCGTCATTGGCGAAACGTGCCGGGTAGGGCTGTTTGGCGTGTTTGGGCAGCGCCTTGCGATTCTCCGCATCGAAATTCCACGCACCGCCGACCGGCGTGCCGTCGCCATTGAGCAGCAGCCGACTCTTGCGCCGCATCTCGCGGTAGAAAAACTCCATGCGCAGCTGTTTCTTGCCGCTGGCCCAACTGGAGAACTCTTCGCGGGAGCAGAGGAAACGGCGGTCTGAATGCCAGTGCACGGGCAAGCCCGAATCTTTGATTGACTGCTCAAGGCGCCAGTCGCCGCATTCGGTGATATGAATCTGTTCGGCGCCGGTGAGGGTTTGCCAGCGCTGCAATTCGCCGGGGATGGAGCCGCTGTTATCCGGGTCGTCGAGGCGGACGTATTGGACGCGGTAGCCTTTATCGCGCAACGCCTCCGCAAAGTGGCGCATGGCGCTGAAGATCAGGGCGATTTTTTGCGGATGATGAGCGACGTGGGTCGCTTCCTCCATGACCTCGACCATCAGCAGCAGGTCTTGCTGGGGATCGAGTGGCTGCAGGGAGGCCAGGTCGAAAGACAGCTGGTCGCCGAGGATCAGGAGCAAGCGGTGGGCAGGGGGCATGGAGCTAAGTCCGGTGAACGATTCGAACTCCAATAGTTATACAGATTTTTTGATATGTATAGGTTTAGCGGCCACTGACATCCTATTGTGGGAGCGAGCCTGCTCGCGAAAGCGTCCTGTCAGTCAATACAAGTGCTGACTGACCCACCGCCTTCGCGAGCAGGCTCGCTCCCACAGGAACTTGTTTTGGGTTCTTAGGCGGGGTAGGTCGGATAGTCGATATAACCCTCGGCACCACCGCCATACACCGTCGCCGGATTCAACTGGTTCAACGGCCAGTCATTGGCAATCCGCGCCGGCAGGTCCGGGTTGGCCATGAACGGTCGGCCAAACGCAACGAGATCGGCCAGCCCCGACTCAAGCAATTGCGCGCCGGTTTTGGCGGTGTAGCGACCGGCATAAATGATCGCGCCGCTGAACGTGTCGCGCACGGCCCGGCGAAAGGTCTGCGGCATCGCTGGCGCGTTGTCCCAGTCGGCTTCGGCGATCGACAGGTAGGCGATGCCGAGGTCTTGGAGAATCTTGATCGCGGCAATGTAAGTGCTGTGCGGATCTTCCTCGACCAGGCCAAGATACGTCCGCGCTTCATCGGTGGTAGTGAACAACGGTGCGAAACGCACACCGACCTTGTCCTTGCCGATGCATTCGGCAACACCGGCCACCACTTCGCGCAAGAAGCGCAAGCGATTATCCAGTGAGCCGCCGTACTGATCGGTGCGCAGGTTGCTGTGGGCGGAGATGAACTGGTTGACCAGATAACCGTTGGCGCAATGCAGTTCGATGCCGTCGAAACCTGCATCCATCGCGTTGCGCGCGGCCTGGATGTACAGCTGAATCAGTTCCTGCACTTCATCGGTGCTCAGCGCGCGCGGAGCGGACGGCGGCACCAGTTCACCGACACCAGGCGCGGTTTCGATGAACACGCTGACGCGGTCCGTCGCCACCGCAGAGGCCGACACCGGCGCATCACCATTGGGCTGCAACGCCGTGTGCGAGACCCGACCGACGTGCCAGAGCTGGGCGAAGATCACGCCATCCACGGCGTGCACCGCCTCGGTGACTTTGCGCCAACCGGCGATCTGCTCCGGCGTATGAATGCCCGGCGTCCACGCATAACCCTGGCCGCGCGGTTCGATCTGCGTGCCCTCGGTGACCAGCAAACCGGCACCGGCGCGCTGCTGGTAATACTCGGCCATCAATTCGTTGGCGACATTGCCCGGTTGCGTGCTGCGCTGGCGGGTGAGAGGTGGCAGGACGATGCGGTTTTTCAGGGTGTGTGCGCCCAATTTGGCAGGCGTGAAGAAAGCGTTATTCATGGAGTAAGCCTTGAATCTGATTAGACCAGTCGACTAGTGACTGGGCAAAAAAACAACGCCGGGCGGTACGCACGCGGCGTTGATCGGGGTAGAGCGAGGGATTCAGCCGAGCATCTTCAACAGCTTTTGGGCAACGGCGGCGGAGCTGGCCGGGTTCTGGCCGGTGACCAGTTGACCGTCAGCGACCACATGCACCTGCCAGTCGGCAACTTTCGAATAGCGCCCGCCAAGACGCTGGAACTCGTCTTCGATGAGGAACGGCACCACGTCAGTCAGGCCGACCGCCGCTTCTTCGGCATTGGTGAAGCCGGTGACATCACGGCCCTTGACGATTGGCTGGCCGTCAGCGCGCACCACATGACGCAACACGCCGGGTGCGTGGCAGACAAAACCGTGAGGTTTGTTGGCGCGGTCGAAGGCTTCGATCAGCGCGATCGAGGCCTTGTCTTCGGCCAGATCCCACAGCGGGCCGTGGCCACCTGGGTAGAACACGGCGTCGAAATCCTCAGCCTTCACGTCAGCCAAACGGCCGGTGGTGGCGAGTGCCTGTTGTGCGGCCGGATCAGCGCGGAAGCGATCTGTTTCGGCAGTCTGCGCGCTTGGCTCATCGCTTTTCGGATCGAGCGGCGGCTGGCCGCCGGCGGGCGACACTAGCGTGACGTCGGCGCCGGCGTCCTTGAAGGCAAAGTAGGGCGCGGCGAACTCTTCCAGCCAGAAACCGGTTTTCTTGCCGGTGTTGCCGAGTTGATCGTGGGAAGTCAGAACCATCAAGATTTTCATATAGCACCCTTGGGTTGGTCTGGCATCGGCAGAAGGCGAGGGATTCGCTTGTTGTCGGTGCCGCATGAATTTGTGTGTCGGGGCGCAGCATAGTTTCCAATTAGACCAGTCGTCTAGTAATTTTTTCAGAAAATGTTTTTGCCCGTCGGTTATGGCAAACTCCCGGTCCTGAAAACTATACGACTGGTCTATTGTCTGGAATTTTGCGCACCATGAAGCCGACCTTTGACGACACCCGCCAACACTTGCTCGACACCGGCCACCGGATGATGGCCGAGAAGGGCTTCACCAGCGTCGGCCTCAACGAGATCCTGCAGACCGCTGGCGTGCCCAAGGGCTCGTTCTATCACTACTTCAAATCCAAGGAGTTGTATGGCCAGGCGCTGCTCGAGGATTACTTCGTCGACTACCTCGCCGACATGGAGCGCCGCCTGACATTGCCTGGGCTGACTGCGTTCGAGCGTTTGATGGATTACTGGCAGGGCTGGCAGAACCGCTGCACCCTCGAAGGCCACGGGGATGAATGCCTGGTGGTGAAACTCAGCGCCGAAGTCGCCGACCTGTCCGAATCAATGCGCCTGACCTTGCGCGACGGCGCCGAACGCATCGTCGCGCGCATCACCGAATGCATCGAACAAGGCCAAAATGACAAAAGCCTGCCCGAGGGCGATGCGCGGAAGTTGGCGGAGACGCTGTATCAGCTCTGGCTCGGCGCGAGTCTGCTGAACAAACTGCAGCGCACCGGGCAGTCGCTGGAAACTTCGATGGCGATGACCCGGCAGTTGTTGCGAGTCTGAGCCTCGCCGCAGATCCCTGTGGGAGCAAGCCTGCTCGCGATGGCGGCGGCACATCCAACATCTTCTTTAACTGACCCAATGCATTCGCGAGCAGGCTCGCTCCCACAGGAGATCTTTGTTGATTGGTGGGATTGGAGATCAGCAGGCCATTCAAAACTCAGGCAGAACTGCTGTCCTCTTCAGGCAGTTGGGCAAACCACTGCGCATACGGTGTATTGCTCACTTTGAATCGGTTGTAATCCGGGCTGCCGTCATCCCACCACACCGGCCCGCGCTCACCCAGCGCGACTTTGGCGTCGTTGACGCGAGCTCTCGCTGACTTCAACGCCTGTGCATCCTCCGCACGCTTTGCCTCTTTGACCGCACGCCGCGCTGACATGAGTTCGGCTACAAACGCCTCACGCTCGGCGGCTGGCAGTGATGGATTGCTGCAACGCCATAGCTGTTGCTTGACCACAAAATAGCGGCCATCGGGGGTGGTGGGGTACATGGGCGATATCCTGCGTGATCCAGTATCAGACCGGGTAGGACAACTCGCCGATGAGTTTATCCAGCGTAATCGGATAATCGCGCACCCGTACGCCACAGGCGTTATAGATCGCGTTGGCGATGGCCGCCGCCGCGCCGCTGATACCCAGCTCACCGACGCCTTTGGCCTTCAGCGGGGTGGCATACGGGTCGACTTCATCAAGAAAGATCACTTCCTGATGGGGAATGTCGGCGTGCACCGGCACCTCGTATCCGGCCAGATCGTGATTGACGAAAAAGCCGATTCGATGATCAACCGCCAACTCCTCCATCAATGCCGCACCTGCGCCCATGGTCATGCCGCCGATGATCTGGCTGCGCGCGGTTTTCGGATTGAGGATGCGCCCGGCGGCGCACACGGCCAGTTGCCGGCGCAGGCGAATTTCGCCGGTCGCCGCATTGACCGCGACCTCGGCGAAATGCGCGCCGAAAGTCTGCTGGGCAAAACGCTCGGCCAGATCGCCGTATTCCATGCGGTCCTCGCCCGTCAGCTCGCCATTGGCTGCGGCCTGAGCCAAGGCAACCTGCTGCGAGCCTGCGCGAATTTGCCCGTCGACAAACTCCGCTTGCTGCGGGTCAATCCCGACGGCGCGAGCGGCGGCTTCACGCAGTTTCACACACGCGGCATACACGCCGGCAGTGGAGGAGGCCGCGCCCCACTGGCCGCCGGAGCCCGACGATTCCGGAAACCGCGAATCGCCCAAGTGCACCACGACACGGTCCAGCGGCACGCCCATCATTTCGGCAGCGGTCTGGGCGATGATGGTGTAACTGCCGGTGCCGATGTCGGTCATGTCGGTTTCCACGGTGATGACGCCTTGACGATCGAGACGCACCCGCGCCGCCGAAGCGGTGGTCGGTGCGCCGCGAATCGCCGAGGCCAGCCCGATGCCGATCAGCCAGCCATCCTCACGGCGCTGAGCGGGTTGAGGGTTGCGCTGACGCCAGCCAAAGCGTTCGGCCCCAGTGTTCAGGCATTCCACCAACTGCCGTTTGGAGAACGGCCGCGCCGGTTGCTCCGGATCGACCTGCGAATCGTTGAGGATGCGCAGCTGCAGCGGATCCATCTGCAGCTTTTCGGCCAGTTCATCCATGGCGATTTCCAGCGCCATCATCCCCGGTGCCTCGCCCGGCGCGCGCATCGCCGAACCCTCGGCGAGATCAAGCACGGCGAGATTCAAACGGGTCATGCGATTGGCCCCGGCGTAAAGCAAGCGGGTTGACGCGGTGGCCGCTTCGGCGCGACCACCGCGCAGATTGCCCGACCAGCTCTCATGGCCGATCGCCGTGATCACGCCGTCACGGTTGGCACCGATGCGCAGGCGCTGAAGCGTCGCCGGACGATGGGTCAGGTTGTTGAACATCAGCGGCCGCGGCAGCGCGACTTTCACCGGTCGCCCGGCATGTCGAGCCGCCAGGGATGCCAACACTGCGTCGCAAAGAATCGTGCCCTTACCGCCGAAACCGCCGCCGATATACGGCGAGATCAGGCGCACATCTTCCTTGGCGATACCGAGGGTTTTCGCCAGATCGCGCACGCCCCAGTTGATCTGTTGGATCGATGTCCACAAGGTCAACTGCGTGCCACTCCAACGGGCAATGGTTGCGTGCGGTTCCATCATCGCGTGGGCCTGGTCAGGCGTGCTGTAGTGCTGATCGATTTGCACTGGCGCAGCGTTGAAGGCGCCTTCGAAGTCACCGACGCTGGTCTGCGGCGGCGGGCCGAAACCGGCCGGTGGCGGTGGGGTTGCGGAGTCTTTCGCAGCCGCCAGATCGAATGAACCTGGTTCGGCCACGTAGCGGATGTCGAGCAAGCCGGCGGCCGCGCGGGCCTGTTCAAAAGTGTCTGCGACGACAATCGCCACGGCCTGGTGATAGTGATCGACCTGCGGCCCGGCCAAGGCCCTGGCTACGTAAAACTCGCCTTTGGCCAATGGCCCGGCGTTTTCGTAAGTGACGATGGCAATCACCCCGGACGCTTCCCGCGCTTGCGTCGAATCAATCGAGGCGATGCGCCCCTTGCCGATCCCGGCGCCGACGATATAGCCGTAAGCGGCGTCCGGCACCGCTGCGTTTTGCTCGTAGGCGTAGGGGGCGGTGCCGGTGGTTTTCAGCTTGCCGTCGATGCGGTTGGCAGGTTGGCCGATGACGTTCAGTTGGTCGATCGGATTGGAGCCGGCCGGGGTGTCGAATTTCATCTGCAAATTCCTTTCAGACAGGCTGGCGACGCCCACGTAGCTCGGCGCAGCCATCGATTGACGTCGGATCTCTACGAGCCTAGGCCATCGACGCGCTGCTGATAATGCGCGGTTTCAGGATGGAGTGATGAATCCCGCTCACCAATCCTGATCAACATTACAAATAAGAATACGTTTCAATTACTAATGCGACCGTATACCATGCGCCGCGTTTTCATTGGCGGTTTTGCCCTTCGTTCTGGCCTATTCGTAAAGGTTTTCACCTCATGCGTCGAACTCTGCTTTCCATTTGTGTGCTGCAGGCGTTGTCTTCTTCCTCGTGGGCTGAGTCAGCCGAACCGACTTCTTCAACGCTTGAGCTGGAAGCCACCGATGTGGTCGGCACAGCTGATTACGAACGGGCAGACGGCCCGGTGCAAGGCTACCGCGCGACCCGTTCGGCCAGCGCCACGCGCACCGACACCTCGATTCATGAAACCGCGCAATCGATCAGCGTGGTGACCAAGGATGCCGTTGAAGACCTCGGCGCGACGCGTTTGCAGGATGCGCTGGATTACGCCGGCGGCGTCGGGCGGGCGAACAATTTCGGTGGGCAGGGCCTGACCACGTTCACCGTGCGTGGCTTCACTACGGGTGAGTTCTACCGCAACGGTTTCCCGATCAACCGTGGCTACCCGAACATGCCCGACGCCAACACCATAGAACGCCTGGAAGTGCTGCGCGGTCCGGCGACCATGCTCTATGGCCGTGGCGACCCAGGCGGTACCTTCAACGTGGTGTCGAAACAGCCGTTGCCCGAGCGCACCGTTACGTTAGGCAGCCAGTTGAACGACCAAGGCATGAAGCGCGGCACCCTCGACGCTTCCGGGCCACTCGACGAAGAAGGGCGTCTGGCCTATCGCTTGAATGTGGTGGGCGAGGGCGGTGACACCTTCCGCGATCATGTCGAGAACGAGCGCTACGGCATCACGCCGGTGCTGACCTGGCAGGCCACCGATGCGACCAAGCTGATTTTCGAAGGCGACTTCATGCGCAACAACGCGCCGCTCGATCGTGGCGTGACGCGCTACCCGGCGCAGATCGGCACCGCCTCGCGCGATACCTTCTTCGGCGAGAAGGACGTCGGCAAACTGCACAACGACAACAACATGGCGCAACTGCGGTTCGAGCACATGCTCAACGATGACTGGACCCTCGGCGGTGGTTTCCAGTGGCTCGACGGCTCGCTCAAGGGCAACGCGATCGAGGCCAACGGCATTGCCGCTGACGGCCGCACGCTGGGGCGCAACTTCAACTACCGCAAGCTGGAATGGACCGACAAGGACACCCAGCTCAACCTCACCGGGCATTTTGATACTGGCGGTCTGCAGCACACCTTGCTCACCGGCATCGAGTACGAAGATTACGACTACAAGTCGATCATCCAGCGCTCCAGCGGCGCGGTCAGTGCCTACCCGATCGACATCTTCAATCCGGTTTACGGCCAGCCACGCCCGGCGCTGACCCGCACGCCGACCCACGACAAAGAAAACCTCAAGACCTACGCCGCGTTCGTGCAGGATCAGGTCGCCCTGACCGACAAGCTCAAAGTCCTGGCCGGCGCGCGTTTCGAGCGCTTTGAGCATGACTATGAAACCTACGTGCCGGGCGGCAAGAGCTGGCAGGCCAGCGACAATGCCGTCACCCCGCGTATCGGCATCACCTACGATTTGACCGATACCCTGGCGGTGTACGCCAACACCGCGCGCTCGTTCAAGCCCAACACCGGCGCCAGCCGCGAAGGCGGCGGTTTCGCCCCGGAGAAAGGCAAGTCCTACGAGATGGGCGTGAAGTGGGAAGCGCTGGATCAGCAGTTGAGCGTCGACGCGGCGATCTACCAGATCGAAAAACGCAACGTGCTGACCACCGACCCGGTGGACTCCACCTTCAGCGTCGCCGCTGGTGAAGTACGCAGCCGTGGTTTCGACGTCAACGTCACCGGCAACCTCACCCCGGAGTGGCGAGTGGTCGGCGGTTACGCTTACGTCGACGCCGAGGTGACCAAGGACAACACGCTGCGCTCCGGCACCCGACTGCTGAACATCCCGAAGAACAGCTTCAGCCTGCTCAATATGTACGAATTTCAGGACGGCACGCTTAAAGGTCTGGGTCTCGGCACTGGCCTGAAATACGTCGACGAGCGCGCCGGGCAGACCGCCAACACCGCGTTTTCCATGGGCAGTTACACCGTGGTCGACCTGCTGAGCTTCTACAAGGTCAACGACAAGGTGCGCCTCAATCTCGATGTGAAAAACATCTTCGATCGTGACTACGAAGAGGGCGCCTTCGGCAACGTTTACGCCTACCCGGGGGCGCCGCGAACCGTGCAGGTGGGGATTTCCTACACGCTGTAAATCGCCGCAGCGGTTGCCGCCGACCCATGCTGGCCTGAGAGTGGCATGTCGAAATCAGACATCGGCATGCCGCACTCAGGCTAGTTGCGCGGCGGTCGGGCCACGTAAGGTGAAGCATCATTTCGTCGGCAAAGCGTCTGCGTCGCAGCTTTCGCCTGATGCCGACACCGGAAATGATGATCGCCTGACGCTCAGTCAGTGGCCCAAACGTCGATCATGAGAACAATAAGAACCCATGACTAGCCTGAACCCCAAGGACTCCAACGGTCAGTTGGCGCAAGGTTTCAAACCGCGTCACGTCACCATGCTTTCCATTGCCGGCATCATCGGCGCAGGACTTTTCGTTGGCTCAGGCCACGCCATCGCCGCCGCAGGACCTGCGGTGCTGCTCGCTTATCTGTTCTCCGGTCTGCTGGTCGTGCTGGTGATGCGCATGCTCGGCGAAATGGCCGTGGCGCACCCCGACACCGGCTCGTTTTCCACCTACGCCGATCAAGCCATTGGGCGCTGGGCCGGGTTCACCATCGGCTGGCTGTATTGGTGGTTCTGGGTGCTGGTGATTCCCATCGAAGCACTGGCCGCCGGTCACGTGCTCAATCAGTGGTTTCCCCAGGTCGATGCCTGGTTGTTCGCCTTGCTGTCGATCGTCCTGCTGGTGATCACCAACCTGTTCAGCGTGTCGAAATACGGCGAGTTCGAATTCTGGTTCGCCATGGCCAAGGTCATCGCAATCATCGGTTTCATCGGCCTGGGTTTTGCGGTGCTGATGGGCTGGATTCCCGAGCGCGAAGCCAGTGGCTTGAGCACGCTGATGGCCGAGCACGGCGGCTTTGCGCCGAACGGCATGTCGGCGGTGGTCGGCGCGTTCATCACCATCATGTTCAGTTTCATCGGCACCGAAGCGGTGACCATTGCCGCTGCGGAATCGAACAATCCGGCGCAGAACATCGCCAAGGCCACGCGTTCGGTGATCTGGCGTATCGGCATTTTCTATCTGCTGTCGATCTTCGTGGTGATTTCCGTGGTGCCGTGGAATGACCCGCAACTAGCCTCGGTCGGCTCCTACCAGCGCGCACTGGAACTGATGAACATCCCCAACGCCAAATTTCTCGTCGACGTTGTGGTGTTGATCGCGGTGGCCAGTTGCATGAACTCCTCGATCTACATTTCCTCGCGCATGCTCTATTCCTTGGGCCGACGCGGCGATGCGCCGCCGGCATTGAAGGTGACTTCGGGGGCGGGCGTGCCACGCGCGGCGGTGATCGCCAGCACGGTGATCGGCGCAGGCGTTACCTTGCTCAGCTATTTCATGCCGGCCGGGCTGTTCCAGTTCCTGCTCGCCAGCTCCGGCGCAATCGCCTTGCTGGTGTATCTGGTGATCGCCATTTCGCAGTTGCGCATGCGCCGCCGACTGGAACGGGAAAAGGTCGAAATGACCCTGCGCATGTGGCTGTTTCCCTGGCTTACCTGGCTGGTCATTGCCTTCATCTGTGCGGCTTTGGCAGTGATGATGATCACCCCTGAACATCGCCTGGAAGTGACTTCGACCATTGGCTTGGCGCTGCTGATTTCCTTCGTCGGATTGATCAGCAGCCGCCAGCATGGGCCGGCGGGCAGAGTGGCGGCGGTGAGCAAAGCCTAAGCAAACAACGCCTTGAGCCCACGGGAAAACCAGCCGTTCGGGCTCGAAGGCAGATGCTCACGTTGATTGAATGAGCCCGTCAACGCGCAGGTTTCACCGGCGAGCGAGCCCATCAGTTGCGGCAGCAAAAAACTGCGTTCGCATTCGCTGGCGGACAGTCCGGTTTTCTCTTGCGGCCAAACGACGCTGGTTTCGGCAAACGGCTTCATGGCACACCTCCTCAAAATTCAAACATCCAGCACCAGGGTGTCGCTGCCCTGCGCCGGGGCGGCGCAGCAGATCAGCACTTCGTCGTCCGCCAGGCGCATGGCCGGCGGGGTGAGGTAATGCACCTGGCCGCTGGTAAGGCGGGTTTTGCAGGTGCCGCAGGACCCGCCGCGACAGCTGAACTCCGGATTCAAGCCACGCGCCTCGGCCAGTTCGAGCAAGGTGCCGCTGCCCGGTTCCCAGCGTGCTTCCTTGCCGGACGTGGCAAACAACACCTTGACCGGCTCTTCGGCGACCGGTACTTGCGGCGGCGCCGGGGTGCTGATTTCGACATCGCGGATCAGCGTCGACGGGCCGAAGGTTTCGGCGTGGATGCGATCGTCCGGGATGCGCATTTTGCGCAGGCCGTCGTACAGCGCCTGGGTAAAACTGCCCGGGCCGCACAGGTAGAAATCGTAGTCATCCAGCGGCAGCAGGCTCTTCAGCAAGGCGATGTCGATGCGCCCGGCATGATCGTAACCCTGCGCTGTTGCTTCCAGCGGCGGCTGGCTGACCACGCGCAGCACCTTGACCTTGTCACCGGCGCGCGCAGCCAAGGCGTCGATTTCTTCGCGAAAGGCCAGATCCTCGACGGTGCGACTGCTTTGCACCACCCAGGTCGGGCGCATGCGGCTGATGCGTTTGCCCTGATAGACCACCTCGCGCAGCATCGACAGCAACGGCGTCACCCCAACCCCTGCGGCCAACAGCACCAGTGGCCGGCGTTCGGTGGCGTCGACGGTGAAGTCGCCTTGCGGCGCGCGGGCTTCGATCAAGTCCAATGCCTGAACGCGATCATGCAGATGCGAGGATACCGAGCCATCGCGTTTGACGCTGATACGCAGAAACTCGTCCGACGGCGCGCTGGACACGCTGTAGGTGCGGATCGACGCGGCATCCTGGCCGTCGAGCAAGACCTTGATCGGCAAGTGCTGGCCCGGTTCGAAGCGCGGCAGGCCGAAGCCGTCGTTAGCTTGCAGGTAAAACGAACGGATCTGCGGACTCTCATCGACTACACGCGTTACGTGCAGCGCACGCCATTGGTTGCGCAGCGCCTCGGCCTGCAGACGTTCGCGGGTCTGTTCCCAGCTGCCGGTCATTTGCGAATTGGGCGAATCGCCTTCCGGCTGCTCGGCCCAGCGCAGTGGCAATGCGGCCTGACGGTAAACGATGCGCTGCGGCCTGAAGCGCCACAGACGTTCGGCACCCTGGAACGCGGCGATTTGCGGATCATCGAGCAGCACTTCCGCGCTGCCGGTCATCTGCAACAGATCGCCGCTTTCAAAATCGATGAAGGTCAGCCCGGCGCGCGGGTTGAGCAGGATGTTGCCCAGAGTGTTGAAGAACAGATTGCCGGAGAAATCCGGGATGGTCAGGGTGCCGTCTTCGTCCATATGGACGAAACCGGATTTGCCGCCGCGATGGGACACATCGACCTGGCGCTCACCGTCGCGCACCACATAAGTGGCCACGTAGAACGAATCGGCGGCGGTGATCATGTCGCGCACCAAGGGTTCGCTGACCGGCAAGTCGAGCGCGGCATCGGTGGTTTCGTCGACGAACGCGTAATGGCGCAGATTGATGTAGCGCGGGCAGTTGCCGTAAGCCTGGGTCACGCCGATCTCGAGGCTGTTGTCAGCGCGGCGGCTGATGTTGCCGTTCATGCGATTGCGCCGACGGGTGTGCAGCTCGATGCCGAGCATGCCGATCGCGTCGCCGGGCTGCAGGCCTTGATTCGCCGGATCGTTAGGCTGGGCGTCGAGTTTGATCTTCAGCACCTGTGGCGACGGCGAATCCATGAAGCCCGGTTGACCGGTGCGCAGCGTCGCCCACGGGTCGCCCTGGCCATCAACGGCGCCGAGCACGACGAAGGGCAGTTGCGCATAGAACTCGCGGTGCTGATCCGGCATCCAGTCGCGGGCCAATTGCCGCTGGCCGACACCGACCATCATTTCTACCGCGCCGACGGCACGTTGCAGGGTCAGCTCACCTTCATGCCAGGGCGAGGGCTGCGGTTTCGACGCTGTGTCCATTTCGATTCTCCTCGGGTGCAAACGGGCCGGTGAGCCGCCAGGGGCTGAAGCTCAAGTGGGCTCATGTTCGCCCTCGGCCGGTTGCGAGGGAATGGCCAGAAACTGCAATCCACTGTTTCACGCGGTGAAATGATCCCTACGCGCGCCTAAGGACGAGGATGATTATTTCACTGGCTGAAATGCTCGATTGTATTTGCTGAGGATTCCGCGATTTGCGGCAGGGGAGCAGGATGAGCCCATCGACACGATCAGCGGGTCGACCTCAAATAATCCAGGAGCACGTCATGTCTCAGTCAGCCGTCAAACTGTATCGCCATCCGTTGTCCGGCCACTCGCATCGCGTCGAGTTGATGCTGTCCCTGCTGAATGTTCCGACCGAACTGGTGTTCGTCGACCTGATGAAGGGCGCACACAAAACCCCTGAATTCCTCGCCCTCAACCGTTTCGGCCAGGTGCCGGTGATTGATGACAACGGCACGGTGCTCGCGGATTCCAACGGCATTCTGGTTTATCTGGCGAGCAAATACGGCAACGGCCAGTGGCTGCCGAGCGATCCGGTCGAGCAAGCCAAGGTGCAACGCTGGTTATCGGTAGCTGCCGGGCAGATCAGCTCCGGCCCGGCCACGGCGCGCTTGATCACGGTGTTCGGCGCCGGTTACGACGCGGCTGATGCGATCAAGCGTTCCCACGCTTTATTGCAAGTGATGGAAGACGAGTTGGCCAACAGCGCATTCCTTGCCGGCGACAAGGCAACCGTCGCCGATGTGGCCGCCTACACTTACGTCGCCCACGCACCGGAAGGCAATGTCTCGCTGGACGAATATCCGAATGTTCGGGCGTGGCTGGAACGGGTCGAGGCGCTGCCGAAATTCGTCGGCATGCAGCGCACAGCGGTGGGCCTGCAAAGCGCTTGATATCAGCACACGCCAAAAAACCTTGTGGGAGCAGCTTGCCCGCGATAGCGGTGGGTCATTCAACGGTGATGTTGACTGACAGAATGCCTTCGCGAGCAGGCTCGCTCCCACGGGTTTGGCGTCAGCTGTCCCATCCATGCATTGGAAGACACTGTCTCGCTGGAGGAATATCCGAATGTGCGGGCGTACTGGCGGGAGTTGAAGCATTGCCCAAATTTAACTGTGTACACCAAACCCTGTGGGAGCGAGCCTGCTCGCGAAAGCGGTGTGTCATGCAACGGTGATGTTGACTGACGGAAAGCTTTCGCGAGCAGGCTCGCTCCCACATGATTTCACTGTGTTTTCGAGGTTTTTTACAGGTCCCCAGCTATGGATCGTTTTCAGGAAATGCGCATGTTCCTGGCCGTGGCCGAGGAGGGCGGCTTTGCGGCGGCGGCCCGGCGCTTGAACACCTCGCCCCCCAGCGTCACCCGCGCCATTGCCGCGCTGGAACAACGCATCGGCACGCGTCTGTTGTCGCGCACCACGCGCAGCCTGCACCTGACCGAAGCCGGGCATCGTTATCTGGACGATTGCCGAAGAATTCTGTGCGACGTCGACGAAGCCGAAGAGGCCGCTGCCGGCAGTTACCGGGTGCCGTGCGGGCACTTGAGCGTGACCGCGTCGGTATTGTTTGGCGAGTTGTTCATCGCGCCGTTGCTGGCGCAATATGTCGATGCGTTTCCTTCGGTGCATCTGAAGGCTTTGCTGGTTGATCGCGTGGTGAATATGGCGGAAGAGGGTATCGATGTCGCCGTGCGCATCGGCCATTTGCACGAGAACAATCAGCATGCAATCAAGGTCGGCGAGGTCCGTCAGGTGATCTGCGGCACCCCCGATTACTTCGCCCGCTATGGCCGACCGCAACATCCGAACGAGCTGAGCCGCGCCAATATCGTCATGTCGTCCGCCAGTCATTTGCTCAGCGATTGGCAATTCGCCCATGCCGATGGCCCGTTGAGCTTTCGCTTCGAGCCGCGTCTGGTGGTCACCGCGAATCAGGCGGCGATCAACATCGCCAGCTCCGGTTGGGGCATTACCCGGGTGCTGTCCTATCAAGTCGCCAGCCAGGTCGCGGCCGGTGAACTGGAATTGGTGCTGGAGGCCTTTGAGCCGCCGGCGTTACCGGTGCAACTGGTCTATCTGAAACATCCGCGCGTACCGGCGAAGGTGCGCACGTTTGTCGATTTCCTCAGCGAGCGGCTGCAACACCACCCAGCGCTGAAAGCCGTGAACAGGGTTCACGGCTAAGGCTTCAAGGTTCAACTCAACGCTGGATCACTTCCCGGCCGCAGCCGTTTCGATCAGGCTGGCAACGGCTTTCGGGTTGGACACCATCACCACGTGCGAAGCGCCTTTGACCACGACGGTCTGCTTGGAGTGCGCGCGCTCGGCCATGAACGCCAAGGCTTGCGCCGGGATGTTCTTGTCCTGGTCACCGTAGACGAAGTACGACGGCACGGTTTTCCATGCAGGCTCGGTGGCGGCTTCGTTGAGCGCGGCGACGGTCACCGGGCGTTGCGTGGCCGCCATCAACTTTGCATCTGCCTGAGAGACATCGGCAGCGAACTGAGCGTGGAATTTGTCCTGCTGGATGTACAAATCCTTGCCACCATCGGCCAGCTCAACCGGGGCCGACAGGGTCGGGCCAAGGGTGCTGCCGGGGAAACGCCCGGACAATTCGGCTGCGGTTTCACCCTTTTCCGGGGCAAAAGCGGCGACGTACACCAGCGCTTTGACATTGGCATTGCCGTAAGCGGCTTCGCTGATCACCGGGCCACCGTAGGAGTGGCCGACCAACACCACCGGAGTTTTCACGCTGGCCAGCACATCCGCCACCGATTGCGCATCACCCTTGACCGAGCGCAGCGGGTTCGCGGCGGCGATCACCGGATAGCCATCCTTCTCGAGAATCTTGACCACGCCGTTCCAGCTGCTCGAATCGGCAAAGGCACCGTGCACCAGCACCACGGTAGGTTTGACCGGCGCGGCGAACGCAGCGGTGGCGCCGAACATGGCGGCGGTAAGGGCGAGGGCTGCGAAGACTTTGTTCATGGTGATGTCCTGTCGATTGGTTAAGGTAGGAATGGAAGCGACAGTGGTATTTAGCGCGCTAAATGTGTCAGTTGTGTGTGCGCACGGCCGAACTTCGCATGCGTGTGTATCTGTGTCGGCGAAAGCTACACGCTGATACAAAGCGATCCATTCAATCAGATCGCGCGGCGGACTTTGCCCGGGGCCTCGCCGTAGATTTCCTTGAATTTCTTGCTGAAGGCAGCCTGCGACTGATAGCCGACCTGCACGGCAATGTCATTCAGGCCCAGATGCGAATGGCTGAGCAGACTGAACGCCAGCTCCATGCGCAATTGAGTCAGCAGCACCCACGGCGACACGCCAGCGACCCGGGCGAAGGTGCGCATGAACGTCGCGCGGGACATGTTCGCGGTGTCGGCCATGGCTTCGATGGTCCATTCGTGCGCCGGGTCGGCCAGTATCGCCTGACAGGTGCGGCCCAGGCGCTGGTCGCCGAGCAGCGCCAGGGTGCTTTTGTCCTGCTCCGCACGGGCCAGGTGCGCCCGCAGAATCAAGGTGAACAAGGCTTGGGACAGTGAGTCGAGGAGAAAGCGTGCACCCGGCTGTTCGCTGTCGGCTTCGCTGCGCAATAGCGCGACCAGGGCTGTCAGTGGCGCATCCACCGGCAAACCATCGTTGGCAATCAACAGGTAATCGGGGAGGGCGGCGAACAGCATCGACGCGCGGTTGTAATGAAAGCCACCGCAGAGCATGTCCAGATCGGCGCTCGCGCCGCCCAGCCGATAGATCGGCAACACCCCGCCGGGAATCAGCGTTGGCAGCATTGGCGCTACATCTTTACCGCCGCTGTGCAGCACATGCGGCGTGCCCCGTGGCAACAACAGAATATCGCCAGCGCGCATCGCCAGGCGTTGTCCGCTGGCCAGTTCTACCCGGCATTCACCTTTGAGCACGACGTGATAGGGCGCCTTGCCCAAGGCTTCCTGTTGATGATCGCGCGCCCAGTCGCCCTGAAACTGGCAGCGCAGATCAAGACTGCCGCGCACGTTGGCCAGGCTGATGAGCTTATCGAGCGAGTTCATTGGCACCCATCACGAAGGAATCCCCAAAGTTGAGACGATTGAGCAAGACGTTGAGCATGACCGACAAAAGCGCGATTCGATAGCACCGCAGACTGACTCCACTTTCATTGATCTGGAGACGTCGCATGTTCACCTCAATCAACGCCGGACTACAACAGCTCGGCAAACTCGATCGCCTCGGCATCCCGCTGATGCGCGTGGCCATCGCCATCGTGTTCCTGTGGATCGGCGCGTTGAAATTCGTCCCGTACGAAGCCGACAGCATTACGCCTTTCGTCGCCAACAGCCCGGTGATGTCGTTCTTCTACGAACACCCGCAGGACTACAAGGCGCACCTGACCCATGAGGGCGAGCTGAACGCCGACAAGCGCGCCTGGCAGACCGCGAACAACACCTACGGCTTTTCCACCGGGCTTGGCGTGGTGGAAATTCTCATCGGTCTGCTGGTCCTGTCCAACCCGCTTTCTCGCCGCACCGGCCTGCTCGGTGGTGCCTTGGCGTTCGCCACGCCGCTGGTGACCCTGAGCTTTCTGGTTACCACGCCGGAAGCCTGGGTTGCTGCGCTGGGTGATGGTCAGCACGGTTTTCCCTATCTGTCCGGTGCCGGACGCCTGGTGCTCAAGGACGTCCTGATGCTCGCCGGAGCACTGCCGGTAATGGCTGATTCCGCGCGCCAATTGCTGACTGAACGTCAGGCCTGAATTCCTCATCCTTTATAGAGAGATCACACCATGAAAACGCTTTTTGCTTTGGCCCTGGCCATCCTCGCCGGCAACGTGTTCGCCGCCACCGAACCTGCGCAGACCGGCGTGCCACTGGATATCGCCAAAACCATCAGCATCACCGACACCAGCGCCGCCTGCGGAATTGTTCCGGTGGAAGTCGTCTATGAAGACAGCCACGGCCAGCGGCATGTCGCCACGTACAACGTGCTCGGCAATGGCTGCGGTGGCGATTAGCTCAGGTTTGGCCCATAACTGCAGCGGACTCGAATTGCTCAGTCCGCTGCAGCGTTTCCGGAACAGCGATCAACAGCAGCAGGAATGCTGCCGCTGCAATTCCGGCGAGAGTCAGGAATGCCGCGCTGTAACCGGCGGCCTCGACGACAAATCCGGCCAGCCCATTGCTCAGCGCCGCGCCCAGACCAAACGCTGTGGTCAGCGCGCCGAGGCTGACATTGAAATGCCCGGAGCCGAGGGTCAGATCCTTGACCATCACTGGAAACAGCGCACCGAACAAACCAGCGCCGACGCCGTCGAGCAACTGCACGGCGACCAGCCAATACGGATCATCCGAGAAGGTGTAGAGCAAGCCACGCAGCGGCAGGATCAGAAAACCCGCCAGCAATAGCGGTTTGCGCCCCCAGACATCGGCTTTCGCACCGGCCAGCAGCGCCATCGGCACCATCACCAGTTGCGCGGCGACGATACACGCCGACGTCAGCGGCGTGGCCATGTGCAAGTTGGCTTGCGCGAGTTTCTGGCTCACCAGCGGCAGCATCGCCGCGTTGGCCAAGTGAAACAGCGCGCAGCACAGGGCAAACATCAGCAACGGGCGATTGCTCAGCAGTACCTTGAACCCGGACGGCTGATGGCTTTGATCGCCAGGCTGCAAACCGCGCGCGACGTCGTGATCTATCGCTTCTGCCGAAACGAACAGCACGGCAATCACACTGGCCAGCGCCATGACCGCCATCAGATAAAACACCGCCACCGGACCAAACAGATAGGCAAACAAACCCGCCAATAACGCCGCGCACGCGTTGCCGGCATGGTTGAACGTCTCGTTGCGACCGGTACGCCGGGTGAATGCTCGCGGGCCGGTGATGCCCAGGGTGATCGCGGAGATGGCCGGGGCAAAAATAGATGCTGCCGCCGCGCTCA
Source organism: Pseudomonas sp. Irchel 3F6 (assembly GCF_900187595.1). Lineage (NCBI taxonomy): Bacteria > Pseudomonadati > Pseudomonadota > Gammaproteobacteria > Pseudomonadales > Pseudomonadaceae > Pseudomonas > Pseudomonas sp. Irchel 3F6. The sequence continues at coordinate 934,369 of NZ_FYDP01000001.1, read as the reverse complement.
AGGCTTGGGTCAACGCCACCAGACTGAATGAAGTAATGAACGGCAGCACCAGGCAACTCGCCGTCACCAACAGCGCGGCGATGATGATCAGCGCCCGTTTCGCCCGGCTGCTGTCAACCAGCGCACCGGCCGGTGTCTGCGTGACCAGCGCGGCGATACCGGCGAGGGTCATGACTACACCGATGCTGGCCGGGTCCCAGTGGTGCACGGCGAGCAAGTAGATGGCGAGGTACGGCCCGAGGCCGTCGCGGACATCGGCGAGAAAGAAATTCAGACTGTCCAGCGAGCGGTTGTTGCGGCGATCGAGATGGCTGATCACGGGGGGCAGTCTCTTGAAAGTGAGGTCTGCGTAAATGTATCAACCTCGGCAAACCTAATGACCGAAGCGGCGGGGGATTAGTTGCAGGACGGCGGAGCAGTTGCTGCTCCGCAGATATTCAAGCGTCAGGCGTTTGCAGTACTTCGATCCATAACGCGCCTTTGCCGGAGGCCGCTTCACCGACACGCTTCAGCGCGCCATCCTTGCTCACCGCGTACGTACCGACCTTGGCGCTTTTCTCGCCCGTCACCAGCAGCCAGCGGCCATCGGGGGAGAAGGCGATATTGCGTGGTTGTTGTTCCTGCACTGAGTAGTTATCGAGGAACTTCAGTCCTCCGGTTGCCGGATCCACGGTAAATGCCGAAACGCTGCTGCTGGTGCGCTCACTCATCAGCAGCAGTTTTCCATCCGGCGACATGCGCAGGTCGGCAGCCCAGATGCGCGGGGTCGGATCGTCTTTCAAATCGTTGTTGCGCGCATCCCGAACTTCGCCGTGGGCCAGTTGCAAACGCTCGGGAATGCCGTTGGCCACAGCGATTTGCGTTAACGCGCCGCTGGCGTCGTTGATTGAAAACGCAGTCACGGTGCCGCTCATTTCACCGACCACGTAAAGGAATTTGCCGTTCGGCGAGAACGCCAGGTGCCGAGGGCCGGTGTTGTCCGGGACGCTGACCGAGCCGTTGCCGATCGGGCTGAGTTCGCCAGTCTTGGCATCCAGGCGATATTGCAGCACCTTGTCGGTGCCCAGGTTGCCAGCGTAGGCAAAGCGATTGCTCGGCTCGGTGCGAATCGAATGGGCATGCAGGCCGGTCTTGTAGCGAACGATATCGGCGGAAGGTTGCTGATCCTCGCCGATCTTCTGAACGCTGAGGGTGTCGGCGCCGTAGGACGCGGCGAGCAGGTAGCGACCTTTTCGATCGGTCGACAGGTAGGCCATGCTCTCTGCCAGGGGCGCTTGGGTGAATTTTGTCAGGCGACCGCTTTGGCGATCGATCCGGTAACCCAGCACCTGAAAGGGTTTGACGCGCAAGGCTGCAAACAGCACCTTGCCATCCGGGGAGAGAGCCATGGGATTGACCTGATCACCGGCCTGAATCTGCTCAACGAGGGTGAGCGCGCCATTGCTCTGATCAAGGCGATACTGCGAGATCAGACCGTCACCGGGGCTTGAGATGTAGGCATAGGTGGCGGCATTGGCCGTCACGCTCAACGTGGAGGCGAGCGCAGCAATCAAGAGCGTTCTGTTCATCATTTTAGCCTTATTGTTGTTGTGATCAGTCATCCTATGAGTGATTGGCGAAGGCTTCAATGTCTATTTCATGCAGCTGGAACGTCGCCTAGCCTGGTTTTATAGACGCGTATTAGAGGATGTTGATCAGCAGAAATGATCGAGCAGCACGGTAATCAGCGAGTTGTGAAACATTTTTACATACTCTCCTGTTAGCGTTGTTGTACGACATCCTACCTAATGTGCGCACTGCATCAATTCTCACAAAAACAATAACGGAGATACCCCTATGACGAGCATGGCTCCACTCGATCATCAGGCCGCTGCGAAACCGCAAAACCTGTTCCTGCGAACGCTGAAACTGCTCGGCCCCGGCATTATCGCCGTGCTGTCGTGGCTCGGTGCGGGTGACCTGATCACATCCTCCGTGGCCGGTGCGAACTACGGCTACGCCATGATGTGGGTGCTGGCGGTCTCGCTGTTGCTCAGGTACCTGATCGTCAACATCATTGCCCGGTTCCAGCTGTGCAATAACCAAGGCATGACCATTCTGCAGGGCTACGCCCAGCTCAACCCGGTGTTCGCCTGGTTCATGCTGGTTTATGCCCTGTTGATGGGGCACTTGATGAACGCCTACATGATCAAGGGGGCAGGGGAGTCACTGGCGATGCTGTTCAAGATCGATCAGCCATTGCTGTGCTCGGTGGCGGTGGTGCTGGCGGTCTGGATGCTGGTCGGGCGCAACATCTACACGATGATCGAAGGCGTGATGAAGCTGCTGCTGGCGATCATGACCCTGGCGTTTATCGCCCTGGCGGTGATGTCCGGTCCGGATGTCACAGGCATCATCAAAGGCACCATCGGCTTCAGCATTCCGCCGGACGAAGGCGTGCATGGCGCGTTGCTGGTGGCGGTTTCAGTGATCGGCGCGGTTGCCGGTTCGATCGCCAACTTCGTGCACCCCTATGTCATGCGCCAGAAAGGCTGGACCGGGCCGCAGCACAAGCGCATTCAGCGTAACGATCTGCTGTTTGCGGTGTTCGTCGGGATCATCATCAACCTGGCGATCTGGATTGTTGGCGCGGAAATCCTGCGGCCCAACGGCATAGAGGTGAAAACCTTGGGCGATCTGGGCAAGGCACTGGAAATCTTCTTCGGCCCGATTGGCTGGTATGTGTTCTTCATCGGCGTTTTCGCGACCTTGTTTGCCAGTATTTCAGGCAAGACCACAGCGTTTCCGATGCTGATCACCGATGCCTTCCAGCATGTTCGTCCTGAGCGCCGCGAGAAGTACGGCAAAGAGTTCCATCACGACCCGATGCACAAGTGGTTCATGCTGTTCATCCTGGTCACGCCGCTGATCTGGTCGATGCCGGGCATGCCGGATTTCGTCACCCTGACCATTGGTGTCAGCGCATTGAATATCATTGGTTTGCCGGTGATTTCCCTGGGCTTGCTGATCATGTCCAACCAGAAATCGTTGTTGGACAAGCAATACCGCAACAACCTGTTTGAAAACATCGCGCTGTTGTTTGCCACGGGTCTGGCGCTTTGGGTGGCCTTTCAGCTGGGCGTTGATCTGTTTACTTGATGAGGCGCAGTCGAGGGGGCACACGCCCCCTCGAATCGCCGCTTACAACGGCACATCCATTTCGATCCGGCGCCAGGCCGCTTCGGAAAAGCTGTACACCGAAAACGCGATCAGCCCCAAGGCCATCAGCATCAACAGCACGCCGCCTGCCGGCAGATTCTGCAAAGCATCCAGCGCTTCCTTCATGCCGGGTGGATTGGTTGCCTGGTAAACCGAGCCACTGACCGCCATTAACACTGCAATCTCGATAAACACCACGCCTCGGGCGATCAAGCCAAAGCGCGACACCGGGCGCACGTAGCGCATCACTTCGTCATCTGCCTCGAAGTATTTCTCGAACGTGGCCTTCCAGCCTTTGATGATGTGGGCGATACCGACACCCAGCGGGATCAGCGCGATCAGGTAGATCAACAGGTTCGAATGCTCGAACGACAGCAGCTGCGCAAGCAGATCCTTGGTCTTGCCATCCCCGGAACCGCCCGAGCTCCTGAGGCCACTCACCAAGAGGCCCAAGGCAAAGAAGGCCAGCGCCGCGTTGACCAGACCGCCGGCGAGCAAACCTGCGCGAATGACCAGACCTTTGAACTCGCTGCCGTGGTGGTCGACATCGCGGATCGCTTGCAACGCACGCCACGCGGCGAAGGCCAGCAGGCCGGCGACCACAACACCGATCAGCACATAGCCGAATGGCTGACTGAGTAATGCTTCGAGGCTCTTGTGGCTGTCTTTCGGTTTGGTGGAGTCGTGCGCTGCCAACAGCGCGAAGATACCGATAATCAGATACAGAACACCGCGCGCGGCGTATCCGCCTCGGGCAAGCAGGACAAGCGTGTGTTGAGTGGACATGGGGTTTACTTCCAGGGAATCGATGTGAAGCAGACCCGTGGACGGGACAGGGGTTCGATAAATGCGTCGCCCTTGGGCGACGCGCGCCTTATCAGCCTGCCATTCAGTGCTCGCCGCGCTTGAGCCTCATAAAGGCGTGGTCAGCGAAAACGGAATGCGCAGCTCTTCAACCGGCCCTGAATCCCGACCGCACATTTCGTCGTGCACGCATTGTTGCACCAGTACGCAGGGAAACGCCGGCACGGTTTGCAGCAAGTCGCGCAGGTGGGTGATCGAACGCAGGTGCATTGGCTTGGCCGCGTCATCGAGCAAGGTGAACTGGCCTTGATCCACGCGAATCCTCGCCAGATAAAAACCACCTTCGAGTGACAGCAGCTCCAGTTCGCGAACTTCACTGTTGGCCGCACGTTCGGTGAGGGTTTGCAGATTCATGCTTCACTCCTTGCCTACCAGGGCAGGCGTTCTCCATCGTAGGCGAAGAAATGGCCGCTATCGGCCGGCGTCAGCGTGTCAATCAGACTCAGTAATTGCGCAGCGGCAATGTCTGCCGGGCGGGCGCTCGAGGCCCCGCGAAAAGGTTGCGACAACGGCGAAACCACCGTGCCCGGGTGCAGACTGAGCAAGCGGCTCTGCGGGCGCGTGCGCGAAAGCTCGATGGCGGCGGTCTTGATCAGCATGTTCAGCGCAGCCTTGGAGGCGCGATAGGCGTACCAGCCGCCCAAACGGTTGTCGCCGATGCTGCCGACTTTTGCCGAAAGCATCGCCATCGCGCCTTGAGGTGCAAGCAATGGCAGAAAGTCGCGCAGCAGCAATGCAGGCCCCAGCGTGTTGACCTGGAACACGGCCTGCAGCGACTCGGCGTCGATCGCGCTGTAGCTTTTTTCCGGCTTGATCCGGTCACGATGAAGGAGGCCGGCTGCGTGAATGATCAGGTGAAAGGGCGCTTCGTCTGCCAGTTCAGCGGCGGCGCTGGCGATCGTTTCGGGTTGCTCGAGGTCGAGCTTCGGCACAGTCTGGCGTCCCAGCGCACGGACGCTGGCGCAACGTGGATCCTGTTTCAAATGTTGGCAAAACGCCGTGCCGAGGGCGCCACTGGCGCCGATCACCAAGGCGCGATAACCGTCGCCGAACGAGGTCAGGGTCAACCCACTCCTCATGGGTTCGCCCCAGCGTTCTGGCGCCGGAAGAACACCGTCACCTGACCGACCTCAATACCCCACTTGGACATACTCGTGCGGTTGATCAGCGTGTCCTCGTCGACCAGGTACATCCAGTCGTCCATGCTCATTTCGTAGGTCGAATCGTCAACTGGCAGGTTCAGGCGATAACGCCAGTGGAAGGTGTTTCCAGCGATCTGGCCCTGAGCAACCCCGACCACATCGTGCGCGCGACCGCTCCACTGACCATTGCCCCCGGGAGTGAGGGTCCAGACTCGGCGTTCACGGGTGCCGTCGCTGTAACGGAAGCGCTCGTCGAGGATCAGGTTTTCACCTTCACGACGGCTGGCGATATCGACCTCGAAACGCTTGACCACTTCGCCGTTGCGCTTCTGGAACATCCCCCAGGCTTTGACGGGCTGGCTGAAAAACTGCTCCAGATTCAATGCCGGTTGCTGATCCGCGTAACGAGCAACATCGACACTGCCGCAGCTTGCGATGCTGAGCGCCAGTCCTAACAGCAGCAGAAATCGGGTCATGTGCCTACTCCTTGAGCTTGTACAGGTAACAGATTATGTATAGGCCTAGCGCCGTCCGATGAGCTGGAGAAATTCCTGCCGCGTCGTCGAGCTGTCGCGAAAGGCACCGAGCATGACAGAGGAGGTCATGATCGAGTTCTGCTTCTCAACACCGCGCATCATCATGCACATGTGCCTGGCTTCAATAACCACCGCGACACCGGCAGCATCGGTGATCTGCTGGATCGCCTGAGCAATCTGCCGAGTAAGGTTTTCCTGGATCTGCAGGCGCCGCGCGAACATGTCGACCACCCGCGCCACCTTCGACAGCCCCAACACCCGGCCAGTGGGGATATACGCCACATGCGCCTTGCCAATAAACGGCAGCATGTGATGCTCACACAGCGAATAAAGCTCGATGTCGCTGACGATCACCATTTCATCGCTCTGCGACTCGAAGAGCGCGCCATTGGTGACGTCTTCCAGGCTCATCCCGTAACCATTGCACAGGTATTGCATCGCCTTGGCGGCGCGCTGGGGCGTATCCAAAAGCCCCTCACGCTCGGGGTTTTCGCCGACGCCAACGAGGATTTCACGGTAATGGCTGGCTAATAGTGGGCTCATTCGGGTCACTCGTGGCGGTGCTGCGTGAGGGCCAATGTCTGGCGAAAAGGTTGTACGCATACAGGTTGCCTGTATAGGTTTTATTCAAGATAGGCCGAAAAAAATCAACTGACAATGAATCGGTGATTTTTTTGTGCGGGTTTGGGAATTCGCTCGGGACAAACCGAATGCCCGGTGCAGTGAAGGGCTTGATTGGCGCGAGCATTTGGCCTTCGGCTCCCGCAGCCTGACTGATTGCAGGTCAAAATTTTACGGAGAATTTACGCAGTCTTTATTGAGGGCATCCGATACTGCGCGGCGCTAATTTGGAACGCTATCGTGATGTCCCTCGCAGCAATTCGGCTTATCGGCTTCATCTTGGGTATTTTTCTGATCACCCTGGCGGTAAGCATGGCTATACCCATGTTCACGCTGGTGGTCCATGAGCGCAGCGACGATCTGTCGGCCTTTCTCTGGTCGAGTCTGATTACCTTCATCTGTGGTCTGCTGTTGATCGTGCGAGGGCGTCCGGAGACCGGCAATCTTCGGCCCGGGGACATGTACTTGCTGACTACCGCGAGCTGGGTTGTTGTGTGCGCCTTCGCAGCGTTACCAATGGTTTTCATCAGCGATATCAGCTACACCGATGCATTCTTTGAAACGATGTCGGGCATCACAACCACTGGCTCGACGGTACTCACCGGTCTGGATAGCGCCTCTCCCGGCTTGTTGATCTGGCGTTCCATGCTGCACTGGTTAGGCGGCATCGGTTTTATCGGCATGGCTGTCGCGATTCTTCCGCTCTTGCGAGTCGGCGGCATGCGTCTTTTCCAGACAGAATCCTCGGACTGGTCGGAGAAAGTGACACCACGTTCTCATGTCGCAGCCAAGTACATCCTTTTGCTCTATCTAAGCCTGACGGGTATCGGCACCTTGGCGCTCTGGCTCGCAGGAATGACCCCATTCGAAGCGATCAACCACGCAATGTCGTTGATCTCTACTGGTGGGTTCTCGACGTCGGATTCCTCCCTCGGGCATTGGGAGCAGCCAGCAATTCACTGGGTTGCGGTGGTCATCATGATCCTGGGCAGCCTGCCATTCACCTTGTACGTCGCAACCTGCCGGGGCAATCGGCGTGCGCTGATCAGGGATCACCAGGTACGCGGGTTTATTGGATTCCTGCTCGTCACATCCTTGGCGGTAGGTACCTGGCTGTATTTTCACAGCGACTACGGATGGTGGGATGCGTTTCGTATCGTGGCGGTCAATGTGACCTCGGTTGTCACGACCACTGGAATTGCGGTTGGCGACTACACCTTGTGGGGCAGCTTTGCTGTTTTGCTGTTTTTCTATCTGACCTTCGTCGGTGGCTGTTCCGGCTCAACGGCCGGCGGGCTGAAAATCTTCCGTTTTCAGGTGGCCGCCGCGCTTCTGGTCAGCAGCTTGAAGCAGTTGATTCACCCTCGGGCCGTGATTCAGAAAAAATACAACGGCCATCCCATCGACGAGGAAATCGTCCGCTCGCTGCTGACCTTCTCGTTTTTTTTCACCATCACGATTGCCGCCATCGCTTTGGGCCTGGCTCTGATCGGGCTTGATTGGATTACTGCCCTGAGCGGTGCCGCTACGGCGGTGTGTAACGTCGGCCCCGGCCTGGGCACCATTATTGGACCGGCAGGTAATTTCTCGTCACTGCCAGATGCGGCCAAATGGCTTCTCACCGTTGGCATGCTGCTAGGCAGGTTGGAAATCCTGACGGTGTTGGTGCTCGTGACCCCGGTTTTCTGGAGGTATTGAGCCAGTCAGTCGCTGGCAGGGACGTCGATTGTTGCCTGTTTCGGTGAATAGCACGGCAGTCATGGTTTTACCGCGTGATGATCGTCAGTACGGGGAGCGTCCATCGGTTTCTTCTCCGGTACTGTAAAACTCACTGTCGTACTGGTGATGATCTGGTGCGTCGGGTCGGCCACTTCCAAGAGAACCTTGTGAGGACCGGGGGTTAGCCCGACCAGGATAATCGGGTCTTCACTGGTGTGCGCCCACGTACCTTTCCAGTCATCGACGGTCACGTGAAGGTGACCTAAGCGTGGTGATACCTCGGCAGCCACCTTGCCAAACACCGGCATGATCCTGGCGTGCTCTGTTCGAAACTGGATGATGACCACTCCGCGGGCGAGTGGCTCGGCAAGCGGCGGGTAGGCAATGAGTCTCGGCGCACTCTCGGATGCCAATGGCAGTATCGCCGGTGGAGAATCGCTGTCTGCTGCCCCTTGTCCGAGCACGGATGTGCAGAAGACGACACCCAAAGCCAGGGCCAATATTCTTCCGGGAGCGAGGGACATGATCTGGTTCTCCGCGTGATTTCATTCAAGCGTAGATCAACCTGGGTGTTGCCCGCTGCTCATTTGAAAATGGAATCATCCAACGTATCTCATCGATACTGACTGGCCGCTTCTGGCCGATCTCCGTGTCACGGATCGCCAAATACCCAAAAGCGGCCACCCTTGTGTTTGTGTACTATCTCAATTCGCTAGCGCCAGTGAACGAGGGTCTCGATACCCGCTTTGTCACCTTTATCTGATGACAGTCCAAGTCGACCTCTGCCGAATAAGCCCTGGGGAAAACGGGACCACCCAATCAGAAGCTGCTTTCGAACCATAGCTGTCGCTTAACAGCAAATCTGCCAAAATGTTTTCTAACAGGCTTGTCCTGAATCCATCGCAAAACCGAACTCACGAGTACTTTGATCATATGGCCACAGGTCTTAGTGATGCCGAGCTTGATTACGTACTGGGGATGATTGAGAAAGCCCCAAACACCGAATTAAATGTTATGTGTGAGCACCTGCAGATCGACAGCCGCGATCTTCTCAATCAGTTGGCGATCTCAGTGGCAAGACTGTTTATCACCGGCTGCCGCGATTTTCACTACTGTGATGAGGTGATGAATATTGTCATCAGCGATATCGTCGATCTGTCCTTGTACGCAGAGATGCCCGAGCCGGCATTTTCGATCTATCAGGCATTTGATGCGGGCGAGTATTGGCACAGCGGCGATGACCGGGAGGTATTCCCTTGGGAGAGGTGGACCCGTCCTGAGCTTGAGAGAATTTTGCGTGAGGTCGGCGGCTAACAACCAAGTCGAAGGTGCTCGCGGTAACGCGGGCACCGTTTTCTGTGTGGGGAAAAACGCTGACCCGCTTGCTTACCAGTTGTAGCTCAGTTTGGCGGTAATCTCGCGGCCCGGGTTGTAGAAGTTCGCCGTGCCGGAGCCGACCACGTGCTGCTCATCCAGCAGGTTGCTGACGTTCACCGCCAGGTCGGTGCCCTTGGCGATCTTGTAGTTGAAGGCGGCGTCGAACAGGGTAGTGCCATCGCTTTTGCCGGAGTTGGCTGCATCGAAGTAATAAGCGCCGACGTAGCGCGCACCCAGGCCCACGCTGACATCAGTGGCGGGTACGTCGTAGTAACTCCAGAGCGAAGCGGAATGCTTGGGTGCCGTGGCGAACTCGTTGCCCTTCAGAGAACTGCCGTCATACAAAGAACCGCGCAGTACCTCGGACTCCATGTAGGAATAGCCACCGATCAGGCTGAGGTTCTGCGTCACCTGCGCCTTGGCCTCCAGGTCGAGGCCGCGTGCACGTGATTCACCCACCGTCTGCTGCTCGATGATGCCGCTCGGCAGCACCACGGCGATGGTGACGTTTTCCTGGGTCAGGTCATACACCGCGGCGGAGAACAGTGCGTCCATCCCCATCGGCGCATACTTCACGCCCACTTCGTACTGCCTGCCTGTCTGCGGTGTTACGCCAACCTGCGGCGGCGAGACGGATTCGACCATGCTCACGTAGGTTGATACTTCATCGTTGACGATATAGGTCAACGCACCTCGGTAGGAGGTTTCGGAGAAGGTGTCTTTCTCGGTGGATTGCAAGCCTTTGCTGGTCAGGTCCATCGAGTCGTTGCGCACGCCTCCGGTGACGATGAAACGCTCGTAGAACGACAGGTTCTGCTGAAGGAAGACGGCCTTGGTGGTCGCGTCTCGCTTGTTGACGGCATACGGCGCGATTGAGCGTGGAACGCCAGTAAACACCGGGTTGGCAATGTCGATCGGGGTTGTCAGGGCGTAGACCGAGCTTTCCTTGGTGGTCGAATCGAGGTACTCCACGCCCACCAGACTGCTGCTGTCGATGTTCTCGAAGCGGGCATCGTATTGCAGCATCAGATTGCCGTTGAACTGGTCGGCTTCAGTGTCGGTTCCGAACAGGTAGCGATCGACGGTGGTACCGATACGTGCGGCGCTGTCGCTGAGGTACACGTAGCCAAAATCATCGGTCAACTTGCTGTAACGCAGATTGCTGCGCAGCACGAAGCCGTTGTCGAAATCATGGGTGACGTTACCGCTGAGGCTAGTGCGCTCGACATCGTGGAAGTTGTAGCTGGGCTCGCCATAAAACTTGCTGCGGTCGTATTCCCGATCCAGTGGATAGCCGCCGCTGTTGGGCGAACTTTCGGTTTTCAGGTAATCCAGAATCATCGTAGCCGATGTGTAATCCGTCGGTGCCCAGGTGAGGCCACCCATAAACAACTGGTTGTCGTCCTGCGAATGATCGTACTCGCGATCGCTGTTCTGGCCTTTGGCAGTAAAGCGGCCGGCCAGGGTTTTTTCGTCGTTCAGCGCATCGCCGACATCGATGCCGGTCTCGACATGGTCAAACGAACCGTAGGTCACATAGCCCTGGCCAAACTTCTCGAAGCGCGGCTGTTTGGTCACGAAATTTACCGAACCGCCCGGGTCCGCAGGGCCAAACAGGGTGGAGTTGGCGCCACGCAGAATCTCGATGCGCTCATAAGCGAACGGATCTTCGCGTACGCCGCGCATCGAACTGAGGGTCAAGCCGTCACGGTAGGTGGTGGCCTGGAAGCCGCGGATCTGGAAATAGTCGTTGCGATCATCCGTACCATAAAAGTCACTGACCACGCCCGGCGTATATTGCAGCGCTTCTTCCGTGGTGCTGACGCTGCGTTGCTGCATTTCCTTGTTGGTCACCACCGACACCGATGCCGGTGTATTGAGAATGCTGGTGGCGACCTTGCCGCCAACCCAGAGCTCCTTGGCCACCACCGAGTTGGCGTCGTCGTCGGCACTGACCCGGACCTTGGCATTGATGATGAGCGGGGCGAGGCGGTAGTCCTCGACGGCCGTTGCATCGAGCTCCAGCGGGCCGGCGGTTTTTGCTTGAGGGGTCAGCAGGTAAGCATTCGCGCCTTGCTGTTCGATCTGCAACTCGCTGCCCTGCAGCAAGGATGACAGCGCTGCCGATGTATCGAGCGTGCCATTCACGCCAGCCGTGGTGCGGTTCGCAACACTCGAGGCGTCGAAGGAAAGACTGATGCCAGCCTCGCGCGCAAAGCGGTCAAGCGCCGGCGCCAGTGGGCCGGGGGCGATATTCCACTGTTTGACTTGATTGCTGTGATCAGCGCCCGAGGTTTGCGCCAGCGATGGCAATGCGTAGCTGCTCACGATCAAACCCAAGATCGCACCGTGCATGGCACGACTTAATGGATGGCGCTGTGAAACCGGGGACGAACTCATTTTCTCGCTCCAAGAAAGGACATCGGCAGACTGGCCTGTATTCCGGCCTTCCTTACAGGTCGAACGAGAATGAGAAACCACCTCATTATTTTTCAGGTAGCGAAAATATATTCGTGTGGAGTCAGGTGGCAGCGGTTACGGTGACCCAATAACGGGTTCGGTAATCAATGTGCAGGCGCAGTGACTGCGCGATCAATGCCAGGACCCGGTCGTTGTCGGCGAGCTGGAAAGTGCCGGAAACGCGACGATCAGCGACCTCTTCGGCGCAGCGCAAGACTCCGGGGCGATAACGCGACAACTCCGCGATGAAGTCACCAAGGCGCATGTGGTTCGCACTGATCACTCCGTCACCCCAACCCCATGGATCAAGGCCGTTGTCCCTGAACGTTCGGGTGCCGCTTGGGGTGAACAGCAGTTGGTTTCCTGCCAGGACGTTGCGGCTCGCAGGCGTTTGACTGGAGCCGGGGAACACCGTGACTGATCCTTCCTGGGCCGCGACCAGAGTGCCGTCGTCACGCTCGCGGACCAGAAAGCGCGAGCTGTGGGCTCGCATGATCCCGTCGCGTGATTGCACCCACAATGGTCGCGCTTGCGGCGAGTGTTGATCCGCACCGACATTCACGATGATTTCACCTCGGCGCAGGATGATCAGGCGTCGCTGGGCGTCGAAATCGCTGTCGACGGCGCTATCGCTATTGAGCTGGATAAGACTGCCATCGTCGAGTTGGAAACGTCGTTGCTCGCCGGTGCTGCTGCGCTGCTGTGCAAGCATGGAGGGCAGGGGGGTGTAGTCGCGGCCGAGCCAGGCTGCCGTGCCGACGGTCGCCAATACGCCCAGTAGCTTCAGGCTTTCCCGCCGGCGCATTCCATGCTGGGCGCCCTTAAGGGTTTGTCGAGCCAGCTGAGCTGGCACGCCTTCGAATTCATCGCCCAGCGTTTCCACACGCTGCCACGCCAATCCATGCTCCGGGCGCTGCTGCAGCCAGTGTTCAAACGTGCGCTGTGTCTGTTCATCGGCTTGATTGAAGCGAAGGCGCACCAGCCATTGGATCGCCTGGTCGACAATGGCCGGATCCAGCGCCTCGGGCTCAGGCCTCGACATAACGCAAGCGATAGCAATGTTGCAGGGCCGTGGCCAGATCGCGCTCCACCGTCGCGCGGGAAACACCGAGCTTTTCGGCGATTTGCGCGCAGGTCAGACCGTCGAGTCGGGCAAATAAAAACGCCTGGCGTACTCTTGGTTTAAGCGAGTCGAGCAGACGGTCTATGCGCTCGAGCGCATCCAGAATCATCAGCCGGCTTTCTTCCGATGGAACCTCGTGTTGCGGCAGCAAGGTGATGCTTTTCAGATAGGCCCGTTCCAGTTCGCGACGACGATACTGGTCAATCATCAACCCTCGGGCAATGCTGCTCAAATAAGCACGTGGTTCGCGCAGGGCGCCGGACTGATGACGGTGTTTGAGCACACGGACGAAAGTGTCCTGCGCCAGATCTGCGGCGTTGTCGCGACAGCCGATGCGCCGAATCAGCCAGCCCTGTAACCACGAGAAGTGGGTGCGATAGAGCAGCCCTGGATCTGCAGTACCTAGTGTTTCGTCGCTACGCATCGGCATCCCGGGACATACATGATTGATAATGAATCGCATTCTACTCAGGCGTTGGGCCATCAGGCAAATGCGTCGCGCGTAGTGTCTGTTTCGGGCGAAATGACGCCCCTGGTTTCTTGGACAGTTGGCCACAGTTCAGGCTGACGCGCCGATCCCGGTAATAGGCCCAGGCTGGGTTGCTGCGTTACTGGTCAGAGGTGCTGTCATTCTAGTTTTTCCCTTCATCGCATTATCTTAGGTTCGAACGTCTGCTCTTGGCCGATTTCTGCCTCACAAGAGGCTTCCCTCCGCTTGCAAAAATCGATCAGGCCGGCATGGGCAAAGGGCACTGGATACCTTGTCATCGATGATCTCCTCGCTGGCCAGACGTCCCACTATCGCCGCCAAAGTAATTCCAGGGTGCATCGCACAAACGTAGACGCCACCTACATTGGGGAGATAACCGATGATGGGGATGCCATCGGCAGGCATGGGCCTGAGGCCGACACAAGCCCGTTCCGGTTCTATGGAAACGACACCATGGAGTTCGTTCTGGATTGTGTTGGCCGTGCGAAGCGCTATCGCTGCCGGCTGATTTTCCACGGCATCGTTCAGATAATCTTCCGCCGCGAACAACGCACCATCCGAACTTTGCCGCACTTCCATTTCAGGGCTGGATATGAGGGTGTGTACGAGGTCGGGTTGTGACTTGTAACGGATGAAAATGGCAGGGGAGGCCTCTATTGGCAGGGACACTCCAAGCATGTCTGTCAGTTTCGTGATGCCTGCCCCGGCTGCCAGTACGACAATATCGGCATCGAGGCTGCCTATCGTTGTTTCGACTCCAGTCACCGTTGCACTCTGGGTTACCAAACCGAGCACTCGCGTCTGAGTGAGAATCTTCGCCCCATATGCCTGCGCACCTGCGATCAACGCATGCGTAGCTGCCACTGCGTCCAGCGCTCCTTCTTCAGCCGCATACAGAGCAGACCGGGGAGGGTTCTTGAGATTTGGTTCCAAGTCGAGAATCCGCGATCGAGACACCAGGTTTGCCGAAGCCTGGTGACCTGAGACAGGCAGCGTCTCAATCGCCATCGCACTGTAAGACAAGGCGCCTGTCCATCTTATCTCCAGACCTGGCAGCTGCGTTTCGAGTCGGCGGTACTCCTTGATGGCAGAACCGCGCAGTTGCGCGATTGGGTCGGGTTCGGGGTGTGAGGTATTGAGCCAAGCGAATGAGCTGCCAGTCACTCCCGAAGATATATCTTCAGCTTCTACCAAAGTGACATTCGCGCCTTTACCTGCCAAGTGATACGCCAATGACGCGCCAACGATGCCTGCACCAATGACAACGACCCTTTTGCCCTGACCATTTCCCATATCAACCTCCGTTTTGTCGATGTGCCGATGGTACGGCAGCCGGATGATTTCATGACATGAGAACCTGATCGTTGAGCTTTTAAGTGTCTGCTTCTGGCCGAATCCGACAACGGTGCCGCGCGACTGATCCACCCCGGTCCTTCACCCACGTGGAGGGCACCACCATGTACATACGCAATCGCCAAATATCGACATCTGGAAATTGCTGAGCAAACCCGAACTGTGCTGGAGGCCTGGACGCATCAGGCGTGCCTGCGCAGCGAGGACTTCTTATGCTGCAATCACTATTGACTCACCGATCGCTAGCGGATGAGACCGGCTAAGATGAGTGGTTGGCGACTGCGTAAATCCAGGCAAACCGCACATGCGCAAATATTTGGTCTTGCTATTGATTGGCGTCACAGGCGTTGCCAAGGCGCAATCTCAATGCTCAAACACGTGGTATCAATCGGTCGATAAGGTTCTGCATACGGCTGATATGCAAGGGCACGGACCGGATCTAGGTTCTGATGAATGGAAGTCAGTGATCGAGATAAAGCTGGGGGTTCAAGATGGGTCAGATGTCCCTGAGCGAAGCTCCGAGCAGTGGTGCAATTACATTGATCAGCAAATCAGTGCGATACAGTCGACCGGGGCGCGCACGGGAACATCGTCGGCTATCAATTCGCCACCTGGTCCATCTTACGATTGCTCAAAGGCGGAGCCTGGCGGTATCGAAGCATTGATATGTAAAGACAAGGAATTATCTGCCCTCGATCGCAAACTCTCGGCAGTGTATGCCAGTGCGAGTATTAAGGCCGGCAACGAGCATCCTCCAATGCTCAAAGCAGAGCAGCGGGGGTGGATCAAGGGGCGGGACGATTGCTGGAAGAGTGATGACGTCGGTGCATGCCTGCGCATGGAATACCAGAACCGCATCGCTGAGTTGCAAGCACGGTACCGACTGATCTCTGGCACTGGGCCTGTCTTTTACGAATGCGACGGCAACCCTGCAAACGAGGTAACTGTCAGGTTCTTCGAAACTGATCCGCCAACATTAATAGCCGAGCGTGGCGACAGCGTATCGCTGATGTACCAGCAACTCAGTGGCATGGGCATCAAGTACGTCGGGCGTAATGAATCGCTTTGGGAACATAAGGCCGAAGCCATCATCACTTGGGGATATGGTGCGCCCGAAGAGCAATGCAAAAGAAAACCTTGAGCGGCGGTTTGTTCAGGCCAGGTAAATACAAATGGGTGAGAGGCCAGCTCTCATAGAAAGAGCCGCCTACAGGAGTCGAGTTGCCATCCATATGGTGTGCGGCCCATGCCAGTAGGTGTGCCATACGTTCGGCAGCAACTGGCGACAGCGTTTTGGGCTGGAGAAGACCATGGGGGCGGCAGCTCTTGGCCGAAAGCGGTTGCCCTTGTGGCAACTAACGGCCAAAGGCGGACGCTTTTGGCCGTTAGCGCTATGAAGAGATTACAAGAAGCTATGCACCCACAAACTCGATCACCGTCTTGCCCTTGCCGCGGCCTTCGGCGACTTGGCGAAACGCCTCGTTGACGTCTTGCATTGCAAAGTGCTGTTGATCCACGCGGATCGTCAGTTGACCCGCATTGGCCAGCGCAGCGGCCTCGCGCAGGATAGCGCCGTGATGTTCGCGTCCTTTGCCGGTGAGCAGCGGAGCCAGAGTGAAAACCCCCGAGTAGGTGGCACTTTTGAACGACAACGGTGCCAGGCTGTGCTGGCCCCAGCCCAGGCAGCTCAGCACGTGCCCGGTATAGGCTTTCACGGCTTGGAATGATGCATCCAGCGTGCTGCCGCCGACGGTGTCGTAGACAATGTCGAACCCTTCGGCGGCGGTGTAGTGCTCGACATAATCCTCAACGCTCTGTGCCTGATAGTCGATCGCCGTCGCCCCCAGCGAGCGTATGAAGTCCAGACTGCCCGCCGAACCGGTGGCGTAGACATCGGCACCGCGAGCCTTGGCCAGTTGCACAGCCACTTGGCCGACCCCACCCGCGCCCCCATGAATCAGGACACGCTGGCCGGAGCGGACATTGGCGTGATCGACCAGACCTTCCCACGCGGTGATGAATACCAAAGGCAATGCAGCCGCCTCACGCATGCTGAGGGTGTGTGGCTTGACCGCGATCAGGCGGGCATCCACGGCAATGTACTCGGCCATGGTGCCTTGGGCACCGCCGATCCCGCCGGGCATGCCGAAGACTTCCTGGCCCTGGGTGAATCCTTGGACTGCTTCACCCACTTCAACCACCGTACCGGCGAGGTCAAGGCCGAGCACGGCCGGCAGCGTTTGACGGGCGTGAGCCCCTGCGCCGGCGGCAATTTTGGTATCGAGCGGATTGACCCCTGCGGCGTGAACCTTGACCAGGACTTGCCCCTTACCGGCAACAGGGCGATCGATGTGACGGATGGCCAGAGGGGATTGAGCGGACTCGGCGATGGCGGCAAGCATGGAATGTTTCATGGCGGGAACCTGTGTTGGGATGGACGCTTACAGATTGCCGCGCTTTAATCATTCCGATAAGAAATCCAATGTGCATATGACTTATTCCCCAAAGAGAACCAATCGTCGATGGATCTGTTCGACAGCATGCATGTCTTTGTTCGCGTCGTGGAGCGCGGGTCTTTCTCGGCGGTCGCCCGTGAACTGAACATGGGGCAGCCGGCAGTGAGCAAGCAAGTGCGCGCGCTGGAGCAGTATCTGGGTGGGCCATTGTTCGCACGCAGCACTCGGCATTTGGCCCTGACCGACCAAGGTCAACGCTTCTACGACCACTGCCAGGAAATTCTCGGCCACGTCGAAACTGCTACACGGAGCTTTACCAGTGGCCAGGAGCAGATCGCCGGCCCTTTACGAGTCGCCGCCCCGGTCAGTTATGGAAGGTTATGCATCGCACCGCTCATAGGGATTTTCCTGCAACGCCATCCTGACGTGCGGATTGACCTGCGGCTGAGTGACCACAATGAAGACCTGCTCAAGGAAAACATCGATCTGGCTATTCGCATTGGCGCGGTGAAGAGCGAGGGATTGGTGGCACTGCCACTAGGCAATAGCCCACGGCGTGTCTATGCCGCGCCCGGTTACCTGGCTCTGCACGGCGTGCCACTTGAGCCAAGCGAACTGTCCGATCACAACTGCATCGGCTTCACGTTGCTGGAGCATTACGACCGTTGGCACTTTACGCACCTCGGCCAGGCGTTCGATGTAGTTATCCAGGGTAACGTCACCAGCAACAGCAGCGAGGCCATCCGCGAAATGGTGCTCTGCGGCTTGGGTATTTCCCTCTCACCGCAATGGCTGTTCACAGCTGACGTCGAGCAGGGCAGGGTGAGTACCGTACTCGACAACTATCAGACCAGCGCGCTGCCTGTCAGCGCCGTACTCAGCCGCGAGCGACGACGTTCAGCGCGGACGATGGCGTTCATCGATTTTCTACGCGAGCAAATGTTGTAGAAGCGTTTCGCCGGGAAGACGGATCTACATCGACCATCAGCGAATTTTCCTGCCATTGAAGCCGACACGAACAGGTGGCTCAAGCTGATTTCTGCACAGCTCTTATTGGCGGTCGATCAAGCGCTGAGTTGTCCTTGGAGTGAGCGCGCTACGGCAAACTGGCGAAATCGGTGAGGTTCCTCGCCATTACACCTGCGCTGCAAGCGCCTCAATCAATTCCTGGGTGGTGACGATTGAATGAGCGAAAGTCGGCCCGTTCAACTCATGGGCGGCGTGCATCATTTCCGCACGGAAAGCGGCGGTCGCATCGCGCACCAGCGTGACGTGGTAGCCCAGTTCCGAGGCGTAGCGGGCGGTCGCTTCGATGCAGGTATTGGCGAGCAGGCCGACGATGATGACGTGGGTGATGCCTTTCTGCTTCAGGCGAAAATCAAGGTCGGTATTGGCAAAGCCGCTGGAGCCCCAATGTTCCTGCACGACAATGTCGCCGTCCTTCGGCGCGAAATCGGGATGCCATTCGCCGCCCCATTCACCGCGTGCGAAGTGGTGCATGTGCATGATTTTGCATTGGGTCGGTGTTGGATGATCCCAGCCTTCATAGTCGCCATGTTCCCAGCGGTGGTGCGGCACGATGACCACCGGAATGTTCTGCGCCCGTACGGCGCGATCGAGCGCCCGCAGGTTGTCGAGCAGCCCGACCTGCTCGGCAATCGGCTTGATCAAGGGGAAGACCTTGCCGTTGTCCGAAAGAAAATCGTTGTACGGATCGACCAGCAGATATGCGGTGCGGTTCAGCGGATAAGGGGCGTTCGACATGACGATGTACTCCACGCAAGTTAAGTGACCGATGCCGTGGGCTCGCCCGGGCATCAGTTTTTTATGACGACGAAAAAGCTCAAGTCAGTTGAAGGCGCTGCGGTAGGCAAAAAGGCCGGGCAAGCCGCCGGTCATCACAAACAGCAGATTGCTTCCTGGCGGGTAGTCGCCACGGCGCACGGCAGCGAGCAACCCGGCGAAGGCCTTGCCACCGTAGACCGGATCCGTCAGCAAGCCCTCAACGGAGGCCAGCAGTCGAACCGCTTCGAGCATCGATTCGGTGGGGGCGCCATAGGCGTCGCCACGTTGACTGCCATCCACAGTGATTGCGCTTTGCAGAAGGGTTGCGGACGGGTCCAGGAGCTGCAAGGTTTCCCGAGTTTTTTCCAGGGTCGCGGCCGTGGCCTGCTCCTCAGTTGCCAACACCGAGTAGCCGATCACTTCGGTTGATGATCGAGCCAGTGCCAGACCCGCCTGCAGTCCTGAATGGGTCCCTGCGCTGCCGTTGGGGATGATGATCCGCTCGAATTGCACACCGAGCGCGTCTGCCTGGCGGAGGATCTCTCCCGCACAAGCGGCGTAGCCCAGACTGCCCCTGGGGCTGGAGGCGCCCAATGGTATGAGGAAGGGTTTTTTGCCTTGGCTTTTGAGCGCGCTGAGCAATTCGCCAGCGTAGCTATCGGGCGTCAAACCGCGCGGCAGTCGATGGACCTTTGCGCCAAACAGGCCATCGAGCAATACGTTGCCGTTATGACAAAAATCATCATCGCTGCGCACCGCAGACGGGGTCAGGATAAGCTCGCAGGCCAAACCTTGGCGGGCCGCGACGGCGGCGGTCAGCCTGGCGTGATTGGATTGAAAACCGCCCCAGGTAACCAGTGTGTCCGCGCCTTCGGCCAATGCTTCGCCAAGCAAAAATTCGAGTTTGCGCAGTTTGTTGCCACCGCCGCCGAGGCCCATCAGGTCATCGCGTTTGACGTAGAGATCGCAGCCATGCAGCTCGGCGGCCCGGCTCAGGCGGGACAGCTTCTGAATCGGTGTCGGGCCTTCCAGCAGCGCCACTCGGGGGTAAGCAGCCAGCGCAGTTTCCAGTTGATTCAAGTCGTGAGGCATGACGGTTCACTTGACGTTGATGGAAGGAAGTGGGGCGGTCACTTCAACAAGCCCCGGCGAAATGCTTAATAACTGAGATTGCAGTTAAGTCGCTTTGTCAGGCAGTGGCGGACTCTCGTGCGACTTGCCTGAGGATTTGTTCGTATTCCTTGACGGATAGCGATCCGGACACCAACTGACGACCGTTCAGTACCATGGCCGGGACCGAGTTAATCCCGCGCTCAAGGTAAAAACTCTCAAGTTCACGGACCTCGAGAGCGAACGCCTCGCTAGTCAAAATCTCGCGGGCGCGGGTGGTTGAAAGTCCCGCTTCACCGGCCAGGCGCACCAGTGTTTCGTGGTCGCTGGGGTTCGCGCCATTGGTGAAATAAGCCTCGATCAGGATTTTCTTCAGCGCGACCTGGCGGCCTTCCTGCACGGCCCACAGCAGAAGGCGATGGGCATCGAAGGTGTTGTAGAAGTGACTGCGCTTGTCCAGGTCGAACTGAAAACCTATGGCCTTGCCACGCGCGACGATCATTTCATTGCGCGAGGCGACTTCTTCGGCACTGCGCCCGTATTTGCGCATCATGTGCTTGATGGCGTGCTCGCCCTCGGCCGGCATCTCCGGGTTCAGTTCGAAGGGCTTGAAGGTCAGCTCCACGGCAACCTCGCCGGCAACATTGGCGATGGCTTGTTCCAGCGCTGTGGCGCCGAGTGCGCACCAGGGGCACACCACATCCGACACAAAGTCGATACTGACGGGGAAAGTCATTTCTTCGACTCCGTCAGTTGTTGGCGGTACTCGGTGGTGGTAATTCCGGCATAGCCCCAGTTGTCGGTATCGACCTCTTCAATAACGATATGGGTGAGGTGCGGGTCCTTGTTGAGGACGGTTTGCATGGTTTTGGTGATCTCGGCGATGACTTGAGATTTCTGTTCTTTGGTGACGCCGTCGCGAGTAATACGAACGCTGATGAAAGGCATGGGATAAGTCTCCAGTCGGCGCCCCATCGACATGATGAGGGGAGCAGTGGGATGGACTTTAGAGTGTTGCGTTCAGGGGATAAATCAGGGGCGGAGAACATCACTTATAACGCTGTGTAATCAATCCGCATTTAACATTGAGCGCTTTGCAGAAAGTAGATCGCCCTCCCTGGCTGCAGGCGCGGGGAGGGCGAATGCTACGGCGGGAGGAATCAGTTCTGCGCTTTGCTCATGCGGGTAAATAGCTCGGTTGGGACTTTTTTGCCATTGGAGATGTACTGGTTGGTTCTGAACTTGTAGACCTCACCTTCCGAAAGAAAACCATCGTGGTTGGTGTCCATCGCTTTGAATTCTTCACCGCCCTGAGGTGCCACAGCCAGCAGCTCTTTAAGAGAGACGAGGCCATCATGGTCGGTATCTGTGCGGGCGAAAGAGTCGTCCCCACATTTGCCTTCACCGCACTTGCCTTCGGCAGTAGCGGACTTGTCGCTGGCTTCGCTGGCGCCGCATTTGCCTTCGCCACACTTGCCTTCGCCGGTTTTATCGGCCGATGCCAGTTGGTAGCCTTGGGGCAATGGCTCAACAGCAAAAGCGGCAGACGATGCCAGGCTCATGCCACCGGCTAAAGCAATTGCGGCCAGGCCGAGACTGGTTTTGTTCGACATTGGTTTACGGTACATAGTGCTTCTCCAGATGCTTTGCGCGGCGAGGCCGCGATTCATGCCACAGGGCGGATAGACCCTCAAGGAAGCTCGAGGCGAAGGGCGCAAGCTTCGTCCACTTCGACAGAGCGACCTTATTCGGGCAGGCCTATTTAGCGGGAGCCATGTATCGGCGATGTATCGGCGAGCGGAGCATTTGTAAGCCAATCCCAAGACTTCGCGTTTGGGTACATAGAGATACAAAAACTGACCTCAGCCTTTGCGCGTCAGTCAGGACAACAGCTTTAAAACGGGTGTCGCTGCTACCCCGACGACAGCTTGCTCATGCAGCTTGCGCAGCAGCACCAGTGCGTCAGCAACGAAGCTGGTCACGTCTGATGCACCAGCCTCCGCAGCCAAAGCGTGCAACTGCGCTCGTCCATCCATGTCAGGGAAGTGCTCGATCCGCTGCAACAAACGGAACGCGAGAGGGCTGACCTGGGAGAATTGCACCTGGCCACTCGGCACACGGCTGATCAGCAGCAACGTCGGTTGTTCTGGCGGTTCAGAAGGCAAGTGGCCTGGGCCGAGACGATGTACGGCCCAGGTGTAAGCCAGCGGCCAGACGAGCGGGGAAAGCCTGAGGGGACGGTCGAGTAAATACGCCGCATCACTGGCTTTTAACGGCGCTGCGTCCAACTGTTGCAGCGCCATTTCCACCCATTCGTAATGAGCCAATTCAGGCAAGAACGGGTACCAGGGGTGTTCGTGACCGGGCGAGTCTTCCAGGCTCGCTACGAAGTCTACAAACTCACGAGCTATTTCTCCGAAGCGTGGCGTTTGCGCGCGGTAGTCACGCAAAAAACGCCGTACCAGCCCACGCCAACCGGCATCACCCAGCACGGCAATCAGCACCGGAAACGTTCCACCCAGCAACCCCAACAGATTGTTCAACACCAGGTTGAGGTAGACCTGCGCTCTTGCGGGATTCATCTGCGCAGGCGGCGCATAACTGTCCGGGTCACGCAGGTAACGGGTCAGCGCGAGCTGCTGACTGTGCAGACTTGAAGGGGAGTCAGCCATCGACAGTCACCCGCGCCAAAGCACCCGCGTCGCGTTGCAAGCGCTTGATGATGTTCAACTCAGCCACCAGTTCGTCGTAGGACGGAAAGTTGAAATCGCGCTCCAGCAGGGTTGGCTTCACGCCGAAAAGGTCATAAGCCTGCCCCAGCAATGACCAGACTACCGGTTTGACCGACGCACCATGGGTGTCGATGATCAGGTCCTCGGCTTCGTCGTAATGCCCAGCCACGTGCATGGCGACTACGCGTTCGGGTTCCAGGCCGGCGAGGAAAACCGCTGGATCAAAGCGGTGGTTGACTGAGTTGACGTACACATTGTTAACGTCGAGCAACAGGTCGCAATCGGCCTCGCGGAGCACTGCATTGGTAAAAGCAAGTTCGTCCATGTCCTGATGAGCAGCGGCGTAGTAAGAGACGTTCTCTACAGCAAGACGACGACCGAGAATGTCCTGTGCACGGCGGATGCGCGCAGCAACGTGATGAACGGCCTCCTCAGTGAATGGCAACGGTAGCAGGTCGTATAAATGGCCATCGTCACTGCAGTAACTCAGATGTTCGCTATAGAACGGCACGTTGAAGCGATCGAGGAACCCGCGAACTTGCTCAAGAAAAGGTTCGTCCAGCGGTGCACTGCCACCCAGCGACAGTGACAGGCCATGGCATGACAGCGGGTAGCGTTCAGCCAGCAACTGCAAGGCCTCACCATGAGCGCCACCGATGCCGATCCAGTTCTCTGGAGCAACCTCTAGAAAATCGAAATCACCGACTGGAGCGTCACGAAGCGTGTTGAGCAGTGCACGGCGCAACCCGAGCCCGACGGTCGCCCCAAAGGGGAGCTGTGGATCTAAATGCGTTGGTGATGAAGTGTTCGTTTGCATGAGCTCAATACTCCGATTCGACGTCTGGAACCCCCGATCCACAGCACCTCCACGGTTACCGCTGGCAGCCGGGGGGTGTGAATCGGGCGATTGAAACCCGCCACGGTTCTGCTCAAACGAGGTTGATCACCACGTTGATGTTGTTCCGCGTCGCTTTGGAGTACGGGCATGTCTGGTGTGCGGTATCGATCAGGTCTTGAGCGACGTTGCGATCCAGCCCGGGAAGGAAGACGTTGAGGCGAGCCTGGAGGAAATAAGCACCATCGGTTGTGCCTAGATCCACTTCGGCGTCGACGGCAAGGTCACCCGGGAGGGTGACTTTCAGCTTGTTCGCCGCAATCCCCATCGCGCCGATAAAACAGGCCGACCAACCAGCGGCGAACAACTGCTCTGGGTTGGTACCGGCGCCAGAGGTGCCAGGCGACGACAGCTTTATATCAAGTCGGCCATCGTCACTGAGGGCGGTGCCATTGCGTCCACCCGAAGAGGTATGGACTTTGCCGGTGTACAGCACTTTATCAATATGGGTCATGGCGAAACTCCTGATTAACTAGTGGGGGTTGAGAGCGATACCCTTGATGACGCGATAACACTCAGCGTGCATTCAAACGCTTGAGATACCGACCGATGAATGCATCCAGGCTTAGCTTGCCGGCGCCTGTGAACACGAGTGGCAGAAGTGCGACGAGATAGATCAACGGCAGCTTGAAATTGCCGTAGCCTTTGTTGCTGATGGAGTAGCCCATAGCCAGTTCGCTCAACGTCGACCACTCTGCTGGCCAGTGAACTGCGGCAGTTGCCACGACGGTGACCACTATGAGGATCAGTGCCGAAAGGCGTGTTCCCAGGCCTACAAGCAAAGCAATGGAACAGAGCAGCTCTGCCCACATGGATAACTGCCAATTGAACGTAGCCGGCAGCTGATTGAAGGGAAAAGGAAAGGCCCCTTGAATGCTGGGGAACCAGTTCTCACCGTTCCACTTTTCCCATCCCGCTTCAAAAAACTCCCAGGCCAGAAAAACGCGCAGGCTTAACGGCGCGATCCAGTCTCCAGCACGATCGAGATTAAGGTGCAGCCGATTCAAGACCGATGACGGATTTGTTTGCATTGGTTTAATCCTCCAACTTGTCGTCAAGAAAGTGGAAGCCGTTCAGGTGCTCCCAATGACAGGTGTCAGGCACAGGAGCACTGCGCTGGCCGTGAGCGCAGTTCATCGTGCTGGTGTATCTCGCTTGTGTCTGAGGGGGCGGGAAGATCAATGTTGTGTAACGTGTTTGCGGCCGTACACACTTGGATACAGAGCGATACCTGTCGAAGGCGCTATTTTGGAGTTGGGATAAACGATCGGCTGCGTTCTGCCGGTGACTGGCAGGAGGATTTCACAGGGCGAATGAAAGTCGCAGATGTGGGGGGCGAGGGCGTGGAAATGACTGTTGAATGAGGGGGCACGCCAGGTGCCCACCTTATCTGTCTGGAACCGCCTAAGGGATCAAGCGCATCTCCCGCAGTTCGTCGAACACGTCGAAAAATGCCTGATCGCTCGCCTGGTAGGCAGTGAAGCCCATCAGGCGGCTTTTCGACATATCCGTGACCACTTCGATAGGGCGACCGAGATCTGCATCGGTATGCCATGGGGAAATCAGGCGATCGATATCGGATTCTTTCAAACCGTGCTCGGCGACTATTTGCGCCCATACGGCTTGATCGTCCGCCATCTGCTTCTCTAGAGGAGAAGGTGACGCGGGATAGTCAGCAGCAGGCAGGTCGAAGTATTCGGCAATTCGGCTCCACGTCCATTTCCACCGGAATACATCGCCATTAGTGACGTTGAACGCCTGGTTGGCCGCAGCCGGGGTGGTGGCCGCCCACAGTTGTTGTTTCGCCAACTGCCGCGCATCGGTCATGTCAGTGAGACTGTCCCATTGCACCCTGGAACCGGGAAACACAAAGGGGCGATTGATGTGTTTGCAAATCGAGGCATAGACGGCGAGGGTGGTTGCCATGTTCATCGCGTTGCCCACGGCCACCCCAGTGACGGTGTGCGGGCGATGAACGCTCCACGTGAAGCCGTCCTGTTCAGCAGCGGTGAAGAGTTCGTCTTCCTGAGCGTAATAGAAATTCTCGACATCCAGACGACCCTGCTCTTCGCGAAACGGTGTCTGCGGCAGGCTGCCTTTACCATAGGCTTCGAACGGACCAAGGTAGTGTTTCAGGCCGGTAACCAGTGCTACGTGTTTGACGCTTTTGGCTGGGCGAATGGCGGCGAGGACGTTGCGCACCATGGCGGCATTGACGCGAATGTTCTCGGCCTCCGTGGCTTGCCGCGACCATGTGGTAATGAACACATGAGTGGGTTTCACATCCCTCAGCGCCTGTTCCAAAGAGGCTGGATCCTGAAGGTCCGCCGCGACAGGGATCACGCCTGGCGCTTGCGACGGATGCCTCGAAAGGGCGGCGACCTGCCACTGGTTGTCGATGAGTAACTGGGTGATGGCGCTGCCGACAATGCCGCTGGCGCCCACGACTAGAGCTGTCTGGGTCATAGGTTTCTCCTGAATTCAGGTTTGGGAGTCCGCCTGAGCAGAAGAGGTTCAACCTGAAAATCCGTTAGAGTGTTCCCCACTCCCCGTTAAAGCCTGTGAACAATGACTCGTCCGCTGTTTGTTTCACTTGATGGCCCCAAAGGCGTCGGCAAAACCTCGCTGTTGGAGGCCATCACTGAAGTCCTGAGGGCAGACAACCAGAAAGTGATCCGACTGTGCGAGAAAAAAAGCGACCCGTTCAGGGGCGAGACCATGCATCTGGTGAACCGACTCGTCCGTCATCCTGACCGGGATCTGGAACTGGAAGTCTGCCAACGCCTCGCTGATAGCCGCAGCTGGATTTCCCGAAACGTGCTGACCAGACAACCCACCGACAGCATCATCCTGATCGATCGCTGGTATCCATCCGATGCGGCGTTTCGCCGGATAGTCCCGTTTGCTGAAATCCTGCAATTAAACCGTGATCGCAACGTTCAGGTGCCCGACCTGCATGTTGGCGTGGTCACGGCGGCGGAGATTTCGTGGGCGAGGGCGGGGGCGCGACGGCGTGGCTTGAGCAGTACTGTGCTTCGCGGTCTGGAGGAGCATGTCGCTTGTACTGAGGCGTTTGAGGTGGCCGCTGCCGATCAGGGTTGGTTTTTGTGTCGGAATGAGGGAACGATCGAGGAGGCGACGGGGCGGGTGGTAGGGGAGATTAATCGGGTGGTGAGCCGTCTACGCGTTCCTTAGCGCCAGTCCCTCAGGGCAGATCACGGTCGACTAAGAAAGGCAGCGCGGAAAGTGCCATTGCACAAAAAAACGGGGCTCCAGCGTTGCGAATATGTGCTGGAGCCCCGTATTTATGGGCTATCAGTCAAAACTCAGTTCCTGAGTCTTGATGTGATTGGCCACTGCGCCGGAGATGGCGTCGAAGATTGCTTTTTCATTTTTGCTGTTGACCTCCATGTCGAGATCCAGGGTAATGGCAGCGCTGCGGATCAATACACCTTCATGGTGGTAGCTGACAAACAGTGAGTGCCAGTCTGTGAATTCCACATCCAACACGAGGTAAACCACCGTCACCGAAGCCATGCCCTGATCGTTCTTGATGGGGCCAAAGGCGACAGTCGTACGGCCGTCCTTGGTGCTGGCCTTGTTCCACCAGAAGGTCATGAAGTCGTGGGTACCGGAATCGTTGGGATCCTTGGCCAAGAGCGTCGCGAGCTGCTTGAAACTCTCGAGTTCCGCCGCTCCCAGATACGTGCCAACGATGGTGGTCAGCAAACTACCGATGTCCACGTCACCAGAAGAGACATCCTGCCTGACCTGGCCGCCGCTCGCTGCCTTCACGGTGAAGCCCAGATCGGTCAGTTGGTAAACCACAGCATCGAACCATTGCTTCGTCTGCAGATAGTCCGTATTGGTGATGTCCACGCCCTTGCTTTTCAGGACAGCACGCGCAGCCCCCTGTGCGTAGAGGTTCAGGTGAGAGTATGCGCTGACCTGCTCCGGGGTAGCATCGGTCATGGCATAAACCAACTGCGAGTCGATGGCTGTGGCGTCGATTGTCGTCGTAGTTCCACCGGTTACCACGCTGCCCAGCTTAGGCGGCGCAAGGGCAGGCCATGCGCAGGTGATGATCCTGCTCGTAAATCCCACACCATCGCGAAGATAGGCTTGACGAGAGCGCCAGTCGGGATGGGAAGTGCGGTCGATAGTGAAAGGGACGTCACGCAAGCCTTCGGGAGGGTTACCTATGGACTTATCGATTGCCACGTTGAGCCTCTTCAGAAGCCCGTCGCACTCGCATTTCGCGAAAACATTCAGATGGTAGTTCAGGCCTTCTGTGTTGGTGACTTGCACGTGAGCACCAGCCCCCAGGGCCGCTTGGCAAGTTGAGATGTTCCGACCGAAAAGGCTGAACGTTTTCTGGGACTCGAACTTCACTTCTACATCAGCTTTTGCAGATTCCTTAGTGCACATGATGATCTCCAGCTCATACCCAGGCGTCATTGCTCGGGCATCTAGAAGTTATCAATATCGGACCCTTCGTGAAGCTCAGTCGGTTGAGCAGGGCTCACGAATTGCCCTGAAAATATTGCGCGGCGCTCAAGGTGCTGGAGTGGTCACTTCATCAAGAAACTTGGCAAGGTTACGAACGTCGTTGTCGGCCATTCTTTCAATCACGTCCGCGAGCGCTTTGCGATGCGGCGCGTCATGCATGGCGCCGAGCGTATGCTGTCCACGGCCGAGCAGAAGCCAATCGGCATTGACGTTCAACTCGACGCACAGCTTGGCGAAGTTCTCCATACTGATTGGCTCTGAACGAAACCACCGACTAAGAGCGCTGTCCGTCACACCGATTCGGTGTGACAGCGCGTAGAGTTTTGGAAACCCACGAAGGGTATATGCGAACTGAAGTCTCTCGCCGTAGCTTTTGATGCCATGCATTTCCATATCTTTCTTCGTCCTTTACTCGGAGAGGCATCGAAAGCTTCAGCAGTCCGCAGCCTCTCCGGGTTTAAGGCGGGTGAAGCCCCCAAGAGCGAATCGAGTGTGGTGAGAGGCACATGGGAGCGCGCCAACGATTGCTCTCGGCCATGCTAAAGACGAACTCATGTGCAGTGATATGAACTTTGCCGACTGAGAGCTCAGGTAGGTGTCCGGCCAAGGTGGTGAGAGGTCAAGGTGGGAGAAAAACGACGCTGGATAAGTTTAAGCCCAGACGATGCTGCATACCTTATTTAACATAATATACATTACACGTAACAAGATGTTACAGGGTTAGCGTGGTTGCCCGAGAGATTTGAATCTGCGCGGTCGCTTCAAAACCAGCTTTCCCTGCAAACTGCATTTGTCCCAATCTACAACTCTCAATCTTCACCGCGCGTAAGCATTTCAATCAGCGCTCCATGCTGCGGATACTGTGCGGTCAATTTTGCTCGATCACCTATTTCCATATCGGCAAAATCAAATCCTGGCGAAACCGCTTCGCTGATCAAGCCAAAGCCATTCGAGCCTTCCAGCAATCGAGAGGCTTTCCAAATTCCACCCGGTACGTGCAACTGCAGTTGCTGACCAGCAAAAACATCGCTGCCCATTACCAGCGTTTGCAATGAGCCGTCGGCGTGGATCAGGTTGTATTGGATGGCGTCGCCCAACTGGAAATAATGCAGGATGTCGGACTGGTTGAAATGAAACTGGCCCACTGGCGATTGCTCAGTAAGCAGATAGTAGATCGAGGTCAGCAGATATCGCGGGCCTCGCTGCGTTTCGAGGTAGTCACGATGATCGGCTTGATAGGTTCTGCGGTAATAACCGCCCTCGACATGAGGCTGTAGATTCAGCGCAGCAATCACATCTGTAGCATTCGGCTTGCGCTGAATCATGGCCTTCTCCGTTGCAGGTACGGTTTTTTGTTAGCTCAACTAAACGGTCATTTAGTGTAGTTAACGTATTTTCGACGACGATCGACGCACTTACCCTGCTCCGTTAGAAGTCTACCGCCGCCGACAGCAGATACGTCCTCGGCGTAGAAAGCGTCAACCCCGGCTCACTATCATCCGATGCACCCGCCGAGCTCCAATAGCGTTTATCCAGCACGTTTTCGACACTGGCGCGCAAGGTGATCGTTTTCTCGTCCAGCTTGAAAGCATAGCGCGTGCCTACATCGAATCGTTCCCAAGAGTCGATTTCCTTGTCGTTCGCCTGATCCAGATACTGCGAACTCGAATAGATCGCACGACTGGTCAATGTCAAACCCTGCACAGTCGGCACATCCCACTCCGCGCCGAGGTTGACGTTGTATTTCGGTGTCGCCGGTGCGCGGTTGCCGTCGAATGTGCCGTTGGTGGTGTGGGTCAGTTCGCTATCGATGTACATCACACCGCCCAGCAATCGGAAGCCCTTCAGCGGTTCGCCAAACACGCTCAGTTCTACGCCGTTGTTTTCGCGTTTGCCGTTCGGGCCGAAGACTCGTGTGGTCGCATTGGTTTCGTAGGCAGGTTGTTTGATGCGGAACACCGCTGCCGTCAGGGCGTATGAGCCGGCGTCGTACTTGGCGCCGACTTCGACCTGGCGGCTGATGAATGGCGGGAAGATTTCGTCTTCGTTGATCGACGTCGATGGCGCGATCTTGCCTTGGCTCAGACCTTCCATGTAGTTGGCGTACAGCGAAAGTTTGTCTGTCGCCTTGAACAGAATGCCGCCCGACGGCGAGACTTTTTCCTCATCGTAGGCCGTGTCGCCCTTGATGCCGTCGCTCCAGTCATCGACTTTGACCCGCTGCCAGCGCGCACCCAGAGTCAGCAGCAGTCGATCATCGAAGAACCCGAGCGTGTCGGACAAGGCCACGCCGCTGAAGCGATTTTCGGTGTAGACCTTGGCGTCATTGCGGGTCGGCGTGCCGGGTCTGGCTATTTCCACCGGGTCGTAGAGATTGCTGCGCCCGGCCGCGTAACGGGCGCCGCCGTTTTCGAAGTCCATATAAAAGTAGTTGGCCGCCAGGTTCACTTCATGGCTGACCGGTCCGGTCTGGAACCAGTTGCGCACCCCAGCGGTAGCCGTGCGAACGTTTTCGTCGCGAGTGAAGTCGCGCGGCTGGACGCTGAAGTCGCCGGCGTCATTGGTCACTGAAACCGCGTGGCGCAAGAAGTCGTGATTGCTTTTGCGTGCGCCGACGCCGCCATACAGCATGACCGAATCGCTGACATCGAACTCGCCGTTGAGCGTGCCGAAAGTGTCTTTGGTTCGCGCCCGGCTCCAGGGTTGCGCATAGTTGTCGCGCACATCATTGGCGTTCGGCACCTTGGCGTTGGTCGCGACTTGCACGCGTTCCTGCGGTGCGTCGGTGTCGCGTTCGGTGTGGCCGATATCGGTGGAAAGTCGCAAGCGTTCACCACGGAAATCCAGACCGAGTACTGCCATGTCGCGATCGACACTCTGATGATCCCATTCTGTATCACCGGACTGTTTAACCCCGTTGAAGCGCACCCCGAATTGATTGTCTTCGCCAAAACGCCGTCCGACATCCACCGCGCCGCCGACTTGATTGTTCGAGGCGTAATTGGCTGTCAGCGAGGTGATCGGCTTGTCGGTCGCGCGTTTCGGCACGACGTTGATCCCCCCTCCTACACTGCCCCGTGGCGAAATCCCGTTGATCAATTGGCTCGGGCCTTTGAGGATGTCGACGCGATCGGCCATTTCCATATCAATCGTGTAAGTCGGCAACACACCGTAGAGGCCGTTGTAGGCAACATCACTGTTGAACAGGCTGAAACCACGGATGGTGAATTGCTCATAGCGGCCACCGGCAGGGTTGGTGGCGCGTACCGAAGGGTCGGTACTGATCAGATCGCCGAGCGTGCGCGCCTGTTGGTTTTTCACCGTTTCGCTGGTGTAGGTGGTCATGCTGAACGGGGTTTCCATGAAATCCCTGGAACCCAACAACCCTTGCGAGCCACGCCGCGCGACCTGACCGCCAGCAAACACGTCGGCATCCGCTGAACCGCTCGCGCCGAGAATGGATGTCGGCGCAAGTTGCAAGGTGCTGCCTTGCGCTGCGGGCACCAGCGTATAAGCCTGATCGCCGACCGGTTGCAGCTGCAAACCCGAACCCAGCAACAACCGGCTGAACCCCTCCTCCACGCCATATTCACCGGACAAACCATTGCTGTTGCGGCCGCTGACCAGTGCCGGATCCACCGACAGATTGACGCCGGCGAGACCGGCGAAGCGCGTCAGCGCTGTACTCAGACTACCGGCCGGCACCTGATAACTGCGGCGACTGCCATCGTCGGCCCAGCTCGATTGGATCAACACGGGGCTGGCACTCAGGCTCAGCAAAAGGCTCAACTGCAACAACGGACGCAAACGACCTGGAAATACTGCGGGCATTGGAAGAAGCTCTCGATTTTGTTCACTTGCCTGGAATGACCAGCGAGGCGAAAAAAAGGGACAGGCTTCAGCCAGTTTTTTCTGCACGCGGTACCAGTGACACCCAAAATCGCGTTCGCGTATGCACATCGACGGGCAAACTGGCAGCCAGCAGTGCCAGCACTTGATCGGTATCGTCGAGGCGAAAGCTGCCAGTGACGCGCAGCGATTCCAGCGCCGGATCCCAGCGCAGAACACCCGAGCGGTAGCGACTCAGCTCGCGGAGGAAATCACCCAGCGGCTGGTTTTGCGCCATCACCACACCGTCGCGCCACCCGGGCATCAACGCATCGAACGCCGTCACCGCCCCGGCGCCCGAAGCTTGCAGGCTGACTTGCTGGCCTTGCTGCAATACCAGCGCCGGGCCGTGCAGTGGCTGCAATTGCACCGAACCACGCAGCACGCAGACCTGGCAATCGCGCGCATTGAGGCGCACCGAGATGTCGCTGTGTTTGACGATCATCCGTCCATAAGGCGCGTTGACGATAAAGGCTGAATCGCCTGCCGCGTTGAGCGCCATCTCGCCACGAATCAGCGTCAACTGACGTGCCGCCAGATCGACATTAACCGCGCTGTCGGTGTTGAGTTGCAATGAATAATCCTGGGCCAACTGCACTTTGCGCCGCTCGCCAGTGCTGGTGTGCAGGTCGGCGCGCCAGACCTCCAGCGGCAGCTCCCGACTGATCAACCACACTGCCGGCACTAGCGCTGCCACGCCCAAAGCACGCTTGAGAGCAGCGCGCCGCGCCGGATCCGGCCGGTCCAGCGTGGCCAGGGCAAGCGCCGGGGGCAAGCCTGCAAAGCGTTGACGCAGTTGTTGAATTTTCTGCCACGCGTTCTCGTGGCGACTGTCACTGGTACGCCAATGCTGCAATCGGGCGTGATCTTCATCACTGGCACCACCGGACTCGAGCAGTGCCAGCCATTGCGCCGCTGCCCGCGCCACTTCCCGCGTTTCCTCGCTGGGGGCAACGCGCATCACAGATCCGCCAGCAAGCAATGCTCGTACGCTTGGGCCATGTAACGTTTCACCGTGCGCTCGGAAACCTGCAAGCGCTCGGCAATCTCGCGGTAGCCAAGGCCCTCGAGTTGACTCCAAAGAAATGCCCGGCGCACCGGGCGCGGCAAGCCATCGAGCAATTCATCCAGCGCCTGCAAGGTTTCCAGCAGCAACCAGCGCTGCTCCGGCGACGGTGCGCACGCTTCCGGCAATTGCGCCAAGGCATCGAGGTAGGCTTTTTCCAGGTGGCGCCGCGTGTAGAAATTGCTCAGCAACCGTTTGCCGACGGTGAGCAGATAAGCGCGCGGCTCGCGCAATTCAGCCAGTGGCGGCGCGTTGCACAGGACGCGGACAAAGGTGTCTTGACTGAGGTCCGCCGCATCCCACGCATTGCCCATGCGCCGGCGCAGCCAGGTTTCCAGCCAGCCGCGGTGCTCGCGATACAACTGCTGCAGGCTCTGCTCCGACGGTGACGTAGCTTCAATCATCTCAAGAGACCCTGCGCGAAGGTGGATTCAAATGAGACTGATTCTATTTAACTTCTGCGAGGACACAAAGCCTTTTTCTGCTCAGCGCTTGAGCGTTTCGCTCGGCAGCTCCTTGAAAAGCGCGCGGTAACTGCTGGAAAACCGCCCCAGATGCCAGAACGACCAGCGCATCGCCACTTCGGCAACGGTGGTTTCGCAAGGTCGGCGCTTGAGCAATTCACGGTGCGCACTGTTCAACCGCCTCAGGCGTAACCAATGGCTCGGGGTCATCCCGGTGTAGGCCTTGAAAGCTTGTTGCAACTGGCGCAGGGGTACGCCGGCAACGTGGGAAAGTTCGAGCAGATTGACCGTGTCTTCCGGCGAATCAGCCGCCCACTCCCCTACTCGCTTCATGATTTGGCGTTCGTTGTTGCGCTGCTGCAATCCTCCACGATCAAGACGGGTTTGAGCGTTGTCGAGGATGAACAGGCAGTCCTCGAGCAGTTGCCGAGTCAGGCGATCTTTATCAAGTGGATCAGCAGCTTGCGACAACTTCGTGAGAATCGAGCTTAGCCAGCCGCTGAACAAAGCGTTCTGTCCGCAGTTCAGCGGCGCCATGAACAAACCTTCGAGCTTTGCCACTTGCAAACCGTGCTCGCGGACAAAATCCGGACCGAACACCACAGCGATTTCCCGGTAGTTCTCCGGGGTGATCCAGATGTTGCGGCTCTCTTCGTTGAGCAGATACAGCGCGTTGTCGCTGCGATCGAAACAGAACGCCAGAGCCCCGGATGGCGCACTGAAGTTTTGCTCGACCCGGGTGTTCATCTGTTCTTCATAAACCTCGACGCCCTGCAGATCCAGATAGCGAATCTGCCCGGCGAAATGCCCCGGCGACATCTGCTGGTAATGCTGGACCCAGCCCGGTGTAGCGCGGATTTGCTCGGCCACGTCGGCGGTATTGAACGCTTGAACCTGAAGCGGATTGCACGTTGTCATGGGGTGACCCTGCGCACTCTTTTGGTGCGCTTTGGTGCTGCTGAAAGTGGATAGATGGAATCGCAAGCCGCGCCCAAGATAGTCGCCAACGCGCCACAGGGGAAGGAGCGGAAGATGAAACCCGCCCTCCCCGGCGTCTACAAAACCAATAACGAGGTCTTTATGAACGCCCCTTTCGATCAGCTGTTCACCTGGCTGAAAGATCACAAGATTACCGAAGTCGAATGCGTGGTCAGCGACCTGACCGGCATCGCCCGCGGCAAGATTGCACCGACCAACAAGTTCCTGCATGAGCGCGGCATGCGCCTGCCGGAAAGCGTGCTGCTGCAAACGGTAACCGGGGATTTTGTCGACGACGACATCTACTACGACCTGCTCGACCCGGCTGACATCGACATGGTCTGCAAGCCGGTTTCCGACGCCGTCTACGTCATTCCTTGGGCAATCGAGCCGACTGCCATCGTCATCCACGACACCTTCGACAAGTTCGGCAACCCGATCGAACTGTCGCCGCGCAATGTGCTGAAGAAAGTCCTGCAGCTTTATACCGACAAGGGCTGGAAGCCGATTGTCGCGCCGGAAATGGAGTTCTATCTGACCCAACGCTGTGAAGACCCGGACCTGCCGCTCAAGGCACCGCTGGGTCGTTCGGGTCGTGCGGAAAGCGGTCGCCAGTCATTCTCGATCGATGCCGCCAACGAATTCGATTCGCTGTTCGAAGACGTCTACGACTGGTGCGAACTGCAAGGTCTGGATCTCGACACGCTGATCCACGAAGACGGCCCGGCGCAGATGGAAATCAACTTCCGCCACGGCGATGCGCTGGATCTGGCTGACCAGATCACCGTGTTCAAACGCACCCTGCGCGAAGCAGCGCTCAAGCACAACGTCACCGCGACGTTCATGGCCAAACCGATCGGCGACGAGCCCGGCAGCGCCATGCACCTGCACCAGAGTGTGGTCGAGATCGCGACGGGTCAGCCGATCTTTGCCGATGCCGAGGGCAACATGAGCGAGCTGTTCCGTCATCACATCGGTGGCTTGCAGAAATACATCCCGAAAGTGCTGCCGATGTTCGCGCCGAACGTCAATTCGTTCCGCCGCTTCCTGCCGGACACCTCGGCACCGGTCAACGTCGAATGGGGTGAAGAGAACCGCACGGTGGGCCTGCGTGTGCCGACTTCCGGGCCTGAATCGATGCGCGTGGAGAACCGCTTGCCCGGTGCCGACGCCAACCCGTATCTGGCGATTGCCGCGAGCCTGCTGTGCGGCTACATCGGCATGGTCGAGAAGATCGAGCCGAGCGCGGCGGTCGAAGGCCGGGCCTATGAACGCCGCAACCTGCGCCTGCCCATCACCATCGAAGAAGCCCTGACGCAGATGGAAGACTGCCCGAAAGTCGCCGAATACCTGGGCAGCAAATTCGTCCGCGGCTACGTCGCGGTCAAACGCGCCGAGCATGAAAACTTCAAGCGCGTGATCAGCTCGTGGGAGCGAGAGTTCCTGCTGCTGAGCGTCTGACGGCGCAGCCGTCCCTGTGGGAGCGAGCCTGCTCGCGAAGACGTCGGCACACTCACCATAGATGTCGACTGAAACACCGCTTTCGCGAGCAGGCTCGCTCCCACATGGGATTGTGCAGCGCCTGAGAATTTGATCGTTCCCACGCTCCCGCGTGGGAATGCATCCCGGGACGCTCTGCGTCCCATCCAAAGCCGAACGCCGAGCGTCCGTTGCGGCATTCCCACGCAGAGCGTGGGAACGATCATTACAAGAAGAGGTGTCGATATGCGTCTATTGAAATCCGTACTCCCGGTCGCACTGAGCGCGCTGTTCAGTGCCGTAGCCCACGCCGAGCCCCAGGTCAGCGTCTACAACTGGACCGACTACATCGGCGAAACCACCCTCGCCGACTTCCAGAGCAAGACCGGGATCAAGGTGATCTACGACGTCTTCGACTCCAACGAAACCCTTGAAGGCAAACTCCTCGCCGGCCGGACCGGTTACGACGTGGTCGTGCCGTCCAACCACTTCCTCGCCCGTCAGGTAAAGGCCGGCGCGTTCATGAAGCTCGATCGTTCACAGTTATCAAACTGGAAGAACTTGGACCCGAAACTGCTTGAATTGCTAGAGAAAAATGATCCAGGCAATGCGCACTCGGTTCCCTATTTGTGGGGCACCAACGGCATCGGTTACAACGTCGACAAGGTCAAGCAAGTGCTCGGCATCGACCACATCGATTCCTGGGCCGTGTTGTTTGAACCGGAGAATCTGAAGAAGCTCAGCCAGTGCGGTGTGTCGATGATGGACTCCGCCGACGAAGTCTTCCCGGCCATCCTCAACTACATGGGCATGGATCCGCGCAGTGAAAACCCTGAAGACTACAAAAAGGCCGAAGCCAAGCTGCTGAGCATCCGTCCGTACATCACCTATTTCCATTCTTCCAAGTACGTGTCGGACCTGGCCAATGGCGACATCTGCGTCGCGTTCGGTTACTCCGGCGATGTGTTCCAGGCGGCCAACCGCGCCAAGGAAGCGAAGAACGGCGTCAATATCGCTTACGCCATTCCCAAGGAAGGCGCCAACCTGTGGTTTGATCTGCTGGCGATTCCGGCCGACGCGAGCAACGCCAAAGAGGCCCATGCCTTCATCAATTACCTGCTAGATCCGCAAGTAATCGCCAAGGTCAGCGCCACCGTCGGCTACGCCAACCCGAACCCTGCGGCCAAGCCGTTCATGGATCAGGAACTGGTCAACAATTCTGAGGTTTATCCGCCGCAGTCGGTGCTCGACAAACTCTACATTTCCTCGACCCCGCCCCAGGCGATCATGCGTCTGATGACCCGGTCGTGGAGCAAAGTGAAGTCGAACAAATGAATCAGCACAGCGTACAACACACCCGTTCCTGGTACGCCGCTTCTGCGCGGGCGACCACGCCCTACGCTGCGCTCGACGGAGATTTGATTGCCGATGTCTGCGTGATCGGCGGCGGCTTCACGGGCGTCAACACGGCGATTGAACTGGCGCAGCGTGGTCTGTCGGTGGTGCTGCTCGAGGCGCGACGTATCGGCTGGGGCGCCAGCGGGCGCAACGGTGGTCAGCTGATTCGCGGCATCGGCCATGAAGTCGAGGGTTTCGCTCGCTACGTCGGCCAGGACGGCGTGCGCTATCTGCAGCGCGCCGGCATCGATTCGGTGGAGCTGGTGCGCCAGCGCATCACTGCAAACGCCATCGACTGTGATCTGCGCTGGGGCTTTTGCGAACTGGCCAACACCGCCGCGCAATTTGCCGCGTTCCAGCAAGAGCAGGACAGCCTTGCCGAACTCGACTATGCCCACGAAACCAGGCTGGTCGGGCCGGAGCAGATCCGTGCGCAAGTGGTCGACGCCGGTGTGTACGCCGGCGGATTGATCGACATGGGTTCGGGCCATTTGCATCCGCTTGATCTGGTGCAAGGTGAGGCGCGTCTCGCCGCGTCGCTGGGCGTGCGTATCTTTGAGCAGAGTCCGGTGCTGGAAATCCTCCATGGCCCGACCGTCGAGGTGCGCTGCGCCACCGGTTCAGTGCGCGCCGGCAGCCTGGTGCTTGGCTGCAACGCGCATCTAGATGACCTTGAGCCGAAACTCAGCGGCAAAGTTCTGCCCGCTGGCAGTTACATCATTGCCACCGAGCCGCTGGGCGAAACTCGCGCCGCGCAGTTGATCCCGCAGAACCTGGCGCTGTGCGATCAGAAAGTCGGGCTCGATTATTACCGTCTCTCGGCGGATCGACGTCTGCTGTTCGGCGGTGCTTGTCATTACTCCGGGCGCGATCCGGCGGATATCGCCGCCTACATGCGACCGAAAATGCTCAAGGTGTTCCCGCAACTGGCCGACGTGCGCATCGACTACCAATGGGGCGGGAAGATCGGTATTACCGCCAATCGTTTCCCCCAGGTTGGCCGGCTCAAACAGCACCCGAACGTGTTTTACGCGCAGGGCTATTCCGGCCATGGCCTCAACGTCACCCATTGGTGCGCGAAATTGCTGGGCGAAGCCATTCACGCCGGGCATAGCCAAGGCATGGACGTGTTCAGCAGCGTGCCGCACATGACCTTCCCCGGTGGCCCGGCGTTGCGTTCGCCGCTGTTGGCGCTGGGCATGTTCTGGTATCGCCTGCGCGAAATGCTCGGTTAACAGGCGCTTACACTGATCGTTCCCACGCTCTGCGTGGGAATGCAGCCCGGGACGCTCCGCGTCCCAAACTCGATCAAAAGATCTCAGCCTTCGGCAGCTCCTGGACTGCAATCGCGTCCCACGCCAGCTATACACATTTGCTCTATCGCCAAGCACTTCTATATTGATGAAGTGCTTTTGCGTTCCTGACGCTCAGTGCCCGATTAATTGAGGAGGACATGGATGAAGTCGTCAGCCAGCGACGAGCCGCGAGCACCCGGTCAGGCGCCGGTCAAAACCCGCCGATTCGGTATCTCGCTGGTATGGATCGTGCCGATCGTGGCGGTGCTGGTGGGCATTTCGCTGGTGATTCACAACATCCTCCAGGAAGGCCCGACGATCACCGTCACCTTCAAGACCGGCGATGGCCTGACCGCCAACAAGACCGAAGTCAGGTACCGCAACGTAGTCATCGGCCATGTCTCCGATGTTGAACTGGCCAACGACCATAAACACGTCAACGCCACGATCAAACTCGCCAAGCAGGCCGAAGCCTTCACCCGCGAGGACTCGCAATTCTGGGTGGTACGTCCGCGCATCGGCGCCGGCGGGGTATCGGGCATCGACACATTGCTGTCGGGCGACTACATCGGTGCCGACATTGGCCAGGCCAATACCCGCTCAAAAAACTTCAAGGGTCTGGAGAACCCGCCGCCGATCACCTATGGCGAACCGGGCAAGCGTTTCACCCTGCACACCGCCGACCTCGGCTCGCTGGACATCGGCTCCCCCGTCTATTACCGCAAGATCCCGGTCGGCCAAGTGGTGTCCTATGCCTTGGACCAGGACGGCAAAGGGGTCAACATCGAAGTCTTCGTGCATTCTCCGAACGACGCCTACGTCACCGAAAACACTCGTTTCTGGAACGCCAGCGGCATCGACATCAATGTCGGTGCCAACGGCTTTGCGGTGAAAACCGAGTCGCTGTCGACCCTGCTGGTGGGCGGCATCGCTTTCCGCGCTCCGGATTACAGTCCCAACGATTCGCCAGCCAGTGAAGACAAGGGTTTCGAACTGTTCGCCGACCAGGCCACCGCCCTCGCCCCGCCCAACGGCAAGGCACAGTATCTGTCGCTGCGCTTCGATCAAGCCTTGCGCGGGCTCAAGGTTGACGCGCCGGTGGAGTTCCTCGGAGTTGAAATCGGCCGGGTGGTGGCGGTCAATCTCGACTTCGACGAGGTCAAGCGCACCTTCCCGGTGAATGTCGGCATCGTCATCTATCCGCAGCGCCTGGGTCGCGCCCACGCGAAAATGCTCAAGGCTTACCATGGCGACGAAAACGACGAGGCCACCGGCGCGCGCTTGATCGGCACGTTCATCGAAAATGGCCTTCGCGCCCAGGCCCGCAACGGCAACCTGCTCACCGGTCAGTTGTATATCTCCCTGGATTTCTACCCCAAAGCGCCGAAAGTCGCTTTTGACCCTACGGCACGGCCGGTCACCATTCCGACCGTCCCCGGCAGCCTCGAGCAATTGCAGGAAAAACTCGAGGCGATGGTCAACAAGATCAACGCGCTGCCAGTGGAGCGCATCGCCAGCAACCTCGACGGCAATCTGGTCGAACTGCGCAAAGGCCTGAAGCAGTTCAACGCCAGGACCCTGCCGGGTGTACAGAGCACCCTCGCCGACGTCAGCAAGACCTTGCAGTCCGCCAATTCGACCCTGGCCGAGGATTCACCGCAACGTGAGCAGTTGACCGAAACCCTCGACGAACTCGGGCGCATGTCGCGCTCGTTGCGAGAGCTGTCGGATTACCTCGGTCGCCACCCTGAGTCGCTGATTCGCGGACGCCCCGACAACGCCGCGCCGCTGGACCTCAAAGGACCGCCACGCAATTGAGCACAGGAGCTGCATCCATGGTTTTACCGTTGAAGATCTCCCTGCTCGCTGCGCTCGTGCTGCTGGCCGCGTGCCGTAGCGACCCGATCAGCTTCCATACGCTGACCCCGGCGCAACCGGGTGCCAGCCGCAACGGCGCCGACATCGCCATCGAAAGCATCAGTGTGCCGCCGCAGGTCGATCGCGCGCAGATCGTGATTCGCCAAGGCAACAGCGGCGTGGCCATCCTGGATACCGATTGGTGGAGCGCCACCCTTGCCGATGAGTTGCGCGGTGCGCTGGTCGATCAATTGAGCGGCGGCGTCGGCCAGCAGCGCGCTTCCGTGCGAATCGACGTGCAGCGCTTCGATTCGATTCCCGGTCAGTACGCCTTGATCGACGTGAAATGGCGAGTGCGCCCATTAGGTGCGGCGGACGCGGCCCTGCTGAGCTGTCGCTCGGTGTTGCAGACGCCTTCAGGGCCGAGCATCGACGAACTGGTAACCGCGCAACAGAACAACATCAAACGCCTCGCTGCGCACATCGCGCAGGGTGCCAGCGGCTCGCGCTGCCCGCCGCAGACCTGACACCGTTTACAAATCGAAGCGATCCACCGCCCGCCGCCGCTCGTTGTCATCGCGCACATCGTAGTTGGCAGTCGTCTGGATATTGCTGTGATGCGCCAGTTTCTGTGCGATCGACAGGTCGTGCTCTTCGATCACCCGGGTGATGAATGAACGACGGAAGTCATGGGGCATGATTTTCACCCCGACCTGCGTACCGCGCTGGCGGGCAATGTAGTAAATCGCGTGTTTGGTGATGCGCTCGCGGGTGATGTGGCTGCCCCGGCGAATACGGTTGAACAGAAACGCATCGTCGCTCTCGCCTTCCTTGAGCTGTGAACGACGCAGTTCCAGCCAGGCGTCGAGCTTGGCAAAGGCCCAGGCCGGCGCGTACTTGATCAACTGTTTGTTGCCCTTGCCGGTCACCGTCAGGCTGCGTTCGTGAAAGTCGACCTGGCTCAGATCCAGATCCACCGATTCCGACTTGCGCATGCCGGTGCCGTACAGCAGCGCAATCACCGCCGCATCACGCAGGCCCTGCGGGCGCGGGTCGGCAGCGCAGACCTCCATCAGTTCATGAATCAGCGTGCGCTTGAGGTTGCGCCCCTGGGACAGCCGCGTGCCGGCTATGCCCTTGACCGACCGCATCTTCAGCAGGTGATCCTGACTGATCAGGCTCATGCGCCATGCTTCGTTCATCACCCCGCGTACGGCGTTCACGTACAGCGACGAGGTGTTCGGTGCATAACCATCGGCACGCAAAGCGGCGACCAGCGACACCACGTCTTCCGGTTGCAGGCCGTGCCAGGGGATTTCTTCGATATCGACGTCCTCGAAACCGAGGCGGTCAGCGGCGTCTTGCAGCACATAACGCATGGTCAACTGGCTGGAAGGTGCCAGTCGCGCCAGGTAAACGGTCAGCGGATTGTTGTTGGACGGTGCAGGTTGGGTACTCGACAAATCACTCAAACGAAACGGCCTTGAAATAAAAAACGATTCAACAAAAACAATAAATGCATGAAATGAAACGCAAAAAACGGCATGACTCGATGACAAGGGTTACCGCGAAAGGCCGACAACCTGCCGTTCGAGGCCATAAAAGTCAATCGGGCATTCCCCGAACGGTCTGTTTGCTGCTTTATCAGCACGGTAGGCGAACTGAAACATCGCGCTCTTATGTTCAGTGCAGGGAACTGCGAGCAGGAGTGCGGCATGAAGATCACGGTGTTTGGCAGTGGTTATGTCGGTCTGGTGCAGGCGGCGGTGCTGGCCGAGGTCGGTCACGACGTCGTGTGCATGGATGTCGACGCGCAGAAGATCGAGCAATTGGGCCAGGGGCACGTCAGTATTTACGAGCCGGGGCTGGCCAGTCTGGTGCGTGAAGGCCTGGATTCGAAACGCCTGCAATTCACCACCGATGAGCGGTTTGCGGTGTTGCATGGGCGGGTGGCGTTCATCGCGGTGGGCACGCCGTCACGCGAGGATGGTTCGGCGGATCTGCGCTACGTCCTCTCGGTTGGCGACGCGATTGCCCGGCATCGCGAGCAGCCATTGATCGTGGTGGAAAAGTCCACGGTGCCGGTGGGCACGGGCGACGCTTTGCGCAGCCACATCGAAAAGGCCCTGATCAAGATTGGCCGCCTGCTGCAGTTCGATATTGTCTCCAACCCGGAATTTCTCAAGGAAGGTTCAGCGGTTGCTGATTGCCGGCGACCGGATCGCATCGTCATTGGTTGCGAAGGCGCTGAAGTGCGCGATGTGATGCGCGATCTGTACGCGCCGTTCAACCGCAACCATGACCGCATCCTGTTCATGGACTTGCGCAGTGCCGAGCTGACCAAATACGCCGCCAACTGCATGCTGGCGACCAAGATCAGCTTCATCAACCAGATCGCCGAACTCGCCGAGCATCTGGGCGCAGATATCGAAGCAGTGCGCCAGGGCATCGGTGCCGATACGCGGATTGGCTATCACTTTATCTATCCGGGTTGCGGCTACGGCGGTTCGTGTTTTCCCAAGGACATGCGCGCGTTGATTCACAGTGCCGAGCAGGCACATTGCTCCAGTGATCTGCTGCAAGCGGTCGAGGCGATCAACCAGCGCCAGAAGCACAAGCTGTTTGAGCGCATCAACGCCTTCTACCGGGGCGATTTGCGCGGCAAGACCTTTGCCCTGTGGGGCCTGGCGTTCAAACCCAACACCGACGACATGCGCGACGCGCCGAGCCGGGTTCTGCTCGAAGACTTATGGGCTGCCGGTGCCAGCGTGCGCGCGTTTGATCCGGAGGCCATGGTCGAAACGCAAAAGCTCTATCCAGATGAGTCGAAGCTGATGTTGATGGGCACGCCGGAATCGGTACTGGCCGGCGCCGATGCGTTGATCATCTGCACCGAATGGCAACAGTTCAAGGCCCCGGATTTCGAGCTGATCAAACAGCGCCTCAACAGCCCGGTGATCTTTGACGGCCGCAACCTGTACGACGCCGAGCGCCTGGCGCGCAATGGCTTTCAGTATTTCCCGATGGGGCGCGGTGAGTCTTGCAAGTTGCCGATCACCTTGCGGCAGTGGCCCGCGGCTTCGGATGTGGCTTGAACTGGCCCTGTGGGAGTCATTGCAAATTGTGAGCTACACAGACCCTGTGGGAGCGAGCCTGCTCGCGAATACGGTATGTCAGCGACATAGCAGGTGACTGATCCGCCGCCTTCGCGAGCAGGCTCGCTCCCACAGGGAAATCATGTGCTCCGAGAGACGCTGGTGTATCAGCTTGACCGGTGGCGGCTGCCCAGAGAGGATGGCGTTCGCCCTAGGCAATCCGAATAAGGACATTCCCCCTCCCTTGGCCATCTATTCGCCGTTCATTCGCCGGTTGATGCTCAGCTCGCTGACCGTGGTCATCAGCCGCGCCCTGATCAGCCCGCTGCTGACGCTGTTCCTCAGCAATAAGCTTGGCCTCGATCCGGAGGATGTAGGTTTGCTGCTCGGTATCGCCGTGTTCAGCGCAACATTGCTGTCGCTGTACGGTGGCTACATCATCGACAAGCTGGACAAGCGCCAGTTGCTGGTCCTGGCCATGCTCTCCAGCGGTATCGGCCTGATCCTGCTGACCTTCGCGCAGAATCTGTATGTGGTCACCCTGGTGCTGATCATCAGCGAAACCGCGTCGGCGCTGTTCCTCATCGGCTCCAAGGCGATCCTCAGTGAAAACCTGCCGGTGGGCCAGCGGGTCAAGGCGTTTTCCCTCAATTACACGCTGACCAATATCGGCTATGCCGTCGGCCCGATGATTGGCGTGGTGATTGCCGGGGTGCAGCCGTCCGCGCCTTTCATCGTCGCTGGTGCGATCGCCATCGGCAGTATTTTTCTGCTGCTCGGCGCGGCCCGCGCTGCCCCTCCACTAACTGCCGCCAGCGCGCCGCAGAGTTTTCTCAACACCCTGGTGATCCTGAAAAGCGACCGCACCATGGTGCTGTTCACCCTCGGTTGCCTGCTGAGCACGTTGGTGCACGGTCGCTTCACCTTGTACCTGTCGCAATACCTGCT
Source organism: Pseudomonas sp. Irchel 3F6 (assembly GCF_900187595.1). Classification (NCBI taxonomy): domain Bacteria; kingdom Pseudomonadati; phylum Pseudomonadota; class Gammaproteobacteria; order Pseudomonadales; family Pseudomonadaceae; genus Pseudomonas; species Pseudomonas sp. Irchel 3F6. The sequence continues at coordinate 889,531 of NZ_FYDP01000001.1, read as the reverse complement.
GGTCACCCACACCCAGCAACAAACGCTCGACACCATGGCCGCCCTGCTCGCCTGCAACGCAATCACGGTGATCCTGCTGCAGTACCAGGTGGGTCGCTGGCTCAGTCGCGAACACCTGCGTCACTGGATTGCCGGCGGCACCGCGCTGTTCATCGTCGGGTTGATCGGTTTCAGTGTGGCGGACAGCCTGCTCGGCTGGTGCGTGGCGATGTTCATCTTCACCTTGGGCGAAATGATCATTTACCCGGCAGACTTCCTCTTCGTCGATACCCTCGCCCCGGAGGCACTGCGCGGCAGTTACTACGGCGCGCAGAACCTGGCGGCACTCGGCGGTGGGGCGAGCCCGGTGCTGTGCGGGTTTCTGCTGATGCACACGCCGGCGCCGAGCATGTTCTACGCCCTGAGCGGCTTGGCGGCGCTGGGCGGTTATCTGTGCTTCGTCAGCGCTCGGCGCACCGCTTCAATGCAAAAATAGTGCACTAAAACTGCACTTATATGAATTTGTCAGCATCGATTTTGATCGGCAAACTACGCGCGTTCCTCCCCCAATGTTGGAACGCTTCTAGGGCTTTCCGGATTTGCCGGACAAGTCCTTTTTTTTGCCCCGGATTTTGTAAAGGATCAGTTCTACATGCTTGCTCGCTGGTTGCCCGCTGCCATCAACACCCGCCCTACTGAATGGAGCCGTGCCGCGATCGGCATGGCCCTGGGCACGCTGTTCAGCGTGTGGATGTGCGCGCAGGTGTTCGGCCATGACGTTGCGTTTCACCTGGTCGGCCCGCTCGGCGCTTCGGCGGTGCTGCTGTTCGCGGTGTCCTCGGGCGCCCTCGCCCAGCCATGGTCGATTCTCGGCGGCTACCTGTGTGCTGGCGTGGTCGCCTTGCTGGTCGCCCATGTGCTTGGCCGTACGCTGGGCAGCGCCTGCCTTGCTGCCGGCATGGCGGTGATTCTCATGTGCTGGCTGCGTTGCCTGCACCCACCGGCCGGCGCCTTGGCGTTGACGCTGGTGCTGGCCGACCCGGCAACCATCGCCATGGACTGGAAAGCCATGGAGCCGGTGATGCTCGGCGCGCTGTGCATGCTCGTCAGCGCGCTGGCCTATAACAACCTGACCCGCATCCGTTATCCGAAACGCGCTGCTGACCCGGCTCCGCCAGTGGTCCCGATCGATAGCCAGGCGATCACCGCAGCAGACCTGAAACTGGCGCTGGCCGACATGGAAGCCTTCATCGACGTCACCCCCGAAGACCTCGAACGCCTGATTCACGCCAGCGAACTGCACGCCAAGCGGCGCAGCATTACCGAAACGTTCAGATGATCCCTTTGTAGGAGCTGACGAGTGCAACGAGGCTGCGATCTGTTGATTTCAAAAAACAAGATCAAAAGATCGCAGCCTCGTTGCACTCGTCAGCTCCTACACAAATAGCGTGCCTAAGAGAAAAACGCAGATTCCCCCTGCACATATCCCCGTTGTACACGACAAATTTGCACTGTTACGATCCGCTAACGCCCGCGCGCGGGCTTTTCGAATAAAGACAATAAAAGCAGGGAGTTACTGATGACAGCTCAGGCTTCATCCCGGCGGACCCCGTCCATGGATGCCATGCAAAACGACGTGCTGGCCGAGGTGCGCAATCATATCGGCCACCTGACCCTCAACCGCCCTGCGGGCCTCAATGCCATCACCCTCGAGATGGTGCGTCTGCTGCAACAGCAGCTCGATGCCTGGGCGTCTGACGCCGATGTTCACGCCGTGGTATTGCGCGGCGCTGGTGAAAAGGCCTTCTGCGCCGGTGGCGATATTCGTTCGCTGTACGACAGCTACAAAAGCGGCGACACGCTGCACGAAGATTTCTTCGTCGAGGAATACGCCCTCGACCTGACCATTCATCACTACCGCAAACCGGTGCTGGCCCTGATGGACGGTTTTGTCCTCGGCGGCGGCATGGGCCTGGTGCAAGGCGCCGATCTGCGTGTGGTCACCGAAAAGAGCCGTTTGGCGATGCCGGAAGTGGCCATCGGCTATTTCCCTGATGTCGGCGGCAGTTACTTCCTGCCGCGCATCCCCGGTGAGCTGGGGATTTATCTGGGCGTCAGCGGCGTGCAGATTCGCGCCGCCGATGCGCTGTACTGCGGCCTCGCCGACTGGTATCTGGACAGCAGCAAACTTGCGCTGCTCGACGAGAAATTCGACCAGATGGAGTGGCAGGACACGCCGCTCAAGTCGCTGCAGAACCTGCTGGCCAAGCACGCCGTGCAAACTCTGCCCGATGCACCCCTCCAAGTGTTGCGCCCGGCCATCGACCATTTCTTTGCCCTGCCCGACGTGCCGAGCATGATCGAGCAATTGCGCGCCGTCACCGTCGCCGACAGCCACGAATGGGCGGTCACCACGGCGGATCTGCTGGAAACCCGCTCGCCGCTGGCCATGGCCGTGACCCTGGAAATGCTCCGTCGCGGCAGGCACCTGAGTCTGGAGAATTGCTTTGCGCTGGAGCTGCATCTGGACCGCCAGTGGTTTGCCCGTGGCGACCTGATAGAAGGCGTGCGCGCCCTGCTGATCGACAAGGACAAGTCACCGCGCTGGAACCCGCCGACCGTCGCTGAGCTGGACGCTGCGCAGGTGGCGAGTTTCTTCCATGGTTTTGATGAGAGCGGGAGCTGAGCCATGCACGATCTCGAACTGACTGAAGAACAAGTGATGATCCGCGACATGGCCCGGGATTTTGCCCGTGGCGAAATCGCACCCCACGCCCAGGCCTGGGAAAAGGCTGGCTGGATCGACGACGCCCTGGTGGCGAAGATGGGCGAGTTGGGCTTGCTCGGCATGGTCGTGCCTGAGGAATGGGGTGGCACTTACGTCGATTACGTTGCCTACGCGCTGGCGGTTGAGGAAATCTCTGCCGGTGATGGCGCGACCGGCGCGTTCATGAGCATTCACAACTCGGTCGGCTGCGGCCCGGTGCTCAACTACGGCAGCGACGAACAGAAACAGACCTGGCTGGCCGATCTGGCCAGTGGGCAGACCATCGGTTGCTTCTGTCTGACCGAACCCCAGGCCGGTTCCGAAGCGCACAACCTGCGCACCCGCGCCGAACTGCGCGACGGCCAATGGGTGATCAACGGTGCCAAGCAATTCGTCAGCAACGGCAAACGGGCAAAACTGGCGATCGTCTTCGCGGTAACCGATCCGGATCTCGGCAAAAAAGGCCTGTCAGCGTTTCTGGTGCCGACCGACACACCGGGTTTCATCGTCGATCGCACCGAACACAAGATGGGCATCCGCGCCTCCGACACCTGCGCGGTGACGCTGAACAACTGCAGCATCCCCGAGGCCAATCTGCTCGGCGAACGCGGCAAGGGCCTTGCGATTGCCCTGTCCAACCTTGAAGGCGGACGCATCGGCATCGCCGCGCAGGCATTGGGTATCGCCCGGGCGGCTTTTGAAGCGGCGCTGGCTTATTCGAAAGACCGGGTGCAATTCGACAAGCCGATCATCGAGCACCAGAGCATTGCCAATCTGCTGGCTGACATGCACATGCAGATCAACGCCGCACGGTTGCTGATCCTGCATGCAGCGCGGCTGAGGACGGCGGGCAAACTATGCTTGTCCGAGGCTTCGCAGGCCAAGCTGTTCGCATCGGAAATGGCCGAGAAGGTGTGTTCGTCGGCGATCCAGATTCATGGCGGCTATGGCTATCTGGAGGATTACCCGGTCGAGAAGTACTACCGCGATGCGCGGATTACCCAGATCTATGAAGGGTCGAGCGAGATACAGCGGATGGTGATTGCGCGGGATTTGAAGAACTATCAGCTGTAATGGCGTTGGCCCTTCCCCTCACCCCAGCCCTCTCCCCAGGGAGAGGGAGCCGACCGGGTCGGTTACGGATTCAGCGGCAACCTTTCAGGTCGGCGTAATTTGCCCATATCACGCGGTCAGTCCCCTCTCCCCAGGGAGAGGGAGCCGACCGAGTCGGTAACGGATTCAGCGGCAGCCTTTCAGGTCGGCGTAATTCGCCCATATCCCGCGGTCAGTCCCCTCTCCCCAGGGAGAGGGAGCCGACCGAGTCGGTTACGGATTCAGCGGCAACTTTTCAGGTCGGCGTAATTCGCCCATATCCCGCGGTCAGTCCCCTCTCCCCAGGGAGAGGGAGCCGACCGAGTCGGTTACGGATTCAGCGGCAACCTTTCAGGTCGGCGTAATTCGCCCATATCACGCGGTCAGTCCCCTCTCCCCAGGGAGAGGGAGCCGACCGGGTCGGTTACGGATTCAGCGGCAACATTTCAGATCGGCTTAATTCGCCCATATCACGCGGTCAGTCCCCTCTCCCTGGGGAGAGGGCTAGGGTGAGGGGCTTTTGAAGCTCACACACTATTTGCCTTGGAATTCAGCCTGACGCTTGGCAATAAACGCCGCCATCCCTTCCTTCTGATCCTGCGTCGCAAACGCTGCATGAAACACCCGGCGCTCGAAACGCACGCCCTCGCTCAGGTTGACCTCGAACGCGCGGTTGACGCTCTCCTTGATCATCATCGCAATCGGCAGTGATTTGCCGGCGATCACCGCCGCGACTTTCAGCGCTTCATCAAGCAGCTCATCGCTTGGCACGATCCGCGCGACGATGCCGCAGCGCTCGGCTTCCACCGCGTCGATCATGCGCCCGCTCAGGCACATTTCCATGGCCTTGGCTTTGCCCACCGCGCGGGTCAGGCGCTGGGTGCCGCCCATGCCCGGCAGCACGCCGAGGTTGATTTCCGGCTGGCCGAATCTGGCGTTGTCGCCAGCCAGAATGAAGTCGCACATCAGTGCCAGTTCACAGCCGCCGCCGAGGGCGAAACCATTGACCGCGGCGATGATCGGCTTGCGCCGGTTGGCCACGCGATCGCTGTCGCTGAACAGATCGTCCATGTAGATCTGCGGATAGGTCAGCTCAGCCATTTCCTTGATGTCGGCGCCAGCGGCGAAAGCTTTTTTCGAACCGGTGAGGACGATGCAGCCAATGTGCGCATCGGCTTCCAGCGTATCGAGGGCGTGGTTCACTTCGCTGACCAGTTGCGCGTTCAGCGCGTTCAATGCCTGTGGCCGGTTGAGGGTGATCAGGCCGACGCGGTCGCGGGTTTCCAGCAGAATCGTTTCGTAAGTCATGAATAAAATTCCTTGTCAGAGATTGCGCGAAATGACCATGCGCTGAATGTCGCTGGTGCCTTCGTAGATCTGGCAGACGCGCACGTCGCGGTAGATGCGTTCCAGCGGAAAGTCGTTGAGGTAACCGTAACCGCCAAGGGTTTGCAAGGCCATGGAGCAGACCTTCTCAGCCATTTCCGAGGCGAACAGCTTGGCCATCGACGCCTCGACCAGCGCCGGTTGGCCGCTGTCACGCAAGGCTGCGGCGTAATGCACCATTTGCCGGGCGACGGCAATTTGCGTGGCCATGTCCGCCAGGCGAAACGCTACGGCCTGATGCTCGATGATCGGCTTGCCGAAGGTGTCACGCTCACGGGCATAGTCGCGGGCAGCTTCGAACGCAGCGCGGGCCATACCGACAGCTTGTGAGGCGATACCGACGCGGCCGCCTTCAAGGTTGGCCAAGGCAATCTTGTAGCCCTCGCCCTCCTCGCCCAGCCGATTGGCCACCGGCACTTTCACATCTTCGAATAGAATCTGGCAGGTGTCGGACGCGTGCTGGCCGAGTTTGTCTTCGACCCGCGCGACTTTGTAGCCGGGCGAGTCGGTCGGCACGATAAACGCGCTGATCCCGCGTTTGCCGGCGCTCGGGTCGGTCACGGCAAACACGATCACGATGCCGGCGTTCTGCCCGGAGGTGATGAACTGTTTGCAGCCGTTGAGCACGTAGTGATCGCCGTCCAGCCGCGCGCGGGTTTTCAGGCTGCTGGCATCGGAACCAGCCTGGGGTTCGGTGAGGGCGAAGGCGCCGAGCATCGCGCCGCTGGCCAGCGGTTTGAGGAAGCGCTCGCGCTGATCGTCATTGCCGAACTTGAGAATCGGCACGCAGCCGACCGAGTTGTGCACGCTCATGATCGTCGAGCAGGCACCGTCGCCTGCGGCGATTTCTTCCAAAGCCATGGCGTACGCGAGGTAGCCTGTGTCACAGCCCCCCCACTGCTCCGGCACGAGCATGCCGAAGAAGCCCAGCTCAGCCATCTCGGCGATGGCTTCCTTGGGGAAACGGTGCTCGCGATCCCACTCGGCGGCGAACGGCTTGAGCCGCTCCTCGGCAAACTGCCGGGCCATGTCGCGGATCTGGGTCTGGTCTTCGTTGGGGATCATGGTGAGTCCTTGAAATCTGAGTACGACATTGAACCCTGTGGGAGCGAGCCTGCTCGCGAAAGCGGTGTATCAGTCACGCATGTGCCGGCTGAAACGACGTCTTCGCGAGCAGGCTCGCTCCCACAGTTGATCGGCGATGCCTTCAGTAAACGCATTCCACAGCCATGGCCGTGGCTTCGCCGCCGCCAATGCAGATCGCTGCAATGCCGCGCTTGAGCTGTTTCTGCCGCAGCGCGGCGAGCAACGTCACCAGAATCCTCGCTCCCGAGGCGCCGATCGGATGGCCCAGCGCGCAGGCGCCGCCATGCACGTTGAGCTTGTCGTGGGGAATCTCCAGGTGCGTCATCGCCGCCATGCCGACCACGGCAAACGCTTCGTTCACTTCAAACAGATCCACCTGATCCAGCGCCCAACCGGTCTTCTTCACCAGTTTCTTGATCGCGCCAATCGGTGCGGTGGGAAACAGCCCAGGGGTATCAGCGAACGCAGCATGCCCATGAATCACCGCCAGCGGCTTGAGGCCCAGTTGCTGCGCATGGGACTGGCGCATCAGCACGAGCGCCGCCGCGCCGTCGGAAATCGAGCTGGAGTTGGCTGCGGTGACCGTGCCGCCCTCGCGGAACGCCGGTTTCAGCGAGGCAACCTTGTCGAGTTTGGCTTTTGGCGGCTGCTCATCGTTGCTGATCACCACCTGCTCTTTGCCGACGGTCACCGTCAGCGGAACGATTTCGTCGGTGAAGCTGCCATCCTTGATCGCCTGTTGCGCGCGGGTAGTCGAGGCAATGGCGAAAGCATCCTGCGCTTCGCGGCTGAAGCCGTTGGCCTCGGCGCAATCCTCGGCGAAGGTGCCCATCAGGCGGCCCTTGTCGTAGGCGTCTTCGAGGCCGTCGAGAAACATCGAATCAAGCACGCGGCCGTGGCCCATGCGATAGCCGGCGCGGGCGCGATCGAGCAGGTACGGCGAGTTGGACATGCTTTCCATGCCGCCGGCGATCACCACGTCGGCACTGCCGGCAAGCAGCATGTCGTGAGCCATGATGGTGGTCTGCATGCCCGAGCCGCACATCTTGTTCACCGTGGTGCAGCGCGTCGATTTATCCAGCCCGGCGCCCAGCGCAGCCTGACGTGCCGGCGCCTGACCGAGGCCGGCGGGCAGTACGCAACCAAACAGCACTTCATCAACCGCGTCGCTGGCGACACCGGCGCGTTCGACCGCAGCCTTGATCGCCGCCGCCCCGAGTTGCGGTGCGGTGAGGCTTTTCAGTTCACCTTGAAAACCGCCCATTGGTGTGCGGACAGCGCTGACGATAACAATCGGATCATTGGACATAGTCATGACTAATCCTCCTTACTTGGCGGCCATGCGCAAGGCGCCGTCGAGACGGATCACCTCGCCGTTGAGCATGCTGTTTTCGATGATGTGGCGCACGAGCGCGGCGTATTCGGCAGGCTTGCCCAGACGCGGCGGGAATGGCACACCCGCGGCCAGCGAATCGCGCACTTCCGGGGTCATGCCGGCCATCATCGGCGTTTCGAAAATGCCCGGTGCGATGGTCATCACGCGGATGCCGAAGCGCGCCAGTTCGCGGGCGGCCGGCAGGGTCAGGCTGGCGATCGCACCTTTCGAAGCCGAGTACGCGGCCTGGCCAATCTGGCCGTCGAACGCTGCGACCGAGGCGGTGTTGATGATCACTCCACGCTCACCGTCAGCATTGGCTTCGCTTTCGGCAATCGCCGCAGCGGCGAGGCGCAGCATGTTGAAACTGCCTATCAGGTTGACGTTGATCACCTGCGCGAAGCTGCTGAGTGCGTGCGGGCCGTTCTTGCCGAGAATTTTCTCGCCGCGAACGATGCCGGCGCAGTTGATCAGGCCATTTACGCTGCCAAACGCGGCGATCGTCGCTTGCACCGCCGCTTCGGCAGCCGCCTCATTGCTGATGTCAGCAACCACGCTTTGCGCACCCAGGCGCTGCGCCTGAGCGGCGACGGCTTCAGCGTTCATGTCGACCAGCATGACTTTGGCGCCGGCACTGACCAGCAATTCCGCGCTCGCGGCACCGAGGCCTGACGCGCCGCCGGTGACGATAAAAACCTTGTTCTCGATCTGCATGACGGTGTTCCCTTGGATTCAAGCTGAAACTCTGTGCGCCGCGGCCTCTTGAGCCTTGGCGATTTCCTGGTTGCGCAAGATAAAGCGCTGCAATTTGCCACTCGGGGTTTTGGGCAATTCGCTGACAAATTCGATTTCACGCGGGTACGAATGCGCGGCCAGACGCTTGCGCACGTGTTGGCGCAGTTCTTCGGCCAACTCCGGCGCGGCGCGGTACTGCGCGCTCAGCACGACAAAGGCTTTGACCAGTTCGGTGCGTTCCGGGTCAGGTTTGCCGACGACCGCCGCCTCGACCACCGCCGGGTGTTCGATCAGGGCACTTTCCACGTCGAACGGGCCGACGCGGTAGCCCGAAGTGGTGATCACATCATCACTGCGGCCGACGAAGCTGATGCTGCCGTCCGGGTTCCACTCCACGGTGTCGCCGCTTAGATAGTAGTTGCCGACGAAGGCCTTGATCGGCGCGCCTTCGTAGCCGCCGAACCAGCACATCGGCGACTGCGGGCGGTCGATGGCAAGAATGCCCGGCTGACCGACGCCGAGTTCGTTGTATTGCTCATCGAGCACGACGATGCGATGGCCCGGCGAAGCGAAACCGGCGGCGCCGACATGCACCGGGTGCTCGAGGCCGTGGTGGTTGCACAGCACCATGCCCAGTTCGGTCTGGCCGTAATGGTCGTGGATGACCACGTCGAGGTTGTCGGCGAACCAGCGGATCACTTCCGGGTTCAGCGGCTCACCGGCGCTGCTGACGATGCGCAGTTTGCCCTTGATCGATCTGGCGAACTCATCGCCACCGGCAATCAGCAAACGATAGGCAGTGGGCGAGCCGGTGAGATTGGTAATGCCGTATTTGTTGATCACCCGGCAGGTGCTTTCGAGGGTGAACGGGCCATCATAGAAGGTAATCGGGTGCCCCAGCGCCAACGGCCCAGTGACGCCGAAATAGATGCCATAGGCCCAGCCCGGATCGGCGACATTCCAGAACGCATCTTCAGGGCGCAGGTCCACCGCATCGCGGGTGTAGTTCTGGAACGCGACGATGGCTTTGAGCGGCACTGACAGCGCTTTCGCCGGCCCTGTGGTGCCCGAGGTGAACATCAGCAGGAATGGGTCTTCGCCGGTCAGTAACACCGGTTCGCAAACATTGGAATAGTTGGCCAGCTCAGCCCAGAAACTGAAATCACCGCGAACAATGCCCTGACCTTTGGCGCCACCAACGGTGACGATGGTCGGGCATGCGCTGACTTCATTGAGCTTGGGCCGGTTGACCGCGTCGGTGACCACGATTTTAGCCCCCGAGCTGTTCAGGCGGTGCTCTAGCGCTTTCGGCCCGAATGCGGTGAATAGCGGCTGATACACCGCGCCGATGCGCCAGGTGGCGAGCACGGTGATGAGCAATTCGACGTTGCGTGGCAGCAGGCCGGCGACTTTATCGCCCCTCTGCACGCCCTGGGCGAGGAGGAAATTGGCGAAACGCGCGGCTTTGTCTTGCAGATCAGTGAAGGTGTAAGTCGCACTTGAGCCGTCGCGACCTTCCCAGAACAACGCAATGCGCCCGGGCAAGGCATGGCGGTCGCAACATTCAACGCAGGCGTTGAGTGCCGCCAGCGTGCCGCTGAGCGACGCATCGACGGTGTGCTGATAGTTGAACTGTTCGGTGGCAGACAAGTAATCGCGCATTGCCAGAATCCCTCGGTGTTTTTATTAGGCTGGGAACCGTAAACAACACAGGGATAGTCGCGCCGCGCGGGCCTTGGGGCAATGGTCAAAGTTATCAACGTGGCTGACTGGTTTGGCCAAGAGGTTGCGGCCGCATGCCCTGTAGGAGCTGACGAGTGCAACGAGGCTGCGATCTTTTGATCTTGATTTTTACCATCAAGTACAAGATCAAAAGATCGCAGCCTTCGGCAGCTCCTACAGGGGACCGCATTTCAAAAATGTGGGAGCGAGCCTGCTCGCGAAGGCGTCGGGTCAGACCACCTCATTGAGGATCAGTGTGCGGTAATGCCCCGGGTTCGACCCCGACCACTTGCGAAACGCCTTGTAGAACGAACTGGCATCAGCAAAACCCAGCCGTGCAGCAATCTCGACAAAACTGATCGAAGGCTCCGCCAGCCAGGTAATCGCCAGCTCTTTGCGCACGCTGTCTTTCAGCCCCTGATAAGTCTGTCCTTCCTCGGCCAGACGCCGGCGTAATGTCGACGCGGACATGCACAGTTGCTGGGCCAGCGCCTCGGTTTCCGGCCATTGCTCGGCGGGGAGCTGCCGCAGATCCTGCTTGATCCGGCTGGCGAGGCTGTCGGGGTCGCGGTACTTGACCAGAATGTTGGCCGGCGCCTGGGCCAGAAAGCGCTTGAGTTCTTCGGCGCTGCGTTTGATCGGCAGATCGAGGCAATCGGCGGAAAAAATCATCCGAGTACGTGGGCGCTCAAACCGCAGGTTTTCCGAAAACATCACCCGATAATCGTCGGTGAAGTCCGGTTCCGCGCAGCGCAGTTCAATCGCCAGAATCGGAATCCGCCGCCCCGCCAGCCAGCACGCGACGCCGTGCACGATCATCCAGTAAGTGAAATAGGTGAAGGCGCGGCGCGGTTCGGCGTCGTCTTCGAGCAGGACGATTTCCGCCAGGCTCTGCTGATGCACCAGTTGCGCCGGCAGTTTTTCGAGCATCAACGACAGGAACGTCAGACCGGTATCCAGCGCCGCCGCCAGCGTCGGTTGCGCCATGGCGCTGCGACACAAAAACGCCAGGCTGCCGGATTTGAGCGGGCGCGGGTCCATGCCGAAGAACTCGTCATCACCGCGTCGTGCCAGCAGGCGCCAGAGTCTGGCGTATTGCGAGGCCGGCACCCTGCCCTCATCGGCCGCTAACAAAGCCGGATCGATGCCGACCTTGCTCAACGCCTCATCCGTTGCCGCACCCGGGGCACAGCTTTGCAGCAGCGCTTCGCGCACCAGTTGAATGGCAATGGTGTCTTTTTCTGCCATGGAGCGAGGTGAACCTTGTTGTTTTTCGGTGGTGGGCATCTTAACCCAGCTGCTGATTTCACCGCAGGGCCAATGTGGGAGCGAGCCTGCTCGCGAACGCGATGCGTCAGATAAAGAAATGTCACAGGCATACCGCATTCGCGAGCAGGCTCGCTCCCACAGGAATCACAGTCGTTCAGCTAAGGTTCAGCTAAATGTCAATGAATGCCATTTGGGAATGAGTGTCATTATGTTACAACTTAGCCTCCTATCTAAATCGCTGTGGCTCGCCAATGCTCGTTCCCTTTTTGATCATGTTGCGCGAAGGCATCGAAGCCGCGCTCATCGTCGGCATCATTGCCAGTTATTTGCAGCAGACCGGCCGTGGCCAATGGATGCCAGCGGTATGGATCGGCGTTTTCCTCGCTGCTGCCCTTGCGCTGCTGATCGGCGGTGGCCTGGAGCTGGTGAGCGCTGAATTCCCACAGAAGCAGCAGGAGTTGTTCGAAGGCGTCGTCGGTCTGGTCGCGGTGGGCATCCTCAGTTCGATGGTGTTCTGGATGCGCAAGGTCGCGCGGTCGATCAAGCACTCGCTGCAAGCCTCGCTGGATCAAGCGCTGACGCAATCCAGGCATCAAGTGATTGCATTGATCGCCATGGTTTTCTTCGCCGTCGCTCGCGAAGGCCTGGAAACCGTATTCTTCCTGCTCGCCGTGTTCCAGCAAAGCGAAGGCCCGGGCGCGCCGATCGGTGCCCTGATCGGCCTGATCCTGGCGGTGATCGTCGGTTTCCTGATCTACAGCGGCAGCATGCGCCTCAATCTTTCGGCGTTCTTCAAGTGGACCGGATTGTTCATCCTCGTGGTCGCCGCCGGAATACTCGCCAACTCGGTGCAGGCGCTGCATGAAGCCGGGCTGTGGAATCACCTGCAAACGGTGCTGTTCGACTTCAGCGCGACGCTGCCGATGGACGGCCCGCTGGGCTCGGTGCTGGCCGGCATGTTCGGTTACCAGGATGCGCCGACCGTCAGCACTCTTGGCGCGTACCTGATTTATCTGCTGCTGGCGCTGGTGATGTTCTTCATGCCCGCGCCGCGCCAGGCGCCGTCAACCACTTCCGTTTCCAGCCAATAAGGCCCTTCATGTCTACTACCCAAACCCCTCCGGCCCTGCGTTGGGCGCTGGCCGGCTCGGTGCTGCTGATGGTCGCCGCCGGCGGGCTGTTCTGGTACGCCTCGAACATGGCCGCCGCCAAGCGTCAGCACAACCACGATGAAATCGTCGTAAACATCCATCCGCACAGTTGCGAGCCAAATGCCCTGACGGTGCCCGCCGGCCGCGCCAGTTTTCGCATCGTCAACCGCTCCGAGCGTGCGGTCGAGTGGGAAATTCTCGACGGCGTGCTGGTGGTCGAAGAGCGGGAAAACATCGCGCCGGGCCTGAGCCAGGTGATCAATGCCAACCTGCAACCGGGCGACTATGCGATCACCTGCGGCTTGCTCAGCAACCCGCGCGGCACTTTGCACGTGACGCCGACGGCAGCCTCGGATGCCGCCGCCAAGGCCAAGCCGTCGATGGTCGCGTTCGTCGGGCCGCTGTCGGAGTTTCGTGTGTATCTGGCCGTCCAGGGCAGCGCGTTGATCAAAGCGGTGACGGCGCTGAACCAGGCGATCGCCAGTGGTGATCTGGCGCAGGCGCAAGCGTTGTACCTGCCGGCGCGTGCCGCTTATCAGCGTCTGGCGCCGGCGGCGCAGCGTCTGGCCGAGCTGGACAACCACATCAATGCCCGCGCCGATTATTTCGAAAAGCGCGAGCAGGATCCGGCGTTCGTCGGTTTCCATCGCCTCGAATACGCGCTGTTCGAGCAACGCAAACTCGACGATGTCGCGCCGATTGCCCAGCGCTTGCTCGCAGATGTCACCACCCTCAAGCAACAGTTGCTCGCGCAGTCACTGCCGCCGGAGCAACTGGTGGGCATCGTCGTGCGCAACCTCAACAGCCTCGCCGATGTGCGCGCTGGCAGCGGCGAAGAGGAACGCTACAGCCACAGCGATCTCAACGGTTTCGCCGCCAACGCGCAAACCGCGCGCAAGGTCGTCGACCTGCTGCGCCCGATGCTGAGCAAATCCTCCGCTGACGTGTTGGCGAATGTCGACCAGGCCATGAGTGACTTCGACAACCAGCTCAACGCGTTCAAATCCGCCGATGGCTACGTCAGTTACGACGCCGTGGCCGCCGCGCAACGCCAGCAGATCGCCGCCAAAGCCAAGGCTCTGGCTGCGGCAATGGATGGCATCGACCCCGCCCTCGGCCTTTCCGGCCTGTAAGCAGAAGACCACGACAGATGAACGATTCAGAACCTCTCAACCTGCAACGGCGCCGCGTGCTGATGGGCATGGGCGCCGCCGGTGTCGCCCTTGCCGGATCGGCGCTGAGTTGCCCGGCCATGGCCGCGCAGCCTGCGCAAGTCACCGAAGCGCCGAGCAGCGACAAGACCGAAGACCGCCACGACTTCCACGGTGTGCACCAGGCCGGCATCGTCACCCCGCGCCCGGCCTCCGGGATGCTGGTGGCGTTCGATGTGCTGGCCAGCGATCGCGAAGACCTCGAGCGGCTGTTCCGCACCCTCAACGAACGCATCGCGTTTTTAATGAAGGGCGGCCCGGTCGCGAAGGTCGACCCGAAACTGCCGCCGCTGGACTCCGGCATCCTCGGCCCGGTGGTCACCCCGGACAATCTGACCATCACCGTTTCCGTCGGCGACTCGCTGTTCGACGAACGCTTCGGTCTGGCAGCGGTGAAGCCCAAGCGCCTGCAACGCATGGTCGGCTTTCCCAACGACGCGCTGGACGCCGATTGCTGCCATGGCGATCTGAGCCTGCAGTTCTGCGCCAACACCGCCGACACCAACATTCACGCCCTGCGCGACATCGTCAAGAACCTGCCCGACCTGCTGCTGGTGCGCTGGAAACAGGAAGGCAGCGTGCCGCCGCAAGCCCCGGCCAAACCCGGTGTGCCGGCGCAGTCGGCGCGCAACTTTCTCGGTTTTCGCGACGGTTCGGCCAACCCTGATTCCAACGACGCCAAGGCCATGGAGCGGATTGTCTGGGTACAACCGGACAGTGACGAACCGGACTGGGCTGCCCACGGCAGTTATCAAGCGGTGCGCATCATCCGCAACTTCGTCGAACGCTGGGATCGCACGCCGTTGCAGGAGCAGGAAAGCATTCTCGGCCGGGTCAAGAGCAGCGGCGCGCCCATCGGTGGCCACACTGAAAGCGAAGTGCCGGATTACAGCAAAGACCCCGCCGGCAAGCTGACCAGGCTCGATGCGCACATTCGTCTGGCCAACCCGCGCACCGCCGCGACCCAGGCCAATCTGATCCTGCGCCGGCCGTTCAACTACTCCAACGGCGTCAACAAGAACGGCCAGCTCGACATGGGCCTGCTGTTCATCTGTTACCAGGCTGACCTGGAACAAGGCTTCATCACCGTGCAGACCCGCCTCAACGGTGAACCGCTCGAGGAATACCTCAAACCGGTCGGCGGCGGTTACTTCTTCACCCTGCCCGGCGCTACCGGCGATGACGACTTCATCGGTCGCTCGTTACTCGCTGCCACCTCCCAAAACAAAACCGCATGACACCCAACCGACACAGGAGCCGCCCCATGAAAAAGACGCCACTCGCATTATTGCTGACCCTTGGTTTGCTCAACACCCCGCTGGCGGCGTTCGCCGCGACCGCGCCGCTGGATCTGGTGGGGCCGGTGTCGGACTACAAGATTTACGTCACCGAGAAACTCGATGAGCTGGCCAGCCACACCCAGCAGTTCACCGACGCGGTGAAGAAAGGCGATCTCGCCACCGCGCAGAAGCTCTACGCGCCGACGCGGGTGTATTACGAGTCGATCGAGCCGATCGCCGAGCTGTTCAGCGATCTCGATGCGTCCATCGACTCGCGCGTCGATGACCACGAAAAAGGCGTAGAGGCTGAAGACTTCACCGGCTTCCATCGCATCGAATATTCGTTGTTCGCGGAAAAAACCACCAAGGGTCTGGATGCATTGGCCGACGGTTTGAACAGAGACGTGCAGGACCTGCAAACCCGTGTGGCCGGTCTGACCTTCCCGCCAGAGAAGGTCGTCGGCGGCGCTGCTGCGCTGTTGGAAGAAGTCGCGGCGACGAAGATTTCCGGCGAGGAAGACCGCTACAGCCACACCGACCTGTACGACTTCCAGGGCAACATCGACGGGGCGAAGAAGATCGTTGATCTGTTCCGTCCGCAGATCGAACAGCAGGACAAGGCGTTTGTTGCCAAGGTCGACAAGAACTTCGCCACGGTCGACAAGATCCTCGCCAAGTACAAAACGGCGGATGGCGGGTTTGAGACCTATGACAAAGTGAAGGACAACGACCGCAAAGCGCTGGTCGGGCCGGTGAATACGCTGGCGGAGGATCTTTCGATGATGCGCGGGAAGTTGGGTCTGAACTGATTTTTTAGCCTCTGGTCTGGCCCCTTCGCGAGCAGGCTCGCTCCCACAGTTGGAATGCATTTCCCTGTGGGAGCGAGCCTGCTCGCGAAAGCAATTCCGGACGCGCTAGAGAATCCGGTAGAGCAACCGCTCAATCCTCACCCGGCTCACCCGCTTGAGAAACTTCGCCACCCCTGCCGGGTAATCCGGCAGCGTTTCAAGCGACTGGAAGTTATCGATCCGCGTGGTATGGCGGAAGATGTTTTCCAGCTCTTTCGCCCGTGGCTCCAGCCACTCGCCTTTCGGGTCTTCGATCAGCAGCGCGTTTTCGAGGTCGAGGCGGAACGCCCGTGGGTTGAGGTTGTTGCCGGTCAGCAAGGTGTAGCGCTGATCGATCCACATGCCCTTGAGGTGATAGGTGTTGTCGCCGTCGCGCCACAGGTGCAGGTTCAACTGGCCGCTGTCGATGCTGTGCTGATGGCGTTTGGCGAAGCGGCGCAGGCTGATCTCGTATAGATACGGCAGCGCGGCGATCACCTTGAACGGCTCGCTCGGCGGAATGTAAAAATCATTGGCGGTCTTGTCGCCAACCACAATGTCGATCTTCACGCCCCGGGCCAGCGCGCGGTTGATCTCACGGATCACGCCCAGTGGCAGGTTGAAGTATGGCGTACAGATGGTCAGCTGCTTTTGCGCGCTGGCAATCAGTTCGAGAATCGCCCGGTTCAGCGGGTTGTTCTTGCCGACGCCGAGCAGAGGCGTGACCGACAGCCCATCTCTGCTGGTGCTGCCGGCGCCGGTGTCGTAGGTCGCATACTTGAGGCGACTGCGCAGGTCGCCGATGTCGTTGCGCAGGCTGCGCGTGCTCGGCAGGTTCGGCAGGTCGAGGCGATGCACGGCTTTCGATTCGATCAGTCCGTGCTTGACCAGATGATGCATCGAATCCGCGAGCTCGCGACTGTGCAGCACGTGGTAGCGGTCGAAGCGGTACTTGTCGAGTTTGTGCAGGTAGACGTTGTTCAGGCTCGCGCCGCTGTAGACCACCTTGTCGTCAATCACGAAGCCTTTGAGGTGCAGCACGCCGAACAACTCGCGGGTCTGCACCGGCACGCCGTAGATCGGCACTTCGCTCTGGTGCGTGCGGGTCATGTCCTGATACCAGGCGGCGTTGCCCGGCTGCTTGCCCGCGCCGATCAGACCGCGCTGGGCACGCAACCAGTCGACCACCACGGCGATTTCCAGCTCGGGACGCTTGAGCTTGGCTGCGTGCAGGGCATCGAGGATTTCCTGACCGGCTTCGTCCTGCTGCAGATACAGCGCGACGATGTAGATGCGCTGCGTCGCTGCGGCGATTTGCTCGAGCAGGCAGCGTCGGAATTCGACAGCGCTGGACAGAATGCTCACCGCCTCGGCGGTCAGCGCGAAGCTGCGCAGTTTGGGCAGCAGAGAACGTTTGAAAAGCAACGGCATAAGGCTCGCAAGGTTCGATTCCGAAGAGTTTGAGAGCTTACACCATCGTCTGCGCCGGGTCTTGTCAGTGTCAGTAATGGCCCCTTCGCGAGCAGGCTCGCTCCCACCGTTAAAATGCATTCCCCTGTGGGAGCGAGCCTGCTCGCGAAAGCGTTTTCACACACGCCGAAGAAATTCGCTTGACCAAGGAGAACAGTCGTTCTACTGTTCGCCACATGAACGAATCAATCAGCAATGACACACGCGACATCATTCTGGATGTCACCGAAAAGTTGATCTACAAAAGTGGCATCGCTGCCACCAGCATGGATCTTCTGGTGAAGACCGCCGGCGTCTCCAGAAAAAGCATCTACCGTTACTTTGCCGACAAGGACGCACTGGTTGTCGCGGCCCTTCAGCGACGCGATGATCGCTGGATGCACTGGTTCACAAGTGCCGTCGATCAGGCCGAAACCCCGGCCGATCGCCTGCTCAACCTGTTTACCGTGCTCAAGGGCTGGTTCGACTCGGAAGGCTTTCGCGGCTGCGCCTTCATCAACACCAGCGGCGAAACCGGCGATCCACAGGATCCAGTGCGGCTGGTGGCCAAAGAACACAAACAGAAGCTGCTCGACTACGTGTGCGAGCTATGTACCGAATATGGTGCCGAGGATCCGCAACTATTGGCCAGACAGTTGCTGATCCTGATTGAAGGCGCCATTACCATAGCGCTTGTGATGGGTGATCACAGTGCCGCCGATAATGCGCAATGCATGGCGCGAAAGTTATTGGGCCTGTAACTCTTAATAAGCCGGACTTGTTGTTCATACATTAAATGAAACAGGAGATTGAACATGTCGACTGCAGCCCAGGTACGTCCGCCATTGCCGCCATTCAACCATGCGTCAGCGATCGAGAAGGTGCGTCTGGCCGAAGATGGCTGGAACACCCGCGATCCGGAAAAGGTGTCGCTCGCTTATACCCTCGACACCAAATGGCGCAATCGCGCCGAGTTTGCCAACAACCGCGAAGAGGCCAAGGCGTTTCTGACGCGCAAATGGGCGAAGGAACTGGATTATCGCTTGATCAAAGAACTCTGGGCCTACTCCGATACGCGTATCGCGGTGCGTTATGCCTATGAATGGCACGACGATTCCGGCAACTGGTTCCGCTCGTACGGCAACGAGAACTGGGAGTTCGATGACAACGGCCTGATGTTCCAGCGCTATGCCTGCATCAATGACATGCCGATCAAGGAAAGCGAGCGCAAATTCCACTGGCCGCTGGGCCGCCGGCCGGATGATCATCCGGGGCTGAGTGAACTCGGTCTCTAAAGCCAACCCACCCCTGTGTAGGAGCTGCCGAAGGCTGCGATCTTTTGATCTTGATTTGATCGTTCCCACGCGCAGCAGCCGGGGTGCTCCGCGCCCCAGAAGATCGCAGCCTTCGGCAGCTCCTACACAGGAATGTATTCCAGACTGTAATTGACGACGGCATGCTCTGGCTCGCCGCAACAGTTCGATACAGGTAACATAACCGCCCTCCCCGCAGCCCACGTTCTGCGCCTTGCCGAATAAGCCGACTCCATGCCTTTCGAACTCAGCGTTGACCTCACCACCCTGGCCATTCTGGCTGCTGTTGCTTTCCTTGCCGGTTTCATCGATGCCATCGCTGGCGGTGGCGGTCTGTTGACCACGCCGGCGCTGCTGACGGCGGGCCTGCCGCCGCATCTGGTGCTGGGCACCAACAAGCTGAGCTCGACCTTCGGTTCGGCGACCGCCAGCTTCACCTTCTACAAACGCAAACTGTTTCATCCACGCCAGTGGACCCACGCGATTGTCGGCACCCTGGTCGGCGCGCTCACTGGCGCGGTGGTTGCGCATTACCTGCCGGCCGAGTGGCTGAACAAGATGCTGCCGGTGATCGTTTTCGCCTGTGGCCTGTATTTGCTGTTTGGCGGCACGCCGAAAGCGCCGCTGGACAGCGACGCGCCGATCAAAAAGAAATGGCAATCGACCCAAGGCTTCAGCCTCGGCTTCTACGATGGCGTGGCCGGCCCCGGCACGGGCGCATTCTGGACCGTGAGCAGTCTGCTGCTGTACCCGATCGACCTGGTCAAGGCCAGCGGCGTGGCGCGGAGCATGAACTTTGTCAGCAACATCGCGGCGCTGTCGGTGTTCATCCTCTCCGGACAGGTCGACTGGATCATTGGCCTGTGCATGGGCCTGTCGGTGATGGTCGGGGCTTTCTTTGGCGCGCGCACCGCAATCAGCGGCGGCGCCAAATTCATTCGTCCAGTGTTCATCACCGTAGTGCTTGGCCTGACTGTGCGCCTAGCCTGGCAGCACTGGTTCAGCGTGGCCTAAGCGCCGCGCGACGTAGACGTCGATCAGGTAACGGGCAATTGAACGCGACGCCGGCAACGGCGGCAAGTCATGCACGTTGAACCACTGGGCGTCCTCGATCTCGTCTTCCTGACAGACAATTTCGCCACCGGCATATTCGGCATGGAAGCCGAGCATCATCGAATGCGGGAACGGCCAGCACTGGCTGCCGATGTACTGGATGTTCTTCACTTCGATCTGCACTTCTTCACGCACTTCGCGAATCAGGCAATCCTCGGCCGATTCCCCCGGCTCAGCGAAACCGGCCAGCGTGCTGTAAACCCCGGTGACGAAACGCGGCGAGCGCGCCAGAAGGATTTCGTCGCCACGGGTGATCAGCACGATCATGCTTGGTGAAATGCGCGGATAACTGCGCAGATCGCACGGCTGGCAATACATCGCTCGTTCGCGCGGGACTTGCGTCATCGGCTGGCCGCAGTTGCCGCAGAAGCGATGCTCTCGTGCCCAAGTGCCGATCTGTGCGGCATAGCCGAGCACTTTGTACAACGTGTGATCGCCTTCGAGCATGAACGCTCGCAGCCCCTTCCAGCCGCAACCGGGCACATCGCTGACGCTGTGCAACTCAAGCAGATAGACCGGTTCGCCGTCGAGATGACCAATCCCGTGCTCAGCGAGGACTGAAAGGTCCTGGCGCTTGAGCCACTCGCGCGGGAACAGTGCGCCGTTGTCATCGAACAGGAAGCCTTCGGGGCTGCGCGCTACGGCCCAGCCGCCGGGTTGATCGGTGTCGAGTACTGCAGTGGTCCAGCGAGAGATCATGGTTAACTCAATCCAGAAATTCGGGTTTCTGTTTGCTCATGTGGGCGGCCATGGCCACGCGCAGATCGGTGGATTGCAACATGGCGGCGTTCCAGGTGGCAACGTATTCAAGACCATCGTCGATGCGATGGTCGCGCATGTAGCTGATCATTTCCTTGGTACCGGTCACGGCGATCGGCGACTTCGCAGCGATGTCACGGGCGATGCCGAACACGCCTTCGAGCAGCGTGTCCTTATCGCCGTAGACGCGATTGACCAGGCCCATGCTGCGTGCTTCCTCGGCGCCAAAGGTGCGACCGGTGTAAGCCAGTTCACGCAGCATGCCGTCTCCGATGATTCGCGGCAACCGTTGCAACGTGCCGACATCAGCGGCCATGCCGATGTCAATTTCCTTGATGGAAAATTGCGCGTCCTCGGCGGCATAACGCATGTCACAAGCCGAGATCAGATCGATTGCCCCGCCCAGGCAATAGCCCTGAATGGCAGCAAGCACCGGTTTGCGGCAATTGTCGACGGCGTTGAACGAGGCTTGCAGATTGAGAATCTTGCGCCGCAGCAGGCGCGCATTGCGGCCCACGTCCTTGCCCAGTTCATTGGCGACACCGGCGAGCATCATCAGGTCGATGCCCGATGAAAAATGCTTGCCGTTACCACTGAGGACCACCACGCGGACTTCGTCGGTATCGTCGATCCACTGGAAGATTTCGACAATCTCGCTCCAGAACGCCGCATTCATTGCGTTGATCTTTTCCGGGCGATTGATCTGCACATGGGCGATGTTGTCGGCCAGTTCGACGCTGAAGGCGGAGTATTGAGTCATGGCAGTGATCCTTTACCGGGCTGGGAAATAAGCCTCGAACTATAACAAGGCAACGGGGCGGCGGTTCGGCCAAATGCGGGACTGACTGGCGCGGCTCATTTGGGGAGCAGCCGAAGGCTGCGATCTTTTGGGACGCAGAGCGTCCCGGGCTGCATTCCCACGCAGAGCGTGGGAACGATCGATTGGCTTATTTCAGCCCCAGCCTGTAAAGCGAGCCATTCTCTTCATCTGTCAGCACATACAGATAGCCATCCGGCCCTTGACGCACGTCACGGATACGCTGATTCAACTCACCCAGCAAACGCTCCTCATGGACCACCTTGTCGCCATCGAACTGCAGGCGAATCAGTTCCTGGGACACCAGTGCGCCGATAAACGCGTTGTGCTGCCACGGCGTGAAGCGATCGGCGTCATAGAAGGCCATGCCGGTAACCCCGGGGGATTTTTCCCAGACATGGTGCGGCGCCACGGTGCCTTCAGCAGTTTTGCCCTTCGCCTCAGGAATCGGTTGCATCGAGTAGTTGATGCCATGGGTCGCCAACGGCCAGCCGTAGTTCTTGCCACGTTCGATGATGTTCACTTCGTCGCCGCCACGTGGCCCGTGCTCGTTCTCCCACAGCGTGCCGGTCCACGGATTGAGCGCCGCGCCTTGCGGGTTACGCAGGCCGTAGGACCAGATTTCAGGCCTGACACCGGATTGGCCAACAAAAGGGTTATCGTCCGGCACCTTGCCATCCGGGAAGATGCGTACGACTTTGCCTTGCAACTTGTCGAGGTCCTGCGCAGTCGGCCGATCGTTGTTTTCGCCCAGGGTGATGAACAGATACCCGTCGCGATCGAACACCAGCCGTGAACCGAAGTGGTTGCTCACCGACAGCTTCGGTTCCTGACGGAAGATCACATTGAAGTCCTTCAGCGTCTTCAGGTCATCGGAAAGCCGTCCGCGCCCTACCGCCGTACCAGCCTTGCCGCCCTCACCACCGCCTTCGGCATAGGACAGGTAAACCATGCGGTCCTGCTTGAAGTCTGGCGACAGCGCCACATCAAGCAAACCGCCCTGCCCTTTGGCCCAGACTTGCGGCACGCCACTGATCGGCTCCGACAGTTTGCCGTCCTTGCTCACAACGCGCAGATGACCCGGACGTTCGGTCACCAGCATGCCCTTCTGATCAGGCAGAAACGCCAGTGCCCAGGGATGTTCCAGGCCTTGGGCAATGGTGGTGACTTCAAGAATGCCCTGTTCGCTTTTCAGCTCTTTGGGCGCGGCGGCGAACGCCGGGGCACTGATCAGCGCGGCGGCGCAGCAGGTGGCTAGTAGGGTTTTACGCAACATGCACGATTCCTTTTGTTCGTGTGAAAGGCTGACAGAACATCAGTCCTGCCGTTCAACGGTTGTTGCCGGTGCCCCGTGAGGGCGGGTTGGGAATGAAGGTTGGCGGATTGCTCGGCACCGAACGAATCGGTTGACCATTGCCGATGCCGCGATTTTCAACGGTCGGCTGACGTGGCACGGGAACGGTGTTCGGCCCGCGAAGCGGCGGAGCGCTGGGCTGGGTGCCCTGCATGCTGTTGGGATTGGCCCGGCGGATCGGGCTGTTGTAGGGATTGTTGCTGTTGCCGGTGGGGCTTTGTGCGAGCACGACATCGGCATGAACCAAGCCACCACTTAAGGCGAGGACGGCGATGCCAATCAGAAACCGGTTCATGGGAATACCTCTCGATGTGCGTGGACTAGAGCCTTGGAGCCCACGCTACGCCGTGGGTTCGGATTTGTTAACCCTCGCGCCTTAAACAACATGTAACACGGCTTGACCATACCGTTGGAAGCCGCGCAATCACTGGAAACTTTCTCACCGCGCCACGGGTCACCTGATCATCACTCGGAGGACAGGTCATGGCTCGGGCAATCTGGAAAGGCGCAATCAGTTTTGGACTGGTACACATCCCCGTGGCGCTGGTTTCAGCGACGTCGTCCCAAGGCGTGGACTTCGACTGGCTCGACAGCCGCAGCATGGACCCGGTGGGCTACAAACGCATCAACAAGGTCACCGGCAAGGAAGTCACCAAAGAGAACATCGTCAAAGGCGTGGCCTACGAAAAGGGCCGCTACGTGGTGCTCAGCGAGGAAGAAATCCGCTCGGCGCACCCCGTCTCGACACAGACCATCGACATTTTCTCTTTCGTCGACGCCGAGCAGATTCCGCTGCAGAACATCGATACGCCCTACTATTTGGCGCCAGACAAGCGCGGCGGCAAGGTCTACGCGTTGCTGCGCGAAACCCTGAGCAAAACCAACAAGGTCGCCCTCGCCCGCGTCGTCTTGCACACGCGCCAATATCTGGCCGCGTTGATGCCGCTGGAGTCGGCGCTGGTTCTGGTGAAACTGCGCTGGCCGCAGGAAGTGCGCAGTCTTGATGAACTGGCGCTGGGCAGTGAAGTGACCAAGCCGCAATTGGCCAAGGGTGAGCTGGACATGGCCAAACGTCTGGTTGAAGACATGACCTCGGAGTGGTCGCCTGAGGACTACAAGGACGAGTTCGAAGACAAGATCATGGCGCTGGTCGAGAAAAAAGCCCACGAAGGCAAGATTGAGGACGTCGAGACCACCACTGGCGAGGAAGAACGCAAGACTGCCGATGTTATCGACTTGACCGAGCTGCTCAAACGCAGCCTCGGTGGCAAGGCACCGGCCAAGCCCAAGGCCAAATCAAGCAGTAAGGCGGCGCCGGCCAAGAAGACTCGGAAGGCGTCCGGGGAGTAAGCGTTGGGCCAGCTAGAGGTATGTTTGAAGTGAGGCCGCCTTCGCGAGCAGGCTCGCTCCCACAGGGAAACGCATTTCAAAATGTGGGAGCGAGCCTGCTCGCGAAGAGGCCGGTACTGACACCGCAAGTCTCAGATCAGAATAAAGATCGCCAACAACGCCGCAAAAATCGCCCACTTCTCCAGGTAATACCGCGTACGGTTGCGCTTCTTCAGCTCTTTGCCGCGCAAACGGATCTTGTAGATCTTGGTAAACAAGCGGTTGATACCACCGGTCTTGTCCCCCGCATCATTCGGCGCGCCTGCCGCTGACATCACGGTGCGGCTGAACCAGCGGTTGAACGCCGCCGCCCAGTGGTACTTCAACGGCCGCTCAATATCACAGAACAGAATGATCCGGTTCTGATCCGTGGTGTTTTCGGCGTAATGAATAAACGTCTCGTCGAACATCACCGCTTCGCCATCGCGCCAGTGATAGTTCTCACCGTCGACGTTGATGTAGCAGCCAGGATCGTTCGGCGTATCCAGACCCAGGTGATAGCGATAGGAACCGGCGTAAGGATCGCGATGGCGCACCAGCTTCGAGCCCGGCGGCAGCTCGGCAAACATCGCCGCCTTGATTGAGCCGATGCTCTGCACCAATTCAGTGGTGCGCGGGCACAGCTTCATCGCCGATGGATGGTTGTCGCCGTACCACTTGAGGTAGAAGCGCTTCCAGCCAGTCTTGAAGAAAGAGTTGAAGCCGACATCGTCATACTGATTCGAGCGCTTGATCTCGCCGGCACGCAACAGATTCTGGCCCTCCTCGCGAATCTCTTGCCAGTGCGCCTGCAACGGGCTCAGATCGGGAAAGTCCGCCGGGTTCAGATACGGCTTGTTGGGAATTTTCGAAAACAGATAGAGGAAGCAGTTGATCGGCGCGAGGAACGTCGAGTGGTCACTCAGTTGCCGCCCCAGCTTGTGGCGCACGCGTCCACGCAAGTGAACGTAAGCAATGGAGATGACATAAACAGCGGCAATGATGAGTTTCACGGAAAAGGGTCACACGTCAAAAGTGAACAAACTGCGCGCGTGGCGACCTGAGGCCCAGCGTCTTATGCAGCGGTCTTGATGCACAGGGCGCGTCCATGGCCCGCGCCGTTTCCGGGCGCTCGGTGAAAGGGTGGCATTTTAGCCACAGTTCGTAACCGATAGTGAACCCTCAACTGTGAAAAACTGTCTTGCGCGTTTGCGTGTAAAGCTCCAGCACACTTGAATCCATACAAACGCCCGTTGCTCATTTGGATGGAACCACGCTTGGCACGCGCTCCTCTATCGCTTACCAATAACGGAGGAACCCCCATGATCGCCCCACAAACCGGTATGAAACCAGGTCAGCGCTATCGCATTGAAAGCGTCGAGCGCGCGCCGCAATTCTCTGGCTTTTTTCTCGATGGAAAGTATTACCTGGGGCCTGAATTGCAGACCGCCGTCGGCTGGCTTGAAGGGCAAATGTTTTTCTACGACCAGCTCGACCCGACCGGTGAGCCGGTTTATCCGGGCAGAATTGCCGGCACGATCGAAGGGCTGACGCTGGTGATGCCGGACGGCTTACGCCTGGAGATCGAAGAGGCGCCTTATCTGGCGGAACCTCTTGCGCCGGTGCGCGCCTCCCTCACCGGGCGCATCGAGCGTATCTCGCGGCAGCCGATTCGCCCTTCGCCGCTGTTGGTAGCCGGGGCCGCGATGCTGGTAGGGGTTTGCCTGCTGACGATCTCGCGCATCAGAAATCGCTGAAGGCCACCGCGCGAGCAGTGGCCCAACTATCGGTCACTGCTCGCGGGTTACCGACAACGCGACCACGGCAATCCGCTCAGCGCGCTCGTATTCAGGCTTGAGCAGTTCCTCGCTGAACACATCCGGATCGAGTTCGCGATAAGTCCAGCCAAAACGTTCGCCCTTGAGCAGAGGCGCCACGGCCTCGCGGAACGGGTCCTGCCCGGCAACGATCGCTACGCCGGTATACACAAGTAACGTGCCGCCGACTTCCAGGCGCGGCAACGCCTCACGCACGATCCGCACCGACAAGCCCTCGCCCAGCGCCCCGCCGCCGTGGCGATAAGCGCGCTGTTGCTGGTCGTTCATATACGGCGGGTTGGCGATGATCAAGTCGAACTGACCTTCGACACTGGCGAGCAGATCGCTGTGGTACACCGACACGTTGTTGGCCCCGGCCAGCTCAGCGTTGACGGCACTCATGCGCAACGCCTGCGGATTGATATCCACCGCCAGCACTTGGGCATCCGGCCTTGCTTTGGCGATGAGCACCGCCCCGGCGCCGCTGCCGCAGCCGATGTCTACTGCGCGCCTGATCGGCGAAAAGCGCTGCTGCAACTGCGCTTCGATGGCCTGAGCGAAACGGTAGGTATCCGGACCGAAGAACACCGCATCGCTCGCGGTTGTCGGGAAGGCGGAATGAGCGAACAACCGCTCATTGAGCGTCGACCAGCGCACTTGACTGCGCCACACCGCGCCGTCGCGTGCAACTAAACCAGCCTGTTCCAGACTGGCCAGTTCGTCTGCGCTGAACAGCTCGGAAGGGAACGGCATGGACCAACCGAACACGTCACGCAGATCCTTCGCCAGCGGCGTGGCGAAGCGCTGCAAATAATGTTCGTGGGTCAACGGCGTTGGGGTAATGAAGTGATAACCGCTGTCGAGCAGGCGCTTGCCCAGCTCGAACAGCGCTCTGTCCGATGTTTCTTGTGCCGACATGAAGCCTCCTTGTTTCAACGCAAGCGGGCGCGCAGTTGCATGAAGCGACGCGTCGCGAAAAGTCCGGCCGGACGCCAGTGCCGCTGGGGTTGCAGCCATGGCATCAACAATGACATCTGTTCTGCGGCAGGCTTGTCGGCCAGTGCCGCTTCCAGGTTGAGCAGATCGGCGTCATCGTCAAAGGTTTCTTCGACGGCAGCTTCGCGGCGTACGTAAGGCCGAGGCCGGGAGGCCGGGCAATCCTGAGTGATCCAGTCGCGCAACAGCTGTTTCTCATAGCCATTGAACACCCCGAACATCGCCGCATCGCTGCCGTCGATCAAACGCCAGAAACGACTTTCTTCCACCGCCTCGCCACGCTTGATCCAGCTCTTGCGCTCCAGAGCCGCGAGGAATTCGCCCATTTGCCCCGGCGTGGCCAGCCATTGATTGATAGTGCGATTTTCGATGCGGCAGTAATCGGAATGCATGTGCCGGCCAAAAACAGCTTTGCGCTCAAGCATGGCGATGACTTCGTGGTCCAGATCGAACTCTGTGATCACCGCGGTTGTGCCTTTGCCGACATCATTGAGGCGATAACCGACAGCCATGCGCCGGTAGAACTCATCGCGTTCATCGCCAAGTGGCAACAGCTCGAGCATTGATTGCACTGCCTTGCGCGCATGGCCGGTGCTGGCGTTGTCGATGGTCACGTGCAGGCGGAAATAGTGCGGATCGATGCCCAGCTCCGCTAGCTCATAAGCACTGATCAACAAGTGCAGCGGCAGTTGCTCGTAGCCGAGGTTGAAGCCGATGACTTCTGGCAGAAACTGCCCGCCGAAACGTCCCAGTGCCAGCTGCACCGCGCCTTGCAGAAAATACTCGTCGGCAAGACCGCTCAGATCAGAGCATTCATGCTCGGCGAGCAGCTTGCGATAGATCACCACATGATTCTGCCGTGGCACGCCCTCGCCCAGCTCTTCAAGATAGGTATCGAGCAAATCGTCGAAACGCGGGTCCTGCCACTGCGGCAACAGCCCGGCCAGCCAGGCGCCATCGACCTCTTTGGTCGGTGCCACATGCAGAATGAAATACAACGCGTGGGATTTGTTGCGGAAATAGCGGCGCGGCGCGCCCTGCTGACGTTGCTCGAGGTAATCGGCGTACTCGGCCGCCACGCTGGCGCAGCGGGTTTCCGACCATTGCAGCAGCTCTTCGGCGCTGGCCGGCAAATCGTCAGACAGCGCAGCCGCCTTGCTCAGCTGCCGGCGCAGGAAGTCCAGTGCCGCACGATCAACCGTGGATTCTTCCGCCAGCAATCGGTCATAAAGCCGGCGCTCGGTATCCGTCGGCGTGGATGTTTTACCCGAAGACTTCCTGGTCGGGATTTCGATCAGCGACATGACTCATTCCCCTGCGTTATTGGCATTGCCTATAAACGAAAGAGTGACTGGCGCTGAAAAAAATTCCCTTTTTGTGCGAGACGATACGCTCAGTGGTGCACGTCGTTTTTTTAACCCAAAGCGGTATCGAGAAACATCATCACGCCGAACCCAAGCATCAGCCCGAGCGTGGCAGGCGTCTCGTGGCCGTTGCGGTGAGTTTCCGGAATCACTTCATGCGACACCACAAAGATCATCGCGCCCGCCGCCAGGCCCATCGCCACCGGAAAACCCAACGCAAAACTATTGGTGATGCCCAAACCGATGATCGCGCCCAACGGTTCCATCAATCCTGAAGCGGCGGCAATCAACGCTGCACGCCCTGCGGAAATGCCGGTCACCCGTAGCGCCAACGCCACAGCCAGACCTTCGGGAATGTCCTGAATGGCGATCGCAGTGGTCAGCGGCAAGCCGATTTTCATGTCGCCGGTGGCGAAGCTGACGCCGATCGCCATGCCTTCCGGAAGGTTGTGCAGAGTGATCGCCAGCACGAACAGCCAGACCCGATTGAAGCGCTTGGCTTCAGGCCCGCGCCGGCCGCTTTTTTCATGTTCGTGGGGGACGAAGCGGTCGAGACCGACCATCAACGCCACGCCTAAAGCCATGCCGGCCACAACGACGGCAGCGGCGAGCATGGGGCTGCTCACCGCTTCCTTCGCCGCCGCAATCCCCGGCAGGATCAGTGAAAAGGAACTGGCAGCCAACATCATCCCTGCCGCAAACCCGAGCATGGTGTCTTGAGTTCGCGAAGTAATCGCCCGCAACGCCAGGGCCAGCAACGCACCGATTGCCGTGGCGGCAAAACCCGACAGACCGCCGAGAGTGGCGAGGCGTAGCGTGTCGCGGCCGGTACTGACCAAACCGGTGTAGCCACTGATCAACAGCAACACGGTTACACCGACCAGGGTCAGCCAGAAAATCCGCCCTCCCCAGCCCGTACGCGTCAGGCTGACGAACCATGCGCGCACGGGGGCGGCGAACGAAGATGACGGTAGCGCCATGAAAATTCCTCGGTTTCAGGTGGCCGGTACGAACGGCGTGGTTTCATCCAGTTGCGCCAGCGGAACATCGCTGCCACCCGGGGTCAGAATCACCTTGCGGCATTCTTCCTGCTTCTTATTGAAGATCTTGTAACCCTCGGCCGCCTGCTCCAGCGACAGCCTGTGGGTGATGATCGCTTCAGGCTGCAACTTGCCGGTTTCGATATAGCCAAGCAGCTCCGGCAGAAAACGCTGTACGTGAGTCTGGCCCATTTTGAAGGTCAGGCCCTTGTCAAAAGCGTCGCCGAACATGAAGCCATGGATAAATCCTGCATACACCCCCGGAACGCTGACCACACCGCCACGGCGGACGGCGGCGATGCACTGGCGCAAAGCCTTGCCGCTGCTGCCTTCAAGCTTGAGTGTAGCCATGACCGTTTCGGTGGTGCTGCCCTTGGCTTCAAGGCCGACGGCATCGATCACGGCATCGACGCCGCGATGGCCGGGAGTCTGGCTGGTAATAGTGTCGGCCGGGTCATCGTCTTCATCGAAGTTGATCGGAATCACGCCGTAGGTGCGCTGGGCATAATCGAGGCGGTACTGGTGATGGTCGACCATGAAAATCAGCTCAGCACCGAGCATTCTCGCGCAGGCTGCGGTGAGCAAACCGACCGGCCCGGCGCCGTAGATCGCCAGACTCGAACCCTGTTTGACCCCGGCGTTGATCACCGCTTGCCAGGCAGTCGGCAGGATGTCAGAGAGAAACAGCACTTTTTCGTCCGACAGCGTGCCCGGTACCTTGAACGGGCCGGTATTGGCTTTCGGCACGCGCACCAGTTCCGCCTGGCCACCGGGAATTCCGCCATACATACGGCTGTAGCCGAACAGCGCTGCTGGCGGCGGAATCATTTTCTTGTTCAGCGCCGCGCCGGGGCCTTCGTTGGTGGTCTCGCAAGCGGCGTAAAGCTCTTGCTGGCAGAAGAAGCAATCGCCACAGGCGATCACGAACGGAATTACCACGCGGTCGCCGCGCTGCACCGCCGTGACGGCTGGGCCGGTTTCTTCGACGATCCCCATGAACTCATGGCCAAAGATATCGCCGTGCTCGACGGTGGGTATTTTGCCTCGGTACAGGTGCAGGTCCGATCCGCAGATGGCGGTAGCGGTGACGCGCAGGATGATGTCGTCGGCGGCTTCAAGTTTCGGGTCCGGTACGGTTTCGACGCGCACGTCATGGGCGCCGTGATAGGTCATTGCTCGCATGGCTTGGTCCTCACTCGTTTGAACAAAATGGCTGCTGCTCCACTTTCCGAAGTGAAAATGGCCGAGTGAGTTCATTCGGGTTTTCGAGATTTTGATCAGCGGATATCGGGGACTTCTCGGACGAGCCGATGCGTACGCCCGTTTGCCTGCCATATAACTGCCGTCTGAGTTATGCGACAATGCGCGCCAATGTCCAACAAGAACCCCGTACTCGTCGCTCAGCAGCTTGCCTTCAACGGCCCCAGTTGCGGACGGCTTATGCGCGTTGGCTCAACTCAAGCACAGACTGGGGGGAGCTGGAAAAGCTCCAGATTGGTACTCAAGTTTGTACCAGGCACCACAGACCAGCTCTAACCCATTGATAGGTAAGGTAATTGATCTCCACAGCTAACATCACGATGCAGTTTGGCGCCAAGCCGCTGTTCGAAAACGTTTCGGTCAAATTCGGCGCAGGCAATCGCTACGGCCTGATCGGTGCCAACGGTTGCGGCAAGTCGACTTTCATGAAAATCCTCGGCGGCGATCTCGATCCGTCCGGCGGTCAGGTCATGCTCGAGCCGAACGTGCGTCTGGGTAAGCTGCGCCAGGATCAGTTCGCCTACGAAGAATTCACCGTGATTGACACCGTGATCATGGGTCACGAAGAGCTGTGGAAGGTCAAGGCCGAGCGTGATCGCATCTACTCGCTGGCTGAAATGTCCGAAGAAGACGGCATGGCCGTTGCCGAGCTGGAAACCGAGTTCGCCGAGATGGACGGCTACACCGCCGAATCCCGTGCCGGCGAATTGTTGCTGGGTCTGGGCATTCCGCTGGAACAGCATTTCGGCCCGATGAGCGAAGTTTCGCCAGGCTGGAAACTGCGCGTGTTGCTGGCGCAGGCACTGTTCTCCGATCCGGAAGTGCTGTTGCTCGACGAACCGACCAACCACCTGGACATCAACACCATTCGCTGGCTGGAAAACATCCTCACCCAGCGTAACAGCCTGATGATCATCATCTCCCACGACCGTCACTTCCTGAACAGCGTGTGCACGCACATGGCTGACCTGGATTACGGCGAGCTGCGCCTGTTCCCGGGCAACTACGACGAGTACATGACCGTGGCGACCCAGTCCCGCGAGCAACTGCTGTCGGACAACGCCAAGAAGAAAGCGCAGATCTCCGAGCTGCAATCGTTCGTCAGCCGCTTCTCGGCCAACGCCTCGAAAGCCAAGCAGGCCACCTCCCGCGCCAAGGCGATCGACAAGATCCAGCTGGCCGAGGTCAAGCCTTCCAGCCGCGTCAGCCCGTTCATTCGTTTCGAGCAGAACAAGAAGCTGCACCGTCAGGCGGTCATGGTCGAGAAAATGGCCAAGGGTTTCGATGGCAAGCCATTGTTCAAGGACTTCAGCTTCCAGGTTGAAGCCGGCGAGCGCGTTGCGATCATCGGCCCGAACGGTATCGGCAAGACCACCCTGCTGCGCACCCTGGTCAACGAACTGACCCCGGATGCCGGTAGCGTGAAATGGACTGACGCCGCTGAACTGGGCTACTACGCTCAGGACCACGCTCACGACTTCGAAGACGACGTCACCCTGTTCGACTGGATGGGTCAGTGGACCCAGGGCGAGCAGATGATTCGCGGTACTTTGGGCCGGATGCTGTTCTCCAACGACGAGATCCTCAAGTCGGTCAAGGTCATCTCCGGTGGTGAGCAAGGTCGCATGCTGTTCGGCAAGCTGATCCTGCAAAAGCCCAACGTGCTGATCATGGACGAACCGACCAACCACTTGGACATGGAATCGATCGAAGCACTGAACCTGGCGCTGGAAAACTACCCGGGCACGCTGATTTTCGTCAGCCACGACCGTGAGTTTGTATCCTCCCTGGCCACGCGCATCATCGAGCTGAGCCCGAACGGCGTGACCGACTTCAGCGGCACTTATGACGACTACCTGCGTAGCCAGGGCGTCGTTTTCTAAGAGCAGCTTTTAGTTTCAAGCGACAAGTTAAAAGCCCTGTCCCTGTGACGGGGCTTTTTGCATTCGGCGTTTGGGAATTGTGGGTGCGCAGATATCCGCGAGCAGGCTCGCTCCCACAGGGGAATGCATTTCAAATGTGGGAGCGAGCCTGCTCGCGAAGGGGCCGTCAGCAGCCCCATCAATCCCAAGGGAAAGTAGTTAGCCTGCTTTCTTTTATCCCAGCCCCGCGCCATGATGTCGGCAACTCTCCCACCGCCGCCCGCGAACGAGTGCTCATGTCTGCGCAGCCACTGCCACCGCAAAGCTCCCTGGCGATCACCCTGCAGATCGTCTCCATCGTTTTCTACACCTTCATTGCCTTTCTCTGCATCGGGTTACCGATTGCGGTATTGCCAGGTTACGTCCATGAGCAACTGGGTTTCAGCGCGATCATTGCCGGCCTGGTGATCGGCTCGCAATACCTCGCCACACTGCTCAGCCGGCCGATGGCCGGGCGCATGTCGGATACCCTGGGCACCAAGCGGGCGATCATTTATGGCTTGTGGGGGATTGTCCTCAGCGGCGCGCTGACGTTGCTGTCGACCTTGCTGCAAAGTTTTCCGCTGACCAGCCTGTTGATTCTGATTGCCGGGCGCCTGCTGCTTGGCATTGCCCAAGGCCTGATCGGTGTCGGCACCATCAGTTGGTGCATGGGCCAGGTCGGTGTCGAGCACACGGCAAAATCCATCGGCTGGAACGGCATCGCTTCTTACGGCGCGATTGCCATTGGTGCGCCACTGGGCGTGGTGATGGTCGCTGAATATGGCTTTGTCAGCCTTGGCATCGCGCTGTCGGCGTTGGCGGCAGGTGCGCTGTGGTTGATCCGCAACAAACCTTCGGTGCCGGTGATTCGTGGCGAGCGCCTTTCGTTCTGGGCCGTGTTCGGCAAGATTGCACCTTACGGCACCAGCCTGACGCTGGCCTCGATCGGCTACGGCACACTGACGACTTTCATCACCCTTTATTACCTCAATCGAGGCTGGACCGGCGCGGCTTACTGCCTGACCGTGTTTGGCGTGTGTTTCATCCTGTCGCGGCTGTTGTTCATCTCGGCCATCGCCCGGTTTGGCGGGTTTGCCTCGGCCATCGTTTGCATGTCGGTTGAAACTGTCGGGCTGGTGCTGTTGTGGCTGGCGCCCTCCACTGCGTATGCGTTGATTGGCGCAGGGCTGGCGGGGTTTGGGCTGTCTCTGGTATACCCGGCGCTGGGCGTTGAAGCGATCAAACAGGTGCCGAGTTCCAGCCGTGGTTCAGGGTTGGGGGCTTATGCAGTGTTCTTCGATCTGGCACTGGCGATCGCGGGACCGTTGATGGGCGCGGTGGCGTTGAATCTGGGCTATTCGTGGATTTTCTTCAGCGCGGCGTTGTTGTCGGTGACCGGGCTGGGCCTGACCTTGTTGCTCAAGCGTCGCGCTACCTCCTGAAACCACCGATCCCCTTGCACTCGTCAGCTCCTACAGGAATTGGTGGCGGTGATGAAGTTATTGATCCGCCGTCTGCATCCCCGCCCTGCTCGATTTACCCAGTGCCTGGGCAAAAAACCGTCCGGCCTCGGAGATCAGGTTGCGGTGAATATCTTCGCGATCCACCCCGTCGGCATCGGTACACAACGCCGGCATGGAGAGGATCTGCTCTTCGGTGCACGGCGCCATGAACACGAAGTGCCCTGCTCCGGCCAGCAATTTGAAGTCCGGCGCGGTGGGCAGTTTGCGCGCCAGGGCCGCAGCGTTTTTATCGAAGGCCACCAGTTTGTCGCCGTCGCCGCTGTAGAGCAGCACCGGTACGTGCACATCGGCAAGGGTGTGGCGACCGAACTTCAGGCTCAGCGGCGCCATCAGCAATAACGCGTGAACCCGTGGATCGGCCACTGGCTGTAAATCGTCGCGATCGACAATCAGCTCGCCCTGGGTGTTGCAGGCGTCGTGATCGTCCGGGCGTTCCTGGCAATAGCGGCGCAGACGATCCAGATCCGGTTGCGCCCCGGAAAGAATCAACGCGGTCTCGCCTCCAGCCGAATAACCGATCACACCAACCTGATCAGCATTGACGAACGGTGCCAGCATGTTGTCTGCGAGCGTCGCGGTGATCGCTTGGGAAATCTGGATTGGCCGCCCGTAGAGATTGCTCAACGTGCCAAGTCGGCTGTGGTCGCGCCAGTTGTCGCCGGGATGAATCACCGCCACCACGACAAACCCCTTGCGCGCCAGCGAGGTCGCCAGATCATGCAAGGCCAGCGGCGTGCCGGTATTGCCATGGGAGAGCATCAACATCGGAAAGCGGCCGATGGCGACCTTGGTGTCTTCTCCAGCCTCGACCGAGTAACCCTCAAGCAGACTCATGTGCTCACGGTCACTGGACGGGTAAAAAGCGATGGCGCGCATCGGTTGCAGATCGAGCGGGTCGAGAAAGGTCATCTCGTGATAACCGACGCTCCAGACAGGGTGGCGCCCCGGTGCGGCCTGCACTGAATTCAGGCTGGCCAGCAGGCAAATCAGCAACAGTGCACAAAGATGCCTCATGAATGCCCTACCCTGTCGGACCACATCGTCGGATGTGCTGAAACTGCATAACCCGGGCCAGATTATGTAACAGCCAGAAACAAAAAACTCCGTAATCAGCCCTTGCGGAATCAGAATACAGAGTTTTTTGGGGATTGCCTGAACAGACGCTGTTCTTTACGCAAGCCTTACGCGGCGGCGAACAGTTGCTCGCTGATCTTTGCCTGCGCAGCGCTCATGGCGTTGTTGCGCACTTCTTCGCCATAGGCCAGACCTTCAGCACGGACGATCTCGATATCGGTGATGCCGAGGAAGCCCAGTACCAGCTTCAGATACTCTTCGTGAGCGATGCCGCTGGCCTGACCGGCATGGATGCCGCCAGAGGTCGACACGATTACCACTTTCTTGCCGCCGCACAGGCCTTCAGGGCCGGCTTCGGTGTAGCGGAACGTCTGACCGGCCACGGCGACGCGGTCGATCCACGCTTTGAGCTGGGTCGGAACGGTGAAGTTGTACATCGGCGCGGCAATCACCACAGCGTCGGCAGCGATGAATTCGGCCAGGGTCGAAGCGCTCAGCTCGGCTTCGTGCTGTTGTGCAGCGTCGCGCAGTTCGGCGGTGGTGCCGGCGGCAACCAGCGTGGTCGACGAGAAGTGGCTGATCGCATCGGCGGCCAGGTCGCGGTAGGTGACCACGGCGCTCGGCTCGGCGGCTTGCCAGGCGTCGACGACTTGACGGCTCAACTGACGGGAAGCCGAGTTGTCGCCGAGAATGCTCGAATCGATGTGCAACAGTTTCATGTGGGTTCTCCTGAAAGAATCGCCGGCGGCGACGGAATGGAGACAATCCTACGCAACAAACCAATAGCTGATTAGTCGCCGACAATGCGATAGTTCGTCCCATTGATAGAACGACTGGAAACGCGCATGCAGGACCTCAACGATCTCTACTATTTCGCCAAAGTGGTCGAAGCCGGCGGATTTGCCGCCGCCGGGCGCTTGCTTGGTATTCCCAAGTCACGGCTTTCGAGAAGAATTGCCGAGTTGGAAGAGCGCCTCGGTGCACGTCTGCTGCAACGCACCACTCGGCAACTGAGCCTCACTGCCGTCGGTGAACGCTATTTGCGCCACTGTCAGGCGATGTTGCTGGAAGCGGAGATGGCTGACGAAGCGGTGGCGAGCATGTCCAGCGAACCGCGCGGGCGCTTGCGGGTGTCATGCCCGACCGGTCTGGCCCATGAAATGCTGCCGACGGTGATCAGCGACTTTCTCGGCAAGTTTCCGCAGGTGCAGCTGGAGGTCGTGCTGCTCAATCGCCGGGTCGATCTGGTCACCGAAGGCATCGATGTCGCTTTGCGTGTGCGCGATCACGGTGATGAAGACCCGTTGCTGGTCACCCGCCGCTTGCGTCAGGCCCAGGCGGTGGTGATCGCCAGCCCGGCGTTCATGCAAGGCAAGACCATCAATCATCCGCAGGACCTGAAAACCCTGCCGGTACTCGGCGCGCTGGAAGCCGATCGCATGGTTCATGTGCGTCTGCTCGATCAACAAGGCAAGAGCGTCGATCTGAGTATGGAAGCGCGGCTGGGCATTGATGATTTCGTGGTGCGCAAGGCCTGCGTGCTCGCCGGTCAGGGCTTTACTGTGCTGCCGATGATGTTCTGCGAAACCGAATTGCGTAACGGCACGCTGGTGCAAGTGCTACCGCAATGGTCATTGCCTGGCGGCTGGCTGCAAGCGGTCTATCCGCACCGGCGCGGGGTAATGCCAGCGGTGCGCGCATGGATTGATCACCTGGTCGAATCGTTCAATGCCTGCGGGGACAGATTTCTATGAAACAGGGAAGAATGAGCGAAGCCGAAGTTGCCGAGTTTTGCCTGGCCCTGCCCGGCGCGCGGGAAGATTACAAATGGGGCGGCGTGCGGGTGTTCTCGATTGCCGGCAACAAGATGTTTGCCTTGCAGGGATTACGTGGGGATTCGCTGGCGTTCAAGGTCGACAAGGATCTGTTTCTCAGCCATTGCGACCGCCCGGGGATTCATCCGGCGCCGTATCTGGCGCGGGCGCAGTGGATCATCATGCACCCGCCCTACCCGCTGGGTGCCGAGGAATTACAGGGTTTGTTGCAGCGATCGCATCAACTGGTGGTGGGCAAGTTGCCTAAGAAAACCCAAATCGGCCTGCTTTTGTAAGCACGCAAATCCTGTGGGAGCGAGCCTGCTCGCGAAGGCGGTTTGTCAGGCGATTGATCAGCGAGGATGAGATTGCTTTCGCGAGCAGGCTCGCTCCCACAGGGGATTTTCGGTGGACGTTAGATCAGCGACAGCAGGTTTGAACCGAGGAAAATCTGGTCAATCCAGAACACCTGATGCAGCAACACGATCGCCCAGAACAGAATCTGAAACGATACCTTGCGCGTTTTGTGCCGGAATACCTGCTGCGCGATCAAAGCACCCGGCCAGCCACCCGCCAGTTCAACCGCATGCAGGATGTTTTCCGGCGTGCGCCAGGCATCGGCGCGGGCTTTGCGTTTGTCGGCCCAGTACAGAAAGAACGCCAGCACACTGACAATCCCGTACGCCGCCAACGGCACCCGCGAGATGCCGCTGAGCCACATCGACAGCGAGCCGAACAGCGGCAGCGCGCAGACGATCAGCAACACCCCAAGCTTCAATTTCAGATGCTGAACGCGCCCGCCTGAAGGTCGCCCCTCAGGGCGGCGCGTGCGGGAATCGTTCATGCCTTGGCCGCAGACCAGTCCACCCAGCCGAACTGCCAGGTGGCCAGAATGAACAGGCCGAACGCAATCCGGTACCAGGCAAAGGCTGCGTAGCTGTGGCTGCCAATGAACTTGAGCAGGCCGCGTACAGCAATCATGGCGAAGATGAACGCCGTGACAAAACCAATGGCGAATACCGGGAAATCCGCCGGTACGAACAGGTCGCGGTATTTGTAACCGGAATACACCGCCGCACCGACCATGGTTGGCATGGCGAGGAAGAACGAGAACTCGGTGGCCGTCTTGCGCGACAGGCCGAACAGCAACCCGCCAATAATTGTCGAGCCGGAACGCGAGGTGCCGGGAATCATCGCCAGGCATTGCGCGAAGCCGATTTTCAGCGCGTCGGTCCAGCGAATCTCGTCGACGGTTTCGGCGTGGACTTCATGCTGGCGCTGTTCGGCCCACAGCATGATGATGCCGCCGATGACCAGCGCTGCCGCCACGGTGATCGGGTTGAACAGATATTCGTGGATCAGATCGGCAAAAATTACGCCGAGCACTACGGCCGGCAGGAAGGCGATCAGCAGGTTGGCGGTGAAACGTCGTGCGCTCGGCTGGGTCGGCAGGCCGATCACCACGTCGAGGATCTTGCGCCGAAACTCCCAGACCACCGCGAGGATCGCGCCGAGCTGGATGATGATGTTGAACGCCATGGCCCGTTCGCCGCCGAAGTTCAGCAAATCGGCGACGATGATCTGGTGTCCGGTACTCGAAATGGGCAAAAACTCCGTCAGCCCTTCTACAACTCCTAGAATCAGTGCCTGCAAAGCGGTCCAAAGATCCATCAATCCCCCAAAGAGCGATGCACGCGGGCATGCCCCGATAGTATTTTTTCGTTCACTGCGTCCAGCGTAGCCGGTAAAAGCTGTAGCGATTGCGCGCGCACAGGATCCACACGAAACGGTAAAAATTCCGTGAAATATCAAAACCGGATTCAGGTTTTCGCGCGCGGGGCCGAAATCCTAACAGACAAGCCTTAATAGCGCTCCCCGCGTTAGGCGGCTCAAGTCGCGCAATCGCGAGCCCACAGCGGTGGCTGGATGCTGGCGATCGTTTATTACAAGAACAAGAATCCGGAGTGACAGCGTTATGAACAGCTTGCGCAGTGTGTCGATCAGCCGACGCTTGTGGCTCATCTTGATCGTGGCGGTGGTCATGTTGCTGACCTTGGGCGTGCTGATGCTCAAGCAGATCCATGACGACCTCTACCACGCCAAGGCGCAGAAAACCCAGCACGTGGTGCAGACCGCCAGTGGCCTGCTCACCTATTACCAAGGTCTTGAGACCGCTGGCACCCTGACCAGGGATGCCGCGCAAAAGCAGGCGCTGACCGCGATCCGTGGCCTGCGCTACGACCAGAGCGACTACTTCTGGATCAACGACCTCACGCCCGTGATGGTCATGCACCCGACCAACCCCAAACTCGAAGGCCAGAACCTTTCGGCGATCCGCGACCCGGACGGCTTTGCGGTGTTCAACGAAATGGTCGCCATCGCCAAGGCCAAAGGCGCGGGCATGGTCAATTATCGCTGGCCGAAACCGGGGGCGACTGATCCCGTTGCCAAGACCTCGTATGTGAAGCTGTTTGAGCCGTGGGGCTGGGTGATCGGCTCCGGCGTGTATGTCGACGATGTGCAAGCCGAATTCCAGGGGCAGATGATCAAGGCGTCGGCCATCGGCCTGGCGATTGCGCTGATCATGGCGCTGCTGGTGATTCTGATCGCACGCAGCATCGTCCGTCCGTTGCAGGAAACCGTGAATGCGATGGCCAACATCGCCAGTGGCGAAAGCGACCTGACCCGCAGCCTCGATACCCATGGCAAGGATGAAGTCACCGAACTGGCCCATCATTTCAATGCCTTCACGGCCAAGCTGCGCCGAGTGATTGGTGATCTGCAGGTCTCGGCCAGCGCTTTGGGCCAGTCTTCCAGCGAGCTGGGTAACGATGCCTCGCAGGCGCAGCAGCGCAGCCAGCAGCAGTCGCAGCAGATGGAACTGGTGGCCACAGCGATCAACGAAGTCACCTACGGCGTGCAGGACGTGGCGAAAAACGCCGAACACGCCGCCGCAGAAATGCGCGATGCCGAAGCGCAGGCGCAACAGGGGCAGATCAATATTGACGGCAGCCTGCAACAGATCGACAAGCTCTCGGGCACGATTGATCAAGCGGTGGAAGTGATCCGCACCCTGGCGGCGGAGAGTACGCAGATTGGCAGCGTGCTGGAGGTGATTCGTTCGATTGCCGAACAGACCAACCTGCTGGCCTTGAACGCGGCGATTGAAGCGGCGCGCGCGGGAGAACAGGGTCGCGGGTTCGCCGTAGTCGCCGATGAGGTGCGCTTGCTGGCCCAGCGTACGCAGAAATCGACGGCGGAGATTCAGTCGATGATCGAGCGTTTGCAGAATCATTCGGAGGCTGCGGTGAAGGTGATCGGCGACAGCAGCAAGGCCTCGCAATTGACCATCGAACAGGCGGGACTGGCCGGGGCGAGCCTTAATGCGATTGGCCAGGCATTACGTAATCTCAACGGTCTCAATGCGTCGATTGCCAGCGCTACGCTGCAACAGGCGCAGGTGGTTGAGGACATCAACCAGAACGTCACCCAGGCGGCCGGGCTTTCCCATAGCACCGCGTTGGCGGCTGAGCAATCTAGTGCAGCCAGCCTGCGGCTTGGGCAACTGAGCGAACAGCTCAACGGGTTGCTGCGCCAGTTCCGGGTCTGACCGGTCACCGAGGTGAGCCCACCCCTCACCCCAGCCCTCTCCTCGAGGAGAGGGAGCAGATCACTGGGCGTTTCATGATCTGCGTTCGACGCGATATTTCAGGTCGGCGTACCTCGACCAAACAACGCGCTCAGTTCCCTCTCCCTCCGGGA
Organism: Pseudomonas sp. Irchel 3F6; assembly: GCF_900187595.1. NCBI lineage: Bacteria > Pseudomonadati > Pseudomonadota > Gammaproteobacteria > Pseudomonadales > Pseudomonadaceae > Pseudomonas > Pseudomonas sp. Irchel 3F6. Next base: position 848,924 of record NZ_FYDP01000001.1, on the reverse strand, counting down.
GAGGGTCAGAGTGAGGGGCTTTTGATCGCAGATCACTGGGCGTTTCATGATCTGCGTTCGACGCGATATTCCAGGTCGGCGTACCTCGACCAAACAACGCGGTCAGTTCCCTCTCCCTCCGGGAGAGGGTTAGGGTCGGGCTTTTGATCGCAGATCACTGGGCTTTTCATGATCTGCGTTCGGCGCGATATTCCAGGTCGGCGTACCTCGACCAAACAACGCGATCAGTTCCCTCTCCCTCCGGGAGAGGGTTAGGGTGAGGGGCTTTTGATCGCAGATCACTGGGCTTTTCATGATCTGCGTTCGGCGCGATATTCCAGGTCGGCGTACCTCGACCAAACAACGCGATCAGTTCCCTCTCCCTCCGGGAGAGGGTTAGGGTGAGGGGCTTTTGATCGCAGATCACTGCGCTTTTCATGATCTGCGTTCGACGCGATATTCCAGGTCGGCGTACCTCGACCAAACAACGCGATCAGTTCCCTCTCCCTCCGGGAGAGGGTTAGGGTGAGGGGCTTTTGATCGCAGATCACTGGGCTTTTCATGATCTGCGTTCGGCGCGATATTCCAGGTCGGCGTACCTCGACCAAACAACGCGATCAGTTCCCTCTCCCTCCGGGAGAGGGTTAGGGTGAGGGGCTTTTGATCGCAGATCACTGGGCTTTTCATGATCTGCGTTCGGCGCGATATTCCAGGTCGGCGTACCTCGACCAAACAACGCGATCAGTTCCCTCTCCCTCCGGGAGAGGGTTAGGGTGAGGGGCTTTTGATCGCAGATCACTGGGCTTTTCATGATCTGCGTTCGGCGCGATATTCCAGGTCGGCGTACCTCGACCAAACAACGCGATCAGTTCCCTCTCCCTCCGGGAGAGGGTTAGGGTGAGGGGCTTTTGATCGCAGATCACTGCGCTTTTCATGATCTGCGTTCGACGCGTTATTTCAGGTCGGCGTACCTCGACCAAACAACGCGGTCAGTTCCCTCTCCCTCCGGGAGAGGGTCAGAGTGAGGGGCTTTTGATCGCAGATCACTGCGCTTTTCATGATCTGCGTTCGACGCGATATTCCAGGTCGGCGTACCTCGACCAAACAACGCGGTCAGTTCCCTCTCCCTCCGGGAGAGGGTTAGGGTGAGGGGCTTTTGATCGCAGATCACTGGGCTTTTCATGATCTGCGTTCGACGCGTTATTCCAGGTCGGCGTACCTCGACCAAACAGCGCGATCAGTTCCCTCTCCCTCCGGGAGAGGGTTAGGGTGAGGGGCTTTTGATCGCAGATCACTGCGCTTTTCATGATCTGCGTTCGACGCGTTATTCCAGGTCGGCGTACCTCGACCAAACAACGCGATCAGTTCCCTCTCCCTCCGGGAGAGGGTTAGGGTGAGGGGCTTTTGACCTGACTAATGCAGTACAATCCGCCCCCTTCTCAACTCCCCCAAGGATCACTCATGTCCGGGCTTGAACTGTTTGCCGCTGCCCTCGGTGTCATCGCCGTGTGGCTGACGGTCAAGCAGAATCCGTGGTGCTGGCCGATCGGGCTGGTCATGGTGTTGCTCTACAGCTGGATCTTCTTCGAGGTGAAGCTGTATTCGGACATGTTGCTGCAAGTGATCTACGCCGCGCTGCAGATCTACGGCTGGTGGCAATGGACCCGCGCCGGGACGAAGCATGACGGTCGCCAGGTTACCCGCCTCGATCCACGCTCAATGGTGCTCGGCCTCGGCGTTGGGGCGATCGGCAGTGTGTCGCTGGGCGCGGCGATGGCGCACTGGACCGACGCCGCACAGCCGTGGCTCGATGCCGCGCTCACCGGTTTCAGTCTGGTCGCGCAACTGTGGATGGCGCAAAAACGTCTGCAATGCTGGGCGCTGTGGTTCGTCCTCGATGTGATCTTTGTCGGCCTGTTCATCTACAAAGGCCTGTACCTGACCGCCGCCCTGTACGCGCTGTTTACCCTGCTCGCCGTGCAAGGCTGGCGGGAATGGCGTGCCGATCCGGCGTTGCGCGCATGAAAGTCGTTGTTCTCACCGGCCCGGAATCCACCGGCAAGAGTTGGCTGGCGGCAGGGTTGGAGCAGCGTTTCGGCGGCGTGCGCGTTGATGAATATGTTCGTCGGTTCATCGAAGACAACCCACGCGACACTTGCCTTGCGGATATCCCTGATATCGCCCGGGGCCAGTTGCAATGGGAAGATCAGGCGCGCGCGAAACAGCCCCCACTGCTGATTCTCGACACCCACCTGCTCAGCAACATCCTCTGGAGCCAGACTTTGTTTGGCGCCTGCCCGGACTGGCTGGAAACCGAGTTACTGGCGCGCCATTACGACCTGCACCTGCTGTTGTCCCCACAACAGATCGACTGGACCGAAGACGGCCAGCGCTGCCAACCGGATCTTGCGGATCGCTTGGCGTTCTACGAAGCCACCCGCGTTTGGCTGATCCAGCACCAACAGCCGTTGCAAGTGATCGAAGGCAATTGGGCCGAGCGCCAGACACAAGCCTTTGCGGCGGTCGAGCGTTTGCTGTCCAGATAAGCCGCCCGGCGGCTTTTAACGCAAAACTGTCCGTTTTTGAAACACTCACGACCGCGCAAAGGCCCCGCCCAAGCGTCATTCACCATTGCGTCCCGTGATCTGTTACGCCGGTGAAACACCTCGGCGCAAACCCTTGTTCCAGAGCTTTCCGGCGCCCATTGCCCCGCAAGCGATCCGCCCTGTGTCTCAGCGCTGAAACAGTGCCCGCAACAGGGAACTTCCCAAAGCATGTAAGCCGTTGAAATAAAACGATAATTCAAAACCGGCACAGCTTTCGCTCTCTTCTTCACAACGCTGAATAACCCAGCCCACTGAAGAAGGAATTGCAGCCGTGGGGAATTTCAATAAAGGCCTGACCTGCCTCCTGCTGATCGGATCAGCCGCCAGCGCTTTGATCAGCGTCAGCGCCCAGGCTGAAGGCAACGGCGTGATCGTCCTTAACCGCGACGTTCAACCCATCGCGATCGGGCGCAATGGCGGCAAAGACCCCTATCCGACCACGGTCAACGCCAACCCTTCGGCGCGGATCAACCAGACCCTCAGCAGTACCGAACTCACTGACGGTGATTTCGCCAGTGTCGCCAGCGGCTCATCGATTCGCGGCAACATGACCACGCCCAGTTCCAACCTGCCCGGCATGAACACCCTGACCAATCAGAACGGCCTGCCCGGTATGCGCACTGGCAGCGGCGGTGGTTCTGGCGCCTCGATCTCCAATACCGTCAACCGGGCGATGAGCACCGGGCTGGCGCCTCTGACTCGTATGGCCGGAGGCCAATGACATGAATCGCACCCTGCTGCTTCTCGCCCTGCTCGGCTGCACCAGCGCCATGGCCGATTCGGCTTCAGTCAACAAGGCAAACATTCAGGATTCCGGCGCTCAGTATCGCGGCAACTTCAATGTCAACCAGGCTGCCGGTGACCAGATGCAACAAGCCAACACCAAGGCGATTGCCATCGGCACCGAAGCCCATGCCACCACCAGCGTCAGGCAGACCATCGACACGCCCGCCAGCCGCGCCATCGACGCGAGCGCCAACATCGGCGGCAACTCTTTCAGCAATGGCAACGGCATCCTCGGTGTTAACCAGGGCGCCGGTGCCAACAACCAAATGGCCAACGTTACGCGCGTCAGCATCAGTGCCGGCCCGCAGAGCGTTGACGACAGCGCCCTTTCACAACAGAACGTGGCGTTTATACCGAGCTCAGGAGCAACTGGTACCTCAATCGGCAGTCGCCAGGTCACGACAAGTGATCAGGCCTTCACCGGCAGCCGCGGGGTAATCCAGGTGAACCAGAGTGCCGGGGTGGGGAACCGCATGGCTAACACCCTGAGCATCCGGGTCGCAGACTGACCCAAACAAAAAGCAGTGCAATTAGAAAAGTCCCAACACTTAACCAACTAATAAGCACGACGGAGAAACAACCATGAAACCTACAATGGCTCTCAAACCACTGGTTTTCGCACTCGCAGCAGTGATGGCAATGGCAGCACAGGCCGACGGTCGTGGTAACGGGCATGGCAATGGACACGGCAACGGTCACGGCCAGCCACAAGGTCCGAATCTTGAACAACTGCTGCAGATCACCGCAGGCGCCGGCGCCGCAGTACTCGACGCACAAAACAGCGACGGCAACGTGGTGAAAAACCAGGGCACCCTGAACAACGCCAATGCCAGCGACTCGCTCAACGGCTCCAACGGCAACATGGGTGCCAACGTGGCGGGCGGCGACGGCAACCAGCAGGACAACGCTGCTGCACTGGCCACCGCTGACGAAAGCTTCATCTTCGGCAATGCTGTTGCCGCCTCGAGCGCGACTCAGGTGAACAACAACAACTACGTGAAAAACTCTTCCACCTTCAACAACGCCAACCTCACCAATACTGGGAACAACGGTTCCGGCAACATCGGCATCAACGTGACCGCCGGCAACTTCAACCAACAGAAAAACAACCTCGCCATCGCCGTTTCCGGTGGTCGTGTAGCGCAGGCTGCCGCCTCTGCCAACCAGTCCTCGACTGGCCTGGTCGTGGAAAACAAAGGCGTGCAGGCTTACAAAACCGACACCCTTACCGGTACTTATGCAGCCGCTGGCGTGTTCAAAGCCAAAGGCACTGCGACCATCGAAGACGACAACGACCATGGTGGTTGGGGTAACCGTGGCGGCGGCCATGGTGGCAACGATGATCAGAAAGCCAAGTTCGAAGCCGTGGGTACTTTTGGCCTCGCTGGCGTCACCACCCAACAAGTGTTGACCAAAGATGGCTGGAAAACTCCTGTCGTCAACAACGCCAACATGACCAACTCGATGAACAACTTCTCCGGCAACGGCGGAGCCAACGTCTCGGCGGGTGTGGGCAACCAACAAAGCAACTCGCTGTCCATCGCCGCAGGTTGCAAAGCCTGCATGTAATCGCGATCGAAACGAAAGCCCCGGCAACGGGGCTTTTCCTCGGTTCCACAAGGCGTATTCGATCATGCGGACTCCTGCCCTCCTCGCTCTGCTTTGTCTGTGCGGCCTGACTCAGGCGGCCCAGATGCCCGTGGCTGCCCTGCCGGGTGGCGTGCTGGTTTACAAGGACGTGCAAAGCATTCGTGAGCGCAAGTTTGCCGACATCGTCGAACAGAAAACCGACTTCAGCTGCGGCGCTGCTGCACTGGCGACGGTCCTGCGCCAGGCCTATTGGCTCGACGTCGATGAGGAGCACATCATCAAAGGCATGCTGGTCAACGCTGATCAGGACCTGGTGCGAACCCAGGGTTTCTCCATGCTCGACATGAAGCGCTACGTAGAAAGCATCGGCATGCGCGCCCGTGGCTACCGGATCCCGCCCGAGAAACTCGAAGCGGTGACCATTCCGGTGGTGGTTCTGATGGACATTCGTGGTTACAAGCATTTCGTCGTCCTGCAGCGTTCGGACAAGGATTGGGTCTACATCGGTGACCCGGTTCTCGGCCACAAGCGCTACAAGCACGACGACTTTGTCAAAGGTTGGAACGGCATTGTCTTTGCCATCGTCGGCCCCGGTTACGACAAGGCCAACGCCTTGCGCAGCCCTCCGGTGCCGCTGACGGCGAAGAACTCGCTGGACAGTTTCAACCCGGTCAAAGATGCGGAATTGATGGATTTCGGGTTCATTCAGAGCGACTTCTTTTAATCGCCGAGTTAGAGAATGGGACTGGATGTCCCGGGAGCAGCAGATGAAAAGCTCATACTGGCTGGCCGCCGCCTGCCTGGCAGCGAGTGCGTCAGGTTTAGCCCATGCCGGATTCAAACCCATCGAAATCAAGGACCAGGAGCTCGCCGAGCTGCGCGGTCGTTACGTCATGCCGGGGCGGATCATCAGCTTCGGCATTGTCATGAGCAGCACCTGGCGCAACGCCAGCGGCGACTTGATCGGGGCCGCGACCTCGATGCAGATCCAGGCCGCAACCGTCAAACCGGAATTCTACGTCTCGACCATCAAGGAGTCGGGCAACGGCAGCGCCCTCACCGCAGGCACCGGCAGCGTAATCGGTGGCGCCGGCCTCAACAGCAGCCAGGGTGTGACGCAAAGCGTACGCGCCGCCGGCGATGGCAACACCGCCAACAACAACGTCGCGATCAACGTCAGCGAAGCCAGTCAGGCGCCGGCACTGGTGCCATCGCAAGGCCAGGCCCTTATCGCCGGACAAACCATTACTGGCAGCAACGGCGCCGGCAGTGTCGCGGTTTCGGCCAATGGTGGTGGCGTGCAAATGGCCATTCAGGCCAGCGGCAATCAAGGCACGGCACTGCAACAAGTCGCCCAGGGCGGGCTGCTGCAGAACACCCGATTGCTGGGCAGCGCCAACGTGGTCAACAACCTTACGCAACTCAACGTCGTACTGAACAATAACGGCAGAAGCGCCGGTGCACTGGATTGCAACCTGACCCAACTCGGGGCCCTACGCAATATCGGATATTGAACTACGCTGAGTCTCGATCATTGGGCTTAAAGGGACGGCTTATTCATGTATCGATCAGTATCACTGCGTGCCGCAGTGTGTTTGAGTACCCTTCTCCCGGCGGCAATGCTGCAAGCAGCACCCGACGCCGATGTAGAAGCCCTGAAACGGGAACTTCTGGAACTGAGACAACGATACGAACAACAACAACAAGCGCTGGCGGTACTTGAACAACGGGTCCGCCAGGTAGAAGAAACACCCGCTGCCCCACCGCCAAAACGGCTGGCGAAATCGCCGTCTGACATGAAAGGCAATCGCGTCGCCGCCGGAGCCGCCACAGGCACCGGTGCGGCCGCTGCATCGGGAGGCGCCGCCGGGGGCAGTGGCGCTTCCTACGGTCAATCGCTGGCCGATGATTCACAACCGGCGCAGAGCGTTTCCAACCTGTATGACGAAGCCAGCGGTTTCTTCGGCGGCGGCAAGTTCAGCGTGGAAACCGGCCTGACCTATTCGCGCTACGACACCCGCCAGTTGATCCTCAACGGTTTCCTTGCGCTGGATTCGATTTTCCTCGGCAACATCAACCTCGACCGGATCAAGGCCGACACCTGGACCCTGGACCTCACCGGCCGCTACAACTTCGATAACCGCTGGCAGTTCGACCTGAACGTGCCGGTGATCTATCGCGAGTCGACGTATCAATCCGGCGGCGGCAACGAGGGCGCGGCTGGCGTAACAACAGAAGAAACCGTCACCAAGGATCCAACCATTGGCGACGTCAACTTCGGTATCGCCTACAAGTTCCTCGACGAATCGGTCAACACGCCGGACGCCGTGGTCACCTTGCGCGTCAAGGCGCCGACCGGCAAAGACCCGTTCGGCATCAAACTGCGCCAGACCGACGCCAACTCCAACCTGTTCGTCCCCGACACCCTGCCCACCGGCAACGGCGTCTGGTCGATTACGCCGGGTATCTCGCTGGTCAAGACGTTTGACCCGGCGGTGCTGTTCGGCAGCCTCTCCTACACCCACAACCTCGAGGAGTCGTTCGACGACATCAGCTCTACGGTCAATCAGAAAAACCCGGGCAAGGTTAAGATTGGCGACAGCTTCCAGATCGGCGCCGGTATCGCCTTCGCGCTCAACGAGAAGATGAGTATGTCGTTCTCGGTCTCCGACCTGGTGCAACGCAAAAGCAAGCTGAAACAGGACGGCGGCGATTGGGAATCGGTAGTGTCCAGTGATGCCAACGCCGGTTACTTCAACGTCGGCATGACCATCGCAGCCACCGACAACCTGACGATCGTGCCGAACTTGTCGATCGGCATGACCGATGATGCGCCGGACTTTTCGTTCAGCCTGAAATTCCCGTATTACTTCTAAGAGCAAAAGATCGCAGCCTTCGGCAGCGCCTACAGTTCGTGTAGGCGCTGCCGAAGGCTGCGATCCTTTGATCTGTCGGCGTTTCGCTGCTGGTGCAACTCGCGACCACTTATCGGAAATACGTCCGCACCTGTCAGATCTGACAGGTGCGCCCTACCGCTGAATCCGCTTACATGACTCCAGCGCCTCGCACCGTGCAACAGGCCGTAATGGAGCATCGACATGAACCAGACGCCGGATGAAAACCGCATTCTCGCTCTGAATCCACCCTTTGTTTTGAAACAGGCCGTTTTGAAGGATGGGGGCTACGACGGTGGCATTTCGCTCGAGACCGTCGAAAATGATTTGCTGATCATCGTAGATCCGTGGGTAGGGATGGCGATGTATGACAACTGTAAAATGTATTTTGATGGCGTGGAGGTTGGGACAATTCCGGTCGATGAAAGCAACTTGAATAAGCGGCTCGAATTCAAAGTCCCCAAGGGTCAAGTCACCAATGGCGAAGCACTGATCGTTTACACCGTACAGCGCTTGGGTCAGGACCCGGTTAGCTCCGAGCCGGTACGGCGTGTGTGGGTCCAACTCACACAACCAGGTGGCACCGATAGCGACAGCGAAGAAGGCAACTCCGACCTGATCTATACGCTTAGTCCGGATCCGTCCAATGGCGTGAATGAGGATTTGGCCCGGCGGGGAATCCGCATGAACATCGTACCCTATGAGAACATCGCCATCTTCGACACCATTCGGTGCCGTTGGGGTGATCAGGTGGTGACGTACTACCCGGTCACCAGAGAGCAGATCGACGATCCGGTCAACCATCCGATCTTCGCTACCTTCACCGAGGACGTCATCAGGGCGCAAGGCAACGGCAACAATATCGAAGTGAGCTATCAGGTCGTCGACCGGGTGGTTAATCTGCCGGATCCGAAGGCGCGGTGGGCGAAAATCACTTACGTCTCGGTGGATCTGAACAATCGCTTGCCGGCGCCGACGATCTGGGTCAACGGCCAGAACGTCACCACCATCGACCTGAAGGTACTGGGCACGAGCGACGCCGCTGCCCGGGTTTACTTCACAGGCCCCGACTACCAGGCTGGTGACAAGGTCGTCCTGACCTGGGCCGGCACGACGTCTGGAGGACAGCCCGTGACCGTCGGCCCGCTGGAAAAAACTGTCGACAGCGTGCCCGGCCATCACGACTTCCCGATCCCGAACGACAAGATCACAGCGATCGTCAACGGTTCGGCCAAGGTCGGCTTTCAGCTGCTGCGCGCCGGCGCACCTGCGCGCCCGTCCAGTGACATTGTGATTGCGGTCACCGGCGAAGTCAGTCAGTTGAAACCGCCAACGGTTGTGCAGGCGCCCGATTACAGGCTGAACCCGAATCTGCATCAAAGCGGATTTACCATGGTGTTTGACACTTCGACGTTTGGCGCCAATCACGAAGTGCAACTGGAAATCGCCGGCAGACCCGGCGCCGGCTCAGTGCCTCCCCAGCACAAGCCGGTGGCGGGACAGTCGAAAGTGCAATTCGATATCGATTCTTCTATCACCGGGGCAAATCTGCAGCGCAGTGTGGAATTGAAATACAACTTGATCGTCAATGGCCAGCCGACGCCTGTGCAGAGCGTGACGTTGTTGATTGGCGAGTTGCTGCAATCGAGCATGCCGATGCCGAAACTTGAGGGTTTTGATGGTGAGGTGCTGGAAGTTGGAATGCTCAACGATGACACGAAGGTTTTGTGTGAGGCTTGGCCATTTCAGCAGGCGGGATTACCGATCTGGTTAAGGTATGTGGAGACGTTCACGAGTGGTGGAGAGCGCGTCAAGGAGCAGTTTGTCGGGGCGGCGCATGATCAGGGAGGGGGGCTTGATTATTTGGCTGAGGTGGAGTGGTTGCGCGGGTGTAAGGCGGATTCGACGTTGGCTGTTATATTGGAGGTGGGATTGCATTCTGGGGCGGTTGAGGGTGAGGCGGTTGCATGTCGGGTGAGGAATTATGGGGTCAAGGCTGGGTTGGATGATTTGACTACGTTTGAAGGTTATGACTGGAATCATTGGACAAGAACCTCGTACTACGATTTAGCGAAGATATCGCTTTCTGACTGCGAATATTATATTGAGTCGATCCCCCATGCTTCGAATCCAACCCACAACGGCGTGACTATTGTTAAGAACTATCAGGAGATAAATACCGACACTGTTCTTGAGTTTAGTTGCGACTACCGAAACTCAAACCCTGTCCTTTTAAGCTTATATCAGAATGGTACGCTAGTTTTCGGCGAACTGACCGCTGCATCTGAGTTATGGCAATCAAGAGTAGTTCGATTTAACGTAGCGAAGTCTTCGACCCCAGGAAGCCTGTTACTGTTTTTTAATGCGTCAGAATATGGGAGTCCTATTCATGTGAAAAATTTAAGATTAAAATCAATATGATCGGGACTTCTGAGCGCAACTATTTAAGGTAGGCATAGTCATTTTTCTGTAGGTAAACCTCCTGAAGGCTGCAAAATTTGTTCGGGCTCAACTTCATAGATTGCAACTATCTAATCTGATGCTTATGCAACAACCGATAAAACGTAGGCCGCGAAACCCCTAAAACTTTCGCGGCCACACTCAAATTATCACTGTGCCGATTCAACACATCACACAACGCCTGCCGTTCCGCCCGGGTCTTGTAGTCTTCCAGCGTGCCCATCGGTGTGGCGATGGAATGCTGACTGATCAACCCTAAATCCCGCGCCTCGATCTGGCGGCCCTCGGCCAACACCAAGCCACGCCTTACCCGGTTAGCCAGCTCGCGCACATTGCCCGGCCAGTCGTGCTTGCCCATGGCAATCAACGCATCTTCGCTGAAGCTTCTTGGTCGGCGCCCGGTTTCGTGGCTGTAGAAGTGCGAAAAGTGGTTGGCCAGCATCGACAGATCGCCATGACGTTCACGCAACGGCGCTGTGATCACTTGCAGGACGTTCAGCCGGTAATAAAGGTCTTCACGAAAGCGCTTCTTCTCGATTGCTGCTTCCAGGTCAACGTGGGTTGCCGCCAGCACGCGTACATCGACCGGTATCGGCTGACTGCCCCCTACCCGTTCAATATGCTTTTCCTGCAGAAAGCGCAGGAGATTGGCCTGCAATTCCAGCGGCAGGTCGCCGATTTCGTCGAGGAACAACGTGCCGCCATTGGCCGCTTCGATGCGTCCGACCTTGCGCTGGTGCGCGCCGGTGAACGCGCCTTTTTCGTGGCCGAACAATTCTGACTGAATCAAATGCTCGGGAATCGCCCCGCAGTTGATCGCTACAAAAGGTTTGTTGTGGCGCTGGGATTGTCGGTGCAGGGTGCGCGCGACGAGTTCCTTGCCGGTGCCGCTTTCGCCGCGAATCAGCACGGGCGATTCGGTGGGGGCCAGTTTGCTAAGGAGTTTGCGCAGTTCGCGGATCGGTTTGCTGTCGCCGAGCAGTTCGTGCTCCGGCTGATCGACATGAATCGTGCCCTGCCCGCGCAGGCGTGCCATGCCGAAGGCGCGGCCGAGGGTGACCTGTACGCGGGAAACGTCGAAGGGCAAGGTGTGGAAATCGAAAAACCATTCACAAACGAAATCGCCGACGTTCTGCAAGCGCAGGACTTCCTGATTGAGCACAGCGATCCATTCGGTGCCGCTGCGGCTGATCAGTTCTTTAACGGCTTCGGGTCGTTCCAGGTGAAACGGCTGCAAACGCAGCAGGCCGACATCGCAGGCCCGGGATGCGGCGTTTTCCAGATTACAACTGTCGACATCCCAGCCTACGGCGCGCAATCCGGGCAACAGGCGATAACAGTCGTCGCAGGGATCGACCACCAGTAAACGTCTCGATGCAGGCGCTTCGCTCATGACTGTTCCTTGGCGCCAAATTTGATAAATGATCGTAAAAACAGTCATTTGGCAGACCCGGTTGTAACACTAGCAAGATTTTGACGGGGGCTTGTACCGATTGCTTATAGGCCGGGTATTAAAAGAGTTATAAGAAAGTTGGTTGTTAGTTAGCTATCGACTATTTGCGGTGAATCCAAGAGCGGCCCCTCACCCTAGCCCTCTCCCGAGGGAGAGGGCTAGGGTGAGGTATACGCGAGGTCAGCCGATCTGAAAGACCGAGCCGAACTCCAGTTTGAAAAGCCCACAACTCGGCTCCCTCTCCTCGGGGAGAGGGCTGGGGTGAGGGGTGAATTCAGCGCGGTGTTCGGACATGTGCAGGTTTAACGAAACGAACTTACGTTATGTAAAGAATCTGAAATTTCTTTGTTTCACTTGTGACCCGCCCCCTGGTTGCGTGCATCAGTACAAGTAACCAGCCGCACGGTATGCCCAACCGACGGCACATCATTTGATTGGGCGCCAATAGAGAGAAGACCCCATGACTGCCCCGCTGCGTATCAACGAAGCTCTTTTGATTGCCAACCACGCGTTCAAGCCTTTTCAATGCGTGGCCTGGGCGCCACAAGACGGCAATGGCGAACTGAGCCTGACCGTCGTCGACCGCACCAACTCCCACATCGGTCGCAAACAGATCCCGAGCAGCGCCTACTCTGACCCGGCGCAACTCGAACAACTGCTGCAGCAGGCCCGCGCTGAGCTCAGCGAAGACGGCCACACACTGCAATCGTGGTCGATGCCACACTGATTACCGAACAAGGGCGGATGACGTTAAAGTCATCCGCCCTTGTTGTATGCGTAGTCGAACAATCAACGTAGTTGCAGTGCCGTTTCATCGAAAGTACTTGGCTCGCTTGCGAGTGGTTCAACAAGACACTGTTCTGGCACAGTGCGACCGTCCTTCTGTTAGTTCCCCCAGTTGTACTTCTCGCGGTTCAGGGATTGAATGTTTCGCTCGTGCAGTCAGCCTCCCAACCACTGGGTATCGGCTCAGGCACAAGGAGACGCGTGCATGTCCACCCTGAGCCCTTACGCGCTGCCTACTGCATGGACCGCCCCCGGTTCGCTCGACCCGACATTCGCCATTGGCGGTGTTGCGCAGGTGTACTTTGCCGGCAGTTTGTCCAGCCAGACCCAACATGTCACGCTCGATGCACAGGGTCGGATTCTGGTCGCCGCCAAGGTCGGTACATCCAAGGGGAGTCGTTTTGGCCTCGCGCGGCTGCTGGCCGATGGTTCGGCGGATTTGTCGTTCGGCTTTCAGGGCAGCGTGATCGGCAGTTTCGTCGAGGGTTTCGAAGCCAAGGCCGGCAAGGTTCAGGTGTTAGCCGACGGCAAGATTCTGCTGGCCGGCCTGCATTATGAAGACACCCAACGCACCCTGCCCGCCCTCGCCCTGTTCGATGCCAACGGCCAGCCAGACCGATTCTTCGGCGATGACGGTTTCCAGGTGGTGCGACTGCCCGGCGAGCTGTCCATGGGCACCCGCGACAACTGGTTGCCGCCGGGCGTGCCTGGCGTCGAAGCCTGTGACTTTGTGGTGGAGGAAGACGGCCGTATTCTGCTGATCGCCAACCATCATTTCAGCCTTGCCGACCACGCCGGCATATTGATCCGCCTGCAGCCCGATGGATTTCTCGACGAATCATTCAACGGACGCGGATTTGTAGTGGTCCGCCACCTGCTGCTCAATACCTGGCTGAGCACGCTGTTGTTGAAGGAGGATGGGCGCATCGTCGTCGCAGGTTCCATCGACTTTCCTCAGCATGGCCTGCTGGCGGTGTATCGGCCCGATGGCAGCCTGGATGAGCGCTTCGCCGTCGATGGCTTCATGGCCTTCAAGGCTCACGGCAACAGCGCTCAGGTCAGCCAGATCATTGAGTGCGATGACAGGCTTTATTGCTTCGGCAGCAGCCGCGATCCAATCCGCTGTTTGACGTTTGTCCTGCACGCCAACGGTCGACCGGACCTGCACTGTCATCATGGCCAGCCACAGGTGTTGGACATCGGCCCCAGCGGATGCCAATGGAACGCCGCCCAGCAAATGAGCGACGGCCGCATCGTCGCCGTGGGCGCGACCATCGGCGGAGTCGAAGCTGACTTCATGGTGGCGCGCTATCAACTCGATGGCAGCCTTGATCCAGCGTTCGGTGAGGGCCATGGCTGGTTGCGCACGCGACTGGGGCGAAGTCTCGATACCGCCAATTCACTGACCGTACATACTGACGGGGCGATTGTGGTAGGTGGCTATTCGCTGGATGGCAACTACCGGGCAATGGTTGCGCGTTATCTGAATCCATAGAGCATTCAACAGGATCGAGGTTATCGGCGACTTGATCTTCCTTGAAACATCCGGCAACTTTCGCGCTTCTAAATAAAAGGAGCAGCCGATGTCCGGTTCAATCGCCCAGGCGTTCGCGCACAACTTCCTCGGGCAATCGCCACGCTGGTACAAGGCGACCATCGTCGGTTTTCTCATTCTCAACGCCGTGGTGCTGTTCACCGTCGGGCCGGTCGCCGCAGGCTGGTTGCTGGTGATCGAATTCATCTTCACCCTGGCCATGGCCCTCAAGTGTTATCCGTTGATGCCCGGCGGCCTGCTGTTGATTGAAGCGTTGCTGTTGAAGATGACCACGCCGCAAGCGCTTTACGATGAGTTGCTGCACAACTTTCCGGTGATCCTGCTGCTGATGTTCATGGTCGCTGGCATCTACTTCATGAAAGATCTGCTGCTGTTTCTCTTCTCGCGCCTGCTGTTGGGCGTGCGCTCGAAAGCAATTCTGGCGCTGATGTTCTGCTTCTTGTCGGCATTTCTTTCGGCATTTCTTGATGCGCTGACCGTGACGGCGGTGATCATCAGTGCGGCTGTCGGCTTTTACTCGGTGTATCACCGGGTCGCGTCGGGCAACGATCCACGTGAGGACAGCGAATTCGCTGACGATGAGCATTTACCGTCGCGACACCATGAGGACTTGAATCAATTCCGCGCTTTCCTGCGCAGCCTGTTGATGCACGGTGCGGTCGGCACAGCGCTCGGTGGGGTTTGCACCTTGGTCGGTGAGCCGCAGAACCTGCTGATCGGTCATGAGATGGGCTGGCATTTCGGTGAGTTCTTCACCAAGGTTGCCCCGGTATCGCTGCCGGTACTGGTGGCGGGTCTGGTTACTTGCGTGCTGCTGGAGAAGCTGCGCTGGTTCGGATACGGCACGCTGCTGCCGGACAACGTCCGCGCTGTGTTGGCCAACTACGCTGCCGAGGACAACGCCAAACGCACGCCTCGTCAGACGGCGGCGCTGCTGGTGCAAGGTGCGGCGGCACTGATTCTGATTGGTTGCCTGGCGTTTCACCTGGCTGAAGTCGGCCTGATCGGATTGATGGTGATCGTATTGATCACCGCGTTTACCGGGATCACCGACGAGCATCGCCTGGGCAGCGCGTTCAAGGACGCCATGCCGTTTACCGCGCTGCTGGTGGTGTTTTTTGCCGTGGTGGCGGTCATTCACGATCAGCATCTGTTCGTCCCACTGATCGAGTGGGTGTTGGCGCTGCCGATGGATCAACAGCCGGGCATGTTGTTCATCGCCAACGGCTTGCTCTCGGCGATCAGCGACAACGTATTCGTTGCGACCATTTACATTACCGAAGTGAAACAGGCTTTTCTCGCCGGGCACATGACTCGCGAGCACTTCGAGACATTGGCGATTGCGATCAATACCGGCACCAACCTGCCGAGCGTGGCGACCCCTAATGGTCAGGCAGCGTTTCTGTTCCTGCTGACCTCGGCGATTGCACCGCTGGTGAGGTTGTCATACGGGCGCATGGTGTGGATGGCGGTGCCGTATACCGTGGTGATGGGACTGCTGGGCTGGTATGCGGTGAGCTATTGGCTCTAAGCAACACTGAATAAACCTGTGGGTTACCGGGGTTTGCACGCGCCGCGAAAACCTGTGGGAGCGAGCCTGCTCGCGAAGAGGTCGTGTCAGGCAACGAATCTGTTGAATGACACACCGCCTTCGCGAGCAGGCTCGCTCCCACATTGGTTTTGGTGTTGGGTCAGTGCGTGAGGATGTATTTCTCGATCGCCAGGACCACGCCGTCTTCAGTGTTCGACGCTGTAACAACATCAGCCTGGTGCTTCACCGCCTCTTCCGCCTGGCCCATGGCAATCGACAAGCCAGCGCATTTGAACATCGCCGGGTCGTTGCCGCCGTCGCCGATGACAGCGGTTTGCTCCAGCGGCACGCCGAGGTATTCGGCGATGGTCGTCAATGCCGTGCCTTTGTTGGCCTCAAGCGCCGTAACGTCGAGATACACCGGCTGCGAGCGCGACACTTGCGCCATGCCGTTGACCTTGGGCAACAACTGCGCCTCCAGCTCAATCAGCAACTCAGTGTTGTTGCTGGTAGCGACGATCTTGTCGATGCGCTCCAGATACGGTTCAAAACTCTCGACCACCACCGGCGGATAGCCGAGGCCACTCTGTTCACGTGGGACCATCGGCCCGTGCGGGTCCTTGAGCAGCCAGTCGCCACCGCTGAACACCCAGATTTCCACCTCCGGTTGATCGGCAAACAGTGCCAGTGCGATCAGCGCTGTGGTCGCCGGCAAATAATGCGCGGCCAGCAGCGTGCCGTCCGCTTTGACGATGGTGCCGCCATTGAACGCCGCCGTCGGCAGATCAACGCCTAGCGCCTCGATCTGCTGCAACATGGCTTTCGGCGGACGGCCACTGGCGAGGCTGAACAGCACGCCGGCATCGCGCAGCGAGCGCACGGCGTCGATGGTGCGTTGGTTCAGCGTGTGATCCGGCAGCAACAGCGTGCCGTCCATGTCGCTGAGCAGAAAACGTATGGGTTGTTTCGGCAAATCACTCATCCGAGACCATGCCAGACGCGACCATCGCGAGTCAGGAGATCTTCGGCTGCTTGCGGGCCATCTTCGCCGGCCGCATACGTCTCGACGCTCGCATCCTGCTGCCAGGCATCAAGGAAAGGCTGCACGGCTCGCCAACCGTTCTCGATGTTGTCGGCACGCTGGAACAGCGTCTGATCACCGGTCAGGCAGTCGTAGATCAAGGTTTCGTAGCCGGTGGAAGGCTGCATCTCGAAGAAGTCCTTGTAGGCAAAGCCCAACTCGATGTTCGCCATATTCAGCGCCGGCCCGGGCCGCTTGGCCAGCAAGTCGAACCACATGCCTTCGTTTGGCTGGATCTGGATGCGCAGATAAGTCGGCTGCAACTCGTCGACTTCGGTGTCGCGGAACTGTGCGTACGGCGCCGGTTTGAAGCAGATGACGATTTCGGTGTCGCGCACGCTCATGCGCTTGCCGGTGCGCAGATAGAACGGCACGCCGACCCAGCGCCAGTTGTCGATCATCACCTTGAGCGCCACGTAGGTTTCCGTGGTGCTGTCGGGCGACACGTTGGCTTCTTCGCGATAACCCTTCAATGGCTGGCCATCGCGCTCGCCGGCGCTGTACTGGCCGCGCACCGAGTTGGCCCGGGCCTCCTCTGTCGACCAGGGACGAATCGCCCCGACCACTTTGGCCTTCTCGCCACGCACCGCGTCAGCGCCGAAAGCAGCCGGCGGTTCCATGGCCACCATGGCCAACAGCTGGAACAGGTGATTGGGCACCATGTCGCGCAGTGCGCCGGTGTGTTCGTAAAAGCTGCCACGGGTTTCCACACCGACAGTTTCCGCCGCAGTGATCTGCACGTGGTCGATGTAATGATTGTTCCAGAACGCTTCGAACAGGCTGTTGGAGAACCGGCTGACCAGGATGTTCTGCACGGTTTCCTTGCCCAGGTAATGGTCGATGCGGTAGATCTGCTTTTCGCTCATGACCTTGAGCAGGCACGCGTTCAAGGCTTCGGCGGTGTGCAGGTCGGAGCCGAACGGCTTCTCGATCACCACTCTTCTGAACGCTTCGGGGGTTTCTTCCAGCAAACCGGCGCTGCCGAGGCGGCGCACCACTTCACTGAAAAAACGTGGCGCGGTGGCCAGGTAGAACACCGCATTGCCGGTGCCGCTGTCGGCGATTTTCGCCGCCAGGGCTGAATAGGTGCTGTCGTCGAGGAAGTCGCCCTGGACGTAGCTGATGCCTTTGGCGAGCTTGGCCCACAAGACCGGATCAAGCATCTGATCGCCCTTGCCGACCTTCGCCGCCACTTCGGTACGGATGAAGTCTTCGAGCTTCTGCGCAAAGGCTTCATCGGTAATGGCGTTGTGATCAACGCCGACGATCCGCAGGTTTTCGTCGAGCAGACCGTCGCGACTGAGGTTGTACAGCGCCGGCATGAGCAGGCGCTTGACCAGGTCGCCGTGGGCACCGAACAGGAACAGCGTGGTCGGTGGTGCGGGTTCTGCCTTGGATTTTCTGCGGATCGTACGGGTCATTTTTTCGCGGTCTCCACGTGGCCGCCGAAGCCGAAGCGTTGTGCCGACAGGATCTTGTCACCGAAGGTGCCCTGCCCGCGCGAGCGGTAACGGGAGAACAGCGAGTTGGACAGCACCGGTACCGGCACCGCTTGCTCCATGGCCGCTTCGATGGTCCATTGGCCTTCGCCGCTGTCAGCTACCGAGCCGGAGAAACCGTCGAGCTTCGGATCGCTGGCCAGTGCGTCGGCAGTCAGGTCCAGCAGCCAGGACGAAACCACGCTGCCACGACGCCAGACTTCAGCGATATCGGCCACGTTCAGATCAAATCGCTGATCTTCCGGCAGGCGTTCGCTGGATTTGGTCTTGAGGATGTCGAAGCCCTCGGCGAACGCGGCCATCATGCCGTACTCGATGCCGTTGTGAATCATCTTCACGAAGTGCCCGGCGCCGGCGGGACCGGCGTGGATGTAACCGTGCTCGGCACGGTGGTCATCGGACTTGCGATCCTTGGTGCGCGGAATGTCGCCCATGCCCGGCGCCAGTGCGGCGAACAGCGGATCGAGACGCTGCACGGTTTCGGCATCGCCACCGATCATCATGCAATAACCGCGTTCCAGGCCCCAGACGCCGCCGGAGGTGCCGACGTCGATGTAGTGCAGGCCCTTGTCGTTCAGCGTTTTGGCCCGGCGAATGTCGTCCTTATAGTTGGTGTTGCCGCCGTCGATGATGGTATCGCCGGGTTCGAGCAGTTCGCTCAGGGTGTTGATGGTGTCTTCGGTCGGCGCGCCAGCCGGCAGCATGACCCAGACAGCACGCGGCTTGTCGAGGCCGGCAACCAGTGCTGGCAAGTCGGCGACGCCGGTGGAGCCCTCGGCGACCAGGTTATCGATGAAAGCGGTATTGCGGTCGTAAACAACGGTGGTGTGCCCGTTGAGCATCAGACGTCGCGCAATATTGCCGCCCATGCGGCCCAGTCCAATAATCCCGAGTTGCATGTGCTGATGCTCCTTACTACAAATAAATGTGTGTCATTGGTTATAGCCCAACGCGACTGATGGAGGTTAGTCCAGAGCGTTGCGATGAAGTTTCCGGGCATTGTGCCCGATCCAGAGTGATAACGCCCCGAATCCTGCCGAAGACACACCGACCATGAAAAATAAAAAAGTTCCCTTCCAGGGCAAAAGAAATCAAAATTGGCGCCGATAGTAAGTCAAGCGCCTCAAAACGAGGAGTGACTTACAGTTGATGCACGCCATTTGCGAGGTGAGCAATGGGCACAGTACATACAGCAATGCCGCCACAAACCCTCTACGTTACGATCCGTCGCGATGAATTGCGCCAGTTGAAAGACGAGCGCGACCAGTTGAAGCACGAATTGGCGCAATTGCGCGCATTGACCCAGGGCTCGCAGCCGCAACCGCGTCCGGTTGTGCAGCGCGCACCCCACGCCTGATCCCCGCCTGCTTCGGGAACGGCCCTCGTCGTTCCCGACACGTTGCACCTCTGACCGCTTGATACACACCAACAGCGGCGCTTAACAAATCTTTCACAAGCCCTTGGGGATACTTCGCCCCATTCTGGCCGTGCCTGCGTGTACGGCCTCTGTTCGTCGGTGTCATGGAAGCGTTTCCGGCGTGGGTCTGATGATTGAGCTGGAGCGCTGAATGGCATTGTTCAAACGCAGCAAAACGACTGCGACCGGTTTCGACTGGGCCGGATTCATCTGGTTGTTCGTCTTCTTCTGGTACTTCTCGGGCATCACTCAACTGCTGATCCAGCTGACCGGCACGTCTGGTTTCACGGGATTTCGTCAGGCATTCGTTATGAGCGCGCTGTGGCTGGCGCCGATGCTGCTGTTCCCCAAACAGACGCGTCTGCTTGCGGCAATCATCGGTGTGGTGCTGTGGGCTTGCTCGATGGCCAGCCTGGGTTACTTCTTCATTTATCAGCAGGAATTCTCGCAGAGCGTCATCTTCATCATGTTCGAGTCGAACGTGTCGGAAGCGGGCGAGTACATGACGCAGTATTTCGCCTGGTGGATGATCCCGGCGTTCCTCGCCCATACCGCGTTCGCCTACTTTCTGTGGACGCGGCTGCGCCCGGTGTACATGCCCCGTGGTCGCGCACTGGTTGCAGCCACCGCAATCGTGATCGCCGTCGCCGGCTACCCGCTGATCAAACAAACCATGCGCATGGGCAATTTCGCCGAAGGCTTCGAGAAATTCGAAACCCGCATCGAGCCCGCCGTGCCGTGGCAGATGGCCGTGGCGTATCACCGCTATATGGAAACGCTGGGGGACATGCAAGGCATGCTGGACAGTGCCAGCAAGATCCCGCCGCTGAAAAACCTCAAGGACGCCTCGGCCGGGCAACCGGCGACTTTGGTGCTGGTGATCGGCGAATCGACCAACCGTCAGCGCATGAGCCTCTACGGTTATCCGCGCAGCACCACGCCGGAACTGGACAAACTCAAGGATCAACTGGCGATCTTCGACAACGTCATCACCCCGCGCCCGTACACCATCGAAGCGCTGCAGCAAGTGCTGACCTTCGCCGACGAGCAGAACCCCGACCTGTACCTGTCGACGCCATCGCTGGTCAGCGTGATGAAACAGGCCGGTTACAAGACGTTCTGGATCACCAACCAGCAGACCATGACCAAGCGCAACACCATGCTCACGACCTTCTCCGAACAGGCCGACGAGCAGGTGTACCTGAACAACAACCGCAACCAGAACTCGGCGCAGTACGATGGCGACGTCATCGAGCCGTTCAACAAGGCGCTGGCCGATGCGGCGCCGCGCAAGCTGATCGTCGTGCACCTGCTCGGCACGCACATGAGCTACCAGTACCGATATCCGCCGACGTTCGACAAGTTCAAGGATCGCCAGGGCGTTCCGGCTGGCGTGCGTGACGATCAGGTACCGACCTACAACAGCTATGACAATGCCGTGCTGTACAACGACTTCGTGGTCTCGAGCCTGATCAAGGACTACGCCAAGACCGACCCGAATGGCTTCCTGCTGTACCTCTCCGACCACGGTGAAGATGTCTTCGACTCCGCCGGTCACGGCACGCTGGGGCGCAACGAAAACAAACCGACCGCGCCGATGTACACCATCCCGTTCATGGCCTGGGCCTCGCCGAAGTGGAAGCAAAACCACGACTGGAACTTCGCCGGCGACCTCAGCCGCCCGTACAGCAGCTCGCAACTCATTCACACCTGGGCGGATCTGGCCGGGTTGAGTTCCGATGAACTGGATCGCAGCAAAAGCCTGGTCAGCGACAGCTTTGTACCGCGCAAGCTGTTGATTGGCGACCCGTACCAGGCGCCGAGGCGCGCGTTGATTGACTTCAGTTTGATGAAGCCCAAACACCCTGCTCCGGCGGAAGTCGCGCAGAAGTAAAACGACAAAGGGCCGAGAAGGCCCTTTTTTGTGCCCATCGGCCGCAGTGTTTCTGTAATACGCCGCAATATTTGCGCTGAACCAGCGTTAACCCATTGTTAATGGCCGCGACGCAGACTTCTTTCGCGGTCTGCTTCACGGACGAACCGACTCCCACTTGTTCAGTAGGAGGCACCATGAAAACCACTACCTTCATTCTCACCACCCTGCTCGCCCTCGGCTCCACCAGCGCCTTCGCTGAAGGCGGTGCCGAACGCATGCGTTATTACTACGACAATTTCCCGGTCCAGCACGCGCAAAGCGAGCAGAAGGCCGACGCCAGTGCGAAAGAAATTCGCGTCCCTGCTGACCAGACGGCGCAGGTGACCGAGTCCTATCGCGACTGAGCTTTACCGAGCAACCGATGGACCTTCCGTGGCTCCGCTCTGGCCCGGAAGATGACAGTTCAGGCGCCCTGATCGGGGCGCCTTTTTTTATGTTGGTGATTGGCGGTGAGGAGCCTTCAGGCCTGCAAGTCCTTTATCCAGAACAGCATCCGCCCGTGATCTGGATTGAACATCCCCGGTGCAAAGCCGAATTTGCGATATGAACCCTGCGCCACCGCATTGCCTTCCAGCACTTCCAGGGTGATCTTGCAGCAGCCACGCTGACGAGCGATTTCTTCAACTTTCTGCAGCATTTTCTGACTGAGCCCAAGGCCACGAAATTTGCCGACCACAGCGACGTCGTGAACGTTGACCAGCGGTTTGCAGGCGAAAGTCGAGAAGCCTTCAAAACAGTTGACCAGCCCGGCCGGTTCACCGCCGACGAAGGCCAGCACGCTGAAGGCATGCGGGCGGCGGGCGAGCTCTTCGGGCAGGCGCTGCAGCAGTTCGGGCGCGATCGGATGACCGCCGCCCATGGGATCTTCGGCGTAGTGGTTGAGCACGATGCCGATGGCTTCAGCGTGCACCGGGTTGCTGTAGCTGGCCTGAAGTACGAGTATTTCTGCGGAATCCATTTCCATCCCCGATAAGCAAAAAGCCCCGGCGCGCAAGGTGCTAGCTGAAAGGCCTGGGGGGACCTTAGCTTGGGTGCGCCGGAGAGAGCAACTTGAAAAGCTGAAGATCAAAAGATCGCAGCCTCGTTGCACTCGTCAGCTCCTACGGTCCGATATGTGTAGGAGCTGACGAGTGCAATGAGGCTGCGATCTTTCGCGGTCAGTGGCCCCAGATCAGCTCTTCGGTCCAGCCCAGTTCGGCGAAGTCTTCGGCACGCAATGCGCTTTCGCCGACACAGAAAAATTCATCCAGTTGCGGTGGCTTGACCGCCGTGCCGCTGAGCATGGCGTGCACCTGGCCACGATGATGGATCTGGTGCTCGAACAGGTGCGAGAGCATGCGCAGGCGGCTGTCATGTTGCGGCATGTCACGGGCGATGGTGACGATTCTCGACAGGTCGGCATCGCGCAGTTGCTCGCAATAGGCGATCAGCCGGCGATCAACGCGGGCCTGTTCTGCACGCAGCGCCGCAGCCTCGGTAAACGGCTCGTCTGCATTGAAGAAAACATAGCAATCAGGGTGTGGCTCGTCACCGCGCAATTCCCGCTCCAGCGCGTCGACGTAGAACCAGTCGCAGGTGAGGATGTGATTGAGCGTGAGGCGGATGCCGGGGAAGAAGCTCACCCGTGGCGCCGCCAGTTCAGTGGTGTCGAGCTGGGTCCAGGCCTTGGCCAGGCGGTGATTGGCCCATGCATTCTGATAGGCCATGGTCAGCAAATGATGGGACAGCGGTTGACTCATGTCGGTGCCCTCTTCTTTCAGGCTTCAGCGAAGCGCTGCAATTGCATCTCCTGCAAACGGCTAAGGGTGCGGCGGAACGGGAATTCCAGATAGCCCTCGGTGTATAGCGCGTCCATCGGTACGCTTGCCTCGACGTACAGCGGCACCTTGCGGTCGTAGCATTCGTCGACCAGCGCGATAAAGCGGCGAACGCCATCGTCATGTACCGACAACTGCGGCAATTCCCGGTCACCGGCGACCACGCGCTCAGCGCCATCTTCGGTGCCCCGCGCAATGCGCCCTTCGCGTTTTTGTGCGCTGAGGTTCGGTACTTCGCTCAACAGAATAGCCCGGTAGCGATCACACAGGGCAATGAAGTCCATGGCGGCGAAAGGTTGTTCGCACAGATCGCTGTAGCGGCACCACAGCACGGATTCGCTGGCTTGCACCACGTTGAGTGTGCGGTGGCCCACGGCGACTGGCTCCTCGCTGACAGTCTCATCTGCGGCCAGCGACTTGAACACGGCACCCAGTGCGCTCGGCGAATCGGCTTCATTGACAAAATAGCGCTGCTCGATCGCTCCGGGATGCAAGCGATGATCCTCGGCGCCATTCACCGCCACCACTGTCATATGTGCCTTGATCGCCGCAATCGCCGGCGTGAAACGGTCGCGATTGAAGCCGTCCGCGTACAGATCATCAGGCGGCAGGTTGGACGTGCAGACCACTACCACGCCTTCGTCGAACATCACTTGAAACAGCCGGCCGAGAATGATCGCGTCGCCGATGTCATTGACGAACAGTTCATCGAAGCACAGCACCCGCACTTCGCCGGCCAGCTCTTTGGCCAAGGCGCGCAACGGATCGGCGATGCCACTGAGTTGAAACGAACGCTGATGTACCCAGCCCATGAAGTGATGAAAGTGCTGACGCCGCGCCGGCACGCGCAGGCTCTGATAGAACTGATCCATCAGCCAGGTCTTGCCGCGCCCGACCGGCCCCCACAGGTACACGCCTCGGATCGAAGGGGCACCGGCGTGCAAGGCTTCATGGCGTTTTTGCAAGGCCCAGACTGCGTTTTCCTGGGCTTCATCCTGGATGAAACCCTTGTGGTCGACCGCGTATTGCCAGGCACTGAGGGGAGAGTCGAAAGTCATGCGCGGGAGTATGCCACGGGCGATTGGCCATTGCTGATTAACGGGCGTGGACGATCATTGTGGGAGCGAGCCTGCTCGCGAAGGCGGCTCGTCAGTCACCGAGATGCAGACTGAGCCACCGCTTTCGCGAGCAGGCTCGCTCCCACATAGGCAGTAAAACCTGACCTTTCAGGCAGTTATTGCTCGTTGCCCTCGCCGCCCTCTTCCGGCATTCTGCGCACCCATTTTCTGACCCGGCCCCGCCTTGCGGCGCGCACATCACCATGACCGCCTCTGACAAAACCCCGCGCAACAACGACCTGATCTACGGCCTCAACGACCGTCCGCACCTGACCGCCACGGTGTTCGCCGCGTTGCAGCACGTGCTGGCGAGTTTCGTCGGCATCATTACCCCGACCCTGATCATGGGCGGCGCCCTCGGTCTGCACAGTGAAATCCCCTACCTGATCAGCATGGCGCTGTTCGTCTCCGGCCTTGGCACCTTTGTCCAGGCCAAGCGCTTCGGCCCGGTGGGTTCCGGTCTGCTGTGTCTGCAAGGCACCAGTTTTTCCTTTATCAGCGTGATTCTCAGCGCCGGATTCATGGTCAAGGCGCGCGGCGGTGGCACTGACGAAATCCTCTCGACGATCTTCGGCGTGTGCTTCTTCGCTGCGTTCATTGAAGTGGTGCTCAGCCAGTTCATCGGCAAACTGCGCATGCTGATCACGCCGGTGGTGACCGGCACGATCATCACGCTGATGGGCCTGTCGCTGATCAAAGTGGCGATGACCGACATCGCCGGCGGCTTCGGGGCGCCTGATCTCGGCGCGGCCAGCCATGTGTTTCTGGCGGCGCTGGTGATCGGCACCATCGTTGTGCTGAACCGAGTCGACGTGCCGTTTCTGCGGCTGGGCGCGATCGTCATCGGCCTGACGCTCGGCTACGTGGTGGCATGGCTGATGGGCACGGTGGATTTCGCTTCGATGCCCGAAGTGCCGCTGGTCAGCGTGCCGGTGCCGTTCAAGTACGGTTTCAACTTCGATTGGGTGGCGTTCGTGCCGGTGGCGGTGATTTTCCTCGTGTCGCCGCTGGAAGCGGCTGGTGACCTGACCGCCAACTCGATGATCTCGCGGCAACCGGTGAAAGGCCCGTTGTACATCCGCCGGATCAAATCCGGCCTGCTCGCAGATGGTCTCAACTCGGCCATGGCGGCAGTGTTCAACAGCATGCCGATGGTGACCTTTGCGCAGAACAACGGCGTGATCCAGTTGACCGGCGTGGCCAGCCGCTACGTGGCGTTTTTCATCGCCGGGCTGCTGGTGTTGCTCGGTTTGTTCCCGATGATCGGCGCGGTGCTGCAACTGATGCCGAAACCGGTGCTGGGCGGCGCTGAGCTGGTGATGTTCGGCACCGTCGCCGTGGCCGGGATCAAGATCCTCGCCGAAGCCGGCCTGCATCGACGCAACATGCTGATCGTGGCGATCTCGCTGGGCATGGGCCTGGGCATCGCGGCGGTGCCGGAAGTCCTGCGCGAACTGCCGCAAGCGCTGCGCAACATCTTCGAATCGCCAATCACTGTCGGTGCGTTGTGCGCTATCGTGCTGAACATCTTCCTGCCGGAAGAATTCATCGAGCTGGAAGAAGATGATTTCGACCCGGAAGCGTCGATTCTGCAGGTCATGGAAAACCCCGACGTCGCCGCCAAAGGTGAACCCGGCCAAGCGGCGGCTGTCGCACAGTTGAACCGCTGACGTCACGCCTCGAAAAAAGGGCTGCACCGGCGACGGTTCAGCCCTTTTTTTGTCGAGAGATTTTTATGCGCCGCGTCCACGCCGTCATCCTGTCGCTTGTGCTGTTGTCGCTCAGCGCCTGCGCGCTGTTTCCCAACCGCGATCCGGTGAACATCAACGTGGTCGGCCTCGAACCGTTACCCAGCCAGGAACTGGAAGTACGCTTCGCGATCAAGCTGCGCGTACAGAACCCCAATGAAACGGCGATCGATTACAACGGCATCGCCCTGGATCTGGAGGTCAATGGTCATTCGCTGGCGTCCGGTGTGAGCGATCAGAGCGGCTCGATCCCGCGTTTCTCTGAAGCCATTGTCACGGTGCCGGTCAGCGTCTCGGCGTTCTCGGTGCTGCGCCAGACATTGGGGCTGAGCCAGACGCAAAGCCTCGATAATCTGCCCTACGTGCTGCGCGGCAAACTGGCGGGCGGGTTGTTTGGCACGATGCGCTTTACCGACAGCGGCAAGTTGAGCCTGCCTAAAGCGAGTGCGGCGACCTGGTAGTCAGCGGTCTCAATCGGCAGAACAACACACAACCCCTGTGGGAGCGAGCCTGCTCGCGAAGGCAGTGTTTCAGGCGACTACGACGCTCATGCTGCCTACGTCTTCGCGAGCAGGCTCGCTCCCACAGGTTCTCTGCAAGTTTCAAGGTCAGCAGTTGAACCGCACCCCCGGCTTCGCACGCTCATCAACGGTCAACTCGAAGACATCCGACCGCGCGTAGTGGCCGACCACATCGTAGTCATACCGCGCGCGGATCAGTTCATCAGTGTCGATTTCCGCCGTGAGCAAGCCCGCTTCCCCGCGCAACGGCCCCGCCAGCACATCGCCCATCGGACCGACGATCACGCTGCCACCGGCAATCAACGGTCGATCACCCGGCCAATTGGCAATCTCCACCCCCAAATCATCCGGCGAGGCCTGCACCTGACAGGCGCTGACCACGAAACAGCGGCCTTCGTGGGCGATGTGGCGCATGCTGACCTGCCACATCTCGCGCTCGTCCACGGTCGGCGCGCACCAGACCTCAACGCCCTTGGCATACATCGCCGTGCGCAGCAGCGGCATCATGTTTTCCCAGCAGACCACGGCGCCAAGCTTGCCGACCTGGGTGTCGAACACCGGCAGCGTCGAGCCATCACCCTTGCCCCAGATCAGTCGCTCGGTGCCGGTGGGCATGAGCTTGCGGTGTTTGCCGAGCAGCCCGGCCTGCGGATCGAAATACAGCACCGTGCAATACAACGTGCTGCCAGCGCGCTCGATCACGCCGATCACCAGATTGGCTCCGGTGCGCGCTGACAATCCGGCCAGCGCTTCGGTTTCGGCGCCCGGTACATCGATGGCGTTGGCAAAATAACGCGCGAACGCCTCACGCCCCTCGGGCAGTCGATAGCCCAATTGGGTGCCGAAGCCCTCGCCTTTCGGGTAACCACCGAGCAAGGCTTCCGGCATCACCACCAACGCAGCGCCGGATTCGCGGATTGCGTCTTCCCAAGCAAGGATCTGTTCAAGGGTTTCGCCTTTGCCGCCGGGCAATGCACCGATCTGCAACGCCGCCACTATGGATTTGGCCATCGTATTTACTCCATCAGGTTCAGGTGTTGCCGATTCTCCGGCGTCACGCGATCATGAATAAAGCCCTGCCGACTGCTGAATGATATGAGCCAAATGAATATCGCCGACATTGACCTCAACCTGCTGAAAGTCTTCGAAGCGCTGCACGACGAATCCAGTGCCAGTCGCGCCGCCCTGCGCCTGGGCGTAACGCAATCGGCAGTCAGCGCGGCATTGCGCCGCTTGCGTGAGGTGTATGGCGATCAGTTGTTCGTGCGCACCGGGCGCGGACTGGCGCCGACCCTGCAAGCCAATCAGCTGAAACCGGTGATCAGCGATGCGCTCAACAAATGCCGGCAAAGTCTGGCCATGCTCGATCCGGCGGCCAATCAATACGAAGGACGTTCGGTGGCGATCGGTCTGTCAGATGATTTTGAAATTGCCTACGGGCGCCACTTGATCGAGGAAATCGCCCGCCGTGCGCCGAAGCTGCGGTTGATATTTCGCCAGACCCACAGCCAGATCGTTGCCCGCGCGCTGATGGAACGCAGCATCGACCTGGCGATCACTGCCGGCGGCTTTTCCGAGCGCCTGCTCAGTCGTCAGGTGTTGGGGGAAGGCGGCTATGCGTGTCTGGTCGACCCGGCCAGTCTCGCGCCAGGCCAACAGCAGATCGCGTTGCAAGAGTTCGTTGAACGCGAGCACATTCTGGTGTCGTCGGGCGGCTTTATCGGCATTACCGATGAGGGATTGGCGGCAGTGGGTTTGAGCCGGCGAGTCTGCGCGTCGACCACGCATTTCGCCGCGCTGCCCTTTCTGCTCAAGGGCAGTCAGGCGGTGGCGACCATCCCGGCCCATGCCGCCGCAAGCATCGCGACGCTGAGCGGGCTGGCGTTGCTGCCCTGCCCTCTGGCTTTACCGCGCTATCCGGTGGAACTGGGCTGGCGCACCAGCACGCAGATCGATCCGGTGCTGGTCAAGGTTCGCGAGGCGATTGCCACCACGTTCAGCCAGGCGTGAAGCGGATTATTTGTTCGCCGCCATCAGGCGATTGACTTCACTGCGCACCATGTTGGCGAACTCCGGCGGCGACATGCCGTCCAGTTCGGCGCGGACCCACTCGGCCCATTTGCCCTTGCGCTTGGAGCGCTCCCCAAACAAGCGCGCGGCTTCGCCTTTGGCTTTGCCCAGATTGTTCTGCCAGAGTTCGAACAGACGGGATTTCTCATCTTCCAGCGCTGCGCGCTCTGCGAGGGATTTGTCGGCCAGATTGAAACTCATGGGGATTTATCCTGCTGCGTAAAATGGCGACATCTTACACGCTCGATGGAAATCTCCGGTGCAGGTTTTTCCCTTCTCCACGAATGACATGCAACTTTTCGCCTGCCGCTACACTCCATTGGTCACTGTCCATTCACCTGCAAGGAGTCACCCAATGGCCCGTAAAACCGCCTCGCAAGCTGCCGAAGAGCAAATCAAGGATCAAGCTTTCAGCGAGCTTCAGGCTCTGATCGAAGAATCGGACAAACTGCTCAAGAGCAGCGCTTCACTGGTCGGCGAAGAAGCAGAAACACTGCGTGCACAAATCGCCCAGAAACTGCAGCTGGCACTGGATTCGGTGTCCAGCGTGCGCGATCGCACCAAACCCGCCGTCGAAGCCACCGAAAACTACATCGGTGGTCACCCTTGGCAAACCGTGGCGATCTCCGCCGGTTTCGGCCTGGTGGTGGGCCTGCTGCTCGGCCGTCGCTGAGTCAGGCGCACAGAAAAAGGCGAACCTCAGGGTTCGCTTTTTTTATGCCCACCGCTTTGCTTTTCCATTACTGAATTCACCTCGGTATCCCAAGTCGGCGTACCTCGCCCAAACCACGCGGTCAGTCCCCTCTCCCCCCGGGAGAGGGCTAGGGTGAGGGGCTTTTGACCTTGTCACTGCAATCGTCAGAACAACAAAAGACTCACTCCCCCGCCAACTCCCGCAACTGCCCCAGCGTCTGCTCATCCAGTACGATCCCTTGCGCCATTGAACGACTGCGCTGCAAATGCCGGCGATCCCCCGGCAGTCGCTTGAGCCCGACCCCGTGCATCTGCCGCACGAGCTCTTCACTGCGCTGGGCGAAGCTCTGCCCTGCGGCCTTGCTCGGGTCGATGACGATCAACAGCTGACCGGTCCACGGGGTTTTCGCGCCGGGATGGTTGGACCAGTCAAACTCGAATGAGAAATTGCCGCCGGTCAATGCCGCCGCCAGCAACTCGACCATCATCGACAGCGCCGAGCCTTTGTGACCGCCAAACGGCAACAGCGCTCCACCTTCCAGAATCGCCTTGGGGTCCTGGGTCGGCTGGCCGAGGCTGTCGACGCCCATGCCGGCCGGGAGTTTTTCACCCTTGCGCGCTGCGATTTGCACATCGCCATGAGCAATGGCGCTGGTGGCAAGATCGAACACAATCGGCGCGGCGTTGGCCCTTGGCGCGGCGAAGGCAATCGGATTGGTACCGAACAATGGCCGATCAGCGCCATGGGGCACCACGCAGGTCATGCTGTTGACCACGCTCAGCGCCACCAGACCTTCGTCGGCGAAGGGCTCGACATCCGGCCACAAAGCGGCGAAATGATGCGAGTTGCGAATTGCCAGGACTGCGATCCCGGCATGACGCGCCTTCTCGATCAGCAGTGGTCGGGCCGCTGCCAACGCTGGCTGGGCAAAACCGTTGCCAGCGTCAACCCGGACAAACCCCGGCGCGACATCTTCAACCTGTGGCACGGCATGGCCATTGACCCAACCGCTTTTCAGCGTCGAGACATAACCGGGGATGCGAAACACGCCATGACTGTGAGCGCCGTCGCGTTCGGCGTTGGCGCAGTTGACGGCGAGTACCCGTGCGACTTCGCTGGAGGTGCCGTGGCGCAGAAAAATCGTTTCAAGCAGTTGCGTCAGTGCTTCGAGGGACACTGTGGACGAGCCATGATCGTGTGGCGCAGACATCTGAAGCTCCAGAATGATTATTGGAGGGAACAACAGCGTACGGTCGATTTTGCCCACCGATTAACCCTGTCCGAGCTGCCAGCTGTCAACCCTTCGATTCATTGCCATCGGTTGGCGCGCCCTGATGCACATTTTGATCTCGGTACGTGCGGTAACTGTCTACCGCAAGTGCTCCACTCTGCGCATTTACTGTTGAGTTCCAGCCCAATGGCGCCCTGTTCAGAGTTGCAATGATGTCCATCCCGACTGCCCCGCTGTTGTTTCCAGTGATATTTGATTCACCCGGCCTGCACGCTGACCTCGGTCCGGCACACGGTCTCAACAGCAAAGACTTCGACTGGCTTGCACATGCGCAACTCGCTACGCAATCGCTGCGCAACAAGCAAACACCGCCAATGCTGGCCGAACGCATCCTGCTCAACGCCGACAAGCAACTGGCCGTGCCGCTGGCAGGCAGCTTCATACTCAGCGCAGGGCCGGATGACAACGGCGTGTTTCTCTATACGCCCTACGATGGCCTGAAAAAATTCGCTGACCGGCAAGCCCTGACTGATGCCCTGCAGAAACGCCTCGACAACGCCAGGGAAAACGATGATCTGCTGGCTTTCCTCTCGGTTTCATTGCGCAAGGAACTGGTGGAAAAACGCAGTATCACCCTGACCTGCGAAACCATCGAAGGTGATGTGTTCGAGGACCAGCAATTGGCAATCGGCGACTCTCTGGAGAGGTGCGCCCGTGACTTGCTGGACGAACTCAAACGCCTGCCATCCCTTGCAACGCTGCTGGAAAAGATTCTCGACGAACTGCTCGAAGCGCATTTTGGCGCCGTGCAACAGTCGCTTACCCGGGTCGGTTTCTATTCGGTGACTTCTTCGGATGGGAAACAGTGGGTCGACTCGCTGTCGCTGACCGAAGCGCTGTTGGTGCACTTTCACCGTCAGGGCTGGCCCCACGGTCAGCTCGTAGAGTTTACCCATCCTGGTCGTTCGGTACGCGAAGACGATCAGTCTGCCTGGACCAATGCGATCAAGTCGGCGTCGGGAAAACTGACCATGCTGTTGTTTCGACAGCTTGAGGTGTTTTGGAACGGCGCTTCATTCGAAGGCTCGCCCAGACGTACTTTCTTCAGCCAGACGGTGCAGGATCAGGCGCGCGCGGATCTGATGATCAAGCGCGAAACGCAGATCCTCACCGCCAGCGAGTTCGACGCCCTGCACAGCCTGGTACGTGAGCCAACCGTTGCGGTACGGCGGCCAACGTTCGAAACCGTGTGCCTGAGCGAAGAAACAGCCTGTGTCGAGCTGGCCGGCTCGCTGATGATCAATCACGACAAGGCTTATCTCTATACGCCCAGCCAGGGCCTGCAGGTACTCGCCGACTACGCGGATCTCAAACAGACACTGACCGCGAAAATGCGGGCTGCCGGACACGAAGACGAACTCTACGGGCTGATGAATCTGCAAGAGCGCAATCGTTACCTTGGCTTCGCTAACGCGCAGGTATCCGGGGAAAACATTGGCGGTGAGATCATGACCACGCTGTTCGAGGCCATCATCACCAAGCAACGTCAGAACGTTGAATTCGTTCTGCAGCGTTTTCGTCAGAGCGAGCGCACCACTGACATCCATGCGCTCTTCGACAAGGCGTTGGATATCCGCTCAATGATTCATGAACGGCTGCTCAAGCTCGACGTCAATCAGCGCTGGAGTACCCGACCGTTGTTTACCAGTACACCGCCATCGTCACTCGTGCAGGCAGACAAGGCTGCGCAGCAGGCGACACTTCTGGGACGGACGCTGGATAATCTGACCAGCCACTTCAAAGACCAGCCGACCGCGCACGGCGCAGAACAGCGCGTCTTTTTGGAAGGCATTCTGTGGAAACTGGCCCAGGCATTCGAAGACGGCCTGCGTGGTGAGGCGTACCTGCGCAGCCTCAGCGGGTCATGGCTGGAGGCGGAACGAAAGATCGTCGACACCGTGTTCGATTCCAGGCACCCGACACGCAGGGACCGCCAGTCACTCAATGGTTTTCGCCCCGATGCCTGGTCACTGACCCTCAACGGGGCCGAGCCCAACGTTGCGCTGCCGCTCGCTCACTGCGTGCTGCTGACCGAGCGCGGCGGCATGGACGTGAAACATTCCGGGCGCGCCATCCTCTGGACACCGGCCCTGGGCCTGGAGCTGTTTGACGACATCGCCAATGCGCAAAAGCAATTGCAACAACGACTGGACGACAACAATCAGAGCCACACGCTGCTGGAAAATCTGCCAAAGGCGCAACACAGACTGGACCAGCAATACACACTGGGCGAGTTTCAATTGATTAATGGCAGTGTCTCCCGAGACCGCATGCAATCTGCCATTGAACAGTTCCTGGCAGAATGTGAACTGCTGCGAGTTTGCATCAAGGAGCCAAAGACATTGGCGAGCTTCCTTGATGAAATGAAGAATGCTGTCATCGATACCAACCTGCGACGCGCGATCGATCTTGCACGCACCCTTTCGCGTCATCTGGATTACCCCGACTGGTTGCGCATGGCCTCGGCGACGGAGCAACGCACGCAACTCGCGCTGCTGGATGAACTGCGGCATGCGTTCATCGATGGCAAGGATTTCCTCGATGAGGTCCCGGCGCTGGCCACTCATATCGAGCAGACCCTCAAAACCCTGCTCGATGCCCGCTTTCCAGGCAACGGGCTCAAGCCACAGGACATCCGGATCACCCCCAATCTGATATTGGCCGGCCCTGCCTGCAACTTGCTGGAATTTGCCTTGCATCACTACAACGTCGTGCAGGGCAGCGGTTTCAAAGTCGCCTCGACAACGGCCACAGCCTTACCAAAAGAGTTTGCCCAGGCCGCGGTACGGCAATTACTGCAATCTCTTGATGTTGCTACCACCTACACCGCGAAAGTCACCGAAGCGCTGTCAGCCGACAGCCCGTCTGCTCGCACCAGCAAAGAACGGTTCTTGCGCCAGTTGCCCTGGCAATTGATGCAACACGCCCACTCGATGAAATTGCAGCAACAGCTCTCGGATACCGGCTATGACTACATTTGCCAGGTCCTCGACATGCCCGACGCGATAGCGCGCGCTGCGGTCGAGGGCGCTCATGCCATCGCCTGTCCGCTATCGTTGATCAAGACCCCAGGCGCTGATTGCGTCGACACACTCGGTTTGTATGTCTTCGGTCCGGGCGCAGGGCAAACAGGCCCCCGGGTCCTCTATGCGCCTTACTCCAGGTATGTGTTTCGCGAATTCGAAAACGAAGCGCAGCTGATCGAAGCACTGAATACCCCCGGGCACTTCCAGGATTTGGTTATCCGGCGCCTGCCTGAGGCTCAGCAGGCGATATTCAAGAGCCTGTTGAAAACAACGATCGGCAAAGACAGTGAAATCACTCTTCATGGCGCGCCCATCAATGGCAACGTGCTCGAGCGGTTTCACCAGGACACTCTGCGTCTTCTGCCGCAACTGTTGCGCAGCCAGCCACAGGTCAATGGCCAAGCGGATTGGGAAGCGGTGAAGTTTCTCTTCAGTCACGGCGTGCGCCTGGTGCCACATTTGCTACCGGGCAAACTCGCGTCCGGTTTTTTTCTGTGGCGAAGCTACCAGGACTTCAAGGCGTCCGCCGAAGGCCTTCAGGATCACCACTGGGCAAATGCCCTGAAAAGCTTCATCGCAGGGGCGATTACCGTCTTCAGCCTGGGACGTCTGTCATGGGAAAGCGAGGCAGAAACGGCCGGCTCCGAATTCGCCGCAGAGGCGCAAGCACCTGCGGGTACAGCCACAACGGTGCAAGTCTCCTCTCGCTGGGCAAAGGTGTCGCCCGTCACGCCCGCTCGGATTGATTTGCAGCCCTTTGAAAGCAGTACGGCGCTGGAATCCCTCAAGCTTGATGCCAATAAACTGGTCTATGGGGATTCGTCAACGACGCAAAAATACGCCGCCATTGCCGGCAAGGTGTATCCGGCAGTCCAGCTCGAAAAAAACTGGTATTTGCGCAAAAAAGACGGCAGTCAGGGGCCGGCACTCGAAGAGAAAAATGCCCGTCTGGTTGTTGCAAGCGCCAGCCAGCCGGTTCATCGCTGCCGATCAAAACGTCGTGACCCTGCTCAACATGAAGTCGAGGAGAACCGCTCAATAGAAATGTATATCCAGGCCAGAGGCATGGCCCAGATCCACCGTCGCTATCCGGCCAGGGCGTTCGTGATACAGCAAGCCGTAAACCGTGCAAGAGAATACGCAGTCAACTGCCTGCATAACTACGTTACACAGCGCAGCCACCCTGCAGGCACACGGCTGGAGACAGTTTTGAAGGAGTTCTTCGAGGTTCATGAGGTAACGCCCTTGCTGCTCACAAAACTCGAGAAAGTGATCATTCCTGTCTGCCAGGAACTGACGAACCCAAAAGATGATTTGCTCTACACCGAGCGCTTTTTTACTGGTCTGAATGGGCCTGGCAGCGCCAATACCGTTGCTTTCGTTTTCAAACAGGACAAACAAAAAATAATTCATCTCACCGAGGTTTTTTTCAATCCCAGAATGGACAAATACACCGCCCATCTGCCTCCTCGATTCAATGTTGATTCACACGCACGCGCGGTAACGATTATTCATGAACTCTCGCATCTGGTTTGCGACAGCGAAGATCTGGTAACGGTCCAGGCCATGGGGCCTTATCTCGACCTTATCGACACGACGACGGCAGAGGGGCAAGCGGCCAAGGACTCGCTTGAACGTTATCGCAGGTTATTGTCGCGCTACGGCAATCTCTCGCACCTGTTTGCGGTGAAATCCGATAACCACGTCTGGACCGATCTGGACAAAATGCCGACGCATGCAGCGGATTACCTGAAAATCCTCAGCCTTACCAAAACCACAAACCTTGCAGACGCGCGCCGAGCGTTTCGCAGTCCTGTTTCAGCAGATGCGCGGGTCGACGTGATGCTCGCCAACGCCGACTCGATCGCCCTGCTCATCAGCGAACTGGGCCGCCAGCTCGACCCGCTTCCCGCGCCCATACCGCTCTCGGCGCCGGTTGCAGATCAGGCGGGATCCTCGCAAGCGCTGGCGTGACGACAAAAAAATGCGCCGGCCTAACGCCAGCGCATTGCTCATGACCAGAATCAAAAGTGATTACGGTCGGTTAGTCCTTCTGTTCGCGCAGCACATTGCCCGAGGCGCCATCGATGCGGAACTCATAGGCGGTGCCATCGGCCTTGCGCCCTTTGCCTTCCCAGTAGCCGTCATTATCGGCGCCGATCTCATAGACTTCGACATAGCCGGCTTTGGTCTTGGCGACCTCGATGGCTTTTTCGATGGTGATCCAGCCTGCGCCGGGCTTGTCCGCCAGAGCGGCACCGGCACCGAGCAAACCAGCAGTGGCGATCAGGGCTGCGAATGTCTTTTTGATCATTTTTTCACTCCATTTATGGATAGTAGGCAGTTGCTTCCTGTTTTTTTGGGCGCCACAGGGAAAAATAAGTTCCACGTTGATGGGTAAATGCCATGACGGATGTTCTCGGCAGCCTGCCGGCGAGGTTAGAATGAGCGAAATCAGGACGAGTCAATGACCCAAGACACTCTCTCGGAAGCCGAATACGATGCGATCACCGATGCCGCCGCGCACTGGTGCATGCGTCTGCACGCCGCTGACTGCACGGACGAGGAGCGTCGCGCATTTGAGACCTGGCACGCTGCACATCCTTTGCATGCCTTCGAATACGAAGCCATGCAAGAGATCTGGGAAGTCGCCGGAGATCTGCCTCGAACCGAGCCCGAGGCACTCGCCGCGCAACGCAAGCCTTCGCGTTCGTGGCGCAAGTTCGCGGTCATTGCTGGCGCCTGCGCCCTCGCCTTGCCACTCGCGGCCTACAGCGGCTGGAGTCTGGGCTGGGTGCCCAACAGTTATCAGCATTACGCCGCCACCGACAGTGTGCGTCAGATCACCCTGAGTGACGGTAGCCAGCTCGAACTCAACCTGCACACCGACCTGAGCTTCAGCAATTACAAACATGAACGTCGCGTCACCCTGAACAAGGGCGAGGCGTTTTTTAATGTCAGCCATGACGCGTCTCATCCGTTCGTGGTTCGCGCCGGCGACGGCAAGATCCGCGTGACCGGTACGCGGTTCAATGTGTGGATGTACGAAGATCAGGTGCGGGTCAATCTGATCGAAGGTTCGGTGCTGGTCAGCAGCAATCGCGACTTGCCTGGCGACGGTCTGCGCCTCAGTCCCTCGATGCAGGCGCGCTACCGGCATGGCGATTACGCGCCGCAAATCAGTCAGACCTACCCTGGCGATACTTCGCTGGCGTGGCGCAGCGGCCGATTGGTGCTCGACAACCTTGCGCTGCACGACGCCCTGCCGCTGATCAACCGTTACCTCGACAAGCCGTTGATGCTGGCCGACACCAATACCGGCGCGATCCGCGTGGGCGGCGTCTACAACATCAAAGAGATGAACCACCTCGCCAACAGCCTGCCGAAAGTGCTGCCGGTCTATTTGACGCGCAACAAGGAAGGCAACCCGGTAATCAATTCGATGCCGCAACGCCCGCCGAAAAGCTGAAGGCCGCGTCCCTTGCGGGAGGCGGCCTTCGTTTGTTTCGAGCTGTGACTGTTTTACTGCGCTGCCACCTTCCCTGTCTGATCCTGCTTGATCGTCTGCACCTGATATTGCGGATCCGCCTGGATCTGCTGTTCGGTGAACGGCAGAACACTCCACTGCTTCTTCGAAAATGCAGCAGTCTGATCCCGCGAGTATTTCGACATCGGATCACTGGATAACGAGAACGCCAACAGCCCTTGGGCGTGCGGGCCTTTTTCATCGAAGCTCACAACTTGCAGATAGCTGGTGCCGCTGACCACTTCAAGTTTGCCGTCTTCGCGGGGCACGCTTTGCATCGCGTTGTAGATGCCCAGCGTCCCCGGCCCGCCATGAATCGGCGTTTGCTGCCCGCCGCTGCTGACCACCTGGACATCACCCCAGCGCGTGTCGGGTTTCAGGCCCATTTTTGCGACCCGCTCAACCGACGCGAGCATCGCTTCACGCAGTGCTTTGGCGACGGCAGGTTGTTCGACTGCCAGGCCGCGAGGAGTGTGTTGCGCATCTGCCGGATTGAATGCAACACGCCAGATATCCGCTGATTCAAGCAGCGCCTGCATGATGTTCTGAAAATGCACCAGACCGAGCCCGGAATCCAGATTTGCGCGGCCGTCCCAGGCTTTGAGGCTGGCGCACGCAGACTTGAGTGTCGCGGCATCGCTGCCCAGATCGGCGCCGCAGAACTTCCGCAGATCGGGCATGACCTGCGCGGCCAGATAGACCTGATCGTCCATGACCATGTGCTGCAGATCCTTGACTGCCAGCGGGCCTTTCTTGCTCAGTTCAGCCAAACGATCAAGCGCGAATCGTGAGCGCAGGCCCAGCGGTTGTCCTTCCTGACTGATCAGCGGTGAATAGCCGGTGAGCGGTTGAGCCGGGTTGGCCAGCCATGCCGAATCATTGGAGTGCTGAACGAAATCCCTGCGCAGCAATTGCGGCAACTGGCTGGAAGCGAAGATGCCCTTCTGCGCCGCGTGCGGATCGACATCCCAGGCACAGCCGCTGTTGGAACCGTCCAGCACGATCATGCGCAGACCGAGGCGTGGGTCGCTGCACTTGGCCAGTTTTTCCGCGCTTACGTTCGGTACCACCGACAGGTTCATGTACAGCGTCTGGCCCTTGTCATCCACTGCCAGGGTGTTGACCCACGGAATGCCCTGGATCTTGTGCACCGCGTCTTGCAGATCCTTGAGATTGCTGGCCTGGTTCATCGCATACCACTGTTCGAGCACGCGGTCGTTGTCGAGGTTGGCATCGCGCAAGCTGTAGGCATATTGCCTGTCCCAGTCGAGCTTGCCCGGCCATTGCACGATCGGGCCGAACTGCGAGCTGTAGATGTCGCGCGCAACCGCTACGACCTGTCCGTCAGCCTGCTTGACCTGCACGGTAACCGTCTGTTTGTTCAGCGGCAGCGACTTGCCATCGAGCAAATACCGAGTCGGATCCTTTGGATCAAGTTGCAGGCGATACAAGGTGAAGTGTTTCGACGAATCGACGGTGTGGGTCCAGGCCAGATGCTGGTTGAAACCGATGTTGATCATCGGCAATCCCGGCAAAGCGGCGCCCATCACATCAAGCTTGCCGGGGATGGTCAGGTGCATCTGATAAAAGCGCATCCCCCCGACCCATGGGAAATGCGGGTTGGCCAGCAACATGCCACGCCCATTGAACGAGCGCTCGCTGCCGACCGCCACAGCGTTGCTGCCGCGATCCAGAGCAAAACGTTGCTGACGCGCGTCGGCCAACTGGAACGCCTCGGTGTCGCGCTTCACCTGCGCGGTCGCTTGCGGCGGCGTCGCGCCAGCAAGGGCTTCGGCGAACTGCCCCACCCCACCTTCAACCAACAGGCGCCGCGTCAGTTTGACCAGATCCTCGGCGCTGATATCACGTACCCACTCGCCTTGGCATTGCTGCGGCAACCCTTGCTGACGGCGTTCAGCCAGATAGCGGTTGTAACCGGCGGCATAGCCTTCAACCAGATCATGCACCTGCGCCGGTTGTGCCTGCCAAAAGGCTCCGACCGCTTCAGGAGTATTGAGCCAGGTGAAGAACACATCACTGACGCGGTTTTGCCGTTGTTCAACAGTCAACTGCTCCGGGCCGAAATATTGGGAGCGCTGACCATTGACCGTAACGATCTCGTTAGCCAGCAGGCACAGATTGTCCTGGGCGTAGGCGTAACCGATGCCGAAACCCAGACCGCGCTCGTTTTCAGCGCGAATGTGCGGCACGCCGAAACTGGTGCGGCGAATATCGGCGCTGGTTTGTGCAGCCGGGCTCAGTGCATGGGCTGACAGGCTCAGCCCGAACAAGGTGCTGGCGAGGGCCAGCCCGGTGAGTTGCCTGGAAATAATCACGCTTGCTCCTGATCGAAAGGTCGATTGCCCCTGCGTCCACGCGCAATGAGCCTGTCGAAGAAACGAAGCTGAAGGAAAAAATTTAGCGGGTAGCCCATTGGGGCAATGCCGTCATCACAAGGCTGAGACGAATTAGCGACGAAATTTCTACATCTTTTCTTTCATGATTTGTCGTGCTGAAACGTCTTGTTTAGAGAGCGCAACAAAACCTTTCCCGATCTGGCTCTGAAAAGGAGTAATCGCATGTACAACTCGCAACTACCAACGGACGGTAGCCAGACGCCACAGGGCGTTTCCATGGGTTCGCACACCGGCAATTTCAGCCAGCGCGGCGAGCGTCCGGGCAATGAGCGTATTCGCGTGCTGCTGAAGAGCTTCGGCCTGCGCACCAGCCTGATTCGCCTGAAAGTCATCGACGCGCTGCTCGTGGCGGCACAGAGCAATCGTCGCCTGGGCGTACGTGGCGTACATAGCCAGTTGCTCGATCTGGACGTGCCGCTGTCGTTTCTCAGCGTGCGAGAAGTGCTTAAACGCTTGTGCGCCGAAGGCGTGATCACCTTCAACGCCGACAAGAGTTACAGCCTGCACCCGCAGGCTGCTGCGGTCCTCAACCACGAATGAGGCTCGCCTTCAGGGCTTGACCTTGCGGCGCATCACGCCGTTGATGATGACCACCACGACCGCCACGCCGATTGCCACGTACTGGAAAGTCTTCTCGGTGATCATGCCGGCATTCTGCAGCCAGGACAGGCCCAGCATGATCGCCAGTACCGACAGAGCGATCAGAATCGAATAAATCAAGCGTTGCTTCTGGGTCATTGCGGTTTCCTGAAACATTGAAATGTAGCCGGTTGCGCGCCGAGCGTTTCCCGGATGAGGGGGATGCGCCGGGGCAAACGGGTGCTCATG
Organism: Pseudomonas sp. Irchel 3F6; assembly: GCF_900187595.1. Lineage (NCBI taxonomy): Bacteria > Pseudomonadati > Pseudomonadota > Gammaproteobacteria > Pseudomonadales > Pseudomonadaceae > Pseudomonas > Pseudomonas sp. Irchel 3F6. The sequence goes on along the minus strand of NZ_FYDP01000001.1, from coordinate 808,295 downwards.
TTACCGCCCCTGAGGTTTTTTGGCTGCATGGGCACCCAACCCTGAGACATGCCCGCCCTCCCTGATCCAGCGCAAACAATGCCCGCACTGACGCGGGCATCGTTGTTTGCGCCGCAATGGCAGCCAGGTAAACAGGTTTCACGCCGCGCCAATCCTTTAAACATGCCGTAAGTTTTTGAAATCTGCTGACGCAGCAAACGGCTAGGTCGGCTGTGCGTCTGCACCTAGGCTCTGCGAACTTCCTACCACTCATAAAACAGGGATGTTCATGCAGAGAACACTTATCAATATCGGCCCCAGACAGGTAGCGGGTTTCTGTCTGGCGCTGACCGCTTTCGAACTGCTCACTTACATGGCCAGCGATGTGATCATGCCGGCGATGCTGGACGTCACCACCGACCTCGACGCGGACGTACGGCATGTTCCCCATGCCTTCAACCTGTATCTGTTAGGTGGCGTGTGTCTGCAATGGTTACTCGGCCCGTTGTCCGATCAATACGGCCGACGACCACTGTTGTTATCGGGCAGCGCGCTGTTCGGATTGTCGTGCGCGGCAGCTTTTTTCACCGACAGTATTGGAGCGTTCAACCTGTTGCGGCTGTTGCAAGGCATGGGTCTGGGGTTTGTCGTCGCAGTCAGCTATCCGGCGCTACAGGAGGTGTTCTGTGAAGCGGACGCCGTCAGGCTGATGGCGTTGCTCGGCAATGTTGCGTTGTTATCGCCGCTGCTCGGGCCGCTACTGGGGATCCTGTTGCTGGAATGGCTGAGCTGGCGGGAAATCTTTCTGCTGCTGGGATTCACGGCAGCGCTGGTCTGGCTCGGTCTGTTGCTGTGGATGCCGGAAACCGTGGGCGTCGAGCGCCGCGATGGTCATCGAACACCCCGTGTGCCCTTCTCCTGGCGTTGCACTTCACGGCGCTATGGCGCGTTGTTAGGCAACCCGCGTTTTCTCTGCGCCAGTCTGGCGCTGGGCCTGATGAGTCTGCCCCTGATCACATGGATAGGCCTGGCACCGTTGCTGCTCGTGCGGGTGCTGGAACTGCCGCCGCTGGAATATGGCCTGTGGCAGATTCCGGTTTTCTCAGCGGTGATTGCCGGCAATCTGATTCTCGACCGCTTGCTGCAGACTCATTCTCTGACGCAATTGATTCAACTGGCGCTCTGGCCGTTCTGCCTGGGGCTGCTATCGCTGGCGACATGCGCACTGCTCAGCGCAGGGCTTGGACCGGTCGTGGCGAGCCTGGCGGTGTACGCCGTCGGGCTGGGCATGAGCAACGCGGCGGTGTATCGCCTGGCGCTGTTTGCCAGCGACGACAGCAAAGGTCTGGTGTCGGCGCTGACCGGCATGATTTCGATCGCCGTCATGGGCCTTGGCGGTTCGCTGATTGCGGCCATCGGTGGCGGCGGCCGTCTTGAATACTTCGCTCTCTGGGCCGCATTCGGCGGGCTGATGTGCCTGCCCATGGTTTACCGGCTCCTGCAAACCACCACAGCTGATGTGGCCTCGCCTCAGTAAGGAACACTGATGACTCACCTACCCTATGCCGACGCGCTGTGCGCGTTGAAGCAACCCTATTGCGCGGATTCAGCCGCGCCCGGTCTGTTTGATCGGGCGATGAAGGAAATCAGCCGCTTTCACTGCGACCACACCCCGGGTTACGCCCATTGGCTCAACGCCCATGGACTGGCGCCGCAAGACCTCGACAGTCTTGATGACTGGTCACGTCTGCCGCCGATCTTTGCCAGTTTCTTCAAGCAACACTTGCTGCTCAGCAGCACCGGCGCAGACGCCCTGGAACTGACCTCGTCGGGCACCAGCGGACAGAAAAGCCGGATGCGTTACGACGAACGCAGCCTGGCGCGGGCGCAGTTCATGGTTGCGCAGATCTTTCGCCATTACGGTTGGGATACTCCGGATACGCCGTGCAATTACCTGCTGCTGAGCTACGAACCCGAGGGTCACATTACGCTCGGCACTTCGTTTACCGACCAGTTTCTCTGTCGGTTTGCCCCGGTCAATCGCGTGGTTTACGCCTTGCGCAACACCGGTAGCGGCCATCAGTTCGACGTATTCGGTGTCATCGCCGCATTGCAGTCATTCGCTGAAGAGGGTTTGCCGGTACGGATTTTCGGCTTCCCGGCGTTTCTCTGGCAGACCCTGCAACGCATGCAGGCTACCGCTGTACAGGATGTGCAATTGCCCGCCGGTTCGCTGGCCTTTTTTGGCGGCGGCTGGAAAACCCAGGCTGCGCAGGAAATTCCTAAACAACAGTTTTATGCCCATATCCATCGGCAATTGGGCATCGAAACCGCCCGCTGCCGCGACGGTTACGGCGCTGTCGAGCATGCGGTGCCTTATATCGAATGCGCCCGTCACCGCTTTCATGTGCCGGTGTATTCGCGGGTGCTGATTCGCGATGCGGCGGATTTTTCTCTGCTGCCCTATGGCCAACAAGGCCTGCTCGGCTTCGTCTCGCCTTACATCTCATCCAGCCCGGCCCACGCCGTGGTCATGAGCGACCTTGCCACGCTGCACCCGGGCGCAAGTTGCGGCTGTGGATTGACCAGCGACTGGTTCGAACTGCACGGCCGCGCCGGCACCACGGCCGGCAGAAGCTGCGCGATGGCCGCCGCCGAATTACTGGGAAGTCACTGAAATGTATTTGATAAATGGACAACTGCACGACATTTACAGCCTCGACCAAGCGCTGCAAGACCTGCAACACAAGTTGCCCCAGCGTTTGGCGACGTCGCTAGACAGCAGCACGGTCATAACGGCGATAACTGTTTTTGCCCAGCTGCTGCGTGACTCGCGCACGAACCTGCCCCTCGACAGCGAACAACGGCAGGCCTTGATCGATTTCTGCCAACCTGAAGCCTTGACGATCAAACGCCAGCGCGAACTCGGCGTCGCTGCCGACTCCCTGCGCCGTATCGATTATCGGCTGCCGCGCTTCGAAGCCTGGCGCCCGCTCGGGCTGGTGGTGCACATCACCCCGGCCAACGCGCCGCTGCTGGCCTTTTGCGCGGTGGTGGAAAGTCTGCTCGCCGGCAACGTCAACTGGTTGCGCCCCAGCCGCAGCGATCAAGGCCTGACGGCGCGACTGTTGCGCGCGTTGGTGAACTGCGATGCGAGCGGACAACTGGCCGGTCACGTGGCGGTGGTTCCAGCGAGCACCGAGCAGATCGGCCAATTATGCAAATCGGCCAATGGTGTCGCGGCGTGGGGTGGCGAAGCGGCCTTGCAAGCCATTCGGCAACAGCTCGCGCCGGGTTGTCGCTGGATCGACTGGGGGCATCGCATCAGCTTCGTCTATCTCACTCCTGCATCGGCTACGCCAGAGGCGCTTGATGCCGTCGCCGACGAAGTTTGCCGACTGGATCAGCAGGCCTGCTCCAGCCCGCAATGGCTGTTGGTGGACAGCGACGACACGCAAGTCTTGCGCGATATCGGTGAACGCCTGGCGCAGGCCCTGCAACGACGCGCCGCACAGTGGCCGGCACTGGTGCCGACACGCCAGGAAGCTGCGCAAATTACCACGCACACGCAGATGGCCCGCCTCGGTCAGAGTTTTGCCGGTCACACCGGGCAAGTATGGAATGGCCCAGGCTGGCGGGTGATCTGGAGCCATGATCGGCAACTCGCACCTTCGCCGCTGTTTCGCAGCGTATTGCTGCACCCGCTGCCGCAGGCGCTGCTGCCCGCCACTCTGCTGCCGTGGCGCAACGTCCTGCAAAGCTGTGCGCTGGTATGCGCACAATCGCAAATTGTCGAGCTTACCCATGCGTTGATCGCTGCCGGAGTCACGCGGATCGCACCGATCGGCAACATTCACGACGGGTACGAGGGCGAACCCCATGATGGCGTCTATGCGCTGCAACGTTTGAGTCGACGGGTATCGGTGAGTCTTGCAGCCACGCAACTGCCGAATCAGGCCAGTCTCGATCCAGCACCATCAGCGGCGACGCCGTGCGCTGCGATCATGGACAAAGAAGCCTTCGTTGCCCAGCCCATCAACGATCAGGCGCAGTTGTATTTCCGCTCTGGAGGCAGCAGCGGCACCCCTGCTCTGGCCGGCTACAGCTATCGCGACTTTGATCGGCAGATGCGCGCGACCGCTGATGGCCTGTTCGCTGCCGGTCTGGATCCAGCACAAGACCGAGTCATGAACCTGTTCTTCTGTGGCGGGCTGTACGGCGGTTTTCTCAGTTTCAGCAAAACGCTGGAACTGCTCGAGGTGACGCACCTGCCCATGGCCGCCCCTGCTGATGACGATTATCGGGAGATTGCCCAATTGATCATCGACCAACGGGTCAACGTGCTGGTCGGTATGCCCGGCACCCTGCATCGTCTGTTCCTCAATGAACAGGAGCGTCTGCGTGCTTATGCCGGAGTCGAAAAGGTCTTTTTCGGTGGCGAGCACCTGAGCGAGCAGAACCGTGAATTGCTGCGCAGTTGTGGCGTCTCGACCATTCGCTCGGCGATTTACGGCAGCGTCGACGCCGGTCCGCTTGGGCATGCCTGCGAGGATTCGGCGGATGGGGTTTTCCATCTGATGAGCGAGATCCAGCAGTTGGAGATTGTCGCGTTCGATGAGGATGTGCCGGTGGCCGATGATCAGGTGGGCCGGCTGCTGGTGACCTCGCTCGCCCGCGAGGGTGGCCAGCGCGTGCAGCGTTATGAGATTGGCGACAGCGGACGCTGGCTCCCGGGCGTCTGCGCCTGCGGGCTGAAGTCGCCCCGCTTTGAACTGTTGCAACGCCACGGCAAGTTGTTGCGTATCGGCACTGACTTTATCTCCCTGAGCGAATTGGCGTCACGACTGCAAGTGCCGTTTCAGTTGCATCTGGACCACAGCGCCGAGGGCGTCGAGCGCATGCAACTGCATTGCGAACTTACAGCCGCCACCGTTGAAACACGTCTCGCCGATTACCTGACCCTGACGACCGTCATCGACAGCGGATTGCTGGTGCTGCAGATCGAGCAATGCTCGCCCGAACACTTCGCTCGAAACAAACACAGTGGCAAGACGCCGCTGGTCATTGACTCCCGCCGCTGACGCTTGCCGTGAGCTGGCTCATTCGAATCAAGAAGAACACACCGTGAAAACAACCGACTCGATTAGCGAATTAACGGGTTTCGCCCGAAAGCATTCGCCCTACTACAAGAACAGTCTCGCCAACATCCCCGAGGCGATAAGTTCACCGTGCGAACTGCCACTGCTTGATCCGGCAGACTTCTGGAAAGACAGCGCGGATCTCGCGCAATGGCCGGTCCTGACGGCCCCCATTGGGCACGCCCTGGTGTTCAAGACCGGTGGCTCAACCGGCGGTGGCAGGCTGTCCGTGTATGCCCGCACGGAATGGCAGCGCACGGTGGAAGATTTCGGCCGCAGTCTGAACGAGCAATTCAGCCCCGGGGACCGTGTCGCCAATCTGTTCTTCGCTGGCGACCTTTACGCCAGTTTTCTGTTTATCCATGACTCACTCGCCCATGTTCAAACAGCTGTCAGCGAGTTTCCGTTTACCGGTGAGGTCGATCCGCCGAAGTTGGCCGATGCCATCGAACAACATCGAATCAATGTACTGGCTGGCGTGCCCGCGCAATTACTGACCTTCGCCAGTTGGCTCAAACAACGCGGCCTTACGTTGCCCCTGGTTGATAGCGTGCTTTACGGCGGGGAGAGCCTGTTTGCCTCACAGCGCCAGCTCCTTGAGCAAGTGCTGCCCAACGCGCGCACTGCCTCGATCGGCTATGCCAGCGTCGACGGCGGATTTATTGGCGCCAGTCATCCTGACTGCGTCGAAGGAGAACATCGCACACCCGACGGTCACGTCCTGTTGGAGATTGTCGATCAGCACAGCGGCGCAACGATCGAGGCCTGCAATCAAACCGGTCTGCTCGTATTGACCAATCTGCATCGCCGCTTGATGCCGCTGATCCGCTATCCCGTCGGAGATCTAGCGTGCTGGCGCGAACCGCCGGGCACTGCACGACGCAAATTCGCCCTGAGAGGACGCAGCGGCAATAGCCAGCGGGTGCGGGTCGGCATTCTGTCGCTGATGACCGATGAAATCAGCGAAAGCGTACGGAGCATTACTGGCAGCGACGATTGGCAATTGCTGATCGAACAAGCCAACAGCGCTGATGTCTTGACGTTGAAATACGCAGTCATCGAACGATCGGCGCTCATCGACGAGAAACTTGAGGCCCGCTTGATCGAACTGTACCCGCCGATCGCGCAACTGCGGGCTGAGCGGTTATTGGAGCTGCGCATCAAGAGTTGCCGGTTTGAGGACTTGGCGCGCCATCCTCGCGCAGGGAAAAGCCTGCGGATCGTCGACTTGCGCTGCTATGACCAGGAAGAGCGGGAGGTGCGTGATGGAGTCGTTGATTCTGCGCAATTACCGTGACACCGACGCCAAGGCCGTCAGCCAGCTGTTTCGCGAGGTCTACGGTGATCATTACGTGCAAACCGACGTTTACATGCCCTGCCTGATCAATCAGAACCACGCCGACAAACGTTGGCATTCACTGGTTGCAGTGGAGGGTGAGCGGATTCTTGGTCATGCCACTTTGTATCGGCAAAGCGAAAGCTCGCACGATGCCGAACTGGCCTTGAGCGTCGTACATCCCGATACCCGTGGAAAGAACATTGCCACGCGGCTGGGCGGACAACTGCTGACTCATGCGCAGGCGTTGGGTTGTCGCAGCGTCTCGATCAAACAGGTCACCCATCACCCTTACACCCAACGCATGGCTATCAACCTCGGTTTTCACAACACTGGATTGTTGCCGGACTATGTCCGCTCACCCTTTGGCTGCAAAAAACCCGAGTCGATCGTGTTGGGTGTACGTGCTATCGATGGCTATCAACGGCCATTGCCAGAACAGGCATGGCCAGCCAGTTGCCGCCCCTTGATGGAGCGTCTGAGCGCTGTGTTCGGCGTCGGGGCTGATGCAGGACGCTGGCGCGGAGCTTCGGTTCAGGTCCAGCAGCACGGCAGCCGCCATGAAATGTGGCTGGAAAAACTCAATCCGGAACTGCTCGACCAGTTGCGATCACTGCCCGGGCATTGGCTGGTTTCGATTCGTCTACAGCTTTCGCGACAGTTTGCCGTGGATCTGCACAGCCTCAACGCCATCGGTTTTGCTTTCACCGGCCTGGCGCCTGCACAGGATAATCGAGGGGGATGGCTGGCGCTGTTTCATCGTGGCTACCGCACGCGCAGGCTGACATTGCATTGTCCGCACATGCAGCAGTTGCATGACCAGGCACAACGTCACATCACTCGGCAAGCCGTGCCGGCGGCGTAAACAGCATGAGCCCGCACACGGATGAGCGGGCGTCATCAGCAGACGTTACGCCTTTGCCTTCAGGCCTTTGTCAGACGGAACTGCCGCATTGCCTTCGCCATAGGTCTTGAGATTCTGCAGGACGTAAATGGCTTTCTTGAATTCGGGGATCAGGCTCTTGCCGTAGTAATTGCCATTGAGACTGTTGGTCTGGATGGCATCGAGCTGAGTGGCGAAATATTCCAGCGCGTTGAACTTCGCCTCCGGGTCTTTCTGCACGCCGAAGCGGTCGAATTTGTCGCCGGCATTGAGCAAAGTGATCGAGGTGATCTCGGAAATCAGGCCGCGCCCGCGCAGGAATTCGCTGAGGTTGCCCAACTGCTTGACGGAAACGTTGGCCGGGTCGAAGCCCTTGATCTGCTTGCGCAAACCCTGCTTATCCATCTCCGCCACATTCAGCGCATTCGGATCGTTGCCGACCAGCGTCAGCATCTGCTGCACTTTGACGCTCTGCGAAACCTGCTTTTTCGCGCCGGTATCACGGACCATTACGCCTGCCTTGCTTTCCCAGGCGCCGGTATAGCCGATCGTCATGCGAGGATTCCTTGTGCGATGAGCATGAAATGTCCTTGTTCCAACCAATTGAATGGGCGCGAGTATCGGCCGATGCGCCTGATCGCACCAAGTCTTTTGTGCGCTTTTTTACAAATCTCGTACATTCGCGACACAAGCCAGCAGCCCGTAAACATTGGTTCAGAGCCGTCATCTTGATGTAACAAACGTGGCGATCCGGGGATTTGTACCCATCCCGATACCAACCGGTCATCGCCCAGCGTGGTTTCGGCGCGCGAGCACCTAAAGCTTCGGCCCGCAACGACGATACGCTGTGATACCCGCCCTGTTTTATTCCTGCCCTCCAACAAAAAAGCCGCTCAAGGATCAGTTCCATGCCCGCACTGCGCACTATTCAGGCTCGCTACACGCTGTTTCTGATTCTGTTCATCCTGCTGTTGTCCGTGCTGACCGTGGTCGGCATCAGCCAACTGGTGGCACCGACCCTGCGCGATACCGAAGAGAAGGTCGTGCTCAACCGCATCGCCGAAGTCGCCGTGCAGATTCAGGGCGAACTGAACAAGGTCCAGGCGCAGCAACGCAGCATCACCCAGACCATCCCGCTGCTCGACAGCGCCGCCATCGACGTGGTGCTGCCAGGGCTGGTGGATCAGTATGGCGAACTGAAAGTCTTCGGCGGCGGCATCTGGCCGTTACCGGGCCAGCGTGAAGCCGGGCGCAACAAATTCAGCACTTTCTGGCACCGTGACGCCTCTGGCCAACTCAAGGTCAATACGTTCTGGAACAGCGATGCGGCGCCCAACTATTACGACCAGAGCTGGCACAAGGGCGGCATGGCCACTCCGCGCGGCCAGTGCGCGTGGGCCGCTGCCTATAAAGACGACGCCAGCGCCGAGCCGCGCACCAACTGCGCCATGGCGATCTACAAGAACGGCAGCGCCTGGGGCGTTTCGACCATCGACGTGACCCTGGGCTTCTTCAACGACCTGGTGGCGCGCAAGGAAAAAGACCTCAACGCCGAAATGCTCATCGTCGAGGCTGACGGCAAGATCATCAGCAACAGCTCGCGCATCAGCGGCCCGATCGTGCTGAAGAACATCAGCGAACTGGCGGCCAGCTCGACCTTCGTCAGTCAGATCAAGACCGGCCTGCAGAATCGCGATACAGCGCAACGCGTCGAGTTCGATAACAACGGTGAAGACGCTACATTCTTCATGCGCCCTATCGAGGGCACACCGTGGTTCCTCGCCACCGCCCTGCCGACCAAGATGCTCACTGCCCAGCGCGACGACGTGCTCCATAGCCTCAGCCTGATCCAGATTCCGCTGGTGATCCTGCTGGTGCTGTTGCAGGTTTACGCGATTCGCAAACTGGTGCTGCGCATGAAAGCGCTGAAGGCCAACATTGATTCGCTGTCCAGCGGTGACGCCGACCTGACCCGCCGCATCACCATTCGCGCCGAAGACGAACTGGGCGCCATCGGTCACTCGGTCAACACCTTCATCGCCTATCTGCAGAACATGATCGGCGAAGTCACCCAGGCCACCGGCGCCATGGCTTCCAGCCTCGACAACCTGCAGCGCACCTCGGCACATACCGGCCAGATTCTGCTGCGTCACGCTTCGGAAACCGATCAGACCGTCACCGCCATCAACGAAATGAGCTCGACTGCTGAAAGCGTCGCGCAAAACGCCGCTGAAACCGCTGCATTCACCCAGCGTGCCAATGAGAACGCAGACCGCTCGCGCGTCGTGGTGGGTGAAGCGACCAATAGCGTGGTCGCGCTGATCGACGAAGTGGCCAGCGCTACACACAAAGTTGAAAACATGCAGCAGGACGCCCAGCGCATCACCGAAATCCTCGGCGTCATCGGCGCGATTGCCGGGCAGACCAACCTGCTCGCCCTCAACGCCGCGATTGAAGCCGCCCGGGCCGGTGAACAGGGTCGCGGCTTTGCGGTGGTGGCGGATGAAGTCCGCGCCCTCGCCGCCCGCACTCAGGCCAGTACCTCGGAAATCAACGAAATGTTGACCCGTCTGACGCAAGGCGTGAGTTCATCGGTCAGCGCCATGGAAAACACCCAGGCCAGTTGCCAGTCCGCTGCTGACGCCACCGCCCGAGTCAACTCGGGGCTGGACGAAATGGCCGGTTCGGTCAGCCACATCAACAGCCTCAGCACGCAGATCGCCACCGCCGCCGAACAACAAAGCGCGGTCACCGAAGAGATCAACCGCAGCATGGTGCAGATTCGCCACATGGTCGATGAACTGGTGCAGAGCGGCCAGGCCAGCGAGCTCAATACCCGCCAGTTGCTCGAAGCCAATAGCCGCGTGAGCGCGATCATGGGGCGGTTCAAGGTCAGTTAAGCCAACCGCGACCACGGGGATTTCGGCCTTTACGCCAATCCCCTGTGGGAGCGAGCCTGCTCGCGAAAGCGATTTTTCAGTCACTGTATCTGCGGCTGGTCAACCGCAATCGCGAGCAGGCTCACTCCTACACTGGTCCGGGTGTTTTGTAGCAACTGGAAACACTCAGTTGATGCCGGGATGGAAAAACCGGTCAAAATGCGTTCTTGCTGACCTTCACCGAGTCGAGAGCCCATTCCCATGCGAAGCCAACTGCGTCTGCTCGCCCTGAGCGCCCTGTTCATCTCCTCCCTGGCGCAAGCCGCCGAACTGATCCCGATCGAAGTGCACCGCGATGCCAACTGCGGCTGCTGCAAAAAGTGGATCAGCCATCTCGAAGCCAATGGCTTCAAAGTCGAAGATCACGTCGAAAGCGACATGAGCAGCTTCAAACAGCAGCACGGCGTACCACCGCGTCTGGCGTCCTGCCACACGGCGATCATCAATGGCAAATTCGTTGAAGGTCATGTGCCGGCCGATCAGGTGCTTGCGTTGAGCAAGCGCGACGATCTGCTGGGTGTGGCAGCGCCAGGCATGCCGATGGGCTCGCCGGGCATGGAAATGGACGGCATGAGCGATGCGTACCAAGTGATCGGCCTGAAGAAGGACGGCGCTGACGTGGTGGTGGCGGACTACCCGGCCCGTTGATGGGGGCAGCCTACTTCGGCCTGTTCTTTGCTGCGTTTGGCGCGGCGACATTGTTGCCGTTGCAGTCCGAGGCGCTGCTGGTCGGCCTGATCGTCAGCGAGCGTTACTGGCTGTGGGGTTTGCTCGCGGTAGCGACGCTGGGCAACGTACTCGGCTCGCTGGTCAACTGGTGGCTGGGCCGTGGCATCGAGCGCTTTCAGGATCGACGCTGGTTCCCGGTCACTCCTCGACACATGGCCAAGGCGCGCAAGCACTACGAGCGTTATGGACATTGGTCGCTGCTGCTCAGTTGGCTGCCGGTGATCGGCGATCCGCTGACCTTGATTGCCGGCGTCATGCGCGAACCGCTCGGGCGCTTTCTGTTGATCGTGACGCTGGCCAAAGGCGCGCGCTATGGCGTGCTGGGCTTGCTGACACTTGGCTGGCTAGGTTGAACCAACCCTCAGTGTGATTGCCTTTGTTTAACGTCGGCGTAATCCCGACCTTCCAGAGTCGGCCAATTTTCAAGGAGTTTGTGCTTATGTCCGTCACGCTTTCCCGCTGGCTGCCCGGCCTCGTCCTCAGCGCTGCCCTGCCATTAATGGCGCACGCGGCCACTGAAACCGCCCCCGCCGAAGGGCCTGCCTATGGCCCGGAGCTGCAAGGTTTCCAATACCCCTACACGCTTAAACATTTCGCCTTCGAATCCCAAGGCCAGAAGCTGCAAATGGGCTACATGGACGTCGCCGCCAATGGCAAGGCCAACGGCCGCACCGTGGTGCTGATGCACGGCAAGAATTTCTGCGCAGCGACCTGGGACAGTTCGATCAAGGCCCTGAGCGACGCCGGCTACCGCGTGATTGCGCCGGATCAGATCGGTTTCTGCACCTCCAGCAAACCTGAGCACTATCAATACAGCTTCCAGCAACTGGCGACCAACACCCAGCAATTGCTCAAGGCGTTGGGCATTCAGAAAGCCACTGTGCTCGGCCACTCCACCGGCGGCATGCTCGCCACCCGTTATGCGCTGCTGTTTCCGGAGCAGGTCGATCAATTGGCGATGGTCAACCCGATCGGTCTGGAAGACTGGAAAGCCCTCGGCGTTCCGTATCGCACCGTCGATCAGTGGTATCAGCGTGAATTGAAGGTCACGGCCAAGGGCATTCGCGATTATGAGCGCACCACCTATTACGACGGCCGCTGGAAGCCGGAATTCGATCGTTGGGTCGACATGCTCGCCGGCCTGAGCAACGGTCCGGGCAAGACCCAGGTCGCGTGGAACTCGGCGCTGATCTACGACATGATCTTCACCCAGCCGGTGTACTACGAGTTCAAGGATCTGAAGATGCCGACCCTGCTGCTGATCGGCACCTCCGACACCACCGCCATCGGCAAGGACCTCGCGCCGCCGGAAGTGAAAGCCAAAATCGGTCATTACGAGGTGCTTGGCAAACAGGTCGCCAAGCTGATTCCGCAGTCGACGCTGATTGAATTCCCGGGCATGGGTCATGCGCCGCAAATGGAAGAACCGGAGAAATTCCATCAGGCGCTGCTTGGCTGGCTGGGCAAGACTCCTTCCGCTCCTTGATGAGGCAAGCCGATGACGGTGCAGATTGCAGTGATCGATGACTGGCAAGACGTGGCCCGCGACGTGGTCGACTGGTCCGTGCTGGAGAGCATCGGTGAAGTGACCTTTGTGCATGATTACCCGGCCGACAACGCCACACTGGCCGAGCGCCTTGGCAAGTACGAGGTGATCTGCGTCATGCGCGAACGCACGCGCTTCGACGCCGATTTGCTCGGGCGCTTGCCCAATCTGAAGTTGCTGGCCACCGGCGGCATGCGCAATGCCGCGCTGGACATGTCGGCCGCAGCAGCGCTGGGCATCAAGGTCTGCGGCACCGATAGCTACAAACACGCCGCGCCGGAACTCACCTGGGCGCTGATCATGGCGGCCACCCGTGATCTGGTGAAGGAAGCCAATGCCCTGCGGGCCGGCCAGTGGCAGCAGGGCCTCGGCGGCGATCTGCATGGCAAGACCCTGGGAATCCTGGGTTTGGGCAGCATCGGCCAGCGCGTCGCGCAATTCGCTCAGGTGTTCGGCATGCGGGTGATCGCCTGGAGCGAAAACCTCACCGCCGAACGCGCTGAACAGGCCGGCGTGACGTACGTCAGCAAGCAGCAACTGTTCGAGCAGGCCGACGTGCTGTCCGTGCATCTGGTGCTCAGCGAACGCAGTCGCGGTCTGGTCGATGCCCAGGCGCTGGACTGGATGAAACCGACCGCATTGCTGGTCAACACCGCACGCGGGCCGATCGTCGATGAAACCGCGTTGATCAAGGCGCTACAGAAACGGCGCATTGCCGGAGCAGCGCTGGACGTATTCGAGCAAGAGCCGTTGCCAGCCCTGCACCCGTTTCGCACGCTGGACAATGTCCTCGCCACGCCGCATGTGGGCTATGTCAGTCGGCAGAATTACAAGCAGTTCTTCCGGCAGATGATCGAGGATATTCAGGGTTGGGCAGCTGGGGAGCCGGTGCGTCTGTTGAACTGAGTCCATCACTTTAAAGTTGAGTTGCTTCAACCGCCCTCTTCGCGAGCAGGCTCGCTCCCACAGGTTGTACGCGGTCCAATGTGGGAGCGAGCCTGCTCGCGAAGAGGTCATCTCAGATACCACTCTGCAATACGCTCGCACCACAACGGTGCAACTCGCCCATCCCCTAGCACAAAACCGTGACTACCCAGTCACTGTTTTGGCCCACTCCGTCCAAAAAACATGCCCTTCGTCGGAGCGTTTTCCCTCCTGAACCCTCGCTTACATCCCGACACAACCGATTGTCGAACAATTTACCCATTTGCCCTGACCCGCTCTAGGATCTGGCCTAGACTGATTTTTCAGTGGCCAAACCACTCGGTCATACCGACGAAAAAAAGTCGAAACTTTTGCTTCACGCCACAGGTCATCAGAACAACTGGGCGAAAGCGACTGGTGTAATCCTTGCAACGGCCTCACCACCCATTCTGCTTGCGCGTGTTGGGTCAGCACTTGCTCACCGATGCGTGGCGCCTTTGCGCCCGGCCACAGGACTTGGCCACGAAACAGCTTGTTCGAGACAAGAATCAGATCACACACGGGAGATACATATGATCAGTGCGGCATTGGATATTCAGGGAGAGCGTGCTCACCAGTCGCTTGGAGAATCGAGCACCATCAGTGTTCCCGGCAGCCGACAGATCAACGTACCCGGCACAAAGACGCTTGCTCCGGTAGCAAGCCAGAATCCCAACAAGAAAAAAGTGTTGTTCGTGACCTCTGAGATCGCCGATCTGGTCAAGACCGGCGGCCTCGGTGACGTGTCCGCCGCCCTGCCCCGGGCGATGGCCCACCTGCATGACGTGCGGGTGTTGATTCCCGGGTATCCGCAAGTGGTGCACAGCGAAAACCCGATTCACATCATCGGCGAGCTGGGTGGCCACGCCGCGCTGCCACCTTGCAAGATCGGGCGTATGGACATGCCCGATGGTCTGGTGATCTACGTACTGATCTGCCCTGAACTCTACGAGCGTGAAGGTGGCCCTTACGGCGCCAACAACGGTCGCGACTGGCCGGACAACCATATCCGCTTCGCCCGTCTCGGCCTGGCCGCCGCCGACATCGCCGCCAACCTTGCGCAAATCCACTGGCGCCCGGATCTGGTGCACGCCCATGACTGGCCGGCTGGCCTCGCGCCCGCTTACATGCACTGGCGCGGGCAGCGCACGCCAACGCTGTTCACCATTCACAACCTTGCCTACCAGGGCGTGACCAGCCTTGGTTCCTGCCCGGAGCTGGGGATTCCCACCCATGCCCTGCAACAGGAAGGCATGGAGTTCTACGGCAAGATGTCGTTCCTCAAGGCCGGCATGGCCTATTCGAGCCACATCACCACCGTCAGCGCGACGTATGCGCAAGAAATCACCACCCCGGACTTCGGCTGCGGCCTCGACGGTTTCCTTGCCGCCAAGACCCAGCAAGGCCTGCTCAGCGGTATCCCGAACGGCATCGACGAGAGCTGGGATTCGGCGACCGACCCGCACCTGTTTGCCCCGTTCGCCATCGGCGACTGGGAAGGCAAAGCGGTCAACGCCGCCCATGTCCGTGAGCTGTTCGGCCTGAATGACTCCACCGGCCCGCTGTTCGCCGTGGTATCGCGCCTGGTCTATCAGAAAGGTCTGGACCTCACCGAAGCGGTGTCCGAGTTTATCGTGCAGAACGGTGGTCAGATCGCGATCATCGGTCGCGGCGAGCCGGAAGAAGAGCAAGCCATGCGTGAACTGGCCCTGCGCTTTCCTGGCCAGATCGGCGTGCGCATCGGCTTCAACGAAACCGATGCCCGACGCATGTTCGCCGGCAGCGATTTCCTCTTGATGCCGTCGCGCTACGAGCCTTGCGGCCTGAGCCAGATGTACGCCCAGCGTTTCGGCTCGCTGCCGGTCGCGCGCAACACCGGCGGCCTGGCCGACACCATTGAAAACGGCGTCACCGGTTTCCTCTTCGATGAGTCCACCGTTGATAGCTACAAGGAAGCCCTGAGCCGCGCGTTCAAGGTGTTCGCCTTTCCGGAACTGCTCAACGCCATGCGCTGCCGTGCCATGGCTGCACCGTTCAACTGGAGCAAAGCGGTTGAACCGTACGCCGAACTTTACGAACAACTGGTCGCCAAGGCGTTGGATAAAGCCAGCCACAAATAACCAGGGAGTTGCAGAAAATGCCGTCAAGGACCCAAGAAACCTGGCCCCACGGCGCGATCATGCTGGATGCCGAGCACACGCAATTTGCGTTGTGGGCGCCTGACGCGTTCTACGTCAGTGTGGAACTGGAAGATGGAAAATCGTTGCCCATGCTGCCTCAAGGTGACGGTTGGTTTGTAATCAAGGCCAATTGCCCGGCGGGCAGTCGCTACCGTTACTGCATCGATGGCGAACTGGAGGTGCCGGACCCGGCCTCCAGAGCGCAGGATGGTGACCTTGACCGCCACAGCGTGGTGGTCGACCCCCATGCTTATCAATGGCGGCACACGACCTGGAATGGTCGGCCGTGGAGTGAAGCGGTAATTTATGAGTTGCACGTCGGTGCGCTCGGTGGATTTGCCGAAGTCGAACAGCATATGGCGCGGCTGGTGGCGCTGGGCATCACCGCGATCGAACTGATGCCGCTGGCGCAATTTCCCGGTGATCGCAACTGGGGTTACGACGGGGTGCTGCCCTACGCGCCTCAAGCCTCCTACGGCACACCGGAACAACTCAAACACCTGATCGACAGCGCCCACGGCCATGGCCTGGCGGTGATTCTCGACGTCGTCTACAACCACTTCGGCCCCGACGGCAACTATCTGCATCGTTACGCCAAGGGCTTTTTCCGCGAGGACAAGCACACGCCTTGGGGCGCGGCGATCGATTTCCGCCGCCCGGAAGTGCGCGAGTTCTTCATTGAGAATGCACTGATGTGGCTGCTCGAATACCGTTTCGACGGCCTGCGTCTGGATGCGGTGCACGCAATTGAAGACCCGGATTTCCTCAGCGATCTGGCCCGGCGCATTCGCCAGCAGATCGACCCGACCCGGCACGTCTGGCTGACCGTCGAAAACGAGCTGAACCAGTCGAGCCTGCTGGAAAACGATTACGACGCGCAGTGGAACGATGACGGTCATAACGCGTTGCACGTGCTGCTGACCGGCGAAACCGACGCCTATTACGCTGACTATGCAGCGCAGCCCACTGAGCAATTGGTGCGTTGCCTGAGTCAGGGCTTCGTGTTCCAGGGCCACATCACTCGCCATGGCGAACCTCGGGGCGAGCCGAGCGAACATCTGCCCTCCACCGCTTTCGTGTTGTTCCTGCAGAACCATGACCAGATCGGCAACCGCGCGTTTGGCGAACGTCTGCATCAGCTTGCCGACCCGCGTGCGGTGCAGGCGGCGACGGTGTTGTTGCTGCTGTCGCCGATGATTCCGCTGATGTTCATGGGCGACGAGTTTGCCGCCGAGCAACCGTTCCTGTTTTTCACCAGCCACCACGGTGAACTGGCGGAACTGGTGCGTGAAGGTCGGCGCAACGAGTTCGCCGCATTCAGTGCCTTTACCGATCCGCACAAGCGCGAACAGATCCCTGATCCAAATGCCGAAAGCACCTTCCACGCTTCGCAGCCGCGACTGTCCGGGAGCGGCACGCCATTGCAACAGCAGACCCATGAGCTCTACCGGCAACTGCTGAAGTTGCGCCATCAGTACATCATTCCCCATCTCTCCGGGACCCAGGCTCTGGGCGCGCAAATGCTCGGCTATGGAGCGGTCAGCGCGCGCTGGCGGCTGGGCAACGGCAGTGAGCTGCGAATTGACCTGAACCTCAGTGACACGCCAGTGGTCAACCCTGCACAGACCGATACCGAGTGGCTGTTTCAACAGCCAGCCGCGATCGAACTGTCGGACCCGAACCATCTGCCGGCGTACACCGCGCTCGTCAGCCTCACGGCCGCACCCCTTTTGCACCCCCTGGATGGAGAGCGCCTATGAGCGATGCGCAACTGGAAATACTCGCCAGTCGAGCCGGCCTTGCCGTCGACTGGATCGACGCCAACGGGCGTCAGCAAAAAGTCGCTCCCGCTGTGTTGCGCAATGTCCTGATCGGACTCGGCCACCCCGCCAGCACCGCGCAAGAAATCGATGCCAGCCTGTTGCAACTGCAAGAAGTCCAGCAAGACCGCCATCTGCCGCCCCTGCTGACCTGCGACGTTGGCGTTGCCCTCGACCTGAGTCGCTACTTCACACCGGAGACGCCCTGCGAGATTCATCTTGAAGACGGCTCGCAGATGAACCTCAAGCTGGACAACGAAGCCATGTTGCCCGGCTTGATTCCGGTCGGTTACCAGCAAGTGCACATCGGCGATCAGTATTTCACTCTCGCTGTGGCGCCTGAGCGTTGTTTCAGCGTTGGCGATGCGGTCGATAGCCCGATCCCGCGCGCCTGGGGTCTGAGCGCCCAGCTGTATTCGCTGCGCCGTCCGGGTGACGGTGGCTTCGGCGACACCCAAGCGCTGGAGGAACTGGTTCGTGTAGCGGGCGAACGTGGCGCCGATGCACTGGCGATCAGCCCGATGCACGCGATGTTCAGCTCAGACAATGGCCGCTACAGCCCCTATTCGCCGTCCAGCCGCTTGTTTCTCAATTCACTGTACGCAGCGCCGGGCAGCATTCTCGGCGAGCGCGCATTGCGTGACGCAATCGATGCCAGTGGCCTGGCCGCGCAGTTCGACCAGTTGGAAAATCTCAAGCTGATCGACTGGCCTGCCGCCGCCCAAGCCAAGCAGAAACTGCTGCAAGCCTTATATGATGGTTTCGTCGCTGGCGAGCATCCGCTGCACGCCGACTTCGCCAGTTTCCGTCATGCCGGTGGCGAAGCGCTGGAGAATCATTGTCGCTTCGAAGCCATTCAGGAAATGCGCGCCGCCCGTGGCGAAAGCCTCGACTGGCGCGAATGGCCGGAGCACTGGCACGACCCGCGCGGCGCGGCGCTGGGCGCTTTTGCCGAAGAATATGCCGAGCGCATCGGTTATTTCGCCTTCTGCCAATGGCTGATCCATCGTTGCCTCGAGCGCGTGCAATCTGCCGCGCGCAGCGCCGGCATGGGCATTGGCCTGATCGCCGACCTCGCCGTCGGTGCTGACGGTGCCGGCAGTCAGGCCTGGAGTTTTCAGGATGAATTGCTCGCCTCGCTGACCGTCGGCGCGCCGCCGGACATCCTGAACCGCAGCGGCCAGGGTTGGGGCATTTCCGCGTTCTCGCCGGAAGGGCTGATCCGCAACGGTTTCCGTGCCTTCATCGAGATGCTGCGCGCCAACTTCGCCCACGCCGGAGGCCTGCGCATCGACCATGTCATGGGCCTGCAACGCCTGTGGGTGATTCCCAACGGCGCCGCCCCGGCCGATGGCGCCTATCTGTATTATCCGTTCGACGACATGCTGCGTCTGCTGGCCCTCGAGTCGCATCGGCATCAAGCCATCGTGCTCGGTGAAGACCTCGGCACCGTGCCGGAAGGCCTGCGGGAAAAACTCGCCGCGCGCTCGATTCTCGGCATGCGCGTGCTGTTGTTCGAACAGGACAATACCCGCTTCAAACCGATTCTCGACTGGCCGGATGATGCCCTGGCCACCACCAGCACCCATGACCTGCCGACACTCAATGGCTGGTGGCATGGCCGCGATATCGACTGGAACGCGCGCCTCGGCCTGGTCGACGCCAACGGCGAAATCGACTGGCGCCGGCATCGCGAGCGTGAACGTGAGGGCCTGCGCGATGCGCTGCGTCAGGATCCGCAGAACTTCCGCGAAGAGTCCCACGAAGCCGATCAAGTGGTCGATGCCAGTGTGCGTTTCCTCGGTCACACCCGCGCGCCGCTGGTACTGCTGCCGCTGGAAGATGCCTTGGGTATCGATGAACAGCCGAATCTGCCTGGCACCACCGATTCACATCCGAACTGGTCGCGACGTTTGCCCGGTCCCAGCGAAGCGTTGCTGGACGGCCCCGACGCCGCCCGCCGCCTGGAACTGCTGGCCTGCGCGCGCCTTCAAGCCTCTGAGCGTGACCAATGAATCAACAGCAAATCCAGCCACTGCGCGCCACGTTGCGCCTGCAATTTCATAAAGGTTTTACCCTCGAACAAGCGGTGCCACTGGTGCCCTACTTTGCCCGACTCGGCATCAGCCATATCTACGCCTCGCCATTGCTGGCGGCGCGCGCCGGTTCCATGCATGGCTACGACGTGGTCGACCCGACCCAAGTCAATCCGGAACTGGGCGGCGAGCCGGCATTGCGCCAACTGGTCAGCACCCTGCGTGAACACAACATGGGGCTGATTCTCGACATCGTTTCCAACCACATGGCCGTGGGCGGCAATGACAACCCGTGGTGGCTCGACCTGCTGGAATGGGGACGCCTGAGTCCGTATGGCGAATTCTTCGACATTCAGTGGCACTCGCCGGACCCGTTGATGGAAGGCCAATTGCTGCTGCCGTTTCTTGGCAGTGACTACGGCGTGGCGTTGCAGGAAGGCACACTCAAGCTCAAATTCAACGCGCAGACCGGGACTTTTTACGTCGAGCATTACGACCACCACTTCCCGATCTGCCCGAACAACTATGGCGAGCTGCTCAAGTCCGACGACACGCTGAAGTCTCTGGCAGATCGCTTCAGTACGCTCAGTTACCAGACCGATGCTCACTCGCTGGCGATCCCGCTGAAGCAGGAGTTGCGAGAGCTGGCAAGCGATCCGCGTGTTCTGGCCACCATCGAAAGCAATGTCGCCCAATACGATTCCACCACTGACGAGGGCTTCCACAAGCTCCACGAGTTGCTCGAGCGGCAAAGCTATCGCCTGGCCAGCTGGCGCACGGCGGCGGACGACATCAACTGGCGGCGCTTCTTCGACATCAACGAGCTTGGCGGCCTGCGCGTCGAGCGCCCGGCGGTGTTCGAAGCAACCCACGGCAAGATCTTCCAGTTAGTTGAAGAAGGTCTGGTCGACGGCTTGCGCATCGACCACATCGACGGCCTTGCCGACCCGCGTGGCTACTGCCGCAAATTGCGTCGGCGTCTGGATCACTTGGCGTCGGGACGTCATCTGCCGATCTATGTCGAGAAGATCCTCGGCGAGGGCGAAACCCTGCGCCGCGACTGGAGCGTCGACGGCACCACCGGTTACGAGTTCATGAATCAGCTGTCGCTGCTGCAACACGACCCGGACGGCGAACATGTCCTCGGCGAACTCTGGCAGCGCCGCACCGAGCGCCCGGCAGCGTTCATGGAAGAAGCGCAACTGGCCCGTCAGCAGATTCTTAACGGTTCGCTGGCCAGCGATTTCGAAAGTGTTGCCCAGGCGCTGCATCAGGTAGCACGTGATGACTTGATGACCCGCGACCTGACCCTGGGCGCGATTCGTCGCGTGCTGCACGCATTGATCGTGCACTTCCCGGTTTATCGCACCTACATCAGCGCGATGGGCCGTTCCGAGCAGGACGAAGCGATTTTCCTGCACGCCATGGACGGTGCGCGGCAGACCCTCAGCGAAGCTGACTGGCCAGTGCTCGACTCGGTCGCCAGCTGGCTTGGCGGCACGCCGTGGCGCCGCAAGCCACGGGGGCGCTCGCGCAAGATTCTCAAACATGCCTGCGTGCGTTTCCAGCAGTTGACCTCGCCGGCAGCCGCCAAAGCCGTGGAAGACACCGCGCTGTATCGCTCGGCGGTGCTGCTGTCGCGCAATGATGTCGGTTACAACACCGAGCAATTCAGCGCGCCGGTCAGCGAGTTCCACGAAGTCAATCAACAGCGCATGGCCGAGTTTCCTGACAACCTGCTCGCGACTGCTACCCATGACCACAAGCGTGGCGAAGACACCCGTGCCCGGCTGGCCGTACTCAGTGAGCGCAGCCATTGGTACGCCGATCAGGTCGAACTGTGGCGCGCCCTCGCCCGCCCCGTGCGCATCGAAGATGACGCGCCGTCTGCCGGCGACGAACTGATCCTGTATCAGGCGTTGCTCGGCAGTTGGCCGCTGGATCTGCGGGACCACGACGAGGCCGGTTTCGCCGATTACGCCAAGCGCATCTGGCAGTGGCAACAGAAAGCCCTGCGCGAAGCCAAGCTGCAAAGCAGCTGGAGCGCGCCGAATGAAGCCTATGAAAACGCAGCGCAAGCCTTCACGGAAAAACTGCTGACCGGCGAAGAAGGCGAATTGCTGCGCGCGGCGCTGAGCAAGACCGTCAACAGCATCGCCGCTGCCGGCGCGCTCAACGGGCTGGCGCAAACCTTGCTGCGCATGACCGTGCCGGGTGTGCCGGATCTCTATCAGGGCAACGAGTACTGGGACTTCAGTCTGGTAGACCCGGACAACCGCCGCCCGGTGGATTACGCCGCCCGCGAGCAAGCGTTGCAGGCATCCGTGCCGGGTACCGAACTGCTCAAGGACTGGCGTGACGGGCGCATCAAACAGGCGCTGATCAGCGAGGTGTTGAACCTGCGCAAGGACCACGGCGAACTGTTCCGCCGTGGCGATTACCAGCCATTGGAAGTACTGGGCAGTCAGGCGCACAACGTCTTGGCATTCGCGCGTGAACACGAAGGCGTGCGGGCCATTGTCGTAGTGCCGGTGCGTTGCGCAACGTTGCTGGAAAACAGTGCCATCCCGCAGGTCGATGCGCTGCGCTGGGGCGATACGCGGGTGGTTTTACCGTCTGCCGCTTCGGATGCAAACCTGAAGGGACTTTTTGCCAGCAGCGTAGTCACACAAAACAGGGAGCTGAATGTCAGCGAAGCGCTGGGGGATGTCCCGGTCAATCTCTTTATCCAACACTTAACACAAGCATGAGTTCAGTTCAGGAGCATTGCGATGAGCACCGACGATAAACGCATTCGCGAATTCGCCTATCAGATCTGGGAGTCGGAAGGGAAACCTGAAGGCCACGAAGAACGTCATTGGGAAATGGCGCGCAAGCTGGCCGAGGCCGAAGCGCTGGCACCCAAGAAGCCACCAAAAGCGGCTGGCAGCAAAGTGGCTGGCAAGACTACAGCGGCAACAGCGAAAAGCACCGACGGCAAGACACCGGCAGCCGCCAAAGCCAAACCAGCGGCGAAAGCCAAGCCTGCGGCCACGGCCAAAGTAGTCCCGCCGGGCGAAAAGGCTGCCGAGAAAAAGCCGCGAGCCGCGAAGAAGCCTCCGGCGAACTGACCCGATCCATATTTGAACTGAATGACTGTGTGGCGAGCGTGCTCGCCACAAGGGGTTCTTGCGCCCCGAAGAAAGCCCTTCTTGGGGCAAAACACACCACCCTGTGGGAGCGAGCCTGCTCGCGAAAGCGCTAGGTCAGTTGGTGAAAACGTCGAATGTACCGACGCTTTTGCGAGCAGCCTCGCTCCCACAAGGAAATCTCATTGCCTGAACTGTCCCGTTTTTTTGCAGGAGCAATCATGACCCGTCCAAAGAAAGCCGAACCCGCTGCGCACGCCGAGCCGTCGAGAATCCGTGAAGGCCTGCCCTTCCCGCTGGGTGCGACCTGGGATGGTCTGGGGGTGAACTTTGCTCTGTTTTCCGCCAACGCCACCAAGGTCGAGCTGTGCATTTTCGACGATGCCGGCGAAGTCGAACTCGAACGCATCGAGCTGCCGGAATACACCGATGAGATCTACCACGGCTACCTGCCGGATGCGCATCCGGGGCTGATTTACGGCTACCGCGTTTATGGTCCTTATGACCCGGCCAATGGTCACCGTTTCAACCACAACAAACTGCTGATCGACCCTTACGCCAAACAATTGGTCGGCGAGCTGAAATGGTCGGAGGCGCTGTTCGGCTACACCATCGGCCACCCCGACGCCGACCTGAGTTTCGACGAGCGTGACAGTGCGCCGTTCGTGCCCAAGTGCAAGGTTATCGACCCGGCCCACACCTGGGGCAACGACCATCGTGTCAGCGTGCCGTGGGACAAGACCATCATTTACGAAACCCACGTGCGCGGCATCAGCATGCGTCATCCTTCGGTGCCGGAAAACCTGCGCGGCACCTTTGGCGGCTTGATGGTCGACGACGTGCTTGAGCACATTCGCAAGCTCGGTGTTTCGTCTGTCGAACTGCTGCCGATTCACGCCTTCGTCAACGATCAGCATCTGCTGCAAAAGGGCATGACCAACTATTGGGGCTATAACAGCATCGCGTTCTTCGCCCCGGACCCGCGTTATCTGGCCAGCGGCAAGATTGCCGAATTCAAGGAAATGGTCGCGCACCTGCACGATGCCAATCTCGAGGTCATTCTCGACGTGGTCTACAACCACACCGCCGAAGGTAACGAGCAAGGTCCGACTCTGTCGATGCGCGGTATCGACAACGCCTCCTACTACCGCTTGATGCCCGATGACAAGCGCTACTACATCAACGACTCCGGCACCGGTAACACCCTGGACTTGAGTCACCCATGCGTGCTGCAAATGGTCACTGACTCCCTGCGCTACTGGGCCAGTGAGATGCACGTCGACGGTTTCCGTTTCGACCTGGCAACCATTCTTGGCCGTTATCACGATGGTTTTGACGAGCGCCACAGCTTCCTCGTCGCTTGCCGTCAGGACCCGGTGCTGCGTCAGGTGAAAATGATCGCTGAGCCGTGGGACTGCGGTCCCGGCGGTTATCAGGTCGGCAACTTTCCGCCGGGCTGGGTTGAGTGGAACGACAAGTTCCGCGACACCGTGCGTGCGTTCTGGAAAGGTGACGACGCCCAGCTCGCCGATTTCGCCAGCCGCATGACCGCTTCCGGGGAGATGTTCAACCAGCGCGGGCGCCGGCCGTATTCGTCGGTGAACTTCATCACCGCCCACGACGGTTTCACCCTCAACGATCTGGTCTCGTACAACGACAAGCACAACGAAGCCAACGACGAAAACAATCAGGACGGCAGCAACAACAACCTGTCGTGGAACCACGGCGTCGAAGGCCCGACCGACGATCCGGAAATCAACGCTCTGCGCCACCGGCAGATGCGCAATTTCTTCGCCACTCTGCTGCTGGCCCAAGGTACGCCGATGATCGTCGCCGGTGACGAGTTCGCCCGCACCCAGGACGGTAACAACAATGCCTATTGCCAGGACAGTGAGATTGGCTGGGTCAACTGGGACCTGAGCGAGGACGGCAAGGCCCTGCTCAAGTTCGTCAAACGCCTGATCAAGCTGCGCCTGACTTATCCGATCCTGCGTCGCGGACGTTTTCTGGTCGGCGAGTACAACGAAGATATCGGCGTCAAGGACGTGACCTGGCTGGCACCGGACGCCACCGAAATGACCACCGAGCACTGGCACGATGCGCACAATCGCTGCCTGGGCATGCTGCTCGACGGTCGCGCGCAGGAAACCGGCATCCGTCGCAAAGGTGCCGACGCGACTCTGCTGCTGGTGGTCAACGCACACCATGACATCGTCAACTTCACCCTGCCGGAAGTACCGGATGGTGGCTTCTGGACGTGCATGATCGATACCAATCAGCCGTCGATTCGCGGCCAGGAACGCTTCGAATTCGGCCACGAGTATTCGGTGACCGGGCGTTCGTTGCTGTTGTTCGAACTGCAACGCGACGAAGAAGATTGATATGGACTTTCAACATTATCTGGCCCGCCGTCCGCCAGATTACGCCGACACCAATGCCCTCGGCCGTTGCCTGCGGGCAATGGTCGAGGCCGGCCTCGACCGCTTGCCGTTGCCCGGCAGCGGTCACACGCTGGAGCGCTTCCAGCGTCTATCGGAGGTGGGCGGACACGATCTTGGGCTGTGCAAACTCTATGAAGGCCACACGGATGCGCTGGCGATCATCGAGCAATTGGGCGGTACGCCAACCCCGGGCAGCACGTGGGGCATGTGGGCCGCCGAACCGCCGCAGGCACGGGTGAAAGTCACGCCGTCCGGGCATATGGTGATGCTGAACGGGCGCAAGGCCTGGTGCTCTGGCGCGGCGGTGCTCAGCCACGCCTTGCTCACCGCATGGGACGCGGACGGTCAGCAGCAATTGGTTGCAGTCGCACTCGATCAACCTGGCGTGACCATCACCGATCAAGGCTGGCAAGCGGTGGGCATGGCGGCCACCGGCAGCGTTGAAGTGCTGTTCGACAACGCCGAAGCGCAGGCCATTGGCAACCCCGGTGATTATCTGCACCGGCCGGGGTTCTGGCAGGGCGGGATCGGAATCGCGGCTTGCTGGTACGGCGCTTCACGGCGGATTGCCGAAGGGCTGCGTCAGCATTGCGCGCAACGCGATGAACCGCACGCCCTCGCCCATCTCGGTGCGACTGACACAGCACTGCAAGCGGCAGCCGACGTATTGCGCTTCAGCGCGTTGCAAATCGATGCGCAGCCTGATGCCGACGCTGAACTGCTGGCCCGTCGCGCCCGCGCGGTTGTCGAGCAGTCTGCCGAACAGGTCATGCGCGAGGTCGGGCGGGCGCTGGGTGCCGGGCCGTTTTGTCAGGATCGGCATTTTGCGCGACTGAGTGCAGACTTGCCGGTGTTTCTGCGCCAGAGTCACGCCGAACGCGACCTTGCTGCACTGGGCCAGCGGATTGCCGGTCAATCCTGCGAGGTCTGGGCGTTATGAGGGACAACCCGATCGTCGGCCAGGGCACTTCACTGCAGCAATGGCAGGGTTCGCGGCGTCTGGCCGAACTGCCCGCCATCGACGTTCTTGACCTGGTACCGCTGGGTTCGCGGGCGGTGATCATCGCGCCGCATCCGGATGACGAAGTGCTCGGTTGCGGCGGCATCATGCAGTTGCTGGCGGCAGCCGGACGGCCGTTGCAATTGATCTCGGTTACCGATGGCAGCGCCAGTCACCCCGGCTCGCAACGCTGGACGGTCGAACGCTTGAGCGTGGTGCGACCGCAGGAATCCGCAGAAGCTCTGCGCCGCCTCGGCTTGCCGATGCACAGCCTGAAATGGCTGCGCGGCGGGTTTACCGACACCCAAGTGGCGGCTCAGGAAACCGGGTTGAGCGAATTCATCGCCGGTTATCTGCACGCCAATGATGTGGTTTTCACTACCTGGCGCCAGGACGGTCACAGCGATCACGAGGCCGTCGGCCGCGCCAGTGTCGAAGCGGCGCGACGCGTTGGTGCGACCTGCCATGAACTTCCGGTCTGGACCTGGCACTGGGCAACCCCGGAAGACGTCTCGGTGCCATGGGAACGCGCGCGCAAGATTCTTCTGTCACCCACGCACATCGCGCGCAAACGCCACGCGGCCCACGCGTTCGCCAGCCAGTTGGAAGGCGACCGCGACGTCGGGCTCGGGCCGGTGCTTGCGCCCTATGTGCTTGATCGTTTGCTGCAACCTTTTGAAGTGGTGTTCCTGTGAGCGTCGATGACCGCTATTTCGACGGCCTGTTCGCGGGCAATGACGACCCATGGGCGTTCCGCCAGCGCTGGTACGAGCAGCGCAAACGCGCGATCACCCTCGCCGCCCTGCCGCGTCCGCGCTACAGGTCGGTGTTCGAACCGGGTTGCGCCAACGGCGAACTGAGTGCAGAACTGGCTCCGCGCTGCGACCGCCTGTTGTGCTGCGACACGGCGAGCGCGGCAGTGAAGCTGGCGCGTACGCGCTTGAGCGTGTTCGAGCATGCCGAAGTCCGTCAGGGCCGCCTCCCGGCTGACTGGCCGGAGGAAAAATTCGACCTGATCGTATTTAGCGAAGTCGGCTACTACCTCGACGAAAAAGATCTGACAGAAATGATCCGCCGGATCAGTGAGTCACTGACCGCCGACGGCCAATTGCTGGCCTGCCACTGGCGCCCGCCGATCGAGGGCTGCCCGTTGAATGCACGTCAGGTCCACGATCAGATCCACGATCAATTGGCTTTGCCGCGTCTGGTGCTGCATCAGGAAGCGGATTTCATTCTCGAACTGTGGAGCCGCGAGCCACGCTCGGTGGCGGCACTGGAGGGCTTGCGTTGATCGGTATCGTGATTCCCGCGCACAACGAAGAAGCGCTGCTCGATGAATGCCTGCGCGCCGCCCTGCGGGCCAGCCAGCATGGGCAACTGGCCGGCGAGCCGGTGGAAATCCTGGTGGTGCTCGACAGTTGCAGCGACGCCTCGGCGCAGATTGTCAGCGCTTATCCGGTGCTGAGCCTGCAGATCGACGCACGCAACGTCGGCGAAGCCCGAGCCGCCGGTGCGCGACTGCTGCTCGAGCGCGGTGCCCGCTGGATCGCCTGCACCGACGCCGACAGCCGCGTCGCCGATGACTGGCTGGCGGCGCAACTGGGACTGGAGGCGGACGCAGTGTGCGGCACGGTGACCGTCGAGCACTGGCACGAATCGATCGATGAAGCGGCGCAGATTCGCTATCACCGCCATTATCAGGCCCGCGATGGCCATCGACACATTCACGGCGCCAACCTCGGTGTCAGCGCCGAGGCTTATCGCCTGGCCGGCGGTTTCAAACCGCTGACCTGTGACGAGGACGTGCAACTGGTGCGTGCGCTGGAGCGCAGCGGTGCGAATATCGCCTGGAGCCACCGTCCGCAAGTGCACACCAGCGCCCGTCTGGACAGTCGGGCCAAGGGCGGATTCGGTGACTTTCTGCGCAATCTGGCACAGCTGGAATAAAAAAATACGGATCAGATTGATCTGTGACGCGACGAATCGGCTGTCTTGAGCAATACTCTGCCTCGCAGTAATCCAAGGGTTGGAGCACTGCACCGTTGCTATTCATTTGCCTTCACGGGCCGCGATCAGCGTTGGCTGTTCACGACTGAGGGCGAGATACCACAAGGACGTCGCACTCATGAAATCGTCATTGCTCAACGAACACGGCCTGCCAGCACAGATTTGGAACAGCGCGCCGCAACTCGACAATATTCCCGTCATCAACACCCACAGCCTGGTTCCCGCCGGCGCCCGCGCCGTGGTCATCGCCCCGCATCCGGGCGACGAAGTGGTCACTTGCGGCGGTCTGCTGCAATTACTTTCCAGCCTTGGCCATCCACTGCAATTGCTCTCGATTACCGACGGCAGCGCCAGCCACCCCGGCTCGCGGCAATGGTCGGAACAACGCCTGAGCGTGTTCCGCCCGCAGGAAAGCGTCGAAGCCCTGCGCCGCCTCGGCCTGCCCATGCACAGCCTGAAGTGGGTGCGCGGCGGCTTTACCGACAACGCACTGAGTGATCAGCAAAGCCAGCTCGCCGAGTTCATCGGCCGTTACCTGCGACCGGGCGACGTGGTGTTCAGTACCTGGCGCAAGGATGGCCCGCCGGATCATGAAGTGGTTGGCCGGGCCAGTTTCGACGCGGCGCAAAAGGCCGGGGCGACCTACCACGATGTGCCGGTGTGGGCCTGGCACTGGCCGGAGCGCGAGCAGCAAATGATTCCCTGGGAACGCGCGCGCAAGCTGCGTCTCGACACCTGGACGGTAGCGCGCAAGAGCCACGCCACCCACGCTTACGCCAGCCAGCTCAAGGGCGAACCGGCCATCGGCATCGCCCCGCTGCTGCCCCCGGTGCTGCTGGAGCGGATGCGCTTGCCGTATGAAATCGTCTTCTTCTGAACGGCGGAAGCTCACAATACCTGTGGGAGCGAGCCTGCTCGCGAAAGCGGTGTGTCATGTGTCAGATGTATTGAACGTGATGAAGTCTTCGCGAGCAGGCTCGCTCCCACATTGGCCCAGCAGTGAATCATCGGAAGGAACTGCCACCCCCTCAAACCAGTCGCATGAACAGGCATGGCCCAAATCAGAGGAGTGAACGTGTCCAGCGATCCCAAGCGTCAAGTGGTCGACGCGCCAGTCATTCATCGCCTGCGGGTACTCACGGTCAACACCCACAAGGGCTTCACCGCGCTGAATCGGCGGTTCGTTCTCCCGGAGCTGCGCGAAGCGATGCGCAGTACCTCGGCCGATCTGGTGTTTCTGCAGGAAGTGGTGGGTGAACACGAACGCCATTCGAGTCGCTACAACGACTGGCCGCAGACCTCGCAATACGAATTCCTCGCCGACAGTATGTGGAGCGATTTTGCCTACGGCCGCAACGCCGTTTACCCCGACGGCCACCACGGCAACGCGCTGCTGTCGAAATACCCGATCCGCGAATACCGCAACCTTGACGTGTCGATCACCGGGCCTGAACGGCGCGGCCTGTTGCACTGCATTCTTGATGTGCCCGGGCATGCCGAGGTGCACGCGATCTGTGTGCATTTGAGTCTGCTGGAGAGCCATCGGCAATTGCAGTTGCAGCTGCTTTGCCAGTTGCTTGAATCACTGCCCGACGATGCGCCGGTGATCATTGCCGGTGATTTCAATGACTGGCAGTTGCAGGGCAACGCCGCCCTCGCCCGTCGCGACTATTTGCACGAAGCTTTTGAACGTCATCATGGGCGCCCGGCGAAAACCTATCCGGCGCGTTTTCCGCTGTTGCGCCTGGACCGGATTTACCTGCGCAATGCCAGCAGCCACGATCCAAGGATTCTCGGCAACAAGCCGTGGACGCATTTGTCGGATCATCTTCCCTTGGCGGTTGAGGTGCACCTCTAGCTGCATTTTTGACAGCCATCCAATGACAGGTCGTTCCGGCAATTACCGCTCGGAAGGACCTTTCGTCGGCGGCAAAAAACCGTCAAATGCACCCTTCGCAAGCGTTTTTCCATGCAAACAAGCACTTAGTTATGTGCAGAAAAACAAATGCTTGCGGTTGCTGATTTAAGCGCGCCATTCATCGTGCATTTTCTTGACGCGCAGGCGTCGCTCTTCTTATCTCTACCTTACTACCCCCGGAATCACTACTGGGGCTGACCTTCCGGCACTCGCGAAATCGAGCAGCCGCGGTTCGCCCCGCTCTATTCGGTCGCCCCTCGTTCGGGGTAGGAGAGACGCCAAACTCGAGATGACGCATGCGCTTGCAAGGTAGACCTCCATGAAAACTTCACTGACCCCACATGAATTGAAAATCACTTTTTGCACAGTGTCAGGTTCGCTGTTGCTGTGCTCGTCCATGGAGGCGCATGCGGAATTTTCGGCGGATGAACCCGCGTGGTATCGCGCCGATGTCCCTGTGATGACCTTGCCAGTGACCGTGATAACGCCCGGACCGCTGCCATTGAGTCAGCAGAGTTCGCGCCTGATCACCGAAGATCTTGCCCCGTCTGCCTGGGACGAGCTCTACGGCAAAAGCGCCCGGCAAGCACAGACCGACGCACTGTCTTCCGGTTATGCGATGGCCGGTGGCGAGTTCAAAGGTCCGGCCGTGGTCACGTTGAAAAGCGCTAACGGGACTACCCAGACCCTTGGCCTCATAGGTGGCGACAATCAGGTCCAGCTGAATGCCGATGGTGCGCTGACCCGACGCGCCCTCGCCGACCGCAACACTGACAGCCTCAACCTGCAAGGCCAGAGCCTTGGCGCCTATTACAGCCTGGTCGGCGCGCAGGGCTGGCACGTCGACCTGTCGGCCAGCGGCGGTCGGGTCAGCGGTTTCAGTCGGACCCCGCAAGGCAATCGGCAAGCCACCGAAGGCAACGCGATGACCTTTTCCGTTGAAGGCGGTTATCCGATCGGCTTGAGTGACAACTGGGTGGTCGAACCACAGGCGCAACTGATCAACCAGCGCATCAGCCTCGACGCGCCTTATGCAGGCTCGGGCGACGCCTCGTCGACCGACCTGACCGCGTGGAGTGGCCGTGTCGGTGCGCGATTGAAAGGCAGTTATGACTTGAACGGGTTGCCTGTTGAACCCTACGTGCGCACCAACCTTTGGCACACGGTGTACACCGGCAGCACGGTGACCCTCGATCAGGTCGACAAGATCAGCAGCAGCCGCAAGTCTTCAACAGTGGAATTGGGCTTGGGACTGGTGGCGCGGGTCACACCGGCGGTAAGCCTGTACATGAGCGCCGATTACAGCAGCGATGTGGATGACAATGATCTGAACGGCATTATCGGCAGCCTTGGAGTGCGGATGCGTTGGTAATCTGCTGAACGCTGAAGAACCTTGTGGGAGCGAGCCTGCTCGCGAAAGCGGTGCCACCTTCAACATCATCGTTGACTGACATGGCGCCTTCGCGAGCAGGCTCGCTCCCACAGGTGCTAGCCCTGCGGCTTGAGAATCAACACCGCCAATGGTGGCAGGTTCAGTTCCAGCGACAACGACTGACCATGGCTTGGCACTTCTTCGGTCAACGCTCCGCCGCCATTGCCATAGTTGGAGCCGGCG
This sequence comes from Pseudomonas sp. Irchel 3F6, assembly GCF_900187595.1. NCBI lineage: Bacteria > Pseudomonadati > Pseudomonadota > Gammaproteobacteria > Pseudomonadales > Pseudomonadaceae > Pseudomonas > Pseudomonas sp. Irchel 3F6. The sequence goes on along the minus strand of NZ_FYDP01000001.1, from coordinate 776,637 downwards.
TAAATGTCGGCGTCACTGTTGAACAGCTCGGTCCAGCGCCCGGCAAACGGCACGCCGACCCGATACGCCTGGCGCGGTACCGGGGTGAAGTTGGCAACCACCAGCACTGGCGAGCCATCCTTGCTCCAGCGCAACCACGCGTAAACGCTGTTGATCGCATCGTCGCCAATCAACCACTGGAAGCCCTGCGGCGCATCGTCCTGATCGTGCAGCGCCGGCTCTTCGCGATACAGCCGGTTGAGATCGCCAACCAGTTTCTGCACGCCCTTGTGCTCGGAATACTGCAGCAGGTACCAGTCCAGCTGCTGATCGTGGTTCCACTCGCGCCATTGGCCAAACTCGCAGCCCATGAACAACAGCTTTTTGCCCGGATGCGTCCACATGAAGCTCAGATAGGCGCGCAGGTTGGCAAACTTCTGCCAGCGATCGCCGGGCATCTTGTCGATCAAAGAGTGCTTGCCGTGCACCACTTCGTCGTGGGAAATCGGCAGGATGAAGCGTTCCGACCAGGCGTAGACCAGACCAAAGCTCAACTCGTTGTGGTGATGGGCGCGGTACACCGGATCTTGCTGGATGTAGTGCAGCGAATCGTGCATCCAGCCCATGTTCCATTTGTAGGCAAACCCGAGACCGCCCTGCTGGGTGCTCTGACTGACGCCCGGCCAGGCGGTGGACTCTTCGGCAATCACCAGCGCACCCGGCGCTTCCAGCTCAACCACGTCGTTCAAATGCCGCAGGAAGTCGATCGCCTCCAGGTTCTCCCGACCGCCGTGGCGATTCGGCACCCATTCGCCCGCCTTGCGCGAATAGTCGCGGTACAGCATCGACGCCACCGCATCGACACGCAGGCCGTCGATATGGAAGTGTTTCAGCCAGTGCAAGGCCGAGGCGAGCATGTAGCCGTGCACTTCAGTGCGGCCAAGGTTGTAGATCAGCGTGTCCCAATCCTGATGGAAGCCTTCCAGCGGGTTGCCGTACTCGTACAGCGCGGTGCCGTCGAACTGGGCCAGGCCGTGGGTATCGGTGGGGAAATGCGCCGGCACCCAATCAAGAATCACCCCGATGTCGGCCTGGTGACAGGCGTTGACGAACTCGGCGAACTGATCCGGCGAGCCATAACGCGCACTCGGGGCGAATTGCGAAAGCAACTGATAGCCCCAGGAACCGCCGAACGGGTGCTCCATGATCGGCATCAGTTCGATGTGCGTGAAACCCAGCTCTTTGACATAAGGAATCAGGCGCTCGGCCAGTTCCGGCCAGGTGTACTGGCGCGCGACCTCGCCGAGATCATCCAGCTCGCACTGCCAGGAACCGGCGTGCAACTCGTAGATCGACAGAGGTTTGGAGCGCTGCTGGCGATCCTGACGGGAATTCATCCAGTCGTGATCCTGCCAGTCGATCTGCAGGGGCGAGGCAACTTTCGAAGCGGTGTCCGGCGGCAGGCTGGTGGCCAGTGCCATCGGGTCGGCCTTGAGCGGCAAAATGCCGTGGGCACCAAGAATTTCGTACTTGTACAACTCCCCCGCTTGCAGGCGCGGGATGAACAGTTCCCAGACACCGGACGGATGACGCAGCCGCATCGGGTGGCGACGCCCGTCCCAGACGTTGAAATCGCCGACCACTGAAACACGGCGGGCATTCGGTGCCCACACGGCAAAGCGCACGCCGTCAACGCCATCAACGGTTTTCAGCTGTGCACCGAGGCAAGCGCTGAGGTCACGGTGATTGCCTTCGGCAAACAGATACAGGTCCATTTCGCCGAGCAACTGACCGAAGCTATATGGATCTTCGGCGACCTGCTCGCCACCGGCCCAGCGTGTGCGCAACAGATACGGTCGCGCCTGATCGAAATGGCCGACAAACAGCCCCGGCGTCTCGGTCATCTCCAGCGGGCCAAGCTCTTCGCCGCTGTCCTTGTCCAGCACCGCCACACTCAGCGCACCGGGCAGATAAGCGCGGATGAACTGCCCACCAGCGCCATCGCCGTGCGGGCCGAGAATGGAAAACGGGTCCTGATGTTCAGCGCGCACCAAAGCATCGATGTCGCGCGCCGAGGGTAACAATGCTTCCTTTACCACACCCTGTTCCTTGTTCGAGAAACTCATGACTACTCTCCACCAAGATCGGAAAAGGGTTTAAGCCCTGTCAATAATCCATACAAGCCGTGCAATGGCACGGGCAGCCACGTTGGGCGGTTTTCCGCCTCGTAGGCCACTTCATAAGCGGCTTTTTCCAGGCCGAACAACGCCAGTGCGGCGTCGGCACCCTCGGGATCCTGCCAGGCATGCTCAAGACTAGCTGCTGCCTCGCGGTATGCCTGGACAAATGCCTCGCGTGCCTCACGCAGATAACGATCGGCGACCCGTTTGCGCGCCGCTTCGGCTTCGACGCTGTTATCAACGTTATGCACATTGATGGTCATCGCCGCTGCGTAATCGAACGAACGCAGTACGCCGCTGACGTCCTTGTACGGGCTGTGTTTACCGCGACGCTCGCTCAATGGCCGCGCCGGTTCGCCCTCGAAGTCGATCAGGTAGGCGTCGCCCTTGATCACCAGCACCTGGCCCAAATGCAAGTCGCCATGCACCCGAATGCGCAAGCCGCCGGTGGCTTTCTTCGCCAGATCCTGCACATGGGCAAGAATGGTTTTCTTCTCGTCGAGCAGACGCTTGACCAGTTTCTGATCCGCCGCGTTCAACTCGCCTTGATGCTGCTTGAGCAGTTTCAAGGCGTGTTCGACCTGGGCGGTGACATCCTTGCCCGTCGCGGCCATGTCCTTGCTCGACGACACTTGCGGCGCGAAGTCGGCATTGTCGGTTGGCGCAGCGAGCACCTGATGCATCTCGCCCAGACGCTGACCAAGCATGCCGGCGAAGTCTCTCAGCTCGCCGAGGGCGTTGTAATGCTGCTCCTGCTCGGACATGGCGTCGGCTAGTTCATCGCGCAGCGCCCGTTCGAGGTTGTTCTGCGTCCATTCCCATGCGTCGCCCTGATTGCTCAGATAGCCTTGGGCGATCATCAGCAAGTTGTCTTCGCCTTGCGCGTCGCGGCGAATCACCGAACCAAGCAGTGGAGAGATATTGGCAAACCCGGCCTCGGTCAGGTAAGCGCTCATCTCCAGTTCCGGGTGTACGCCAGAAGCGACTTTGCGTATCAGCTTAAGCACCAGACTGTTGCCGATTACCACTGAACTGTTCGATTGCTCGGCCGACAGGTAGCGCACATCCGACTCGGCGCCGAGGCCGAGTTTTTCCAGATGATCTGTCTGTTCGAAGCGGATTTCGCCTTCGATCGACTCCAGTACGGTGTTGTTCTGCATGCCTTGCAGAACGGCGCGGACGAAGGTTTCCAAGGTGAACGCATCGGTGATCAGGCCGACCTGACGCACACGGCGTACACGCGAAAGCGCCAATTGCTGCGGCAATGGCGGGCCGACATGGTCTTCGCCAATGAAGCCGAACGGCAGCTGATAACGGTTGGTCTGGCCGCCACTGGTGACTTCGATTTCGCTGAGCAGCACTGGGTGCTGGGCGTCACCGAAGCGCACGCCGTAAGCCAGATTGACCTTCTCGATCGCCGCATCCTTGCCGGCAAACCAGCGACGATTCTGCAGCCAGCTCGGCAGGATGCTTTGCTCCAGCGTCGTACGTGACGGCGCTTCGAGCAGTTCTTCCATGCGCTTTTTCAGCACCAGCGTGGTGAAATCCGGCAGGCTCTGCGCCGGCTCGACGTGCCAGCTCGGCATCTGGTTTTCTGCCGCCAGTGCAAACCAATAGAAACCGTACGGCGCCAGGGTCAGGAGGAAATTCAACTGACCGATCGGCGGGAACGCGTTACCACCGAGCATTTCCACCGGCACCATGCCGACATACGCCGACAGGTCCAGCTCGACCGCTTGCGCACTGCGCGAGACGTTGGCCACGCACAGAATGATTTCGTGCTTGCCGTCGGCATCGGTGTATTCGCGGGTATAAGCCAGCACGCGACGGTTGGCCGGCGAGAGCATTTTCAACGTGCCACGGCCGAACGCTTTCGATTGCTTGCGCACGGCCAGCAGACGGCGCGTCCAGTTCAACAGCGAGTGCGGATCGCCGGACTGGGTTTCGACGTTGACCGACTGATAGCCATACTGCGGGTCCATGATCGGCGGCAGTACCAGACTGGCCGGATCGGCGCGGGAGAAACCGCCGTTGCGGTCGATCGACCACTGCATCGGTGTACGCACGCCATCGCGATCGCCGAGGTAGATGTTGTCGCCCATACCGATTTCGTCGCCGTAGTACAGCGTCGGCGTGCCGGGCATCGACAGCAGCAGACTGTTGAGCAGTTCGATGCGGCGACGATCGCGTTCCATCAACGGTGCGAGACGACGACGGATACCGAGGTTGATCCGCGCGCGACGGTCAGCCGCGTAGTAGTTCCACAGGTAATCGCGCTCGCGGTCGGTGACCATTTCCAGGGTCAGTTCATCGTGGTTGCGCAGGAAAATTGCCCACTGGCAATTCGCCGGAATTTCCGGGGTCTGCCGGAGAATGTCGGTAATCGGGAAGCGATCTTCCTGCGCGAGCGCCATGTACATGCGCGGCATCAGCGGGAAGTGGAAGGCCATGTGGCATTCGTCACCATTGACGCCAGCAGCGTCGGTGTCACCGAAATACAGCTGGGTGTCTTCCGGCCACTGATTGGCCTCGGCCAGCAGCATGCGGTCGGGATAGTTGGCGTCGATCTCGGCACGGATCTGCTTGAGGACGTCGTGGGTCTCGGGCAGGTTTTCGTTGTTGGTGCCGTCGCGCTCGATCAGGTACGGAATCGCGTCGAGGCGCAGGCCGTCGATGCCCATGTCGAGCCAGTAACGCATCACCGACAACACGGCTTTCATCACTTGCGGGTTGTCGAAGTTCAGATCCGGCTGGTGCGAGTAGAAGCGGTGCCAGAAGTATTGGCCAGCGACCGGATCCCAGGTCCAGTTGGACTTTTCGGTGTCGAGAAAGATGATTCGCGTGCCGTCGTATTTCTGATCGTCATCGGACCACACGTAGAAATCCCGCGCCGCTGAACCGGGCTTGGCTTTGCGTGCACGCTGGAACCACGGGTGCTGGTCGGAGGTGTGGTTGATGACCAGCTCGGTGATCACCCGCAGCCCGCGCTTGTGCGCTTCGGCAATGAAGCGCTTGGCGTCGGCCATGGTCCCGTAGTCGCTGTGCACGCCACGATATTCGGCGATGTCGTAACCGTCGTCGCGACGTGGCGAGGGATAGAACGGCAATAGCCAGATGGTGTTGACGCCGAGGTCGGCAATGTAATCGAGTTTGGCGATAAGCCCGGGAAAGTCGCCGATCCCGTCATTGTTGGAGTCGAAAAACGATTTGACGTGAACCTGATAAATCACCGCATCCTTGTACCAGAGCGGGTCTTTGATGAAGGCGGCTGCCTTGGGTTTCTTCGCCATGTGGAACTCCTGAAAAATTCTCTGATACACCGAGGGACTCGCAGTGGTGAGCCCCTGTGGCGAGGGGATTTATCCCCGTTCGGCTGCGCAGCAGTCGCAAATTGTTAACGCGGTGCAGCTTGAAAAAAGGGGCCGCTGCGCGCCCCAACGGGGATAAATCCCCTGGCCACGGAGGCGGTGCAAATGTTACGAAGCGGTAATCCGCCAAATCCCGAACGGCTGATACGCCGGATCGATGCGCATGAACTGATACTTGCCGTGCCAGTCCCAGCGATGGCCGTTCATCAAATCTTCGCCATGGGTGGTGGCATCGTCCGGCAGGCCCATTTCCCACAGCGGCAGTTCGAAATTCGCTTCCTGCACGTTATGCGGATCGAGGCTGACTGCGACCAGAATGAAATTGCTGCCATCGGCGCTGCGCTTGCCGAAGAACAGAATATTGTCGTTCCAGGCGTTATAGATTTTCAGGCCCAGATGCGTATGCAGCGCCGGGTTCTGCCGGCGGATGCGGTTGAGCTGGGCGATTTCGGCAATGATGTTGCCCGGTGCGGTGAAGTCGCGGACGCGGATTTCGTATTTCTCCGAATCCAGGTATTCCTCTTTGCCCGGCACCGGTGCCGATTCGCATAACTCGAAGCCGGAATACATACCCCACAGGCCCGAGCCCATCGTTGCCAAGGCAGCGCGGATGAGGAAACCGGGACGCCCCGACTCATGCAAAAACGCCGGGTTGATGTCCGGGGTATTGACGAAGAAATTCGGCCGGTAGCATTCGCGCCACGGCGACTGATTCAGCTCGGTGAAATATTCCGCCAGTTCGGCCTTGGTATTGCGCCAGGTGAAATAGGTGTAGCTCTGCGAATAACCGACCTTGCCCAGACGCGCCATCATCGCCGGCGTGGTGAAGGCCTCGGCGAGGAAAATCACTTCCGGATACAGCGTGCGCACATCGGCGATCAGCCATTGCCAGAACGGCAGCGGTTTGGTGTGCGGGTTGTCGACGCGGAAGATCTTCACACCTTCCTTGACCCAGCCGACGACGATGTCGCGCAACTCGACCCACAGACTCGGAATTGCATCCGGCGCATAGAAGTCGACGTTGACGATGTCCTGGTACTTCTTCGGCGGGTTTTCGGCGTATTTGATCGTGCCGTCCGGGCGCCAGTTGAACCAGCCCGGATGCTCCTTGAGCCACGGATGGTCCTGGGAGCACTGGATGGCGAAGTCGAGAGCGATTTCCAGACCGTGATCGGCGGCGGCAGCCACCAGCCGGCGGAAATCTTCACGGGTGCCGAGCTGCGAGTGAATCGCCTCGTGGCCGCCCTCTTCGCTACCAATCGCATACGGGCTGCCGGGATCATCCGGGCCAGCAGTCAGGGAATTGTTGCGGCCCTTGCGGTGGGCGCGGCCGATCGGGTGAATCGGCGTGAAGTACAACACGTCGAAGCCCATGTCCTGAATCATCGGCAGACGCGAGTGCACGTCGTTGAAAGTGCCGTGACGCTGGGGATCGTCGGTGATCGAGCGCGGAAACAGCTCATACCAACTGGCGAACTCGGCGAGTTCGCGCTCGACGTCCATGGGGAATTCGGCGCTGATGCTGAGGTAGGCGCGGTGATCAGCCTGGGCCATCAGCTCTGCACTGCGCGAGTGCAGAAACAGCGCAACCTGCTCGGTTTCGAGCAGGCCGGACAATTCATGGTGCAGCGCGGCGAGCTGCTCGCTGAGCTGACCTTCGCTGCGTTCTGCGGCTTGTTGCACCATGGTTCGGCCTTCCTGCAGCTCCAGGGAAACCGGCACAGCAGCGTTGTGCTTCTTTTCCAGTTCGTACTGGAAGCTGGCGAAATGGTCGATCCACGCTTCGATGCAATACAGATAGCGGCCCTGCTCTTCGGGGCGGAACTGGCCTTGCCAGGTGTTGTTGCCCTGATCGGACATGACCTCGGTCTGCCAGGTTTCCTGGCCTTCTTCGCGCCAGCGGATGCGTACGGCGAGCTTGTCATGGCCGTCGGCAAACACTTTGCTGGTCACCACCACTTCGCGCCCGGCAATCGACTTGACGGCAAACTGGCCGCCGTCGAGGGTCGGCATGGTGTTTTCGATGACGATTCGAGGCAGCAGCAACGCCTGCGACAATGGCATGTGCGGGTTGTAACTCAGCTCTGAAGGTCTTTCAGCAGTCATTGAGCATCTCTCCTTAACGCCCCAAGGACGCTCTTGTGCCGGAACAGTATTCGCGACAAAGCGCCGGCCCTGTCATGAACTCACTTAGGTTCCGAGCAACCGGCGCGGGGAAAAGTTCAGATGAAATTAACAAGACAAACCGGCGGATCGAATTTGCCGTGGCCGGGTCAACTCACTTAAGCACGTCCCACGCCATGTGCCATACGGAGGTCATCAGATGAACATCCCGATCCCGGCGGAAACGCCTGATCCGAACATCGACAAACCCACCCTGCCGGATACAGAGCCGCCACCGGTGCCCGAGCAAGAGCCACCCGGCACCACGCCACCGCCGAAAGAAGAGCCACCGAATACGATGCCGCCGGTGATCGTCTGACCCTGCCCCCCTGATAGTTCCCACGCGAAGCGTGGGAACTATCAGGCAACGACCATCAGCCGGCGGGAAGTCAGAGGTGGTCGTTCTTGTCGACATCCTTCTCGAACACTCTCACCACGTAAGGCATCACGCTGAAGATCGCCAGTGCCAGAATGGTACTGAGCAATGCCGTCGCTTCCTTGCCCAGCCCCGCCGCCACGCCGATCGCCGCCGTCATCCATAAGCCCGCCGCCGTGGTCAGGCCTTTGACATGGGCCTCGTCGCCCTGCTGATTTTTCAGAATGGTGCCGGCGCCGAGAAAGCCGATCCCGGCAATCACACCCTGCAAGACCCGACTCATGGCATCGGATTCTGCGCCCGAAGTCTGCGGCACCAACACGAATAGCGCAGCGCCCAACGCCACCAGCATGTGCGTGCGCACGCCCGCTGCCTTGCCTTTATGCTCGCGCTCAAATCCGAGTATCCCGCCGAGAATCGCCGCCATCAGCAGGCGTACGGTGATCCGGGTCATTCGCGAGGCGTCGCCGATATCGGCAAATTCGGCTTGCATCGTGGCCCACACTTCATCCCACCAGTCTTCCATCGTGCTTCCCTTGTTATTGGCTTGATAAGCGATGGACAACAGCGACCATTAATCGGTTGCGCAGAACGAACTGCGCGCTGCGTTTCCTAACGTGCAGACCTCACTTGAAAGGACTGCCGCCATGACCGTTCGAATCGATGAATCCAACCCTGAGCAGAAAGTGTGTTTTTTCACCGTCGAGCATGGTGAGGAAATCCGTATCTGCGACACGTTGACAGTCGAGACCGATAGCGAAAAAGCCATGTCGTTCGTGGAAATCGAAGGCAAACGCGCCTACATCACCGAAGCAGAAGCCGATGTCTTGACCGTCGCCGGGGCCAAGGACGGGCGCAAACATCTGAAGGCCGATGACAGTGATTCGGTGGTTTGATTGATCTCGATCAACACCCGGCGCAGGCGCCTGCAATAGGCGTTTGCGCCTTGCCTGGCAGGTTGCTTCAAGTTGTCGCAGGCATTGCGTCAAATCTCATCTGATCCGCTTTTTATTGCCAAACCTGAGTCTGTTCTGCAAACAGATCGGCGCTCATAGTGCATCGGCCTGATGGAGGCTGATGAGCGAACGAGCATGAGCGACCGAATCCCCGTCCGAACCGTAGAAGCAGCGCCGACGATAAGAAGCGTACCCGCGCGCCCACTGAAGGCGACTGCCGGATCCACCGACAAGCAAATCCACACCCGCAGTTTCACCGGCCTGTTCCGCAATCTGCGTTTAAGCGGTGCCGGGTTTCTGTTCCTGCTGTTCTTCGGCACCGTGTGGCTGAACTGGGGCGGTCGGCAGGCGGTGCTGTGGGATCTGGCGGAGAGCAAATTCCATATCTTTGGCGCGACGTTCTGGCCGCAGGATTTCATTCTGCTCTCGGCGCTGCTGATCATCGCTGCGTTCGGACTCTTCGCCATCACCGTGTTTGCCGGTCGCGTCTGGTGTGGTTACACCTGCCCGCAGAGTTCGTGGACGTGGATCTTCATGTGGTGCGAGAAGATCACCGAAGGCGAACGCAACCAACGGATCAAACTGCAAGCGGCGCCGTGGAGCCTGAACAAACTGGCGCGGCGCGCCGCCAAGCACACGTTGTGGCTGGCGATCAGCGTGATGACCGGCCTGACCTTCGTCGGCTACTTCACCCCGATCCGGCCGCTGGCTGAAGATTTGCTGACCCTGCAGATCGGTGGCGTCAGTCTGTTCTGGGTGCTGTTCTTCGCCGCCGCCACCTACATCAACGCCGGTTGGCTGCGTGAGGCAGTGTGCATGCACATGTGCCCGTATGCGCGGTTCCAGAGTGTGATGTTCGACAAGGACACGCTGACCATTGCCTACGACGCCGCCCGTGGCGAAAACCGTGGTCCGCGCAAGCGTGATGTGCGCCCGGTCGAAGCCGGCCTGGGTGATTGCATCGACTGCCAGTTGTGCGTGCAGGTCTGCCCGACCGGCATCGACATCCGCGATGGCTTGCAAATGGAATGCATCGGCTGCGCAGCGTGCATCGACGCCTGCGATTCGATCATGGACAAAATGCATTACCCGCGCGGCCTGATCCGCTACAGTTCCGAGCGCGAATTGCAGGGCGGCAAAACCCATCTGCTGCGTCCGCGTTTGATTGGCTATACGGCGGTGTTGTTGGTGATGATCGGAGCGTTGGCGCTGGCATTGATCGAGCGGCCGATGGTGTCGCTGGACGTGACCAAGGATCGCGGGTTGTTTCGTGAGAACGCCCAGGGGCAGATCGAGAACATTTATTCGCTGAAAGTGATCAACAAGACTCAGCAGCAACAGGAATACCGGTTGAGTCTGGTTGATGGCGACGGGTTTGAGTTGCAGGGCAAAACGGCATTGAGCCTGGCGCCCGGGGAGATTGTCGATGTGCCGGTGTCGGTGGCGATGACCACCGAGCGCCCGGCGAGCAGTTCGCAGACATTGAGTTTCAGGATTGAAGACAGTGACGAGCCGCAGGTATACAGCGTGGCGAAGAGCCGGTTTGTGGCGCCGATAAATCGTTGAGAATTTGGCATTGCTGCCCTCACCCCAGCCCTCTCCCGGAGGGAGAGGGAGCCGACCGAGGTGTCTGTCGCTATGCATCGACCTGAAAGACCGAGTCGATTATGGATTCGGCAAAGCACTGTCAGGTCGGCGTATTTCATCAGCATCCCCCAATCAGTCCCCTCTCCCGGAGGGAGAGGGAGCCAACCGAGGTGTCTGTCGCTATGCATCGACCTGAAAGACCGAGTCGATTATGGATTCGGCAAAGCACTGTCAGGCCGGCATATTTCATCAGCATCCCCCAATCAGCCCCTCTCCCTCTGGGAGAGGGCTAGGGTGAGGGCTCCTTCCCTGACACCCCACAAAATCAAGTCCACCAAGGCCCACCGATGAAACGCTACGAAAAATTCGCCGACGACATCGCTGAACTGATCCGCTCCGGCGTCCTCGGCCCCGGCCAGCGGGTGCCGTCGGTGCGCTACGCCAGCCAGACCTACGGCGTCAGCCCGTCCACGGTGTTCCAGGCCTATTACCTGCTCGAACGCCGTGGCCTGATCCGCGCCCGGCCGCGCTCCGGTTACTTCGTCAACGCCCATACGCCGAGCACATTTTCCGAGCCGGTGATCAGCAGCCAAGTCAATGAATCCACCGAGGTTGACGTCAGCGAACTGGTGTTCTCGGTACTCGATTCGATCAAAGACCCCAACACCGTGCCCTTCGGCTCGGCCTTCCCCAGCCCGACGCTGTTCCCGCTGCAACGCCTGTCGCGTTCCCTGGCCAGCGCCGCGCGGGAGATGGACCCGCGCATGGTCGTCACCGACATGTCGCCGGGCAATCCGCAACTGCGCCGGCAGATTGCCCTGCGCTACATGGTCGGCGGGCTGATGTTGCCGATGGAAGAATTGCTTATCACCAACGGCGCCCTCGAAGCGCTGAACCTGTGTTTGCAAGCGGTGACCGAGCCCGGTGATCTGGTGGCCATCGAAGCCCCGGCGTTCTACGCCAGCCTGCAGGTGCTGGAGCGCCTGAAACTGAAAGCCGTGGAGATCCCCGTGCACCCGCGCGATGGCATCGACCTCGGTGTGCTCGCGCAGACGTTGGAACGCCATCCGATCAAGGCCTGCTGGTGCATGACCAGTTTCCAGAATCCGATGGGCGCGACTGTGCCCGAGGCGAAGAAACAGGAACTCGTCGAACTGCTGCGTCAGCATCAGGTGCCGTTGATCGAAGACGACGTCTACGCCGAGCTTTATTACGGGCAACAGGCGCCAAAACCGGCCAAGGCTTTTGATACCGAAGGATTGGTCATGCATTGCGGCTCGTTCGCCAAAAGTCTCGCGCCCGGTTATCGCATCGGCTGGGTGGCGGCCGGGCGTTTTGCGCAGAAAATCGAACGGCTGAAGCTGATGACCTCGCTGTGCGCTTCGATGCCGGCGCAAGCGGCTATCGCCGATTATCTGCAACACGGCGGCTACGATCGGCATCTGCGCAAACTGCGTTATGCCCTGGAAGAACAACAGAGCGCGATGCTCGCGGCGATTGCCCGCTACTTTCCGGCGCAGACCCGGGTCAGCCAACCGGCGGGCGGCTACTTTCTATGGCTGGAATTGCCGGAGCAGATGGATTCGCTGAAGCTGTTTCAGATGGCACTGGCACAAGGCATCAGCATCGCGCCGGGGCCGATTTTCTCGCCGACCCAGCGTTTCAGAAATTGCATTCGCTTGAATTACGGCAGCCCGTGGACCGAGGAATCGGAAAAGGCCATGGAGACGTTGGGGCGGATTGTGCGGTCGTTCTGAGGGATAGATGTTGTCTGGACTGGCCCCTTCGCGAGCAGGCTCGCTCCCACATGGGGTCTGTATTCACAAATCCACTGTGGGAGCGAGCCTGCTCGCGAAGAGGCCGGTTTTAACACTGCAAACCCACCGGTTTACCGCCCACCCCCCAAATCAACAAACGTCCCGGTCGCATACGATGCCTTGTCCGACAGCAACCAGACAATCGCCTCCGCCACTTCATCCGGCCGCCCGCCCCGGGCCATGGGAATCGCCGATTCGAGCTTGCTGACCCGATCCGGGTCGCCGCTCAGCGCATGGAAGTCGGTATAGATGTAGCCCGGACGCACGGCATTGACGCGAATGCCCTCACCCGCGACTTCTTTCGACAGACCGATAGTGAAGGTGTCGAGCGCACCCTTGGATGCGGCGTAATCAACGTACTCGTTCGGCGAACCGAGGCGTGCCGCGACCGAGGAGACGTTGACGATGCTGCCGCCCTGCCCGCCGTGTTTGGGCGACATGCGCAGGATCGCGTGTTTGGCGCAGAGGATCGGCGCCAGCACATTGGTTTTCATGATTTTGAGGATGCGGAATTCGGACATCTCATCGACCCGCGATTTCTGTCCGACGGTGCCGGCGTTGTTGACCAGCGCGGTGACGCGGCCCAGTTCGGTGTCGACGCGATGAAACATCGCGATCACTTCGTCTTCGATGCTGACATCGGCGCGAACCGCGATGGCCTGCGCGCCCAAGGCTCGAACCTGTTCGAGTACGCTGTGTGCGGCCTGCTCATCCGACTGGTAGTTGATGCAGATCCGGTAGCCCTGTTCGGCTGCCAGCAATGCCGTAGCCGCGCCGATTCCGCGCCCGCCCCCGGTGATGACAATGACTTTATCCATGCTGGCCTTCCCCCACGTGCACACGTAACAGTCGGGGCCAAGAATAACTGCCATTCATGGCTTTTGCATGAGTTCTATGGTGTTTGCACAAGCGCCTTCGCGAGCAGGCTCGCTCCCACAAGGGAATGCGATCACCTGTGGGAGCGAGCCTGCTCGCGAAGAACGATGACTCGGTATCTCAGACCACCGCCAGCCGTTGCCCACGCACGATGTCCTGCATGAAGCGCTCCGCCGGCATCGGATGGCCGAGCAGATAGCCCTGCAGCGAATCACAGCCCAGTTTGGTCAGGAAATCCTGTTGCGCGCCGGTCTCGACACCTTCGGCGACAATCCGCAGATCCAGGGCCTGCCCCAGCGCAACGATCGCCGAGACGATTGCAGCATCATCGCTGTCATGCTCTAGATCGCGGACGAAACCGCGGTCGATCTTCAGCTCATTGGCCGGCAGGCGCTTGAGGTACATCAGGCTGGAATAACCGGTGCCGAAATCGTCGATCGACAGGTCGACACCCATGTCCGACAGCTCTTGCAGCACGGTCATGCTCGCATCGGCGTCGCTCATCGCTGTGGTTTCGGTGATTTCCAGAGTCAGGCTGTTGGCCGGCAAGTGGTGGGTTGCCAGCGCCTTGGCCACGCTTTGCACCAGCCCGGCATGGCAGAACTGCAAGGCCGAGAGGTTCACGGCGATGCGCCAGTCGGTGTAACCGAGCACGTACCATTCGCGCATCTGCCGGCAGGCTTCGTTGAGCACCCATTCACCCATCGGAATGATCAGCCCGGTTTTCTCCGCCAGATCGATGAATTTATCCGGCATCAGCATGCCATGCAGCGGATGCTTCCAGCGCAGCAGCGCTTCGGCACCGACCGGACGGCCATTGGCGGCGTCGAATTTGGGCTGGTAATGCAGGCAGAACTGGTTGTGCTCGATGGCCGCGCGCAGGTCCTGTAACAGTTGCAACTGTTTGCGCGCGTTGGTGTTCATCGACGCATCGAAGAAGCTGTAGCCATTCTTGCCGCCGCCCTTGGCGTGGTACATCGCGGCGTCGGCGTTCATCAGCAGTTCCTGGGCGTTTTCACCGTTGCCCGGGTAGAGGGCAATGCCGACGCTGGCGGAAATCTGCAGATCATGTTCAGCGACGCGGAACGTGCGACCGATCAGGCTGACCTGACGCGCGGCCAGGCTCAAGGCGTCATTGGGCTCGCTCAAACGCACCAGCAGAACGAACTCATCGCCGCCGATCCGCGCAAGAGTGTCCTGGCTGCGTAAATCTTCACGCAGACGTGCGCCGACCTCGCGCAGCAATTGGTCGCCCATGTGATGGCCGAATGCGTCGTTGACCGGTTTGAAGCCGTCAAGGTCGATGAACATCAAGGCGAAGCAGCCACCCTGCTCTTGCACCTTTTTGATCGCCTGATTGATGCGGTCGTCGAGCAGCATGCGGTTGGGCAGACTGGTCAGCGGGTCGTGCAGGGCCAGTTGGGTGAGTTCGCGGTTGGCCACCGTCAGCGAGTGCGCCAGATCAGCCGTGCGCGCTTCGAGGCGGGCGTCGAGGATCGAGGTCAACAAGGCAATCGACAGCACCGCCAGCGTAGTGACCACGACCAGGCTATCGAGGCCGTTGCCTTTCAAGCCATTGAGCGTCGCGCCGCAGAAACTGCCGTCAGGAAATTGCGCAGCAGCCATGCCGGTGTAGTGCATGCCGACAATCGCCACCCCCATGATCACCGCCGCGCCGGCACGAATCAGCCGCACATAGGGCGATTGCTGACGCAGGCGAAAGGCAATCCACAATGCCGCTGCCGAGGCGCCGACGGCGATCAGCAGGGAGGCACTGAACAGGGTCGGGTCGTAATCGATGCCCGGTGTCATGCGCAGCGCGGCCATGCCGGTGTAGTGCATGGCGCTGATGCCCGAACCCATGATCAGCGCACCGAAAGCCAATTGCGCCAGTGGCAGTTTCGGTTGGCTGACCAGCCACAGCGCGAAGCCGCAGGACAGCACCGCGATCAGCAGCGACAGCGCAGTGAGGGCGAAGTCGTAGCCCAGGTCGATCGGCAATTTGAAGGCGAGCATGCCGATGAAATGCATCGACCAGACGCCAACGCCCATCGCCAACGCCCCGCCCGCCGTCCAGAAATGCACGGCCCGGCCTTTTGCCGTGGCAATGCGCCCGGTGAGATCGAGCGCCGTGTAGGAAGCCAGAATGGCCACGCACAACGAAATGAAAACCAGGGTGAAGGAGTAGCTGCCGATGAGCATGGACGTTCTCGTGACAAGCCGAAACCGTACTGCTTCCATTCTCGGTCGGGCAAATGCGGCGATTGTACTGATTGCGCGAAAGAACGCACTGACAAAGTAACCAAATTGCCATCAAGCCGATGAAACGCTTGTTCGATCGTCCTACAAGGCTCTGTGGTGGGCTTTAAGCACACCTTGTGAAAGCGATCTCACGCCAGACACAAATCCCTGTGGGAGCGAGCCTGCTCGCGAAGGCGCCGGCACAGCCACCATCGTAGCTGCCTGACCCACCGCTTTCGCGAGCAGGCTCGCTCCCACAGGTTCAGCGGTTGTCGCTGACGTCGAGTTGGCCATCCCAGCCGCCGCCCAGTGCGGCGATCAGTTGCACGCTGGCGATCAGTCGGTTCTGCAGAATATTCAGCACACTGCGTTCGTTGCTCAGCGCCGTGGCTTGCACCACGACCACGTCGATATAGGCAATCAGCCCGGCCTTGTACTGGTTTTCCGTCAGGCGCAGAGAATCGCGGGCAGCATCCAGCGCTTCCTGGCGCACTGCCGCTTCGTCCTCATACACCTTGAGCTGGACCAGGTAGTTTTCCACTTCGCGGAAACCGTCGAGCACGGTCTGGCGGTAGCGCGCGACGGTTTCGTCATAGGCCGCCTCGCTGCGGTCAACCTCGGCCGAACGAATGCCGCCGTCGAACAGCGGCAGAGAAAGCTGCGGGCCGACCGACCAGAAACGGTTCGGCAGGCTGATCAGGTTTTTCGAGGTACTGCTGCTGTAGCCGCCGCTCAGGCTCAGGGTCAGGTCCGGGTAATACGCGGCTTTCGCCACGCCGATATTGGCGTTGGCGGCGATCACCGAACGCTCTGCCGAAGCGATGTCCGGACGGCGTTCGAGCAATTGCGAAGGCAGGCTCAACGGCACTTGCGGCAGCTTCGGGATGCTCTGGCTTTCGGCAATGCTGAAGTTCGCTGGCGCTTCGCCGGTCAGTACGGCAATGGCGTTTTCAAACTGTGCGCGCTGCCAGATCAGGTCGACCAGATCGGCCTGGGTGCTTTTCAACTGGGTTTGCGCCTGCGCCACCGCATCGCGCCCGGAAACCCCGGCGCGGTACTGGTTCTGGGTCATCTTCAGTGATCGCTCATAAGCGGCAACCGTGGCCTCGAGCAGACGCTTCTGCTGATCGATGACGCGCAGTTGCAGGTAGTTCTGCACCAGCTCCGATTGCTGACTCAGACGCATCGCCGCCAGATCGGCAAAACTCGCCTGGGCGTTGGCCTCATCCGCCTCCAGCCCGCGGCGCAGCTTGCCCCAGACATCGGCTTCCCAACTGACGCCCAGTTGCGCGGTGTAGGTATCACGAATACCGCTGGAGGAACTGCTCAGGCTCGAACTGCTGCTGCCGGTGCCCTGACTGGAGCGGTTCTTGCCCAGACTCAGGTCGACACTGGGGTAAAACGCCCCGCGTGCACTGCGCACCAAAGCCTGCGCCTGACGAAACTGCGCTTCGGACTGGGCGACGGTCTGGTTGGAGCTGTTGAGTTTTTCCACCAAGGCGTTGAGCTGCCGATCGCCGTACAACTCCCACCAGGCGCCCCGGGCCAGCGAGTCGCTGGGATTGGCCTGACGCCAGCCTTCGGCTTCCTTGAACTGAGCGATTTCGGCAGTTTGCGGGCGCTGGTAGTCCGGGCCGACTGCGCAAGCGCTGAGCAGCGCCACGCACAGCGACAGGCTCAATAGGCGCGAGCCGCGGACGGTGGCCAATTGGATAAGCGAACGGTCAGTCATAGCGGAGTTTCCAGAGCGGCATCAGTACGCACGCCACGCCATTTGTTGAATCGATGGCGCAGCTTGTCGAGATAAAGGTAAACCACCGGGGTGGTGTAGAGGGTCAGGACCTGGCTGAACACCAGGCCGCCAATGATGGTCAGGCCCAGCGGCTGGCGCATTTCCGCACCCTCGGCGCGGCCGAGCAGCAACGGCAAGGCGCCGAGGATCGCCGCCAGCGTGGTCATCAGGATCGGCCGCAAGCGTTGCAGACAGGCGCTGCGGATCGACTCCAGCGGCGACAGGCCCTGATGACGCTCCAATTGCAGCGCCAGATCGATCATCAGAATGGCGTTCTTTTTCACCACGCCGATCAGCAGGAATATCCCCAGCAGGGAAATCAGGCTGAACTCGCCGCCCAACGCATAGATCGACAGCAACGCGCCAACCCCGGCCGAGGGCAAAGTCGAGAGAATGGTCAGCGGGTGGATGTAGCTTTCATACAGCACACCGAGCACCAGATACACCGCCAGCAACGCACCGAGGATCATGAACGGCTGGCTCTTCTGCGTCGCGGCGAAGGCGTCCGCAGTGCCGGCCATTTTCGCGATCACATCCTCCGGCAAACCGACCTTGGCGATCGCTCGTTCGATGGCAGCACTGCCCTGTTCTACGGTCACGCCTTCGGCCATGTCAAAGGAAATGCTTTCGGACGCGAACTGGCCTTCATGACTGACCCGGTCGTTTTCCAGGCTGTTTTCATAATGGGCGAACGTCGACAGCGGCACGCGCGCACCGTCAGCGGTAATCACCTCGACCTGCTTGAGCGTCACCGGATCCTGGGCGTATTTCGGATTGACCTCCATCACCACCTGATACTGATTGAGGCTGTCGTAGATCGTCGAAATCTGCCGCTGGCTGTAAGCGTTATTGAGCACGGCAGTGACCATGTTCATGTCGACCCCCAGGCGCTTGGCCTGATCCCGGTCGACAATCAGTGTCACCTGCTGCGCCCCGGCACCTTCGCGGGCATCGATGGCGGTCAGCTCGGGCAAGGCACGCAATGCGGTGACCACTTTCGGGAACCACTTGCGCAATTCAGCGAGGTCGCCGCTTTGCAGGATGTAGGTGTATTGCGAACTGGTCTGCTCGCGACCGCCGCCAAACTGCAGATCCTGGTCGGCCATGAGCATCAACTGTGCACCGGGGACCTTGGGCATTTCCTTACGCAGGCGCTCAATGACTTTCTGTGCCGACAGCTGGCGCTCCTTGATCGGTTTCAGGCGCACGATCATGAACGCGTTGTTGGTGCCGTTGTTGCCGCCGATGAACCCGGCCACGCTTTCCACCGCTTCGTCCTTGAGCACGGCGCGGCGGAAGGTTTCCATTTTCGGCTGCATGACGTTGAACGACAGACCGTCGTCGCCACGCACGAAACCGATCAACTGGCCGGTGTCCTGCTGCGGCAGGAAGGTTTTCGGCACCACCACATACAGCGCAATGTTGACGCCCACGGTGAGCAGCAGGCTGAGCAAGGTCAGACGTCGATGACGCAATACCCAGTCGAGGCTGGTGGCGTATTTGCCGACCATCCAGTCGTTGGTCTTGTGGCTCCAGCGTTGCAGGCGGTTTTCCTGCCCCGGCGTGTGCGGCTTGAGCCAGCGGGCGCAAAGCATCGGTGTCAGCGTCAGGGACACCACCAGCGACACCACGATTGCCGCCGCCAGGGTGATGGAAAATTCGCGAAACAAGCTCTCGACCAGCCCGCCCATGAACAGGATCGACAGGAACACCGCCACCAGCGAAACGTTCATCGACAGCAGGGTAAAACCGACTTCCTTGGCGCCGAGGTACGCGGCCTGCATCGGCTTGACGCCTTCGTCGATATGCCGGGAAATGTTCTCCAACACCACGATGGCGTCGTCCACCACCAGTCCGGTGGCGAGAATCAGCGCCATCAGCGACAGGTTGTTCAGCGAGAACCCGTACAGGTACATCACCGCAAAGGTACCGACCAGCGACACCGGCACCGCCAGGGTCGGGATCAGCGAGGCGCGGAAGTTACCCAGAAACAGGTACACCACCAGCACCACCAGGGCGACGGCGATCAGCAAGGTCATCTCGGCTTCATGCAGCGTCGCCTTGATCACTGGCGAGCGATCCATGGCCAGATTGAGTTTGACGCTGGCCGGCAGCACCGCTTGCAGCGCGGGCAACTGCGCTTTGATCTCGTTGACCGTCTCGATGATGTTGGCGCCGGCCTGACGGTTGATCACCAGCAATACCGCCGCGTCGTCGTTGAAGAAACCGCTGTTGTAACGGTCTTCGACGCCATCGCTGACTTTCGCCACGTCCTTGAGACGCAAGGCGGCGCCGTCAGCGTAGTGAATGATCAGCGACTCATAATCCTTGGCTTTCTCCAACTGGTCGTTGGCCTGGATTTGCCACAAGCGCTCGCCGTCCTCGACCGAACCCTTGGGCCGGCGTACGTTAGCGTCGGCAATGGTCTTGCGCACATCGTCGAGGGCCACGCCGTACTGGTTCAGCGCCTGCGGTTCGAGCTCGATGCGCACCGCCGGCAGCGAACTGCCACCGATCTGTACTTCACCAACGCCCTGCACCTGCGACAGGCTTTGCGAGAGGATGGTCGAAGCCAGGTCGTAGAGCTGGCCTTTTTCCAGCACATCCGAAGTCAGCGACAGCACCATGATCGGCGCCTGCGACGGATTGACCTTTTTATACGTCGGCATGCTGCGCATCCCGCTCGGCAGCAGATTGCGCGAGGCGTTGATCGCCGCCTGCACTTCCCGCGCCGCGCCGTTGATGTCGCGGTCGAGGTCAAACTGCAGAATCACCCGCGTCGAACCCTGACTGGAGCGGCTGCTCATGGTGTTGACACCGGCAATCGCACCGAACGACCGCTCCAGCGGCGTCGCCACCGTCGAAGCCATCACCTCGGGACTTGCGCCCGGCAGACTGGCCTGGACGACAATCACCGGGAAATCCATCTGCGGCAACGGCGATACCGGCAACAGCCCGAAGCTGACCCCACCGAGCAACATGATTGCCAGGGAGAGCAGCATGGTTGCCACGGGGCGTTTGATGAAAGGGCCGGATAGGTTCATCGACTCTTGTTCTCCCCGCATACCTCTGTGGGAGCGAGCCTGCTCGCGAATGCGCCCTTACCTTCAACTTTGGCAGTGACTGACCTCCCGCTTTCGCGAGCAGGCTCGCTCCCACAGGGGAGATATATTCCGACAGTCATACCGCGACCTCTTCACCTTCGGCTTTGGATTTGCCAAAGCGCCTTCCGAGGCGGTCGAAGTACAGGTAAATCACCGGCGTGGTGAACAGCGTCAACACCTGGCTCACCAACAAGCCGCCGACCATCACCAGACCCAACGGCTGACGCAGTTCCGCGCCAGACCCCGTGGCCAGCATCAGCGGCACTGCGCCGAACAACGCCGCCAGCGTGGTCATCAGAATCGGCCGGAAGCGCAGCAACGCCGCTTGATAGATCGCCTCTGCCGGGGCCATGCCCTGGGTGCGTTCGGCGTCGAGGGCGAAGTCGATCATCATGATCGCGTTCTTCTTGACGATACCGATCAACAGAATGATGCCGATGATCGCGATCATGCCCAAATCGTTGCCGCTGAGCAGCAACGCCAGCAAGGCACCGACTGCGGCGGACGGCAAGGTCGAAAGAATGGTGATCGGGTGGATGTAGCTCTCGTAGAGCACACCGAGGACGATGTACATGGTCACCACGGCCGCCAGAATCAGCAGCAAGGTGCTCGACAGCGAAGCCTGGAACGCCTGCGCCGCGCCCTGGAACTGAGTCTGCACGCCGACCGGCATGCCGATGTCCTGCTGCACCTGCTCGATGATGTCCACGGCATGCCCCAACGCCACGCCCGGCGCGAGGTTGAACGACATCATCACCGCCGGGAACTGGCCGATGTGGGTGATCGCCAGTTGCGCCTGACGCTCTTCGACATGCGCCAGACTCGACAGGCGCACCTGCGCGCCGTCGGTGGTCTTGACGTGAATCTGATCCAGTGCCTGCGGGCCGATCTTCTCCCCGGCCTGGGCTTGCAGCACCACGCGGTACTGGCTGGCCTGAGTATAAATGGTCGAAATCTGCCGCTGGCCGAAGGCGTCGTACAGTGCATCGGTGATATTCGCCACCGACACGCCCAGGCGCGAAGCGGCGTCGCGGTCGATCACCAGATAGACCTGCAAACCTTTGTCCTGCAAATCACTGGCAACGTCGGTCAACTCCGGACGCTGGGCCAGGGCTTCGACCAGACGGCCACTCCACTGGCTGAGCAATTCGGAGTCCGGCGAGGACATGCTGAACTGGTACTGGGTGCGGCTGACCCGGTCCTCGATGGTCAGATCCTGCACCGGCTGCATGAACAGACGAATGCCGACCAGTTTGTCCAGTTGCGGTTGCAGGCGGGAAATCACTTCGCTGGCCGTCAGATCGCGCTCGCCATGAGGCTTGAGGTTGATCAGCAAGCGGCCGCTGTTGAGCGTGGCGTTGTCGCCGTCGACGCCAATGTAGGACGACAGGCTCTGCACCGCCGGATCTTCAAGAATGATCTTCGCCAGTTGCTGCTGCCGCTCGCCCATCGCCGCGAAGGAGATCGACTGCGGCGCTTCGGAAATACCCTGAATCACCCCGGTGTCCTGCACCGGAAAGAAACCCTTCGGCACGATCACGTAAAGGAATACGGTCAACGCCAGCGTGCCGATGGCGACCAGCAAGGTCAGCGGCTGATGCTTGAGCACCCAGCGCAGCATCCGCCCGTATTCCTTGATCATCCAGTCGATGAACGCACCGCTGGCGCGGTAGAAACGGCCTTGCTCGTGTTCTTGCGGTTCACGCTTGAGCAGGCGCGCGCACATCATCGGCGTCAGGGTCAGCGACACCACCAGGGAAATCAGGATCGCCACCGCCAGGGTAATGGCGAACTCGCGGAACAGGCGCCCTACCACGTCGGCCATGAACAGCAGCGGAATCAGTACGGCGATCAGCGACAGGGTCAGGGAAATCAGGGTGAAGCCGATCTGTTTCGCGCCCTTGAGCGCGGCCTGCATCGGGCTGTCACCCTCTTCGATGAAGCGCGAAATGTTCTCGAGCATGACGATGGCGTCGTCGACCACGAAGCCGGTGGCAATGGTCAGCGCCATCAACGTCAGGTTGTTCACCGAGAAACCGGCGAGGTACATCACGCCGAAGGTGCCGATCAGCGACAGCGGCACGGCGACCGAGGGAATGATCGTCGCACTGGCGCGGCGCAGAAACAGGAACGTGACCATGACCACCAGCGCGATAGCGATCAGCAGTTCGTGCTGCACGTCGGTGACCGAGGCGCGGATGGTCTGGGTGCGATCCGTCAGCACCGTGACGTCGAGGCCGGCCGGCAGGTTGTCGGTGATGCTCGGCAGCAAGGCCTTGATGCGGTCGACCACTTCGATAACGTTGGCGCCCGGCTGACGCTGGATGTTCAGCAACACCGCCTGATTCTGGTTGGCCCACGCGGCCAGACGCTCGTTCTCGGCGCCATCGACGATTTCCGCGACGTCCTTGAGCCGCAACGGCGCACCGTTCTTGTAGGTCAGGATCAGATTCGCGTAGTCCTCGGGCGAGGTCAGTTGGTCGTTGGCATCGAGCATCGACACCCGGGTCGGGCCATCGAAGTTGCCTTTCGGCTGGTTGACGTTGGAGGCGCCGATCAGCGTGCGCACGTCCGACAGGTTGAGGCTGTTGGCCGCCAGCGCTTCGGGGTTGACCTTGATCCGCACGGCCTGGCGCTGGCCACCGGCAATGCTGACCATGCCGACGCCGCTGATCTGGGCGATTTTCTGCGCCATGCGCGTATCGACCAGATCATTGAGCTTGGGCAGCAGCATGGTTTTCGAGGTGATGGCCAAGGTCAGAACAGGCGTGTCCGCCGGGTTGACCTTGTTGTACACCGGCGGTGCCGGCAGGTCGGTCGGCAGCAGGTTGGTCGCGGCGTTGATCGCGGCTTGCACCTGCTGTTCGGCGACGTCCATGTTGATGTCGAGGCTGAAGCGCAGGGTCAGCACCGAAGCGCCGCCGGAGCTGGTCGAGGCCATTTGTGTGAGGCCCGGCATCTGCCCGAACTGGCGTTCAAGCGGCGCGGTGACGGCGCTGGTCATCACGTCCGGACTGGCGCCGGGGTACAGGGTCATGACGCGGATGGTCGGATAATCGACCTGCGGCAAGGCCGAAACCGGCAGCAGGCGATAAGCGATCAGGCCGGCCAGAACAATGGCCAGCATGCTCAGGGTGGTGGCTACCGGACGGAGGATGAACAGCCGCGAAATGTTCATGCGCCCTTCTTGGCCTTATCGGCTGTGGTCGCATCGGGATTGGCGGCAGATTTGCCTTGCAGGTGTTCGGTCGGCGAGGTCGGCACTTCGCTGCTGTCATTGACCACTTCGACTTCGCTGCCCTCCTTCAGGCGATCGGTGCCTTCGAGCACCACGCGATCACCCGCGGCGAGGCCTTCGGTGACCACGGTGTTGTCACCGTCACTGGCACCGATTTTCAGTTGGCGAATGGTAACTTTCTTGTCGCCGTCCAGCGCATAGACAAAGGTGCCATTGGTGCCGAACTGAATCGCTGCCGACGGTGCCAGCACTACACCTTTGAGCGTGTCGGCCAGCAAATGAACATTGACGAACTGATTGGGGAACAGCGACTGGTCGCGGTTATCGTAACGGGCCTTGAACTTGAGGGTGCCGGTAGCGACGTCGATCTGGTTGTCCAAGCTTTGCAGCACGCCAGTGGCTTGCAGCTTGGTGTCGCCGCGATCCCACGCTTCGGCAGGCAACTTGGCGCCACTGCGGTAACGGGCGAGCACGGTGTCGAGGCTGTTCTCCGGCAAGGTGAAGGCCACGCTGATCGGTTGCGTCTGGGTGATCACCGCGAGGAACGTCGTGTCATTGGCGGCGACGAGGTTGCCGACGTCGACCTGACGCAGACCGACGCGACCGGCAATCGGTGCGCGGATCTTGGTGAATTCGAGATTGAGCTTGGCGTCGTTGACCGCCGCCTGATTGGTCTTGACCGTGCCCAGGTACTGGCCAACCAGCGCTTCGGCGGTGTCGAGGGTCTGTTTGGCGATGCTGTCTTCTTTGTACAGGCCGCGGTAACGCTCGACGTCCACCTGAGCGTTTTTCAGTTGCGCCTGATTCTGCAGCAGCGTGCCTTCGGCCTGGAGCAAAGCATTCTGGTAAGGACGCGGATCGATCTCGGCCAACAGGTCGCCCGCCTTGACCATCTGCCCTTCTTCGAAATGAATCTTTACCAGTTCGCCGCCCACGCGGCTGCGCACGTTGATGGTATTGAGCGCGGTAACCGTGCCCAGTGCCTTGTAATACAGCGGGAAGTCGCCCTTCACCGCCGGCGCCACACGCACCGGAATCGGCCCGGTACCGCCGCCGAAGCCAGGCCGCATCATTCCCGAGCGCCCGGTATGCCCAGCGGCCGATTTGTCGCCGCCCGCCTTGTCAGCAGAGCCGGCGGGCCAGAATTTCCAGCACAGGACAGCGATGACCAACAGGACGAGCAGGCTGATCAGCCAGCGACGGGATTTGCGGGGGGACGATTGCATGGAGTTATTGACCATTGGGCGCGTGGGCTTCTATTACGGGAGGCTGAACGATAAGCACTGAGTGGATTTAAGCAAAGCAGCTTTACCGGCAATTTACCTTCCACTTACGTTTCAAGGTGTGAGGCAAAACCCTGATACACAAATGAAAACGGCCTGGACAGGGCCAGGCCGTTAACAATTGTAAAAGCCTTACTTGAGAACGGACAGTGCCGCTTCGTAGTTAGGCTCTTCGGCGATTTCCTTGACCAGTTCGCTGTGCAGAACGGTGTCGTTTTCATCCAGCACCACAACCGCGCGAGCGGTCAGGCCTTTCAGCGGGCCGTCAGCAATGGCCACGCCGTAGTTTTCGATGAACTCGCTGCCGCGCAGAGTCGACAGGTTCTGTACGTTTTCCAGACCTTCAGCACCGCAGAAGCGCGCCTGAGCGAATGGCAGGTCAGCGGAGATGCACAGCACCACGGTGTTGCTGATGTCGTTGGCCTGGGCGTTGAACTTGCGCACGGAGGTGGCGCAGGTCGGGGTGTCGACGCTTGGGAAAATGTTCAGGACTTTGCGCTTGCCGGCGAAGTCTTTCAGGGTGACGTCGGACAGATTGCCGGCTACCAGGGAAAAGGCTGGCGCCTTGGAACCGGCTTGTGGCAACTGGCCGTTGACTTGAACCGGATTGCCTTTGAGGGTGACTTGAGCCATGACTTGAGTCCTTCTGTTTTTTGATTGGAAAGCATGCAAGAGGCGGAAGTTAACCACGAAATCGGCTGACGACCTATGCCCTGTTTGAAATTGTTGGGTGCTGAACGGTGACATTGTATACAACCCACCGCAGCTTCCCTGTAGGGGTGAGCCTGCTAGCGAAAGGGTTGTGTCAGGCCGCATATTCGAAACTGATACACCGAAATGCGAGCAGGCTCACTCCCACACTGAATACGTGTCCAGTGTGGGAGCGAGCCTGCTCGCGAAAAGGCAACCAGCCTTACTGCATCATTTGGCTTCAGATTTGAGTTTCAGATACGACTGATGCAGATCGCTTGCCCAGCCATCGATCACCGCTTTCATGTCGTCGGCTTTCATCACCTGGGAAGAGTTTTCCAGCGGTTTGCCGGTACCTTTGCGCACTACCTGCGCGATGACATGATTGGTCGCGCCGTCCATGAATACCGCTTCGGTGGCCAGCGTGGTTTCCTGGTCGCGGATACCAGTGGCCGTGCTTACTGCTGCGGCGACCAGTGCGATCGGGATCACTTCATAGACTTGCAGGCCTTCGGTCTTGCTGCTGACTGCGGTAATCGCCGGACGCACCACAATTACGCCCGGCCCGGGACCTGCGGCCAACGGCAGCGATTTGCCGAGTTCGCGCTTGAGCGCCTGATCGTAATAACTGGTGATGCCATTGAGAGTCTGCTGGGGGATTTTCTCGGTGGCTTGCGGCTTCGGGTAGAGCTGGCTTGGCTCTACGTAAACGCTGGTGAATTTATTGATGTCGAGTTTCGGGTCCATCCAGCGCATCACCTCGGCACCAGAGGGTGACTTGGCCTCCTTCAACTGGCTGTAATCCTTGAGAAAGCCGGAATACTGGTCAGGCTCGACGGTTTTGCTGGAACAACCCACCACGCCAAGGGTGGCAATGCACAGCGTGCCCATCACGACGGCTAGCTTCATGCTGTAATTCCTTTGAGAAGGCCAAGACATTTTGCATAGGGGAGATACAGGTATAGCCAAAACCCCGGCAAATGCGATGGCCAATTGCAAAGTTCACATCCGACAGCGCGTGTGCCTCGCCAACCGGTATTACCAGGACGATGTTTCGCCACTGCGCAACGCCATCTCTCGCCGGCTATTGGCGCGCATCGCCTTGATCAGCGACACCGTTCCCACCAGCAGAATCGCCGCACCAAACAAGAAGTCGATGTTGTATAGCTGGAAATCTTCCACCGGCCCGATCAGCAATGTGCGCACCACCGCAATTCCCACCAGCGTCGCGAGAAAGTCGATCCCCGGCTCATCGCGGTAAAACACCAGCATCAGCGGCAGGCACAGCACCAGCAAGAGCAGCAACACCACGACCTTGAACGAGCCTTTGCGCTCGACGCTGAACGCGCACTCATGCGCCCCGTACGGCTTGTAGTCCTCATCGCGGATCATCGAGTTTTTCTCGTTGATGTAGTCGGCGCGGTTGTACTTCTGGATCGGCGTAAAGGTGTTGGATATCTCCATCAGCGTGGTGATGTTCTTGAAGCGCAAGTCGATGCGCTCGCTGCCCTTGAGGTAATACAGCACCGGTTTATAGCCGTAGCGATAGGTATCGAAGGGGAACGCGGCAGTCTGAGCGTGCACGCCGATTGCGCGAGGCTCAAGTTCGGCGAAGGCGCTTTTATTGGTCGACGAGAGGTTGCGGCTCAGCGGCTGCACCTTGACCTGCTCGAGGAAGATCGGCGTGACGCCGAACGACCACTGCAGCGGTTCCAGACGCAGGCGCAGTTCGTTGCGGCCCAGGTCGTAGCGGTTGAAGGTTCGTTCGGAAACCACCAGCGAGCCGCCAACCATGAATTCGCCGCGCAGGTTGTTGGTGACGCGCAAGGTCAGTTGATCCTTGCCCAGCAACGCCGCTTCACTGGTCGGCGGCGTGCCGCACCACGCGGTGCTTTCGCCGACACCGCCGAGCTGGCCGTTGCGGTTTTCCTTGAATACATAAAAGTAACTGGCCCACAGCGTCAGCAGCAAAAGCGACGCCGTGAGACCGAGGATTTTTTTACCCGGACTCACTGATCAGACTCCCTTCTTCGGTTCCATCACCCAGCCGAAAACCCGCTGGCGACGGCGACTCTACCAAAAGGCCATCAGTGACCCAAGGGAAAATGCCGGATTGGCACCGAACCTAAGGGTTTCCCCGGTCTACGCCTCACTCCTCCTGCGGATGTGGCGCTGGCCCGGCGTCATGCTCAGATTGCTTGAGGGCTCAGGTGATGGAGATGCTTTTTGATGCGCTGGGCGTGATGTTTTTGTGGCTGGCGGCGGGCTGCCCTCACCCTAGCCCTCTCCCAGAGGGAGAGGGGACTGACCGAAGTGTTTGTAGGACTCACGTCGACCTGAAATATCGCGTCGAGCTCAAGTTTTGAACATCACTCGGTCTGCCCCCTTTCCCCCTCGCCCCCTTGGGGGAGAGGGCTGGGGTGAGGGGGTAAGCTTTTGATCTTAACCGCGATCGCGAGGTATCAGGCTCTGCAATTGCTGAGCAAGGAAATCGGCGTCGAAGGCAAACGTATCCGGATCCTTCAAGCCATTGGTCTTACGCCACTGCCATGCGCCATCCGCCAGGCCAACCAGCGAAATACTCCCGTACCGCGCCGCCGTCAGCCCCATCACTGCCAGGGAAATCTGCCCGCCGCTGCCCATCACATCCGGCACAAATTCCACCGGTTTGCCGGCAATCACAATGCTCAATTTTTCCGTCTTGAACGTCGAGGTTTCCACCGGCACGCTCGGCCCGGATGCGACATACGCCTCGCGACTGACCTCCAGCAGATTGGGCGCCTTGACCGGTTCAAGCCATTGTTCGATCTGGTCGAACAGCGCGCCAATCCGAGCCGCCCAAGCAGCCGATTGCGTGGTGAACAGTTGCTTCTTGTGCGCTTCGCTTTCGGCATATTGGCGCAGCATCTCGCCCAGTTGCTGTACGTCGTTCATTGCGGTGTTCCTCGGAAAGGACCTGCGAAGGGTGATAGTGGCAGATCCCCGGCGCGGCGTACGTTTAGTTCTTGCAGATGCACAGTTGCGGGAAAGATCGGCGGTACAGTCAGTCGGTACTGGCGTCGAGTCTCGAACAGAAGGAAACTTCAGGCAGCCCTGAATGCTCGACACTGACATTTGCTTGAGGAAATCCAATGCGCACCATCGGCCTTATCGGCGGCATGAGCTGGGAGTCCAGCGCCGAATACTATCGCCTGATCAACCAACAGGTTCGCGAGCGCCTCGGCCCGTTGCGCTCGGCGCAGTTGCTGATGTACAGCGTCGATTTCGGTCCGGTCGAACAGGCCCAGCACGCCGGGCGCTGGGACGATGCAGCGGCGATTCTGGTGGATGCCGCGCGCCGGCTCGAAGCTGGCGGCGCAGAATGCGTGGTGCTGTGTACCAACACCATGCACAAGGTCGCCGAGCAGATTCAGGCGGCGATCAGCATTCCGTTTTTGCACATTGCCGAACCCGCCGCGCAGGCTGCACTGGAAATCGACGCGCGCACCGTCGGGTTGCTCGGCACCGCGTTCACCATGGAGCAGGACTTTCTCAAGCAACGTCTGATTGCCCAAGGCCTGACCGTACTGGTGCCGGATGAAGCCGAGCGCAAAGAGGTGCACCGGATCATCTACGACGAACTCTGCGTGGGTGTGATCAGCGAACAATCGCGAGAAATCTATCAAGGCGTCATCCAGTCCCTGACCGCCCGTGGCGCCCAGGCAATCATCCTCGGCTGCACCGAAATCGGTCTGCTGATCAAACCCGAACACAGCGCCCTGCCCCTGCTCGACACTACCGAGCTGCATGCGCAGTCGGCAGTGGCGTTCGCACTGGGCGACTGACTCAGGCTTTCAGGCTATTGCGTAGACGGGCCATGCTCAGGGTGTCGACCCACTGCCCGTCGCGCACCGCATAATCACGCAATAGCCCTTCGGCCTCGAAACCGAACTTGCGGTAAAGGCCGATGGCTGCCTCGTTATCGGCGTACACCGTGAGTTCGACGCGGTGCAGATTCATCCAGTTATCGGCGACCTCCAGCGCCGCCGCCAACAACATCGAACCGACGCCCTTGCCCTGCCAAGCCGCCCCGACTGCCATGCCGAAACTGCCGGCGTGGGCGCGGCGCATGCGTGAATAAGCTTCCAGGCCCAGATTGCCGATCACCACGCCCTGATGCAGCGCCACCAGTTTCAGCGCGCGCTCGTTGTCGGCCTGCAGTCGCTGGCGCCAGACCTCGGTGGATTGAAACGGCATTTGCAGCACTTGCCGTGCAACGACGGGGTCGTTGTAAAGCGCAGTGATACCTTCGAGGTGGGATTCGTTGGAGCGTTCGAGATGGATCGTGGAGGTTGGGTCTGACATGGGATCGGTCCGTGATCAGCGTGTGGCTGGTCACTCTAAACCGCTGATCTGGAATCTGGCGAGATGAAATTGTGGGAGCGAGCCTGCTCGCGAAAGCGACCTCATAGCCAACACCTGCTTCCCGGCAAAAACGTCTACCTTGCTGTCGCCAATTTTTTGCTTTTTAAACACCGCTGTTTAAAGGACACCTGCTGACACGCCTTCCAGGCTACAAATCCTTGCGTCGTTGCCTACAGCCAAGCCAGAATCCGCCGGCTTGTGCGCCTTGGGGGCGGGTTCTATTGTGGTGCGGTCGCTGACAAATCAGCGATCGGGTCTCGCAGCCCGTCGATCTCTGGACGCACAACACCCGCTGTTTTTATGGCGGCTGTACGTGGGAGACCTTCGGGTCTGCCGGTTCTAGAGTCCCGGTCTGCGACCCGCGTACAGCTGCCACCAACCATTTCGTATCGCAGCGAAAGGTGGCAGCTCCGTCGACTCTAGGAGCTTTACCATGATCAAACCCACACCCAACCCACCCCAAACCGACCCCACCTCTCCCTACGAATCCCTCGACTCAAAAAAACTTCACCAAGCCGCCGACCGCGCCCTCGACCACTACTTCTGCCCACCCGGCTCCACCCCGCCGCCCTTCAGCCCCCGCGCCATGTACGCCGTCACCGCCG
>NZ_FYDP01000001.1:304775-745878 GCF_900187595.1 Pseudomonas sp. Irchel 3F6 | reverse complement strand
CCCTACGAATCCCTCGACTCAAAAAAACTTCACCAAGCCGCCGACCGCGCCCTCGACCACTACTTCTGCCCACCCGGCTCCACCCCGCCGCCCTTCAGCCCCCGCGCCATGTACGCCGTCACCGCCGACACCAAAAACGAAGACCTTCTGGCCAACGCCTGCGAAACCCTCGCCTCAGCGAAAACCATCGCCCAGGAATTCGCCGGATTGGTCAAGCCATCCCAGCGCCGAACGCTGATGGGGATTGCGCAGTTGATCATGCTCGGCGAACTGGCGGTGAATCGGGTGCTTGATAATCTGGAGTTGCCGCAGTAGCGGGCCTTTGATGATCGTTCCCACGCTCTGCGTGGGAATGCCTCAAGGGACGCTCCGCGTTCCAGCTCTGGGGGGACGCAGAGCGTCCCGGGCTGCATTCCCACGCAGAGCGTGGGAACGATCAACGCGTAAGCAGTGAAGATTCCTGTGGGAGCGAGCCTGCTCGCGAAAGCGTCGGAGCAGTCAGCATTGCAACCGAACATTACGACAAATTCGCAGGCTGGCTCGCTCCCACAACAACCGCGCAAACAAGAGCCGGCTCGACCGCTCGTCTGAATACCGCCTGTACCTGTCAGATCTGACAGGTGTGCTTTTTTTCAAACTGGAGTGAGATGGATCCCATTCAATGCACGGCACGGCACGGCACGGCACGGCAAAATTCTCAGGGAGCGCTTCCATGGATATCCAGTCTTCGATTTTCAACGAATTGTTTGTCTTGTATCCGGTCATCATCAGGGGCTGGGTCACACCGGTGAAGCCGCAGGGCATTGCCCAAGGCGGGATTCCCAAGGTGCTTTACGATGGCGAGACGCAGGGTCTGGAATGTCTGATAGATCCGTGGACGGAAATGCAGCTCGCTTCCTGGACCATGGCCGCTGATGACCGCGTCGATCTGTACGTCAACGACAACCCTACTCCCGCAACGGGCAAGACCGTTGCCCCGGGCGAAGAACAACAGCGGGTGCGCTTGTACTTGCCCCA
The DNA here is from genome assembly GCF_900187595.1 of Pseudomonas sp. Irchel 3F6. Lineage (NCBI taxonomy): Bacteria > Pseudomonadati > Pseudomonadota > Gammaproteobacteria > Pseudomonadales > Pseudomonadaceae > Pseudomonas > Pseudomonas sp. Irchel 3F6. Next base: position 744,861 of record NZ_FYDP01000001.1, on the reverse strand, counting down.
CGGCTGGCTCAATCAGGGCGTCAATCGCCTGCATTACAAGGTCACGCGCGTAGGAGGTAACGATGAATCGTCTCGGGACACGCTAGCCCTCTACCATTTGCGTCTGCCGGAATCTCTGGATCTGATCATTCCGCCGGATGTAGAACATGAAGGCGTGGGGCCGGAGCTCGCCGCACGAGGTGTGACATTTGCGTTTACTTACACCAACCGACGCCACTTCGACTCCATCGTTTTTGCGCTCGGCGATACCACCGTGCGCTTCGACGTGCCCGACGCGCCGGCCCCGGTCAACCTGACGCTGTTCACCGATACCTTCCAGCGTGCCGGTGACAATCCGAATGCTGTGGCGGAATTCAGAGTATTTGACCAATTGGGCAATGCCGTCATGTCAGGTGAAAAGCGCGTGGACATTCACCTCGGTCGCCTTTCTCTGCTGGCACCCACCGTCCGTGGCATGAACGGCAATCAGTTCAGTCCGACCACTCCGGAAATCAGAGTCCTAGTACCGCAGGGTTCGTTACTGCCCACCGACACGTTGTGGGTGAACTGGCAAGGCGCGACGGCTGTCCCTGAAGGCTCCTACCCAAGCCCGCCTCGGCTGGTCAGTGCCGGCCTGGAGATTGCGGTGCCGCGCTCGGTGCTCGCCTACAGCCTGGGCCAACGGGTTGCAGTCAGTTATTTTATCGACCGCGACGACAAACCCGTGGAGTCGGCTGTGTTGCTGCTGGACATTCTGCCGCTGCCGGCAACCGCTTTGAACTCCCCGAAAATTGTCGAGGCCGATGCCAACAATTTTCTCGACATAACGGCGCTTGGCACCAAAAACGCAACCATTCATGCGCTGCTGCATACCTTGATTGAAGCCGAACAGCCCTGCTGGCTGCGGCTTGAGGGTAAGAAGGCTGATGGCACTGCGCATAATCTGACGATCTGGGCAGGATTACCGGCCAAGGTCAACAGCACTTGGATCAGGCAAGGCTTCTGGCCGAAGTCGCTGGCTAACAGCTATCTCGTGCAATTGGGGCATGGCACGACACTGACGCTTAAGTACCTGGTGGCGCTGGACAAGAGCAATATCGAAACGAACGCAGTGAAATTTCCGGATCGGGTTTACACGATCAAGTCTGTGGAACTGGTTGTGCCGACACTGGACAGGGTATTGGACTCGAACGGTGAGGAAGTGCTGGAAGGGGGATGGACGGTCAGCACTAGCTTAACGTTGTCGGGGACTGCGAGTAAGGGACTGAATATCGAGGTGTTCGATGATGATGGGTCGAGCACTGTTGCCAAAGGGCGAGCGACGGCCGACCCGCTGACGGGGATCTGGACACGAGAAGTGACTGTTGCTGAAGGGAAGCACCGGTTATTTGCGAGATCGTTGTATCACAGTGGAGAAGTTGATTCTGGCGCGCGGAGTTTTACTGTGGCAGCTGAAGTTGCCCCGACGATTGATTCGGTGAAAGGATTGCCAAGTAACGCCGAAATTGAGGAAGGTGGAACTACTGCAGACACTTCAGTAGCAATGCAAGGCTTGGCCTCGAAAGATCAATGGGTCGAGGTGTCTGATAAAGAAGAGTTTAGAATCAAAGTCCCGGTGAACCACGAAGGCGTTTGGAAATACAGTGAAGATCTGACCGCAGGAAATCACAGCTATAAAGTCAAGGCACTGTATGGTAGTGGAAAAGTTTCCATCCCAAGAACTCTAAAAGTTGTTCCACCGCTATTGGTCGACATATCACCCGTACATCTCTCAGGGAGAAATTACGTCGTCGACCATGCCGCGCTTGGCTGGGCATTAACTGGAAACGATTTCCCAGATACAACCGCGACCCGGGCGGCGACAGGCGGGCAAGCACCGTACACCTACAGGTCGAGCATGCCCAACGTTGTATCTGTGGACGGCAACGGCATGATTCGTTCAATCGGGAATGGTGCAGCTAAAGTGATCGTATCTGACGCTAGCGGACAACTTAAAGAAATACCTGTCGTAGTAAGCAACGTGCAAAAGGTTTTAATTGGCGGCGCCAACTTTACACACGAAGCGGCCAGTGCCTGGATCGCGCGCGTGGGGGGCAGTCCATTTCCGAGCTACTTAAGCGAGATTGCACTTCTTAATATTAAATACAGACCGCTTTACGAAGCCCGGTACTTTTGGGGATATACACTTCCTAGCAACCCTCAGGTCGAATTCACATGGGCCAAGACCAGTTTTATATCGGCATCAACAGGTGCTACGTCCCCTTTTGCTTACACAGCGGTCTGCGTGGCCAGGGCCTAAAACTACACAACGGTTCAACAAGAGAGGTTAACCACCGGTATTCGGAAAAAGGGCGGATTTATTTAACCAGTGATTTAAACAGCGAAGCGCGATCCAGGCTTCTCTTCTGATCGCGAAAGGACCGTCAGGTTTGCGCAATTCTTTGATTTAAACGAAGGTGTTTAAAGGGCACATCCAGACACGCCTTCCAGGCTACAAATTCTTGCGCCATTGCCTACAGCTACGCCAGAATCCGCCGGCTTGTGCGCCTTGGGAGCGGGTTCTATTGTGGTCCGGTCGCTGAATGTTCAGTGATCGGGTTTAGCAGCCCGGGTTATCTCTAGACGCACAAGGTCTTGCCGTTATGGCGGCTTTGCGTGGGGCACTTCGGTGCGCCGGGTTCTAGAGTCCTGGTCTGCTAACCCGCGTACAGCCGCCACCTCCTTCGTTAGCAGCGAACGGTGGCAGCTTCACCACTCTAGAGGCTTCACCCATGATCAAACCAACACCCAACCCACCCGAATCCGACCCCACCTCACCCTACGAATCCCTCGACTCAAAAAAACTTCACCAAGCCGCCGACCGCGCCCTCGACCACTACTTCTGCCCACCCGGCTCCACCCCGCCGCCCTTCAGCCCCCGCGCCATGTACGCCGTCACCGCCGACACCAAAAACGAAGACCTGCTGGCCAACGCCTGCGAAACCCTCGCCTCGGCCAAAACCATCGCCCAGGAGTTCGCCGGATTGGTCAAGCCATCGCAGCGCCGAACGCTGATGGGGATTGCGCAGTTGATCATGCTCGGGGAATTAGCGGTGAATCGGGTGCTGGATAATCTGGAGTTGCCGCAGTAGCGGGCCTTTGATGATCGTCCCCACGCTCTGCGTGGGAATGCCTCAAGGGACGCTCCGCGTTCCAGCTCTGAGGGGACGCAGAGCGTGCCGGGCTGCATTCCCACGCGGAGCGTGGGAACGATCAACGCGTAAGCAATGAAGATTCCTGTGGGAGCGAGCCTGCTCGCGAAAGCGGTTTGTCAGTCACTGTGGCTTCGACTGGCGGATTGCTTTCGCGAGCAGGCTCGCTCCCACTGTTGATGCGGTTTATTCAGTTACGGGTGCAGTGTCTGGGCTGGCGCCATCGCGAGCAGGCTCACTCCTACAAGGGGATCGGGTTAAGGCTGGAACCATTCGTGGCGTTCGTTGAAGGTTTTGATGATCGTCCCCACGCTCTGCGTGGGAATGCCTCAAGGGACGCTCCGCGTTCCAGCTCTGGTGGGGACGCAGAGCGTCCCGGGCTGCGTTCCCACGCGGAGCGTGGGAACGATCAACGCGTAAGCAATGAAGATTCCTGTGGGAGCGAGCCTGCTCGCGAAGGCGGTGGGTCAGTCACTGAGGCTTCGACTGGCGGATTGCTTTCGCGAGCAGGCTCACTCCCACACGGGGGCGGGTTACGGCTGGAACCATTCGTGGCGTTCGTTGAAGGTTTGCTGGATGAGGTCGGTGAGGGCTTTGATTTCGGGGGAGTTTTGCGAGTCGGTGTTGACGGCGAGCCACGCGTGTAGCTGCATCGGTTCGGCGAATAATCCGGGCAGTGCGGTGAGGCCACGGTCGAACCGGCTCATGTATGCCGGCAGCAAGCCGATGCACGCGCTGCAGCGAATCATCTCCAGCATCAATTCATAGGACTGCATCTGCACCACCCCAGCCAACCTCTCCTCCACCAACTCATTCCACGGCCGAAAGCTCTCAACCTGTCGGTCATGCTGCCATTGCACCAACATGAAATCAGCCAGATCTTCCGGCGTTTCCGGTCGCGCTGTCACCCGTGAATAGCGCTTGGCAATGTGCGGCAGATACGCAATCCGCGCGAGGTGTTGCGGTTCGCTAGTGGAAAAGGTCGGGCCGGGATTTGGGCATTCGCCAGGAGCAAGCCACAGGACAATGTCGGCGCTGACCGCACGCAATGCCAGTTCGCTATCCAGCGCGATAATTTCCAGGCGCAGGCTGGCGTTGCGCCGCAGCAGTGCGATGAGGTCGCGGCCGAGGATGTCGTGCAGGATCGATTCGGCGATGGCCAGACGAATCAGCGGTTGTTCGATGACCGGGAGTTTGCGTTCGTGGGCCAGGGTGATGAGTCGGGCCTGCAACTGTTGGCCTTCGCGGGTCAGGCTGAGGGCGCTGCCCTGGAAGCTGAACAGGCTGCGTTGCAGTTGCTGTTCGAGTTGCGCGAGTTGTTTGCGCAATACAGTTGAGCGCACGTTGAGGCTGCGCGCGGCTTGCATGAAGCAGCCGCAGCGAGCACTGACCAGGAAGTATTGGGCGACTTCGCTGTCGATGGTCGCGGCCTGGTTTAGCCAGGGCTCGGAGCGGGATTGCGGCGATTGATAATCAACGGTGCCCGGGCGTCCTGCGGGTTCGGTGAATGACATTGATGACTCCCTGTCGATCTTTGTAGTTGTCTTGAATGCGCCCTGGACCCCTGTGGGAGCGAGCCTGCTCGCGAAAACGTTGGCACATTCAACATCTTCGCTGACTGACCCACCGCATTCGCGAGCAGGCTCGCTCCCACAGGGGTGATTGGTGTTCGGCTGACGTCAGTGTTTTTCCTCGAGGATTTTGTTCAGTTCAGCGCCGTCGATGCTCAGGGTGGCGGTGTTGAGCATGCCGTCCAGATAGGCCTGGGCGATCTGTTCCTGGCGTTGTGCGCGCAGGGCCTGGGTCAGTTGGTCGCGCAGTTCCTCCAGCGTCGCGGTGCGGGCCGGTTGTTGTTCGGTGAGCTTGATCACGTGGAAACCGGCGGCGCTTTGCACCGGATCAGACACGGCGCCCACCTTGAGCCGCGCCACGGCGCCACGCACTTCCGGCACCAGCTGTTGCAACGGTTGCAGGCCGGTATCACCGCCCCGCTCTGCTGTGACTCGATCCTGCGAATATTGCGTAGCGAGCGCCGCAAAATCAGCCGGTGCTGATTGCGCCTTCTTGCTCAATTCAGCGGCTTGTTTGCGCACCGTTTCCACATTCGCTGCGTCACTGACGCCAAGGAAAATCTGACTGACCCGATACAGCGCCGGGGTCTGCCAATTGGCCTTGCCGGCGTCGTACGCCTGCTGCAATTCAGCTGCGCTCGGATACTCCGCCGGCACCTGACTCACCGAGCGCAAGTAATCACGAAACACGATTTGCTCAGTCGCTGCGCGAGTCTGCCGGGCGACGTCCGGACGCTGCGCCCAGCCCTGCGCATCGGCCTGTTCCAGCACGGCTTTTTCGGCCAGTCGCGCACGAATCCAGCGCTCCAGCGCCTCACGGTTACCGCGCAATTGCTCGCGGGTTTGCGCCGGGACGGTGGCCAGCAGCGCCTGCAATTCCTCTGGCGAAACCTGCTGATTGCCCAACCGCGCGACCGCTGGCCCGGCTGCAACCGCCGGCAACGGCGACGGCTGCTGGGCGGCGACCGGATCACTGCCCGGTCGCAGCACCAGCGCCACGGCCACCACCAACAACGCCAGCGCTCCGGCGCCGATCACCATGGCAGGCTTCTTCACAGCGCGACTTCCTCTGCTTCGGCGACAGCGGACTTGGCGGCTTGCACAGCAGCGGTCTGGCTGAAATCGCGCAGGTAAACGATGAATTCCTGCAACAGGCGATCCCACAACTCCAGGTTGCCGCGCAGGTGCTCGTTGCTCACCCCTGCGGCCACGACCACGTCCATTTCCATCAGCAGAAACTCGCCCTGCAACGACAACCGTGCAAACCGCCGCGTCGCGTTCCACTGCTCGGCCACGCCCTGGGGCAAGTCGCCCTGCACGCGCAGCGCACAGCTGAAGGTGAAATCAACAAAGCTGCCCTGCTCCACCGCCGGGTTGCCGAAACGCACGGCGTAGCCGATACCCTGACTGGCGCTGAGCAACTGGACGATGCCGTTCTGTTCACTCTGGTTGACGCGGTAACCGGCGGCCTGGAGGACGTCGGTCAGCGATTGCGGAGAAACGTGGGTGATCAATTGAGTCATGGCTTTCTTCCTTGCTATCAGTGAGCGATCGCCGCTTGCGGCGCGTCGAATTGGGTTTTGTACAGCTCGTCGCCGAAGCCCTGGGCCAGTTCATCGAACTTGACCCGGGCGCTGCCGGCGAATGGCTGGCGGATCTTCATCACTTCGGCGACGTCGATGTTTTCGTAGGCCGTGAGGATCTGTTTGGCGACGCCGTACATTTGCTGATTCTTGGCTGAACATTGCTGCACTTGTGTGTCACGTTCCGCCAGTTGCGCGTGCAGCTTCGAGCGTTCGGCTTCCTTGCCGCGAGCGAGGACCAGCAACTCGTCGTAGGCTTTCTTGAACTTGCCGGTCTGCTCGGCACTGGCCGCGACTTGCGCCTGCGCCTGGCTGTGCAGGCTCTGTTGCTGCCCGGCGAGTTGCTCGGCGAGGCCTTTGGCCTTGGCCAGTTCGGCGGTCAATTGCTTGATTTGCGCTTGCGCTGCCTTGGCTTCGTTCTGCGCCGCCAGTTGCGCGGCGCTGGCCTGGGCCTGTTGGCTTTGCAGGGCCTGCAATTGCTGGGTGGTGCTGCGCAATTGCGTGCGCAAGCGTTCTTCCATGCCTTCGGCGCTCGCCCCGGTGGCAATCAACAAACCCAGGCCCAGCGCGAGAAAACGCGTGTTCATAAAGCTCTCCCGGCGCCTTAGAAGCGCGTGTTGATCTCAAGCTGCAAGACGTCGATGTCGAACGGCGCGCCGTACACCGCTTCGGTGCTCATCCAGCGACCCGTGGCGGAAACGTTCTTCGCCAGGCCGTAGTTGCCGCCCATGAAATAGCCCTTGGCGTTGGTGCCGCCGAGGTGGAACGACGAGTCGTTGAAGCCGTCCGGCAAGGCGTCCGGCTGGATGTACTTGTAGCCGGCGAACAGGTTCCAGTCGCCCTTGCGTTTGAGGTCCAGTGCGTTGCCGAGGGTGAACTGCACCATCCATGCATTGGCGCCGCTTTCGATCTCGCCGTTGCTGTCGAGGTTGTTGACGATCTGCCCGGCGGAGCGCTTGCGCATGTCGCCTTCGTCGTAGCTGAGGTTGTGGATGTAGTTGCCCTGGCTGCGCAGTTTGAAATCCTGCGGCAGGTCGGCGTCCCACACGACGTTGAGATCGAGCAGGTTGAACTCGGACGCAAGCCCGACGAATTGCGGCTGCGGCGTAGCGCTCGGGTTGAGCGGGTTCGGCGTGATGTCACGCAGCAGGAACACGCTGTTGCCCTTCTGCATGAACGCCGCGCGGGTGCCATCGCTGTCGCAGCCCGGCGCGCCGGCCCACGGTTCGCAAGGGCTGGAGCGCTGGCCTTGAATGTCGTCGAAGCGGTAATAGGCCAGCGCACCTTTGAGGCGGTTGTTGCTGTTGATCGCCCACTTCGCGCCGAGCTGCGCGCCGTACAGCCATTTGTTGTCGCTCTCTTCCTTATCGAAACCGTTGCTGCTGGAAGTGTCGCTGGTGTAGTCCACCGGGAATGCGCCGACGGTGCCGAACACGCCCCAATCGCGGTTGAGCTTGTGATCGAAGATCGCCGCCACACCATCGAAATTCAGGTCGTTGGAATAGAGCATGTCGGTGGACATGAACGGGTTGGCGAAGCGCCCGCCGGTCAGGGTCAGTTCGTCCATTGGCTTCCAGGTCAGGTAGCCCTGATCGAGCCAGATGTCCTTCTTGGCAAAGCCGCCGCCGAGGTTCTGCGTGGTCGATACCGGGTTGTTGTCCGAACCGGTGCCGATGCGAATGCCGGCGGTCCATTCCTCCGAGATCACCGCTTTCATGCCCAGGCGAGCGCGCAGGCGAAAGAGGTTTTCGCGGTCTTCGCGGGTGTTGAGCAACGGCGGCAGGCTGGTGCTGCTGTTGGGGTTCACGTCGTACGGGCCGTTGTTGTTGAGCTTGGCGAAGTCGACGATTTCGTTGCTGTTGTTGCCTGAGTAGTACCGCGATTCGTCTCGCAGACGAATGTCGCCGTCGAAGCTGATGCGCGAGGCCCAGTCCGGGAAGGTATTGGGCGCGGCCCAGTTTTCCTGTTTGGCGGTGGCCATCACCTCGGCTTTGACCTGATCGCGGATCTGGTCACGCACCGCTGCCGGCACGTACTGCACGCGCACATCCCCCGGCGCGGCGACCGGTCCAGCCGCTACGGCAGTGGACGCGGCAGCCTGCTTGGCCTGCGCCGCTTCGTTCTGGGCCTGGGCGATCAGCGCGTCGGCCTTGTCCTGTTTCAGAATGCTCTGCTCGACCAGCAAGCGGATCAGATTGATCGTGGCGTTCTCCGAAGGCGCAGGCGCTGCCACGGCCTGACCGACCAGGGTCGCAATGACCATGCCGACCGCCAGGGACAATCGATTCACGTTGGAAATCATCTGCACACAACTCCTTTTGCCAAAGCTTGAATAAGTGAATTAACCCGGACGCCGCCCTTGCAGGGACAGGCGCACGGGCAAAGTAATGGAGGCCGGAGGCCGTTCGCTGAGGGCTGGCGCACCGCGTAAAGCGGCCAGCACCTGGGTATCGATTTGCGGGTTGCCACTGGACTTGATCAGCTCGACACGGGTGATCTCGCCGACACTGCTCAGCCAGACATCGGCCTGCAGCGAGAATGCGAGGTTGCGCAGCTCGGGGTTCTCGCGCAGCAAACGCTGGAAGGTGAACGCCAGAAACTGGCTGTACGTGCCCGTGCCCAAACGCCCACCACCCGCGCCAGCCATGCCGCCGCCCTTGCCTGCGCCGATGTTGAAAGCGTCGCTACCGGATTGCGCGTCGCCGTCCATTTGCATCGGGTTGGCCAGATCGTCCGCCGGCGATGGCGGTGCTTCTTCTTCAGGCTTGACCTCCTCCGGCTCAGGCGTTGGCTCGGGCTCGACGACTTTTTCTTCCACCGGCGTTTCCGGCTCTGGCGGTTTCTCCGGCGGCGGTGGTGGCGGTGGCGGCAACGGAATGATCGTCGGCACTTTCGGCGCTTCGCGGCGCACGCCGGCCATGTCGTTGGCCCACTGCCAGAGGAACCACGCGGCGAGCGCGCCGACCAGCAATCCGGCGCCCCACTTCACATAGCGCAACGGCGACTTTTTCACCGGCGGCGGCTCGATCGGGAGTTGTGCGGTCATGACTCAGCCCTGACTCGGTTTGCCGGTGACGAGACCGACCTGGGACAGTTCGAGTCGGCGCAGCAGATCCAGCACTTCGATGACTTTCTGGTACTGCACCGTCGCATCGCCACGCACGATCACCGGGAAATCCGGGCTCTGCGCTTTCTCGATGCGCAGGCGTTCTTCCAGCTCCGCCAACGTCACGGGATAGGCATCGAGAAACACCTGGCCGCCGTCGTTGACCGAGATCGCCTTGGTCTTGGCCTCCGACAGCGACACCGAAGCGCTGGCCTTGGGCAGGTTGATCTGGATCCCTGAGACCTGCGCGGTGGCGGTGAGGATGAACATCACCAGCACCACCATCAGCACGTCGACCAGCGGAGTGATGTTGATGCTGTCGACTGCGGCATCGTCATCATCGTCGTGGGAGGCATTTACGGACGCCATGGCAGTGCTCCTCAGGCCGGTACGGAGTGGTTGGCGTGATGGCCGCGCTGGTGCGACGCCTCACTGAACTGGCTCTCGCCATGCATTTCCGCCAGACGGGTGATGAACTCGTCGACGAACACGCGCATGTCGGCGCTGACTTCCTTGTTGCGGGTGATCAGGCGGTTGTAGCCAAATAGCGCGGGGATCGCGACGAACAGGCCCATCGCCGTGGCCAACAGAGCGGCGGCCATGCCCGGCGCGATGGCATTGATATTCACGTCGCCGGCCATCGCCGTGCCGAGGAACACCACCATGATCCCCAGCACCGTGCCTAGCAGGCCGATATACGGACCGCCGGCGATGGCGTTGGACAGGGTCGAGAGTTTCGAACTCAGTTGCTGGTTCTCGCGGGTGCGCACGCCGTCCATCGAGCAGCGAATGGCCTCGATAGTCGCGGCAGAGACCGAAGAGGTATCGGCGCCCTGCTCGCGGCGGGTGCGGATCTCTTTGACCGCCACCAGATACAGGCGCCACAGCGACGAATGCTGCAGACGCTGAGCCAGTTGCGCGTCGTCGGCGAACATTTCCAGACGCGTGCCGACCTTGGCGAATTGCACGCGAAAGTCTTCGTTGGCCGCAGTGACGCGACTGAGGCTGCGGTTCTTGCGCAGCATGATGATCCACGACTGGAACATCATCAGCACCAGCACGGCGATGATCACCCAAGCGTCGATCGGCACCGCGTTAAGGAGGAAGCCGAGGCTGCCGAAGCCAAAGCCGGACTGCTCTTCATCGACGCCGTAAGCGACCAGTTTCGACTCGGCGCCTTGCGAGGTGGCATCGGCCAGCAACAGCGCAGCAGGACGGGCGACTTTCGACAGGCGCAGCTCATCAATAGCGCCAGAGAATGGCTGGAACGCGCCTTCCTGCAGATCGGCGCCGATGGCCATGGCCGAGTTGAACGCCGGCATCGCCTGGGCCAACGCAGCGCTCTCGCGACCGTTAACGTACAGCGTGACCTTCGAGCCCTCGGCGGTTAGTGCGAGGTGTTGCCATTGCCCCGGCGCCAGCGCTTGGGTGGCAGCGGCGCGCTGGCCGTCGATTTCCACGAACGGCAGGCCTTGGCTGACGCCGATCAGCAGGCTCTGCGAGCCTTCGCGCCGAGCCAGGATCAGTTGCTCGCCAGAGGCCTGATCCAGACGCAGCCAGGCACTGAAGGTGAACGCGCTGCCGGCGTTGTGTTGCAGTGAAGGACTGGCCGGCAGCAGTAACGGTTGACCGCTGAACTGCAACGCACGGCCGACGACGCCATCGATCGCTGTGCCGGTCGCGCTTTGCGCGGTGTTGCCGTACGCCGTGGTGTCTTTCGCCGGGGTGCCGGTAGCGCCGTCGAAGTGATACAGCGCGGTGTAATTCGGATCGAAAGTGAGTTGCCCGTTGCCGGTAGCCGGGGCTTTCTGGTTGCCGTAGTACATCCAGATGTCCTGACGCTGGCCACCCTCGACATTCGGCACATCAACCCAGATCAGCGCCATGCCCATCAGCGCGTCGAAACTTTCGATCTGGTGGTTGAGCACGGTTTTGTCATCCGCCGCGACGAAACGCAGATCGGAGCCGTCCTCTTTCACGCCGTCGAAGGTGAAGTTGCCGGTGTGCAGGCGCACCAGCAGCGCGGTGCGGCCAAGGGCCTGATTGATCGCCGCGCCCTGCGGTGTGGTGTCGACGGCGATCTGTTTGCGGTAATGCCAGTCGTCCTGCCACCAGGCCTGAGCAGTGGCCGGGAGCACGAAGCCCAGGCAGATCAACAACGAAAGGAGAAGGCGTTGCATGGACGTGCTCCGTTAGAAAGTGGCTTGAAGGTTGAAGTGCAGGCGCGATTCCTGCTTTGAGGTGTTCGGCCCTTCGAGTAGCGGGTAGCCCCAGTCGAGGCTGCCGGACAGCCATTTACTGAGGCTGGCGCGGGTGCCGAGGCCGACGCTGGCCAGGGCGTAATTGGCGTCCTGATCCGGCAGTTCGTCGCGCAGGTACAACTGCGCGCCTTCGGCGAAGGCATAGAAGCGCCAGTCCTGCATCCACGTGCCGGCGAATTTCGCCAGCGACGGTGTGCGCAATTCCTGGCTGAGCAGGTAGCCGTCATCGGCGGTACGTTCAGCCGCGAGATAGCCGCGCACCGAAGTGGCGCCACCGGCGGAGAATTGTTCGTTGGAAACCAGCGGCCCCGAGGCGAGTTGGAATGCGGCTTTGCTTGCGCTCTGCCAGTCGCTGTCGAAGGTCCAGGTGTAGTTGGTGTCGCCCTTGAGCACGGCGAAACCCGGTTTGGCGCGATAGCGTTTGTAGTCGAAGTCTTCGTCGTCGCTGCCGTAGCCGAACACGCTGCGCGTGGCGGCAACCAGACTCAGGCCGAGGCCGAGCTGGCTCTTTTCGCTGTAGCGATAGCCGTTGTAAGCGAAGGTGAACGGCGCATATTTGAGCGGCACCTTGTCGCTTTCGCCGGACAGGCTCAGGCGCTCGTCGAAGTCCTTGAAGTCGATGCCGGCCGACAGCGAGTTCGACCAGTTGCCACTCGAGGGCAGCGTGTAAATTGCCGCGACGCCGTAGCTGTGACCCTTGCCGAGCACGTTGCTGCCGCCGATGGTGGCGACGTTGCTGTCGGACTGGTAACCGGAGAATTGCACGCTCCAGCGCTCGCTCAGCGGCGCGGTGTAGGACCCGGACCAGACCTTGGCGTTGTCGGTTTCTTGCGGCGCGGTGAAGAACGTCAGGTTGACGCTGTGACCGAGTTGCCAGAGGTTGTTGTAACCGAGGCTGGTGACGCTGCGCAGCTTTTCGGTGTCGGCGCTGTAGTCGTTATTGAGGCCGACGCTGGCCGTCCATGGGTTCTGGTCTTCGACCTGCAAGTCGACATCCATGGTGCCGGGGCGCTGCCCTTCACGCACCAGCGGCATGACCTGGCGACCGGGTGTCTTGTTGAGCTGCGCGAGTTCGCCCTGGACTTTGGCAAAGTCCGGCACCTCGCCTTCTTTCAGCGCCGGGACGTTGTCGCGGATATCCAGCGGCGAATAGTGTTTGGCGCCGACCACGCGCACCCGGCCGACCTTGGTTTCGCTGACTTGCAAATAAACGATGCCATCGGCCACGGCCTGCTCGGGCAGCTCGACAAACACCGACTGATAGCCGCGCTCCTGATAGGCCTTCTGCAACGCATCGCGGGCGCCTTCGATGTCGCTCAAGGCTTTCTGCGGGCCGAGAAACGGGTACACCGCTTCTTCGATCGCCCGCGCATCGAGCACGGTATTGCCGCGCACAAAGTATTCGTTGACGTCGACCAGTCGCTGCGCGGCGGGCGCTTCTGTGCCCTCCTCGGCCAGCGCCGGCTGCGCGCCCGCCGTCACCAGCAGCCAGCCCCACAGTGCCAGCCGTGACGTGAAAATCCGTTCCACACTACCCCCTGAAATTCGCGATGACCTGTAGGCGTTAGCGCCCGATGTGATGCGTCAATTGCTGATCGTTGTGGCGCAGGCATGCTTGCCCAGCCAGGTGTGCAACAGCGCAAAGTTCAGCGAGAACTCGGGCATTTGCAGCAAGGCACCGCAGAACACTTCGCCGATGATTTTCTGAATCAGCAGCACCGCACGCGGCTCGTTGAGCAGCGTGGCGATGTCACGGCTGAGGGCGGTGAAACTCCAGACCTTCTGGTTCAGGCCAAGGCCGACGAACCAGCGGAACAGCAGGTTGTAATTGAGCTGTTCATAGAGCTGCTGTTCGCTGGGCACCGAATACAGCAATTGCAGGAGCAGGATGTGCATCACCGTCTGCGCGGGAATGAGCATGCCGGGTGCGGCATTGAGGTCGCGCAGCAGGTCCTGGTGGGCGTCGAGCAGATCGTCGATCTGCGGGCGCAGCAGCACCAGCGAATGGCCCGGCGGAATGTAGCTGGAGACCTCTTTCAAAGCGCCCTGCCAGTCATCCTGCGAGACGATCCAGACCCACGGCGCGCCGTAGCGATACACCGAAACCGGCTTCTTGCGCGCGGCTTCGACGATCTTCGACAGGCGTTGATCGAGCTCCTGCATGCCCACTTTCGAATAGCGTTCCATAGTCCCCATTGCCTCACTCCCGGCGTCCCGCCTCGGCTTGCAAAGTGCGCCCCGAAAGGCCCCTCAAGCGCGTTACACAGGCATGACCGGACTGGCAAAGGGCTACCGAACTTTTGTCATAAAAGCTTCATTACCGAAGATGGATTGACGGATGTAGATGATCGACCGTGGGAGCGAGCCTGCTCGCGAAAGCGCTGTGTCAGGCGATGAGGATGTTGGATGTGCCGCCGCCTTCGCGAGCAGGCTCGCTCCCACAAGGTGGACTGTGGTTGCACCGTTGCGTGACATTCGCGTGACATTCACGGGGTTAAATCCCGGCCCGTTCAGGCGTATAACCTTCACAAGACTTTCAATCGGCACGCCGACTTCAACACAGGGTAGTGACATGACAGCAAACATCCTTGGCAACCTGTTCCCTTCGGTCAGCGACATCCCGGAAAAATATCGCCTCGACGCTCAGGTCGAGCAGCGTGAATATCTGGTCGATGGCCAGTTGCGCCGCTGGGACGGCCCGCTCGCGCAGGTGCGCAGCCCGGTCTATCTGAAAAGCGAAAACGGCGAAGAACAGGTGATCCTCGGCAGCACGCCGCTGCTGGATGCCGACACCGCCCTCACCGCCCTCGACGCTGCCGTTCGCGCTTACGATCGCGGCCAAGGCCTGTGGCCAACCATGCGCGTGGCCGAACGCATCCAGCACGTCGAAGCATTCCTTGGTCGTATGCGCGAGCAGCGCGAAGCCGTGGTCAAGCTGCTGATGTGGGAGATCGGCAAGAACCTCAAGGACTCGGAAAAAGAGTTCGATCGCACCTGCGATTACATCGTTGACACCATCAACGCATTGAAAGAACTCGACCGCCGCTCCAGCCGCTTCGAGCTGGAGCAGGACACCCTCGGGCAGATCCGCCGCGTGCCGCTCGGCGTCGCCTTGTGCATGGGACCTTACAACTACCCGCTGAACGAAACCTTCACCACGCTGATTCCGGCACTGATCATGGGTAACACCGTGGTGTTCAAACCGGCCAAGCTCGGCGTGCTGCTGATTCGCCCGTTGCTCGAAGCCTTCCGCGACAGCTTCCCGAGCGGCGTGATCAACGTCATCTACGGCAGCGGCCGCGAGACTGTCAGTGCTTTGATGGCCAGCGGCAAGATCGACATCTTCGCCTTCATCGGCACCAACAAGGCTGCCAGTGACCTGAAGAAGCTGCACCCGAAACCACACCGTTTGCGCGCGGCTCTGGGTCTGGACGCCAAGAACCCGGGTATCGTCCTGCCTGAAGTCGATCTCGACAACGCCGTCAGCGAAGCGGTCACCGGTTCGCTGTCGTTCAACGGTCAGCGCTGCACCGCACTGAAAATTCTTTTCGTGCATGAAGACGTGGTCGACAGCTTCATCGAGAAATTCAACGCCAGACTGGCCACGCTGAAACCGGGCATGCCGTGGGACAGCGGCGTGGCGCTGACGCCGCTGCCGGAGGCGGGCAAGGTCGATTATCTGCACGGTCTGGTCGCGGATGCGCAAAGCAAAGGCGCTCAGGTAGTCAACCCGAATGGCGGTGAATCCCACGCCTCGTTCTTCTACCCGGCAGTGCTGTATCCGGTGAATCCGCAAATGCGCGTCTATCAGGAAGAACAGTTCGGTCCGGTCGTGCCCATCGTGCCGTACCGCCACCTCGATACGGTGATCGACTATGTGCTGGAATCCGATTTCGGCCAGCAGTTGAGCATCTTCGGCACCAACCCGGTGGCGGTCGGCCGGCTGGTCGACACTTTCGCCAACCAGGTCGGGCGTATCAACCTCAACGCCCAGTGCCAGCGCGGCCCGGACACTTACCCGTTCAACGGTCGCAAAAACTCCGCCGAAGGCACGCTGTCGGTTCACGATGCATTGCGAGTGTTTTCGATCCGCACCCTGGTGGCGACCAAGTTCCAGGAGAGCAACAAGGATCTGATCAGCGAGATCATTCGCGGGCGTGATTCGAGCTTCCTGACCACCGATTACATCTTTTGACGGGTGATCGGCAGGATTGAATGATCCTGCCGATCCGTCAGCCCCCCGGCGATTCAGTGACTACACTCAGCCCAGCATTGCTGGATGCCCGGGAGGCTGACCATGCTCGATTACTTCGCATTGGGTCTGTTGGTTTTTGTCGGTCTCGTGCTGTTTTACGGGATCATCGTGCTGCATGACATCCCGTACGAGATCGCTGTCCACCGCAACCACCCGCACCAGGACGCGATCCATGCCACTGGCTGGGTCAGTCTGTTCACCTTGCATGCACTCTGGCCATTTCTGTGGATCTGGGCGATGGCCTATCGCGAGGATCGCGGTTGGGGTTTCGGCGATGGCAAACCCATTCAGAATCACGTCGATCAACTGGAGCAACAGGTCGTCGAGCTGCAAGCCCGGATCGAGCGGCTGGAAGCGCAGTCGCCGGTTGCGCCTCACTCTGACAGCCGGGGGATCTGAGCATGGATCTGTTGCTCATCCTCACGTATGCCGCGCTCTGCGTCGCGATTTTCAAGATCTTCCGCATTCCGCTGAACAAATGGACGGTGCCCACCGCTGTCCTGGGTGGCGTGCTGATCATCGGCGCGCTGATTTTCACCATGAACTACAACCATCCCTATTCTGAGGTGGCGCGCTCCTACTTCGTCTCGGTGCCGGTTATTCCGATCATCAGTGGCCAGGTGATCGACGTACCGGTAAAGGGCAACGAACCCCTGGAAAAAGGCGACGTGCTGTTTCGCATCGATCCAACGCCTTTCCAGAACCGCCTGAAATCGCTCAAGGCGCAACTGGTTGCAGCCAAGGGCGACCGCTACCGCATCACCGAACTGATTCGCCGCAACTTCGGCACCCAGCGTGAACTGGACGCGGCCATCGCCCGCACCGACGATCTGCAGGCGCAACTGGACAATGCGCAGTTCGAGCTGGACAACACCGTGGTTCGGGCACCGAGCAAAGGCTTCGTCACCCACGTTTCGCTGCGACCGGGGATGATGGCGAGCAAGCTGCCGCTGCGCCCGTCAATGGTGTTTATTCCGCAGGAAGGTCAGTACTTCGCCGCCTGGATGCGTCAGAACAGCCTATTGCGTCTGACCGTGGGCGACGAGGCCGAAGTCGCCTTCGACGGCATTCCCGGCAAGGTCTTCGCCGGTCGGGTGAAAAGTGTGATCGGGGTGATAGCCGAGGGCCAGGTGCAACCTTCCGGCACCCTGATCAGCTACACCGGCTCACCACCGGCCGGACGGGTGCCAGTGATCATCGAGATAACCGATCCGGCGTTCGCCGAATACAGCGCGCTCATGCCAGGCGGCGCGTATGGACAAGCGGCGCTTTACAGCAAGCACTTTCAACACATCGGCGCGATGCGCAAAATCCTGCTGCGCATGTCCGCCTGGATGAATTACATTTTCCCCTTCCATTGATTTGATTGACGTACGAGGTTCGCACTGACTACTTACAGCACCCACCGCCTGCCACCGCTGTTGCGCCGTATCCTGCGTCCGTTACTGGACCCGTATCGGCGCTACCGTCACGCCCGACTGATCCATTCCGTGCGGGTGGCGTTGGGGTTGCTGGCGACGATTCTGCTGACCACTGGCATCAATCTGCCCCACGGCGAATGGGCGTCAGTGACCATGCTGGTGGTGATCGGCGGTTTGCAGCACCACGGCAACATCGGCAAAAAAGCCGCCGAGCGCGCCATCGGTACCTTGATCGGTGCAGGAGTCGGATTGGCACTGGTGGCGCAGCACGCCTGGCTGGGCATGCCGTGGCTGACCTACTTTTCCATGGCCGTGGTCTGTGGCTTTTTCTCGTATCACGCGATTGGCAAGGGCGGCTACACCGCCCTGCTCTCCGCCATCACCGTGTTCATCGTCGCCGGGCATGGCGACAACCCGATCACCGATGGTCTGTGGCGCGGCGTCGACATCCTGATCGGCATCGCCCTCGCCCTGGCGTTTTCCTTCGCCCTGCCGCTGTACGCGGTCTACTCGTGGCGCTACAACCTCGCCGATGCCTTGCGCGATTGCGCCACGGTGTACGGGCGCATCATCAACGGTGAAGCGGTCAGCGCCGACGAACACGTGCGGCTGATGAGCAAGCTCGGCGCGGTGATGGTGCAATTACGTTCGCTGATGCCGTCGGTGTCCAAGGAAGTGAAAATCTCCATGACCGAGCTGGACGCGATTCAGCGCAACCTGCGCATGTGCATCAGCACGCTGGAGATCCTCGGCAATATCCGCCCCAACGCAAGTGACCCGCAGGCCACGGCACATCTGCAAACGGCGCTGAAGGCCGAACACCGGCAGATTCGCGTGCAACTGATCGGGATGGCTCGCGCCTTGAAGACCGGTGCCTCGCAACGGCTGGAGCGGCCGATGGAACTCCCGCAAGCGAACCTCGACGCGCCAGTTGCCAATACACTCGACGGCTACCGTATGCTGACCCGACAACTCGCTGCCAATATCAGCGAGATGCGCCAACGCTTGGCAGCCACCGCACCGCGCTGGAACATCTGATCCTTACTGCGCCGCCAGCCGCCGGGCTTTCCAGCCCCAACCTTGTTGCATGCCGGCGGCGGCCAGCAGGATCGCTGCGACGCCTATCCATTGCAGCAATTCGAGGCGATGGCCGAAGGCGAACCAGTCAACGAAAATCGCCGCGATCGGATATATAAAGGACAGCGCGCCGGTCAATGCCGTCGGCAATTTTTGAATCGCGCCGTACAGCAAAACGTACATCAGACCGGTGTGCACGATCCCGAGAGTCAGCAGACTGGCCCAGGCATCGACGCCTTGCGGCAACGCATCGAAATGCGCAAAAGGCGCGAGCAACAACACCCCGGTGCAGACTTGAATCAGCGCGATCAGATGTGGCGGCGTGCCGGTCAGGCGCTTGATGATCAGGGCGGCAATCGCGTAGAGAAACGCCGCGCCCAACGCCAGGGCAATTCCCATCAAGTAATCGTTACCCTCCTCGCCTTGCGTGCCATGGGCGCTGACGATCGCCAGCATGCCCATGAACGAAATCGCCAGCCAGAACAGCTTCTGCAGGGTAATTTTCTCGCCGAGGAACAACGCCGCCAGGCCGACCAGCATGAACGGCTGCACGTTATAGACCGCCGTACCAATGGCAATCGAGGCGCGGGAATAGGATGCGAACAGCAGCACCCAGTTGCCGACAATCGCCATTCCACTGAGCACCGCCAGCAGAAACGTTGTGCGGGTCAGAATCCCCGGACGCAGGAATCCGAACGCGGCGCAGACCAACAGCAAGGTGCCGGCGCCGAACACGCAGCGCCAGAACACCACGTCGAGCACCGGTTGCCCGGACACCAGCACAAACCAGCCGATCGTTCCGGATATGAGCATGGCGGCGGTCATTTCCAGCGAACCGCGGCGAATTGCGTTGTCCATCATCTTCTCCTGAGGCTGTGAGCGAAGCGTGGCAAAAGTATGCCAAGCGCACCTCGGGCTGCTCCAGCGCATAAAGCAGGCTAAACTTGGTTTTCGCCTTTTTTATCGAGGGTGATTTGCGCCCTTCGCCTAATCCGGAGTTTGAATGTGACTGACGATATCGATCAGATCCTTATCAGCGCGCTGATGGAAGACTCGCGTCGCTCGCTCAAAGCGCTGGCGCAGATCAGCGGCCTGTCATCGCCCAGCGTAGCCGAGCGGTTGCGGCGGCTGGAAGAACGTGGCGTGCTCAAGGGCTACACGGTAGAGATCGATCCGAGATGCTTCGGCTATCAGTTGCAGGCGATCGTCCGTGTGCGGCCGCTGCCAGGGCAACTGCAGGAGGTTGAGCGGCAGATCATGTCGATTCCGGAGTTCACCGAGTGCGACAAGGTCACCGGTGACGACTGCTTCATCGCCCGCCTGCACGTGCGCTCGATGGAACAGCTCGATACCCTGCTCGACCGACTGAATACGTTGGCGGAAACCAACACCGCGATCGTCAAGAAGACCCCGGTCAAGCGACGCCTGCCACCGATGGCGTAGGTGTTTTTTTCCGTTGTTCGGCGTAGATTGTGGGTTTTTCGCGGCTAAGGAATGGCGCTATGAAAATTCAGGCAATGCTGCTGGCGGCCCTGCTGCTCGGCGGTTGTGGCACGATTCAAACGGTGGCGCGCAACGATCAGGCTGCCGTTGACGGACTCAAGCAGCAGAAAAGTTATTGCGGCGCGGTACCGAGAATCTACAGCGGCCTCGCTTATGACTTCTGCACGCTGAACGCTCCGCTGGCCTCAGGCATCGATCCCGATGATCACCGCAACGCGGCAATTCCGGTGGTGCTGGTGGACGCCGTGGTCTCCGGCGCGCTCGACACCTTGCTGCTGCCCTACACGATCTACCGTCAGCAAGTGGACGGCAGCATCGTCATCAACTGAGCAGACACCTTTGTCCAGACGATAAAAAACCCGCCGAAGCGGGTTTTTTATTGCAGCCATTACGATCAGTCGTCGCGGCTCATGATGCCGAACAGTTGCAGCAGGCTGACGAACAGGTTGTAGATCGATACATACAGGCTGATGGTCGCCATGATGTAGTTGCGCTCGCCGCCGTGGATGATCGCGCTGGTCTGGAACAGAATGCAGACCGACGAGAACAGCACAAAGCCGGCGCTGATCGCCAGTTGCAGGCCGCTGATCTGGAAGAAGAAGCTCGCCAGCGTAGCGCCCAGCAGGACAAAGAAACCTGCGGTGATGAAGCCGCCAAGGAAGCTCATGTCCTTGCGGGTGATCAGCACGTAGGCCGACAGACCACCGAACACCAGTGCGGTCATGGCGAAAGCCGAGCTGACCACTTCAGCGCCGCCCTGCATGCCCAGGTAACGGTTGAGGATCGGGCCGAGCAGGAAACCCATGAAACCGGTCAACGCGAAGGCGGATACCAGGCCCCACGCGGAATCACGGAGTTTGTTGGTGAGGAAGAACAGCCCGTAGAAGCCGATCAGCACCACGAAAATGTTCGGGTAGCCGACACGCATCTGCTGGGCTACGAAGGCCATCACGCCGCTGAATGCGAGAGTCAGAGCCAAGAGACCATAAGTGTTGCGCAGGACGCGGCTAACCTCTAGCTGCTCAGCCTGCACGCTGTTATTAACTGCGTAATCCTGTTCGCGCATGGCGACACTCCTGTTGGTTTGAAACGTTCAGTCGCAAAGATCATAACAGACGCTCTGTAACAAGCCATGCAGAGAGTTTGACAGTGTGTTTCATTCAGGTATTATGGCGCCCGCAACGCAAACGGAGGTGTGGCCGAGTGGTTTAAGGCAACGGTCTTGAAAACCGTCGACTGTAACAGGTCCATGAGTTCGAATCCCATCGCCTCCGCCATATTTGATACGACAAAGCCCTGACTATTCAGGGCTTTGTCGTTTCTGCGAGATATGTTTGCGCAGCATCGTTTGCGCATCTGTTGAGTCATTTCACAGCAGCGCCTCGTACACCTGAGGCGCTGCTGCCCAGACAGCCAATGCGTACCCGCTCAGCCAAGCGACTCAAAGACAGCCTCCGCACGCTGTTGCACGGGCGCCTGAGGTCTGAGCATTTGCTGCCAAGCGAACTGCGCCTGGACCTTGGCCACCGAATCCAGCACTTTCTGCGCCCAGCGATCATCCTCGGGATGCACCACGACCACCCGGAAGCCATGATCCTTGCCTTCAATCTGCACGCCCTCCGAATCATCGACATGCAAGTCGATATCGAACGCTGGCGGATACTTGGAAGGCGCATTCGACATCCCGTGCGCCGTCAGCGCACGGTTGTGCAGCACGCTGTTGACCACGCCATCGACGCGGATACCGTACAGCGCCAACCAGCGCCTGATATAGGACGGCGTGCGCCCGGATGAGGTGTAGACCCAGACACTGCAATCCTGGCGACGCAGCTCTCGGATCAGCGATCGTGTGCCCATCCGCAACGGTTCACCCAGCCAGCGATGAATACAGGCCGGTAGTCGACTCTTCTCCACTGCGCAGTGGTGGAGCTGGCAAGCGAGCGTGTCATCGATATCGAACGAAATTCGTATGCGCTGACGTTCGAACAACTGCGGCAAAGCGCAGCGGATAGCCTGCCCTGCCCGGCTGCCGAAGGTTCTCAATCTGGCAAATGCTGGTGCCCAGTTCATCAATGGCCACCTTGAGAGAGAGGCAAAGGCTTGCCTTTGAGAAAGAACTTCATTGGATCGGGCGCCTGTTCTTCTAAGAATGCTGCATATTTTTTCTTGATCTTGGGCAATTCGTACAACGCCTTGACGCCATGCTTGGCGGAGTTGCGGATGACCGAAGACGGGTTGAAATAGCCCTCGGCGTTTTCCAGCGTCAACACGAATGGAGGCAGCCCCGCCCGCATGAGCAGGTAGCTCACAATGAGCGAGCCACTACGGTTATTGCCTTCGATAAACAGCTGCGGCTTGCTCAGAATGCGCACATAGACACCGGCTGCACGCTTCCAGACCGATTCACTGCGATACGCGCAATACCAGTTGTACAAGTCCTTGATGCCTCCCTCAACATTGTTGAAGAAGTGCGCCTCAGTGGCTGCCAGATGCTGGGCGTATTCCAGCCGGCGCGCCGGATCCCGGCCACAAAGCACTGTGGCATTGATCTCCAGCATCAGGTTCAGTTGCTGCAGATCGAACAGGTCGATGCCGCGGGCAACATATTCGTCAACCAACGCATAACCTTCAAGCACATTGTTCAGGACTTCGTCAGTGAACGGGTCTCGGGGCTCGGTGAAGTGCCGGCTGAGCTCGGCGAAACGGCTCTGCACTTTCCGCAGTGCGCGTTCAATCGCAGGCAAATCAAGGCGATGCGTGGCAGGCATTGGAGCTCCTTGGAAACGCTGGGTAAATGTCCACCGATGCCCGCCAAATCCGTTTGGCTCGTGCAGGTAGGCGGCCGTGACCGGTGGCAAGGCTCAGCTGAACTTGCCGCTGATGTAATCGCCGGTCATCTGTTCACGTGGGTTGTCGAAGATCTGCGCGGTCGGCCCCATCTCGACCAGATAGCCCGTGCGCGTGCCCTGGGAAATATCCACCGAGAAAAACGCCGTGGTGTCAGCGACACGGATGGCTTGCTGCATGTTGTGGGTCACCAGTGCGATGGTGTAGTCCTTCTTCAACTCGACCATCAACTCTTCGACGCGTCGGGTGGCGATCGGGTCGAGTGCCGAACAGGGCTCATCCAGCAGCAGGACTTCCGGCTCAGTGGCGATAGCCCGGGCGATACACAGGCGTTGCTGCTGGCCACCGGAGAGCGACAGGCCGCTGACCTTGAGCTTGTCCTTGACCTCATCCCATAACGCGGCGCCTTGCAGCGCATGCTTGACGCGGTCACCGATATCGCCCTTGTAGCGATTGAGGCGCAGACCAAACGCAACGTTGTCGAAGATGCTCATCGAGAACGGGTTAGGCTGTTGAAACACCATACCGATGTAGCGGCGTACGACCACCGGATCGACGCCCTTGCCGTAGACGTCCTGGCCGAGGAAATGCACATGACCCTCGAAACGAAAGCCCTTCACCAGATCGTTCATCCGGTTGAGACTGCGCAGCACGGTGCTTTTGCCGCAGCCTGAGGGACCGATGAATCCGGTGATCTTGTTTTTCTCGATGGGCACGTGGCTGTCACGTACTGCCATGAAGTTGCCGTAGAAAATCTTGTCCAGTTTGCAGTCCATGACTACAGGCGCCTGGGTGACAAACGGAGCGGCTATTTGCGCAGTGGATACGTTCAAAATCAGATGCTCCCGTTCTTAATACTTGGGCTTGCCGAAAATCCGGCTGATGATGTTCACGAACAGCACGATCATCACCAGCACCAACGAGGCCGCCCATGCGAGCTCGAGCTGGTTATCGAAAGGCATGCCGGAAAAGTTGTAGATCAGCACCGCCAGCGACGCAGTCGGATTCATGACATCGAGATTGCCCTGGTGGTAGATCCAGTAGTTGCTGAACAGCGCGGTGAACAACAGCGGTGCCGTCTCGCCTGCGGCACGCGCCACGGCGAGCATCACGCCAGTCAGGATCGCCGGCATGCCGGTCGGCAAGATGATTTTCCAGATGACCTGCGAGCGGGTGCAGCCCATGCCATAAGCAGCATCTTTCATGATCTTGGGCACCATCCGCATCGATTCTTCTGCGGTGAGTACCACGATAGGCAGCATCAGGACGGCGAGCGCCACGCCACCTGCCGGTGCCGAATACGTGCCGGTGGTCATTACTACCAAAGCGTAGGCAAACACCCCCGCCAGGATCGACGGCAGGCCCGTGAGCATCTTGGCGGCAAAACGTGCGGCGTTGCCCAGCTTGCTATCCGGCCCCAGTTCAGCCAGAAAAATGGCCGCCATGATCCCGACCGGCACCGCGATCGCTGCCGCGATACCGACCATCACAAAGGTACCCGCCATCGCGTTGCCGAAACCGCCGCCCATCTCGAAGCCGGTCGGCGGCAGTTCGGTGAAGACTTCCAGGTTAAGACGCGCGCCACCACGAGTGATCAGCATGTAGAGCACGGAAATCAGCGGCACGCTGGCCAGCAAAGCACCTGCCCAGACCAGGGTGGTCAGGATCAGGCTGCGCAGCGCGCGGCCTTCGAACCTGCGTTGCAAACTGGGCATCGCACCGGTTGGCGCCGTCAGGTCTGTTGCTGCGGTCAGATCAGTCATCCCTTGTTACCCCGTTGGGCGTACATCATGATCATCGAGCCGAAAATGTTCACGATCAGCGTAATCAACATCAGCACGAGCGCGGCATACATCAACACCTCGATCTCGTTCGGTCCGGCTTCGGGGAAGTTCAGCGCCAGCAGAGCGGCAAGCGTGTTGGCCGGTGCAAACAACGAGAGGGAAATGTTGTTGGCATTGCCGACCAGCATGGCCAGCGCCATCGTTTCACCCAGCGCGCGCCCCAGGCCCAGCACCAGAGAGCCGAAAATGCCGGTGGCAGCCGAAGGCACCATCACCTTGAGAATCGCTTCCCAATGGGTTGTGCCCATGCCGTACGCGGCCTGTTTGGTTTTCATCGGCACAGCCGTAAGCGCGTCCTGCGACACGGCGGCAATGGTCGGCAGAATCATGATGGCGAGCACCAGAGCTGCGGGCAGCAGGCCCGGACCGCTCAGGGACGTGCCGAAAAAGGGTATCCAGCCCAGCTCGCTGTTCAGCCAGGTCGTCAGCGGCCGAATCGCCGGAATCACCACATAGATCCCCCACAGGCCATAGACCACGCTGGGGATGGCCGCGAGCAATTCGACGATGGTGCGAAACAGCGCAGCGAGCTTGGTTGGCAGGAAATCCTGGGTCAGGAAAATCGCCATGCTCACGCCAAAGACACCGGCGATCAGCAACGCGATGAAGGCGCTGTAAAGCGTGCCCCAGATGGCCGGCAGGATGCCGTATTTGCCCTGGTTGACGTCCCACACACTGCCCAGAAGCACATCGAAGCCGTGCTTCTCCATACCGGGAAGTGCCTTGCGTCCGACTTCGAACACCAGTGCAAATACCAGCGCCAGAATCAGTACCACACCGATGCGTGCGAGCGCGCGGAAGGTGCGATCAACCAGAAAATCCTTCGTCGAGGGTGGCTGGCAGGCAGAGTCGGGATTAACCGGTACGACAAAAGGTTTGTTCATGGGCTAAGTCCGGAACAGGGGGAAAACTTTCCCGGCGTGGCGCAGACGCACACGCCGAGAGAGACCTCACGGCGTTACTGAATGTTGGCGGACGCTTTGCGAACCTGTTCGACGACCGATTGCGGCAACGGGATGTAACCCATCGAATCGGCAATCTTCTGCCCCTCGGTCAGGCTGTATTCGACCATTTCACGCATGGCTTTGGCCTTGGCCGGGTTGCCATTATCCTTGCGGAAAATCATCCAGGTATAAGAGGTGATCGGATAGGACTTGGCACCGTCCGGATCAGGCAGCCAGGCCACCAGGTTTTCCGGCATCTTCACCGCCGCCAGGGCCTCGGCACCGCTTTCGGCGTTTGGCACGACGTAATTGCCTGCCTTGTTCTGCAACTGGGCAAAGTCGACCTTGGCCAGCTTGGCGAAGCCATATTCGATGTAACCAATCGCACCAGGGGTCTGACGCACGGTAGCGGTTACGCCATCGTTTTTCGGCGACTTGATGAACTTGTCACTGGCCGGCCAGTTGACGGTGTTGCCCTCACCCAACGCCTGCTTGAACTCGGCGTTGACGGTTGCCAGGTGCTTGGTGAATACGGCGGTAGTACCGCTGGAATCTGCACGCACGACAACCGTGATCGGCGTATCGGAGAGTTTCAGGTCCGGGTTGGCTGCGACGATCTGCGGATCGTTCCAGCGCGTGATTTTGCCCAGGAAAATGTTGGAATAGACGTCGCGTGGCAGCTTCAGACCCTTGGGATTGCCCGGCAGGTTATAGGCCAGCACGATTTCCCCGGCGGTCATTGGCAGCAACTGCACGCCTTCGGCGACCTTGGCGATATCTTCGTCCTTCATTGCCGAGTCACTGGCAGCGAAATCCACGGTTTTGTTCAAGAAGTCCTGTACGCCCGCGCCACTGCCCTTGGATTGGTAATCGACAGTGACACCATCGGATTTCTTGCTGAAATCCTTGAACCAGGTCAGATAGATCGGCGCCGGGAAACTTGCTCCGGACCCCGTCAGGCGAACATTTTCTGCTGCAAAGGAGGCCGAGGTGGCACAAAGAGATACCGCAATGGCGAGCGCAGCAGACTTCATCAAACTTTTCATTAAATGACACCTAGTGATTACGGGCTCCCGAACTCTGCAGCAGTTTTGTGACGATTTCATGAAAGCAAAGTGGCAAGCGTTACCCTCATGGTCCGCAGCAGCGCCTATGGATGTAATCGGCCTCCGGGTTTCGAAAAATCGAATCTTCCTGTGCCGGGCTTGTCACTACCCCCTGATCCCGAGCAGTCACGCGCCAGGTTCACATTGCAAAAACGCTACTTTTCCCCAGCCTTTATGGCCCTCGACCGGAAATGGCGTTAGCATTTCACTCATTCGGCTGAACAAGCCTGTTTATTCAGATCAGGGTTGCATTGTGGAAAAGCTAAAACGCCTTCAAAGCGGGATCGAAGGGCTCGACGCGCTGCTTCAGGGGGGCTTTGTCGCGGGCGCCTCGTACATCATTCAAGGGCGTCCGGGCTCCGGCAAGACCATCCTTGCCAATCAGCTCGGATTTCACCATGCCCGCAACGGCGGCCGTGTGCTGGTCGCCACGTTGCTGGCCGAGTCCCACGACCGTCTGTTCCAGTTTCTGTCGACCATGAGTTTCTTCGACGCCTCGCGAGTCGGCGCCGAAATTCAGTTTGTCAGCGCATTCGATACGCTGGAAAACGAAGGCCTCGATGAGGTAGTGAAGCTGCTGCGACGCGAAATCACCCGGCAGAAGGCGACCGTCATGGTCGTCGACGGCCTGCTCAACGCACGCTCCAAGGCCGACTCGCCGATCGATACGAAAAAATTCATCTCTGAACTGCAAGGCCATGCCGCATTTGCCGGTTGCACCGTGCTGTTCCTGACCAGCTCGCGCCTGGACGACGGCAGCCCCGAGCATACGATGGTCGACGGCGTCATCGAAATGGGCGAAGAGCTGTTCGGTACCCGTTCGGTACGGCGCATTCATTTGCGCAAGACTCGCGGCAGCGGCGCGTTGACCGGTCTTCACGAGTGCGAGATCACCGATAACGGCCTGGTCGTCTACCCGCGCCTCGAAAGTCTCTACAAGCGCCCTTCCGCCCCTGACAGCGCGGACATGACGCGCATCCCAAGCGGCATTGCTTCACTGGATGACATCCTCGGTGGTGGCTTGCACAGCTCCAGCGTGACGCTGGTCATGGGGCCTTCCGGGATCGGCAAGACCACGCTGGGTCTGAAGTTCATCGCACAGTCGACGGCCGAAGCGCCGGGCCTGCACTTCGGCTTCTATGAAAGCCCGCAGCGGCTGCGGCTGAAAGGCCGTTCGCTGGGCATTGATATCGAACACATGGAACACAGCGGTGCGCTGAGCATTGCCTGGCAGCCAACTACCGAAGGCTTGCTGGACGGCCTCGGCGCACGCCTGCTGAGCCTGGTCGATGAAAAAGGCATCAAGCGCCTGTTCATCGATAGCCTCAGCGGCATGACTCGGGTTTCAATCACACCGGAACGCATCACCGACTTTTTCAGCGCGCTGATGAATGAGCTGCGATCCAGAGGCGTTACGGTGTTCGCCTCATGGGAAATGCGCGATTTGTTCGGCTCCGAGGTCAGCGCACCGAACTCCGACCTGTCCAGTATTGTCGACAATCTGATGCTCATGCGTTTCTTTGAGAATCACGCTGAACTTCACAGGACGCTTTCCATTCTCAAGATACGTGATAGCTCCTACAACCCATCGCGGTTCGAGGTGGTTATCCGTGATCAAGATGTGTTCCTGGAAAAGGCTTTGAAAAATGAACCTTCAGTCACAGCTGAGTCATTGCCTGGTTCAATTTCGTAAGTCTTCAAGCGGGTTGAAATAACATGACCACCATTCTGGTAGTCGACGACGAGTATCTGATTGCTGACATTCTTGGCTTTGCGCTTGAGGATGAGGGCTTCATGACTGTGACCGCGAGCAATGGCAAGAAGGCTCTCGAAGTGCTGGAAAGAGAACGTCCAGCCCTGGTCATCACTGACTTCATGATGCCGGTCATGGACGGCCTCGAATTCGCCGAAGCCGTACGTGCCCAGCCGTCCGTCAAACACTTGCCGATCATTCTCATGAGTGGCGCGCAAGCGCACATCGGCATGCAGCGTTCGGATCTGTTTGATGTGGTGGTGCCCAAGCCGTTTGATATTGCGGTGATTGTGGCTGAGGTAAAGAGGCTGTTGGGCTCATAGATACTCGACGACAAAGGCAATTTCGGCATTGGCATCGCCCGCTCGCATTTGCGCATTGGAAGGCTCGATGCGCACGAAGCGGGCTTGCAAGGAAACATATGCATTGCCGCCTTGCGATGTGGGCGCTTTCATTATGTAGTTCTGATTCAGCTTGAGTGTCGACTTGTCACTGAAGCGCATCTGCAATGCCAGACCTTTGGCAGTGGAATTACTGTTCAGATTTACCATGCCAGTACCAGCGTCCCACACAGGGCTGCCCGCAGTGGGTGAGAAGGAAAATCGGAAGTTGTTAATTCCTGTGGGACAGTTTTTCATATTGAGAGAAAAGTATTGCTCCTTGGCAGATGCGCCGTTCTCGGGGAAATCGCTCAAGTTATAGCTGCCCATATCGACTTTCACATCGGGTGTTTCGCAAGACTGTGAGACTACCCGCGTGCCGCTGGTATTCATTGCCAAAGGCTCGATTTCAGCAGCGACAAACGTCCCCAGTTGGCCTGAAGGTATCGTCGCACTGCCGGAAATAGTGCCCGTCTTTACAAAACGCAAGATGTGCTCCGAACCATTCCAACCCCAACCGCCAGCAGTGTCGGTAGTTCCTGGAAAGCCCTTCCACGCTTTCCCCGATGGCGGTCGGACCCATTGCCAGCCGATTCCGGTATTCCCAATAGGAAAAATCTCCACGCCCGGCTGAGTAACGCCGACATTATTGCGCACACCTTCATTGTGCACTGCAGAGCACCTGAACGAACTGGGAATGGAACCCAGCGTCACGATCGGACTTTCATAGATAACCGTGCCATTCGGCGCGTCACGTGGTACCGAGAGAGTGGCCGGCAGTATAACCCGCATATTGCCCATGGAATTGTCCGGATAAAATTCGCATACCGCCGCCATTGCGTTTGACGACAGCATATACAAGAGCCCGACAATTAATACACGGCACAACTTCATAACACTCTCTCTGACTCTATCTAGCGTGTAAACAACTGAATGGCTGACGTAGCCACACCTATTTAATTGGCAGCAAAATCACCACGACCGGAACGAGAAGATAATAAAAAAAGAACACTTGAGCAAAAATTTATTTATTCAATAACAAGACAATTCTCATAGATTTATAACCAGCCAGTCAGACCTGAAAAATCTACAAACAGACACGCTATTTAGCATCACACTTACTCAGCGCAAATAACTAAAGCCAATTTAAGACTCGTCTTAAATGCACAGTGGAACTTGGCCAGTACCCTGACTGTTCTTGATAGGAGAACAGATTCCGTGAGAGCCCTCGATACCCTCAATAGCGCAAAACCCCACAGCAACGCCGCCCTCTACTGCCTGACGATTCTGGCACTGGCGCTGATCGCCATGACTGTCGTCGCCGGTTATGAGCTCAACAATCTCTTTCCACTGAAGGCCGTGGTGCAACAGCAGGAGATCCAGCTCAAGCAGCGCTCCGATACCATCCAGTCAATGACCGCTGAACTCAAGCGTCTGGCGGAACAAAAGCAGGCCCTGGAAACCGACCTGCTTACCGCGAAGGAACAGGCGAAGGCCGCCGAGGCGGCAAAGACCGAACTCGAAAACACTCAACGCGCAGCACAAACCAGCGCGGCGTTAGAGGATGAAGACTCACTCTGCGCGATCATCGAGCAAAATATCCGACTCGTAGCGGACCAACTCAGTCGCGACGACTTCTTTCGTCTGCGTGATGAGCGCGAAGCTGAAGCCGAAGCCGTGCTTGAAAGCTATGAAAAACAACTCGCCACCTGCATTGAACAACTGACGGCACACACCGAATCGCCAACACAGAGTTGAGTCAGCACTCGTTGCGCGCTGCGCTTGATCGCGGATCAAAAAAGCCCTGGCAATCAGGGCTTCCCGTTAACGTCTTAAAGCTTGAATTCCTTGGTCAATTTATTCAGCGATGCCGCCAGTTGCGACAGCTCCGCCGATGCAACTGCCGTCTGTTTCGACCCCTCTGCGGTTTCACATGACAGGTCACGAATGCTGATCAGGCTGCGGTCGACTTCCCGCGCAACCTGAGCCTGCTCCTCGGCAGCGGTTGCCATCAGCAGGTTTCGCTCGTTGATGAGATTCAGCGAGCCAGTGATGTCGGTCAGCACTTCGCCGGCGATATTGGCCATTTCGAGCGTTCTCTCGGCCTGAGCGCGGGTGTGGCTCATGGAGGAAACTGCGCGGCTGGTGCCCGACTGAATGGAGCTGACCATGGACTCGATGTCCTCGGTCGACTTCTGAGTACGCTGCGCCAGCCCTCTCACCTCATCGGCAACCACGGCAAAACCGCGACCCGCCT
Source organism: Pseudomonas sp. Irchel 3F6 (assembly GCF_900187595.1). Lineage (NCBI taxonomy): Bacteria > Pseudomonadati > Pseudomonadota > Gammaproteobacteria > Pseudomonadales > Pseudomonadaceae > Pseudomonas > Pseudomonas sp. Irchel 3F6. The sequence goes on along the minus strand of NZ_FYDP01000001.1, from coordinate 713,783 downwards.
CCCCCGCCCGCGCTGCTTCGATCGCTGCGTTCAAGGCAAGCAGATTGGTTTGTTCGGCAACCTCTCGGATAACGTCCAGCACGCTGCTGATATCGCTCGCCATGGTCGATAGCGCCTGCACCTCAGCCGAGGTGCTGTGCACGCTGGACACCATCAGGTTGATTGCGGCTACCGTGTCGCTGACCTGGCTTCGACCGGCGACGGCTGCGGCACTTGATTCCGACGTCAACTGCGAGGTCGATGCGGCGTTGTCTGCAACCTGCTCCACCGCTGCACTCATTTCAGTGACGGCGGTGGCGGCCATTTCGATTTCATGGCTCTGACGTTGAGTGATACGCGAGATATCTTCAGTGACGCCGTGCATGACCTCCGAGGTCTCGGCCAACTGCGTGGACGAATCACGGATCATGATCAAGGCATCTCGCAGGCTGGTTTGCATCGCCGCCAATGACGACAGCATTTGCGCCGCCTCATCAGAGCCATCCAGCGCAATGGTTTCGCTCAGATCATTGGCGGCGATGCATTCCGCCACCCTTAGCGAGCCTGCAATGGGTACCGTCAGGCTGCGGGTATACAACACGGCCAGGGCCAACGAAGCACCGATCGCGATGAGAATGAACACACTGACGATCAACAGCGTGTGCTCATAGACATTGTCGGCCTGCTTGCCCGCCTCATAAGCTTCTATTTCGTTGAGTGCAATCAGCTTCTTGAGCGCGACTTGTACGCCATCCGAGGCAGCACGCATCTGATTCTTTGACAACGCAATGGCCGCTTCAAGCTGCCCGTTCGCCACGGTTTGAAGGTATTGCTCCTGAGCCAGATCGTTGACCTTCTGTGCTTTGGCAAACTCCTCGAACGCCTCGCGCCCAGCGTCAGTGGCCAGCAGATCAATGAGCGCTTGCTGATGTTTTTTGATCAGCTGACGCGACTGCTGAATGTCCATCAGGGCTTGCGCCTTGCGCTCAGGGGTTTCGATGGGATTGCGCAAGCGAGCGTTGTTGCCCTTGATTTCGACGAACTCTCGATCGAGTTGGCCGAGCAGCTTGATACTCGGCACGATCGTCGTCTCGACGTACGTTTCTGCCTTGTTGAGCAAGTCGACTTGCTGCAGAGCGATCAATCCGATCGCGATAATCATGAGACAGAACAAGCCGAAACACAGCGCCGAACGAGGCGCGAGATTGAGTTTACGAAGCAGCATGATGCCTTACCTTAGAGTGTATTCAAGACAATGGGGCAAACGAGTGGGCGGCACAGCAGGCGCTGGGCAATAGCACCTCAGCGTCTACGTGGATCATCGCGGGAAGGTGCAGCAGCTAGCGGTTTGCGCACGAAGAGAGTGTGGAGTCGGTCGAGGCCGGCTCCGCAAGTTCCTTGAGCGCCGGGTCGGCCAGCATCAGAAAATCTGCCAGGCGCGGCAGATTGATTTTCGAGACCAGGCGCATCCAGCGTTGCGGATGCGGGTTGAAGAAGGTCTTCGACCACTGGTGATCATCGTTGGGATTGAAAATCAGCAGATGACGAATCAGCGGGTTTTCCCCGAAAAAGTCGAGCGGATCCATCGCCATTTCGCTGAGCAACTCAGCATTGACGACGACCAGGCTCAACCGTTGAGGGCAGTAATACGTCAGTATTTTCAGGTCACGATAAGTGCAAACGTTCAAGACGCTGAGACAGCCCAGCTTGTTGAACTGCTGTTCGATTGACAGACCTCTGCGCACATCGCTATCGGCGATCAGGATCCGCAAGGATCGACTGCGGTTATTTTCAAGAAACATCGGACACCTTTGGCAGCTCCATTCTTCCTTTCAAGAAAATAACCAAGGGCCAACCTGCCTGATATGAGACTTGTCTCAAAAATGAACGCAGGGATAGATGATAAAAAGCCACACCTTGACGACAGCCCAAGCGATCGGCGCATGGTCTGGCTCAGAAAGTGTTGAAGGAGGGATTTTGCAACGCAGGGGAGTGGCGACAAGCCAGAAGCGCGGGACGGTTCTGTGCGAACCAGACAATTCTCATTATTAACGCCCCTTTTTGTCAGTAACCTTGAAACAAGGGGCGCAGACTCATTCTTTCCAAGCCATCAAGGCAGCGTCATCGTCACTACGTAATTACCGCTCGTTATCTGGTGACCCTTGTTGTCCGTGAGCAGCAAGCGCTGGTCGTAATAATCGTCCTGCTCATGAGTATCGGCAATCACCTTCACAAACACCTGCTGGCGCGACTCACCTCGCCCTGCCGCACTGACGTTGTTCACGGTAAAAATCTGCCCGGTGCTTGCCTGGGGGCAATCAAGCAACTCGACAGAAGAATGGCTGGCGCCACTGGCAATGCAACTTGCCTCGACAATTCGACCGCTGAAGCGAATCACTCCGCTGACCGGCGCAGACTGGGCTGCGCTGACGGTGTCAAAACCGAGCAGGCAAAGGCAGGCAATCAATAAAGGACGTCGAATGATCATCGCGAAACTCCATGGTTATTACCAAGGTATCGCCCGCTGCAAAATGATCTTTAACGTCAGCTTTAATGCAAGGCCAGTCGGATGGTCATGAGCCGATACGTTTACAGCTCGATCCGTTTGATTTTCTTGATCAGATCAGCCTGTGCATGCTCCAGCTTCAATGCACTGCGATTGAGGTCCAGCGGATCGATAACAGGCGCCTCGCACTCGGCTTCAAGCTCGTTACACGCCTCAATGACCTGATGCTCGGCAACAATGCGCGCCGCCCCCTTGATGCGGTGCGCCAGGTCAGCCAACAGCCCGGGATCGCTTTCGGGTATTAGCGAATGCAACTCCTCCAGATCCTTTTCGCAACTCGACAGCGCCTCGCGCAGAAGTTCTTTCATCATGTCGAGATCGCCTCCGGTGAGCTCGTCAAGACGCTCGCGAATCGAACCCAGCTCCTTGATAGTCGCCGCAGGCGGGCTTTCAAATGGCTGGGTTTCAACATTTTTTTCCCAGCCTGCAAGCATGATCGACAAGGTGCCGAGACTGATCGGTTTGAACAGACAATCATCCATCCCGGCCTCCCGGCATTTCACTTTTTCTTCCGGCTGCGCGTTGGCCGTGAAGCCCAGTACGATGCACGGCGATCCACCACTTTCGCGTTCGTCCTGGCGAATGGTGCGGGCCAGCTCATAGCCGTTCATGACCGGCATGTTGCAGTCCGTGATCACAATGTCGAACGGCTCCGAGCGCCACAGCGCCAATGCCTGGGCACCGTCGGCGGCATCACGCACCGCCTGGCCAAGGAAACTCAGCTGCTGCGTCAACAGCAGGCGGTTGGCGCTCTGGTCATCGACTACGAGAATCCTGAGTGTCGGTACCGGTTTGTCCTGAACAACCGAAACAGGCAGCACTTTGCCGCCAAGCGGGCTGAGAATATTGAAGAACAGCGACACTTCCAGGCAGGTGCCTTTGCCAAGCGTACTGGTAATGTTCAGCCGCCCGCCCATCAATTCGCACAATGAACGGGAGATCGCCAGTCCCAGACCGGTGCCGCCTCTGCTGGAGGGGCCATGATTGGCTTGGGAAAACGGCTGGAACAGATTCTGCAGATCGGCGCTGGAAATGCCGATGCCGGTGTCCTCGACCTTGAGGTCGACCTGTAAGCGTTCGTCAGCGAGACGTTGGCCGCGAATCGAGACGGTGACATGACCGGTGTCGGTAAACTTGATCGCGTTGCCCACCAGGTTCGAGAGCACCTGCTGGAAGCGCATCGGATCAACCAATACGTCACAGCCGACAGTGGCGTCGATGTCGAGCTTAAGCACCAGACTCTTCTGCCTGGCCAAGCCGTCGGACACCCGCGCCACGGATTCGACCAATTCGCGCAGGTTGGCACGTTTCGGCGAAAGGCTGACATGGCCCGATTCGATGCGTACCACATCGAGGATATCGCCGATCAGTTCCAGCAGACCTTTTGCCGAGTCGTATGCCACTTCAATCGCCGGCCGATCGAAGTGACCTTGCTCGGCACGCTTGAGGGTAAGTTCGAGCATGCCGATCACGGCGCTCATCGGCGTACGGATTTCGTGGCTCATGGTCGCCAGGAACGTGGTTTTGGCGCGGCTCGACTCGTCAGCCAGCTCTTTCGCCGAACGCAACTCCTCGATCAGTTCACGGCGTTCGCTGATATCGATCCAGCCGCAGATCACGCCTCTGACTTCACCCGCCGTGTCGTGATACGGCTGGATCCAGTGGTAAATGATCAGCCGCGTATCACCCACATGCAGCGTGCGATCCACCTCGTAAGGTTCGTCCTGCTCGATGACGCGCAGGTAGTCGTCGTGAAATTGCAACGCCTCCTGACGATTGCGCTTGCCGCTTTCGAGCACGGTCTTGCCGATCACGTCCTTTTCTGACAGGCCAAATGTTTGCAGATAATTATTATTGCAGGTCACCAGCCGACCTTCCCGGTCACGTACGTAAATGGGATGCGGCGTGCCGTTGATCAGCGCCCCCATGAACTTCAGCTGATCGCCGAGCAAGCGCTCTGCACGACTGCGTTCGCGAATCTGCCGACGGATGTAGAAATTCCACGCCAGCGATCCCAGGATAATCAGGAACGCGCCAGCGCTGATCTGGTAGATCAGCGCCTTGTAATCGCGCCACGACAACCCCGAAAACGCTGCAATGGGACGCCACCTGTTGAGGATTACGTCCAGCTCATCCGGCGGAATGCTCAGCAGCGCCTTGTTCAGAATGCTGACCAGTTCGGTATCGGCACGCCGCGCGGCGAAAGCGAGGAAGCCTTTGTTCATGCCGACGATGTTGGAGATACGCAAGCTGTCGCTGTAGATGTGGGCGATGTAGTAGCGCGCACTGTGCAACGTGGTAATCATCGCGTCCGCTCGACCGTCCTTCACGTCAGCCAAGGCGCCCAGAACTGTTTCGTTATCAACGATCTCGATGTCGGGGTAGTCCTTGAGCAGCTCACGCTCAGCCGAACTTTCGGGCACTGCGACGCGCTTGCCGCGCAGCTCCTGCAGGCTTGAAGGCGCGCCTGCGTCCTTGGTGGTGACGATCACAAAGGGGCTGGCAAGGAACGGATGAGTGAAACGCATGCCGACTTCCCGCGAGACCGTTGGTGTCAGCAGAGAAATATCCGCGCTGCCATCCAGCAGACGCGTGCTCAGACTGGAAAAGCTGTCGGTGCGCTCGACATTGATCTGCAAGCCGGTACGCCGCTGGATGAGCTCGAGCAGATCAGCGCCGATCCCGCCAAAGTTGCCGTCACCATCAAAGAATGCAAACGGTGCCTGATCGTCATTGATCACGAACCGCGCGACCGGATGCAGCTCAAGCCAACGTGCTTCGCCGGGTGTCAGGTCAATGCGTTTGGGCGTCAGCGCCCCGCCGCCGCCCGACCAGCGCTTGGTAATTTCGGCAATCTTCGCATCACCCAGCGACTCGAGGGTCGAATCGATCAGACGCAGCAATTGGTCGTTGCCCCGGCGCAAGGCAAAGCTGAAACCGCTGGTTTGGGTTTTGACGAAAGAGTGCAGCCGCACATAGTTGAAGTAGTTGAGGTTGATCAGGTAATTGCTCGACACCGTATCGCCGAGAAACAGGTCGACCTTGCCAAAAGCCAGCGCAGCCAGTGCCAACTCGTTCGATGGAAAAAGCACGAATTCGGCGTTGGGGTATAACGCGTGTAATTGACTGGAAGGCAGGTAATCGTCGGCAACCGCAATACGCAAACCGGCCAGATTGGCCGGCATCGGGCGCCGATCATCACCGCGCATGAACATTGCCGGCACGTCTTCGACATAAGGCTTACTGAGCGTGACGAGGCCGTCGATCAACTCGAAACTGTTGGAACTGCCCAGCATGTCGATGTCGCCACGCTCGAGCGCCGCCATGGCGTCGCGACGGTCGGGATAAGCCTTGACGGTAACTTCGACATGCAAGGCCTGACCGATAATGCAGGCGATGTCGGCGGCTATTCCCTCGTACCGCGTACCGCTGGCGGTCATGACATAAGGCGGGAAATCCGGAAGCGCCGAGCCCAGCACCAGACTGCGCTTCTGCCGCAGCCAACTCCAGTCTTCATTGGCCAGATCGACCTGTAGCTCCTTGCAGTCAGACCGACCGAACACCTGCAGAGTGCGCGGCTCTGCTGCCCACAACGACCCGCTCCCGAACATGACAAGCACACTGACTAGCAAAACACCGCGCAACAGATGAAACATAAGCGAGTTATCCCTGGTTGTCCGCCGTCAGGCTGTGCTGCAACTTGAACAGCTCCGCATCACCACGAATGCCAAGCTTTTTGAAAGCGGCCTGTTTTTGCCCGCTGATGGTTTTGCGACTGCGCGAGAACTTCAAAGCGATCTGCGTCACTCCCATCCCCTCGAGGCAGCAGCGCAATACTTCTTTTTCTTTCGGTGACAGAAGAGGATTACTGAGGAAGTCGTCGCCGTGCGCCGCGCCATCGTCATTGGCACCAGCAGGTTCGTCGACCGACGCAGGCAGCACATCGAGTTCGAAGGCCATTTCCGGCGAAAGATACAACTGGCCGGACGCAGCACTGCGGATGGCGGTGATCAGGTCATCGACCGACTGCGACTTGCCGAAGAATCCGCTGACGCCCGCCCCGATCGCCATATTCACTACCGCCGGGCGCTCTTCGGAAGATGAGACAAGGATGCGCATGCCCGGATATTGCTTGCGCAGCAGGCGGATCAGATTGAGCCCGTCCAGCTCCCCATCGTGCAGTTTGTAATCGAGTATCAGCAGGTCGATGTCGATTTCGCGCAATCCGGTGAGCAACTGCGCGCTGCTGCCATACACACCTACGACACTGAACTCGGCTTCGCGCGTCAGCCGCGACTTCATCGCCAGACGTATGAGCGAGTGATCATCAAGGATGGCAACGCGTAACGGATTCACGACTGACCAATGCATGAACAGCTCCATGATGAAGAGTGTTGGAGGACCATCAGCACTTGGCAACCGCAGCAAATCCCGGGCATCACCGAAGCATTCAGGTGCATCTGATTGATTTCTCGGCACATGATGAGTGTTTTGAAGGCGTGACGAAATAGGGCTTTGTCCCAAAAGTCAGAATGCCGCTTGCATCAACGATCGGATGTGCCTATTGCGCGGCGCCAGGACGACTTCTGGCCTTCGAAACGCCAGTCGACCAAATGCGCCCAATTCATCGGGCGAGCATAGAAGAAGCCCTGCCCCCACTGACAACCAAGCCGCGCCAGATGCTGAACCTGATCTGCGGTTTCAATACCCTCTGCCACCACGCGCATGTCCAATTCCCGCGCCAAGGCCAACGCCCCGTGGATGACCGCGCTGTAGCGCGCCTGATGGAAATTCTGCACGAAGCCGGCGTCGAGTTTGATTTCGTTGAACGGCATCTGGCACAGCCGCTCAAGTGAAGAATAGCCGACACCGAAATCATCGATTGCCAGACTGAAGCCGAGCATGCGCAGACGCACCATGTTTTCCATGCTGATCTCGGGCATCTGCAGCAGGCCGGTTTCCGTGAGCTCGAAAATGAGCCCAGCTGGCGAGGCGCCATGGATGCGCAACAGCGCCTTGATCCGGTCGACAAGATTCGGATTGGCCATCTGCGTCACGTCGAGATTGAACGCCAGCTTGAACGGCTTGCCGTGAGACTGGACGAAGCGCTGCAGACTCAAGCCTTGCGTGAGCAGGCTGAAAAACATCTCATCGAGCAGCCCGCAGCGCTCGATCGTCGGCAAGAACATGCCCGGCGAAAGCAATCCACGACTGGGGCTCTGCCATCGCACCAGCACCTCGGCGCCATCCACTTCACCACTGCGCAGATGAAATTTGGGCTGGAAGTAGGCGCGAAACTCCTGCCGACGAATGGCTTCGAGTACCTCACCCTCTGTGGGCTGATCAAGCTGACTTTCTGCCACTTTGGCATCGATCTGATTGTGCGGCCGGTAGCGAGCCAACAACGGCGCCAGCACATCGACCATCAACGGTTTTCCGACACTGCCAAGCAACTCAAGCCCCTGCAACGTGACGATTCGATCAACCGTGCGCAACAAGTCTTCAGGCAGTGAACTGCAGATGATCACTGCACGAATCAAACCGGCCTCTCTCGCCAGGCGCAAGAACGTCAAACCATCCATCCCGGCCATGCTCAAGTCACACAATGCAACGTCCACGCCTCCAGCCTGGGATATCACAGCCAGCGCATCCTTGCCGTCAGCCGCCTGAAAGATATTTTTGTACCCCAGACTATTAAGCGCACTGACTGCCGCCGTGCGCTGAAAGGCGTGATCTTCCAAGACCAATATACGAAGCGTGTTCACAAACCTGGAACCTCTTTCTATCAGTCGTTAATAGCGAAAGTCTGAATAATCTTTCAAGCAGGACGCCCGCTCACAAACTTTGCGTTGACTGAGAATTTCTGCATCCGCGAATACTAGCCAGACAAAGACCGCACGACTTTGAGAATTGTCTCATTTGGTTCGCTGCACCATTACCGCAAATATGAATACGCCACTGCCATATTACTGACTGGCTCGCACATTTATCGCTTTAAGACAAATCCCAAAGACCCGCCACCACCGCACACCTAATATGGCCTGGCATTTCAATGCAGCACTTCACAATAACTTCGGATATAAACATGAAAAAGTTCGCTTTCGCAGTACTCACTCTTTCCGTACTGGCTGCCTCCACTGGTGCAGTGGCTGAAGAAGAAGCCGCTAAAGCTGTCAAGGGCGGCAGCGGTCAAATCAGCTTCACCGGCGTTATCAACAACGACGCCTGCTCGGTAGACGGCGCTTCGGGTAACGACAAGATGATTGCCGTGGACATGGGCAGCGTGTCGATCAAAGACATGGGCACCGACTCTGCTCCGGGCGCCGGTCGTGTGGCCGCCAACGATTTCAACCTGAAAGTGAACTGCAACGCTGGCACCAAGGTTTCGATGCTGTTCAAACCAACCGTAAACGGCGGTTCGGGCCTGGTTGATGGCAAAAAAGTTCTCAAGCTGCAAGGTACCGATGCGGCCAAAGGCGTAGGTATCGCGCTGCTGGACAGCAATGGCCAATTGATCGACCTGAGCTCCGAAGCCACCGCCAAAGTGCAGACCAGCCTGACTGGCGACGGCACCACTGGCGGCGACGGCACCCTGTCGTTCGCAGCCGCTTACGTCACCACCGGCGACAAGACCGCTGCTACTGCAGGTACCGGTAACGCCACTCTGCCGTTCGTTCTCGAATACGAATAAGCAACGCGCAATACCCGGACGGGGCCGCTGTGCCTCGTCCTTCCCCGGCCATTAATCGGTGAAAACTATGTTAAGTCGCTATTTTCCGCTTTGCCTGGGGCTTGCCGGGGTGTTGATGACGCACTCGGCATTCGCCAGCATCTCTCTGAGCTCCACCCGGATCATCTTCGATGGCGCGCACAAAGAGGCGAACGTCACGGTGCGCAACGGCGGGCAAACCATCCTCGCACAATCGTGGCTCGATGCCGGCGACACGGCTGGCAGCGCACCGCCTTTCGCTGTTACTCCACCACTGGCCAAACTTGAGCCCAATCAACAGCAATTACTGAGGATTCTTTATGAAGGCCGCGGCATGCCTGCGGACAAGGAGTCGGTGGTATGGCTGAACGTGCAGGAAATCCCCCAGGCCAGCGCTGCCGATGTCAACACGCTGCAATTGGCGGTACGTCAGCGTATCAAGGTCTTCTTCCGCCCGGACGGACTCACCGGTGATGCCGCAAAGGCACCGGAGCAACTTGCATGGCAATTGGTCACTCAGGCTGGCAAGTCGGTGCTGAAAGTAAAAAACCAAAGCAACTACCACGTGTCGCTGGCGGATCTGAAAGTCGTTGCAGGGAAAAAAGCGGAATTGGTAATTGATTCGACAATGATCGTTCCAGGGGAAGTTCGCTCATTCAATCTGAAAGATCTGCCAGCTGGTACTTCGCATTTGAGTTTTTCAGCAATTAACGATTACGGCGCACAACAACGATTCGATGCACCACTAAGCGTTGCCGAAAGCCATGCCGAGCGCGTGAAAGATGCCTCCGCCCAGTAAATCCCCCGCCCCACCCTGCCAACTTACAAGCTATTCACAAGTTCCGGACTCCGGTTGAAGCAACACGGACTGATAAGGCAAATTGCATGTTTTCCTCCCAACACCACACATCTGAAAGTTGTGTTAAGCATCATGTTGCGCGCCAGAAAAACAAAGCGGCGTTGGGCTGCCTGCATCCATTGTGCTTTGCTATCAACATGGCCATTTGCGGATTCGCCGTGGGCGCCGAAGCCCCGGCCGCAGTGGCGAGTGAATCTTTCAATACGCTGTTCCTTGAAGGTTCATCGGCGGTCGATCTGCAACCGTTGCTGAATGCCAACAGCGTCTTGCCAGGCCAATACCGCGTCGACGTGTTCAGCAACGGCACGCTGGTCGGGCGTCGCGATATCGATTTCGCGGCCAACCCGGTCAACGGCAAAGTCGAGCCACGCATCACTCTGGAACTGTTGCAGCAGCTGGGTGTGGACATGCGCAAACTGCGTGAGCAGGGTCTGGTTGACGAGCAACACCCTGCCGATCACTACGACCTGCCTGCAATGATCGAGCAAGCGAGTCTCAATTTCGATGCCAACCGCCTGCGCCTCAATATCAGTGTGCCGCAGGTCGCCATGGCGCGTGGCATGCGCGGCTATGTAGATCCAGAGCTTTGGGACCAAGGTGTGGCCGCCGGTTTCATCAACTACCAGCTGAGCAGCACCCGCAGCAAAACCGATTACTCGACGCAAATTTCCAACAACCTCGGGCTTCGCAACGGCCTGAACCTGGGCGCCTGGCGGCTGCGCAACGAGTCCAACCTGAGCAGCTCCACCGGCCGGCCCAATCGGTTCGTCAGCAACCGCACCTTCATCCAGCGCGACCTCACGGCGATCAAGGGGCAACTGAGTGCGGGGGAAATCTTTTCCGATTCGGATCTGTTCGACAGCGTGCGCTATCAAGGCGTCAAGGTGGCCTCTGATGAGGGCATGCGCGCAGACAGCGAGCGGGGCTATGCGCCGATCATACGTGGCGTTGCTGAAACCAACGCCACGATCGAGGTCCGCCAGGATAACTACATTCTCTACACCACCAACGTGCCGCCGGGTCCGTTCGAGATCAGTGATATCTACCCATCGGGCTCCAACGGTGACCTGGAGATCACCATTGTCGAAGCGGATGGTCGGCGCAAGGTAACCCGGCAGGCGTTCTCCGCCCTGCCGACGATGGTGCGTGAGGGGCAACTGAAGTACAGCCTGTCGAGCGGCAAGTTCAACAACAACAGCGAGGGCTATGACAAACCGGCTTTCCTTGGGGGCACTTTCGCCTACGGCTTGACCAGCAACCTGACGGGCATTGCCGGCATTCAGGCGAGCAACGGCTTCAAGGCGCTGTCCATCGGTGCGGCGAAGAACACCTCGATTGGCGCAATGTCCCTGGACGTGACGCAATCGTCCAGCAAGGCATTCGGCAAAACCACCCAAGGCAGCAGCATACGCGCGCTCTATGCAAAGACCTTCACCGGCACCGATACCAGCTTCACCCTCGCCGCTTATCGTTATTCGACCGAGGGTTATCGCACGCTGACCGACCATGTCCAGGACACCAGCTCCGGGGCCACCCGGCGCCTGGGTAATTCCAAAACCCGCACCGACCTCACGGTCAACCAGACTTTGGGCGAAGCACGCCAGTTCGGCTCGCTGTACCTGAACGCCAGTGACCAGCGCTATTGGGATCGCGGTGGCTCGCGGAGCTTTTCCGCCGGCTACAACAACAATTGGCGCGACCTGAACTACAACATCAGCCTGAGCAAAACCCAGGAATTCGGCGCACGCGGTGAAACCAGCAACGACACGCAATTAAGCGTTTCAATTTCGTTCCCGCTCGGATCGACACCCCGCGCACCGCGCGCCTACATTTCCAGTAACCATCAGAACACCGGTACCCAAGCCGGGATCAACGGTTATCTGACCGAGGACAGCGACACCTACTATTCCGTGCAGACCGGGCGCAGTGTCCAAGGCGATCGATCTGGCTCGCTGAGCCTGAGTACCCGCACATCGATGGGCGACCTGAGCCTGGGTTACAACCGAGGCAACGGTTATGAATCACAGAACCTGAGTGCCGCCGGATCGCTGGTAGCCCATGCAGGCGGCATCAATATGGGCCAGACCGTCGGTGAAACGTTCGGTCTGGTGGAAGTGCCCGGCATGTCGGGCGTCGAAGTCAGCAGCTATTCGGGTGTGAAAACCGGCCTGAACGGCTATGCGGTTCTGCCTAACGCGCAACCGTACCGCGTGAACTGGGTAACGCTGGACACGCGTAACCTGGGCGGTGAGATCGAGCTGGACAATGCCACCCAGCAACTGGTGCCAAGACGAGGTTCGATAGTTCTTGCACGCTTCGAAGGCAGCAAAGGCAGACGCGTCCAGTTTGAACTGTACGATGCCAACGGCCAGCCGATTCCATTCGGCGCGGTGCTGTTGGATAGCGACGGCAAACAACTGGCATTGTCAGATCCGACGGGCAAGGCCCTGGCGCTGGTGACCAAAGATCACGGTGTCATCACCATCAAGTGGCAGGGCAAAAGCTGCCCCGTGCCGTACAAGCTGCCGGAAAAGGTCGAAGGCTTGAACTATGAGCAATACCGGTTGGCCTGCTCTTCGAGCGCGAAGTAGACCGACCGCGAGCTTGTCACTCTACGCCCCCTCAACCAAAACTCAGCCCTGATGATTCAGGGCTTTTTAATGCGCAGTTTGAGCATCGCGTTGATCAATACGCTGCCCCCAGAGCTGAACGTCAGGAGACCTTCCACGGATGCTCACGCCACTTGTTCTGAAAAAACTCGATGAATACTCGTATCCGTGGACTCAAATGCTTGCGATCCGAATAAAGCAGGTAGATCGGCTCGACCACACCCGTTTTGAAATCCTCAAGCAACGGCACTAGCGTTCCCGCTTTTACATCAAGCCCGATATGAAAGTCCGCAAGCTTCACCACGCCAGCGCCTGACAGCGCCATGTCGCGCAACAGATCGCCTTGAGTAAACGACGCGCTGGCGGTCACCGGTACCGAGACGCCGTCTCCATCCTGCAAAAATGACCATTTGTTCCACGGGCTGACGAAGCTGAAATTGAAGCAACGATGATTCAGCAAATCTGCGGGTGTGGTTGGTGTGCCGTGTTCAGCCAGGTACTGCGGCGAGGCACAGATCAGCCATTCACATTCGCCGATGCGTCTGGCAATGCGTGATGAGCTGGGCAATACGCCGCTGTGGATGGCGATATCGAGCCCTTGCTCGAAGTGATCGACGAATTGCGCGCCGAGTTGGATCTCAACGTCCAGTGAGGGATACAAATCCAGAAATTCCGGTAGCCACGGCACGATCTGGTGTTTGGCGAAAGAGGTCATGGTGTGGATGCGCAGGGTGCCACTGACCCTGGAGGGCAACGCCTCGGCCAGCGAGTCCGCCTCGTTCATGGCTTCAACGACGGCTTTGGCGCTGCGCAGGTAAGCGGCGCCCTCCTCGGTCAGCGTCAGCACGCGTGAGCCGCGCTGGAACAGCCGGACCTGCAAGCGATCTTCCAGGCGGGTGATCAGTTTGCTGACCGCTGATGGCGTCAGGTGATGGGCGCGCGCGGCAGCAGAAAAACTTCCACATTCGGTAGACCATATAAAAGCGAGCAGCTGCGAATAATTGTCCATGGCCGGTCCTGGCGAAAAGCTTGAAGGCATGTTGTCTCAACGCTTATGAAAAAGCGCGCCGAAGCGCGCTTTTTCCTGGGGGCCGGGTCAGCGAATGAACTGTTCGATGTAGTCGTCCGGCAAACCCAGCGTCTTGTAATGCGCTCGGGCGGCTTCAAGCTTGGTGAACACATCTTCGTAACCCACGGCAACGCCCTGCGGATCGACGTAAGTGTAGCCACCCTGCACGTGGAACCAGGTGATCATTTCACTCACATCCTCGGGGACGAACAGGGTATGCGTTTCACCGGGCGGCTCATAGGCAAAAGACCCCTCCTCCGCGACCCAGTCATGCTCCAGGTAGTACCAGCGACCCTTGAGCACGATCGCATGCACGCCGCCGGTATGGCGGTGACGCGACAGCACGCCGGCCTGACGCACCCGCAACAGGTTGATGTAATAGCCGCCGCTGGTGTTGAGCAGCAATGGCTTGAAGGAGACAGATTTTGTTACCGGCACCCACAGCGCATCGTCTTCGAGCCACTGCGTCATGACGCCCGGATGCACCATGTCGGGCGTCATGAATGGAACTTGCGGCAACTGATACGCAATGGCGAGTTCATCAGGTTTAACAGGAGTATTCATAGTCAGGCCTCTCGGTTTTTTTGACGAATTCACAGCACTTGATTGCGCCAGGATTTCGCTTGAGGGAAAGGTTATGGCGTCGCTGTACGGGAGAAAACAGCTACTTGGTCACACCTGTTGTGACGCAGGATCACAGTGTCGGGGCGGGTTCGCGCAGACTCTGACCAGCCGTGAACCAAGGCTGTCAGCCGCCGCCAATCCTTCCACCAGGCGCTGGTAGTTCAAGGGCGGTTGCATGTTTCTGGCGTAAACCGCCGATAAGGTTGCGTCCACGAGAATATTGATCTGCGCCGTCGTCAACGGCGTGCGCTGACCCAGTTCAGCGAACGTCACGGGCAGCTTCACCGCGTGCAGCAGACGCGCGACCTGTTCAATCTCTTCGGCCGGTCGCGCCTCCACCGCCATCTGCACCAGCGTGCCGAACGCCACCAGTTCGCCATGCAGCATCGACGCCATCGCCGGTATCGCGGTCAGCCCCCGAACCAGGGCATGGGACAGTGACAAACCACCGCTCTCGAAACCGACACCGCTAATCAGCACGGTGCCTTCGATGACCCGCTCGACATCATCGGTGAGTTCATGTCGACACACCGCCTGATATGCCGGGACGCCGTACTGCATCAGCGTGTCGAAAACCAGGTTGGTGAGCATCAATGCCGTGTGCAGCGGCGGTGTGCCGAAAGAGTTGTGGCCGCCGGCGGCGTAGCACTGTCGGGCTTCGAATTTCTTGCTGATGGCATCGCCGATCCCGGCCGCGAAGAACCGTGCCGGCGCCTGAACGATGACCTCTGTATCGACAATCACCGCAGCGGGATTCATCTTCAGAAACTCCACGCCCACCACTTTGTGCTCTTCGTCGTAAAGCACGATCAGCCGACTCGTTGGCGCGTCACTTGAAGCGATCGTGGGGCAGACAATGATCGGCACGTCGAGATTGGCCGCCAGCCCCTTCGCCGTATCGATGGTCTTGCCACCGCCCAGCGCAATGATCGTGTCGGGGGCGTGCAGCAATGCCTGCTCGGATAACTGCGCAATCGCAGCGCGCGTGCACTCGCCGGGAAACTCGATGTGCAATGGCTCCAATCCCTGGTCCTGCAACGTGGCGCCAACCTGCGGCCATAGATGCCGGGCGACAAACTCATCGCAAAGCACCAGCGGCCGTGATCGGCCCATGTCGTTCAGCACTCTGCCCAATTGTTGCAATGCATTCGGACCCTGCTCGTAGCGCCCGGGAAATCCCATCGTTTTAACCATGACAAACGTCCTCGCAAGAAGTCATCAGCGCATCAACCAGCCGCCCGCGACATCAACCACCTGGCCGGTAATGAAGTCGCTTTCGCTTGACGTGAGAAAACACGCCGCTCTCGCCACCTCAAGCGGTGTGCCCAGCCTGCGCAGCGGTGTCTCGTCGACCACGGTTTGATTGGCCTGGGCCGATACGGTCTTGAGCAATGGCGTTTCGATTCGTCCAGGTGCCAGCGCATTGGCGGTGACACCGAACGGCCCGAGTTCGCCGGCCAGGTGGCGGGTAAAGCCGATGATTGCGGCTTTGGTCGCACTGTAGTGCGCTGCGACAATCGGCAAGAACGCGCTGCCCGCCACCGAAGACATATTGACGATGCGCCCGAACCGGCGCTCGACCATGCCGGGCGCGAGCACTCGCACCAGGTTGAAGGAGCCATTGAGGTTGATATCGACCACCCGCTGCCACTCCTCCGGCGCCATGGTCCAGATCGGCGCGGGTGCGCCGTGGTGTTTGGGCGAAATGCCGGCGTTGTTGATCAGGGTATCGATGGGGCCGAGCTCACCTTGCAAGCGCTCGCAGGCAGCAGCGCAGTCTTGAAAACTCGCGACATCAGCCTGCGCCCACGCGACCGCAAAACCCGCATCAAGCAACGCCACGCCCTGCTGTTGCACCTTGTCGGCATCAGCGTCGAGCAGCGCCACGGCTGCACCTTCTTCGCAATACAACCGCGCGATCGCCGCACCGATGCCGCCCCCGGCGCCGGTGACCATTACGGTGCGCCCGGCGTGTCTGGAATGAGTCATGAGCTGTTCTCACTTGCAGATGAATGGACTGGGTCAGAGCCCCAGATAAGCACGCTTGACGTGCGGGTTTTCCAGCAGTTCCTGGCCGGTGCCGCTGAGCACCACTTCGCCGTTCTCCAGCACGTAACCGCGATGAGCAATGCGCAGCGTATGAACGATGTTCTGCTCGACGATCAACACGGTGGTGCCCAACTGGAGAATCCTGTTGATGATCTCGAAGACCTGCGACACCAGCAGCGGCGACAGGCCCAGCGACGGTTCATCAAACATCAACAATTTCGGCTCGGCCATCAGGCCCCGGGCGATGGCGACCATTTGTTGTTCGCCGCCCGACAGTGTCCCGGCGTTCTGATCAAGGCGTTCGCGCACCCTCGGAAACAGATCGAGAATATTGTCCAGACGCTGCCTGTAGCCCGCTCGTGCACTGCGTTTGTAGGCGCCCATCAAGAGGTTGTCGCGCACGCTGATGAAGGGAAACAACTGGCGCCCCTCCGGTATCAGCGTCAGGCCCGCGTCGACAATCTGATCGGGGCGATTGCCATCGATGCGCTGGCCTTCGAATTCGATCGTGCCTTGGGACGGTGTGACGATGCCGCACAAGCTGCGCAGGGTCGTGGTTTTGCCGGCGCCGTTGGCGCCGACGATAGTCACCACCTCACCGGCATTGACCTCGAACGACACGCCACGAAGGATCTCCGTACCGCCATAGCCGCTGTGGACGTTGTCGAGTTTAAGCATGGCTGTACTCCTTACCGAGGTAGGCTTCGATAACCTGAGGATCGTTGATCACATCGTGAGGCGCGCCCTGCATCAGCAGCGTGCCGGAACTGATCACGACGATGCGGTCAGAAAGGCTCATGGTGGCTTGCATCAGGTGCTCGATCATCAACACGCTGACGCCCGAATCACGCACCCGGCGAATCACTGCGATGGCCTTGGCAACATCCGTCGGGTTGAGGCCGGCCATGACTTCGTCGAGCAACAGGATGCGCGGGCGGGTCGCCAGAGCGCGGGCCATTTCCAGGCGCTTCATGCCGCCGACCGTCAAGTTGCGCGCCCGGGTGTCGAGCAGCGCGGTGAGTTCGGTCAGCTCGGCGACTTGCTCGGCGATCGCCCTCGCCTCCCTCGCGTCGGCGGTGTGCATGAATGCACCGAGCATGATGTTCTCGCAGACACTCAAATCAGCGAATGGCTGCACGATCTGAAAGGTCCGGCCAATGCCTGCCCGGGCGAACTCGGCCGGGCTGTTCGGGGTGACCCAGTCGCCATTGAGCAAGCGCACTTTCACTTGGCCTTTGGATGGCAGAAGAAACCCGGAGAGCTGGTTGAACACCGTAGTTTTGCCGGCGCCGTTCGGGCCGATCACACCCACGATTTCGCCTTCGGCCAAGCTCAGCGAAACATCGTTGGTGGCGTGCAGTCCGCCAAAGAACTTGTGCAGGTTTTCTGCGACCAGAACCGGCTCACCGTGGGTGGCCGAGTGGGCTTGCGCCAAGGTCGGCCCGATCGGTGCTTTTGTATTTGCCATCGAACGACGGCCGCCGGGCAATGAGTCGATCCAGGCAAATATCCGGGCCCCAAAACGCCCCACCACGCCTTGCGGAATAGTCAGCACCACCACGACCAGCACGATGCCATAGACCAGACCGTGCACCCCGCTGCCCAGATCGCCAAGCCAGCCGCGTGCCAGTTCAGCCAGCGGCAGCACCAGCAAAGTGCCGATCAGCGGTCCCGATACCGTGCCCAGTCCACCAATCAACGCGAACATGGCGATCTGAATCGACATCTCGAGAGAAAACATCGAGCCGGGTTCGATGAAGGTCAGGTACATCGCGTGAAAGCTGCCGACCAGGCTGGTGATAAATGCGGACAACACCACGGCGATCAGCTTGACCTTGACCGAGTTCACGCCCACCGCATGGGCGGCGTCTTCACGCTCACGCACGGCGATCAGGTAATAACCCAGTCGGGAATTCTTGATCTTCCACGACACTGCCAATGTGATGAGCA
This sequence comes from Pseudomonas sp. Irchel 3F6, assembly GCF_900187595.1. Classification (NCBI taxonomy): domain Bacteria; kingdom Pseudomonadati; phylum Pseudomonadota; class Gammaproteobacteria; order Pseudomonadales; family Pseudomonadaceae; genus Pseudomonas; species Pseudomonas sp. Irchel 3F6. The sequence goes on along the minus strand of NZ_FYDP01000001.1, from coordinate 695,369 downwards.
GAAAGGCGAAGGCAATCAGCAGGTATGGCCAGCGCGGGCGGAACAACATCCACTCGAAACCGAGCTTCAGCGGTACGCCCAGCCCTGCCGCACCACCGGTCACGTCATGCTGATTGATCGCCACCAGACGCACGACCTCCAGCACCGCAATGGTCGCCAAGGCAAAAAACGGCCCGCGCAATCTGAAGCACGGCCAACTGATCAGCACCGCGACAATCGACGACAGGATTGCGCCAGCGAACATGCCGATCCATGGACTGATGCCCAGTTTCATCATCAGCAGCGTCGTCGTGTAAGCGCCCACCCCATAGAACACGGCATGCCCCAACGACAGCTGGCCGGCAAACCCGCCGACGATGTTCCAGGCACTGGCCAGTGCCGCATAACTGCATATGAGGATGAACAGGTGATAAACGAACGGCGAGCCAACGCTCAATGGAATGATCAGTAACAGCGCCAGGGCCAGTGCACTGACATAGACACGCGGGTGCAAAATATTCATGACCATCTTCCTCACTCAGACCCGCGACCGGCGCCGAAAAGACCTGTCGGACGAAACACCAGGATGCCCAGGAAAATCGTGAAGTAGACGACCTCCTTGAGGTCCGGCGCGATGTAGTAACCGGCGAGACTGTCGACGATGCCGATCAGCATTGAACCGATCAGTGCGCCGGACAGGCTACCCAGGCCGCCCAGCACCACAATCACAAACGCCGTCAGCACGAAGAAAGTGCCAACGGTTGGAAAGACCGGATATTGTGGAGCGATCAGTCCCGAGGCGACGCCCAGGCAGGCGCAACCCAGGCCGAAGGCAAACACATAGATGTTTTTGACGTTGACACCCATCAGTTGCGCCGCGTTGCGATGCTGTGCAGTAGCGCGGACAGCCCGGCCGAGAAATGTGTTCTGCAAAAACCAGTGCAGCCCCGCGACCAGTGCGAGCGACGCGACAAACGTGATCAACTGACCGCTGCTGACGCGAAAGGCGCCGAAGCTGACGGTCGTGGTACCGACGCTGATGTTCTTCACCGTCATGACGTCGGCACCGAAGATCAGCAACGCGCCGTTCATCAGGGCAATCGAGACGCCCACGGTGGCGAAAATCTGGATATGTCCCTCGGCGCCAAGCAACGGCTGAATGATGAAACGCTGCATTGCCGCACCAGCGGCAAACAACAGGATCGTCGCAGGAATGATCGCCATATACGGGTGGATGCCGAAGTGCGAATTCAGCAAGTACACGGCATACAGGCCGATCATCAGAAACTCGCCATGGGCGAAGTTGACCACACGCACGATGCCGAAAATCAACGTCAGGCCGATGCTGATGATGGCCAACGTGCCACCGAGCAATAAGCCGTTCAACAGGAGCTGGATGAAAATTTCCACGGTTGGCGCCCTCTTTGCGAGCGAACGAACCCGTGAAGCTCAATGATCAAGCTTCAGCAGATTGCGGGGTTCAGGTATCAGGGTTGGTCGGAAAAACGCGCTTGGGCAACGGCGGCTGCCTGGGGGTAAACGGTTTTCAGCAGTCCGTTCTGCCACTGCATGATTGCCGTATTGGCGCGCTGGTTCTGGCCGTTCTTGCCAAACCTGGCACCGATGCCGGCAGCCGTGCCGCCGAGAGGAATATCGATGGTTGCCACCGAGGCACGGATCGCATCGGCGTCCAGCGAAGTACTGTTTTCCATGGCATCGAGGAATATCTTCGCCCCGACATAGTTGATCAGGCTGTGGCCCGAGCGCGGTTCGCTGCCGTAGCGATCCTTGTATGCCTTGGCGAACGCACCGATACCGGGAGCGCCGTTTTCATTGGTCTGGAACTGTGGAAAATCGACATCGAGCACGCCTTCCATATTGGCTGCGCCGACGACCTTGACCGTGTCCTGCATGGAATAGCCGCCGCCGGCGCCGATAACGGCTTTGGGCCTGAAACCGGCTTCGCGGATCTGGCGGAAAAACAGCGTCGTGTCGTTCTGATAACTGGTCTGCAATACCACATCCGCCTGGGCGCCTTTCAAACGCAGGATCAGCGATGAGAGATCGACCGCTTTGGCCGAATACGGTAGTACCTCGACCACATTCAGACCTTGCTCCTGAGCGATTTTTTTCTGAAACCCGGCGATGGTCGTACCGTACAGCGCATCCTCGTGGATGATCGCGACCTTCAATTGTTTCGGATCGACCTTGAGCGATGGGCTGACAATGTCCGTGATGGCGGTGATGGTGCCTTCGGCGAAATTCCTGGCGGTCGGGTTGCTGCGCATCACGTAGCTCAGATCACGCTCAGTGATGTGGTCGGACACCGCACCCAATTCGAAAAAGGGCACCCCCGCCATCTCCGTCACCTGCGTGGCCGCAAATGACAGCGCCGAGGAATAGCTGCCAAATACAGCAGTGACGTTCTCAACAGAGGTGAGCCGGCGCGCGGCACCGACCGCTTGTCCCGCATCGACTGCGTCGGCCTTGAGCAATTTGATCGGCTCGCCCTTCAAACCGCCCGAGGCATTTCGTTCGGCGACGGCCAGTTCGAGGCCACGGAAGCTCTCGTCGCCCAGTAACGCCAGGGATCCACTCAGGGGATAAAGCGCACCGATCCTGATGTCCGCGAGCGCGGCAACCGGAGTGGACAGGCAAAGCAGGATGCCGGCAGCTTTCAGCCAGCTTTTCGCGGTAGCCGCCACGGCCACGGCTTCCTCTTGAGCGAGTCTCATTGGATTCATCTCCCGCAGATATTGTTTTTATTGTTCCTTCAAATGATCCGTGCCGAGCACAGACATCGTCGGATTACAGTGGCGATGAAACGCAAGTTTCTGCGCCACTGTTTGCAAGAGTACGGCTCGCCAAGATTGGCTGGATATAGCTGAAAAAGCACACCTGCTGTGAATTTGCGGCACAGCTCCTATGGCGGGCTGATCAGTCCCAAGGCGCCGGCGACCACGCTTCCACCAGCCTGTCGATGAACAGCCGAATCTTCGGCGACAGGTGTCGCTTGCTCGGATAAATCACCCGGATCGGCTCGGCAGCCTCGGCGTAATCTGCGAGCAACTGCACGAGCTTGCCACTGCGCAAGTCATCGTTGACTACATAGGATGGCAACGTCGCGATACCGAGGCCGGCGGCAGTCGCCTGATGCAAGGCTTCAGCGCTGTCCATCTGCAGCCGCCCGGCATGAATGACCGACACAGGCTGACCATTGACGCGAAAATTCCACGCCAGCAATCGGCCGCCGCTGACGAAGTGCAGGCACGCATGCCCGGCCAGATCTTCGGGTGTCTGCGGTGCCGGATGTTCTTTCAGATAATCGGGCGAGGCACAGGTGATCATTTGCTGGTAAGCCACCGTGCGCGTGAGTAGTCCGGAGTCTTCCTTGGGCGGACCGATGCGAATCGCCAGATCGAAACCCTCGTCGATCAGGTCGACCAGCCGATCGGAAAACGTCGCGTCGATGGCGAGCGACGGCCAGTCTCTCAGGCAGCGCTCGATGTGCTGCACAACGTGCAGCCGGCCCAGTGCTACCGGCAGGCTCATGCGCAAGCGGCCGCTGGGCGTCGAACGGCGGAACGCCAAAGCTTCTTCGACCTCGTCCAGATCCTGCAGGATGCCCACGCATCGCTCATACAGCACCCGACCATCGTCGGTCAGGCTCAGGCTGCGGGTGGTGCGGTTGAGCAGACGGACCTGCAGACGCGATTCGAGCCGCACGATCGATTTACCGACGGCCGAGCGAGTCAGCCCGAGTTGCCTGGCCGCCGCCGTAAAACTTCCGGCATCCACCGAGGCGACGAAGGCGGCGATGTCGTTCAGGTTATGCAGTTCCATGTGGCCTCCGGATTTGGCATTCAAGCGGCTTGGCACCGGTTATGGGGAACCCTATTCCCCAATCATGAGCATAACATCTCGATTAGTTAATCCATCACCAACGCCTGATCGAGGTCATATGAACACTGAAGTAAAAGCAGCCGTGCAAACCTGGGCCAACAGCCTCAGCGATCTGGTACCCGTGCTCAAGGGCACCGATACCACCACAAAGATGAGCGACATCCGCGATGCCTACGCAAAAATGCTCGGGCAGAATCAGCCGCCGGCTGGCGTGAGGTTTGAAACAGTCGACATGGGCGGCGTGCCCGCTACGCTGGTGACTCCGGATGAGCTCAAGACCGACGCGGTGCTGATGTACATCCACGGTGGCGCCTACATCGTCGGTCGACCTGACGGCTACCACGGCATCGGCGGCAACTACGCAAAAATGCTCGGCGCGCGGGTGTATATGCCGGATTACCGCCTTGCACCCGAGCATCAGTTCCCCGCCCCCATCGATGACACTTTGCGCGCCTATGAGTGGTTGCTTGAGCAGAACATCGCCGCCAGCAAGATTGCCTTCGCTGGCGAGTCGGCGGGTGGCGCGATGGTGGTCAGCGTGATGGTCGCGGCAAAATCCAAAGGTTTGCCATTGCCTGCGGTGGGCTCGTCAATTTCGCCATGGGCCAACCTCGAACACACCGGCGCTTCCATGAGCAATCGTGAAGGCCTTGACCCGCTAAACTCCAAGCCAGTGCTGGACATCCTCGCGCGAGCCTTTCTCGGCGACACCTTGGCCAACCATCCGCTAGCCTCGCCGGTGTTCGCCGACGTCACCGGACTGCCACCGATTCTGGTGCAGATCGGCGAAAACGAACTGATGCTCAGTGACGCGATGCGTCTGGCCAATCACCTGGCGGACAACCGCGTCCGGGTCAATCTTGAAGTGTGGCCCGGCATGTTTCACGCCTGGCATTTCTACGCGGGCATATTGGCCGAGGGGCAGCAGGCGCTGGAGAGTTCGGTGCGGTTTATCGAGGCGGGATTGACTGAGGCTAATCGCTGACCAAACTGCGTCCGCTGCTGATCGGGGACACTTGTCGCTGTATTGCTCGGCGCCTTGGCGGTATGGTGATTTGCCGACCGCCGAGGAACCGTGAATGCCGAAAAAACCATCAGCCCCTGAGAACACCGCCAGTGCAGCCGACATCGAACGCGCCATTCTGGCCTTGAACAAAATGGCCGAACGCCTGTGGGGCGACGGGCGTGAGGCCGAGGCCAAGGCGCTGCTCGATGCGCTGGATGCGCTGAACCGCGCCCTCGACCGGATCCGCATCGGGGAAAGTCGCAGGGCCGTTACGCTGCACTGAATCAGACCTGATAGAACTCGCGATACCACTGCACGAATGCTTGCACGCCCTGCTCGATCGGCACGTGCGGGCTGAAGTCGATGCAGCGCGCCAGCGCCGACACGTCGGCCCAGGTCTTCAATACATCGCCCTCCTGCATTGGCAGATAACGGCGCTGGGCCTTCATGCCCAATGCCTGCTCCAGGCATTCGACGAAGCTCAATAGCGCTACTGGACTGCCGCGACCGATATTGAACAGCCGGTTAGTACCACGCTCGGCGCTGAGTGCGGGCGGTTTGTCGAGCAGTCGCAAAATCCCTTCGACGATGTCATCGATGTAGGTGAAATCCCGCGCCATTTCGCCTTGGTTGTAAAGGTCGATGGCGCGCCCCTGCAGCATCGCTTCGGTGAACTTGAACAGCGCCATGTCCGGTCGACCCCAGGGACCGTAGACGGTAAAAAAACGCAGGCCGGTGGCTTGCAAGCCGTAGAGATGGCAGTAACTGTGCGCGAGCAATTCGTTGGCACGCTTGGTCGCGGCGTACAACGAAACCGGTTGGTCGACCGGGTCGTCTTCTGCAAACGGCATCTTGGTATTGGCGCCATACACCGAGCTGCTCGAGGCGTAGATAAAGTGCTCCGGCGGATGACGACGGCATGCCTGCAGAACGTTGAGAAACCCGACCAGATTCGATTGCGCATACGCATCAGGATTGTCCAGCGAGTAGCGCACACCGGCCTGGGCGGCCAAGTGAATGACCTGTTTGAAGTGTCCGTGCTGTAACAGCGCGTTCAACGCCGCCTGATCAACAATGTCCAGTCGATGGAAAGTGAAATTGGCCAGCGTCTGCAATCTGTGCAAACGCGCCTGTTTGAGTTTGACATCGTAATAAGGATTGAGATTGTCGATACCCACAACCTCGAGCCCCTCGCGACACAAACGCATGACCGTGTGATAACCGATAAAACCTGCGGCACCTGTCACCAGAACACTCATGATCACCTCGGCTCACCGGTTGGACTTTAAGGAGATACACAGCACCGAACATTTACCGGCCAACAACGGCAACTATTGATAGACGACCCTAGTTACCCTGGCCAGCAGCATCCGACGCGAGGTATTTAAAAGTCGAACTGCCGATGAATCGAAAGATGTAAGATTGAAACTAATTTGCTATCACGGACGCCATCTAACACCCGCGACTTCAATAACTTCGAAAAGTTTAAAAAATCCGACGAATAAATTTCACCGTTCACAAACAATGACTTACGAAACACGGCCATTATCAGCGGATGAAAGGCAGTCTTTTTGACTGTTATTAATTGACAGCTTGCAAAGACTGGCCGATAACTTAGCACTGCCCGAAGAGCTCGCGCCGCCGCGCACTTTTCTGCTCTCCGGCTACTTATGTAATTGGATCCTGAAGGTCGCAACTGCGAACCGTGCGGTAGCTTTGCCTGAATGAAAGCGCGCCGATTCGTTATAGCCAAGACGGCCACGGATATAACAATAACCAACCAAGTTGATTCATTTTTGAAACACTTCTTCTGCCAATAAACATTGATGCATCTGGCTCGGCACTTTGCCTTGATCAGCCTACTACCTACTAGCAAGCATGACGGCTCGTCCCACGCTATCGGCCGCCCTGCTTAAACGATCGCTATGTATGGAGTACTCCAGCATGCTAACGGTTTGCCGCAACGGCTCTAACTGGTATTTATTGCAGTGCAAGCCCCGCCAGGATGAACGGGCACAACTCAATCTGCAGCAACAGAACTATTCAACCTTCCGGCCGCAGCTGATGAGCGAGCGCAGTATTCGTGGCAAACGCCAACGAACACTGGAATCGCTGTTTCCCGGCTACGTGTTCATTCAACTGAGCCGCGACGACAACTGGGCACCGATTCGCTCGACCCGTGGTGTCAGCCGCATCGTCGAATTCAACCATGTGCCCGCCCGGGTCGATGAAGACGTGATCGCGCAATTGCGTGAGCGCAGTCAGGAGTCGATCGGCTTTCCTGCGGAACCGACACTCAAGCCCGGCGAACCTCTGCAAATCGTCCAGGGTCCACTGTCCCCGCTCGAAGGCGTGTTCCTGTCCATGCAGGGCGATGAGCGAGTAATGATCCTGCTCAATTTCCTCAACCGCCAACAGCACGTCAGCGTCCCGCTGAGTTACCTCGAACGCCAGCGACAATAGTCCGGATCCGCTTCGCCCTGACCCCGACCCCCTTAATCAGGAGCGTGATCCATGGCTCTGAAGCCTCGCTGTTCCCTGGTTTTAGTCGTCGCCTGCTGTGCCCCCGAAGCCGCGTGGAGCGTTGAGCCGCAAGCGATCAATGTGTACGGCTTCGATTTCACCCCGACCTTCGCCTTGTCGGAAAGCTACGACGACAACTTTCGTGAAGTCGAACACGATGTCGAATCGACCATGGTCACCCGCCTGGCGCCGGCCTTCGAGCTCAAGGCTGAAGATCGCAACAGTGCCACGCGGGTGATCTGGGAGCCGACCCGCTACATCTATCACAGCGCCTCGGACGCTTCGAACACCGCCCAGCGTCTGCGCGCCGACAGCATCATGGAGTTCACCGACCGGCATCGGCTGAAACTCGAAGCCGAGGCACGCAAGTACGAGCGCACCACCTCGACCGCCGTCGACGGCATCAACGACAAAATCGAGAGCCAGCGCGTCGGCGGCGTCTACACCTTCGGCGCGCGCAGTGCGCTGAACCAGATCGACCTCGGCGCCAGTTACGCACAGCTTCGCTATGACAACGCCGACGGCATCAACGATGACAAGGAGCGCAACACCAGCAACCTGACCAGCACCTGGTATCACCGCCTCGGCAGCAAAACCCGTGGTTTGCTCGAATACGACCACACCCGCTTCGACTACCTGCAATCGAACAGCCCGCGCAGCAGCCGCTCCGATGCAGTGCTGGCCGGAGCCGAATGGGACATGACAGCGAAAACCACCGGCAAGCTGCGCGTCGGTTACGAGCGAAAGAATTTCGACCAGAGCGGTTCCGACGATCTGAGCAACCCGACCTGGCAAGTGGATCTGGCGTGGAAACCGCGCACCTACTCGACCTTCACCTTCCTCGCCCGCCAGGCCATGGCCGAAGGCGACGACGGCTCCGACGCGGTGAAAGCCACCTTCACCCAGATCGGTTGGCGTCACGGCTGGACCGAACGCATCACCAGCGTTGCCGAAGTCGGCATGGGCCATTACGTCTACGAAGGCCAGGACCGCAGCGACGATTTGCAGGACTACAAACTCGGCGTGAATTACGCAATGCGCCGCTGGCTGGACGTCGAAGTCGCCTACCGCCACCGCGACAACGACTCCGATGCCGACAATGAAAGCTTCACCCGCAATGTTTTCCAGATCACGTTCGACGTCAGTCTTTAGGAGGGTTGGGCCATGCACACGCGCCTGATTTTATTGTTGTTGCTGCTCTGGACAGTGCCCACGGTCGAGGCGGCGGACACCGACACCCATTACCGCCTGGCCGCTGGCGATGTCTTGCGCATCATCGTGTTCGGCGAGCCGGAACTGAGCTTCAAGAAGATCCGCCTCAACGATGCCGGCACCTTTTCCTATCCGTTTTTAGGCGAAATCGTCGCCAAGGGCCTGACGCCCAATCAGGTCGAACAAAAGCTCGTCGACGGCCTCAAGCAAGGCTACCTGGTCGATCCGAAAGTCAGCCTCAGCCAGATCGAGTACCGCCCGTTCTACATCAACGGCGAGGTGCAGAAGCCCGGCAGCTATCCGTTTCAGCCCGGCCTGACCCTGGAAAAAGCCATCGCCCTGGGTGGCGGCCTGACCGAACGCGCCTCGATGAAACGCGTGACGATCCTGCGCGGCAGTGGCGGCCCACCGGTCACTGAGAACATTTCGCGCACCACCGTCATCGCCCCCGGCGACACCATTTCCATTGCACAAGGCTTTTTCTGATCATGGACAACAGCCCAAGCACCTACCTCGAACGTCCGCTCCAGGGCCACTTGCCAACGCAAGCCGCCGACGAGTCGGACACCCTTGATCTGCTGCATCTGTGGCGGGTGATCTGGTCGGCGAAGTGGAACATCGCCTGGCTTGTGCTGCTCAGTTGCGCGCTGGCCGTGGTGGCGCTGTCGTTCATCACGCCGCAATACGTCGGCAGTGCGACGTTGCTGATCAAGGACAAGACGCCACCGGTGTTGAGTTTTCAGCAGGCCGCCGAATCCGGCGGCGCCACCACCACTGATTACTTGCAGACCCAGCAAGCCCTGCTGCAATCGAGGGAACTGGCCGAGCGCGCCGTGCGCAAACTTGGCCTGACTACTAACCCGATCACCGATCCACGCCAGCAGGCGCAGAGTTGGTTCACCCCGCGCCAATGGCTAGCGGAGCTAAATCGCGACCAATGGCTGCCATGGCTGGATCTGCTGCCGCCGCCGAAGCCGCCAGCGACCGAAGAGCAAGTGTTCAACGACGTCACGCAAAACCTGATGCTGCACACCAGCGTCAAGTTTGTCGGCAAGAGTCAATTGCTGGAGATCGACGTCGAACTGCCCGACCCGGCACTCGCTGCGGCGGTGGCCAACGCCCTCGCGCAAGGCTTCATCGACAGCCAGCAGGACACCAGCCTGAAGTCTTCGCAAAACAACACCAGCTGGATGAACACCCGCCTGGTCGAGTTGCGCGACAACCTGCGCGTCGCCGAAAACAAGTTGCAGGCCTATCGCGAGGAACAGGGTCTGGTCGATGTAGACGGTGTCGCCACCATCAGTGCCAACGAGCTGCAGATGACCGGCAACCGCATGATCGATGCGCGCCGCGATCGTGCCGAAGCGGAGAGCCAGTTCCGTCAGGCGCAAGCCTTGAGCAACGGCGACATCAGTCGTTTGTCCAGCGTGCCGGCAGTGCTGAGCAATCCGCTGATTCAGCAGTTCCAGGCTGATCTGGCCAAGGCTCAGGCCAAAGTCGAGGAGTTGTCGGGCCGCTACGGGCCGAAACACCCGGCGCTGATATCCGCCCGTTCCGAACAGCGCACCGCCGCCAACAGTCTGCGTCTGCAAGTGCAGCAAGTGGTCGCCGGCATCGAGCGTCAATACCAATTGGCGGTGGCCAGCGAAGACGCCCTGCGCAAATCCTTCAACAGCAACAAAGCGCAGATTCAGGACATTTCGCGCAAGGAATTCCAGCTGCGCGAATTCCAGCGTGAAGTCGACAGCACCCGGGCGCTGTACGAAACCTTCGTCACCCGCCTCAAGGAAACCGCCGCCACTTCGGACATGGATTCGGCCAAGGCGCGCATCGTCGACCCGGCGATCGCACCGCTGGAAGCGAGCAAACCGCGCAAGAACCTGATTCTCGCGATTGTTGCGCTGGTCGCTGCGGTGGTTGGCGTCGCCCTCGCCTTCCTCTTCGATACGCTGAGCAACACCTTCAAGACCGACGACACCGTCGAGAGTCTGCTCAATGTGCCGTTGCTCAGCGTCGTGCCGCTGGTGATGAAGAAGAGCCGGCGGCAGTTGGCGCGGTTGTTCGAAGACAACGACCACCCGCGCTTCTGCGAAACCATCCGCAACCTGCGCACCTGGCTGATGCTGCAGAACAACGAACGCCCGGCGCAGGTGGTGCTCGTCACTTCCTCGGTGTCGGGCGAAGGCAAAAGTACCATCGCCAACAACCTTGCCTCGTCACTGGCGCCACTGGAACGGGTGCTGCTGATCGATGCCGACATGCGGCAGCCGACGCTGTCGCTGAATTTCGATTTCCCGCCGCAGAGCCCCGGCCTCGCCAACCTCATGGCCGGCAGCGCGCGGCTGGAAGACTGCATTCGCAGTGTCGGTAATCTGGACATGCTCCCGGCCGGCTGCCTGACGCCCGCAGCGCTGGACCCGTTCGAGGCACCACGCTTGAAAGCCTCGAGCAGTTCGAGCAACGCCGTGGCCCCCGCGCAGGACTTGCTCAGCTCACCGCGCCTCGGTCGGCTGTTGCAGATTCTCAAGTCGCGCTACCGGCACATCATCATCGATTCGCCGCCAGCGGAAATCGTCAGTGACGCGCTGTTGCTGGCGCAGCATTCCGATGCGGTGATCTACGTGGTCAAGGCGCAGAGCACGCCGGTCGGCCAGGTGCGCAAGAGCATTGCCGTGTTGCAGCAGAGCCAAGCGCCGGTGTTCGGCGTGGTGCTCAATCAGGTCGATCTGCGCAAGGCGCGCAAGTACGGCCATGGCCATTCCCGTTCCTTCTACGACTACGACTTCGCCCCGCGCTGATCCTTCGGGCCGTGCCGCCCGGCCGCAGCCTGTCCTTCCCTGTTCGACGAATCGGAGATCGCGCCGATGACCTCGCAATATTCCGCGCAAATGGCACACCGTCGCGGCCTCACATTCTGGGGGCAATGGTTGTGCGCAATGACCCTGGTCAATCTGTTGCTGATTGTTCTGGTGCACTGGCGCATCGGCGCCTTGCCCAGTGAATACCGGCTACTGATCATCCTCACGGTGCTTGGCTCGATGCCGGTCTACGGCCTGGTGCAGGTCTACCACAAGCGCCATGGTCTGCTGGTCGGGCTCGGACGTTTGCTGGCCGGCTGGCTGATTCTGCTCGGACTGCTGATGAGCATCGCCTTCGTCACCCAGACCAGCGCGTTGTTCTCCCGGCAGGTGGTGATTGTCTGGGCGGTGGTCGGTTTTCTCGCCCAGGCGGCGACGTTTCTGCCGCTGCATCTGTTCGTGCGCATGTACACCAAAATGATTTGCAACGAGCGCCGCGCGGTGATCATCGGCACCTGCCCGACCGCCCATGACCTGGCGCGCAAACTCCTCGACCCGGATCGCGCGTTACTGCTCGGGTTTGTCGCTGCGAAAGCCGACAGCGGCCCGGCGCCGAGCATCCTGCCGCTGCTCGGTGAGGTCGAGGACATCCGCGAAATCATCACCCGTTTGCAGGCGCGGCGCGTGTACATCGTGCTGCCGATGGCCGAGGCGGCGACGATCGAAGCGTTGTACATCAATCTGCTCGACATGAACGTCGACGTGGTGTGGATTCCGGATCTGGGCAGCATGGTCTTGCTCAATCATTCGATCTCCGAAATCGAGCGGATGCCGGCGATCTATCTCAACGAAAGCCTGCTTACCTCGCACCCCGGCAGCCTGTTCTGCAAGGACCTGTTCGAACGCAGCGTCGCAGCGGTAGCGCTGATTCTGCTCAGTCCGCTGCTGCTCGGCGTCGCCATCGCAGTCAAGCTGACGTCGCCGGGGCCGGTGCTGTTCAAGCAGAACCGCCATGGCTGCGACGGCGAAGTGATTCGCGTGTGGAAGTTTCGCTCGATGCGCGTGCACAACGATCAGCAAGTGCGTCAGGCCACCCGCGACGACGACCGCGTCACACCGCTGGGACGCTTTCTGCGACGCAGCTCCATCGACGAATTGCCGCAACTGTTCAACGTGCTGTTCGGCCACATGGCGCTGGTCGGGCCGCGTCCGCACGCGGTCACCCACAACATCTATTACACCGGCAAGGTGCGCGCCTACATGGCACGGCATCGGCTCAAGCCTGGCATCACTGGTCTGGCGCAGATCACCGGGCATCGCGGCGAAACCGAGACCGTGGAAAAGATGCAGCGCCGGGTCGCTCAAGACCTCAATTACATCAATCAATGGTCGCTGTGGCTGGACATCAAGATCCTCCTGAAGACGCCCTTCACCCTGTTCTCGAAAAACATCTACTGACAGCGGCCAGCGCTCTGGCCCACCCCGCCACGCATGAGGTTTTCCCATGAATGTGAGTGTATTCGGTATCGGTTATGTCGGACTGGTCCAGGGCGCCGCGCTGGCCGAGGTCGGCCACAACGTGCTGTGTGTGGATGTCGACGCGGCCAAGGTGCAGGCCTTGAACGACGGCACTCTGCCCATCTACGAGCCGGGTCTGAAAAGCCTGGTGCGGGACAATCATCACAGCGGCCGTCTGCAATTCGGCAGTGGTCTGGTCGCTGCGGTAAAGCACGGCGATGTGTTGCTGATCGCGGTCGGCACGCCGCCGGACGAGGACGGCTCGGCGGATCTCAAACATGTCCTCAGCGTCGCCCGTACCATCGGCGAACACCTGCGCGGCGAGCAGATCATCGTCGACAAATCCACGGTGCCGGTGGGCACGGCGGACCGGGTACGCGAATGCATCAGTGCAATCCTCGCCGAGAGCGGCCGCGCTGCGCTGACCTTCGATGTGGTTTCCAACCCGGAATTTCTCAAGGAAGGTTGCGCGGTCGACGACTGCATGCGCCCCGACCGGATCATCATCGGCACCGAAAGCCCGCGCGCCGAAGCGCTGATGCGCGAGCTCTACGAACCGTTCAATCGCAACCGCGAAAAAATCATCGTCATGGATGTGCGCAGCGCCGAACTGACCAAGTACGCCGCCAACTGCATGCTGGCAACCAAGATCAGCTTCATGAACGAGATGGCCGGGCTTGCCGAAAAGCTTGGCGCCGACATCGAAATGGTTCGCCATGGCATCGGCTCGGATCCGCGCATCGGCTACCAGTTCATTTATCCCGGCATCGGTTACGGCGGTTCGTGTTTTCCCAAGGATGTGCGCGCGCTGATCCACGCCGCCCACGGCGTCGACATCGATGCGCGCCTGCTTCGCGCAGTCGAGTCGCGCAACAACGAGCAGAAAAGCACGCTGTTCCACAAGATCGCCGAGCACTTCAACGGTGCGCTGGAAGGCAAGACCTTCGCGCTGTGGGGCCTCAGTTTCAAGCCCAACACCGATGACATGCGCGAAGCGCCCAGCCGCGTGTTGATGGAGGCGTTGTGGCGAGCCGGCGCCAATGTGCAGGCATTCGACCCGAAAGCCATGGAACAGGCGCAGCAGCTTTACGGCCCGCGCGATGACCTGACGCTGGCCGGCACCAAAGAGGCGGCGCTGAAAAATGCCGACGCGCTGGTGATCGTCACCGAGTGGCAAGCGTTTCGCGCGCCGGACTTCGAACTGCTCGCCCGCCAGCTTAAAAATCCGCTGATCTTCGATGGCCGCAATTTGTTCGATCCGCAACGCCTCAGCGCACGCGGTTTCACCTACATCAGCGTCGGCCGGCCAACCTGCGCCGCTGAAGCACAGGATCTCGCGTCATGATCCGCCTGGAATTGCTCGACCGTTATTCGCCGGCCCTGCTGGAATCCAACCGGGCGTTCTCCTTTCTCAACTTCGCCTCGATCGGCAGTTTCATCCGCCAGCCGCCGCCGTCGCTGGCGTATTTCTGCGACGGCATGCTGATGTCCGGGTTCATGTCGCGCATCACCGGGCGCGCGGTGCAGCGGGTCAGTTTCGATTTCACCTCGATTGCCGATCCGGTGTTGCGTGAATCCGAGCAGCGCGGCAAACGCGTCTATGTGGTCGGTGCGCGGCAGGCCGAGCTTGATCGTTTCGTGGAAAAGCTCGGCATGCAGTACCCGCGCCTGCAACTGGTCGGCGCGCACAACGGGTACTTCGATGCCGAGCAAGGCGCCGCGCTTCAGGCTGATATCCGTCGACGGCGGGCCAACCTGCTGCTGGTCGGGCTCGGTGCCGGTCTGCAGGAGCGCTTTGTCCTCGATGCGCTGCGTGGTGGCTTCAGCGGCGTGGCGTTCACCTGCGGCGGTTTCATTCGTCAGGAAGCCGATGCCGGCGAGCGTTACTACCCCGACGCCATCAACCGCCTGCACCTGCGCGCCTTCTACCGCATGTACCGCGAGCCGCACACGATCAAGCGCTACCTGCTCGACTACCCGAGCAATGCCCTGCGCCTGACCGAACTGATTCTGCGCCAGCAAGTGGCAATCAATGTCACTGCCCCATGAGGATTGTGCCGATGCATATTCTGTTCACGCTCAAGGATTACCAGACTGGCGGCGGCGTCGAGTGCGTGCAGCAACGCCTCGCCGAGCAGTTTCTGGCGGACGGACGGCGGGTGAGTTTTTTCGTCATGAACGGCGACTCGCCCAACGTCGACGGCGCGCCGAGCATGGCCGGTGGCGGCAGTGGGCTCGCGGGCTGGCTAAAGTCGATCGTGCTGTTGCGCCGGCTGATTCGCCGCGAAAGCGTGACGCACCTGATTGGCGCCAAGGAGCAGGCCAATCTCTGCACCTGGTTCGCCACCCTGGGCAGTGCCTGCAAAGTCATCTACACCCGCCACGCCGCGCTGGATTGCGCCGAGCAGAACACCGGGCGCGCCAGCCTGCGTCTGTTGTACGCGCTGTACCTGTGCGGCAGCGGCAAGGTGGTCGCGGTGTCCCACGGTCTGCGCCAGTCCCTTGCCGGGTTGATGCCGTGGGGCCAGCCGCGCATCCGTTATTGCCCGAACGCGGTGATCAGCGAGCAACTGTTGCGCGCGGCACAGGCGCCGTTGCCCGGTGGCGTGCCCCATCATTATTGGCTGGGGGTCGGCCGGCTAGTGGAAACCAAGGGCTTCGCGCTGCTGCTCGACGCCTACGCGCTGGCGGCGCAACAACGCCCGCTGCCGTATCTGGTGATTGCCGGCGACGGCCCGTTGCGCGCAGCGCTTGAAGCGCAGACACAACGGCTGGGCATCGAACGCCTGGTGCATTTCACCGGGCATCTGCGCAATCCCTATCCGCTGATCCGCCATGCGCAGTTGCTGGTGCTCAGCTCATTGCACGAAGGTTTGCCGACGGTGTTGGTCGAGGCGCTGGCGTTGGGTACGCCGGTGATGTCCACCGATTGCGGCAGCGGGCCGCGCGAGTTGCTCGACGATGGACGCCTCGGGCGTTTGGTCGTCGTCAACGATGTGCCAGCCCTGGCCGAGGCGCTGCTCGACAGTCTGGCCAGCCGCGAACCCGAGCCGCCGCCCCGACGCTCAGTCAGCGACGCGATCCTGCCCTATACCAGCCAGTACGCCGCGCAGGCTTATTACCAGGTGTGGAACCGATGAAAAAGCTGCTGATCATCCTCCAGGACCTCGGCGCCGGCGGCGCGGAGAAAATGATGGTGCGCCTCGCCGGTGCCTTGGTTGAGGCCGGCAACGAAGTCACGCTGCTGATGCTCACCGGTGCCGGCATCAATCAGCCGGCGCTCGATCCGCGGGTCAGGCAAGTGCTGCTCGACAGTCCGCGCAGCGCGGCGGCTGTGCCGGCACTGACACGGTTTTTACGCAGCAATCAGTACGACGCGCAACTGGCCGCCCTCACACACGTCAACGTCGTGGCGATTGCCGCCGCCGCGCTGTCCGGGACGCTGGCGCGGCTGCATGTCAGCGAGCGCAATGCCTTTTCGCGTGACAAACACGTCAACCCGGCGCTGTCGGTCAAGCTCGCCTACTGGCTGGCGCCGTGGTTGTACCGGCTGATTCCCAACCCGGTGATCTGCGTGTCACAAGGCGTCGCCGAGGATCTGGTCGACACCACCATCGCCCGCGCGCGCGATGTGACGACCGCTGACAACCCGGTGCTCGACAACGATTTTCGTGACAAACCCGCCGCCGCGCCCAGCCATCCCTGGCTCAAGGCCAAAACCACTCCGGTGATCGTCGCTGTAGGACGCCTGGCGCAGCAAAAAGGCTTCGACACTTTGATCGACGCCTTCGCCCGCCTGCCGCAAGGCAATGCGCGGCTGATCATCTTCGGCGAAGGCGCCCTGCGCGGCGAACTGCTGGCCCAAGCGACAGCGCTCGGCGTCGCAGAGCGTTGCGATCTACCGGGATACGCCAGTGACCCTATCGCCGAGATTGCCCGAGCGGACTGTTTCGTCCTGTCGTCGCGTTTCGAGGGCAGCCCCAACGCGTTGGTCGAAGCCCTGTCGACCGGCACGCCGGTCGTGGCGACCCGCTGCCCGTACGGCCCGCAGGAAATCCTCGGCGATGGCGCCGTCGCCCCCTTGGTCGAGGTGGACGATCCGGCCGCGCTCGCCAGCGCAATCAGCGCACAAATGGCCGCGCCACGAGCCCTGCATCGCCAGCGGCGAATTGATGCCGCCGCGCGCTTCGTCAGCGGCCGCGCGGTGCAGACCTACCTCAAGGCGTTACTCGGGAGGCACTGAGATGAACCGCCTGCAAGTGCGTTATTCGACACTGGCCGACGCCTTCACCTTGTTTGGCGTGCTGTTCTATACGCAAGTGATCGGCTTCTTTCTGCGCCTGGGTAATGTGAGCACGCTGGACGATGCCCAGCAGGATCTGGAAGGCAATCTGGCCAATCAGGTCTGCGGCTTGCTGACGTTGCTGGTGCCGCTGTTCTTCTTCATTCGCCACAAAGTGTTCCTCAGCAAGAGTTTCTACCGGCAGAACCTGTTTTTGCTGTTGTTTCTCGGCTGCGTGGCGGCGTCGATCAGTTGGTCGAGCGAGCCGATGCTCAGTTTCAAGCGTTTCGTTGCGCTGCTCAGCGTGGTGTTCTTTGCCGGTTTTATCGCTTGGCGCTACAGCATCGAGCGGATCGCTTTTCTGTTCGGCTGCGTGATCGGTGCAGCGGCGCTAGTCGGGTTGATCTTCGCCGTGATTCGCCCGGACATCGCCTTTATTTCCGGCGGCATCCGTGACGGGGCCTTTCGCGGGGTATTCGCGGAAAAGAACGCTGGCGCACGCCTGAACGCGATTGCGATCCTGTTGCTGCTGCCGATGATCCGCCAGCGCAACCCGCTGGCCATGCTGTATGGGCTGTTCGCGCTGATCGCCATCGGTCTGGCGCAGTCAGCCACGGCGATTGCGCTGATCGTCGCCGGCACCGCCAGTTACGCCTACTTCATCACGCTGATCCGGCTGCGCATCAACCGCTCACTGCTGGCCTTCACCGCCGCCACGCTGGTGTTCTTCCTCTTGTGTGGGGTGCTTTACGCCAACTACGCCATGCTGCTGGAACTGGTCGGCCGCGACCCGTCACTCACTGACCGCACGTTGATCTGGGAGCTGTTGCAGCCGCTGATCGATGCGCAATTTCTCAAGGGCTACGGCTTCGGCGCGTTCTGGGCCAGTGCCGATGCCGATGCGTTTATCACGCGCTGGGGCTATATCGGCAATGCGCACAGCGGCTACGTTGAAACCCTGCTCAACGGCGGTTTGATCCAGTTGATCGCCCTGCTGCTGATGTTTGCCCAGACCCTGAGCAAGCGCTATCGGGCAATCACGGCGGATCAGTCGGCGCGCTATCAGGCCTGTGCGCTGGTGATCATCGGCCTGTTCGTCGTTACCAATTACGTCGCCTATGTGATTCCCAACTACCGCTCGGGTGAGTTCCTGATTTTCTGCGTGCTCAGCCTGACCTTCCGCCATCACCTCGTCGCCCGTCCGCAGCCGCTGCCAGCGGCGAATGCTCGGCCAATGCGCGGCACTTTCCGGGAGCAACGCCCATGCTGAATGATCCCTCGGCAGTCACCGTGTGCGTGGTGATTCCGCTGTACAACGCCGCCGCCAGCATTCAACGCACACTGGACTCGGTGTGCGCACAGACCCGCCTGCCGGACAAAGTCATTGTCGTCGATGACGGTTCCAGCGATGCCGGGCCAGAGATCGTCAGGCAGTACGCCGCGCCCTTCCCCATCGTGCTGTTGCAGCAGCCCAACCAAGGCCCGGCCAGTGCACGCAATCGCGGCGTGTTCAGCGCCGAAGAAACCTTTATCGCTTTCCTTGATGCCGACGACCGCTGGCATCCGGAAAAACTGCAAAAACAACTGGCACTGCACGCGGAATTGACCCGACAGGGACGCAAAGTCGGTTTGATCGATTGCTTTCAGATGAGCGAATTCAGTGATGGCAAACGCCAATTGGAGGATCGCTGTAAACACGGCGAGCACTTTGCCGACTTCATGCGCGAGAACATCATCAACGGCACCTCCGGCGTACTCGTCCTGCGCGAGATCATCGTCGCCATTGGCGGCTTCGATCAGAGCCTGCGCTTCGCTGAAGATCGCCTGTTGTGGACGCGCATCGCGGAAATCAGCGAGATCCACAGCGTGCCGCAGATCCTCCACTGGCGCGCCGTCAATGCCGCCAACATCACCGCGCAACCGCACAAGTATTACCCGCACAAGCTGCGCTTCATCCAGCTGTACCTGGCGCGTTACGGCACGCGGCTGAACAAACAGCAACGGATCTATTTCGTCCTCGCCAATCACGCGGAATTTCTCAATGCCTTCTCCCGGCGCGGCGATCATCGACGGGTTATCGAGGTGTTCCGGCAGATGCTCGGGCATTCGTGGCAGACGCTGTTTTTCTTCCAAGGCAAACCGACCCTGCGCTACCTCTACGCCTGCTTGAAAAGCCTGGGCAACAGCCGCTGAATTTCAGGGATCGCGCCATGGCCAACCGTCGCCTGATGACCCTCGTATGGATTTTCACCGAGAAGTTCGGCCTGATCTTTCTGTCGATGATTACCTTTGTCGTCTACGCGCATCTGCTGACGCCGACGGAGCTGGGCATCGGCACGCTGATCATCGCCGTGGTCGAAGTGGTCGGCATTCTATTCTCGTCGATGCTGGAAGACCCGCTGGTGCGCCTGCAACGTGTCGAGGACAAACACATCAGCAGCGTGTTCTGGTTTGCCGTGCTGGTCAGTCTGCTATCGATTGCGTCGGTTTCGCTGGCGGTCGTGCTGTATACGCCGTCCACCGCGCTGCGCTGGATGACCGCCGTGGCCTCGGTGAAAATTCTTTTCACCCTGATGGCGCGGGTGTATGTGGCGCAAATGCGCCGCAGTGGCAATTTCAAGTTGCTGGCCTCGCGTACCTTGCTCGGTAAAGTCGCGGGCGGGGTTGGCGGTGTGGCCGTGGCGATGCTGGGTTTCGGCCCGTGGGCGGTGGTTGCCCAGGCGCTGATCATGGACGGCGTTTCCACACTGGTACTGATGCGCAGCGAGCGTCGGCGCATTCCCTTTCTTATCGACCGCCAAGTGCTGGGCGAAGTGCTGCGCGCCGGTCTGCCGGTCTGCGTCAATGTCATGAGTTCGCAAACCCTGCAACGCGGCGTCAATCTGATTCTTGGCCTGACTGCCGGGGCGCACGCGGTGGGCATGTTCAATCTGGCCATGCGCATCATCGACCTGCCGCGCTCGGCGATCTGCAACGGCTTGATGAGTTACGCCCTGCCGGTGTTCGCCCGGCGCAGTGCCGAACCGGCGCGGCTGATCGGGATGATTAGCGATTCCACGGCGATCAGCGGCTTCGTGCTCACGCCGCTGTTCTTCGGCATCGCCCTGACCGCCGAAGACATCATCCTGCTGATCTTCGGCGCGAAATGGGCCGACGCGATTCCCTTGCTGCAAGTGCTCGCCTGTACGGCGGCGCTGGGCAATCTGGCGCTGTATGCAACTACTGCGCTGGTGGCGGTCAATCGCACGCACCTGACGCTCAAGGCCGAAGTTGCCACCACCCTGCTCGCGCTGGCGCTGGTGTATCTGCTCGGCGCGACCTACGGCGGCATGGCGGCGGCGCTGGCTTTGCTGCTGCGCATGCTGCTGATCACGCCGCTGCAGGTACGCGGCCTGCACGCCGCGATCGGTTACGACTGGCGCAGCTTCTTTCAGTCCAGTTACCGCAGCCTGCTTGCCTCTTTCGTGATGGTCGTCGTGGTGATGTGGCTGTCGCGGCAGACCGGCCTGTCCGGTTATGCGCACCTGGCCGGCGACATTGCCATCGGCACGCTGACCTATGCCTTGGCCTACAGCCTGCTGCACCCGCGCTGGCCGCAAGAATTCAAGTTGGTGTTCACCGCCCGCTGAGCTGCATTTCCTCGCAATGGAGTACGTCGTCATGCGCAAAACCACGTTGATCACGGGCGGTGCCGGCTACATCGGTTCGCACACGGCATTGCAACTGATCGAAGCCGGACACTCGGTGCTGATCCTCGACAATCTGTGCAACAGCAGCCGCGAAGCAGTCGCACGGCTGGAGCTGTTGAGTCATTCGCACGTCGATTTCATCGAGGGCGATATCCGCGACGCCGCGCTGCTGGAAGAGATTTTCAGCACCTACGCGATTGATGCAGTGCTGCATTTCGCCGGCCTCAAAGCCGTTGCGCAAAGCGTGCGCCGCCCCATGGATTACTACGCCAACAATGTGTTCGGCACGCTGAACCTGTGTCAGGCGATGGCCCGCGCCCACGTGTTCAATCTGGTGTTCAGTTCCTCGGCGACGGTGTACGGCGAGCCCGCCCGCATGCCCATCATCGAAGACCACGGCACCGGCAAACCGGCCAATCCCTACGGGCGCTCGAAGTTGATGATCGAAGAATTGCTCAGCGACCTTGCCCTCGCCGATTCACGCTGGAACATCGCTGTGCTGCGTTACTTCAACCCGATCGGCGCGCACCAGAGCGGGCTGATCGGCGAAGCACCCAGCGGTCGACCGAACAATCTGCTGCCGTGCCTGACCGAGGTCGCCAGCGGCCAGCGCGCGGCGTTGACCGTTTACGGCAACGACTATCCAACCGTCGACGGCACCTGTATTCGCGATTACATCCATGTGCTGGATCTGGCCGAAGGTCATCTCAAGGCGCTGCAGGTTTTGCAAGGCGACGAGCATGGCCTGCACGTATGGAATCTCGGCAGCGGCACCGGCTACAGCGTATTGCAGATCATCAGCGCCTTCGAAGACGTCACCGGCCTGCGCATTCCCTACCGGTTCGCCGCCCGCCGCGCCGGTGATGTCGCCGAGTGCCGCGCCGACGCGAGCAAGGCCGGGCGCGAGCTGGGCTGGCGGGCACAACGCGAGCTGACGCAAATGCTCATCGACAGCTGGCGCTGGCAGACCAGCAACCCATGGGGCTACCGCCCGAAACCGGCGCCGCTGCTGGCGGTGGGCAGCTGAACCGGCGCACATCCATGTTAGGGACGACTCATGAACAGATCACCATGCTTGCTGTTGGTTTTGCTGCTGCTGAGTGCTGGCGTCAGCGCCAATATTCCACGACCGGTCACCGATGGACTGGTGCTGTGGCTGGACGGCAATGATCCCGCCTCGATGACTCTGGAGGGGCAAAATCAGGTCGTGCGCTGGCGGGACAAATCCGGCAAGGGCAATGAAGTCGTCGTCGACAATCGCGCGGCGACGACATTGCCCACGCGCGTCGACAACGCCCTCAACGGCCACGGCGTGGTGCGTTTCAGCGGCACGGCGGCGTTCATGGGCCAGGCGATCCGCACAAGCAAAGGCCCGGTGACAGTCTTTATCGTCTCGCGGCGTCTGCCCGAGCAGGCCGGCGGCAAGGCCTGGCAGCGCCTGTTCAGCTCGCGGCCGCAACTGGCGGACAACGATAACGTCGCACCGAATTTCGGCATCAGTGTGCAGCAGACCAGCGCCTACGAGCCAGCCCTGGCCTTGCTGGAAACCAGTGACGTGCCGATCGGCCCGTTCGCGGTGGCGCGCAATGTGGTGGGCACCTCGGAGATTCTGCGAGGCGACATCGCCGAGGTGTTGGTTTATGACCGCCCATTCAGCAGCCAGGACGAACGCCGCAATGTGTTCGAGTATCTGGCGCAGAAATGGGCGGTCGCCATGCCGCAACAGGTCGACGCGTGGACCCGCATCGGTCCGCTAGGACCGACCCCGACGCACGTTACGCCCGATCTGCCGTTATCGGACCAGGCCAATGCCGGCGGTTGGACACGCGATACGCGGCTGTCAGACGAATTCAACGGCAGCGCCCTCGATGCCGAACGCTGGCACGTCAACAACGCCACCGGCACCGATTCCCTCGGGCGCAAACCGGCGCTGTTTTTGCCGGAGAACGCCAAGGTCGGCAGCGGTAATCTGAACATCACCTTCCGCAAACAGACCCTCCCCGAGAAATACGTCGCCTTGGGCTACAAGGACTACAGTTCGGCGATGGTGCGTACCCATGAACGGGGGATGTACGGCTATTACGAAGCCCGGGCGAAGCCGATGAACTCTGCCGGCTCCAGTGCGTTCTGGCTGGCGTGGACCGGGCTGCCGGAAAACGCCACGGAAATCGACATCTTCGAAATCGGCGGCAAAACCCGCAACGAAGCGTTCGACCGCCGGTACAACATGAACGCCCATGTCTGGGCCAGACCGCAGAATGATCAACACCTGAGTTCCGGCAGCACGTGGAATGCCCCTTGGCGGCTGGCCAGTACCTTTCATGTCTACGGTTTCGACTGGCAACCCGAGACCTTGCGCTGGTATGTCGACGGCGTACTCGTCCGGGAAGCAAAGAACAGCTACTGGCATTTCCCGATGCAAATCGTCTTCGACAGTGAAGCGATGTGGGACTGGTTCGGCGTGGTCGACGATGCTGACCTGCCGTCGGTGTTTCGCATCGATTACGTGCGGGTCTGGACGCGCTCAGCGCAGTAGTGCTGTGTTCAACGGTTTTGTACCCTCGCTTGCATCCGCCACCGCGCGCGGAAAACTCCCTGACGCTCGCGCAGTTCTTCCGGCGTGCCGTCCTGCACTAACTCGCCTCTCTCCAAGCGCCATCCCCCGCCCCTCGATACCCGCAAAAACCCCTCGATCCTGCTCGCAAAGGTTGATGTGCGCCCAGCCAACCGAGAGCTGCCCTCGCCCTTTGCTCTACCATCCATCGGCTGTGTTGGAAAATCATCAAACCCAAGTGCAAGTCCGTTATCAGAATCGATAACCACTCCAGCAACAGACATCCTCGAGGACACTCATGGCTAATGATCCCTCCAACTCCGATCGCATCTGGTCCAGACCGGAGCATGCGGTCGAGACAACCTTTCCTGCCAGCAATCCGATTTCACCGTGAGTCTTGACCGGCGCAGCCTCAATCTTGTCGCGGCAGCGTTCGCGCTGACGGCGTTGTCCTATGGCCTGGCGCGCTTCGCCTATGGACTGCTGCTACCACAGATTCGTCAGGATCTGACGCTCAGCGTGACCGCTGCCGGATGGATCGGTGGCAGTGCGTTCGCCGCTTACTGTGTGGGCATCGTTGCGACGTTTGTCTGCAATGGCAAAATCAGTCCGCGCGGGTTGACGGTGATGGCCGGTGCAGCGGCCACGCTGGGGATGGGCCTGGTGGTTGTGGCCTCGTCGGGGCTGACGTTGGGCTGTGGTGTGGCGCTGGCGGGATTGAGCACGGGTCTGACTTCGCCGCCATTGGCCAGCGCGGTGGCAGCGCGTCTTGATGATGCGGATCGCCCGCGGGCCAATGGTTTTATCAATGCCGGGACAGCGGCGGGAATCGTTTTTTCCGGTTTTGCGGCGATATTGGCGGCCGGGCAATGGCGCCAGCTGTATGCCCTGTTTGCCTTGATCGGCATCGGCGTTACGCTCTGGCTCTGGTTTGCGGTACCGCGCCGGGTCGAGCGTGACGTCGCGCAGAACTTCTCGCTGGCAATGCTGCGTCGACCCGGCGTACTGCCTTTGTGCGCCAGTGCATTCCTGATGGGGTTGGCGAGCACGGCGATCTGGACATTCGGCGCCGATATTTTGCGCAGTAAGGCTGGTTTCTCCGATCAGGCGATTGCGTGGGCGTGGATCGTATTGGGCGCTGCGGGAATCAGCGGCTGCATGACCGGCGTGCTCACTGGCCGCTTCGGTGTCGCACGCATGCAGCATCTGGCGCTTGCCGTGATCGCGCTCGGGACATTGGGCCTTTCTGCCGCATCAGTTTCCGCCGGATCGGGCCTCGCCGCGATGTGCCTGTTTGGCGCGGCCTACATCGTTTCTTCAGGCGTTTATCTGCTGCAAGGCATTCGTTTGTTGCCGGACCGCCCGGACCTGGGACTGGGCATTCCGTTTCTGCTTCTGGCGCTCGGTCAGACCGCTGGCACGCCGGTTTTCGGCGCTGTGCTGGAGGCTGCCGGCGTAATCGTTGCCCTTTGTGTTTTCGCGGCGGCCGCATGCGCCGCTATGGTGCTGTGCCCAAGAGATGGTGAAAGTCCGCGCAGACAGATGTGCCAATCCACCGAAGGCTTGGGTCGCTAATGATTTTTATCGTCAGGAGTACAAACCATGGCCGTAAACATCAGCAATCTCACCCTCTCCACCCCGGTACCCGTCTCGGCAACCAATCCGGTGGCACTGGAACTCAACGGCGCCGAGGCCATTGCGCAGTTCCCGAGCATCGTCACGGTGCTGCCCGACGGATCCCTGCAACTGTCCGCGCCGACCAAAGGCGCCTCAAGCAAGAGCACCCACCGCACCCGCTGTGAATGGAAGGAATCGTTCTACTGGTCGCTGGCCAGTGCCGCTGACCACCTCAACTATCAGGAGATGACCGTGACCAAGGTCAACTCTGCGCAGAAAGTCGTTATTTCGCAGATGCATGTGAAAAACGACGACAGCCCCGCCATCAAGGTGTTCTGGCAGAAAGGCAACATCACCATGGGCTTCCGCCAGAGTTTCAACCAGCCCACCCCGGTCAACACCACGGTGCTCAAGGGCGTACCGCTGGGCGCGAAATTCAAGGTGACCATTCGCGCCAACTCTGCCGGCGTAGCTCGAGTCACCGTCGACTACAACGGCGTTGTCGGTACATCAGGTGATTTGCAGCTCGACTCAACCTGGAATTCGCAGGTGTTCAATTTCCACGGCGGGGTCTACAACCAGATCGACTACACCGACGCCACCCCGCCAGAGGATGGCTCGATCTGCATCATCAGTGATTTGTTGATATCGCATACTTAGGCGCTGAAACGAGCAAGGGCCTGCATAGCTTTTGCATGCATGGCCCTTGTCGGAGCTCAGCCCGATGATTAGTTTTCAGCCTCCTCTCGAACCTCAAAACAGCCTGCGTCCTAACGTCGCAGCCGTCAGCTATTGGCAAATCCTGCGTAAGCCGTAGAATCCCGCGCTCTCGCATCGCGCGTCTGGTCACAGACGCGAACTTGCAGGGCTGGCCATGTCGTCCGACGCCACCGCCCTGCCCGATCGGCAGACCCCCTGCACAACACCTGTTCCAGCCTGGCAACCGCACGCGCAGTGGCGCACGTTGCGCTGTTCGATTTTCTTGAGGTTTTTATGTCTCCGCGTTTGCTGGCCATGGCGCTGGCGCCCCTGCTCGGGCTGTTCATTATTGCTCTGGGCAATGGTTTTCTGTCTTCCCTGACCACCCTTCGCCTGGACGCCGCCGGTGCCTCGGCGACGATGATCGGAGTTGTTTCGTCGGCCTACTTCATCGGCCTGACGCTGGGCGCGGTGTTCAACGACCGGCTGATTCTGCGCATCGGCCATATTCGTGCCTACGGCAGCTTCGCCTCGCTGATTGCCGTCACGATCCTGTTGCAGGGTCTGTTCTACGACACCTGGGGCTGGCTGGTCCTGCGCCTGATCAATGGCTGGGCCACGGTGGGTGTATTTCTGGTGATCGAAAGCTGGCTGCTGCTGGCCGGTGACGAGAAGATTCGCGGGCGCTTGCTCGCGCTGTACATGATCGTCCTTTATGGCGCCGGCGTTCTGGGCCAGGCGACGCTGGGAACCATCACTGGCATGAGTGACAGCGCGCCGTTCATGGTCGCCGGCATGCTTGCTGCGTTGTCGGTGCTGCCGATCGTGATCCTGCCGCGCGTATCGCCGCTGCTCGATCAGGTCGAACCGCTCAAGCCCCGGCAACTGCTGGGCGTGACGCCGACCGGGCTGGTCGGCTGTTTCGGCTCGGGGGTGACCATCGCGGCGATCTACACCTTGTTGCCGCTGTATCTGCAACGCAGAGGTCTGGACGTCGGAGAAGTCGGCAGCATGATGGCCTGGACGATCCTCGGCGCGATGCTGCTGCAGTATCCGGTCGGACGCTGGTCCGACCGCACGGATCGCTTGCAGGTGCTGACGCTTCTGACGGTGGCATGCACGGCATTATCGCTGGTGATTGTGCTGCTGCCGCTGTCTTCGACAATGCTCGCGGCGATGCTGTTTCTGCTCGGTGGCGGCGTCTTCGCGCTGTACCCGGTGGCCGTCAGCCACGCGGCCGACCGCGCGCCGGCCGAAGCGTTGGTGCCGATGATTCAGGGTTTGCTGCTGATCAACTCGCTGGGCTCGGCCATCAGTCCGATGATGATCTCGCCGGTGATGAACTCGTTCGGCGCCAACGGCCTGTTCTGGGTATTTGCGGTGGTCAACCTGAGCATGGTCAGCTTTTTCTTCTGGCGCCGCGGCAAACGCCCGGTGCCGGCCAACCCCGCACCTTTCACGGCGGCAGCCACCTATTCACCGACAGGTGCGGAGTTGCGGGTCACCGAGGATTTGCGCGTGGCCGCTGAGGAGCACCCGGCGATGATGGATGCGATCAGCGGGGAACTGGTGACGCAGCCACGGTGACCGCTGATCAGCAACTGCCCGGCGGGATGCCGTCCTTGTTGAAGTCCTTCAAGCGCTCGCGCTCTTCTTCGGTGGAATGCGCCGGGGTGGTTTGATCCGGTACTTCTTGCGGCACTTCGGTATTTTCTTCAGTCATGGCTTTGCCCTCGTTGTCGATGCTATTTCGGCATCGGCGAGGGCTGGCAGTTCCGGATTTTCAACTCCACCGCAGCCATGCGCTTCAGTTACGGCGAGCATTACCTTCAGCGAACAGCGCAAGATGCTTGCCTCAAGAGCGGGTACGCTCAATCAGCATCCTCTGCAACGTGTTGTCCTTCACCCAGTAATGGTGGAACAGCCCCGCCAACGCGTGCAGGCCGATCAGCCAGTAGCCGGCACTACCAATCCATTCGTGCCAGTACTTGAGTTGTTTGGCCAGGTCCGGATCAATAGCCACCGGCGCCGGCACATGGAAGCCGAAGTACGGAAACGGCTTATCGCCCGCCGCGAGCATCAACCACGCGAGGAGCGGTGTGACAATCATCAATCCATACAGCGCCAGGTGCGTCAGGTGCGCAACTGCGGTCTGCCACGCCGGCGGTTTGGGGGTGATCGGTGGACGCGGGGTCAATCGGCCGATCAGACGAATCCACACCAACGCGAAGATGCTTGCGCCAAACAGCCCATGCATACCCATCAGCAGGCCGCGTGCTTCGCTGCCTTTGGGCATATAGCCTTTGATTTCGACGCACGCATACACACCGACGAACAACGCCAGCATCAGCCAATGCAGGATGATTGAGAGTTTTCCATAACGGGTTACAGCGGTGTCGCGAATCATAGGAAACGCCTCGTGATTGTTGTGGAGCGACGATCATCTCGCTCGAAATTATCGATCCGGTTGCCCTGAATCAAGGCTAACCATGCTTGCCCAGCCTTAAGGGAGTCTGAAGATCGGCGCTGCGGTTAACGGTTTTTCATCTTCAGACTTCGTTAAGAAATGGCTTGGATACTGCGCTCAAACCCATTGAGGGAGGCGTTCTGCCCATGCCCGAATTCGACTGGAACATCCCGCTGCCCTTGCACTTCGGCCAGGCCGAATCGTTGCCGATGACGCTGAGAAACGCGTTGCCGGAGGACGAGCTGCGCGCGCCCTTCGAAGCCTTTATCCAGCAGCGTTTTCGCACGGCTCACGGTGCCGAAATCCGCCATTTCATGCCCGAGCTGTTCGGCATGCACAACAGCGATGGCCAGTTGTGCGCAGTGGCCGGGGTCCGTCGAGCGCATCTGGAGGCACTGTTTCTCGAGCGCTATCTGGATGAACCGATCGAGCCGTTGATCAGCGCCGCCGCCGGTCGTGCAGTGGATCGCAAGGTCATTGTCGAAGTCGGCAACCTCGCCGCCAGCGATACCGGCAGTGCGCGCCTGAGCATCATCGCCATCACCTATCTGCTGGCCATGGGCGGCCTGGAATGGGTGACCTTCACCGGCAACATCGGACTGGTCAACAGCTTCCATCGCCTCGGTTTGAAGCCCGTGACATTGTGCGCCGCTGATCCACAGCGACTGGGTGACGAGCGTCAACACTGGGGCAGTTATTACGAAAGCAAACCCTGGGTGCACGTCGGCAACATTCGCGCGGGATTTGTTCATCTGCGCAATATTGGCCTGTTCACTCGCCTGGGTTTGCCGACTTCCGTTGAAGGAGCCTGCCATGTCGCTTGAATTGCAGCGCTTCCAGGAAACCCTGCGCGACCATGCCCGACGCAATGACAACGCCTCAGCCCTGTGGGGCGACACGCTGAGAATAGATTACGCCACGCTGTATGCCGAGGTGTTGTATCGCCAGGAGCGCCTGCGCGATGAGCAGGTGCAGGTGATTGCGCTGGCGCTGGACAACGGCGTCGACGCGATGCTTTGGGATCTGGCTGTGTTGTTCGAAGGCTTGACCTGCGTAACGCTGCCACCGTTTTTCAGTGCCGCGCAGCGCGCCCATTGTCTGGAGCAGAGCCAGGCCGAACGGGTGATCGCCGAGCCGGAACTGCAAGCCGAGCTGCTGGCGGCGGGCTATGAATTACGAGGTGAATTCTGGTGTCGCTCGTTCAATGGCCCGAGTCGCATGCCGGCGGGCACCGCGAAACTCACGTTTACCTCCGGGACCACCGGCACGCCGAAAGGGGTGTGCCTGAGCGCCGACAGCTTCCTGCGAGTTGCCCGGGAGCTTGATCAGGCAAGCGCAACCGCTGGACCGGAGCACCATCTGGCGCTGTTGCCTTTGGCGATCCTGCTGGAGAACCTGGGCTGTTATGCCGCGCTATACGCCGGTGCGGTGTTGAGCCTGCCAAGCCAGACAACCCTCGGCATTCAAGGTGCCAGCGGCATCGATGTTGCGCGCCTGCTCGGTTATCTGGCCAAGCGTGCGCCGGAGAGCCTGATACTCGTGCCACAGCTGCTGCAAGTTCTGGTCAGCGCCGCTGAACAGGAGGCTTTCGATCCGCAAACCTTGCTCTTCGCCGCGGTCGGTGGCGCGCGGGTGTCAGCGGATCTGCTGCACCGCGCGCAACAGGTCGGGTTAGCGGTTTACGAGGGATACGGCTTGTCCGAGTGCGCCTCGGTCGTATGCCTCAATCGCCCCGGCGCGCGCCGTCCGGGCAGCGTCGGGCGCCCTCTGCCTCATATAGAGGTGCGGTTGGCCGAGGACGGTGAAGTGCTGATCAAGGGTTCGGTGTTGCTCGGTTATCTGGGGGAGCCGGCGTATACCGATCAATGGTGGCCGAGTGGCGATCTCGGTGAGTTCGATCCGGAAGGTTTTCTCTATCTCAAGGGCCGCAAAAAACACCAATTCGTCACCAGCTACGGGCGAAACGTCAACCCGGAATGGGTCGAGTCGGAACTGACCCAGCGCCGCCACATCGCTCAAGCGTTCGTCTATGGCGAGGCGATGCCGCACAACCACGCCCTGCTCTGGCCGCATCGTCCGGACTGCACCGATGCCGAGCTGGCCGCTGCCGTCGCCGAAGCGAACGAGGCGTTGCCCGATTACGCCCAGGTGCATCAGTGGACGCGCCTGGCGCAGCCCTTCACCGCCGCCAACGGCCTGCTCACCGCCAATGGCCGGCCGCGCCGCGACGCCATCATCGCGCAGTACCGCACGCAACTGACCGAATCCGCCACTTCCGAGGAATCCGCATAATGAGTTTTTTCGACACTCTGCAAGAAGCCACGCAACGCGAACGCCACGAGCTGTTCAACCTGCCGATCATCGTCGATGCGTTGCAAGGCAAGGTCAGCCTCGACAGCTATCGGGCTTTTCTTGCCCAGGCTTACTACCACGTGCGCCACACCGTGCCGCTGATGATGGCTTGCGGTGCACGCCTGCCGACGCGCCTGGAATGGCTGCGCAAAGCGGTGTGCGAGTACATTGAGGATGAATACGGCCACGAACAATGGGTGCTCAACGACATTGCCGCCTGTGGTGGTGATCGCGACGCCGTGCGCGATGGCCAGCCGTCATTGTCAATCGAGCTGATGGTCAGTTTTCTCTACGACCTGATCGCCCGGGGCAATCCGGTGGGTCTGTTCGGCATGGTGAACGTGCTCGAAGGCACCAGCATTGCCCTGGCGACCCACGCGGCGGGGAGCATTCGCGATCGCCTGGCGCTGCCGGAAACGGCATTCAGCTATCTGAGCTCCCACGGCGCGCTCGACATCGAGCACATGCAGACCTATCGGCGGTTGATGAATCAGCTGGAAGACCCTGACGATCAAGCGGCGGTCATTCATGCTTCGAAAGTCGTCTATCGGCTCTACACCGACATGTTCCGTGATCTGCCCCGCGACGCTGAGGCCCAATATGCAGCTGCATGAAGCCCGCGTGGTGCTGACAGGTGCCAGTGGCGGCATCGGCCTGGCCATCGCCAGTGCCTTGTGCGCCGCCGGTGCCAGGGTATTGGCCGTGGCGCGGCATCAGGAGGCGCTGTTGCCGCTGCTTGAGCGGTATCCGCAGAACCTGTGCTGGGTCGCCGCCGACCTGACCTTCCTCAGCGATCGGCGCAAAGTGTTGGCCGCCGCCGACGCCATCGGCGGCATCAACCTGCTGATCAACGCCGCCGGGGTCAATCACTTCGCCATGCTCGAACAGCTCGATGACAGTGACATCAACGCGATGCTGGCGGTGAACATCAGCGCGCCAATCTGCCTGACCAAAATGCTGTTGCCGCTGCTCAAGCAGGCTGACAGTGCGATGGTGGTCAACGTCGGCTCGACCTATGGCTCGATCGGCTACCCCGGTTACGCCAGCTATTGCGCGAGCAAATTTGCCCTGCGCGGATTCTCCGAGGCGTTGCGCCGCGAGCTGGCCGACACGCGGGTCAGCGTGTTGTATGTCGCGCCCCGGGCCACCCGCACCTCGATGAACAGCGCCGCTGCGCAAGCCTTGAACGATGCCCTCAAGGCCAGCGTTGACGATCCGCAGACCGTGGCGTCGGCAGTGATGCATGCGATTGCCGGCGACCGTCGTGATCTCTACCTAGGCTGGCCGGAGCGATTTTTCGTCCGTTTGAACAGCTTACTTCCGCATCTGGTGGATCGCGGTCTGCGCAAGCAATTGCCACTGATCCGCCGTCTCAGTGAAAAACCTGACAACGAGGCTTCAAAGCCATGAAAAAACTCTCCACATGCCTGCTGTTTGCCGCCCTCAGTCAAAGTGTCTGGGCGCTTGAGCCGGCTGATCAGCAACGTCTCACCGGCATCCAGCAGAACTGGGCGCACATTCAATACGAGGTCGCGGAAAAGCAGCGCGCCGCGGCGTTCGAGCAATTGGCCAGCGAAGCCAACGCGTTCACCACGCAACGTCCGAATGTGGCCGAAGCCTGGATCTGGAAAGGCATCGTCACCAGCAGTTGGGCCGGTGCCGAGGGCGGGCTCGGTGCCCTGGGCAAAGCCAAGGACGCCAAAGCGGACCTGGAAAAATCCCTGACGCTTGACCCTAAAGCCCTGCAAGGCTCGGCATACACCAGCCTCGCTGCATTGTACGATCGGGTACCGGGCTGGCCGATCGGCTTCGGCGACAGCGACAAGGCCGAGCAATTGCTCAAACAAGCCCTGCAGCTCAACCCCGATGGCATCGACAGTCTGTACTTCTGGGGCGACCATCTCTACCGTCAGAAGCGCTACGCTGAAGCCAAGGCAGCGCTGATCAAGGCCAGACAAGCCGCACCCCGTGCGGGCCGCGAAAGTGCCGATGCCGGGCGTCGTAAAGAGATCGACGCCTTGCTGGTGGACGTGAACAAGAAACTCGACTGAAAGGAGTGCGCGTGCGTTTATTACTGATCGAGGATGACGTGGCGCTGGGTGAAGGCATCTATCAGGCGCTGGGCCGTGAGGGATACACCGTCGACTGGCTCAAGGACGGCAGCAGCGCCTTGCACGCGCTGCTCAGCGAAACGTTTGACGTCGCCGTGCTGGACCTCGGCCTGCCACGCATGGATGGCCTCGAAGTGTTGCGCCGCCTGCGCGACAGCGGTTCGAACCTGCCGGTGTTGATTCTCACCGCTCGCGATGCCACCGAAGACCGCATTGCCGGACTCGACGCCGGTGCTGACGATTACCTGGTCAAGCCGTTCGACCTCGCCGAACTCAAAGCCCGCCTGCGCGCCTTATTGCGCCGCAGTGCCGGGCGCGCCCAGGCGCTGATCGAACACGCCGGCATCAGCCTCAACCCCGGCACCCAGCAGGTCAGTTATCAAGGCCAGCCGGTCGCGCTCACCCCCAAGGAATATCAGCTGCTGCACGAACTGCTGTCGCCGCCGGGGCGGGTGATGACTCGCGATCAATTGATCCAGTTGCTCTACGGCTGGAACGAAGAAGCGGAAAGCAACACCCTGGAAGTGCACATTCATCACCTGCGCAAGAAGTTCTCCACCGACCTGATCCGCACCATCCGCGGCGTGGGTTATCTGGTGGAGGAGCGTCGATGACCTCGATCCGCCGGCGCACGCTGACCCTGATCATCGGCCTGTTACTGGCCGGCCTGGCGATACTCAGCCTCTTCAACGTGCATGACAGCAACCACGAAATCGCCGAGGTCTACGACGCGCAATTGGCGCAGAACGCACGCCTGCTGCAGGGCGTGATGCGTATGCCGATGGCGAGTACCGAGCACGCGCAGTTGTATCAGGCCTTCAATCAGGCTCTCGGGGAAGCCAAGCCCCGGGTTGACGGACATCCTTACGAAAGCAAAATCGCCTTCCAGGTGTGGAACCCGCAAGGCGAGGTGCTGGTACACACCGCCAGTGCGCCCTCCTTCACTGCGCCGCCGACGAGAACGGGCTTCAGCGACGTCGTCGATCTGAAAGGTCGGCAATGGCGAGCGTTCATGCTGGAAGACAAGCAGAACGGCCTGCGCATCTGGGTCGGCGAGCGCGACGATGTGCGCACCGACCTGGTCGACCGCATCGTACGCCACACGCTGTGGCCGAACATGCTCGGCAGCCTGATCCTCGCCGCCATGGTCTGGCTGGCCATAGGCTGGGGACTCAAGCCCCTGGCAGACATGGCGGCGACTCTGCGCGCCCGTCACAGTGGTTCACTTGAGCCGCTGCAACTGACGCCCCTGCCCAGTGAGCTGGAGCCCATGCAGGCAGCGCTCAATCGCATGCTCGCGCAGATTCAGGAAGTGCTCGGCCGGGAGCGTCGCTTTATCGCCGATGCCGCGCACGAAATGCGCACGCCGCTGGCGGTGCTGCGGGTGCATGCACAAAATCTGCAGGAGGCCGGTACCGAAGAGGAGCGTCGTGAGTCACTTGAGTTTCTGATCTCCGGAGTCGACCGCACGAGCCGACTGGTCAATCAGCTGCTGACCATGGCGCGTCTTGAACCCAAACCCAACCCGCCGCCACTGCAACGCATTGATCTCAGCGAAACAGTACGCAACAGCCTGGTGCAATTGACACCATGGTTGCTGAGCAAACACCTTGAATTGATCTTCGAGGTCAGCGACCAACCGTTTCATGTCCTCGCCGACCCCGCCGCCATCGACATTGCGCTGAATAACCTGATCACCAACGCGGCGAATTTCTCCCCCGAACACGGTGCGATCACCGTGCACCTGAGCGAGTCCGATGGCTTCTGTCATTTGACGGTCGACGATCAAGGGCCGGGAATCGATGAATCGGACAGAGAGCGATTGTTCGAGCGTTTCTACAGCCGTGGCACGGCGCATGGAGCCGGGTTGGGGTTGACCATTGTCAACACCATCGCTATGCGACTGAACGGACGGATTGAACTGACAAACCGCGCAGAGGGAGGTTTGAGGGCGACGTTATCGATTCCGGCAGGGGAATAATCATCCGATTGATTCAGCTGTATGCCGCCGGCCCCAAATACCTGCTGCTCAGCGCTCTGCTCTACGCGCCTGGCTCGTTGATTTACCTGGGCACGCTGAAAACACGTCAGGGTCAGCCGCTCAGCGGTCCGGAAACGGGTGTGTTGATCATCATCTGGGCCGCCGCGATTTACGCTGGCCGGATGTTGTGGGCCGGAACGCTGACTTTGTAAGGTGCACCAGCGTTTGCGCTAGACCGCCAGTACGCTGCAGGGGTCCTGGTACAGTGAAAAACCTGAATATCGAGGCTTGTCCACCACCCTTGCGAAAGCGCCTGGAAAACCGACAAAGCGGCGATGAAACTGGCGAGCGACATTGATCTGGATCAATCGCTGCGACGACAAACTGGATCGAAATAGATTCATGACTCGGCTGCGCCCGCATCTCGGATCAGGGACAGTCACAAGCTGCTCGAACGCGTGAAAGTTACAGATGCGGCCACAGGGTGGCAGGTCCGCAACCCACCCTCATTCTTGCTTTGCGAGGTTCACGATATGGTCATCAATGATTCAGCCATGACAACCGCCAATGTCCCCGACGCGATCGATGACAGTGGCGCACTGTTTCACGAAGCCGATCGGCCCAGCGAACGGGCCTATGCCGTCCTTGAAGAGCCGTTTTCTACAGACACCATGCACAAGTTCACTGAAGCGAGGAAACGCGCCGATGAGAAATATCGGCACGCCTGGCAACAATGGCAATACGCACACGGCGGGCGCAGTCACTGATGGATTATCCCCAACCGATTACCATCAACTGCTGCGATGACCGGGCAGGCTGTGGCAGGCATTGCCTTGACCATCAACAAACTGCAAGAAGCCCGGTTCATCAGGCATTCGGCCGTGCCGCCGATGAAGCCGTCGAGCGCTTGATGGTGACAGATACCGAGCACCAGCAGGTCGAACGCGTGCTGCCGGGCGAAGTCTTCGATCACCCGGTACGGGACACCTGAGAGCAGGTGGCTATGCTCTTCATCGAGACCATAGCGCTCGGCCAGCGTATCGAAGGCTTCCTGCTGAGTGTCGTTGATCGCATCGCGCAAACTGTGATCCAGACTCAAGTTCGGCACACTCATCGCCGCATCACCCACCACTGACCAATTGGCGACGTTCAACAAGTGCAACGATGCATCGCATTTAGCTGCCAATGTCGATGCAACGCCAAGTATCCGGTCATTGAGCCCTTGGGTCAGATCCTCGAGATGCGACAGGTCAATGGCCGCCAGGATCTTCAAGGGTTTCGGATGTGCGGCCTCGGTGACCAGATGCACGCAGGCGGGACAATCTCGTACCAATAGCCAGTCCAATGGCGGATGAAACGTTTGATTGAGCGCTGAAACATGGTGAGCATCCTTGATCACCAGATCGACATGAATGTCATTGATGTACTCAAGCACATGCGCCGGGGTGGCCCTGGCCCAGACCACTTCGGTGCTGACTTGCACGCCGGCGCCACGTTGAAACCGGGCCTGCTGCTCCAGCCACTGGCGATGCATCTGCAAATAGCCTTCACGCGCTTGCGCCATGGCGTCGTGGTCGATCAGGCCGGCCAACGCCAGGGACTGGACATGATCGAACGCTACGATGTGCAACAACGCGCCACTGGCCCGAGCGAGCGCCCGGGCGCGATCAAACGCCGGGGTGCGGGTCATTTCGGCGGGTGCGATCAACAGAATGCGTTTGAGCCTGAACATCACGTGTATTTCCAGTCAGCGCCATTGGACGATTCTGCAACTCTGCCAACCGCCACGCTTGATATGCATCAAGTCTCCCCATCAAGCCTGCGACACAAGAGCGGCGCAGAGGCCGTTGCCTTTGTGATTCCCCTCCCCGCCGTTCGTCCGTAATCACGCTGGCACGCCAAACGAAAGGCACGTGCGCTGCGAAGACTTCTATGCTTATCACACTCACTGGAGGCTGCTTATCCATGCTTGAAGCCCACTCGCCCCCGCCGATTCTTAAAACTGCCTGTTCCAATTGCAGTGTGGTGGAGTTATGCCTGCCGCTCGGTCTGACTGGCCCGGAGGTTGATCGACTCGACACACTGATCGTGCAGCGATACAAGGTGAAGAAAGGCGCTGCTCTCTACAGGACGGGGGACCCGCTACGCTCGCTGTACGCCGTGCGAATAGGCTCGTTCAAGACCAGCGTGGTCTCCGTCGACGGCCGCGAGCAAGTGACCGGTTTTCATATTCCCGGCGAAATGCTCGGGCTCGACGCCATCAGTATCGATCAACACGCGTGTACTGCGTATGCGCTGGAGGACAGCGAGGTCTGTCCGATTCACTTCGCACAGCTGGAAAAACTCGCGCAAAGCCTGCCATCGCTGCAGCACAATCTGAATAAACTGCTGAGCCGGGAAATTGTGCGCGATCACAGCATGTTGATGCTCATGGGCAACATGAACTCAGATGAGCGCCTCGCGGCTTTCCTGGTCAACCTTTCACAACGCCTCAGCTCCCGTGGCTATTCCTCGAAAGAGTTCGTGCTGAAAATGCGCCGTGAAGAAATCGGCTCCTACCTTGGGCTGCGTCTCGAAACCATTTGCCGCGGCATTGCCCACTTGCGCGATCAGGGTTTGGTGGAAATCACCGCACGCGACGTAAAAATCCGCAACATGGACGGCCTCAAGCAGATGGTGTCGGGCTGCAACCGCCAGCAGCATTGAGCCCGTCCATGAGTTCCTGCCATGCCTTCGCCATCCCTCGGGCAAGCCATATCGAAGCGATGGGCGCGCTGTTTCGATGCACTTGAAATCACCTGTCTTTCTAACCGTTGAACGTCGCTTGAAAAGCTGCGTACTGCCGATGCCGGCAAAACCTCGTGCGTCGGCTGAGCGGTGATGCGTTGCGCAAATCGAGGGAACTCCGATGGCCGACTCAAGCAAGAAAATGAGCCTCATGGGGCTCACCACACTGGTGACGGTGAACATGATGGGCTCAGGCATCATCATGTTGCCGACGAGCATGGCCCAACTCGGGGCTGTTTCATTGTTGTCATGGATCGTCACCGCTGTCGGCTCCATGGCCATCGCGTATTGCTTTTCCCAGTGCGGCATCTTCTGCCTGCGCTCTGGCGGGTTATCTGCCTACACCGAAGAGGCGCATGCAAAGTCAGGCTTTTTTCTGTGCTCTTACCTGTACTTCCTGTCGCTGGCCATCGCCAACGTGGCGGTGGCCATTTCCGCAGTGGGATACATGACATCGTTCATGCCTTGGCTGGGAAGCGGCGCCATTCCTTTATTCGTTGGAACGGTCGGTCTGCTCTGGCTGACCACCGTGGCGAATTTCGGCGGCCCAGGCATCACCGGCAGGATTGGTGCGGTTACGGTGTGGGGGGTAATCATTCCTGTAGCGGGCTTGAGCATCATCGGTTGGTTCTGGTTCAAACCCGATCTGATCATCGCCGCCTGGAACCCGAATCAACTGCCGATATCCGAGGCCATCAGCAAAGCGATTCCCCTGACGCTCTGGGCGTTTCTCGGCATGGAGTCGGCAGCCCAGGCCTCAGATGCGGTGGAAAACCCCAAGCGCACCGTACCGCTGGCCTGTCTGTTCGGGACACTGGGGGCAGCGGTGGTCTATGTGCTATCGACGACGGTCATTCAGGGCATTATTCCCAACGCCGAACTGGCCAACTCATCTGCGCCTTTCGCGCTCGTTTATGCGCACATGTTCAATCCCCTGGTCGGCAACATCATCATGGCGCTCGCGGTGATGGCCTGTGTCGGCTCGCTGCTGGGCTGGCAGTTCACCTTGGCGCAAACGGCCAAAGTGACCGCTGATCAGGGCATGTTTCCAAAACTGTTCAGCAAGGTCAGCGCACGCAACGCCCCCATCGTCGGGATGCTGGTCTGCGGCGTATTGCAGACCTTGATGGCGCTGTCGACCATTTCGCCGAACGCGAGCGCGCAGTTTGGAAAACTTGTCAGCCTCGCCGCGGTGACCAACCTGATTCCCTACGTGACGGCAGCCACCGGGCTGCTGGTGATGATGTACAAAGCCAGAGTCAGCGCAGCCGTATACACGCGCAATACCCTGCTGTTAGTGGTTGCCGTGGTCTATTCCTTGTATGCGCTGTATGCCTGCGGCAAGGACGCGGTATTCGGCGGCATCCTGGTCCTGGTTTTCGGCTACCTGCTTTACGGTTTCCTTGCCAAACGTTTTGTCGATGCCCCTGCGCCTGTCGGCCCCCGGCCTGATAACCCTTGATCGAAGTCTTCGGTACAGCACAGAAATCTGAATTCGAGGAACCGCGCGCATGAACGTGAAACTGACCAGAGCCCACCACCTGCTGCTCGTCTGCATGCTTACGCTGCTACCGGTAATCGCCCATGGCAACACGCTGGAGCGCATCCGGGCCAGTCAAGCGATCACCCTTGGCTACGTGCCTGACTTCATGCCTTTCAGTGATCAGGCCGCCGATAAAGCCAGCGGCTATGCCATCGATCTCTGTCTGAAAATAGCCGAGAAGGTCAGGATCGATCTGAATCTGCCGGCGTTGAAAATCAATTACCAACCGGTCTCGCTCAACGACGAGATGAGCGCCGTCAGTTCCGGCAAGATCGACATTCTTTGTACGCCGACCCCACCCACGCTGGCGCGGCGCAGGGTCGTCAGCTACTCGGTGCCGATTTACACCGCCGGTCTCTCGGCCGTGGTGCGCCAGGATGCTTCCGAAACCTTGCTCAATGTGCTGAACGGCAAAGTGGCCCATACCGGGCCAACGTGGCGAGCCACGGTGAACCGTGGTCTGGCCAATCAGACGTATGCCGCCATCGCCGGCGGGGTCACCGAGACGTGGATACAACAGCAGATGCGATTGCTGGGTGTGGTCGCCACGCTGGTCACCGTAGAGAACGCAGAAGCCGGTCTGAATCTGGTTGCCAATGGCAAAGCCGATGCGTTTTTCGCTGAACGCATGATGCTCAAGCATCTGCTGACCAGAAATTATCCATCGGGCAACCTGGTGCTGGTGGAGCGGATTTTCGAGTACGCACCGACGGCGATGGCAGTGGATCGAGAGGATGAGGATTTCCGTCTGCTGGTCGACACGGCGCTGAGTGAAATGTACCAATCCGGCGAAATTGAACAGGCATTCGACAAACATCTGGGCGGCGCCGGCGATGCGGCCAGGAAGCTGTTCAAGATCTATGCAATACCCTAGCGAGCCAGCGAACAGGCTGGCTCGCTACGCTGCGATCATGCTCAACGCACAGGCTCTTTCGTCACCGCCAGAATGCTCCCCGGCACCGAATACAAGGCGCGCTCGGTGGTGCTGCCGATCACGCGTTCGATGCCCACGCGATGAACCGTGCCCATCACCACCACGTCGGCCAGGTACTGCTCGACGAACTCATTGATGACCTGCACTGGATGGCCCATGACGAAGTGTCGACGCTCAGGTGGCACACCGTGACGATCGGCAAGGGCGACAAAAGCCTGATGCAGTGTCTGACGCAGCTCGTTCGCCAGATCTTCGTTCCAGCCACCGTTGATCATTGGTGCATCGCCGTTGAAAGCGGCGGACAAATCGTAGGCGCAGAGCAGGTGCAACGGCACGTCGCATTGCAACGCCAAAGCGTTCGCCGATCGTATGATGACGTCGTTCAAGCCATTGATTTGGGTATCTGGATCAAACGGATCAACGGCCGCGACGACACGATGCGGCAACGCATAGCGAATCTGATTGACCAGATGCACGGGGATCGGACACTCACGCAGCAGGTGACAATCGAGCGGCGTGATGAACACGCGCTTGAGCGCCGGTTCCAGTCGCACATCCTTGATCAACAGGTCGGGTTTGAGCACATGGACGGTCTTGAGGATGTCCAGCAGCGGATGGCTGGAGAAGACCACATCAACGGTGCCGTCCAGCCCCTGGTTGCTGAGCTGCTCGAGCTCATCGGCCACCCAGCGACGGTAGCGCCGCTGATAGCGCTGAGCATCCACGTCATCGATTTTTTCCTCCCACAGATGGGTGATCGGCACCGGCTCGACGAAGGCCCGCACATCCAGTGCCGCCCCGCTCGCCTTGGCCAGCGCGATGGCACGCAGCATCGCAGCCGATTGATGCAGCGTCTGGTCGGCGACCAGCAACAGACGTTCATATTGGCCCATCACACACCTCCGCTCGGCACCGGCGCGGTGGGCCGGCAGGCTTCAAGACTGCGCCCGCTCGCCCTGGCCGGGCGTTGATTTACATCAAACCCGGGTCAATCAACGAGGCGCATGGCAGCTGTCTGATGTAGATCAGATGTCGCCATGGGCAACCGCGTAGAAGGGAGGCAAGCGGACGGTTTTCCAACCGCCCGCCAGCCTCTCGAACCGGATGGAGAATGACCATGCTCACCGTCAAAGACCACAACGATCAGGCCGTGGCCGCTTATGCAGCGGTTTCCGGTCAATACTGGATTGAGGCGCTCAAGGACGGTCGCCATGTATTGATCCGGCCGCTCACGGAGAAGGATCGCATGCGCGAATACGACTTCATCAAGCGCCTGTCCCCCGAATCCAGGCACATGCGTTTTCTCGCCCAGATCGGCGAACCCGGCACCGCTCTGCTCGACCAGTTGATGGACACCGATAACAAACAGCGCACCGCCTTCATTGCACTGGTTCACGAGAACGGCAAGTTGATCGAAATCGGCATCAGCCGCTACGCCGGCACAGGCGCCCATCAATGCGAGTGCGCGGTGACGGTCGCCGATGAATGGCAGCACCTGGGCTTGGGCACGTTGCTGATGGAACACTTGATCAAGGCAGCCCGCCACAACGGATTCCGCCAGATGTACTCGGTCGATGCCGCCAGTAACTCGGCGATGCGCGATCTGGCCAAAAGCCTGGGCTTCGAGACCCACAATGATCCGGACGACGCACGCCAGGTCATTCATCGTCTTGACCTGTAAATGAATCGCCCCGAGGTGAGTCGGCCAACGATTCACCTCGGGGCGTTCGTGTTTCAGGATTGCAGTGTGGGTTGCGGCTTGATCGCCAGCACACTGCAAGGTGCCCGATGCAGCAGCTGTTCGGCGGTGGTGCCTAACAACTTGCTCAAGCCGTGGTGCTGCACTGTGCCCATGACAATGACGTCGATCTGCTTGTTGATGGCGAACTCGCAGATACTGCGCACCGGTGCGCCCTCGATGAAGTGCCGGCGTGAGACCGGCACGCCGTGGCGCTCGGCCAGGGCCGTAAATGCCTCATGCTGCGCAGTGCCCAGCGCTTCATGAATCCCGGTGGCCAACGGCAATGCGCCGAACCCCATGTCCGTGGCGTAAACCGCCGTCCAGTCGTAAACATGCACCACATCAAGACTGGCATCGCACTGCGCGGCCAGTTGGGCGGCGGCATCGATGATCTGATCGTTGAACACGCAGTCCTGCTCTTCGCTGCGCAAGACATCGACGATGGCCAGCACACGGCGTGGGCGCGGATGGGTGTCGTCGGTCACCAGATGCACCGGCACCGGGCAATCGCGTAACAGTTGCCAGTCCAGCGGGGTGTAGAAAATACGCTCCAGCACGGACTCGTGCTGCACATCCTTGATGATCAATAGCAACGGCATCTCGTTGATGAACTGCAGGATCTCGGCGAAGGGATCCTGAACCCACATCACCTCGCTGGTGACCATGATCTGATGCCTTGCCAGCAACGACGCCTGCTCTGTGAGCCACTGCCGGTGAGTGCGCAGATAACCATCGCGGGCGAGGCGGATCTGCTCGGGGGCAAACAGCCCTGCCACTGCCAGCGCCTGCAAGTAATCGAAGGCCACGATGTGCAGCGGCAACTGCATGGCCTGGGCCAGCGCAGCCGCGCGCTCGAACGCTGGCGTGTGCTCCATGGCTGAAGGAGTGATCAACAGTAAACGCGGAGTCTGTGACATGGGATACCTCGGCATGCGGCCAGCCAGAACAAACAGTCTTCAGGGTGAATGCTGTGTCCATTGGCAGCTTGATCTTTGTCAGCAAGAGCACCGATTGCGCTCAAAACAGCACAGTGCCCGCCCACATGGCCAAGGTCAGCAATACCTGGCCCGGGATCACGCAGGCAGCGAAACGCCTGCCGCCGCTGACCCACGCCACCACGCATTTGCTCAACGAGTTACTGCTGACGGCAATCAGCGCTGGCACGACTATCGAGTCATAAGGCACCTGGCCCGCCTTGGCCAGGCTTGCGATGGACGCTGTGGCAGAGTGCGCATCGGCAAAGCCCGAAAGCATTGCGGTAAGCCACAAGCCT
The DNA here is from genome assembly GCF_900187595.1 of Pseudomonas sp. Irchel 3F6. NCBI lineage: Bacteria > Pseudomonadati > Pseudomonadota > Gammaproteobacteria > Pseudomonadales > Pseudomonadaceae > Pseudomonas > Pseudomonas sp. Irchel 3F6. Next base: position 652,400 of record NZ_FYDP01000001.1, on the reverse strand, counting down.
GCCTGACCAAAGTTGCTGAGCATGGCCGAGGAGACGAATGTGATGCCGGTAAGCGTCAATGTCACGATGACCGCGAGTTTCAGATTGAACGCCCCTGCCGTATCGACCGGTTTGCTGCGGCTCCCTCGCGTGGGGTCGGGAAACATCAGGCAGGCGCCGTACAACAACGTAGCGATCAGGCCGAAAAGCAGAGGCGTCCATATACTGTTCAGCAGATTCGGATCAACCATCATGAGGATCAGTCCGACCTGTATCACCGTTGCCAGATTGGAGAAAATCGCGGCCGCGCTGAGGATGCGGATATTGCCCGGCTCATGGGCAAGGCGTTGGCCCATGGTCGCGATCGTCACGGTACTGGAGGCGAAGCCGGATGCAATCGCGCTGATGACGTAGCCATAGCGCGAGCCCAAAGCGCGCACGGCAACGTGGCCGAACGCGCCGACCAGCATCAGCAACACCGTCACGGTACAAATGGTGCGCAGATTGATCGCGGCGTACGGGCCGATATATCGGTCCGGTGCCAATGGCAGTATTACCAGCGCGGCGATCAGCAAGATCAGGCCATCACGCATTTCCGTGTCGGACAACTGGCTGTTGGCAAAGTGATGCAGCGTCTGGCGATACGCCAAAAGGCCCGCAATCACCACGCCAAGGGCAATGGCCAGCGCCGGCGCAGTTGCGCACAACGCGCCCAGGATCAGCACCGCGATCAACGCCACCTCGCTGGTCACCCCGGGATCGTCGCTCTGACTGCGCCAGTAGGCGACACTGGTCAGCAATGTGACACAGCCGGCGACGATCCCCAGCAGCAGGCCACCGCCGACCTGTAGCGCGACATACCCCAACAGCGCGGTAATGGCGAACGTGCGCAAACCGGCGCAGTGTCGCGCATCGCCGGTGCCCTTGTGCCGTTCACGCTCAAGACCGATGAGCATGCCGATCCCCAACGCCGCAGCGGCGCCGGACAGATCAAAAACCTCATTCATGATGGGTAGCGTCCCGCAGGGTTTGCGCACCCTGCTCTGCACTTGGCTTATGGCGAGCATTCAGCACTTGCGCTGATGCGGCGAGCCGTTGCCGGCCTCGCTGGCAACGGCTGGGCAAACGCATTCGGCCACTCGTGAGGGGCGTTGATACGGGCCTCAAGCACCTCGACAAATTCCTGCGCAGCCTTAAGGCTCCTGAAGCCCACATCCCAGTCATCCATGTGCACGACCCAGCCATGGGGAGCGTGTTTTTCAGCGATCTTGATGTTCATGCAAACCCCGGTTTCAGCGGCACGCCAAGGTGCTTTCAAGGAGTGATTGCGACTTTCATGACCCCGTCGCGTTGATGAGCGAACAACTCATACGCCTGCTCGATGTCGTTCAGCCTGAAACGGTGAGTCACCAGCGGTGACAGATCGACGGCGCCGCTCTGCACCACCGCCATCAGGCGCCGCATGCGCTCCTTGCCGCCGGGGCACAGGGTGGAAACGATGCTGTAATCGCCCAATCCGGCGGCAAACGCGCCGAGCGGGATGTGCAGATCGCTGGAATACACCCCGAGGCTGGACAAGCGCCCACCCGGGCGCAGCACCCGCAATGCCGACTCGAACGTGCCTTGGGTGCCCAGCGCTTCGATGGACACATCCACGCCACGGCCATCGGTCAACGCCATGATCTGCTCCACCACATTGCCGTCCTTGAAATTGACGGTATGGGTCGCGCCCAGTTGGCGCGCCATGGCCATGCGTTCGGGCACCGCGTCGACACCGATAATCGTGGTGGCGCCCTTCAGGCGCGCTCCGGCCACGGCGCAGAGGCCGATGGGACCCAATGCAAATACTGCGACAGCGTCGCCGATGGCGATCTCGCCCCGCTCCGCCCCCGAGAACCCGGTGGACATGATGTCCGGGCACATCAGGACCTGCTCATCGCTCAACTCATCGGGGATCGGGCACAGGTTGGCCTGTGCATCCGGCACCAATACGTACTCGGCCTGGCAACCGTCGATCGTGTTGCCAAACTTCCAGCCGCCAATGGCCTTGAAGCCGTGCCGGGTGTCGGGGCCGTCCTGCGAGCCGCAGCCACACAGGCACGCGTAACTGTGCCCGCTTGGGGTGATGGCACCGGCGATCACTCGCTGCCCTTCGATAAAACCGCGTACTTGCGAGCCCAATCGCTCAATGATGCCGACCGGTTCGTGCCCGATGGTCAGCCCTTTGGCCACTGGATATTCGCCGCGCAGGATATGTACGTCGGTGCCGCAAATGGTGGTGGTGGTCACGCGGATCAACGCATCCAGCGGCCCGACCTCGGGAATCGGCTTGTCATCGAGCACGATGCGGTTTTTTTCAACGAATATTGCGGCTTTCATGGTGGCCATGATGACTTTCCCTCCGCCGACAGGTGAGTGCAGAGCAGAGCTTGAGCCGCGGCGACAGGGTCGTAGTTGATAATGGTCAACTATCCGAGGATCAGTGGTCTTGCTCGACCGTACATCCGCTCACGACCACGCGCTGATGTATGGTTGATAAATATCAACCCCGCCCTGCTGGCTCGCTCCAGGATAAGCGCATGCGCCACTACTCACTCCTGGCATGCAGCGCAATGCTTGGGTGACTACCTCGGGAGTTCTGTCATGTCTGAGCAATCGCGTTTCATGCTGGTCGTGTCGCCGCTGATGAAAAACAGTCCCGCATTCGACCGCGCCGCCGCACTGGCCAAAGCGTCGGATGCCGCACTGCATATTGTCGCGTTTGATTATCTGGAGGGCCTGGCGACCGCAGGAATGGTCAACGAGCAAGCCCTGGAGCAGATGCGTCTGGGCTATGTCGAACGCCATCATCAATGGCTCGAAGACCAGGCCCGGCCGCTGCGCAAGATCGGAGTGACCGTCACCACCGAGGTCGTCTGGGTGGACAATCCTTTGAAGGAGATCCTCATCCATTTGAAGGAACAGCCGATGGCCGCGCTTGTAAAGGCTCTGGAGCACGAATCATTTCTGTCGCGGCTGATGTTCACGCCGCTGGATATCCACCTGTTGCGCGAATGCCCGGTGCCGCTGCATTTTGTCAGCCACGCTCAAAACGCACTGCCACGCCGAATCGTCGCGGCGGTCGACCCCTTCCATCGTGATGGCCAATACCAGGGCCTCAACGACCGGATCCTGCGCGAAGCAGCAAGACTGGCCGGTATCTGCAATGGCAGCCTGGACGTAATTTATGCTCATGACCTGTCATCGATCAGCGCTGCCGAATTCGGCTTCAATAACGCGTCCGCGATCTTTTCTTCCAGCGCAGCCAAGAAACTGTTCGACGCCCAAGGCGAAGCTTTCCAGGCGCTGGCTGCACGCAACAACATTCCGGCAGAAAACCAGCACATGATTGTGGGCGATCCCGCCAAGGTGCTTTCCAGCTATGCCGATGCTTACGACATCGATGTGATCGTAATGGGCCGCGTCACTCATCGAGGAATAGGCAGACTGGTTGGCAGCACGGTCGAGCATCTGTTGTACAAAATGCCCTGTAGCGTATGGGTGGTAGCGCCGGAAACACTTACTCGCTGATGGATGCAGTCGACGCTGAAGAAAGGAGTGGAACTTCAGGCACCAGACGGCGACGGAATGGCCAGTCAGGAGCGTGGAAAACATTCCCACGGCACAAAAAATAAGGGCTTGCATGACATATGTCATGCAAGCCCTTGATATTTATGGTGCCCGAAGCCGGAATCGAACCGGCACGCCCTTACGAGCGGGGGATTTTAAGTCCCGCGCCAGAATCAAGCGGGCTGCGGCTTTGATGCGTTTTTTTGGGCCGCAATTAGAGTCGAAAGACTGAGATTCGCCCCAATGTTTTCGCATACCGAAAAATGATTGCGGCCCAAAAAAAGGGCCTTAATTTCACGTAAAAATTGAAACCCTATCGGACACTGAGTAGCTGGCACTATGCCGACTTTGCATAATCCAGCGCTTTGCCCTTCTCCGGCGTTCTGCCGACATTGAATCCCCCTGCTACTCTGGTTTCGTCCAAGGAGGAAACCAATGCCAAACTCTGATCTGCTCCCTTCCCTACTCTTCAAAATAAATGAAAACCAGCTCGCCCTTGAAGCCGCCATCATGGAGCTCACCCTCTGGGTCGAGCAGCGCGGATCAGCCGATGTCGCCGAAAATGTCCGAAGCTCTCTGGCCGCGCTCGATCGGAATGAAGAATTCATCAGAATGACCTTGGCTGTTTTGATGACGCCCGACTGACAGCTCGTCGCCTTACCCTCGCCCGCTGGCACAGCCTCGATTACTGTATATACGAACAGTATTCAGTAAGGCGCCACCGTGGACCCGCTCTATATAGAAGACACCGACGATTGGCTCGGCAACCCGACCCCGCTCGAAACCTGCCGACACCAGCTGCGGATGTACGAGAACGAATTCGAAGCACTCACTCTCAAGCTGGAGCGAGCGTTGGCGAATATCGAAGGCTTGGTCGGAGACAATGATGCACTCAGGCAGGATAGGGATTCTCTCAAGGCCAAGCTTCAGTACGCCGAGGGGGATTTGCTGAGCGAAAGGCGAAGATTCGCCGACGTCGAGCACAGCAGAAACCATCTGTTCAATGAAAACCAGCGCCTGCTCAGGAAGCTTCGCGAGAGCGAGGAGGAAGAGTGAGCCAGATTCGGGCTACGGCACATCCTTAAAGAAGACGTGGTGCCCGAGCTTGAGTGTCTGCTTGGCCTTCGCCGCCCAGGCCGGAGCCTTGATGCTGGTGGCATAATAGTGCGTGGCGCCGCCGGTTGGGTCCGGCACCTTGCCGTCGATCACCTGGTCAGCAGCGATTCGACATTGCGCCAGCTCGCGGAACGGGATCTGCTTCACGCCGATCAGGAACTGATAGTTCGGGTCGGTCTTGTTCCAGCAGCTGAACTGCCACGGCTTTTGGCAAACGCCGGCGTAGCCCTCGCCCCACCACGACTTCTCCTTGCCGTCGAACACGCGGTTGCGGATCGTCCAGGCCACGGCGATCTGGCCGGCCGTGCCTTCGCCTCGCGCCTCGCGCCTCGCGCCTCGCCCCAAATCGTGCGGGCGAGGATGTCGCGGTCTTTCTCGGTTACTGGCATAACTTTTCTCCGGGCAAAAAAATACCCGCTCGATGGCGGGTACTCAAACGTTAATTCAGTCGTTAAAAGACTCTTCTAAAAACTGATATTTTTCGGAACCCCCACACAATAACAAGCGAAATTGCCATTGTAAGGAAAACCAATCCCGGGATCGTTATCCATCCGGAAACATCAGGATTGTTGAGATCGAAATATCGTATTAGGACGTCCATCACGAGCGGGTGAAATGCATATATCCCAAGTGAACAAGCAGAGATCGCAGAAACGATCGGCCTAATGAAAGCAGGAACCGATCGAATCATCAAAGCAATATTAAAAACAGCGCAAGCCGCGAGGACTATGAGTGGTGACTGGTAAACATAGAAGGTTTGCAAAGGGTGACCGGCTCGTACGGAAACGAGATATGTCAGATAGCACGTGCCTGCGGACCCAACAAAAGCTAGGAAGATGTTTAGTGCCAGCCATCCCATGCCGCCTTTGTTTTGGTTTCTGTCAAAGAGATAGGCTCCGAGGAAGACAAAACCGAAATACCCAGTAAAGCTGAACAGCGAATATAGCTCTATGGGATCGAATCCGGGGACTACAAACTGCCCTAACGTACCCCAAACACAGTTACACAGGACCCAAGCACCGAGAAACATCAACCGCTCATTATTAGTTGAATTTCTAAATATCTTCCCCAAGAAAGGCAGTAATACGTAAATGCCGAGAAGAGAGTAAAAATACCAAAGATGCCCATACGAAGGCGCAGTCAGTAGCAACTTAATGCTGCCGAAAATCCCTGGATATTCTTTCCAATATACCGCAGCATAAATGACTGACCAGAATATCAATGGTTGAAGAACCCTACCAACCCGACTCTTATAAAATGGAAATACCCCCTCATCTCTCGATACGAGCAATGCTCCTGTAATCATGAAGAATATGGGTACAGAAGCCCTAGCCAGAGAATCAAAGAAATTGGCCGAAAACCATTTTTCACTGAACACAAAAAAATCATTTGCGGATATATGTACAACTACAACCAGTATGCAAGCTACCACTCGAGCTATATCTAAGCCTACGGAAAATTGTCTGCTTCTTGTGTCCATGCTCAATCCCTGATTTCAAATTCAGTGGATGGTACTCGCCCAATATTTTGTTGTCATTTCTATTTTCAGGTGAGGGGCGGCGGTACATATGGCCTAATAACCCACTCAAGCTGCCGCCCATCCCCGTATCACTTCGACCTGCTCGTTGATGGCGGGCGTATCAAAACGGTAATCTATTGGACTTGTTCAAGCGCCCTGATTCGGCTTTCGAGCTGATGGTTTTTCGATGAAAGCTCTTGAACCGCGCCAACCAAGTAAGAAACGAGACCGAGCGAATCAAGGGAGAGAATTGACGTAATGTTATCCTTCGTTTCGCCCTCGATGATCTCACCCGTTACCAATGAAGAATCCGAAAGCATCACGTCCTGAGCGATGAACCCTCGTTTTACGCTCGACTGAGAAACCGGCCCACGCTGTGAGAATCTGTAAGTAACAGGCCTCAAGGACTCGACTAGCGAAAGGTCGAGGTGTCTTGAACGTAATTGATTTCCTCCTTGATGCGCTCATCCGAGGCGGTGTATTGGATCGTGCCGGTGTTCGATCTATCCACCCAAACCTACATCCCGGACCCAGCCCAGAAAAGATTCCAGTGGTTCGATCCAGATTGCCCGGTACCGCTACTCGACCGATAACCTGGCGGAAAGAAAACAGAACTGGAAATTAAATAACCTGCAGAACTCGAAAGCGTCGTGGAATTGTTAAGGCGCAATGTGCGGACGACTTTCCCAGTACAGCGGAATCCACGACTTCGTGGCAGCGCTCAGCATGCCGAACGCGCTAATCAACTCGACCGGCGAGCAGCCCTTTGAGCGGTACAACGCCGCGCCGACCACTCAATTGGCCCTCTTCCACCAGGAAGGCGAGTTTCTGCACGCGGACATGGTTCGCTGGGGATGGCGCCCGCATTGGGCGAAAGACCGCGCCGCGCCAATTAACGCCCGCGTGGAGAAAGTCGCCCACGGACCGTTCTTCCGCGCGATCTGGCCGCACCGGGCAATCATCGCGATCAACAACTGGTTCGAGTGGGTAGACGAAGGTGGGCCGAAGAAGCAGCCCTACCTGATCAGGCATCGCGACCAGTCCCCGATCCTCTGCGCCGCGATCGGCCAGTACCGGAACGAAGAGCACGGCCCCGGCGAGCACGACGGCTTTGTAATCATCACCGCCTACAGCGCCGGCGGCATGGTCGACATCCACGACCGCCGCCCGGTCGCTCTTCCGCCAGAGCTCGCGCGGGAATGGTTGGACCCAGCCACGCCCAAAGAGCGCGCCGAACAGATGGTGCTGCATGAGGGCGAGCCATCAGAGGCTTTCGAATGGTTCAAGGTCGATCGCGCCGTGGGCAATGTACGCAATCAACAAAGCGGATTGATCAATCCGATTGATGAAAAAGCTGAATGATTTAATGCTGAGAAAGTGTCTTCAGGTGCTCCACCAGCGCAGATTCGAAAATGATATAGAGCCTTTCAGCATCGCCAGCGCGCAGGGCGCCGGCGGTTTCCAGCCCAAGCACGAAGCCTTCTGCCCGTGCTCCCGCCTTTACCGCCGTGATCATCGAATCCGTCCGGACGATCTGCGCCAGCAGGCGATCGGCCTCTCGCTGCATTTTGTCGCCCATCACTACGCCTTCCACAACGATTCACCCTTTGTATTCACTGCGACATCCAATACATCACCGCCAGGACGACCGTAACCCAAACGAGGGTCATCAAAAACGAAAGCCCTGCGAGTCGCTTGTCCACGTACATATCGCCATCATCAAAAAGGAATGATGGTTCAAGACCAAAGGCCCTGCAAGCGTGGCGGAGGGCCATCAATGTTGCAAGTTTCGCACATAGTCCTGGCACGCCTGCAGCGCGATCAGTCCGCGGTCACCGGTGTCGGTGATGGCGATAATTCGTTGAGCATGCGCTGGGTCAAGTCGGGCTCGTACGGCTGCATGATCCACGCCGCCGGCGCCGGTGGCTTTTGGCACGTCACAGCTACCGGCTGAATTTGCGTCGATGAGGACTGACAGCCGCAGATCAGCAGTGGCAAGGCGATCGCGCAGGCGAGCCTGATCGTTTTGTGCATTGGTCATTTTCTCGAAGTGGGTTTTCTCACTGGCCGCCAGCCGCTGCTCGAGCGCCATGCGCTTGTCCTGCTCGACCTGCTGCGCAGCTGCCGCGGCATTCGTCAACTGGTTCAGGGTCTCGGTATGCAGCTGGGACTGCTCGGCCAATTGCTTGCCGTAGCGCCAATCTTGAAACTGCCAGGCGCTCCCGAAGCCGATACCGATCATTGCGATGACGCCTAAAAGCTTCATGTAAATGAACACACGCTAATCCTCTGCTATATAAGAGTTCCGGAATCGATAACCTACGGAGTTGGAAATGCCTACCAAAAGGGAAATTACAATCGCAGGGATCGGCGCGGCGCTCGGTGCCGATGCCAAACATGCGCCTGCTGAATTCACCATCGGCAATACCAATATCAGGATCGATAATCGGGGGATCAGCATCATCCTGAACGAGGAAGGCCTCGACCAATTCGCACTGAGAATTTACCGGCCGCATATCGACGCTTCAGCCTGGGGGTATGTGCTTGTGGCTGAACCTGGTGTGAAACCCAGTGATAAAGGTGAGGCAGGTTGGAGCGACTACCATGTTGTTGGTTACATGCCAAAAACGGCATGATCAGCCGAGAACATTCAACGCTTTCTCGTACAAAGCTTGGCGCTCATCTGCGCCGTTTGGAGTGCGCCCGCGCCGACCGGTGTTGATGATGCTGCCGATGTTCGAGTTGTCGCCGGCATCGGCCAGAGTGTTCAGCCCATGCGTGGCCCACCACCATGCCGCCGACATCGCAGCATGCTGCGGTAGCTCCAGCAGTTCCGGCTGATTGATCAGGTCCAGGCCCAGCGCCTCGCCACATGCGGCATAGTTCGCCCGGCCGGTGATCTGGATCAGGCCACGGCCGCGGTATTTGAGGCCGTCGCCCTGCTTGGTGTTGCCGAGGTCTGCCCGCCCCTCGTACCGTGCCTGGGCCGGTGTCGGCCCCCAAATCTCCCGGACGTACCGCAACTGGCCGGACTCATGCCCGATCTGGGCAATGAACGCAGCCACCCGTTTGGCACCGACGACCTGGTAGCGCTGCATCGCCGTGTTGAGGACAGGAACAAAAACGCCGGCTCTTGCGCCGGCGTTCGGGAGGATCTGCAGCAGTTGCTGTTGGGTGATAGGCATCTGTTTTCTCCAGGCAAAAAAATACCCGCTCGATGGCGGGTTGCGGTTGGTTTATGCGGCTGGGCGCCACGGTCTATTGGCTGGTTCGGGGAATCCCTCTGCCCCTTCCTTCCAGTTCCTGACTCGGGTTCGATAGGCTAGCCACTGCTCACGCGTACCCGGGAGCGCTTCGGCCCCCTCCTCCAGCGCCATCAACTGGTCGTTGATCTCCAAAATCTCGGTAGCTCGCCATTCCTCCTCAATGCGCGTTGCCTCGCGCAGCGCATCCGCAGCGGCACTCGCATTTATGAGCCACTGCGGAATCTCCTCAGCGAAAGTTTCCCCGTCCTGCAGCTCCATGTCGGGGTTAATCGCTCTCCAGCCGGTAGCTGTAATTGCATAAGGCATATTCGTCACCTGTCGAAGTAGTAGCCAAGCGTGTAGATGTAGGCGAGGTTCGAAGAAGACGTCCAATAGGTGATGGTCCTATCGTCAGCGATACGGCAGGTTCCGTTCTGCACCGTCCCCGCCGAAACGAACACCTGCCACCCTACCGATGCCGCCGTGCCAGCGTCGGATGGCGTGAACTGCGCGATACCGCCCGAGCTTGTCTGAAAAGAACCGGCCAACGTGTGCGCTGTCGCCGGGCAGCTTGCCGCTGTGCTGACGCTGCCGATCCCTGTCAATCCATTGAGGATTCGGAATGGAGCGCTCTGCGGGGCGCCGAAGGTGTAACTCATCGACGAATCGAGCGGATGGTGGTGAAACTTGTAGATGTTGTTCGCCGCTCCTACCAGCAGCGAGCCGATGTAACGGCGTGAGTTGTCCCCTGTTTTCTGGTGTGCCTGGTTGTAATAACGTAAAGGCACCGTGGCGGCCTGCTCGATATCGCCGGCAGCGGTCAGGTAAACATGGATAAAGCTGTTGGCCGCCCCCGATGGCGTGAAAGTGCCGCCTGCGTAACTAACAACCTTGTTGACCGACGGGATGTACGCACTGCCCGCTCCAACGCTGATCGACGTAGCTGACACCCAACCGAGCGTTAGCCCGTCGATGTAGCCCCGGCCAACGCCCAGCGCACCCGCCGCCGCAGCAGACGCGGCGGCATTGTTTGCGGAATTTGCCGCAGCGTCCTTGTAACCAAGCGCAGCCTGTTCCGATTGTCCGGCGTTGGTTGCGGACGTACCGGCAGCATTCTTGTAGTCAAGCGAAGCGGCTTCGGACTGCGCCGCCGCGTTTGCTGAAAGACCCGCCGAGTTTTTGTATTCCAGCGTCGCAGTTTCGGACTGGCCCGCAGCTGCCGCCGATTCCCCGGCAGCGTTTTTGGAGGCAAGAGCAGCAGTAGCCGACTGACTCGCCGACTGCACGCTTTCCTCCAGCCCATCGAGTGCACCGCCAACCTCTAACGAGGCCTGCCTGAGGGCATCGGCCGTGTCCTTCAAATAACCCTGCATAGGCGCGAGGGCATAGGTTCCGCCCGTATTGGTCTGGCCTTTATACGGCGGCGAAATTGAAAGTGCGGTATCGCTCGCGATGTTGGTGACTTCATACAATCCACTGTCTGGACCGATCCAAGCATCACCAACACGGGAATTCGCAATGAAAGCCGTACCGACGCCGATCACCGCGTTGGAATTTTGGGTGACAGAGACCGCTCCCGTTTTGTACCAGGGCATGGGTGCATCCTATAAAAGAGTTATGCGGCTTGTTTGGCGAACACGGCCGGCAGGAAGAAAGCGAAAGGGTTCGAGGCGGCAACGGTGATGGCATAGAGCGTGCTGTTGGGGAAATCCCACCAGCAGTAAAGCTCGCGCGGGATGCCACTTCCCGAAGTCATGGGCATGCCGAAAGTGTTCAACAGCATGAATTCATTCTCTGGAAAGTTGAACGGGACGCTATAGAAAATGCGTGTCAGCCCCTGCTGGCTGGTGTCGTAGCGGACGTAGTTCCAGTTCTGAAATGCTCGGGTGAATGTTGCGTTAGGCGTACCAGAGTCAAACAGCAGATTTCCGCCGCCATCCCACAACCTCATTCCGTACTGCGCCACTGGCTGAGCACCGAACGCAGCTACAAAATATCTCCCATTCAGACCGGCAGCATTGACGTCGTATGCCCTGACATAAAAGCCAGTCCAGTTTCCCGCCGAGCCGAGCAGCCTCATCCGGCAAAGCCCAGCTACGCCGTTGAAAGTATCGGGGCGAACGAATACCAGAGGGGGTTCTTGGGAAGTGACTGGTCGCGCAAACGTGGTAACCGAGCCAAGCCCGGACTCTTGGTTTGGTGCGTATCGCCCTGAAGCAATGACCATCAGCCGTGCAAACTCTGAATCCAAAGTGACGACGTTATTGTTGTTTGTGAACTGAACGCCGTAGCTCATCAGCTCCACCTCATTACTATCAAGCGCATGGTTCCTGACGACGTGGTGCTCGCCGCGTACGTCCGGGTGTAGTTGTAGACGCGGACGACTCCGTCGAGCATCTCTGTCTCGAACTGCATTTGCGAATCAGGGTAGGCCCCAATCGGAACTACGATCGCCGTTCCGTTACCCGGGCCTACGCCGGGGACAGCGAAATCCTGAGTTCCTTTGCTCGCGCCAAGTGCAAACGTCACTTGCACTGAGAGCACGACTCGAATGGTGAACGAGTTCTCGTCCAGCTGGAGCGCCCCATCGGCGCCCCATATTCTTATGCCGTAACTCATGCGTTCAAATTCCCCCATTGATAGCGCTTCACGCCGTTCTCGTCGAACACCTTGCCACCGTTGTTGTTGATGACCTGGCGAGCGCCGCCGCCCAGCGGGCTGTTCAATTCGAAGTTGCCAGCCTTGTCGATGCGCCAACCCTGCACTCCGGCGATGTAGTTATCGGACTGAATGAAAAAACCGATCTTGGCGTTCCCGATTGAGGCGTCCTGAATGAACGCCGAGTTCATGAACACCTGCCCTCCCTGCACTGCGAACGGCACAGAGATCGCACCGCCGGCGATGGTATTGACGATGGCGAAGCGATTAGCGGCTACCAGGAACTGGCTTTGGAAAACTCCATCCACGTTCTCAATTCCCAAGCCGATACCGGCCGTCACGTACTGGCCATTCGCGGTGACCGACATCTTCACCGACCACATGGTCTTGAGGTTGCCGTCGAGATCCGCGAATGCTTCCGCCGTCTCTTGGATGGCTGAAGTGTTGTCGCCGACAGTTGCTGTCAACTGAGTGATTTTGGTGGCAGTCGCCTCTTCGTTCGTGGCGACAGTCTGTTCCAGTTCGGTCAGGTTCGCAGCGTTTTCACCCACCTCAGCGGCGAGCGTTGTTACCCGCTGGGTGAGTGCGCTGTTTTGTGTTGCTCGAACCTTGACCTCTTCGGCAAAGCTGGTCGTAGCATTCCAGCCACGCAGAGCGTCTTGAGCTTCACCCTCTCCATCGTCGTCTCGGTAGGATGCCCGTAGCGCCTGAAATGCTGTCGCTTGCGCGGTCACCACGCCATCGAGTTCGGTTATTTCGGCAGTGTTGGTGGCGACCTGCTGAGCGAGACCGTTCGCAGTCTCAACAGTCTGCCCAACATCGAGCCAGTAGAGCGGGTTCGGCGGCGGAGTGTCGATAGGCACCTGGCCGGTGGCCTGATAGATCCGCTTGCCGACCACTACAAGGTCGTATTCCTCATAGATCGCTTCCGGGTCGTAGCCCTTCAGCCCGTCTAGGGCATCGATCTGCGCTTGCAGGCCTGGGATCTTGTCGATCTCGTCGATGATGTCCTGCCCCAACTCCGTGCGACCGATCTCTCCGGCGATCATTTCAAGAATCGCAGCAGCGTCAGAACTGGATTGCCCCTGCACGCCGATGCCGATCGGATACCACGGACCGATGTTGCCGATCTTGTCGACGATGCGACCCCAGAAATAGAAGGTCACACCCGCGCGGAGGCCGAGCATGGAGAAATCACTCTGCGGATAGGCCAGGTCTGTCAGCTTGGTCGCCGCCTCAAGATCGGTTGTTTGGCTATGCCATATCTCAGTTCGCTGGCTGTCTTCGGCACCAGCAGGGAAACCCCACTTCAGATAGATGCCGAACAGCAGTGGCGTGGCGGTCAGGTAGCTGAGCGCAGGCGGCATTCCTTGCTTCCCGCTGAGGTTGGTCAGGATCGAGTTACGCCAGATCGATGTGATGTCGAAAGCGCTCACGGCGCGAACACGGGCCACGTACGCACCGGCATAGATGCCGACCACGTCCACGCTGGTCACGCCGGTGCGCTGCAGCTTGATCCAGTTGCCGCTGTCCTTGCGCCATTCAACGTCATAGCCAACGGCGCCAGGCACGGCTGGCCAAGTGATCGTCATGGTAGCCACGGCCAGCCCCTGCACCACCGATGAAGTCGACGACAGCGAAACGCTGGACGGCGCCGGGACGACGGTGATCGGGATCACGCTGATCGGGCGTTCTTCCAGGCGTGCACCGGTATCGATGAATGCGAACTTGCTCGGCTCGAACTGGAGCGCGCTGATTTCGTAATCGCCTTCGGTGGTGCGCTTGGTGCGCAGCACGCGATACAGCGGGATCGCCAGATCATCAGCATCGAGCGCCCATTGCAACTGCGCCACCGGCGGTTCGCTATAGGTTACCGTGACGGTTACCCCACGATCTACCAACGAAAAGCCAGCAGATGTGGGAGCTGCGTCGGTTCCTCAGGGCGACGCCACCGACGCAACTGCGGACCTGTTCGAGCAGCTCAAAAAGATCGCTCAAGAACAAGGAATTGATGGCTACGAAAAAGCCTGGAAGGCACTAAAACCGCAGCAGCGTGGCGCAATTGGCGTGACACGTCACGGGGAGCTGAAATCGATTGCACAGACAATTGAGGCAGAGTTCACAACCCTCAACGAAAGCTCAAACGGCAATGCGAACGACGATGTGCAAGGCGGCGAGCAATGAACGCCTCAGTAGACCTTCAACGCACCGAGCAGTGGCATCAGGACCGCAGCGGGCGCCTAACGGCAAGCAGGTTCAAGGATGTGATTGCTTGGGGTGATCGCGACAAGCACGGGAAGCGAAAGCCGCTCGCGGCCCGCACCACTTACATGCGCGAACTGGCTTTTGAACGTCTGGCGAACAGATCGAAACATTCGGTTAGCAGCAAGTCGATGGCCTGGGGGACTGAGGTTGAGCAGTCAAGTCACGACTTTTACGAAATCCTGACCGGCAATACCGTCATCAAGTCGGGCTTCTTGGTTCATCCAAAATACGACTGGTTGGGCTGCTCGCCGGACGGCTTGATTGGCGAGGACGGCGGCATTGAGTCGAAGTGTCCATTCAATGAAGCCGTCCACGTCCGTACGTGGCTCGAAGGAATGCCCGACGAACACATGCCGCAGGTTCAGGGCTGCATGTTCGTCACGGGCCGGGAATGGTGGGATTTCCTGTCGTTCGATCCGCGCCAAGATGAAGACTGCCGCCTGTACATCGAGACCATCAAGCGCGATGACGAGTACATCGCGATGCTTCATCAAGAGCTGGTTCAGTTCAACCTGGAGCTGGGCCGGATGGTTGACGAAGTAGCGGATAAAGCGCGGGCACAAGCCCATCGATTAGGAGCCTGAGCATGATCAGCCTCAACCTCAACGCAGTTCGTGAAAAGCAGACTGAGTCGGATCGAATCGCGGCTGCGATGGCCGACTTCTGGGCGCGACCCGGCAGCACCTTCAAAGAGCTGCCGGCGACGCGGATAAAGCCCAGGCCTGCACGGCGGGACTGGGTAG
The DNA here is from genome assembly GCF_900187595.1 of Pseudomonas sp. Irchel 3F6. Taxonomy (NCBI): domain Bacteria; kingdom Pseudomonadati; phylum Pseudomonadota; class Gammaproteobacteria; order Pseudomonadales; family Pseudomonadaceae; genus Pseudomonas; species Pseudomonas sp. Irchel 3F6. Next base: position 637,266 of record NZ_FYDP01000001.1, on the reverse strand, counting down.
ACCCTGAAACGGTCCTCAAGCGGAGGCCGAAGGCGATATCGGCCGCCGAACGCAAGGCGCTGCGCAAAATGGCGGACTCGCTATGAAGTCGAAACGCAAACCCAACAACGGTTTCGCCCGGGCTGAGCGCAGCTGCCGAGCGCTGCTGCGCAACAACCACGACGCAGTCGTGAACACTTACCCCTTCAGCACCCAAAATATGACCATGACCACCCAGTAGCATCATTATGAAAACCAAAAAAATTAGAAAATCACACGCATCAATTACTTTTCAGCGGATGATACGTTTTCGTCCCACGAAATTTTTTCAATATTCCGGCTGATACGTTGAATTGCTTTTCTAGCGTTTTTATTTCTGGCCATCCGATTGGCAGGTGGGTGCTAACTATGAAGGATATTTTTGCCGAATCACTTTCAACAGACCTAACATTCACAACACCCGGAATCAAGCCTAAGAAATCATAAATAAGGTTTATATCCGCACCTTCGTCGTAAACATGAATCAAGTAGTCATCTATCGTCTCAACCGACCGAGATGCCGGAGGCGGGGATGGTGCCACACCGCGCGATTTTACTTCCCCGATGAAAGCCTCGATATAATCCAGTTTTTTAATTAAGAAAGCCTGTGCATCATCCGGTTCCACTGACTCTCTTAGGACCCGACTTTGAGTTACTCTGTATACTGGGTTATCAGGCTCCCCTGTCAATAGTGCTGCCTCAATGGCAGCCTCTAGGCGAGGAGCAAGATCTACTGCACCATACATATCATTTTGGAAAAATACGGTTCGCTCATCTGAAATATCAAATGGCAACCGCGTCCCTATCTCCGCCAACACAACGATAGGTAGCCCCACACAATGTCGAACCGCAAGTTCATACATGACATTTGGGTTTAATTCGCTCAAATTTGCGATAACTAAGTCATCATATATTACATGCTCTATAACCTGACGAGTTATTGATCCGGGGCTTGCAATTTCATGAGCTACGTAAGTTTCAAAACCCATTTTTTCTAACACAGGTTTCATAACGGCATTTATCAGACCATCTGCGGCTCTTCGCGTCGACGACGCATCTGAGCCAATTGGGGTGACAATAAAACACTTTTTGGCCGCAATCTCACCTTTACTCTCCACAACCTGGCTGGTTGATGGACTAGGTATTTTTCTTGCCATTCCTTGCTCCGATACGTCCGCATTGCTGAAATCAAGTATTCAATATAGCCAAATTGCCACCACCGGTCACGAAGGGCGACGCGTGCTTGGAAAAATCCATGAGGCACAGCTGCAAATATTTCCGGCAGCATCATCAGTATCAAGTGAGCTCGTAGAACGCCGCAACGCTGACCAGTACAGCACCGAATTCCCCGAACTCAGTAAAGCGATTGATCAATCCGGCGCACCAGCGTCGACAGACATGTCTGGACATGCCGGCCAGCAGAATTGAAGAGGTAGGCCATGGCCGAAGTACAGGAGCCAACGAAGGAAGCGATCAAGCAGAAGAAAAAGCGCGAGAAGGCAGCAGCAAAGGACGCTGCATTGGGCGTCGAGAAGTTTACAGTTGAGGTGGCCGGGGTGTTCAAGGCTGACCTTAGGCGGGTTATGGCAGCACACGGCATCAACAACCAGCAGGAGGTTTACCAGCTGCTGCTGATGAACCTGATCGCCGCCGACTTCGAAACCCAGGCCAAGATGCTTCGTTGTGTCACGACACCTTTTGTCGTTTCGGAAAAAGTGTCGCGACTGATCAGAGCAGTGGGCATGAAGTCCCTAGCCGACGATCCGCCAGAGCCCGAAGACGAGATCGTCAGGACTGGTTAAAGGTCAAGATGAGACAACTCTTTAGCAATGATCGCCTCAGCCCTCTTCATCGCCGAAGTGGCGTACCGGTAGTAAATTTGAAGATCGTCATAGCAGAGGCCCTCTTTGCCGTCTTGAATTTCTCGACACCGAAGCAGAGCAACCTCGATCAAGCCATGCTCCAGAATATTGTTCGTGCTTTCTTCACCTTCGGTTTGGCTCAGCCGGCGAGCAAGATCTACCACTTGCTCAAGCTTACTCACGGCGGCAGCACGACCCTGTGAGTCAATATCTGCGATTTTGTGCCACACATGATCGACGATTGATTTCTTCATAGCTCACTCCTTGATCCGGCTCCATGCCGGGCCGAACACAAATACCCCACTTATACGAATCACGCCAGCCGGCGAGGCGCGATGCCGCCTGTAAGAAAACGTATCATACGCTCGCTCCTGAGAATCTCGGAGAAAGCCGCGCCTCACTTATTTTTGCCGAATGCATAACCAAGCGCCAAAGTAATAAGCGGGATAAAAATCGACCACACTGATTTTATTTCGTCCAAATACTTAAAATCTTTTTCAGCAACAACCAAGGAAAACAACAACAGACTTAAAGTTCCCGCAATAATAAAACTCCATGTTATTGTCATCCAAACGATAGAGTTTTTAGCATTCTCCCCTGTGCCAATATTTTCTGTAATTTTTCCAGCAGCGTTACCTCTGGGCTCTGGAGCTTTTTTTCCTACGGACCCGGAGGTCCCTTCGGGTACTTTAGGATCAGCCATTCAAATTTGGCGCCAATAAAAATGCATAAGACATAATGCGATAATGGGAATCGGGCAAAGTTTGTACAAAAAAGGTCATTTTTATATCTCGCCCTTGGCTTGAAGCGACTACAAGTGGCTCAATTAGTCCCTGACCCTCTTTACTGCTAAAATCTGACAGAGTTAAAACAACTTTATAACCCTCGATTGTGACTGCGTATTTTGGTGGAAGATTCTCGATCTTGAATAAGACCTCTATTGGCAATCCGTCAACAACGAACTCCACCGTGGTTCCAGTCAGATGAATCACCCCTGAGTCAATTACTTCGTAGCCATCGACAAATGCTTTAACAAGCAAAGTAAACCCTCCAAATACATCAATTAAAATATTAATTCAAACCAGCGGTGAGCAAACGTCTGTAACGTATTTTAGCTCATAAAACGCTAGCACCACTCTTTTGTAGAGGGCGAGCGTAAGGGGTGCTCCACACCGAACAAATACCCCACTTCTACGAGTCACGCCAGCCGTTAAAAAACACTCTCACTAGCTCATACCGTTGTGTGTCTTTTCGACTGGATCAGAGATTTCATTACATTTTTTTATGACGGCTGCGGCTTGCTGAATACTTTCGTTGTCAGTCGAATGACCAGAAATCGTGTGGTGAATTTCCTTTATTATTTTCTCTTCAAGTTCTTCGAGAAGGTAGTGATAACAAGAGATGCCAAACTTGTCAATATAATCGCTTTGATGCGGCAGGACGAGTTTTAAGATCTCTGAGGACTTTTTGTTGTTTATCATTTCCGCGCCAACTCCGTGCTTTATAACAAACGCCGCCATTACAGCCTGCATCATCACACTGGAATAGGCGGAATACGCAGCCCAGAGCATTGGCGTTACAAATGGACGAGCTTTGCTAGGAACCACTTGCTTCTTAATAAAATCGGGATCTAGCTGTTGATCTAAAGCCTCTACCAATCGGCGCACCTTCGGATCATGTTTAGCCGCCGCAGCAGCCTCCTCAAACTTTATGACTGACATCCAACTCGATACAAACTTAAAAGCGCCTAACGAGACGACGGAAGCCCAGATCTCCTCAGATGCCTCCACTCTTTTTTGATCTAACAACAACTGCCGACTTGAGATAGCAGACAGAGTACCATTCCGTAAAGCTGTTATCTCCGTCTCTTTAGTTTTTAGATCTGCTTTAAAGGATTCCTCTAATTTCCTAAGATCAAACTTGTAAGATTCATTCAACCGGGAGTATTCACTTTCAACCGATTTTGTCAATCTTGTGATTATCAAATTTCTGGCAAGCCATAGCGCTAAAGCGAAAAGCGCAGCTGATCCGCCAGAAGCTAAGAAAACATCCATACCTGAAGCCTCCACTTTTGATTCTCAATATATCTGGGAGACATCTCCGTGCCCACAGAAAACCGTATCGACTGTCCAGCCCTGCACAAGCGCAGCAAAAACTATCCGTTCGGCGAACGCGTGCCGCGCACGGTGAAGATGTTCACGACCGTCGTGGCTGATCCGATGCCGGGAATTGGGTCCGCACTCTTGCGGGGTGATGGCCTGATCTGCCCTGAAGGCAAAATCTTTCCCGTATGGACCAACAGCCACGGTGGGGTCGCGGCTGTGCTGCCAGATGGCAGGCGCCTTGGCCTTCGCCCGGCAGAGTTCGAGGTCGACACCTGGCACGAGCTGTCGCCAGCGCCAGCAGCACCTGGTGTCACGCTCGCCGCCTCCCGCGCCAATCGCCTGTACCTGGCCGGGCCGATGACTGGCTTCGAAGACTTCAACTTCCCTGCCTTCAACAAGATGGCAGCCGACCTGCGCGCCCGTGGATACGTCGTCGAAAATCCTGCCGAGCACGGCGTCGTCGACGGCGCGGACTGGGCCGACTTCATGGCCTACGACCTGACCCGCCTCGGCCTCTGCGGTCAGGTCGCGGTGCTGCCCGGCTGGGAGAGCTCGAAAGGCGCCCGGCTCGAAGTGCACATTGCCCGCGAGCTCGGCATGAAGGTTGTGAATGCCCATGATCTAGTATCGATGGAGATTGCAGGATGAACGACTTAACCTTTCAGCGCGAAGACCGTTACATCGTCATCAAACACACTGATATGGAAAAGTTGCCGCACCTGGTCCGGCGCAACTTCTCCGGGCGTTGCCGGAACTTCTACGAGCAAATGTTGATTGCCGGCGCGCCTGCTCGCCGGTTTCTGGTGATCGAGAGCGACTGGCCTGAGTACGAGCCGGTGTGGCAGATGATCGAACGGCGCATGTCCGGGCAGCCTCCGGTGACTGCTGCCGAGGAACTGGAAGCGGTACTGCACTGGCGTGATAAACACGCGGTCGCGATCAAAGAGCGTGACGCCCTGCAGCAGCGCCTGAACGCAGCGGATCAACTGAACGATGATCGAGCCGGGACCTGCGAATGGAGTCGCGAAGACGACAGCGGCATCTGGAACAGTGGCTGCGGTGAGACTTGGTCATTCCACGAAGATGGGCCGGAGGAAAACGGCATGCACTTCTGCCATTCCTGCGGCAAGCACCTGGTGGTTGAGGTCGCTGACAGGAACAGGATGACGACTGGCATATGAACCCGTGCAAGCAAGGTCACCGCGATGTCGGCGCGGCCGGCGGTGTGGCGGCGTGCAACCAGTGCGACGAGAAGATCGAAGCTGCCACCACGCAAGAAGCCTTCGAGCGCTGGAACGCGAGCCACCCGGCACCGCAGGAATGAAGCGCTTCATCCGCCGCAAGCTCGAAGCCTGGCTGATCCTGCTGGCAGCGAAGATCCTTATGGACCGCAACGTTCAGCGCTCCCCGGTCGTCTCCCGCCGCGATAACAACGACATGTGGGCGATGGCCGAAAAGCTCGAAGCGATCGCCAAGCGCATCAGCAAGAAATACCCGTAACTCCCTCCCCCTTCAAAGTCAGCCGCTATATCGGCAAGGACGAAGTCATGTCTGAAGAAAAGTTTTCGTTCATCCAGCCCCTACCGGTCGAGCGCGATGAGGACGGCTGGTGGTCGCATCCGGATTACCTCTCGGAGTACGACGACGAGCTCACTGAGGCGCAGTTTCAGGAATGGTGTCTGCGCCACCAGATTGAAACGAAAGTCTCCTACATGGAGAGCGACGTTCCTTTTGAGGTTTTCGATGCGTACATGGATGACGGCCAGTGCGATTGCTCGGCGTGGGAAATCCAGCGGCCGGACGAGCCAGACTGGTTCATCCTGTCGATCCACGATCACGAAGATGGACCAGTCTGCGTTTGGGGTCGTCGGGCATTGCCGGTGCCGAAACTCCCCGGCGCGCAGGTGACGCCATGATCGCCCTCGCCTGGTTCGCCTACGTGTACTGCTACAAGGGGCCGCGGTGATGAGTGCAGCAGCGAAGGTCCTCGACCCGTGCAGCGCCAGCCGAATGATGTGGTTTGACAAGCAGGACCAGCGCGCGCTTTTCGGCGACATCCGTGACGAGCAGCACCTGCTTTGCGATGGTCGGGTGTTGAAAGTTGAGCCGGATGTGCTGATGGATTTCCGGAAATTGCCCTTCGAGGCCTCAACCTTCCGCCTGGTGGTATTCGACCCGCCGCACCTGACCCGCGCCGGGGTCGACAGCTGGATGCGGGCCAAGTACGGCATGCTGACCGCCGACTGGCGCGAGGACATTCGACAGGGTTTCGCCGAGTGTTTCCGGGTGCTGGAATCCGAAGGCGTTCTGATATTTAAGTGGAACGAGACCCAGGTGACGGTCAGCGAGCTGCTTGCGCTTACCGATGAAAAGCCGCTGTTTGGCCACAAGTCAGGCAAGCGCGAAAAAACGCACTGGATCACGTTCATGAAGCGGCCGGCACCATGAACCGCATGGTCAGCGTCCGCACCGAGGAACTGACCGGCCCGGCGCTGGACTGGGCGATCAACGCGATCGAGGGTGATCAGCAGCCTGTCGCCGGCCAGCTGGATCTCTTCGCCCTGCCCGACGCCGAGCAACTGATCACGAAGTACGGCGTCTGGGTCGACGCTGGCCACCTGCACCCTTGTGCTGGCCGACATGACAAGCGACCCGTTCAACCGCCAGCCCGGCGAAACCAGAACCATCGCAGTGTTCCGCGCCGTGGTATTCGCCAAGCGCGGCGCCGCGGTGAAAGTCCCCGCCGAGCTGATCCGGCAATAACCCCAACCACTCAACAACCTGCCGGTGTACGGCGGGCGAGGAATTCGTATGCCCGTGATCATGATCACAACCTCAGTCGCGACCGTTTTTGAAGTGCCTGACGGGGTCGACCTCTTGCAGGTTCGCCGATTAGCGTTATCAGAACTCGGCGATGACGAATGCGCCACCGACACAGTGGCCGTCCAGCACGACGACGTCATGAGCCAGATCTATCTCGGAGCCGCCGATCGCAAGACGGTTTCCATCTCGCACAGCGTTGTCGACCCAACCGAATAACCACCTTCTGCCGCCACGCGCGGCATGGAGCATCACATGACCATCCAGTTTCTATCTCACGAGGAGGTTTGCGAGCTCACCGGCGCGCGGACCAAAGCAGGACAGATCCTCAACCTGAAAAAGAACGGCGTCCGCCATACGATTAAAGTGAACGGCTGGCCGAGCGTCACCGCGATGGCGGTCACCGCCGTCGGCGCATTTGAATCAGAAAAGCCCGTATGGAAATCACGTAAGGCCAGCTGACATGGGAAGACGACCAAGTAAACCCGGCTCGATCGCCAGGCTGCGGGAGCGCAAGAAAGCCAGCGGCCGGGTGTTCTACTACTACGACACGGGCGGCAAAGACAGAAAGGAAATTCCACTGGGCAGCGACTACGGCTTGGCGATCATGGAGTACGCGAAGCTTGAGCGTGATCGCACCGCAACCGATCTGGTCGCCAAGGTCATCACGTTCCGCTACGTCGCCGAAAAATACATGGTCGACGTCGTCCCTACCAAAGGCACGGCGACCCAGGCTGACAACAAGCGCGAGCTGAAGAATCTGATCGCTTTCTTCGACGACCCGCCAGCGCCGCTGGAAACGATCGAGCCGTTGCACGTACGCCAGTACCTGACATGGCGCAAGGCCGCGCCGGTGCGCGCGAACCGCGAGAAAGCGCTGCTCAGCGCCATCTGGAATTACGCTCGGGACAAGGGTTATACGTCTCTTGCCAATCCATGCGCCGGCATCAAGGGAAACAAGGAAACCGGGCGGGATACGTATGTCGAGGATGCGCTGTTCAAACGCGTGCACGACAAGGCAGATGTGGGCCTGCAAGACGCAATGGACCTCGCCTATCTGACCGGGCAACGGGTAACAGATACCCGGCTGATGGATGAGCGCGACGTGCGTGACGGGCAGATTTGGGTGTTGCAGGGCAAGACAAAGGCGAAGCGGCGGATCGAGATAACGGGGGAGCTGAAGGTTTTGATTGATCGAATCATGTCCCGCAAGTCAGAACACAAGGTCCGCTCGACGCGGCTGATCGTTACAGAGGACGGCACACCGATGACGGTGGCGATGTTGCGCAGGAGATTCGACTTGGCCAGGGAATCGGCCGGCGTGCCGAAAGCTGAATTTCAGATGCGCGACTTGCGCGCCAAGGCGGGTACCGATAAGGCTGAATCCAGTGGCGATATCTTGCAAGCCAGAGATCAACTTGGGCATACGACGGTGGTTATGACCGAGCAGTACATCCGCAATCGAAAAGGCAAAAAAGTCATGCCTACCAAGTGAATTGCGGACCAACTCCAGAATAGCGGACCAGAAACAAACAAGGGTTTGCATCAGCTTTCGCTCGCAAACCCTTGATTTAAGATGGTGCCCGAAGCCGGAATCGAACCGGCACGCCCTTACGAGCGGGGGATTTTAAGTCCCATGCGTCTACCAGTTTCGCCATTCGGGCGGTAGCGCGGTATTGCTCTGCTCAGCCTTGCGGTTGGATCCTGACAGGATGACCGCTTAAAAAGCCGAGCGGGGAATATATACATCACGTCCCGGTGAAGCAAGTTTGGAGTGCGCGATTTGAGAACTAAATATCGCTGACCGCAGAAAATCAAAAAGCCTCAGAAATCAGGGAGCTACGGAGTTTGCTTGAAGTAGAGGCCGAGGTAACTGGCAAATCGCAGCAACCAGACTGGAAATTGTGGCGATAAACTCAAAAGATTCAGATGCTCACCATCACCTTGGCTGCACGGGTGACAGATGTTTCATCGATTGAGATTATGAGCAGGCAACCCAAGTCTGGACGGGATGTCTACGCTAAAGGTTGGCGCCGAAATCAATAATCAAAGGGTATCAGCACGCCCCCCTTCAACCACGATCACGCCTCACAGAACGTCACCAGAGCAGAGCTCAGGGATGTACAAGCAATCAGGAGATTTGATTCCATGCAAATGAGTGACACCGTTCTAAAAGCGTCTTTAAGCCAAGAGGAGCGCTCGGCGATCGCCGAGATCGAAGCGACCACCAATATCCTGCAGCTTGTCACCCGCCTGACCGGTACACGCTTTGCCGGAATCGCAAAATTCACGGAAACGGAATGGATCGTCTGTTCGGCATACGATCCGATTGAACTGGGAATAAACGTAGGCGATACGCTGGATCTGGAAACTACGCTCTGCAGTGAGTTTCGACGAAATCCTCAAGCCCTCTTCCTTCCACAAATCAGCAAGGATGGACGACTGTCGTCACGTCCTGTGGTGAAGCAGTATTCAATTGAAAGCTACGCAGGCGCGCCTGTTTTCCTGCCGGACGGAAGACTCTGGGGTGCCCTATGTGCTCTGGATTCAAGGGCCGTTCTGTTTGATAACCCGGATCTTGCGGACACACTGACGTTATTCGCACGCCTTATTGGCTGCATCTTTTTCTCGAATCTGACGGTGGAAGGTGCCAGCCATATCAAGACCGGGGCGTGTCTGACTGAGTGACCCTACTCAAACGATGCGGAACACCACACTTTTCCCACAAGCAACAAAAAACCCCGTAGATCATTGATCTACGGGGTTTTTGATAGTGGAGGCCGAGGTCGGAATCGAACCGGCGTAGGTGGATTTGCAATCCACTGCATAACCATTTTGCTACTCGGCCTCAAAGTATTTGCTGTCAGTAGCGCAACAACAAACACTGTACAAATTGGAGCGGGAAACGAGACTCGAACTCGCGACCCCGACCTTGGCAAGGTCGTGCTCTACCAACTGAGCTATTCCCGCTTGGTGTGGCGCATTCTATAGAATTAAGAAGCCCCGTCAACCCCTTGATTCAAAAAACTTTTATTTCTTTTCTACATCAGTCTTCAGGTGCGGCCAGGCGGCGCGAAGGTATTGAACCATCGACCACAGGGTCAGCCCTGCCGATACAATCAGCAGCGTATAACCAAGCACGACCCAGAAGCTCAATGCCTTTGGATGAGCCAGCAGAATTACCAGCGCGAGCATCTGCGCAGCGGTTTTCCATTTGCCGAGATTGGAAACCGCTACCTGCGCTCGGGCGCCGAGTTCGGCCATCCATTCGCGCAGCGCCGAAATCACGATCTCGCGACCGATGATGACTGCTGCGGGCAGCGTGAGCCAGAGATTGCCGTGTTCCTGCACCAGCAAGACCAGGGCAACAGCGACCATCAGCTTGTCGGCGACCGGATCGAGAAACGCCCCGAACGGTGTGCTTTGCTCCAGTCGACGCGCCAGATAACCATCGAGCCAGTCCGTTGCGGCCGCGAAGGCGAACACCGAAGCGGAGGCCATGTAACTCCATTCGTAGGGCAGATAGAACAGCAAAATAAAGATCGGGATGAGCAGGACGCGTAGAACGGTAATCAGATTAGGGATATTCATCGGCACAACTGGCTACGAGGTGAAGGGGCATTCTACTCACTATGCAGGTTCGCATAAATCGACTCAGCGAGCTTTTTACTGATCCCCGGGGCTTTGGCGATCTCTTCGATGCTTGCACGAGACAGCTCCTGCAATCCACCAAAATGTTTCAACAGGTCACGGCGGCGCGTCGGCCCTACCCCTGCGACACCCTCAAGCGTCGAGGTTCGGCGGGTCTTGCCGCGACGGGCGCGATGCCCCGTAATTGCAAAGCGGTGTGCCTCATCGCGGATCTGCTGAATCAGGTGCAACGCGGGCGAATCGCCGCGCAAGGTGAACTCGTGCGCTGCATCATTCAGATACAACGTTTCGAAACCGGCCTTGCGCGTGGCGCCTTTGGCGACGCCCAACAGGATCAGATCCGGCACGGCCAGTTCGTTGAGCACATCGCGGGCCATCGACAATTGGCCCTTGCCACCGTCAACCAGCAGGATGTCCGGCAACTTGCCCTCTCCGTCCTTGAGTTTGCTGAACCTGCGGGTCAGCGCCTGGTGCATGGCCGCATAATCGTCGCCGGCAGTGACGCCTTCGATGTTGTAGCGGCGGTAATCCGACTTGATCGCGCCTTCCGGCCCGAACACCACGCAGGAGGCAACCGTCGCTTCGCCGCTGGAATGACTGATGTCGTAGCATTCCAAACGTTGCGGCGGCTCATCCAGATTCAGCACTTCGGCCAGCGCGTCGAATCGCGCGGCGGTGTGCTGACGGTTGGCCAGACGCGCGCCCAACGCTTGCTCAGCGTTGGTCACGGCCAGTTGCTGCCAGCGCGCACGGGTACCGCGCACCCGGTGACTGATGGCCAATTCGCGGCCGCGCAAGGTATGAATCCCTTCGATCAGCGCTGGAAAATCTTCGTGAACCACATTCACGATCAGTTCGCTCGGCAAATCGCGCTCGGGGCTGCTGATGTAGTACTGGCCGAGAAACGCCGCCATGACTTCGGAAACGTTTTCCTCGATGCCGACCTGCGGGAAAAAATTCTTGCTGCCCAGCACTCGCCCGCCGCGCACGCTGATCAGGTGAACACAGGCGCCGCCGGGGTTGACGAATGCGGCAATAACGTCGATATCGCCGGTTCCGCCTTCCATGCTCTGCTGGTCCTGTACCCGGCGCAGCAATCCGATCTGGTCACGCAATTCGGCCGCGCGCTCGAACTCGAGATTGATCGCTGCCTCTTCCATCGCCATGGACAGCTCGTTGGTCAGCGCATGGCTGCGACCTTCGAGGAACATCACCGAGTGGCGCACGTCTTCGGCGTAGACGTCAGGCTCGACCAACCCCACGCACGGCGCCTTGCAGCGTTTGATCTGGTATTGCAGGCACGGACGGGTGCGGTTCCTGTAATAGCTGTCTTCGCACTGACGGACGAAAAAGGTTTTTTGCAGGATGCTCAGGCTTTCGCGTATGGCACCGGCACTCGGATATGGGCCGAAATACTTGCCCTTGGCCTTTTTTGCCCCGCGATGGATACTCAGGCGCGGAAACTGCCCGTCGGAGAGAAACACGTACGGATAGGATTTATCGTCGCGCAGCAGGATGTTGTACGGCGGGCGCCACTCCTTTATCAGCGTCTGTTCCAGCAGCAGCGCTTCGGTTTCGTTGGCGGTGATGGTCGTCTCGACCTGAGCGATACGGCCGACCAGTGCGGCCGTCTTCGGCGCCAGCCCGGTCTTGCGAAAGTAGCTCGCCAGACGTTTCTTCAGGTTTTTCGCTTTGCCGACATAGAGCAGGCGCGCTTCGCTGTCGAACATGCGATAGACGCCGGGCCGACCGCTGACGGTCGACAGGAAAGCACTGGAATCAAATTTCTCGGTCATGGTCAGGCGCTGGCATCCACCATGCCGTGACGCACCGCGAGCAGTGTCAACTCGACGTCGCTGCTGATCGAAAGCTTCTCGAAAATGCGATAGCGGTAGGTATTCACGGTTTTCGGCGACAGGCACAACTTGTCGGAAATGATCTGGACCTTCTGGCAACCGACAATCATCAACGCAATCTGGATTTCCCGCTCGGACAACGCATCGAACGGCGAATCATTGGTGGGCTGGAATGATTTGATTGCCAACTGCTGAGCGATCTGCGGACTGATGTAACGCTGCCCGGCGAAGACCAGACGAATGGCCTGAACCATTTCCGGCAGACCCGCGCCCTTGGTCAGGTAACCAGCCGCCCCGGCCTGCAGCAAACGCGTCGGGAAAGGGTCTTCCTCGCACACCGTAACGGCAACCACCTTGATGTCCGGGTGGCTGCGCAGCAGCTTCCGCGTGGCTTCGAGGCCGCCAATGCCGGGCATCTTGACGTCCATGAGCACTACGTCAGGCTTCAATTCACGGGCCTTGATCAGGGACTCTTCACCTGACTCGGCCTGACCCACCACCTGCAGGCCATCGATATCGGCCAGCATTCGTGTAATGCCTGTGCGAACGAGATCATGGTCGTCGACCACTAGCACCCTAATCAAGCAGACACCTCGCGATATGGTCTTATTGGGATGCCGGACACCTTAGCAAAAAGTGCCAGACAGACCTAGCGGAAAGCCGCATTTAAAAAGTTTCAATTCATCATTCAGGGCTTGCCGGCTGTGGGTTTCAGAGCACAGCTGTACTCAAATCGAGCTGCATCCTGAGGAAACACTCATCCCTGCCCACGATGCGCAGTCCTTTGCGTGCATACAGTTCTTGCGCCCGGTTATTGTCAAACACTGTCAGTCGCAGTGCCGGTCGTCTTGCCTGACGAGCCATTTCGGTAACTTGACCAATGGCCCAGGAACCGGCGCCCTGCCCTTGCCAGAGATGATCAATCTGCAATTCGCGTATGTACAGCGCCCGCGCATCCTGGCTCAGACTGAAAAAACCGATCGCCAGTTCATCCTGGAGGATCATCCAGTTGTCACGATACTGCCAGCCTGCGTCGAACGCCTCGTCCTGCCACAACAGGTCGTGGTCAATGTAATAGCGCAGCATGTTGCGACAGGTCAGATCCCGCGCAAAAGCAAGATCATCACGGGTGGCATGCCGGATTCGATAACTCATTCAGCTTTCTCCATGACTGCAAAGTTGCCCTTCACCCGCATGGTTTGCCAGTGATAGGCGTTTCGAGCGGCGGGCAATAGCATTTTCTGATTGCTGATGCGTATCAGCGTCGAGTAAGCTCGGCGCATTCAACGGAGACAGCACATGTTCAACACCCTTCCACAGTCTTGCACCACCAGCGCCCTGCGCTCGGTCGCGGCTGCCCGGGTGAATCACACTTGCGCTCCTGACAATTTTTATTTTGGGTATTGGTTTAGCCACTGGCGCGCCTGATACCCAAACGGCGCCCATGATAACGGGTCGCCTACCAGAGATTTCTCAACCCCCGGTCGGCCTCCCGACCGGGGGTTTTGTTTTTTCAGGCCCATCACTTTCAGCGACATACCACATTTCGAGGATTACACCATGAACCACGCCACTTATTACCGTTACGACAGCTTTAGCGCCTGGCGATTTACCAGCCTCCGCTCGGGACAGCCTGCCGCCTCCGATCGGTCACCCATAGGTGGCAAACACACATGCCTAGCCAGTACGGCCATTTGTCGAACACCCCAGTAGGGCCGAGTGCGCGGGAAAAACCCGCCATCCGCCCAGGAAGACCGAACATGAACTCTTCAGTTTCCGCTTTGCCGCTGTCCACAATCGATTCTGCCAACGAAGCGCTGACTCTGCGTCTGCCCAGCTCGTTGCAGCTCAAACAGCAATTGCCGCTCAGCCATTCCCTGCATCAACAGGTCAACACTCATCGCCAGGCGGTGCGCGCCATCCTTGACGGTGAAGACCCACGCCTGCTGGTCATCGTTGGCCCCTGCTCTATCCATGACCCGCAATCAGCGATTGAGTACGCCAGCAAACTCGCTCGTCTGGCCGAAGATGTCAGCAGTGAAATGCTGCTGGTCATGCGCGCCTACGTCGAAAAGCCGCGTACGACGGTCGGCTGGAAAGGGCTAGCCTACGATCCGCATCTGGACGGCACTGACGACATGGCTACCGGCCTGACGCTGTCGCGCGAACTGATGCTGGAAATGATCCAGCTCGGACTACCGGTCGCTACGGAACTCCTGCAACCCATGGCCGCCAGCTACTTTGATGACCTGCTGAGCTGGGTGGCCATTGGAGCCCGCACCACCGAGTCGCAGATCCACCGCGAAATGGCCAGTGGCTTGAACATGCCGGTGGGCTTCAAGAACGGCACCGACGGCGGCGCCGCCATTGCTGTCGACGCCATGCGCTCGGCAGCCCATGCGCATCGGCACTTCGGTGTGGACAGCCAAGGGCATCCGGCGATCGTGCAGACAGCTGGCAACGCTGATACCCACATCGTGCTACGCGGAGGCCATCAAGGGCCGAACTACGATGCAACCAGCGTAGCCAACATCAGCGCCGAGCTCAGCCGACTGAAGATCCCCAACCGGATCATGGTCGATTGCAGCCATGCCAACAGCGGCAAGGATCCCCTGCGCCAGCCAGCCGTGTTCAACGAGGTGCTTGAACAACGCCTGCGTGGCAACCACTCGCTGATCGGCGCGATGCTGGAATCTCATCTGTTCGAAGGCTGCCAGCCGCTGAGCACCTCTCTACGCTACGGCGTATCGATCACTGATGGCTGCCTCGGCTTTGACGCAACGGAACAGTTGCTGACCGACGCCGCACGGCGCCTCGCTAACGCCAGGGCCTGATCGCAGATCGCCCTCCCGTTCCATACGAAGCGCGGAGGGCTGACCTTCCCCAGGTTATGCCACTATGCTGATCCGCCTCACGGCAGATTGCTGACTGGTATCGTCCAGACGTTCGATGGTGTAGGCAATCTCCACCGTCGTGCCGTGGTGCTCGCGCCAGAACCGATGGGGAACAATGAAACTCACCGGTTGCCCGGCCGTCTCCCGAGTGATTTCAAGATCATCGCGATGACTGAAAAAATCACCATCGCACTTGAGATAGACCAACTCGTCTTCCTGCACCAGCGGGTCTTCAATCAGAATGGAAACCCCCTCTATCGAGTCCTTCACCGACAGCACATCATCGATCGCCCCAACAATATCCGGCGCGGCCAGTTCAGCACGCACTGCCGGCCCAATGAAAACCGTCGCAGGCTCCGAGGTTCGGATGGCTCCACAGCGTTGTTCAACACGGTAGGCGACCACCACCTCGCCACCACGATGCGCTTCGACGTAGCTGGCCGGCACCCAGAAGGACAGGCTTTGCGCGACGGCGCAGGCCTCGACCTTCAACGAGTCGGTGAATATTTCAGGCGAAGCATCTCCATGCCACGACAGCATGATCCGGTCGCCCGCTGACATCCGAGCGTAAGGCTGCAGGGTCACCAGGGTGCCTTCGACCACTCGCGACGGCTCCAGCGCTCCGTTTACCGAGCCTTCTATTTGCGGCGCCAACAGATGCGGTCCAACGTCCCCGACAGACAGTTGCAGGCGAGCAGATTCCACTGCCTTGGGCGCGGACGCACTTTGCAGTGTCCAGTAAACCTCCAGCGAGCCCCCGTCCAGCGCAGCGACATGCATCGCCTTGATGACGAAGATGACGTCTTTGCCAACCTGGACCTGGCTGATGAATCGAACACTCTCGTATTGATAGGCAAAGCCTTCGATATCCAGCCCCTCCCAAGACAGCACGATCTGATCGCCGCAGCTCATGTTGGCATAAGGGGAAATGCGAACGATGGCCTTGGCCAGCGAAGGATCCAACACGCTCCCTTGGAGCCCGTCAATCGTTGGCGCGACCAGAGGTTCGATAGACACTTCGGCAACCATCGGCTGGCGCATCCGCCAGCAAAACTCGATTTCATGGCTATTCATTTTCGCTTCCACTCCCTGGAAAACGTGCCGCCCCGAATGACGACACTGACATCTACATTGAGGACCTCTTTGAACGTTCCGGATGTCAGCCGAATCCACCGCGACAACGGCGTAACCGCTACTCGCAAAGTAGGCAACAGCAGAGGTCACGCGGTTATGCCGACAAACGACCCACTGAACTTCCGATTCGGATTTCACAGCTCTCCGAAATTTCGTACGCCTCGTAGTCCATTTTCAAACGCAATGTGAAGCCTCTTCGTACTTCTTCAACGGGATGAGTGTTTTAGAGTGGCCCGGTGATTTCCCGATGAACTTCTACGAAAAAGGTAAGAACATGCAACCGAATGCTACAACTCGTTATCCCATCCTGTTGGTCCACGGTCTGTTCGGGTTCGAGCATATCGGTCATTTCGAGCTGTTCCATGACGTCAAGTCCGCGCTGAAAACGGCCGGATGTCGATTGTTTGTTCCACACCTTTCGGCCACCCACGACAATGAAATGAGGGGCGAGCAACTGCTGTCACAGATTGCTTGCGTGCTGCGAGGCACAGGCGCGAAGAAAGTCAACCTCATAGGACACAGTCAGGGCGCACTCGCTGCGCGCTATGCCGCGGCGCTTGCGCCAAACGTCGTCGCTTCGGTCACCTCCGTCAGTGGCCCGAACCACGGCTCGGAGCTCGCCGACTTCCTGCGCAGGGCACTGATTCCAGGCAAGCTTCCCGAAGCCGTCGCACAGAATGTCGCAACGCACTTCGCCGACTTACTGTCGCTACTGAGCGGCAGCGCGACATTGCCGCAGAATGCGTTAGCCGCACTCAACGCATTGACCACGGTCGGCGTCGGTCAATTCAATGACAAATTTCCCCAGGGACTGCCGCAAACCTGGGGCGGGCATGGTCCTGAGCAAGTCAACGGCGTGCGCTACTACTCGTGGAGCGGGGTTGTTGCGCAATCCACGTTGCCAGTGCTGGATCCGGTTCAAGCAACCTGCCGGGTCCTGTCGCAATATTTCACCACCGAACCCCAGCAGAATGATGGTTTCGTCGGACGCTTCAGTAGCCATCTCGGCCAAGTGATCCGCTCCGATTACCCAATGGATCATTTGGCCAGCCTGCGGCGGAGCGCGGGCACAAAAGCGCGCTCGCCGGATCCGATCGACCTGTACGTCGAACATGCCCAGCGTCTGCAAGCGGCGGATCTATGAATCGGGCAAGGAACGCAGAATGGAACTTTGCCGAGAATTCGCCGACTGATTCCGGTACGCTCCACCTTTTATTGAAACAGTTCGGAGAATTCCCCATGGCCAAAGCCACTGCCCGCCACATCCTGGTTTCCAGCGAAGACAAGTGCAACGAACTCAAGGCTCAGATCGAAGCCGGCGCCGATTTCGCTGAAGTCGCCAAAGCCAACTCCACCTGCCCGTCCAGCCGTCAGGGCGGCGATCTGGGCTCGTTCGGTCCAGGCCAGATGGTCAAGGAATTCGACACCGTGGTATTCAGCGCGCCGATCAACGTCGTGCAAGGCCCGGTAAAAACCCAGTTCGGTTATCACCTGCTGGAAGTCACCAGCCGTCAGGACTGATTCGTCGTCCGATTGCTGACAACGGCCCGCCTTCTGGTGGGCCGTTGTGTTTCAGTTACACATACGGCTGGCGAGTGGCGCGCGGGTCGCGTACAACTTGCGCTTATCGATTTTGCGTTCCAAGGCTGACGATGCGACTGGTTTTTCCCACACTGATGCTCACCGCCCTCGCCTTTCTCATTGGCGCCGCTGGCGTGAACGCTGCCCCGCAACACGCACTGACCGTTTACGGCGAACCGGCCAAATACCCCGCCGGTTTCAGCCATTTCGACTACACCAATCCGCAAGCGCCGAAGGGCGGGACGATGCGGCGCTCGGCCATCGAGATCGGCCACTTCGACCATTTGCTGCCTTATATAGACAAAGGCATCGGCGTGACGCAGATCGACGGCCTGCTGTACTCGCCGCTGGCCCAACGCTCGCTGGACGAGCCTTACACCGTCTATGGTCTGGTTGCGCAGAAGATGGAACGTTCGGACGACGGTCTTTCGCTACGTTTCTTCATCAACCCGAAGGCGCGCTTTGCCGATGGCAAACCGATTACCGCCGAAGACGTGCGCTACACCTACAACCTGCTGATGACCCAGGGCAGCCTGCGTTATCGCACCCAGTTCGCCGACGTCAAAGGCGTCGAAATCGAGGCACCGCTGACCGTGCGCTTCGACTTCAAAAGTAACGAAAACCGAACTTTGCCGCTGGACATCGCGACCTTGCCGGTATTCCCCGAACACTGGTGGAAGAGCCGTGATTTCGCCAGCGGCGGTGGTTATGAACCGCCGCTGGGCAGTGGGCCGTACCGGGTTGGCAAGGTCGACTCCGGGCGCAGTATCACGTTCGAACGCAATGGCGACTGGTGGGGCAAGGACCTGCCGGTCAGCCGCGGCCTGTACAACTTCGACCATTTCAGCATCGAGTACTTCGGCGACACCGATGTCGCCCGCCAGGTGCTGCGTGGTGGCGCCTATGACTACAACCGCGAGTTTTCCGCGACCGGCTACTCGATCGGCTACGACAGCCCTGCCCTCAGCGATGGCCGTTTGCAGAAGGCCCACCTCGCCACTGAAGCGCCGCAATCGGCCCAGGGTTTCGTGTTCAACCTGCAAAAGCCGATGTTCCAGGACCGCCGCGTGCGCCAGGCACTGGCGATGCTCTGGGATTTCGAATGGAGCAACCGGCAGATGATGCGTAACGTCTATATCCGCCAGCAGAGTTACTTCTCCAACACCGACCTCGCCGCCCGACAGTTGCCCGACGCACAGGAACTGAAAATCCTTGAACCACTGCGCGATCAGATTCCCGAAGAAGTGTTCACTGAAGTCTTCGAAGCGCCGAAGACCGATGGCAGCGGCATCATCCGTGACAAGCAGTTGCAAGCCCTGCAACTGCTCGAGCAGGCCGGCTGGAAACCGGATGGCGACCAGTTGGTCAACAGCGCCGGCGAACCGCTGAGCTTCACTTTTCTGGTCAGCCAGAATGGAATGGACCGCCTGCTGTTGCCTTACAAGCGCACGCTGGAACAGATCGGCATCGAGCTCAATATTCGCCGCATCGACTCCTCGCAATACGTCAATCGCCTGATGAGTCGCGACTACGACATGATCGTCACCGGCTATCCCGTTACCACTTCTCCGGGCGGCGAGTTGCTCAACTACTTCGGCTCGGCAGCGGCCAACGATCCGGGCGCGAACAATTACATGGTGCTGAAAAATCCGGCAGTCGACACTTTGATCAACGGCCTGATCCGCGCCTCGACCCAATCAGACATGCTGCATTACGCCCATGCGCTGGACCGGGTGCTGCAATGGAACTACTACTGGATTCCCAACTATTACCCGCCGGGCACCTCGACCGTCTGGTGGAACCGCTTCGGCATTCCAACGGTGCAGGCGAGCAACGACGAAGCCATCGAGAGCTGGTGGGAAATCAGCCGCACGCCGCTGACCAATCAGCAAATGACCGCCGAGAAAATCAGTCGCAGCAGACCCGGAGGGCCGCACTGATGTGGGGTTACATACTGCGGCGCCTGCTGCTGATCATTCCGACGCTGGTGATCATCCTGCTGGTCAATTTCGTGATCATTCAGGCCGCGCCCGGCGGACCAGTGGAACAGGCCATCGCCCACCTGCAAGGCATTGGCGGCGCCAGTGTCGGCGGCGGTGCCAGCGAGACCTCGAGCACTGCCTCGCGCGCCAGCCGTGGCCTCGATCCGCAGCTGATCAAGGACATCGAAAAGCAGTATGGCTTCGACAAACCGGCCCACGAGCGTCTGTGGCTGATGCTGAAGAATTACGCGCAACTGGACTTCGGCAAGAGCTTCTTCCGTGGCGCGACAGTCACCGACCTGATTCTGGAAAAAATGCCGGTGACCATTTCGCTCGGGCTGTGGGCGACGCTGATCACCTATCTCGTGTCGATCCCGCTGGGCATCCGCAAGGCTGTGCACCACGGCAGCCATTTCGATATCTGGAGCAGCACGGCGATCATCATCGGTTACGCCATGCCGGCGTTTCTGTTCGCGATGTTCCTGATCGTCGTATTCGCCGGCGGCACTTCGCTCAACTGGTTTCCGGTGCGCGGGCTGGTGTCGGACAACTTCGAATCGCTGTCGACACTGGGCAAGATTGCCGATTACTTCTGGCATCTGGTGCTGCCGGTCACGGCGCTGGTGATCGGTGGATTCGCGACGCTGACGATCCTTACAAAAAACTCGTTCCTCAATGAAATCACCCGACAGTACGTAGTGACGGCCCGCGCCAAAGGCTTGAGCGAACGCCGCGTGCTGTACGGACACGTGTTTCGCAACGCCATGCTGTTGGTGGTCTCGGGGATACCTCAGGCGTTCATCAGTGTGTTCTTCGCCGGCTCGCTGCTGATCGAAGTGATCTTCTCCCTCGATGGCCTTGGGCGCATGAGTTACGAAGCAGCGGTATCGCGGGATTATCCAGTGGTGTTCGGTTCACTGTTCATCTTCACCCTGTTCGGCCTGCTGATAAAACTGATCGGCGACCTGTGCTACACCCTGGTCGACCCGCGTATCGACTTCGCCGCGAGGAATGCCTGATGTTCAAGCTCTCGCCTTTGGGTCGTCGCCGTTTCGAACGTTTCAAGAAAAACCGTCGTGGCTGGTGGTCGCTGTGGCTGTTCATCGGCCTGTTCATCCTGACGCTGGGTGGCGAGTTGATCGCCAACGACAAACCGTTGATGGTCAGTTATCAGGGCCAGTGGTACTTCCCGGTGTTCAAGCGCCATACCGAACAGGAGTTCGGCGGGCAACTGCCGTTTCAGGCCGATTATCGCAGCGAGTACGTGCAGAATCTGATACGCAAGGACGGTGGCTGGTTGCTGTTCCCGCCGATTCCGTTCAGCGACGACACCCCCAACTATGACCTGAACAAACCGGCGCCAAGTCCCCCGACTTCGGTGAACTGGCTGGGCACCGACGATCAGGCACGCGATGTGCTGGCGCGGGTCATCTTTGGCGCTCGGGTGTCGATTCTGTTTGCCTTGATGCTGACATTTGTCAGTGCGCTGATCGGTATCGCCGCCGGCGCGTTGCAGGGGTATTACGGTGGCTGGGTCGACCTGCTTGGACAACGCGTGCTGGAAGTCTGGTCGGGGCTGCCGGTGTTGTATCTGCTGATCATCCTCTCCGGTTTCGTCGAGCCGAATTTCTGGTGGCTGCTGGGGATCATGGCGCTGTTTTCCTGGTTGGCGCTGGTGGACGTGGTGCGCGCCGAGTTCCTGCGCGGGCGCAATCTGGAATACGTCAAAGCCGCACGTGCCCTGGGCCTGACTGACCGCAAGGTGATCTTCCGGCACATTCTGCCCAACGCAATGAACGCGACGCTGAGTTACCTGCCGTTCATTCTGACCGGAGCGATTTCGACGCTGACCGCGCTGGATTTCCTCGGCTTCGGCATGCCGGCCGGCAGCGCTTCGCTGGGTGAACTGATCGGTCAGGGCAAGCAGAACCTGCAAGCACCGTGGCTCGGGTTGACCGCGTTCTTTACCCTGGCGCTGATCCTCTCCTTGTTGGTATTCATCGGCGAAGCGTTACGTGACGCTTTTGACCCTCGATCCTGAAGCGTGACCATGACTGAAAACCTGATTGAAATCCGCCACCTCAATGTCGCCTTCCATGGTCAGACTGTGGTGCGTGACCTGTGCCTGGATATCCGCCCCGGTGAGTGCCTGGCTCTGGTGGGCGAATCGGGCTCGGGGAAATCGGTGACCGCGCATTCGATCCTGCAACTGCTGCCTGAGAGCGAGGCGCAAACCCGTGGCAGCATCCGCTATCGCGGGCAGGAACTGCTCGGTGCTGATCCGAAGGTCTTGCGAGAACTGCGCGGCAATCGTATCGCCATGATCTTTCAGGAGCCGATGACTTCGCTCAATCCGCTGCACACCATCGAAAAGCAGATCGGCGAAACTCTGTTGCTGCACCGCGGCCTCGGCGGCAAGCAAGCGCAGCAGCGCATTCTCGAATTGCTCGGGCTGGTCGGCATCCAGAAACCCAAGGAACGCTTGAAAGCCTATCCGCACCAACTCTCTGGCGGGCAACGGCAACGGGTGATGATCGCCATGGCCCTGGCCTGCGAACCGGAGTTGTTGATTGCCGACGAGCCGACAACGGCACTGGACGTCACCGTGCAACGCAAGATTCTCTTGCTGCTCAAGTCCCTGCAACATCGGCTCGGCATGTCGCTGCTGCTGATCAGTCACGATCTCAATCTGGTGCGCAGCATCGCGCAGCGGGTGTGTGTGATGAAGGCTGGCGAGATCGTCGAGCAGGCACCCTGCGAAACCCTGTTCACCGAACCCAAACACCCTTACAGCTGCGTGCTGTTGAACGCTGAGCCGGAAGGTGAAGCCCTGCCCCGTGACGAACGTGAAAATGTACTGGAAGTCGCTGACTTGCGCGTCAATTTCCAGGTCAGCGGCGGGCTGTTCAGGCGCAAGCAGTATCTGCGCGCTGTCGATGGCATCAGCCTGAATATCCAGCGCGGCAAGACCTTGGGCATTGTTGGCGAGTCCGGTTCGGGCAAGTCGACGCTGGGTCAGGCGATCCTGCGCTTGCTGGATTCCGAGGGCAGCATTCGCTTTCAGGGCGAAGCGCTGGACGGCCTCAATCAAAAGCAATTGCGCCCGTGGCGGCGGCAGATGCAGGTGGTGTTTCAGGACCCGTTTGGCAGCCTGAGCCCGCGCATGTCGGTGGCACAGATCATCAGCGAAGGTCTGGAAGTGCATTGCGAGTCGACCGCTAATGAATGTGATGAGCAAGTGATTCGCGTGCTCAAGGAAGTCGGCCTCGACCCGGAAAGCCGCCATCGCTACCCGCATGAATTTTCCGGCGGCCAACGCCAGCGCATTGCCATCGCCCGGGCCTTGGTGCTGAAACCGGCGCTGATCCTGCTCGATGAACCGACCTCGGCCCTCGATCGCACCGTGCAGAAACAAGTGGTCGCCCTGCTCCGTGATCTGCAGGAGAAATACGGTTTGACCTACCTGTTTATCAGTCATGATCTGGCGGTGGTGCGCGCGCTGGCGCATGACATGATCGTGATCAAGGACGGTCAGGTGGTCGAGCGTGGTGCCAGTCACGACGTGTTTGACAACCCGCAGCATCCCTACACCAAAGAGCTGCTGGCGGCGGCGCATCCGGGGTAGGTTTTTTTCTGCTAATTCGCGGCGCGGCATTCGCGAGCAGGCTTGCTCCCACATTTGAATGCAGGCCCCTGTGGGAGCGAGCCTGCTCGCGAACGGGCCGTCACTGGCAACAAACAATCAGGACCAGCCTCCATGAACACCACCGAAAGCCTCAAGGACTACCAACGAGTCCGCACTCTGGCGATCCGTTCGCTGTTCGAGATCATCGAGCAATCCAGTGAAGGCACGGTGATTGTCGATCGCGATGCGAACATCGTCTGGATGAACGAACGCTATGCCCGGCGCTTTGGTCTCGAATCGGCGGCAGGCGCTATCGGCAAGCCTTGCGAAAGCGTGATCCCCGGCAGCCTGCTGCGCGAGGTGGTGCGCACCGGTCGGCCGATTCTGCTGGACATGCAGGACACCCCAAAGGAACCGCTGGTGGTGATGCGCCTGCCGATCCACGACGATGCCGGCAGCGTGATCGGCGCCATCGGTTTTGCCCTGTTCGACGAGTTGCGCACGCTGTCGCCGATGCTCAAGCGTTACCTGAGCATGCAGGAGGAACTGGCCTCGACCCGCTCACTGCTGCGTGCGCGGCAGACCAAATACAACTTCGCCCATTTCATCGGTACCAGCGCCGCCAGCCTTGAAGTCAAACGACGTGCGCGACGAAGCGCCAGCGCTGATTCGCCCGTGTTGCTGCTGGGAGAAACCGGCACTGGCAAAGAGCTACTCGCACAAGCCATTCACAGCGCTTCGCCACGTGCACACAAAGCCTTCGTCAGCATCAACAGCGCGGCAATTCC
Organism: Pseudomonas sp. Irchel 3F6; assembly: GCF_900187595.1. Lineage (NCBI taxonomy): Bacteria > Pseudomonadati > Pseudomonadota > Gammaproteobacteria > Pseudomonadales > Pseudomonadaceae > Pseudomonas > Pseudomonas sp. Irchel 3F6. The sequence goes on along the minus strand of NZ_FYDP01000001.1, from coordinate 612,950 downwards.
AGAGGCGCTGCTGGAAGCCGAATTTTTCGGCACGGCACCCGGCGCCTTCACCGGCGCTGACCGCAAGGGCCGCACCGGTAAATTACAAATCGCTCAGGGCGGCACGCTGTTTCTCGACGAGATCGGCGATATGCCGCTACCGCTGCAAAGCAAACTGTTGCGCGTGTTGCAGGAAAAGGAGTTCGAGCCGGTCGGCTCCAATGAAGTGATTCAGAGCGATGTGCGGGTAATCGCCGCGACGTCGACGGATTTGCAGGCAGCGATCAAGCGCGGCGAATTTCGCGCCGATTTGTACTACCGCCTCAATGTGCTGCCGATCCAGGTGCCGCCGCTGCGCGAACGTCTCGATGATCTGCCGGCGCTGAGCGAGGCGATTCTCGAAGAACTGCGCAGCCAGCATGAACTGCACCGCGATGCGCTGGCGCTGTTGGGCCAGCATGCCTGGCCGGGCAACATCCGTGAGTTGCGCAATGTGTTGGAGCGGGCGGCGTTGCTCAGTGATGACCTCATGCTGACCGAGCAGGATATTCGCGGGGCGATTGGCACGTTTACTCCCGTTGCGCGGACGTCCGAGCCGAGCACGCACGCATCGGCTCGGGAGACATTCGCGCAGGCGCGGGCGCGCTTTGATCGGCAGTTGATCGAATCGACCCTGGCGCAATGCGCGGGGAAGGTACCGGAGGCTGCGGTTCGGCTGGGTCTGGGGCGGTCGACGCTGTACAAGAAAATGGCTGCGCTGGGGATTGCCGAGTCTACATAAAGAGATATCGAATCTCTGTATGAAGACAAAACAAAAGCTTCGCGAGCAGGCTCGCTCCCACAGGGGAATGCATGTCAAATGTGGGAGCGAGCCTGCTCGCGAAGGCTCCGGCCCATTCAAAGAAAATCTCAACTAAGAGACAAAAACAGCTTCGAGAACTCGACCGAGATCTAATTTCCTTATATTTCAAACAGTTAGAAGATTGGCACAAATCTCGCTAACACCTCTCCACATCCGTTTCACCCACAAAAATAACAATCCTGGAGAGACACACCATGAGTGTGATCATTGCCTTGGCAGCCCTGACGCTGCTGATGCTCGCCGCCTACCGTGGCTACAGCGTCATCCTCTTCGCCCCGATCGCCGCCCTCGGCGCGGTGCTGCTCACCGATCCGTCCGCCGTTGCCCCCGCGTTCACCGGGGTGTTCATGGACAAGATGGTCGGTTTCATCAAGCTCTACTTCCCGGTATTCCTGCTCGGCGCGGTGTTCGGCAAGCTCATCGAACTGTCCGGTTTCTCGCGCTCGATCGTCGCCGCTGCGATTCGCCTGCTCGGTACCAAACAAGCAATGCTGGTGATCGTGCTGGTGTGCGCCCTGCTCACTTATGGCGGCGTGTCGTTGTTCGTCGTTGTCTTCGCCGTTTATCCGTTTGCAGCGGAGATGTTCCGCCAGAGCAATATCCCCAAGCGTTTGATTCCGGCGACCATTGCCCTCGGTGCATTCTCGTTCACCATGGACGCCCTGCCCGGCACGCCGCAAATCCAGAACATCATTCCCAGCACCTTCTTCAACACCACCGCATGGGCGGCGCCGTGGCTGGGGGTGATCGGCACGATTTTCGTGTTCTGCGCCGGCATGCTGTTTCTGCAGCGCCAACGCAACAAGGCGCAACGTGCCGGCGAAGGCTACGGCACTGAACTGCGCAACGAACCGGAAACTGCCGAAGACCTGAAACTGCCCAACCCGTGGATTGCCCTGTCGCCATTACTGGCCGTGGGCATCATGAACCTGCTGTTCACCCAATGGATTCCGCAGTGGTACGGCAAGACCCACAGCCTCGCACTGCCGGGCATGGCCGCGCCGGTCACTACCGAAATCGCCAAGCTCACGGCGATCTGGGCGGTGCAGGCGGCGTTGCTGGTCGGCATTCTCATGGTGCTGGCGTTCGGCTTTAAGGCGATTAAAAGCAAGCTCGCCGAAGGCAGCAAAAGCGCAGTCAGCGGTGCGTTGCTCGCAGCCATGAACACGGCGTCTGAATACGGCTTTGGTGCGGTAATCGCTTCGCTGCCGGGCTTTTTGGTGCTGGCCGACTGGCTCAAGCAGATTCCCAATCCGTTGGTCAACGAAGCGATCACCGTGACGCTGCTCGCCGGCATCACCGGTTCGGCCTCGGGCGGCATGAGCATTGCGCTGGCGGCGATGTCCGAGCAGTTCATCAGCGCGGCGCACGCGGCGAATATCCCGCTGGAAGTGCTGCACCGCGTGGCCGCGATGGCCAGTGGCGGCATGGACACCCTGCCGCACAACGGCGCGGTGATCACCCTGCTGGCGGTGACCGGATTGACCCACCGCGAAGCCTATAAAGACATTTTCTGTATTACGCTGATCAAGACGCTGGCGGTTTTCGTGGTGATCGGCACTTTCTACGCCACTGGTATTGTGTGAGGTATTCATGACCACTCTTTCCGGCAAGACAGCTTTGGTGACCGGCTCCACCAGCGGCATCGGCCTGGGCATCGCGCTGACTCTCGCGAAGGCCGGCGCCAACCTGATCCTCAATGGCTTCGGCGACGCCTCGAAGGTGATCGCCGAAGTCGCTCAGTTCGGCGGCAAGGTCGGCCATCATCCCGCCGATGTCAGCGACCCGGCGCAGATTGCCGACATGGTCGCCTACGCCGAGCGCGAGTTTGGCGGCGTCGACATTCTGGTCAACAACGCTGGCATTCAGCACGTTGCGGCGGTAGAAGAGTTTCCGGTTGAGCGCTGGGATTCGATCATTGCGATCAACCTGTCATCGGTGTTCCACAGCACCCGTTTGAGTCTGCCGGGCATGCGCCGCAAGAACTGGGGGCGCATTATCAATATCGCCTCGGTGCATGGCCAGGTCGGCTCCACCGGCAAAGCCGCATACGTTGCCGCCAAGCATGGCGTGATCGGCCTGACCAAAGTGGTCGGGCTGGAAACCGCGACCAGCAATGTCACCTGCAATGCGATCTGTCCGGGCTGGGTGTTGACGCCGCTGGTGCAGAAGCAGATCGACGATCGCGCGGCCAAGGGGGTCGATCCGCAGCAGGCGCAGCATGATCTGCTGGCGGAAAAACAGCCCTCGCTGGAGTTCGTCACACCGCAGCATCTGGGTGAGTTGGTGCTGTTCTTGTGCAGCGAAGCCGGCAGCCAGGTTCGCGGCGCGGCGTGGAACATTGATGGTGGCTGGCTGGCGCAATAAACACCTGGCCATTGTGGGAGCGAGCCCGCTCGCGAATGCGGTTTATCAGACACAGTTCGGGATACTGAGACAACGCTTTCGCGAGCAGGCTCGCTCCCACAGGGAATGATCTCCCTGGCCTGTACGAATCCGATAAGAAGAGGCAAACCCATGTCCGACATCCTCTGGCAACCCGACACCCAGCGTATCGCCGGTTCGCGTATGGATGCCTTCCGGCGCGATATCAATCAGCGGCATTCGCTCAAGCTCGACGGCTACCCTGCCCTGCACCAATGGAGCATCGATCAGCGCCCGGCGTTCTGGCAGGCGATCGTCGATTTCTTCGACATCCGCTTCCACACTCAGCCCGACGCCGTCTTGCGTGAAGGTGCAGAAATGCCCAGCGCCGAGTGGTTCCCCGGCGCGACCCTGAACTTCGCTGAACACCTGTTGCGCCGACGCGACGATGCCGTGGCCGTGATCGCAGTCGCAGAGAATGGTCAGCGCGAACAACTGACCTGGGCCGAGTTGGCCGAACAGGTCGCCGGGTTTCAGGCGAGCCTGCGCGCGGCGGGCGTTGGCCGGGGTGATCGCGTGGCGGCGTGCATGCCCAACACCTGGCAAACCCTGGTGGCGATGCTGGCCACTACCAGCCTCGGCGCGATCTGGTCCTGCTCGTCGCCCGACTTCGGCACCCACGGCGTGATCGATCGCTTTGGCCAGATCGAACCGAAAGTGCTGCTCACCTGTGCCGGCTATCAATACGCCGGAAAAACCCTGGATCAGACCGCCAAGCTCAACGAAATCCTTGCACAACTGCCGTCACTGCAGCAGTTGATCATCGTCCCGTACGCTCGCCCGCAAGCTCGCATCGAGGATTACCGAACCCTAGCCGATGTCTGCTTCTGGGAAGATTTTTATCAACCCGGTGGTGAACCGGATTTCACCCCGGTGCCGTTCAATCATCCGCTCTACGTGCTGTACTCCAGCGGCACCACTGGCGTGCCGAAATGCATCGTCCACAGCACCGGCGGCGTGCTGCTGCAACACGTCAAGGAACATGGTTTGCACTGCGACCTCGGTCCCGGTGACCGCTTGTTCTACTACACGACCTGCGGCTGGATGATGTGGAACTGGCTGGTTTCAGCGCTCGCGGTTGGCAGCGCCGTGGTGCTCTACGACGGCTCGCCGTTCCACCCGGATCGCCAGCGCCTGCTCGACCTGATCGACGATGAACGCATCAGCGTGTTTGGCACCAGTCCGAAATTCCTCGCGACGCTGGAAAGCAGCGGCGCCAGGCCACGGGAAAGCCATGATTTGAGCAGTTTGAAAACCCTGCTGTGCACAGGCTCGGCTTTGTCACCGCAAAGCTACGATTTCGTTTATCGCGACTTCAAAACCGAGGTGTGTCTGGCCTCAATGTCCGGTGGCACCGACATCGTTTCGTGCTTCGTCAATGGCAACCCGCTGTCAGCGGTACGTCGCGGAGAAATCATGGGCAAGAGCCTGGGCATGGCCGTCGAGGTGTGGAACGACGCTGGCCAGCCGGTGATCGGTGAGAAAGGTGAACTGGTCTGCACGCGGCACTTCCCGGCGATGCCGATCGGCTTGTGGAATGACCCCGACGGCACAAAACTGCACCAGTCTTATTTCAGCCAGTTTCCCGGCGTGTGGGCACAGGGTGATTACGCCGAGCAAATGCGCGATGGAGCGATGATGATCCATGGCCGTTCGGATGCGGTGTTGAATCCGGGCGGCGTGCGCATCGGCACGGCGGAGATTTATCGGCAGGTCGAGAAAATCAGTGAAGTGCTGGACAGCGTCGCCATCGGTCAGCAATGGCAGGAGGATGTGCGCGTCGTGTTGTTCGTGCGTTTGCGCGACGGCGTCGAGCTAGATGAAGGGCTTGAACAGCGAATCCGCGAAGTGATCCGCGCCAATACCACACCCAGGCATGTTCCCGCACGCATCGTCGCAGTAACCGATATACCGCGCACCATCAGCGGAAAAGTCGTAGAGCTGGCGGTGCGCGATGTCGTGCATGGGAGGCCAGTGAAAAATACCGATGCACTGGCCAATCCCGAAGCGCTGGAGCAGTTTCGGGATCGGCGCGAACTGGCCATGAACGAAGTTATTCAACACTGAATTTCGTCTGGCGCAGCCTCAATTCAGCTGTATTACAACTTCACCGGTGAGGGGCTGATCTCCACTGGCGTCGATCGCTGCGCGCATGATGCTGAGATTCAGCGAAAACAACGCTTCGTTTGTTTTCAACAAACTGAGCAAGGCAATAACGAGCATCAGCGAGTCTGCATTGAGGAGCGCTTGAGCACTTTCGTGAAAACTGCCAGTGATAGGCTCAGACCGGGGCAAGCGTCCCTTTGCCAAGTTTAGTAAAGGCGCCACATCCAAACCGACCTTACCATCTCGGGTCGCCCCCTCGGCAGTGATCAGACTGGTCTTGGCGGGGTTGACCCGAATCATTTCGTGGATGAGGTCATCAGCGATTTCGCCGTAACCTGTCAGGCTGAATCGCTGGTTGAAGTTACGTGTATTGACCGTCATGTACTGAACACGCTTTTTATCTGTAGCTCCTGCGCTCTTCCATTTACTGTAATCGAATGGATTTACCTCAATGACGCCATCATCTAGTTTCAGGCTATCCAACAGGAAATTACTGGCGGACGTTCCGCCGAAATCCAGCCTGATGGCGCTTAGCAGATTGGACAATTCGTCACGCGCCGCCGCGGTACTGCCAAAAAACAATCCAATCGCGGGGTCGGTTTTGAAATTCAGCGCCGGCGAGCCCAGCATTTCAATTGCGCTGTCTATTTTGAAACGGGCCAGTGGCAGACTGCGCTCGAGAATGTGAGCTGTAAAAACACCCGGAACCGGTTTCTGCAGTAATGGCAGACTAAACTTCTCTTGCAGGTCGAAATTGACGAGTCGTTTTCCCCACGGCTTACCTAGCCGATTGGCCGCGTACCACTCACTGCTTTTCTTGATGGCACAGACATTGAAAGAAGACGCGGTGCTTCCAAGCGGGCGCCACCTCCCGAAACCAACATCGGTAGCATTCGCCAGCTTGTGAAATTCCCGCGCCGTACCGGTCAGTCTGCTCATCTGGACAACGGCAGATTCCACGACTTTTGCGCCCGACGCGCCCAAATGCATGACGCTTTTGAACAATGCTTTTGACGCTTGGTATCCAGCAGTTGGCAATCCATCAATCGGATTGAAAGTGGAGACTGTCAGAGAAATGCCAAACCTGACGAGGCTGCCGATTTTTGCCGTCAACGAAACTGTTTTGGCTGCGATATGCAGAATTTTAGCCGGGGCACCCAGTACAGTGAAGAAAATACCGATAGCATCCATCGTGCACGCGTAAATTCCGTCAACCACCTGATTTCTATTTCCGGAAGCCAAGTCTTCGATACATTTCTTGAACGGGACACACAGGTCAATGATATACGTCAGCACCTCGTTATAAGTGTTCTCCGCACGCTCTTTATCAGTGTATTCGGTGAAGACTTCCCTGAAATCCTGGAGGCTGCCCAAAGGTCTGTTCTTCACAACAAATTGGGCAATATTTTCGATATGCTCATTTACGAAAAACTGATAATTATTACGAACGACCCGCGACGCAGAAGTCGGAGCGATAACAGTGCCAAGTTTCTCTATAACCATAATCCCAGAGGCATTCGGCGACGGCTTTTTTCCGACAATGTAGCTATCGAAATCAGTTGGAACGTTATGCGTGGGGGGCAAAGGGAAAAATGCATCATTGGGCTCCCCTGTATATTCAACCCTTCCAGGCATGTTCATTTTTTGGGTATAAATAATCAATTTGCCTAGCTCATCGTTTCTTCTGCACTCCCCCAGCAAGGTAAACATTTCATAGCATAAAGTCTGATCATTCCCGAAGGAAGCTATCATAATTACGCCGAACCGCCCCACCGCCTGGTCTTTCTTCAGCTGAACTTCTATGTTTTTTGGTGGCTGATTACCCGCGCCGACCAAGTTATAATTAGCCGATGACGGATAGTAAATCTCTGCAACCGAAGGACGTACAGTAAAAAACGTGATCTTGCTTGAGGCAAAGACATCTCGATCGGCTCGAGGCATTCCTGCTATCGCCAGCTTTATGTTTGAAGCCATCGCCTTATGAATATTGCAGTGATAGCTAACGAGCTCAGCTTCGAATGCTGGTTTGATGGCAGGCAAGGCCAAAAGCTGCGGATACTTATCGAAAATGCCGGGCTCTTTATTCCAATCCCATGTTCCGGACGCCAGCAACCCTTCGATATGAAGATCAAGCATCGACACTCTCATTGCAGAATAAGTCTCAGGACGCAAAAGAGGTTGTTCAATAACATCAAAATCAGCAACCGCCTGCTTCAATGCAGTCATCGCCAGTCGTTTCCGATTGGGCGGAGCCGCCCCAAATGCCTTGATTCCCAAAACAATATCATCCACGTGCGTTTTATACGCATTCAAAGCGTCTTGAGCTGCTGTAAGAGCAGACGTGCTCAGTTGCTCATGAGTGATGACTTCATTCATCAATGCCCAGTCAATGATAGGGTCGATCGCAGTAATACCTTGCAGCTCCCCCAGTACCGGGCTGACCGTTTCCATGCTTGCAAACTTCATGACTTGTTCATATGTCATGAAGCGAGAGACGCCTCGACAATTGATCTCGATAAAGCTCACCGCCTGGCAAAACGTCACCCAGCCGATCGAGCCAGCGTAAAGCTCTTGGGGCAGATTTTTAACCAAGAGACAAGGCGCTACATGAGCCAGGAGCAGGTGGGAAGCGAGAGGAATAATCGAGTGCGAATGGCCCTTTGCTACAAGGTAAGCCTCAAAATTTTCACGTATGGCATATAACGGCCTATCAGCCATGGTGCTCGAATCGTATATATCAAAGGTTCCGATGCAGTTGCGCTTGCCAGTAACGCCTATGGATGAATCCAACTGCAAAATTATTGCGGTGAGCAATACCTGAGCTAGATCGTCACCACTGATTTCCTCGGAATCCTTCGCCCCCCACCAGTCCAGTGCAATGACGTATTCCTTGGCAATTTTCTGTGACGCTGGATGACGAACCAGCATTGCAACGACCTCGTTAGCGCTGTCCCAATTAACGGTAGTAACGTTATACGGTCTGACGCTTCTGAAGATTGTCTTAAGTAGATTCTCATTCGCAGGGAAAAGTTTACTCGTCACCGCGCGAATCTCTGCACACTGCTGTGGTGTCAAGGTGATCGACGTATCATTTAGCCCAGTTATCTGCCCCCAGTAATTACCAAAATTATCTCCTTCAGGCCACTTCCACTCCAAAAAGCCAATCAAGCTTTCTAGTTTTTCTCTGTCATCCGGCACGTTGAACCCGTGAAAACGCAACCACTGCGACAACAGCACTGCGTTATCAAGGTGAACGAATCCACCAAGACCTGCTGCAATAGCAACTAACTTCTCGAACTTCTCATTCGCGTCGGGATTACTCTTGACGTTATCCGATACATCCACCCACCCTTCATGAGTAACGTATATGTGAATTTCACCCGAAGACGTAACCCTACTGTAGGTGCCAGAACCGAGTAAGCTCATCAGATCCTGAAGCATCTCGCTGGCCGGTTTTTGTAAACGTCCAAAAGAGGATTCAGGCGAGAGCCAGATGATCTTTTGGTCGTCGTTTGAAATATCCCGTGCAACGTCTTCCGGAGCTTCACCAAGAAATCTTTTCAACTGGCCTAGAAGTGCCGTTCGTTCTAATTCATCTGCGGCAGAACAACGCACATTATCGGCAGCGCTCAATTTGGAAAGAGCACCTGCACCACATCGATTTTTCATTTTATTGACCTGTTTATTTACATGGACTTGCTATCGAGATCGCAAATCTAATAAAAACAGGCAAAACCACAACTAACCAAGTATTAGTCTAGATTTCAAACATCTATCACCTGACCGCTCAGCACCCTACAGACACGAAACTTACTCCACCAACCCCCAATCCCCTGTCGATGCTTTTTCGTTGATTGGAGAATCAAGTTTAAGCTTGATGCCTAACCGTAAGTTGTTTGTCGAATCCGCGTTTTTCAAAGCTTCTTCTACTGTAATAACACGCGCAAGGACTAACTGTAACAGTGCAGCATCGAATGTCTGCATGCCTGAGTCTTCGGATTTCTCCATGATACTTTTCAACTCAGCCAACTCATTGCGACGGAGCGCATCAGCAACAGTCGGCGTACCTAATAACACTTCCACGGCCGCCCTGCGCTGGCCGTCGACAGTGCGTACCAAGCGCTGCGAGATAAAGGCTTTCAGGTTGTTGCCCAATGTCTGCAACAGCTGCTCGCGCTTCTCCTCGGGAAACATATTGATGATGCGATCCAGCGCCTGATTGGCATTGGTCGCATGTAACGTGGACAACACAAGATGCCCGGTATCGGCAAACGAGAGCGCGTGCTCCATGGTTTCGCGGTCACGGATCTCACCAATCAGGACGACGTCCGGTGCCTGGCGTAAAGTGTTCTTCAGTGCAGCATGAAAGCTGCGCGTATCGACGCCAACCTCACGCTGATTGATGATCGAGCGCTTGTGCCGATGGATATATTCGATCGGGTCTTCGATGGTAACAATGTGTCCGGCACTGTGACGGTTGCGATGATCGATGAGCGCCGCCAGGGAGGTCGACTTGCCCGAACTGGTAGCGCCGACAAAAAGAATCAGGCCACGTTTGAGCATCACCGTTTCCAGCAACACCGGCGGCAGTTTCAAGTCTTCGAACCGCGGGATGTCGAGCTTGACGTTGCGGATAACGATCGAAACGTCGTTGCGCTGCTTGAAAATGTTCACCCGGAACCGGCCGACGCCCGTTCGGGAGATTGCCAGGTTCATTTCAAGATCCCGGTCGAACTCCCGGCGCTGCTCGGCGTCCATCAGGGAGGTGGCGATGGCCGCGGTTTCGCCGGGTTTGAATGGCTGATCGCTCAGCGCCGTCAGCACACCATCAATGCGAGCGCTCGGTGGTGCGCCGGTGGAAAGGAAGAGATCCGAACCGTTTTTTTGCGACAATGTTGACAACAGTGCATCGATTTCCATGGCTGAAAGCACCCGCGAAGCATTGAATGAGCAGATTTGGCCTACGCTTGGCGCGGCTCCTGCAACAATGATAGACCCCGTCTCACCGAACCACGCTCAGGATTGAAACATGAATGCTGTACCCACCACCGATGACGCCCAGGCCCTGATCGCCCGCACCGACTGGAGCCGCAGTCCGCTGGGCGCCGCCGGCACCTGGCCGCAGAGTCTGCGCACAGCGGTGGACATCGTGATTCATTCGCCGATGCCGATGCTGCTGTTGTGGGGGCCGCAACTCACGCAGATCTACAACAATGGTTTTGCCCTGCTCGCCGGCAGCAAGCATCCCGAAGCCTTCGGCCAGCCAACGCATGAGATCTGGCCGGAAGTACGGGATTTTGCCGAGCCGATTTACCAGGCGGTGCTGCAAGGTCAGGTGCGCAGCTTCAGCGAGCAGCGTTTCAGCGTACAGCGGGACGGCAAAAAAACCGATTTCTGGCTGGACCTGACCTACAGCCCGATTCGCGATGAAACCGCACAGATCGCCGGCATTCTGATCACTGCCATTGAGACCAACGAACGCCGCCGTATTGCCCTGGAATTGCAGCGCCGTTCCGAGGAAAGCCTCAAGGCTCAGCGCCAGTCCGAAGAGCGTCTGCAACTGGCCCTCGCCGCCGCCGACGCCGTCGGAACGTGGGACTGGGACATTGGCGAAGACCGATTCATTGCCGATGCGCATTTTGCCGAACTGCATGGCGTTGATCCGAGCAAGGCCGGGCAATTGCCGATCAGCGAATACATGCACGGGGTGCACCCCGAAGACCGCGCAATGGTTGCGCGCGGCATCAAGCACTGCATCACCCACGGCACCGAGTACGCTGAGGAATATCGCTTGTTGCAGGCCGATGGCACGCTGCGCTGGGTGTTCGCGCGCGGGCGTTGCTACAAGGATCATCATGGTCGGCCGATGCGCTTTCTCGGCGCGGCGCTGGACCTGACCGAACGCAAACACACCGAACAAGCGCTGCGTCAGAGCCAGACCGAATTGCAGTTGATCATCAACGCCATGCCGATCCTGATCAGCTATGTCGACGCCGAAGAACGTTTTCGCTTGAACAACGCAGCGTATCTCGACTGGTACGGCCTCACACCGCAAGAGTTGTACGGGCGCAAGATTCGCGAAGTCATCGGCGAAGAGGCGTATTTCCTGCGCGCACCGTACATCGCCGAAGCGCTGGCCGGGCGCGCCTGTTCCTTCAGTTTCTACACACCGCACCGCGATGGCAGCATCCGTCATGCCCTTATGAATTATCTGCCGCGACATGGCGCAGACGGTGCAGTGAACGGCTTCTACATCTTTGTCATCGACGAGACCGAGCGCAAGAAAACCGAAGAAGCCCTGCGTAATCTCAACGAGACCCTCGAAGAGCGGGTCAGCGCGCGCACCGAGCAACTGGCTCAGGCCAACGAGCGTTTGCAGAACGAGATGTTCGAACGCGAGCGCGCCGAAGATGCCTTGCGCCACGCGCAGAAGATGGAAGCCGTCGGCCAGCTCACGGGTGGCATCGCCCACGACTTCAACAACATGCTCACCGGCATTATCGGCAGTCTGGACTTGATGCAGCGCTACATCGCCAATGGTCGTGCCGACGAGATCGGCCGTTTTACCGAAGCGGCCGTGTCATCGGCCAATCGCGCGGCGGCGCTCACGCATCGCTTGCTGGCGTTCTCGCGGCGCCAGTCGCTGGACCGCAAGCAACTTAACGTCAATGAGCTGGTGCACTCGCTGGAAGATCTGATCCGCCGCACCAAAGGCGATCCGATCGACCTGCAACTGCGCCTGCCCGAAGACGTTTGGCCGGTGAGCACCGACGTCAGCCAGCTGGAAAATGCCTTGCTCAATCTGGTGATCAACGCCCGCGACGCGATGCCCGAAGGCGGCACGTTGCTGATCCAGACTGCCAACGTCTACCTCGACAGCAGTGACATCACCATTCTCGAACCGGTCAAGGCCGGGGAATATGTGATGCTCGCGGTCAGCGATAACGGCACCGGCATGACTCCGTCAATTCGCTCCAAAGCGTTCGATCCGTTCTTCACCACCAAGCCGATCGGCCAGGGCACCGGGCTCGGGCTGTCGATGATCTACGGTTTCGCCCAGCAATCCGGTGGTCACGTCAGCCTCGACAGCGTGCCGGGGCAAGGTACTTGCGTGCGCCTGTACTTGCCGCGCTTGCTTGAGCCGACGCCGGAAACCTCATCTGTGAAGAAAGCCGAACCGATTGCTGCTTCATCTTCTGGCGAAACCGCAATCGTGGTCGAGGATGACGCGGCGGTGCGCATGCTGGTGCTCGATCTGCTGAGGGAGCTGGGCTACAAAACCTTCGAAGCGGCAAACGCCAAGATCGCCCTGCCCTTGTTCGAGTCCGCGCAACGTGTCGATCTGCTGGTCACCGATGTCGGGCTGCCCGGCATGAACGGTCGCCAGTTGGCGGAAATTGCGCGCCAGCATCGTCCCGGCCTTAAAGTGCTGTTCATGACCGGTTACGCGCAGATTGCTGCCGAGCGCCAGGGCTTTCTTGAAGAGGGCATGGACATGGTCGCCAAGCCTTTTGTCCTGGAAGTGTTGGCGAGCAAGATTCGCAAGTTGAGCAACCCGACCCCGTGACTTGAGGCATAATCGCGCGCCCCGCTGTCACCCCGTTATCAGGTATTGCACGATGAAAGCCCAAGCCCGCCACATTCTGGTGAAAACCGCCGAAGAGGCCGAACAACTCAAACAGCGCATCGCCAAGGGCGAAGCATTCGATGTGCTGGCGAAGAAGTTTTCCACCTGCCCGTCCGGCAAACGCGGCGGTGATCTGGGCGAAGTACGTCCAGGACAGATGGTCGGCGCGATTGATGCGGTGATTTTCAAGAAACCACTGCGCACCGTGCATGGACCGATCAAGAGCAAGTTTGGTTATCACCTGGTGCAGGTGTTTTATCGGGATTGATCGGCTGGCTGTCGAGCTTCTTCGCGAGCAGGCTCGCTCCCACATTTCGACCGGATTTTCATTGTGGGAGCGAGCCTGCTCGCGAACCGATTGCGCAGCAAGCGGCCATTCTCTGACTACCTGGGGATCAGCGCCCCTGGCACCTGTATCACCTGACTGGCCAATTCATGTCCCGCTTGGGCCGCCTCTGCCGGGCTGCCGCCGAGCAAGCGCCGGGCCAGATATGCCGCACTGAACGAATCCCCCGCCGCCGTGGTGTCGACAACCTTGTCGACCTTTTGCGCCGGCACCTCAAACGCCTCCCCCTGACAACGAATCAGGCACGCCTCCGCGCCGCGCTTGAGCACCACTTCTGGCGTGCCAATCTGCGCATACGTCGCAAACACCTCAGCGCAATCGGCAAACCCGAACAACGCCTGTTCGTCATCCACGGTGAGCAACGCCAGATCGACATAGGGCAAGACGCTGCGATATGCCGCGCGGGCCTCTTCCACAGAAGCCCACAAGCGTGGGCGGTAGTTGTTGTCAAACACGATGCGCGCATCGCGCTGCCGGGCTTCGCTCAACGTCTTGATCAGGCGGGCACGGCCTTGCATGCCAAGTACGGCGAGGGTGATTCCGCTGAAATACAGCACGTCGTAGTCCGGCAAGGCCGCGAGAATCGGCTCGGCCGCAGGGGTAGTGAAGCAATCGCGTACCGCCGCTTCGTTGCGCCAGTACAGAAAGCGCCGCTCGCCGTTGGCGTCGGTCTGTATGCAATACAAACCGGGAAGCCGACCGGGCAAGCGCTGCACCAGATCGAGGCCGATGCCTTCGCTGCGCCAGATCTGGCACATTGCGTCACTGAAACTGTCATCGCCCAGCGCGGTAACGTAATCGACTTGCGCCTTGTCGCCCAGCGCGCGGGACAGGTACACGGCCGTATTGAGGGTATCGCCACCGAAGCTTTGCTGCAGACTGCCGTCGGCACGTTGTTGCAGTTCGATCATGCATTCGCCGATCAGGGCGATGCGTGGGGTGTTGGGCCCCAGAGGGCTGAGCGTGGTCATCTGGTAGGGTCTCTGGTCGTTCGGTGATGGCTGTTGTGGCGTCATCGCTGGCAAGCCAGCTCCCACATAGTCAAGGTGAACATAAATTGGGTAATCACCTCCGGCCCTGTGGGAGCTGGCTTGCCAGCGATTGGCCGCGCCTCGGTCTCAAGCCTTAGAAACAAGTCGCCATGGTCTCGATAACCGCCAACTGCTCATCCACCAGCAACCCAACACGCCATTTGTCAAACGTCAGGCACGGATGCGAAGTACCAAAGGAAATGATGTCGCCGACCCGCAGTTCTACACCCGGCGCCACGGTCATGAACGCATGCTGATCCATCACCGCCGTGACCTTGCACGCACCGATATCATCACCTGTCGCCGGCACCACACCGGCCTTGTAGCGCAACAACGGCACCGGCAAACCGGCGTCGAATGCGACGTCGCGCTTGCCCAGGGCGATCACCGCGAAACCCGGTTCCGGCAGCGACTGCACATGAGCCCAGACTTCCAGCGCCGGGCGCAGGCCTTCGTGCAGATCGCTGCGACGGTCGAGCACGCAGCACTGCGCCTCTTTGTAGATACCATGGTCGTGGGCCACGTAACTGCCCGGGCGCAACACACTGAGGAAGCGGCCAGCGGCGTTCTGGGTTTCGAAGGATTCGGCGATCAGGTCATACCAGGCTGAACCCGATGCGGTGATGATCGGTTTGGCAATGGCGAAAGCGCCGCTGTCCTGCAGCTGCACCGCCAGGCGCACCAGCGACGCGGCGAACTGGCGAATGCCACTGACCGCGTGATCACCATGAATCACGCCTTCGTAACCTTCAATGCCGGTCAGCGCCAGCGCCGGTTGCGCATCGATGGCCTTGGCCAGCTCGATGACTTCCTGCTCGCTGCGGCACCCGCAGCGCCCGCCGACCACGCCATATTCGATCATCACGTTGAGCTTGACCCCACGGGAAGCGAAGTAAGCCCCGAGGTCGGCAACGTTGTCCGGGTGATCGACCATGCAATAGAAATCGAACGTCGGATCGGCGAGCAGATCGGCAATCAACGCCATGTTAGGCGTGCCGACCAATTGATTGGCCATCAGCACCCGCCGCACGCCGTGGGCATAAGCCGCGCGGGTCTGGGTAGCGCTGGCGAGGGTGATGCCCCAGGCGCCGGCGTCGAGCTGTCGCTTGAACAGTGCCGGGGTCATGCTGGTTTTGCCGTGGGGCGCGAGTTCGGCGCCGCTGTCGCTGACAAATTTCTGCATCCAGCGAATGTTGTGCTCGAGCGCCTCGCGGTGCAGCACCAGCGCCGGCAGGCTGACATCGCGGGTCAGTTGCGCGCCGAGGGTGGCGTCGCCTTTTTCTACGGCAGAGTTGATGGCAGTGGTCATGGTCCAGTCCTCACAGTCGCGGCCGCAGGCAGCCGCGGTTATTCGTTGATACGCCGGGCGAGGCTGTTGGCGCTCTCGATCAGCACCCGGCGATAGTCGTTGTAATTGTTTTTTGCATCGGCCCGTGGGGCGACGATGCACAACGTGCAAATGGCCACGCCTTGCGGGTCTTTCACCGGCGCGGCGAAGCAATGGGTGAAGGTGTCGGCGACGCTGTCGAAGGAGAAGAAGCCATCGATACCGGCCTTACGAATCTCCGCCAGAAAGCGTTCCAGCGGCAGACGTTCGCCGTCGGGCAGGATGTAGTCGTCCTCGTCGATCAGGTCGATGATCTGCTGATCGCTCAAGTGCGCGAGCAGCAAGCGCCCGGAGGCGGTCCAAGGGATCGGTGCGTTTTCGCCGATATCCGATGAGATGCGGAAATGCCGCTCGCCCTCCTTCATCAACGCCACCGTGTATTTGCGCCCGTTGAGCAGGCACATCTGCGCGGTTTCGCGGGTCTGGCTGACGATCTCCTGCAAGGCGTGATCGGCCTCGCGGCTGAGGTCGAAATGACGCAGATGCGCTTGGCCGAGGAAGTACAACTGGCGGCCGAGATAGACGTGGCCGTCCTTGCCCACCGGTTCCAGAATCCGCCGTTCCAGCAAGGATGCGACCAGCTCGTAGACCGTGGATTTCGGGCCGCCGATGCCGTTGGCGATGTCATTGGGGCGCAGGGGCTGGCCGATTTCCTTGAGAAAATCGAGGATATCGAACGCCCGGTCCAGACCACGTGCCCGGCGCTTGATGGTGTCTTCGGTCATGTCAGTGGTTTCCATTCAAAGTCGCCGGGAGTTTACCGAGAGTCCAGTGTCGCCTGTTACATCGCTTTCGCGAGCAGGCTCGCTCCCACAGGAAAACGCATTCCAAATGTGGGAGCGAGCCTGCTCGCGAAGAGGGCTGCACTTGTTTCAGGCCTTCTTCTTGTAGGCAATGCAGTCGATCTCAACCTTGCAATCAACCATCATGCTCGCCTGCACACAGGCCCGCGCCGGGGCGTGTTCGGGTTTGAAATACTCGGCGAAGACTTTGTTGAAGCTGCTGAAATCCCGTGGATCGTCCAGCCAGACGCCGGCGCGAACCACGTCCTCAAGGCCATAACCGGCCTCTTCAAGAATCGCGATCAGGTTCTTCATGGTCTGGTGGGTCTGTTCGACAATCCCGCCGACGATGATCTCGCCATCTACTGCCGGTACCTGGCCGGACACATGCAGCCAGCCATCCGCTTCGACTGCGCGGGCGAATGGACGAGGCTGGCCGCCGGCGGCGGTGCTGCCGGTGCCGTAACGCGTAATGCTCATGGGTGTTTCTCCTGATTGCAAAAGTGCAGATTCAAAACCGCGTGCTTTTGAGAAATTCCGCCAGACGCGGCGATTGCGGGCGTTCGAACAGTTCCTTGGGAGGCCCCTGCTCTTCGATCCGCCCTTGATTCATGAATACGATTTTGTCCGAGACCTCGAAAGCGAAACGCATTTCGTGGGTCACCAGCAACATGGTCATGCCGTCCTCGGCCAGCCCCTTGATCACGTTGAGCACCTCACCGACCAGCTCCGGATCGAGGGCCGAAGTGACTTCGTCAAAGAGCATCAGGCTCGGGTTCATCGCAATAGCTCGGGCAATCGCCACGCGCTGTTGCTGGCCGCCGGACAACTGACCGGGAAAGTGATTGCGCCGCTCCAGCAGGCCGACACGCTCCAACCATTTTTCGGCAAGCACCACGGCTTCGTCCTTGTGCATCTTCTTCACCTTGAGCAGGCCCAAGGTGACGTTCTGCAACGCGGTCAGGTGCGGAAACAGGTTGAATTGCTGGAACGCCATGCCGGTCATCGCACGATGACGGGCAATGACCTTTTCCGCATGGCGAACGCGTTTGCCGTTGACCTCGTCATAGCCGATGGATTCGCCGTCGAGCAGAATCTGCCCGCCCTGAAACTCTTCAAGCATGTTCACGCAACGCAGCAGCGTGGTCTTGCCAGAGCCACTGGAGCCGATCAGCGTAACGACGTTGCCACGCTGCATGCTCAGGTCGACACCCTTGAGCACTTCCACCGCGCCGTACTGTTTGTGCAGACCGCGAATATCCAGCAGCGCCTGATTCTGTGAAGCAACTTGAGTTTGAGTCATGGCAGGGCCACCCGCTTTTCAATGTGCCGGCCGAGTAATTCGATGCCGTAGTTGATGACGAAGAACAGAAAACCGGCGAACAGGTAGAACTCCAGGGTCATGAAGTTCCGGGCGATGATCTGTTGCGTGCTGAGCAGCAATTCGGCGACGCCGATCACCGAGAGCAAGGTCGAAGCCTTGACGATTTCGGTGGACGAGTTGACCCAGGTCGGCAAAATCTGCCGCAGCGCCTGAGGCAACAGTACATAGCCGAGGGATTGGTAGAACGTCAGGCCGATGGCTTTCCCCGCCTCCATCTGCCCGCGCGGCAAGGCTTGCAGCGCGCCACGAACGATTTCGGCAACGTGCGAGCCGCAGAACAGCGTCAGGCCCAAGGCTCCGGCCTGAAACGCGCTGATCTGCCAACCGAGCGCCGGCGCCATATAAAAGCAGGCCAGCACCAGCACAAACACTGGCGTGCCGCGAATCAGATCGACGTAAAGCCGAAACGGCGCGCGCATCCAGAATCTGCCGTAAGTCAGGACCAGGCCGGCAACCACGCCGAGCATGGTGCCCAACACAATGGCCAGCGCCGAGACCTGCACACTGGTCAGAAAGCCCTGCCACAACGGCTCGCGCGCGACCCACAATTCATGCAACCAACTGGGAGATTCGTACATCGCAGCCTCCTATCGGCGGATCGCCAGACGCTGCTCGAGGTAACGCAGCAGCATGGCAATGAGGTAACAGGCAGCGACATACAACGCCGTGGTCACCAGCCAGGTTTCGATCACCCGGTAGCTCTCGACGTTGATCTTGCGCGCGTAATAGGTCAGCTCCGGCACCGCAATCGCAGCCGCCAGCGAAGTGTCCTTGAACAGCGAAATGAAGTTGTTCGACAGCGCCGGCAGCACATTGCGCAGCATCACCGGCACGGTGACGTAAGCCTTGACCTGCCATTCACCGAGACCGATTGCCAGCCCGGCTTCGCGCTGGCCTTTGGGAATGCTCAACAAGCCGCCACGGAAGACTTCGGTCAGGTACGCGCCGGCATACAGCGACAGCGTGATGATGAACGAAGGAATCTTGTCCAGACGAATGCCAAGGCTGGGCAGTGCGAAGTAGATCAACAGAATCAACACCAGGATTGGCGTGTTGCGCACCACCGTGACGTACACCGAGGCCAGCACCCGCAAGGCGCGATGTTTGGAGAGCAAGGCAAACGCCATCAGCAGGCCGATCACGCAGCCGATGGCGATCGACACCAGCGCCAGCTGCAAGCCCAGCCCGAGCCCTGCCAGCAAGGTGTCGAAATCGCGCCACACGGCGGCAAAGTTCAACTGATAATTCATGGTCAGCAGTACCTTGAGCGGGGCGACTGAAATCGCCCCACTCTCACGGGATCATTTGAATTCGACTGGGAAACCGATCGCGGGCGACGGCAGATCGACACCGAACCATTGCTTGAAGGAGGCGGCGTAGGTCGGGAACTCAACCCCGGTCATTGCTTCATGCAGCGCGGTGTTTACGAAGTTCAGCCAGTCCTGATCGCCACGTTTGACTGCGCAGGCGTAAGTCTGCGGGCTCCAGGCATAGCTCGGGCTGCGGTAGCGGCCCGGGTTCTGCACCATCAGGTATTTGACCGACGACTGATCGGTTGCGGCGGCATCGGCACGGCCGGAGTTCACTGCCTGATACATCAGGTCGACGCTGTCGTACTGATCGACCTTGGCCTTGGGCAATGCCTGATGCACCAATTCTTCGGCGTAGACGTTTTGCAGCACCGCAACGGTAACGTCATCGCCCGCTGCCTGCAGGTCTTCGATTTCCTTGTACTTGCTGTTGTTCGGCAACAGCAGGCCGACGCCTTCGCGGTAGTACGGCAGAGTGAATGCCACTTGCTGCGCGCGGCTCGCGGTGACGGTGATGAACTGGCAGCTCATGTCGACCTTGTCGGTCAGCAGGTTGGGGATACGCGCATCGGACGACTGCACCACGAACTCGACTTTACTCGGGTCGTTGAACAGTCCCTTGGCCACCATCCTGGCGATGTCGATATCAAAACCCTGCAACTTGCCGTCCGCGCCCTGAAAGTGCCACGGCGCGTTGGTGCTGCCGGTGCCCACGATCAACTTGCCACGGGCGAGAACACTGTCGAGCTTGCTGTCGGCCGCCTGGGCCAGACCCATGACCGAGGAAGAAGCCGCAAGGACAAAAACACACGCTTTGAACAACGAAGGATGGCGACGCAAGGCAAGCACTCCAGAATTGTGTTTATTCAGCTATACCGGAACACGGTTTGTTGCTACGGAATAGACAGCAGAAAGTGTGCCACAGGAATCTCGCGAAATCTGTAACTGCGTTGAACGCTTTTGGAATCAACAAGATATGTTTCGTGGACCAAAGGGTTTGGCCCGACCAGGAGCGAAGGAAACACCTGACAAAGCCAGGAAAGGGGTAATGCGTTCCCAACTTGGGTCAGATCGCGCCGTTGTGGTGCGAATCAGGGTGACAGTTGAGCAAAACCCGGTATCAGCGCTTTAGCGCCTGCCCGTAGACATCACCACCCTGCCGTCTCGCGACGGCTATCACCGTGACGACAGCACTTCTCGTGGTTACGCAGTCCACCTGTAATTTCTGACAGTAGACCCAGACGTGCCTACTCCTTTAACGTCAAGGAACCTATCCGCTCGTTGAAAAGGACCCTTCGATGAACGTCACCAACACAACTTCCGCGCTGGCCCCGGTTTACCGCAAAGCCCTGAAAACCTGGCGTCCGGTCATTCTTTATTTCGCCAATGAACATTGCCCCGCCTGCGAATGGTCCGGGCCGATCTTTCGGCAGATTGCCGAGCCTTACCGACTGCGCGCCAACATCTATATGCTCAACACCAGCCAATCGCCCAAGCACCCGAATGTCACGGGCACGCCAACCGTGCTGTTCTATAAAAACGGCAGGCTGATGAAAAAGCTCAAAGGTATCGGCACTGAAGAAACCCTCGCACGGGATTTCGCCGTGCACATCGGCAAGACCAAAGCCCCCTTTGCCGCGCGTAAACGGAAGCATGATCTGCCTTGGCTGCGTCAGACACTTCGTACTTTGCGTACCGTCCCACATGGGCGCCTACGGAGGATGTACTGAACGAGCCTCCTCAGAGGTATGGAGTGCCTGCCAAATTGCCTTCGCGAGCAGGCTAGCTGCCACATTGAACCGCATTGCAATGTGGCAGCGAGCCCGCTCGCAAAAAGGCCGGCACAGCTTTTAGAAAACGCAAGTATTACGCGGCAGCGCGCTCCAGCAACACCCGCGTCACCCTCCGCTCTTCCACCGCTTTGACAGTCAATTGCCAGCCCTCGTATTCCAGTTGGTCGCCGGTCATCGGCAAGCGATCCAGCAGACTCATCACCAACCCGGCCATGGTCTGATAGTCCTCCGTCGGCTCGGCATCGAAGCCGGTACGCTGGCGAACGCGAGCCAAGGGCAGCGCGCCGCTGACCAGAAACCCGCCGCGCTCTTCGACCACGTCCGGGCCTTCGATTTCGCTGGCATCGGGTAGTTCGCCAGCGATCGATTCGAGGATGTCGGTCATGGTCAACACACCGACGAAATCGCCAAACTCGTTGACCACGAAAGCGATGTGGGTCGAGGCCGCGCGCATCTGCTCCAGGGCATTGAGGATTGAGTAACTGTCGAGCAGATTGACGGTCTTGCGTGCCAGATGCTCCAGGTTCGGCTCGTTGCCCGCCAGATATTCCTTGAGCAGTTCCTTCTTGTGTACGAAGCCCAGCGGCTCGTCCACCGCGCCATCGCGAATCAACGGCAAGCGCGAGTAGGACGAATGCATCAACTTCGTGCGAATGGTTTCGGCGTCATCCGCAAGATCAATCAGGTCAACGTCGGCGCGCACCGTCATCAGGTTGCGAATCGGCCGTTCCGCCAGTTGCAGCACACCGCTGATCATCACCCGCTCACGACGGTCGAACAGCTCGGCCACCGGCGCTTCACCGTTGTCCAGCAGGTCGGAGATTTCCTCGCCAACCTCCTCCGCCGCCAGTTTGCGCCCGCCGAGCAGACGCATCACTGCATGTGCCGTGCGCTCACGCATCGGCCGCACGCCCTGCATCGAACGTTTGCGCCGAGCCCGGGCGATCTGGTTGAACACCTCAATCAGGATCGAGAAACCGATGGCCGCGTACAGGTAACCTTTCGGGATATGGAAGCCCAGACCTTCGGCGGTCAGGGCAAAACCGATCATCATCAGGAAGCCCAGGCACAGCATGATCACGGTCGGATGTGCGTTGACGAAGCGGGTCAGCGGCTTGCTGGCGACGATCATCAGGCCGATGGAAATGATCACGGCGATCATCATCACCGCCAGTTCATCGACCATGCCCACGGCGGTAATCACCGCGTCGAGCGAGAACACGGCGTCGAGCACCACGATCTGCGCCACGATCGGCCAGAACAGCGCGTAGGTCGTGTTGGTCGAGCGCTCGCCGACGTGGCCTTCGAGGCGTTCATGCAACTCCATCGTCGCTTTGAACAGCAGGAACACACCACCAAACAGCATGATCAGGTCGCGGCCGGAGAAGCTCTTGTCGAACACCTCGAACAACGGTTGCGTGAGCGTGACCAGCCAGGAAATGCTCGCCAACAGGCCCAGGCGCATGATCAACGCCAGCGACAAGCCGATGATGCGCGCACGATCACGCTGATGCGGCGGCAGTTTGTCGGCAAGAATTGCGATGAATACCAGGTTGTCGATACCCAGCACCAGTTCCAGCACGATCAGAGTCAACAGGCCTAACCAGGCCGTGGGATCCGCTAACCATTCCATAAAACGTCTCGATCTCTCTTCAGTGAATTCAGGCGGCCGGACACGGCGAAGTGCAACGCGAAGGCTCAAGAGCCGCGTTATCAACCATAGTCGGGAGTCGGAAAACAGGATGCTGCGAATGGATCAAGACCGCGCAACGTTGCGCTGGAGAGTGCTGACTGGGAGGCTCCGAGAGGGTGTTCATGTAGATCCTGAATGAAAAATGGCCTTCGAGCGTACAGCGTCGACCGACCTGCTCCACAGCGGTAAATCATTTCAAAATCTGTATGAATGACCTTGATCGGAGACTTTCAGCGTTGCCGAAAAAGCCTTCGCGAGCAGGCTCGCTCCCACAGGGTGCGAGCGGTGCGGCGGATTTAAGCGTAGACCCAGCTCATCGATATGCTGATACTGCGCTTGCAGCGCGGTCGCCAGATCCTTCGCCCGGCCCAGTCGAATCGGCCCGCGTTCGATGTCGATCAGCAATCCCGGGCACGCCAGCACCGGCAACCCCGACAGCTTTTTCAAGCGACCATCGGTCACGATCAGGCAGCGTTGCTGTTCGGCGGGAAAGCGCTTGCGTCTAACCGTCAGCCATTGCTGCGCCTGCTCCAGCGCCGCGAGCAACGGCGTGCCGCCACCAGCGCCCAGACCGTCAAGCCAGGTGCTCAGGCCGCTTGAGGCCTTCAAGCCTTGCACCTGCCATTTCGGCGCAGAACCACTGGCGGTCAGCAACGCCAGCCGCGCCCGCTGGCGGTAAGCATCGTCGAACAACTGCGCGAGCAGACCCTTGGCATCGCTCAAGGCCTGATGGCGACGGGTCGAAGCCGACGCGTCGACGATCACCAGCCAGATTTCATGGGGTGAGCGGGTGCGCTGTTGAAACAGCAAATCGGCGCGTCGCTGAGGGCGGCCGTTGAGCAGCGTGCCCGGCCAGTTCACCGAACCGCTGCTGGCGCTCTGGCGTTGGCCCTGACGACCATTATCGAGTTGTCCGGCACGGGGTCTGGCATTCGCCCCCGCGTCGGATCGGGGGCGAATGCCTAGGGCTTTTTTGCCAGTGGCGGCCAGCTCGGAACTTCGCGGCGGGCACCGGTGGCTTGCGCCGTTGCCGGCATCTCGCCCCACTGGCCCTGGCCTTCGCCGGATTTGCTGTCTGTGCCTGACGGAGATTGCGCTTGTGATTGGGCGCTGGATGAAGGTTGTTCGCGACGGCGATGGCGCAGGGAAAATTCGGCCACCGCGTCGATGTCCTCTTCAGCAATCGCATCCGCCCCACGCCACGCGGCATGGGCGCGGGCCGCGCGCAACCAGACCAGATCGGCGCGCAAGCCATCGACGCCAGCAGCGAAACAGCGCTCGGTAATCAACGCCAATGCCGCGTCATCCAGTGGAATGGCTGCCAGGCGCTCGCGGGCGCTTTCACAGCGCGAACGCAGGATGTGTTGCTCGCTCGCCCACTGCGCGCAGAACCCTTGTGGATCGCTGTCGAAATCCAGCCGCCGGCGAATGATCTGTCCACGTTCGGCGGGCGCGGTGTGGCCGCTGAGGGCAACGTTCAAGCCGAAGCGGTCAAGCAGTTGTGGCCGCAGTTCGCCCTCTTCCGGGTTCATGGTGCCGATCAGGACGAATTTCGCCGAATGCCGATGGGAAATGCCGTCACGCTCGATCAGGTTGGTACCGCTGGCGGCGACATCGAGCAGCAGGTCGACCAGATGATCGGGCAGCAGATTGACTTCATCGACGTACAGCACGCCACCGTCAGCCTTGGCCAGGACACCGGGCGAAAACTGCGCGCGACCGTCGCTCAGGGCAGCGTCGAGATCGAGGGTGCCGACCAGGCGCTCTTCCGTGGCGCCCAGCGGCAAGGTGACGAACTGGCCGCTGGCGAGCAGATCCGCCAGGCCCCTCGCCAGCGTCGACTTGGCCATGCCGCGCGGGCCTTCGATGAGTACGCCGCCGATTTTCGGGTCGATGGCGGTCAGGCACAGGGCGAGCTTCAAGTCATCGGCGCCGACCACGGCGGAGAGCGGGAAATGCGGGGTGTCGGTCATGGGTTTCTCTTTCGTGGTCGTGGATGGTCGTGACGTTGTGGTGTGTCAGTTGTTGCCCTCACCCTAGCCCTCTCCCAGAGGGAGAGGGAACAGACCGTGATGGCCTCTCGAGTTCTGTCGACGTGATGCATCGGGTCGACGCAAACTTCGACAGCGCTAAAGATCGGCCCCCTCTCCCTCCGGGAGAGGGCTGGGGTGAGGGTAGCTTTTTAGCGGCTACATATCTTCCTCGATATCCAACAGCAAATTCTCCAGCGCTTCTTTATAAGCCCCCGGCTCCTGCCACATCCCGCGCTGCTGCGCTTCGAGCATGCGTTCGGTCATGTCGCGCAGCGCATGGGGATTATGCTCACGAACAAAATCCCGGGTCGCCGGATCGAGCAAATATGCCTCCGCCAGCAACGCATATTGATGGTCGTCGATCAATTGCGTAGTCGCATCGAAGGCGAACAGATTATCAACCGTCGCCGCCAGTTCGAACGCGCCTTTGTAGCCGTGACGCTTGACCCCGTCGATCCACTTCGGATTCGCCGCGCGCGAGCGCACCACGCGGTTCAATTCTTCCTTTAAGGTACGAATCTTCGGCAGATCCGGCTGGCTGTGATCGCCGTGATAACTGGCCGCCGCTTCGCCACGCAGCGTTTCCACCGCAGCGAGCATGCCGCCCTGGAACTGGTAGTAATCGTTGGAATCGAGCAGGTCATGCTCGCGGTTGTCCTGGTTTTGCAGCACCGCTTGCACCTGGCTCAGGCGCTGGCTGAATTGCGCACGGGCGGCCGTGCCCTCGTCGGCACCGCCGTAAGCATAGGCGCCCCAGTTCAGGTAGACCTCGGCGAGGTCTTCGCGCGACTGCCACAGACGTCCGTCGATAGCGCCTTGCACACCGGCGCCATACGCCCCCGGTTTCGCGCCGAAGATGCGCCAACCGGCCTGACGCCGCGCGGTATCCTCATCGACGCCCGATTGCACTAACGCCTCGCGTTCGGCACGCACCTTGGCGGCGAGTGGGTTCAAGTCATCCGGCTCGTCCAGTGCGGCCACCGCTTGTACGGCGGCGTCGAACAGGCGGATGAGATTGGCAAACGCATCACGGAAAAACCCCGAAACCCGCAGCGTCACATCGACTCGCGGACGATCGAGCAGGCTCAGCGGCAGAATCTCGAAATCATCCACGCGCTGACTGCCCGTGGCCCAGACCGGACGCACGCCCATCAAAGCCATGGCCTGAGCGATGTCGTCGCCGCCGGTGCGCATGGTCGCGGTGCCCCAGACCGACAGGCCGAGCTGGCGCAAGTGATCGCCGTGGTCCTGCAGATGCCGTTCGAGAATCAGCGTTGCCGACTGGAATCCGATGCGCCACGCGGTGGTGGTCGGCAGATTGCGCACGTCCACCGAATAGAAGTTGCGCCCGGTCGGCAGCACGTCGAGGCGGCCACGGCTGGGCGCACCGCTGGGGCCGGCCGGGACGAAACGACCGCTGAGGGCGTCGAGCAGACCGCGCATTTCGGCGGGGCCGCAAGCGTCGAGGCGCGGGGCGACGACTTCGCGCAGATGGTCGAGTATCGAATCAACCTCAGCCCAACCCGCCCCTTGTGGGAGCGAGCCTGCTCGCGAACTCGGTGTGTCATTCAACAATGATTTACCTGACGCACCGCTTTCGCGAGCAGGCTCGCTCCCACAGGGGACATTCAGTGCTTGGAAGATCAGGTCTGCGGCGAAGAGTTCGAGGCGTTCGCGGGTGTCGCCGGCGGTGCGCCAGACTTCTTCGCTGATGGCCTGCAACTCGATCGGACACGGGCCATTCCAAGGATCGGCCAATGCACAATCCAAGGGGTCGAAGCCCAACTCAAACGCCTTGGCCAACGCTCGCAACAAGCTCGACTGCGCGCCTTTACCGTCACCGCGCGGGATGCGCAGCAACGCCAGCAAGGTGTCGATACGCAAGCGCCCGCTCGGCGATTCACCAAAAATGTGCAACCCATCGCGAATCTGCGATTCCTTCAGATCGCACAGATAAGTGTCGAGACGCGGCAACCAGATCGCCGCATCGGCATCGCTGTCCAGCGCTGCATCCAGTTGCAGCTCGCGGTCGATCTGCGTGTCCCGCACCAATTGCAGAATGTCGCGCTGCAACTCGCGGGCACGGCGCGGATCGAGCAGTTGCGCCTCGTAATATTCGTCGGCCAGCAACTCCAGATTGCGTAGCGGCCCATAGGTTTCGGCGCGGGTCAGCGGTGGCATCAGGTGGTCGATGATCACCGCCTGCGTGCGCCGCTTGGCCTGGGCGCCCTCGCCCGGATCGTTGACGATAAACGGATAGATATTCGGCAACGGCCCGAGCAATGCGTCGGGCCAGCAGTTTTCCGACAGCCCAACACCTTTGCCCGGCAGCCATTCGAGATTGCCGTGCTTGCCGACGTGGATCACGCCGTGGGCGCCGTAGGTGTTGCGCAACCAGAAATAGAACGCCAGATAGCCGTGCGGCGGGACCAGATCCGGGTCGTGATACACCGCGCTCGGATCGACCTGATAACCGCGGGCCGGCTGGATGCCGACAAAGGTCAGACCGAAACGCAGACCGGCGATCATCAGCCGACCGTCGCGACACATCGGATCGTTGTGTGGCGATCCCCAACGCTCGAGTACCGCGGCGCGATTCGCCTGCGGCAGTGCATTGAACATTGCCAGGTAATCGTCCATCGCCAGGCTCTGCTGGCACGGGCGCAGGTCGAGACTGTCGAGGTCGTTGCTGACACCACCGAGCAATTGCTGGATCAGCTCGGTGCCACTATCGGGCAACTCGGCCGTGACCGGATAACCCTCTTCGCGCAAAGCGCGCAGGATGTTCAGCGCCGCCGCTGGCGTATCGAGGCCGACACCGTTGCCAATGCGGCCGTCGCGGGTCGGGTAGTTGGCGAGGATCAGCGCGATACGTTTTTCGCCGTTCGGCACGCGTGCCAAAGCGACCCAGCGCCGCGCCAGTTCGGCGACGAAATCCATGCGTTCGGGCTGGGCGCGATAGCAGACCACATCGGACTGGCTGCGCTCGCTGCGCCAGGCCAGATCCTTGAAGCTGATGGGGCGGCTGATGATGCGCCCGTCGAGTTCCGGCAAAGCAATGTGCATCGCCAGATCGCGCGGCCCGAGGCCCTGTTCGCTGTCGCGCCAGCCAGGCTCGTTGTCCTGGGCGCAGATCGCTTGAATCACCGGGATGTTGCGGCGAAACGGGCGCAGATGCGGCGCCTCGGGACTCGATTGGGCAAAACCGGTGGTGTTGAGAATCACCCCCGCCTCGACTTCATCCAGCCAGTCCTCGACCACCGACAAGCAACCGGGTTCTTTCAGACTGGCCACCGCGATCGGCAGCGGATTGAGCCCGGCTGCCTGCAAACGCTGACAGAACACATCGATGAACGCCGTGTTCGCCGCCTGCAAATGCGAGCGATAAAACAACAACGCCGCCACCGGTTGACCGGGCAGCCATTCGGCTTGCCAGTCACTCAGGGCAGCGCTGTTTTTCTGTGGGTGATAAATCGCCGTGCGCGGCAGGGTTTGCGGCTCGCCCCACGAATAATCCCGGGCAAACCACTGGTCGCCCAGGCAACGGAAGAAATCCAGCGCATTGCCCATGCCGCCCTGACGCAGGAATTGCCAGAGTCGATCGCGCACGTCGGCGCTGACCGTGCTCAAGTCACTGAGTTCGGGATCCGGGCGGTCATCGCCAGGCACCAGAATCAGTTGCACGCCGCGTTCGGACAACTCGACCAGCCGCTCGACACCGTAGCGCCAATAGGCGATGCCGCCGTGCAGTGAGATCAGAATGACCTTGGCGTGGCGCAGCACTTCGTCGACATACAGATCGACCGAGGCATGATTCTGCACCTGCATCGGGTTGGCCAGACGCAGGCTCGGATAGTCATCGGGCAGTTGCTGCGCAGCCTCCGCGAGCAGCGCCAGGCTGGAATCGCCGCTGCACAGGATCACCAGCTCGGCGGGGGTTTGTCCGAGATCGGCAATGTTGTCGTCCGAGACGAATCCGCCGGGCTGGGTCCTGAGCAGGTGCATGGCTAAACGCTGAGCGCAGCGCGCAATTGCGCTTCGAGTTGTGCCGCATCAAGCTCCTGACCGATGAGCACCAGACGCGTGACGCGCGCTTCGTCGGCGCCCCACTGGCGGTCGAAATGCTTGTCGAAACGCGTGCCCACGCCCTGGATCAGCAGACGCATTGGTTTGTTCGGGATGGCCGCGAAACCTTTGACGCGCAGGATGCCGTGCTGCACCACCAGTTGCGTCAGCGCGTCGAGCAGCAAGCTTTCGTCGGCTTGCGGCAATTCGATGGAGATCGAATCGAAGGCGTCGTGATCGTGGTCGTCGTCATCACCGTCATGGTGATGATCGTGGTGGCTGTGGCGGCTGTCGATATGTTCTTCAGAGCCGGCACCGAGACCGATCAGCACGTCCAGCGGCAGGCGGCCGTTGCTGGCTTCGATGATTTTCACTGCTGGCGGCAGCTCTTCGGCGACTTCAGCGCGTACGCGAGCCAGATCTTCCGGGCTGGTCTGGTCGGCTTTGTTGAGGATGACCAGGTCAGCGCTGGCCAGTTGATCGGCGAACAATTCGTGCAGCGGCGACTCGTGATCAAGGTTCGGATCGAGTTTGCGCTGGGCATCGACCTGATCCGGGAACGCAGCGAATGTGCCTGCGGCGACCGCCGGGCTATCGACCACGGTGATGACTGCGTCGACGGTGCAGGCACTGCGAATTTCCGGCCACTGGAAGGCTTGCACCAGCGGTTTTGGCAGGGCTAGGCCCGAGGTTTCAATAAGGATGTGGTCGAGATCGCCGCGACGGGCAACCAGCTCGCGCATCACCGGGAAGAATTCTTCCTGCACGGTGCAGCACAGGCAGCCGTTGGCCAGCTCATAAACGCGGCCGCTGGCCTCTTCTTCGGTGCAGCCGATGGTGCATTGCTTGAGGATTTCACCGTCGATGCCCAACTCGCCAAACTCGTTGACGATCACCGCAATGCGCCGGCCCTGAGCGTTGTCGAGCATGTGCCGCAGCAGCGTGGTTTTGCCCGAACCGAGGAAACCGGTGACGATGGTGACGGGGAGTTTGGCCAGTGTTTTCATCGGTATGCCCTTTGGCAAGCGGCGGGCATACGGGACGAGAACCGGCAGCGCGCATGCACGCCGGAAGCATTCGCCACCGGATCACCCCGCCCGGTTGTAGTGAGAATCTGTAACGAGGCAGGTCTCCTGGCTGACGGCGTTCAGGCGTTGGGCCTGGCGTCCATTGCGCCTTCCCGCTGGCTCATCGGTTGAGCTGGCAGTGGCGTGGCAACGAACATCACCGTTCACAGTTGCGGGGGCAGCCGCGGCTTTGACCGCGTTCCCTTCTTAGCTTCGGCGAGTGCCGAAGAACCTCGAAAGCGCAAGGCTACGCATGGGTCCGTCGTGGGTCAATGGTCGGTGAGTCTGAAACTGGGGGTATATCCGTTGCTGCGGTAACGGCTTCTTATGGTTTCGCTCTTACAGCGAGTCCCTTTTTCAAACGCCAAAAAGGAACCAAAAGGCTTTGCCCCGGCGTACGGCCCGCTCGCTGGGGCTCGGGGTACCTTCGTTACGGGACCGATCCGGGCGCAGCGGCTACGGTTTGCTTCGCTGCAGCTCCTTCCGCTGTGTACGACTGCGTCGTACGGTCGCTGCGCTCCCACCCCCGGATCGATCCCGTAACGAAGCCTGCCGAAGGGGCAAAAGATCAAAAGCCAGAGCAAAAGCAAAGGCAAAAGCAAAAGATCGCAGCCTTCGGCAGCTCCTACAGTTGGATCGCGCACCAGCTCAAGAACAGGTCGGATGTCAGGCCGCCTTCGCGAGCAGGCTCGCTCCCACAAAAGCAAAAGCAAAGCAGCGCAGCTGCCCGCGGCGCAGCCGCCCCACTCAACAATGAGCGTTAGCTCGAGTGCTCTTGATCTTGATCCACCGGCGACGTCGGAAGGCTGAGTGGAGGGATTGATCCGGGCGTGGGAGCGCAGCGACCGTACGACGCAGTCGTACACAGCGAGTGTAGGTGCAGCGAAGCAAACCGGAGCCGCTGCGCCCGGATCAGTCCCGGAGCGAAGGAACCCGAGCCTGCGAGGGCCGAACGTAGGAGCAAGCCTTTTTGGGTACTTTTTCGGCGTTTGGAAAAAGTGCCTCGCCGTAAGGGCGAAACCGTAATCAGCAACACCCGCAGCAACGGATATACACACAAAAACATCAGAAAAATGCCCACATCGCAGTACCGAAAACTCCCGGAAATTGACTAAAAACCCAAACCCATGTTCTCCTGCACACCTTGTTACGGGTGCCCTTCACAGGGTGAAACGGGAAACCGGTGAATCATGTGCTTTACTCAAAGCCATGTCAGTCCGGTGCTGCCCCCGCAACGGTAAGCGAGCGAAGCGTCAGATCCACTGTGCCCCGGCATGGGAAGGTGATGCTTGCAGGTCGGCGACCAGCCAACCCCTCGCGAGCCCGGAGACCGGCCCGCAACACCCAGCGCGCGCAAGCGCCGCTGAACACAAACAAACCCGCGGTGGGCGGGCGCTGTTCGAAATCCCTGCGTGCCCGGCCCGCAGGGATTTTCATGCGCTCTGTTTACCCGCTGACATTTCAGAGGGAAGCGCTATGTCGATCATCAGTAACACCGTCAGCCACACTGACCACATCTCCAGCAGCACCACACTCGGCCAACGCGTCGCCGCCGCCCTCTTCGCCTCGATCCTCGGTGCCAGCCTGGTCTGGTTCGCCGGTTTCTCGCACATCGAAGCGGTGCACAACGCCGCCCACGATACCCGCCACAGCGCCGCGTTCCCGTGCCACTGAGGCCTGCCGAAATGATCAAGCGTATCGCGCAAACCGCAGGCTTCACCGGCTTGCTGGCCGCCCTGCTGCTGACCCTGCTGCAGAGTTTCTGGGTATCACCGTTGATTCTGCAGGCCGAAACTTTCGAGAAATCCGAACCGGTCGCGCAAGTCCACGAACACGCCGCCGGCACCGCCGCCCACAGCCATGATGGCGAAGCCTGGGAGCCGGAAGACGGCTGGCAGCGTGTGGTCTCGACCACTGGCGGTAATCTGGTGGTGGCAGTGGGTTTCGCCTTGATGCTCGCCGGCCTGTACACCTTGCGCGCGCCGACCAAGACCTCGCAAGGGCTGCTCTGGGGTCTGGCCGGTTACGCCACGTTCGTTCTTGCGCCGACCCTGGGCCTGCCACCTGAATTGCCGGGCACTGCGGCTGCCGATCTGGCTTCGCGGCAGATCTGGTGGATCGGCACTGCCGCTTCGACCGCCGTCGGCCTGGCACTGATCGCCTTCAGTCGTCACTGGCTGATGAAGCTTCTTGGTGTAGCGATTCTCGCCGTGCCGCATGTGATCGGCGCGCCGCAACCGCAGGTGCATTCGATGCTCGCTCCAGAGGCACTGGAAACCCAGTTCAAAATCGCTTCGCAGCTGACCAACGTCGCGTTCTGGCTGGCTCTGGGCCTGATCAGTGCCTGGTTGTTCCGCCGCAAAAGCGCAGGGCAATATCAGGCATGACCAATGACCGCGCAGCGCCGACCTTCGTGGTCGGCCTCGGCTGCCAGCGCGGCTGTCCGGCCAGTACGCTGCGCGCATTACTCGACCAGGCTTTGCAGGCACACCGCATCGAACTGCGAGCGGTCAAGGCTCTGGCGAGTATCGATCTCAAGCGCGACGAACCGGGGTTGCTGGAACTGGCCACACAGTTGAATCTGCCGCTGCAGTATTTCAACAGCGCCGAACTGGCGCCCTATCAACAGCATCTCAGCCATCAATCGCAGATCGCCTTTGAGCGCACCGGCTGCTACGGCGTGGCGGAAAGCGCCGCGCTGGCGCTGGCCGAGCAGTTGATTCAGGCGCCGGCGAAACTGCTGATCCACCGGCAGAAATATGCGCAGGCCACGCTGGCATTGGCCGGCGCTGCATAAAATCCCGATAATCCCCGCCATCGATCATGAGCACGCTTCATCTGCAGTGTGCCTGCGCCTCTTCACAAGGATTCAACGATGACCGTCTACTTCATCGGCGCCGGCCCCGGCGACCCGGAACTCATCACCGTCAAAGGCCAACGGCTGATTCGCAGCTGCCCGGTGATTATCTACGCCGGTTCGCTGGTACCCGCGGCGGTGCTGGAAGGTCATCAGGCCGAAATCGTGGTCAATAGCGCTGAACTGCACCTGGAGCAGATCATCGATCAGATCAAGACTGCCCATGCCCAAGGCCAGGATGTGGCCCGTGTGCATTCGGGGGATCCAGGTCTGTACGGCGCGATTGGTGAGCAGATTCGCTACTTGCGTGAACTGGGCATTCCTTTCGAGATCATTCCGGGCGTAACCGCCACAGCGGCATGCGCAGCGCTGCTGGGCGCCGAGTTGACCTTGCCGGACATTTCGCAAAGCGTGATCCTGACCCGTTACGCCGACAAGACCGCGATGCCCGCCGGCGAAGAACTGGCGAGCCTGGCGCAGCACGGCGCGACCATGGCCATTCATCTGGGGGTCAATCATCTGGAAAAGATACTGGTCGAACTGCTGCCGCATTACGGCGCGGACTGCCCGATTGCCGTTATTCACCGCGCGACATGGCCGGATCAGGACTGGGTGGTAGGTACATTGGCGGACATTGCCGACAAGGTCGAGGCCAAAGGCTTTCGGCGTACGGCGCTGATTCTGGTTGGCAGGGTGCTGGGCAGCGAGGTGTTTGGCGAATCATCGTTGTATCGCGCCGGGCATGCGCATCTTTATCGCCCTTGAAGACGCCTTCGCGAGCAGGCTCGCTCCCACAGGTCATTGCATTTCAATGTGGCAGCGAGCCTGCTCGCGAATGGGGCGGCAAAAGTTGCCCATAAAAAAACGGCGCTCACGGGGCGCCGTTTTTCATGCTCGCAGCGAACACCTTAGTAGTAGGCGTTTTCTTTCTGCGTGTGGTCGGTCACGTCGCGAACGCCCTTGAGCTCAGGAATGCGCTCGAGCAGAGTGCGCTCGATGCCTTCCTTCAAGGTTACGTCAGCCTGGCCGCAGCCCTGGCAACCGCCACCGAACTGCAATACGGCGATGCCGTCCTCGACCACATCGATCAGGCTGACCTGACCGCCGTGGCTGGCCAGCCCCGGGTTGATCTCTGTTTGCAGGTAGTAGTTGATGCGCTCGTTGACCGGGCTGTCGGCGTTGACCATCGGCACCTTGGCGTTTGGCGCCTTGATGGTCAACTGGCCGCCCATGCGGTCGGTGGCATAGTCGACAACGGCGTCATCGAGAAACGCTTCGCTGAACGAATCGATGTAGGCGGTGAAGCTTTTCAGCCCCAGCGCGGTGTCTTCAGGCTTCTCTTCGCCCGGCTTGCAGTAGGCAATGCAGGTTTCGGCGTACTGGGTACCAGGCTGGGTAATGAAAACGCGGATGCCGATGCCCGGGGTGTTCTGCTTGGAGAGCAGATCGGCCAGGTAATCATGGGCGGCGTCAGTAATGGTAATAGCGGTCATAAAAACTCCTCGCAGGCGTGGGCGCAGTTTACGCCAATCGGCGCGGCTGACAAAGTCCTAGTATTTTTGTCGGGAAAGAATCCCGGGCACACGCCTGCGAATACTCAAAGATTCTCGTACCGGTTCATATCCAGCACGCCCTCTTCCACCGGGTCGGTTTCGTGGATGTATTGGCTCAGATCGTGGAAATACAGCCAGAACTGCGGGTGACTGCGCCGAATGCCCCAGCGTTCGACGATCTTTTCGAACCGATTGGCATCCTTGGCATTCTCCATCGCATCGACAAACGCCGGCACCTGCTCGGCCGGGACGTTGAACATGAAATTCGGGTAACTGGTGAGTACGCCCGGATAGACAGTCAACGTGTCGAGCCCCGGCTGATAGCGCAGCGACTCACCGAGCAAAAACGCCACGTTGCTGTGGGCGCGGTTGCGCAGCACGCTGTAGACCTCGCGCTTGCCACTGGCGGTTTCAACGCGCAGCAAGGTCGCTTCGGGCAACTGGTCGATGACTTTCAACCCTGCGGCCGGTCGCGAGGCCAGACGGCTCAGGGCCTGCTCGGCGTTCTGCAACGCCGGATCGATATTCGGTCGCGAGCAATAAGCGCCGTCGCAGCGATTGATCGGGTCCGGCCGTGCATTCAGATCGCCGTAGCGCGCCAGCAACTGCATGGCGAAATCGTGTTTCGGGTCTTTTTCGTCGAGTTTCAGCGCGGTCGGTTTGTCGTCATCGATCGCCTCGTAATCGAGCCACATCTTGAACTGACCGCCATCCTGATACCAATCGTTGAGGTAATCCTCGCGCGAGTCGGCGGGCATCAGGCGCAGGAAGTTCTGCTCGGCGCCGTTACGGATCAGGTCGAAATACAGGCGAGTCTGCGCTTGATGGGAGACGTTGCCGAACACGTCGAAGTTAACCGCGAGCTGATAATAGGTGCGCTCCAGCAGCGGATAGTCGAACAGCCACATGGTTTGCGGCACCTCACCGATAAGCCCCTTGGTCACCGAAGCACTGTCGAAGTGGCGGAAAATGCTCAGCAAGGCGTTGTCGTTGCCGGCCCACAGCGTCGACCAGCTCGGCGCCGGCAGATCGGCATAGCTGTCACGGCGCAGTGCCTCGTATTCGTTGCGCTTGTCGCGATAGTTGCGCCACAGGCTCAGCACGCTGCCGACATCGTCGTTCTGCCCCGGCATCGCCAGCAGCGGCGTGGCCTGGCCGCGGTAGTTCGGGTCGGTGATATAGAGATCATGTTCCGGCGCCTGGAACAGCGCCCAGAAGTTGTCGCGGATCACGTCGGTCGCGATCTGCCCACGGCACACCGGCCCGCGAATGAAGGTGCGGACGAAGTATTCAGCGTTATCGAGCATGAACTGATAGCGCGCCTGCGCCGGAATCGCCTCGAAGGTGGCAAACGGATTGGCGCGGCTTTGCGGCCCGTAACCCGGTAACGCGTTGACCTGCCAGTTGCCGCTGTAGAACAGGCTCTTGATCCGGGCCATTTTCGCCGCGCTCAGCGGATAAGTGATGTGCGTCTTGTGCACGATCACCCCTTGCACCGGCCACAAGCGGTAATACACCTGCGTGCCCGGGTCGTCGTTGGGGCGGCGCGTGGCGATCAGATCAATCGGCTGGCCGCTCGGCGTGCGCGAACGCACCCACTGGAAATAATGCCCCGGCTCGCCGTCCTTGAAATAGATGTGCGCCAGATACCAGTGCTCGAACAGCCAGCGCCCGACCAGACTTTGCCGAGCTCCGGGAGCATTGAGCAGGTTCTCCCACTGCAGGATCTGCATGGCCTCTTTGGCAGTCGGCGCCAGGCTCTGCTCATCAATCGGCGCGCCAGACGCCAGCCAGCGCTGCAAGGTCTGGTATTGCTGGTCGGTCAGACCGGTGACGGCCAGCGGCATACCCTCTTTCGGGTGCGCGCCGGCATATCCGTCGAACTCCGCAGGCATTGCGCATAGATTGTTGCGATTGAGCCCAAGAACAATCTCTTCTGGCAGTTTGGCGTTCGGCGTCAGCGGTGTCTTGTGGCCGAGTTCAAGCATCCGTGCCATCAGCGCGGCCTGACTGCCCTGGGCGTCGAGCACCGAATAGAAGTCTTTCTGTTGCCAGGCGCGCTTGCCGAAGGCGTCGTAAAACAATCGCGTGGTCGGTGCAGCCTGGGTACGTTCGCCGTCATATACCGGCATCTTGCTCGCGCCACGGGCGGCGCCTTCGCCGCTGCCGAGATTGAGCTGACAGGCCGAGTCATAGCACGCATGGCAGGCTACGCACTTCTCGGTGAAGATCGGTTGGATGTCTCGGCTGTAGGAGATGGAAGAAGAAATGGCGGGATCTTGCGCCGCAACGCTCCCGCTCAGGACCAGCAACCATAAACTGATGAAGCGGTGCGGCATGCTGCTGATCTCGATGATAAAAAAAGGCTGCGATTCTACCGTTATGACGCTCGTACCAACATGAGCGATATTCATGCAAAAGCTGCACATGCTCCAAAAGCGCACAGGTTTGCTATGATCGCGCTCCTTCGTAATGGTCTTTCCGAGTAGTCCACATGTCCGATCGCAGCGTCCGCCTTCAAGCTCTCAAGCAAGCCCTCAAAGAGCGCATCCTGATTCTCGACGGCGGGATGGGCACGATGATCCAGAGCTACAAGCTCGAAGAACAGGATTATCGCGGCAAGCGCTTCGCGGACTGGCCGAGTGACGTCAAGGGCAACAACGACCTGCTGGTGATCACCCGTCCGGACGTGATCGGCGGTATCGAAAAAGCCTATCTGGACGCCGGCGCCGACATTCTCGAAACCAACACCTTCAACGCCACGCGCATTTCCATGGCCGATTACGGTATGGAAGAGCTGGCGTACGAGTTAAACGTAGAAGGCGCACGTCTGGCGCGCAAGATTGCCGACGCCAAGACCGCCGAAAACCCGGCCAAGCCGCGCTTCGTGGCCGGCGTGCTCGGCCCGACCAGCCGCACCTGCTCACTGTCGCCCGACGTCA
The DNA here is from genome assembly GCF_900187595.1 of Pseudomonas sp. Irchel 3F6. Lineage (NCBI taxonomy): Bacteria > Pseudomonadati > Pseudomonadota > Gammaproteobacteria > Pseudomonadales > Pseudomonadaceae > Pseudomonas > Pseudomonas sp. Irchel 3F6. The sequence goes on along the minus strand of NZ_FYDP01000001.1, from coordinate 575,709 downwards.
ACAACCCCGGCTACCGCAACGTCACCTTCGATGAGCTGGTGGAAAACTACACCGAAGCCACCAAAGGCCTGATCGAGGGCGGCGCCGACCTGATTCTGATCGAAACCATTTTCGACACCCTCAACGCCAAGGCGGCGATCTTCGCCGTACAAGGTGTGTTCGAAGAGCTGCACCTCGAATTGCCGATCATGATTTCCGGGACCATCACCGACGCCTCCGGTCGAACCCTGTCCGGCCAGACCACCGAGGCGTTCTGGAACTCGGTGGCCCACGCCAAGCCGATCTCCGTGGGTTTGAACTGCGCCCTCGGCGCCAGCGAACTGCGCCCGTACCTGGAAGAGCTGTCGAACAAGGCCAGCACCCACGTTTCGGCGCACCCGAACGCCGGCCTGCCCAATGAATTCGGCGAGTACGATGAACTGCCCTCGCAAACCGCGAAAGTCATCGAAGAGTTCGCCCAGAGCGGTTTCCTCAACATCGTCGGCGGTTGCTGCGGCACCACGCCGGGGCACATCGAAGCGATTGCCAAAGCTGTGGCCGGTTATGCGCCGCGGCAGATTCCGGACATTCCCGAGGCCTGCCGCCTTTCGGGTCTGGAGCCGTTCACCATTGATCGCAGCTCGCTGTTCGTCAACGTCGGCGAGCGCACCAACATCACCGGTTCGGCAAAATTCGCCCGCCTGATCCGTGAAGACAACTACACCGAAGCCCTCGAAGTCGCGCTGCAGCAGGTCGAGGCCGGCGCGCAGATCATCGACATCAACATGGACGAGGGCATGCTCGATTCGAAGAAGGCCATGGTCACCTTCCTCAATCTGATCGCCGGCGAACCGGATATCTCGCGCGTGCCGATCATGATCGACTCGTCGAAATGGGAAGTCATCGAAGCCGGCCTCAAGTGCATTCAGGGCAAGGGCATCGTCAACTCGATCAGCATGAAAGAAGGCGTCGAGCAGTTCATCCATCACGCCAAGCTGTGCAAGCGCTACGGCGCTGCGGTGGTGGTGATGGCCTTCGACGAAGCCGGCCAGGCCGACACCGAAGCGCGCAAAAAGGAAATCTGCAAACGCTCCTACGACATTCTGGTCAACGAAGTCGGCTTCCCGCCGGAAGACATCATCTTCGACCCGAACATCTTCGCCGTCGCCACCGGCATCGAAGAACACAACAACTACGCAGTCGATTTCATCAACGCCTGCGCCTACATCCGCGACGAACTGCCGTATGCGCTGAGCTCCGGCGGCGTGTCCAACGTGTCGTTCTCGTTCCGTGGCAACAACCCGGTGCGTGAGGCGATTCACTCGGTGTTCCTGCTCTACGCGATCCGCGCCGGGCTGACCATGGGCATCGTCAACGCCGGTCAACTGGAGATCTACGATCAGATCCCGGTGGAGCTGCGCGACGCGGTCGAAGACGTGATCCTCAATCGCACCCCGGACGGCACCGACGCCCTCCTCGCCATCGCTGACAAGTACAAGGGCGACGGTAGCGTCAAGGAAGCCGAGACCGAAGAGTGGCGTAACTGGGACGTCAACAAACGTCTGGAACATGCGCTGGTCAAGGGCATTACGACGCACATCGTCGAAGACACCGAAGAATCCCGCCAGTCGTTTGCGCGGCCGATCGAAGTGATCGAAGGCCCGCTGATGTCCGGCATGAACATCGTCGGCGACCTGTTCGGCGCCGGCAAAATGTTCCTCCCGCAAGTGGTGAAATCCGCCCGCGTGATGAAGCAGGCCGTGGCGCACTTGATCCCGTTCATCGAACTGGAGAAAGGCGACAAGCCGGAAGCCAAGGGCAAGATCCTCATGGCCACGGTCAAGGGCGACGTGCACGACATCGGCAAGAACATCGTTGGCGTGGTGCTTGGTTGCAACGGCTATGACATCGTCGACCTCGGCGTGATGGTCCCGGCCGAGAAGATCCTGCAGGTCGCCAAAGAAGAAAAATGCGACATCATCGGCCTTTCCGGCCTGATCACGCCGTCGCTGGACGAGATGGTTCACGTTGCCCGCGAAATGCAGCGTCAGGACTTCCATCTGCCACTGATGATCGGTGGCGCGACCACCTCCAAGGCGCACACTGCGGTGAAGATCGAGCCGAAGTACAGCAACGATGCCGTGGTCTACGTGACCGACGCCTCGCGCGCCGTCGGCGTGGCGACACAGTTGTTGTCCAAGGAGCTCAAGGCCGGTTTCGTCGAGAAGACCCGCCTGGAATACATCGACGTGCGCGAGCGCACTTCCAATCGCAGCGCCCGCACCGAACGCCTGAGCTATGCCGCCGCCATCGCCAAGAAGCCGCAATTCGACTGGGCCAATTATCAGCCAGTGGTACCGACCTTCACCGGCAGCAAGGTGCTCGACAATATCGATTTGAACGTGCTGGCCGAGTACATCGACTGGACGCCTTTCTTCATTTCCTGGGACCTGGCCGGCAAGTTCCCGCGCATCCTTGAAGATGAAGTGGTCGGTGAGGCCGCCACTGCGCTGTACAAGGACGCCCGGGAAATGCTCACCAAACTGATCGACGAAAAGCTGATCAGCGCCCGTGCGGTGTTCGGTTTCTGGCCAGCCAATCAGGTCAACGAAGACGACATCGAGCTGTACGACGACAACGGCAAGCCGCTGGCCAAGCTGCATCACTTGCGCCAGCAGATCATCAAGACCGACGGCAAGCCGAACTTCTGCCTCGCCGACTTCGTTGCGCCCAAAGACAGCGAAGTCACCGACTACGTCGGCGGCTTCATTACCACCGCCGGCATCGGCGCCGAAGAAGTGGCCAAGGCTTATCAGGACGCTGGCGACGACTACAACTCGATCATGGTCAAGGCCCTCGCCGACCGCTTGGCCGAGGCCTGCGCCGAATGGCTGCACCAGCAAGTGCGTAAAGAACATTGGGGTTACGCCAAGGATGAAACCCTCGACAACGATGCACTGATCAAAGAGCAATACCGTGGCATCCGCCCCGCTCCCGGCTACCCGGCCTGCCCGGATCACACCGAGAAAGCGGCACTGTTCACCCTGCTCGATCCAGAGGCTGCGGAAATGCGCGCCGGGCGCAGTGGCGTGTTCCTCACCGAACACTACGCAATGTTCCCCGCCGCAGCGGTCAGCGGCTGGTACTTCGCCCATCCGCAAGCGCAATACTTTGCGGTGGGCAAGATCGACAAGGATCAGGTGCAAAGCTACACCGCACGCAAGGGACAGGATCTGAGCGTGACCGAGCGTTGGCTGGCGCCGAATCTGGGTTACGACAGCTGATCGGGCCGCGGACCTGGGAGCGCCCTGCTCCCAGGTCTGCTCGATCACTCAGTCGCGGCGCCACGAAGGCCCGGGTTTCGGTGAAGACGGGGCCGATGGCGACGCTCCCGCATCCTGCGACGCCAGGCTCTCCAGTTCTGTGCGAGTCAAAGCCTTGAGCTTCTCGATACGCGCCTCCGCCCTTTCGATTTCAAGCACTCTCATCGCGTCCAGATAATTGCTGTTTTCTTTATCGGGGTAGGCATCCTCGACCGCTTCGTGCCGCTGGGTGGCGTCGCGCTCGAGTGCCTCGAACGCCGCGACGTGGCGATCCTGCAGATAGCGGATCCAGTAGTCCCGCGCAATCAGATCTTCCAGAAACAGCGGTGATGCCTCGTCCGCGAGAACCGAGGCTCGCGCGTCGAGCAATCGCTGCCCGCGAATCGGTGAGGCGTACAACATGTGTTCGGGTTGCGCCGGCAACTCAAGGTCGTCCGGCCAGCCGCGTGTCAGGCCGATGCGGTATTGCAGGCGGACTTCCGCGCGATCCTTGTTCCTGGCGGCGGCTTCGGCCAATCGATCCACCCTTTCCAGGCGGAACAGCCGTCGAGTCAGGTCTAGCAACGCTCTGCCGCGTTGCAGCGGACGATGCCGCGGAATGTCGCGCAGGGCGTTGAACTCATAGACGCGGGTTTCCAGTTCGCTGAAAGACAGGATCCGGCCATCGGGGCACGTGCCGTGGGTTTCGGCGTTGAGGAACAACAGCTCGCGCAGTTCAGCGTTTTGCGTGGCAGCCTGGATCACCTGCCAGACCCGATGGGTCAGTTCGGCGCCGGCAAACCTGAATTCCAGGGTGTAGGGCAGAGTCGAGAGCAAATGAAAGAACGCCTCATGGTTGGCCTGTCGAGCCAATTGCAGCCATAGCGCTTGCCGCGCTGCACGCGCATCTGCATGGGTATAGGTCATCCAGGTTTCCATCGCCGGCGCCGCCACATCCTGCGCCGGATTGGCAATCACCTCCGCTGCTTCCACAGCGGCATGCGCATCCACGGACCTGCTAGCCCCACCACCTCCGCCACGCGGATCATCGCCGTCGTCGCTATCGGACCCTGAGCCCGAGCTTGAGCCCGAGTCCGAATCCGAATCCGATTCGGAACTGGTATCGCTTTCCGAGTCGCTCATACGCTCGGCGATCAAACGCTGCAATGACTCGGGCGTGTAGCCGAGCACATCACCTGCGCCATGCGCGAAGCTGTAGTCCCTGATCTGCTCAAATGCGTTAAGTGACAGCGAGTTTTCCGACAGATCGGTGCCCGCCACAAGCGCCTCGTGATTGCCGCCCAACAGCCGGTCCGGGAAGACCATGATGTTGTTGCCCGACAGGTCCAGCCTTTGCAGAGGGGCCAATTCAAGTACACCTTCAGGCCAGAAATCCAGACCGTTCTGGGCGAGGTTGAGGGTTTCCAGACGGCTGAAGGTTCTGGCGCTGAACTCTTCCAGCTGATTGTGGCTGAGGTCGAGCCAGCGCAGCCGCGCCCCGCTCGCGTGCTGATACACGCTTTGCGCCACGGCCAGGCGGTTACCACTCAATTCCAGCCGCTCGAGCCGGTTCAGACTGCCGACAGCTTCCGGCAGATGTACCAGTCCATTGCCATTGAGCATCAGAGTGGTCAACTCCGGAAACGCCGGGCAGAAGAGGTTGAAACTCTCGACGGAAAATTTTGCCCCGGTCAGGTCCAGCGTTCGCACATGGGAAAACACGTTTGACAACACGGGTAAATCACCCATGCCGCTCGCAGAAAGGCTCAGCGTCCGCCCGGCGGATTCGGTATGGCCAGTAAGCCCGTCCCGCCAGCAAGCGCGGATCCTGGTCGCGTCGAAGAACCTTGCAGATGGCGATGCCCTTTCACCAGACCCTTGCGCCGGATTGAAGATCCAGCCGTTCAACTCACGCGTCAACGTCTCGTTACTCGCTCGCCACTGGGTCAGTCTGCCCACCATCTGCTCATTGGACAGACCCTCATTGCGTAAACGCTCAACGCTGGCCTGGGCATTTTCAAGTGAAAGTGACGGAAAGATTTCCACCACGGTACGGCTCATGTCGGCGCCTTGCGTAATGGCCGTGGCAGATGGCAGCGGCAATAGATGAGCGGCGCGATTCAGTGCCGTGTCAGGCGTCGCACTGCTGGAACTGGCGAGTAACGATGCCGATTGCGATTCGAACCGTTGCAAAGCGCTGTCGGGCAAACCCAGGGCCTTTTCAATACGTTTCTGCGCCGCCCTTAAGCTCGCTTCGCCGTTGCCACTGAAGAGGTTGTTCAACAGGCGGGTCTTGAGCAGCACCGCGTCGTTGGCCAGCACGTGTTCGGGGAGCGAACCGATGGTGTTATGACGCAAATCCAGTGCCTGCAAATGCGCCAGGTTCTCCGCCCCCTTGGGCCATTCATTGAGCCCGCTTGAGCTAAGATTCAGTGTCTTCAGCCCGGTCAGGCGAGAAACGTCCAGTGTGTCGAGCCGATTGAGCCGGGCATTGAGATGTTCCAGACTGCTCAGCGCGTCGAATTGGTCTTGAACCTCAGGGGTCACGACAATACGGTTGAAAGACAGGTCCAGCTGTGCGAGCTGCGGCAAATCGGCTGGCCGGACCGGCACTTCGCTCAATCCGCAGGAGGTGATTTCCAGGCTTGTGACGCCACTGAATGCCTGGAGAAAACCGCGAATCTGTTCGATCGGCACAGTCAACCGGTCCAGCCGAACGTTTTGCACATGAGCAAACGTACCGGCCGGCAATTGCGGCAGCTCACTGACCGACTCCGCGCCCTGCGCCCAAGCGGTGTCGACCAGCTCAAACACACTTGCGTCGTCGAGATCGCTGCCGGATGTCCAGTCCATCGCATTGAACGGACGAACATCGTCATTCAAGCGATAACGCCTGCGTATGGCGGCGCGCCAGTTTTTTTCCAGGGCACGAACCACCCGGGCATTGGGTGGCGTCTGCCAGCGTGCTGCCGGCGTCGCATTACGCAATCCTCTGGATGCGGTGGCCTCGTAGAACTGGCGGAAAATTGCGCTGTGCTCCACTCGCAGAATCTCCACGGCTTTGAGCCGGGTTTCCGGAGTATTCCAAAGGCTCATGATGCGCTGAGGTAATGGATTGAGACGGCCGGCCTCGCCTGTGAGGAACTGCAGTTCCCCGGCGCAGTAGCGGCGGACCATCGAGTCCAGATCAACCAGATGCCCCCACTCCCCCATGTAGCTTTTCACGTAGTCGTAAGCAGGTTTGAACGCTTCATGGGAAAACTTCGACCAATCCAGGGACAAACCGGCCCAGAGTTTCTCGTGCCCGACATAGAGGGTCTGTGGAAGGGACGCGATAGCGGTCTGCGTCAGATCCAGACGTTCCAGCTCAGGCAGTCGTTCCACATAAGCCGGCCACTGCGTCAGGCCCGGCGCTTCAATCTTGAGTTTCTTCAGTCGTTCAAGGGGAGCCAGATCCAGGTCAAGCGGGCTGCCTGCGCCGCCGGGAAAATCAAGATGAAGCTCCTCAACGGCGGTCAAGCTGCGCAATCTTGTCGCCAGATCGGCAGCCATCACCCTGGCTGGGGTTCGTAACTTGAGCTTCTTCAACCCAGACATGCGCGTCACGCTCAGGGGCAAGGTCGTCAATGACTGCTCCTGCTCCATGTACGCGCCAAACAGACTGCCTCGCTCTCCCAGCGATAACTTTTCGACGTTGGCAAATCGCGCCAGGAAAGCGTCAGCATTGGCGTCGGTCAGGCCCCCACCGCCAATCGAAAGTTCACGCACATGAGCAAAGTCGGCGGTCAGCTCTGGCAGAGGATCGTAGGTGAGAATCGACAGCTGATCGGCACCCGCGAGCCCAGTGGACAAAGCGTTGCGCCAGCAGGCTTTCAGCGCTTGCGCGGCGAGAAACCTGTAATTTGTTCCGGAGCGTTCCCAGGGCGCCGCAGCCGCTGTGCCTGCCCATTCATCCAGCGTCGCCTTCAGTTGTTCCCACTCACGCCGACGTGATTGCAACAGCTCGAAAATGGCGCGGTTGTCTTTTCCTGCCCGGTATTGGTCAAGTAGGAAACCGTGAGCCAGTTCGTCGCTCAGTTGCGGGTAGAGATCCTGCACATGAGCCAGCAGGTTCGGTGCCGATCCCGCGCCGCGTCCACTGGCGGGATAACCGATCAAGGTAGCGTTCACCCGCACCGGCGGCTTTATCCACTTGACCTGCGGCGCCAGCAGCGCGGGTGCGTCCGCCTGGTGCTGGTCGGCGTAATCGATGATCTTTGCTTGCAACCCGGCAGACTGCCCGACCTCAGGCACACCGAGGCTGCGGCGCGCGTGATCAGGCAGGGCATGCATGATCGACGAGTAAAAGTTGTCGCCGTTGCGAGGCAGGCTGTTGAGTGCCTCGCCGCGTTCGTTGAATGCTTGAAACTGAACGCCTTTTTTGATCAGGTATTTTTTCTCGCCGGCTGTTTCACTGCCGATGCTGTCAAGCAGCATGCCGGCGCCATGGCCTTCGCGAACCTCAATGCGAATACTGTCGGGCCACCCCGCCAATTGCTCGAGCGTGTGCAACGCCAGACGCCGGCTGTCCGCAGAAGCGACGTTTTCGCTACGCAGACCGGCATATGCCGCTACCTGTCGACTCTGATGCGCGTACCAGCGGGCTTCCTCCAGCAGGCGCAAAGGTACTCGTTGCCCTGAGCCGAGCCGCTCAAGATCATCGGGGCGACCATGGGCCAGCACCGTTTGCGCCGCCGGCTCACTGAGTCCGGGGCAGGCCTTCTGCAAACGCACAACCTGCGGATCAACGGGGTCGGTCCCCAGATAAATGCTGTCGTAAATCGCCGGCTGGCGGGTGTCTGCGTATTCGGCGATCTGCTTGCCAAACTCTGCAGGTCGGGCATCGCCCACGCGTGCGCCCTGCTCGCCGAGAAGCCGAGTGATTTCTGCCTCGTCCAGCGCTGCGAGAATACGTGCTGGCAGTTCACCGCTGAAGATATCGGCCCGCGATATCTGAATGGGTGGCTTGACGCCGACGTCGCGAAACCGCCGCGCGGAGCCATACCTGACGGACTTGCCGGACAATTGCTCGCCGTCGAAGACTTCCAGCACCCGGTTCTCCGGCCATCGCGGCATTTCGGTGATCAGCGGCAATGCATAGAGGTACAGTTCATCGATCGGTTTTGTCCCGCGCAACTGCTCGACAACCAGTGCCGCGTTGCCGCCTGCTTGCATCATGCGCATGGCCTGGGTCAGTTCCGGTGGCGGTAGCGCAGAATCGATGTGCATCTTGCGCAGGGCGGCGTCACTGACACCGCTGATATCGGCAGCCTTGATCAGCTGTTCATCGGAGAAGGCATCGGTTGCATGGCCGATACGTCGCAGCAGGGTCAGACGATCCCAATCCTGCGGACGCTCCAGCGAATGACGCCAGGCACCGCGTCCATTGCTGTCGAGCACCGGCTGCCAGGCGTTGATGTCGGTCGGATGCCTGAGCCGCCATTTGCCGATCGATTCATCGAAAAACTGCTCGTAGACCTTGCCGCTCTGGCGAATATAGGTTTTGCCGTCAAGCACATGCTGGCCGGCACTGTTCGGGCCGGGACTGACTGGCAGCGCGACAGCGGACTCGTAAGCATTCAGGTCGGGTTTCCACAGTCGGGTTTCGCCGTTGGCCAACTTCACCGGATGCAGCCTTTCAATGACCGGCACGGCTTGGGCGCTGGCGATTTTCCGCACTCCCGCGCCCACACCTGCCATCAGCGCAATCTGCGCGAGGTTTTCTGCCACATCGATCAAATGATCCTTGGCCGCACGACGGTCGCCCTCGGCCCATTCAATTGCGCCCTCGAGCGTTTCAGAGAGCAATTGCCCGGCCATCACCACCATCATCACTTCACCCAACACAGGCACGAACATCGAAACCATGTTCAGACCAAGCATGCCGAGCTGCATCAGATGGGCCAGTTTGACGTCTCGTGCTTTCGCATCGACATCGGCAGTGGGTACCGCGTGACTTTTCGCGTCGGCCAACACCTTGGCGCGATTCTGCGCATAAAGGTATTGCCACAAGTCCTCGTTCGCCGCCCAAAGCCCTCGCCCCTTGCGTCCAACGGTTGACGGCGCGATGTAAGGATCCGCCACTGGCTCCCATTTGACCTGGCGTTCGGGTGGTACCTGCTGAATCCGGGTAAAGGCTGAACCGCCGGCCAAGCCCTGAAGCACCGACAGCCATGGCGAGCGCAGCAGATCCCAAGCATCGCCCGCTGAGTCGGCTGCCTTTTGCCTGAACTGGCTGAAATAATAGGGGCGCTGATCATAGGGCAGGAACTGACTGAAAAAACGCTGGTAGGCGGTGGGCTCTGCGTTGGTCTGTTGCGAAGCATCACGTGCGGTGAGCAAGCGCTCGAGCTCTTCGCGCATTTGCTCGAACGTGTAGCGCTTGAGCGGATGTTCCGGGTCGTTGGGGATGTAAAGGATCAGTTCATCGGTGTAACGATATTTTTCGCAGATGACGAAAGCCACGCACCCGGTCAGCCTTTTTTTCATCAGGCCGAGGTCCTGGAACCAGACTTGCTTGCGCCCCATCCACGGGTGCATTTCGCCGTCGATGACCGAGAGGATCATCGCGTGATCTGCCGCCTCGATGTCATTGCGCAATAGCGCCTGTTCGGCTGCGGCGCGCATCGCTGCCTTCTGGCTGGCGATGAAGCGTTCGCTGAGCACCGCCGCTGCCACCGCTTCCCCCGGATGGAAAAATCCCTGCAGGTATGTCTGGTATTGCTGGCCGATATCCAGATTGCGGCAAAGGTGCAAAAACTGGCTGACCGTGAGGCCTGTGTCGACGTGCTTGAATGTGTCCGCAGCAGGCGTCGCCACAACAAAACCGGAGCTCGAATGATAAGTATCTTCACATTCGTCAGCTTCGAAGTTGTGCAGCGAGGCTTCCAGCAGCGTGATCTTGAGAACCTCGAACGAGGCCAATACGGTTCTCTGAATACCCATTTCGACCGGGCGCCGCAGACATAACAGGGTTTTGTCTACATCGATTTCCAGCGCGTATTGGTCCTTCAAGGCTTTGATCAATAACGGCCTGGCGAATGATTCGACATCGACGAATTTCGCCATGCTTTTGTCGAGACTGTTCTGGGCAATGACGCTGGCCTTGAAAGTCTCGTCGAGGGTTTTGCGCTGGGCCGGCGTCGCATGCTGATACCAGGCTGGTAACGCGGTCGGAACCGCCTTGAGCGCCTCGCGCCGATGCGGCAAAGCGCTGGTCAACCATTGCGGGATCGATGTCTCGAGAAACTCGCCATGCAGGCTTTGCGTTGCAATGAGCTTTACTGACCGACCGGGGTCTGCCGGCTGAGCGGTCGACGCAGGCAGCGCCGACACTGGTTTGGGGGGGATAACGTTCATGGTCACTCCTTTTTCATGGAGCGGTCAGCAAACCATGTCGCGTTATCGCTTCTGCGTTATTCGGGTATCGCTCAAACTTGTCCGGGCTGCTTCGATGGCATCCCGGACCCAGCGGATTGGCTATGCTTCAGGAGGATGACTTTTCGCAGAGGGATTTATGGACGATCCAATCGACAACAAACCGCCGAGTTTCTGGCAGATGCTGCACAGCGTCATGGCGGCGGCGTTCGGGGTGCAGAGCGGCAAGAACCGGGAAAGGGATTTTACCCACGGCAAACCCAGTCACTTTGTGATTCTGGGAGTTTTGTTCACGGCGGTGTTCGGCCTGACGCTGTTTGCCATCGTCAAGCTGGTGCTGTATCTGGCCGGGGTGTGATGGCACTGAACAGGCATCTGCCACAGGTTATCCGGGCCTTGGGAGAACGGCCCGGAGCGCGGATGTTACTGGTGACCGACCCAGAAGACCGCTGTTCCTACTACAAGAATGATCAGAAACAAAATGGCCCACGCGTCGACACTGCTGTCGCTTTTTCTGGCTTTGGTCGGGTTGCTCATTGCATCGCCTCTTGTCGGTTTTATCGGTGATTGCACAAAGACTCGATCACAGTTAAGACGATGATTGTCCGCACGACAAATGTGGATTAGATGACCGGCATTCGCGTTAGGCGATTTGGTTCTTTACATATACTCAAACATCACTTTTGCGCATAACTGCAAACGGGTATATTGCCCCGGCTCCGTGACGGAGTGCGCGGCCGTGCGCGCAGAATTGCAGAGGCAACATCGGACTCCAGCAAGCGAAAACGCAGCGTTTTCCGAGAAGCCCAAGCCTGAGAACAGGACTTATATGTACGTATACGACGAGTACGATCAGCGGATCATCGAGGACCGCGTCAAGCAGTTCCGTGATCAGACCCGACGCTATCTGGCAGGTGAGCTGAGCGAAGAAGAATTCCGCCCCCTGCGCCTGCAAAATGGCCTGTATATCCAGCGTTTCGCGCCGATGTTGCGCGTGGCCGTGCCTTACGGCCAGCTGACTTCGCGTCAGGTGCGCATGATGGCGAAGATCGCCCGCGACTACGACAAGGGCTATGCCCACATCAGTACGCGGCAGAACGTGCAGTTCAACTGGCCGGCGGTTGAAGACATCCCGGACATCCTTGCTGAACTCGCGACCGTGCAGATGCACGCCATCCAGACCAGCGGCAACTGCCTGCGCAACGTCACCACCGACCAGTTTGCCGGCGTCGCCGCCGATGAAGTGATCGACCCGCGTCCATGGTGCGAAATCGTCCGTCAGTGGACCACGTTCCACCCGGAATTCGCCTACCTGCCGCGCAAATTCAAGATCGCCGTCAACGGTTCGACCAGTGACCGCGCAGCCATTGAAGTCCACGATATCGGTCTGGAACCTGTCTATAACGCTGCCGGCGAGCTGGGCTTCCGAGTGCTGGTCGGCGGTGGCCTCGGTCGTACGCCGGTGGTTGGCGCATTCATCAATGAATTCCTGCCGTGGCAAGACCTGCTGAGCTATCTCGACGCCATCCTGCGGGTGTACAACCGCTACGGCCGTCGCGACAACAAATACAAGGCGCGGATCAAGATCCTCGTCAAGGCGCTCACGCCTGAGGTGTTCGCGCAGAAAGTCGACGCGGAAATGGAGCACCTGCGCGGTGGCCAGACCACGCTGACCGAGGCCGAACTGCATCGCGTCGCCAAGCACTTCGTCGATCCGGACTACAAGACCCTCGACAACCAGACCGCGCAACTGGCCGATCTGGACAAAGAGCATCCGGGTTTCGCCCGCTGGCGCAGCCGCAACACCCTGGCGCACAAAAAACCGGGCTATGTCGCTGTGACGCTGTCGTTGAAGCCGACCGGCGTTGCCCCGGGCGACATTACCGACAAGCAGCTCGACGCCGTCGCCGATCTGGCCGAGCGCTACAGCTTCGGTCAACTGCGCACCTCCCACGAGCAGAACATCATTCTCGCCGATGTCGAGCAGAGCCAGTTGTTCACCCTGTGGGGTGAGTTGCGTGAAAGCGGTTTCGCCACGCCGAACATCGGCCTGCTGACTGACATCATCTGCTGCCCCGGTGGTGACTTCTGCTCGCTGGCCAACGCCAAATCGATTCCGATTGCCGAATCGATCCAGCGCCGTTTCGATGACCTGGATTACCTGTTCGACATTGGCGAACTGGACCTGAACATCTCCGGCTGCATGAACGCCTGCGGTCACCACCACGTTGGCCACATCGGCATCCTCGGTGTGGACAAGAAAGGCGAAGAGTTCTACCAGGTTTCCCTCGGCGGCAGCGCCAGCCGTGATGCGAGCCTGGGCAAGATCCTCGGCCCGTCCTTCGCACAGGAAGCCATGCCTGACGTGATCTCGAAGCTGATCGACGTGTACGTTGAACAACGTACCGAAGACGAGCGCTTCATCGACACTTATCAGCGTATTGGCATCGACCTCTTCAAGGAACGCGTCTATGCAGCGAATCATTAAGAACAACGAAGTCGTCGACGAAACCTGGCACCTGTTGCCGAAGGATTTCAACATCGATGAGATCAGCAACTGCGACGATCTGATCGTTCCTCTGCAGTTGTGGCGCGAGCACAGCCGCATGCTCAAGGCCCGCGACGGCGGTCTGGGCGTGTGGCTGGATGCTGACGAGGAAGCCGAAGAAATCGGTGAAGACGTCGGTGAGTTCCAGGTAATCGCGCTGAATTTCCCGGCGTTCACCGATGGCCGCAGTTACTCCAATGCCCGTCTGCTGCGTGACCGTTATGGTTTCAAAGGCGAGCTGCGCGCGATTGGCGACGTGCTGCGGGACCAGCTGTTCTACATGCACCGCTGTGGCTTCGACGCCTTTGCCATTCGCGCGGATAAAGACCCGTACGAAGCACTGGAAGGTCTCAAGGACTTCTCGGTGACCTACCAGGCCGCCAGTGACGAACCGCTGCCGCTGTTCCGTCGGCGCTAAGCCAGCGGGTTTATTGCGGACACAAAAACGCCGGTCATTGACCGGCGTTTTTTTATGCCTGGTGTTTACCAGAAACGTTGCTGAGTAAGACGACTCCACCAGCTCAACAGCACGCGGTCTACCGAACCGCTGGCGGCCATGCCGATGCGTTCCTGCAGGCTTTTACGCTCGGCGTAGTGCAGGTGATAAACCTCAGCCTGTTTGGCTTTCTGCGCCAGGTATTCATCGCTGGTCTTGAGCTCATCCACCAGTTGGTTTTCCAGCGCAGCGATACCGAGCCACACTTCACCGGTCGCCACCTCATCGATCGCCAGTTGCGGGCGGTACCGCGCCACGAAGTTTTTGAACAACCGATGAGTGATGTCGAGGTCTTCCTGGAACTTCTCGCGGCCCTTTTCGGTGTTTTCGCCAAACACGGTCAGGGTGCGTTTGTATTCACCTGCGGTCAGCACTTCAAAGTCGATGTCATGCTTCTTCAAAAGGCGATTGACGTTAGGCAATTGCGCGACCACGCCGATCGAACCGAGGATGGCGAACGGTGCACTGATGATCTTGTCGCCGATGCAGGCCATCATGTAACCGCCACTGGCTGCGACCTTGTCGATACAAACGGTCAGTGGCACGCCCGCATCACGGATTCGCGCCAGTTGAGACGACGCCAGACCGTAGCTGTGCACCATGCCGCCGCCACTTTCCAGACGCAGGACTACTTCGTCCTTCGGCGTGGCCAGGGTCAGCAGTGCGGTGATCTCGTGGCGCAGGCTCTCGGTGGCGGAAGCCTTGATATCGCCGTCGAAGTCGAGCACGAACACCCGGGATTTGGTCTCAGGCTTGTTCTTCTGCTTTTTCGCGCTTTTTTCCGTTTTTGCCTCGCCCTTGCGCAATGCCTTGAGCTGATCCTTGTCGAGCAAGGTCTGCTCCAGGCGTTCACGCAGCCCCTTGTAGAAATCGTTGAGCTTGCTGACCTGCAACTGCCCTGCCGATTTGCGCCGGCCTTTGCTGCGCAACGCGGCGAAACTGGCGAGCACCACCAGAATGGCGATCACCAGTGTGACGGTCTTGGCCAGGAAGCTGGCGTATTCGGTGAAAAAATCCACAGAGACTCCTCAAAGCAATGCGTGACGGTGTATCACACGCGGAATGGCTCCAGCATACCCATGCGTCGGCTCGTCGGCCAGCCGTGAAACCTCTGGCAACACGCCTGTAACGGGCATTTCAAACAAGCGTATGTTTTTTCATTGACAGCCTTACGCCATCCTCATAACCTCGCCTGACCTTCAACGTACCGGGACGACGCGGACGTGGGCAGCATCTACTTGATACGACATGGCCAGGCCTCCTTTGGTGCAGACGATTACGATGTCCTGTCGCCGACCGGTGTGCGTCAGGCAGAAATTCTCGGCCAGCACCTCGCCGACCTCGGTATCAGCTTCGATCGTTGCCTTGCCGGTGACCTGCGTCGCCAACAGCACACGGCCACCAGTGCACTGGAGCAATTCAGCGCCAGAGGCCTGCCGGTTCCAGTCCTTGAAACCGATTCCGCTTTCAACGAATTCGATGCCGACGCGGTGATCCGCGCCCTGCTCCCGGCCATGCTGCCGGAAGAGCCGGAAGCCATCGACATCCTGCGCAACGCCGCGCAGAACCGTGGTGAATTCCAGCGCATCTTCGCCCTGATCGTCGAGCGCTGGCTTGCCGGCACCTACGACACACCCGGACTGGAAAGCTGGCTGGGTTTCGTCGAACGGGTTCAGGCCGGGCTGCACCGCATCCTCGATCTGGCAGAAAAGAACCAGAAAATCGCCGTGTTTACCTCCGGCGGCACCATCACTGCCCTGCTCCATCTGATTACGCAAATGCCTGCCAGGCAGGCCTTTGAATTGAACTGGCAAATCGTCAACACCTCGCTCAACCAACTGAAGTTTCGTGGTCGCGAGGTGGCTCTGGCTTCCTTCAACAGTCACGCACACCTGCAACTGCTGAAGGCCCCGGAACTCATCACTTTTCGCTGAGTCCGGCTTACTGTGACCCTGGCTGTAACCACCCAGCTCCCATGACCAAGAAAGGATCGAACCATGACCTCCGTAGCTGATGCCGTAAAAGCAATGCAAGCCAAGTTCAACCCAGCCGCCGCTGCCGGTCTGGATCTGGTCTTCGGTTTCAAAATCACCGACGAAGACAAGCAATACGCACTGATCGTCAAAGACGGCACCTGCAACATTCAGGAAGGCGAAAACCCGGACGCCAACTGCACGCTGGTGCTGGATAGCGAAACCCTGAAAGGTATCGTCAGCGGCGAGACCGACGGCATGCAGGCCTTCATGAGCGGCAAGCTGCGCGTTGAAGGCGACATGATGCTGTCGATGAAACTGTCCGAGCTGTTCCCTTCGTAAGAAGCTTCTTGGTAAAACACAAATCCCGCTTATTGGCGGGATTTGTCGTTTCAACCATTGAAGACATGGCAACGTGAGTTAACGCTTGGCTGAAGCCGTCCTATCAAGCTCTTTTTTTACCTGGAGGTATGCCGCCTCTTCATCACTTTTTTCGATCAGATTCGAAGCCATCGAGCGGGGCAGGAGTTTCTTTTCTGTCACGTCCCAATCGATCGTAACGACCACGGTCTTGTTTGCAAACGTGATGAAAAGCCAATAGGAATCCACCGGCCTGTCAGGCTCGGCAAATGAACTATAGGCATACCGTATCTGGCGGTGCAGGTCCGGCGTATTCAGAATGAGGTCTTCGGTGTCCAACTTCGGAAACTGTCGCCCTACAGCGAATAACGCTTCGGTCAAGAGAACATCATTCTCAATATGTCGCAAACTTTCAGGCTTATTGCGCAGCATGGTCACTGGGCTCTCTTCAGGCGGAGTACCCATGAGACGCGGGCGATACATACCTGAACTGAACCACCGGCTGGCATCGAAACGGTTTTCTTCCGGACTCCACGGGCCGTAATACATCATTGCTTTGGCTGGCATCTGGGCTTCCTTGGCGTAAATAAATAGTCCTGCAAAGCTGGCAGCAATCAACAAGACACAGAAGACGTGACGTTTGCCTATAAACTTCAGGAGCGTCATAGCGGTTTATAGGCAAGCAGGTGTTTGGGTACGCCGTCCGGTGTATCACCTGATCGAACGTCACGATGTGCGCCTAAGGCATCCAGCGGAAATCCAATCTTTCGTTCATACAATGCTCGGCTGTCATCGTGCGCCAGCAAATTGCGCTCTTCTTCAGAGACTGTTGGCGTCGGCGCCTGCGGCGCCTGTTCATCAGGTAATTGCGCCGTTGGGTCTTTGAGGGTCTTGCGATGTTCGATCAGCTTTCGTTCATAAGCGGTTTTTCGACTCAAATAATTCCGCATCGCTCGCCCATCAGCTGCTTCTCTTTCACGAATGCCCGGCACAGATCCCCGTTCCGCGGCAGTACCATAAGTCGTGTCGTAGTTGCTGCGTCTTGGAAATGCCCACACGGTGGTCCGGGTAGCATTAGCAAGAATCTGCGCCAGGCTGCGCTCGTAATGAGGATCTTCTGTTTCATTGACCTTGAAGTCGGCATCGATACCCAAACCTGTGCGACAAGCGTAGGAGTGAATTTTCGCACCATAGGCAAACGCTTCGGGCTTGAACATACTCGCTTGTGCATCACGCAGACGGTAGCTATCGTTTTTATCCAGCTCGTAGCCCAACTCGATACTGCCCACCACACCATGGGAAAAAAAGTCGAGCTGTTTGATCTCGCGCCCGGGGCGTTGCCGAGCTGCGATGAAATCCACAAGACCGGATATCGAGTCCATCTCCCGGTACTGTGCTCCGTGCTGATTTTCGACAACGTCCTTCAAAGCCGCCAGCAAGTTCTCCGGATAGTCATTTTTGAAAATCAGAAATACACGCTGGATTGTGAAGTTTGGAGTGCCGATTGGATACTTTGTGAGTTGGCGGATACCCTGATTGATAAAGCGCATCTTGTTGCCCTTCTGGCCACGAACCTTTTCATAAAGGGACATGTAAGACGCACCCACAACCGTTACGTAATCCTGTGCCAGCGTACCTTTCACTTGGGTCGTTGTATGTTGATCGCTTGTTCGAGCTTGATTCTTTTTGGGGGCTGCCACCTGCCACCTCCCTTAGTAATCTAGGCCGAGCGCATCGAGATGGGCGGCGGCTTCCTTACCCCACTGCACAACTATCGAAGTCGGGTTGGCCGTAAACACTCGCGCGGCGTTACCATGACTGTCGGTATGGCCTACGAGACGCTGCCCGTCACCCGTTTCGATGCAATAGAGCATGTCGGGAATAGCTTCGCCAGTGGCCTCATCAACCAGTTGGAAGCGCTCGCTGTGTTTAGGAACAGTGATAATCGGGGAGAAAGGTGCGGAACCGACCTGGGTGCCGACAAAAACGTCGCCAGAGCCCGTGATTATCATGCCTCCGTGGGCCGTCGCACTGCCCAAGAAAGCAATAGGCTTGCCATTGATCAAAATATTGCTGATGCCTTCGGTGACAGTGTCTCCGCACGCTGTGGTGTCTCCGACACGCAAAACTGGCATTCCATTGATGTTTACATCACCGGAACCGCTGTTACTGGGATTGGTGCCATGGCCTGTGATCGGGCATGCATTAAGATCGCTGAGTCGAGCGGCAGGCTTTGCCATCTTTAACTTCCTTGTAGTAAGCGTGGGCGCGAAATGTACCGGATCTTTATATTGGTTGAAAGCTTCAATCCAGACGTAGAATGCGAGCCGCCGCGAATGTAGCTGGCAGCGACTCATCGGCCCTTGATCGCTCCCGAAACCTGGAAATTGTCGTGTCGGATTCGCAGGCCCACACAAATCCGATCAACCCTCCTGCAACAACCGCGTATCCAGCCCAAACCGCTCTTGCGAAACCATCCTGAACTGACCTTCCGCCAGATCGCAACTCACCAGCAAATTCCACGAGTGTCGGGTGGCCACCGAAGGCACCAGAACAAATGGATGTTCAGCCAGCAGTGCGTCGGCAAACTTTCGCTGGTTGGGCGAGGTTTTGATCGGCGTGAGCCAATGCGGATTGGGCACATCTTCCGGTTGCACGATTCTGACGCTGGCGTCGTGGGTGATTTCAAAACAGGTCAATACATAGGGCTCCTGATCAAGTGCATCGAAGCTGCCGTGGGCGGCTACCTCCAGAATTGCCGTGGATGGGTCGACCGACGCATAAACGACTCTGCGGCCGGGCGTATTCCAGCGACCGCCGTCCCGTTTCGACCCCAGGCCACTGTCCCAGGTCTCGCTGTACACCTCGCGATCCAGCCGCCACGCGTACCAGCGATCATCCCGGGGCAAGGGATTCATTGATAAACCCCGTATTTGATCTGGTTCAGATACTCCTCCACCATCCTGAAGCCCAACGCATTTCCAACCAGATCGAGCGGCACATAACCGTAGAAGTAAGTGGCGCGTTGCTCCAGCCAAGATTCGGCCTTGGCCTGTCGCCCGAACACCTCGATGGCCAGTTCCAGCGCTGCCGCATATTGGTAGGCGATGATGCTCTGCGGCGTGTCCAGGCGCACCGACGCACCTTCCTTGAGCAGGCGTCGCACGGTTCTCACAGATTTGCCGGTGATACGTTTGACCATCTCTCCCTGTTGGTACAGCTCGGAGGTTGCGATCATGTTCACCACATCGAGCAGCTCAAATCCTTCGCTTGTGCAGCGCAGGATGAGCATCGGATCGTCGCCGGTGTCCTGCCCTCGCAACAGCAATTCCAGAGGCTTGCCCTCAAGCCTCTTCAAGCCCGTGAGCCGGGGCACTTTGGCGCTCGGCATGGCAACGTCCTCCTAGGGGCATCTCGCGCGGTCGTCGCGCCAGTAATGGCGAGGCGAGTAAGCAGGCGTATGGCTTTCAATCAGTGGGATTCGCATAGTCCATCCTTTGTCCAGGTCCAGAGCGATCTGTGCGCTCGATGACTTCAATGTCAGGACTGATCCTATAGATCCGGCGTCCGACGACCAACCTGAAAAAGTCGTCAGAAATATCCCCTCATCTGATCAAAACGCTCCTGTTTCCGTAGGACTGAAACGCAATTTTCAGCGGTTCAGTCCATTGCTGCTTTCAAGTTGGGGAGAGGGACTTTTGACTTACAATGCGCCCCACCTTCAGATATCGGCCCTGCCCCATGGACATCGACCTCGCCCGCACTTTCCTCGAAATCGTCCGCCACGGCAGTCTTGCCGCCGCCGCGCAGAAGCTGTTCGTCACGCAAACGGCGATCACCGCACGGGTGCAGAAACTCGAGGGCCAGTTGGGCAGCACGCTGTTCGTGCGCAATCGCGCCGGGGCGAAGTTGACGGCCAATGGCGAAGCATTCGTGGTCTACGCCAATCAACTGGTGCAGACCTGGGAAGCCGCGCGCCGCGACTTGCCGCTGCCCGAGGGTTATCACAACGTTCTGCACATTGGCGGTGAGGTCAGCCTGTGCAACCCGCTGATGCTCAGTTGGGCGGCGGAACTTCGGGAGAAAATCCCCGGCCACGCACTGCGCATGGAAATTCGCGACGGCGAAAATCTTTTGCGTCAGCTCGAACTCGGTGTGCTCGATGCGGCGCTGGTTTATCAACCGGAATACTGGCCGGGATTGCAGGTCGAGCAAGTGCTGGAGGAAAAACTGATTCTGGTGCGCGCGCCCGAGCGTCCGGAGCCTTACGTCTACATCGATTGGGGACCGGACTTTCGTCGTCAGCACGACGCCGCCCTGCCGGAAAAAGCCAAAGCCGCGCTGAGCTTCAACCTTGGCCCACTGGCCCTGCAATACATCCTCGAACATGGTGGCAGCGGTTATTTCCGTACCCGGGTCGTGCGCACTTATCTGGAGACCGGCGCGCTGGAAGCCGTCACCAAAGCCCCGGAATTCGGTTATCCGACCTATCTGGTGTATTCCCGCGATCGCGACTCGGCAGTGCTGCAACAGGCCTTCGATCTGTTGCGCGAGGTGATCCGCACCGATGATGACTGGTCGCAGCGCTGGAACCCGTTGAGCTGACGGGCGGCTTCAGTCCAGAGCATGGCGCTTAAGGCCGCAAGGTTCGCCCTGCACAAGTCAGCGGATCGGCTAATCTGCCGGGTATAACAACAATACCCGCAGGTGAAAGCGTTGAGGCAGACCACCGAGGCATTCCGCAGCCGCTACCGTGCGGCCATTCATCCTTTATACAACCCGTGGTTGCATGGCGCGTTCGTGTTGCTGTTCGGCATTTTCACCGTCGCTGCGTTCTGGCGCACGGTGCATTCAGTGAGCTGGCTGGAATGGCTGACAGTGCCGCTGAGCCTGTTGTTGTTCAACTTCGGCGTGTACATGGTCCATCGTCATTTAGGCCATCACAAAAAAGCTTTCGCAAAGATGTTCTACGCACGACATGCCGGCGACCATCACAGCTTTTTCACCCCCGGCCATATGACCTACGACAGCGCGCGGGACTGGCGAGTGATTCTGTTTCCAGCCTGGCTGATCGTCATTCATACGCTATTGATCACCCTGCCCCTCTGGTGGCTGCTCGCGCAGGTCAACGCCAATGTCGCCGGGCTGTTTGCCGGGTGCATGGTGCTCGGTTATCTGCTCTATGAGGTATTCCATGCCTGTGAACATCTGCCACCGCAAAATCCGTTGACTCGTTTGCCGTGGATTCGCCAGATGCGCGGTCTGCACGAACTGCATCACCGCCGCGAGCGCATGCAGGAGCGCAATTTCAACATCGTTCTGCCCTTGATGGACTACCTGTTCGGCACGCTGTACCGCGAGCCGGAACCCGCCCCTTTGAGTTATTCAAAAATGCCCATGACGCGCATGCAGCACCAGATCGATATCGCCGGCGAACCGGTCGCCGTGCTGGCTTATGCCGCCAGCGTCAGTCACTGGCCGGACTGGCATCCCTCCTCATTGAAGATTGACGGTCCGCAAGGTCCACTGCATGCCGGTGCACGTTTCGAAGAGGACATCCATGCCGGCGGACGTGCCGGTCACTTGCGCTGGGAGGTTACTGAATATCTGCCGGGCCGGCGCTGGTGCGCACGCGCGCAAAGTGATCAGGGCTTGTCCCTGCGGTTGACTTACGAGTGCTCAGTGGAGGCTGGCGGCACGCGTTTCTCGCGCACGCTGGAATATCGCTTTGACGGTTTGCTCATGCGTCTTGCCAATCGCCTGTTGCTCAAGCGGCGCATCGAGCGGGAATCTGCCGCGTCCATGCTCGCCCTGCGCGACATGGCTGCGCAATTTATCGGCGCGGCGAGGGCCAGCGCGTGAAATTACGTTATGTGCTGTGCCTGCTGATCGTTCTCGTCATCGCCTTCTTGTTGTTGCTGCCGACCAAGGTCGAACCGGTCGCCTGGACGCCGCCACTGGCGCCGTCATTGGAAGACGGCATCTACGCGGACAACCAGCGCCTCAAAGCTGTGGCGAAGGTCGGGCCGAGCGACATCGAAGGGCCTGAGGCGTTGCTACTGGAAGACGAATTCCTCATCACCGGATTGCATGACGGCAGGCTCATCCGTAGCAGCCTCGACGGCACGCAGCGCAAGGTCCTGGCCGACACCGGTGGCCGTCCACTGGGCCTGGCCCGTCATCCGAACGGCATGCTGGTAGTTGCCGATGCGGTCAAAGGCTTGCTGTCGCTGGATGCGCAGGGCCGCGTGATCCCCTTGACCACCGAGGCCAACGGTGTGCCATTTGGCTTCACTGATGATGTGGCAGTCGACAAGTCAGGCCACTACGCCTACTTCAGCGATGCCTCGAGCCGTTGGGGCTATGGTCATGACGGCGAGGCGATCATTGAGCACGGCGCCGACGGACGTCTGCTGCGCTACGACTTTCAAACCGGCAAGACCAGCGTCTTGCTCGACAAGTTGCAGTTTGCCAATGGCGTCACTCTTGGTCCGGACGAGGCCTATGTGCTGGTCAACGAGACCGGTGCTTACCGCATCAGTCGCTACTGGCTGAGCGGGCCGAAGGCCGGTACCCATGATTTGTTCATCGACAACTTGCCGGGGCTTCCGGACAACCTCTCGTTCAATGGCAGCAATCGCTTTTGGGTAGCGCTGTATGCGCCGCGCAATGCCTTGCTCGATGGCACCGCTGAACACCCGTTCGTGCGCAAGATGATCGTGCGGGCGTTGACGGTTTTACCCAAGCCTGTCGAAAAGCGTGGGTTTGTGCTGGGACTGGATCTGGACGGCAAGGTGATTGCCAATCTGCAGGACGCGAGCGAAGGCAATTATTCGCCGATTACCACGGTGCGCGAGTATGGGCAGTGGTTGTATTTCGGCTCGTTGAAGGCCATGCATATGGGGCGAATGGGGTTGGATGCGGCGCTTAAGTAAAACAGAAAAATTTTCACCGTATGGACCGACGATATCGCTGGCAAGCCAGCTCCCACAGTGTCCGTGTGAACTCGAAATATGTGTTCACCAGATGAACCTGTGAGAGCTGGCTTGCCAGCGATAGCGGTCTGTCAGTTGCCGGACCGGTCGAACTTCTCCGGATCTTCATCCTCCGGCAGTTCTTTCACGGTTTTTTCCGGATGCGCTGTGGTATGCGCCGGGCTGTTCGGTTCAGGACGGGTAGGAATCGGGTCGAAACCACCCTGCTCTTCACTGGGGAATTTGGGGTCGTTCATAAGGCACCTCGCAAAGAGTCGATGGTTTGCAGACTCTGCACATTGGAGGTGCCATTGGCCGTAGCCGTTCCCTTCAGAAAATGACCACGGGTCGGGGGACTACTGTCCCGTCAGCGGCTGCCCGGCGAGTTGAGCAACGATCTGTTCCTTGACGATCACGCGCTTCTCTTTGAGCTTTTTCAATTCGTCGTCAGTGGGGGCGTCTGACTGGGCGTTCTCGGCTTCGACCACGGCTTTATCCACGTCGAAGTACTTGTTGAGCAGCGAATCCAGCTTCGGATCCTCGGAGCGTTTTTGCTCGATCTCTTCCTTCTTGCAGCCCAGGTCCTGATACAGATCATGTGAAACCGGCATGAAACACCTCCATCAATTTGATCGACAACCAGCGCGACCGATGCGCTGACTCATTATCAGCATGGCCTTGCCCGATGACTTCTGTCGACTCCCTGTCAGACCAGCGGTTGCCGTTCGTCGCCCTGTCGTAAATGCGATAAAACCTTTGGCGTCTGCGCTCGCTCCATTGGATAACGCTCACAAAAACCTGCGTGGAGATACCCAATGGACGGATTCAACCTGCGTCATCTCGCTCTGGCTGTTGCACTGTCTGCCGGCATGGGCAGCGCCTTTGCCGCGACCGACAATGACTTTGTCGATAACGCCGCCGCTGGTGGCATCGCCGAAATCGAAACCAGCAAGCTGGCACTGGAAAAAAGCCAGTCAGCCGACATCAAAGCCTTCGCTAACCAAATGATCACTGATCACACCAAGGCCAATGAAGAGCTGAAGAAGATCGCGACCACCAATGACATCGAAGTCCCTGACGACACCACCCTGGTCAAGCAGGCCAAGGAAAAAATTCTCGACATGCGCGATGAATCCTTCGATGCGGCCTACGCCAACAACCAGGTCAAGGCTCACGAAGAGACCATCGAGCTGTTCAAGAAGCAGGCGAACACCGTGACCGATGACAAGGCCAAGGGCGCTACTGAGCTGAAAGCGTTCGCGCAGAAGATGCTGCCAGCGCTGGAAAAACACCTGGCCCACGCCAAAGAGCTGCAAGCCAAACATCCGAGCAAGTAACCGGCCGGCAATAAAAAGGCCGCATCCTTCGATGCGGCCTTTTTGCGTTTCAGCGATCAACCACCATCGGTGTCGATATCGGCGTCAGTGCTTTCGCCCGGTTCAGGACGGTCCGGGTCAGGCTTGAAGCCGGGGCTGAAGTCGTTGCTGTTGTCGTTGTGATGCTGCTTCTGATCGACCTCGGCAGCCGCGCTGTCCGCCTGCCCTTCTTCAGCCGGCGCGGGATTATTTTGCCCCGGCGTTTGCGGGTCGATGGCCGGGTCGTTGCGGTTAATTGACTCTGAGGACTGATTTTGCTGTTGCGGCGCTTGCTCGTTCATATCCACCTCATTCATAGTCCTGCCTCCTTCTTCCAGCACGACTGGAAAACGTCGG
The DNA here is from genome assembly GCF_900187595.1 of Pseudomonas sp. Irchel 3F6. Taxonomy (NCBI): domain Bacteria; kingdom Pseudomonadati; phylum Pseudomonadota; class Gammaproteobacteria; order Pseudomonadales; family Pseudomonadaceae; genus Pseudomonas; species Pseudomonas sp. Irchel 3F6. The sequence continues at coordinate 550,949 of NZ_FYDP01000001.1, read as the reverse complement.
GCATGCAGATTCGAAGCCTGACGCCGTAGATTCGTTCAAAAGATCGTTGCCTGCCGCCACGCCGACTAGAGTTACCGGGGCGTTCGACGCGGCAGGCAGAAAAATTCATCGCTAGCTGAACAACTATTTCAAGCGGTAAATGTCAGTCAAATCGCGCCGGTCATTTCGCCGAGCCGGCCCATATACGTAACGGAGCGACACGCACATGGCAGCACTGCAGAACAGCACAGTTGAAGCAATCAAGAACAACCAGACTCAGCTGTTGAGCGAGTGGACCAAACGCCTCGAAGCCAGCGGCGCCACACGCAACCTCAAGGAACACGACCTCGCTCAGCAAACCCGCGACTTGCTGGGCCTGCTCTTGGCGGGTCTGGAAAACGGCAACGGCAGCAAGATTGCCGCTGCGGGTTGGGAGGATACCCGTCAGTTCCTTGAAAAACTGTCGCAGAGCCGCGCCCTGCTCGGCCAGGATTCCCAGCAAACCGCCAATTTCATCTTTGCCCTGAAAGGCCCGTTGTTCGCCCTGCTGCAAAACCATTATCAGGACCAGCCGGCACTGCTTGCCGAGCAATTGCTGGAAGTCTCCGAATTGCTCGACACCGTCGGTATGCACACCATCGGCACCTTCCAGAAATCCCGTGAAGCGGTGATCAAGCGTCAGCAGGAAGAGCTGCTGGAACTGTCGACTCCGGTGGTCAAGCTGTGGGATGGCGTCCTCGCCCTGCCAATGATCGGCACCCTCGATTCGCAGCGCACCCAAGTAGTCATGGAATCGCTGCTGCAACGCATCGTCGACACCGGTTCGGAAATCGCCATCATCGACATCACCGGCGTGCCGACCGTTGACACCCTGGTCGCCCAGCACCTGCTGAAAACCGTGACCGCAATCCGCCTGATGGGCGCTGACTGCATCATCAGCGGCGTGCGTCCGCAGATTGCGCAAACCATCGTGCACCTGGGTCTGGATCTGCAAGGCGTAGTGACCAAGGCCAATCTGGCCGACGCATTGAAACTGGCCCTGACCCGCTTGGGTGTCAGCCTCGTCAAGACGGCTTGACCATGGAACGTATTCCGATTCTTCAAATGGGCGATATCTTGCTGGTGACCATTCAGGTCGACATGCATGACCAACTCGCCCTGACCCTGCAGGACGATCTGTCCGAGCGCATCAGCCGGACATCCGCCCGGGGCGTGCTGATCGACATCACGGCGCTGGACATGGTCGATTCGTTCATCGGGCGCATGATCGGCGACATTTCCGGGCTGTCGAAAATCATGGACGCCAAAACCGTGCTGGTCGGCATGCAGCCGGCAGTGGCGATCACGCTCGTTGAGCTGGGCATGACTTTGCCAGACGTGAGCACCGCCCTGAACGTCGAACGCGGGATGAAACTGCTGCGGGAACGAGTACTTGCACAATGACCGTGCGCAGTAGCGGTACGCAACCCATTCTCATTGAACAGGACGTAGTGCTGGCCCGCCAGACCACGCGCAAACTCGCCACCGAATGTGGCATGCGCCTGATCGACCTGACCAAACTGGTGACCGCTGTCAGTGAGCTGGCGCGTAACACCATGGTCTATGGCGGCGGCGGCGACATGGACTGGCAGATTCTCGAGGAAAACGGCCGGGTCGGTTTGCGCATCACCTTCCGCGACGAAGGCCCTGGCATCCCCGACATCAAACTGGCGATGACCGACGGCTGGACCTCCGGCAGCGGGTTGGGCCTTGGCCTGACTGGCGCCAAGCGCCTGGTCAATGAATTCGAACTCGACACTGAGCCCGGCAAAGGCACGCGCATTACGATCACACGATGGACATGAATATCACCGGGTCGTTGACCCAGGTTCTGCCGATCGAGGACAGCAGCCAGATCGGCCACGCGCGGCGCACCGCGCAGAAACTCGCCGAGCAGCATGGCTTCGACGAAAACGATGCCGGCCGCGTGGCGCTGGTCGCGACCGAACTGGCGAGCAACGTGCTCAAGCATGCCCAGCGTGGTGAATTTCACCTGCGTGTACTGGCTCGGCCGGATAGCGGTTTCGGCATCGAAATGCAGACCGTGGATCGGGCGCAGGGCTTTGATCTGGATGCCTGTCTGGCGGATGGCTTTTCCACTGGCGGAACGCAGGGCATCGGCCTCGGCGCCGTATCGCGGCAGACCAATGTGTTCGATGTCTACGCCGACCACCGTGGCGCGGTGTTGCTGGCGCGAATTTTTCCGCGCAACGATCGTCAGGCCGATATCCGCTTCGGCGTCAGCCAGCATTCGCTGCATGCCGATCCAGCCTGCGGCGATGTCTGGCATCTGGCGTATGAAGGCTCGCGGATCAGCGCGCTGGTGGTCGATGGCCTCGGTCATGGCGAAGACGCCGAGCGCGCAGGCCTGGCCGGTGCCCGGGCATTCGCCCGGGCACCGTTTGCCGATCCAGTGGTATTGATGGAAGACCTGCATCAGGAAATGCTCGGCACCCGTGGCGGCGCCGTCGCTTTCGCGCAGTTCGACAGCCAGCGCGATGGTCTGACGTTCGCCGGTGTCGGTAACATCGGCGCCAGTCTGCTGGAGCCTGGCAAATCCCGCGGTCTGGCCTCACACCCCGGTATCGTTGGTGGCCAGTACCGTAAAGCCAAACCCTTTGACTATGCTCACGTGAACGGACATTTATTGATCATGTACAGCGACGGCCTACAGTCCCGTTGGAATCTTGCAGACTACCCCGGCCTGGTGCATCGCCATCCTGCCGTGATAGCCAGCGTCCTGCACCGCGACTTTTGCCGTGGTCGCGATGACGTGACGGTGCTGGTCGTGGCTCTGGAGGCCGCCCATGGCTGAATCGACTCACTTGAGCCACGCCGAACAGGCGGCGCTCATCGCTCAGTTGCAGCGCGAAACCACTGCCCTGCGCGAAGAACTCGATGAAACCAACCAGGGTGTTCTGGCGCTGTACGCCGAGCTCGACAATCAGGCCGAAGAACTGCGTCAGGCATCGGATCTCAAGAGCCGTTTCCTGTCGTACATGAGCCATGAATTCCGCACGCCGCTGGGCTCGATACTGAGCATCAACAGTCTGCTCGCTGACGAACTCGACGGTCCGCTCAGCCCTGAACAGCACAAGCAGGTAGCCTTCGTCAGCACCGCTGCCCGCGAGCTCAGCGACATGGTTGATGACCTGCTCGATCTGGCGAAGATCGAAGCCGGGCGCATCAGCATTTCCCCGGCCTGGTTCGACATGTTCGACCTGTTCTCCGCCCTGCGCGGGATGTTCCGGCCAATCGTCGACGCCTCGGCGGTGGATCTGATCTTCGAAGAGCCACTGGGCCTGCCGCGCCTGTATACCGATGACAAGAAGCTCGGGCAGATCCTGCGCAACTTCATTTCCAACTCACTGAAATTCACCACCCGTGGCGAAGTGCGGGTATCGGCGCGAATGGAAGGTGAAGACAAAGTGCGCTTTGCCGTCAGCGACACCGGCATCGGCATCGCGGCCGAACTGCATGACACGCTGTTCGAAGACTTCTCCCAAGTCGATTCGCCATTGCAGAAACGTCTGCGCGGCACCGGTCTGGGTCTGTCACTGTGCAAGCGTTTCGCCGCCCTGCTCGGCGGTGAAGTCGGGGTAGACAGTACGCCGGGCGTCGGCTCGACGTTCTTTGTCATCATCCCGCTGGCAATCGCTCTGGAGAACGTCGATGAATCGTGACATCCGCCTGTTGATCGTCGATGACAACGTCGCCACCCGTTACGCCCTGCGCCGGCGCCTGGAGAACCATGGCTACACGGTGCTCGAAGCCGGCACCGGCAGCGACGGACTGGCCCTGATCGAGAGCGAAGCCCTCGATGCGTTGATCCTCGACGTCAACCTGCCGGACATGAGCGGTTTCGACATCGTCCGCCTGCTGCGCGCCGACCCGGGCACCGCGCTGCTGCCAGTGATTCATGTGTCAGCGGCGTCGATCCAGACCGGCGATATCATCACTGGTCTCAACGCGGGTGCCGATGCCTATCTGATTCACCCGGTCGACCCCGATGTGCTCTTGGCGACCCTGCGTACCCTGCTGCGGGTGCGCGACACGGAAAATGCCCTGCGCGAAAGCGAGGCGCGTTTCCGCGAGATTTTTGCCAACGTCTCGGCACCGATCGCCGTGCTCGATGCCAATCTGAAAGTGCATGAATGCAACCACGCCTTTGCCCAGTTGATCGTCGACAACCGCGACGCGCAGGCGCTGCGTGAATGCTTTGCCGAAGATCAATGCTCGATCCTCGACGAACTGCGTCTGCGTCTGGTCGACGGCGAGCGCTGGAAAGGCACGCTGAACATGCGTGTGCAGGGCGAGATTCGCGAGACGCAATGGCAGATTTCGCCGTATCGCACCCCGGAACTGAGTCTGGTGTTCGTCGAGGACGTCACCGAACATCGCCATCGCGAGCGCTCGCATCTGGCGCGGCTGGATGACACCACCACGCAGCTGGCCAAGGAAGTCGCCGAACGCGTGCATGCCGAAGCGCAATTGCTGCAAGTGCAGAAAATGGATGCGCTGGGCAAGCTCACCGGCGGTATCGCCCACGACTTCAACAACCTGCTGACCGGGATCATCACCAGCCTGGAACTGATCCAGAAACGCGTGGCCGATGAGCGTCTGGACAAGGTGCAGTTCTATACCGAAGCAGCGCTGAACTCAGCCATGAGCGCGGCCTCATTGACCCATCGTCTGCTGGCATTTGCCCGTCAGCAGCCGCTCGATACACGGCCGGTGGACATCAACGATCACGTCCGCTCGCTGGAAGAATTGCTGGTGCGTACCATCGGTGAGCGCATCACCCTCAAGCTGGAACTGACCAACAAACCGGCGATTGCGCTGGTCGACCCGGTGCAGCTGGAAAGCGCGGTGCTCAACCTGGTGATCAACGCCCGTGATGCCCTGCCCTCGGGCGGCAATATCTGGGTCAATACTTACGCCGCTTATTCCCATGGCGATCCGAATCTGGCCGATGGCGCGTACGTGGCGCTGTCGGTACGCGACGACGGCACCGGCATCGAACACAACGTGATCGACAAGGTGTTCGAACCGTTTTTCACCACCAAGCCTTTGGGCCAGGGCACCGGGCTCGGTCTGTCGACGATCTACGGTTTTGCCCGTCAGTCGGGCGGTGACGCGCACATCCGCAGCGTCGCCCGACGTGGCACCGAAGTGACCATCATGCTGCCCGGCACCAACGACCCGACCGGGGCCGATGCGCCTGTGCCCGTGCCTGACGCGAAAGGCAGTGGTGAGCATGTGCTGATCGTCGAGGACATGGCCACGGTGCGCTTGTTCGTTACCGAAGTGCTGGAAGACGCCGGCTATCGCTGCACGCAAGCGGCGGATATCGAATCAGCGCTGGAGCGCTTGCAGAATGACCCGTCGATCGACCTGCTGCTGACCGACGTAGGCTTGCCGCGCATGAGCGGCCGTGAACTGGCGGATGTTGCCCGTGGCTGGCACGAAGGGCTGCCGATCCTGTTCATGACCGGCTACGCCGAAACCGCGCTCAACCGCCAGGTCTTCCTCGGCACCGGCATGGACATGCTGGTCAAACCGTTCCAGATCAGCGAACTGCTCGACAAGGTCCGCCGTACGCTGGATGGCGCCTGAACTGGCGCCATCGCTGGCAAGCCAGCTCCCACAGGGGGCATCAGTGTGCGCAGATTTTCGGCAACAACTTGAATTTCTGTGGGAGCTGGCTTGCCAGCGATGGCGGCCAGCAAGGCGCTGCAGTTATCGGCTCAAAGCCCGAGCCAGAAACGGCGCAGTCTTGCTCTTCTTGCTCGCCGCGACTTTCTGCGGTGTGCCGGCGGCGACGATCCTGCCGCCCTGATCGCCGGCCCCGGGGCCGATGTCGATCACCCAGTCACTCTGCGCGACCACGCGCATTTCGTGTTCGACCACAATCACCGTGTGCCCCGCCGTTACCAGCGTATCGAGTTGTTCCAGCAAGCGATCGACATCTCTCGGGTGCAATCCCGTGGTCGGTTCATCCAGTACATACAAGGTCGCGCCACGCTGGCTGCGCTGCAACTCGGTCGCCAGTTTGATCCGCTGCGCTTCACCACCGGACAGTTCCGTGGCCGGTTGCCCCAGGCGCAGATAACCCAGGCCGATATCGCGCAGCACTTCCAGCGAACGACGAATCCCCGCCTGTTCGGCAAACACCGCTACCGCTTCATCGACTGTCAGTTGCAGGACTTGGGCGATGCTCAAGCCCTGCCAGAGAATCGCCAATGTCTGCGGGTTATACCGCGCTCCGTGGCAAGTTGGGCACGGCGCATACACGCTGGGCATGAACAGCAATTCCACACTGACAAAACCTTCGCCCTCACACGTGGCGCAACGGCCCTTGGCGACGTTGAAAGAAAACTGCCCGGCATCATAGCCCGCCGCTTGTGCCTCAGGTGTCGCGGCAAACAGCTTGCGCACGTTGTCGAACAACCCGGTGTAAGTCGCCAGATTGGAGCGCGGCGTGCGTCCGATGGGTTTCTGATCAACCTGCACCAGCCGTTTGATCGACTCCAGGCCGGCGCTGATCTGCCCGGTGCTGGGCGGCGGAGTGTCATCTTCCAGGCTCGGCTCTTCTGACTCGGCCTCGGCCACCGGACGGCCCAACTGCGCGCCGACCAGTTCGAGCAAGGCCTGACTGACCAGACTCGATTTGCCAGATCCCGATACGCCGGTCACCGAGGTGAAACAGCCCAAAGGGAATTCGGCGCTAAGATTATTCAGGTTATTGCGCGTCACGCCGTCGAGCTTCAGCCAGCCGCTCGGCTTGCGCGCGGCGCGCTCAGGGCGTTGGTTTTCGGCAAACAGATAGGCGCGGGTCTGCGAATCTGCAACATCAGCGAGTCCCGCAGGCGGACCGCTGTACAGCACGCGCCCGCCCTTCTCGCCCGCCGCCGGACCGACGTCAATCAGCCAGTCGGCGCGGCGCATGGTTTCGACATCGTGTTCGACCACAAACAATGTGTTGCCGTCCGCCTTCAGCCGCTGCAACGCCTCGAACAACGACTCGCCATCCGCCGGATGCAGACCGGCAGACGGTTCGTCCAGAACATAAATCACTCCGAACAGCTGCGAACCCAATTGCGTGGCCAGGCGCAAACGCTGCAACTCGCCAGACGACAAGGTCGGCGTACTGCGTTCCAGCGCCAGATAACCCAGGCCGAGATCGGTCAGGGTGCTGACCCGCTCCAGCAAATCCTCAGCGATGCGCTGCGCCGCCAAGCGTTTCTCCAGCGACAGATTCGGCGTGTGGCGCACGTCCGGTGCGCTGGCATGCCCGCTGGCCCCATGGGCGACCCGCTGCTGACGCGCCTCGCGGGTTTGCGCATGGCTGAGGGTGTCGCCGCTCTCCTCGGCCTGTTCCAGATAATTTGCCGCTGCTACAGGCCGCAGCACTTCGGCCACTTGCAGCAACGGCATCTGCGACAACTCGCCAATGTCGTAGCCGGCAAAGGTCACCGACAACGCCTCGCGCTTGAGCCGTTTGCCCTCGCACAATGGGCACGGGCTACCGCGCATGAACTGTGAAACACGCTTCTTCATCAGCGCACTTTGCGAGTGAGTGAAGGTGTGCAGGATGTAGCGCCGGGCGCCGGTGAAGGTGCCCTGATAACTCGGTTCCATCTTGCGTTTGAGGGCTACGCGGGTTTCCTCCGGGGTCAACCCGGCGTACACCGGCACCGTCGGCGTTTCTTCAGTGAAGAGAATCCAGTCGCGCTGCTTTTTCGGCAGTTTCTTCCAGGGAATATCGACATCAATGCCCATGGTCACGAGGATGTCGCGCAGGTTCTGCCCTTGCCAGGCCAAGGGCCAGGACGCCACTGCACGCTGGCGGATGGTCAGGTTCGGGTCCGGCACCATCAGCGCTTCGGTGACTTCATAGACGCGACCAAGTCCATGACACTCCGGACAGGCGCCCTGCGGCGTGTTCGGTGAAAAATCCTCGGCATACAGCATTGGCTGCCCCGGCGGGTAACTCCCGGCCCGGGAATAGAGCATGCGGATCAGGCTCGACAGCGTCGTCACACTGCCCACCGAAGAACGCGCGCTTGGCGTGCCGCGCTGTTGTTGCAGAGCGACGGCAGGCGGCAGTCCTTCGATGGAATCGACATCCGGCACGCCGACCTGATCGATCAGCCGCCGCGCGTACGGCGCCACCGATTCGAAATACCGCCGCTGGGCCTCGGCATACAGAGTGGAAAACGCCAGCGACGACTTGCCCGAACCGGAGACACCGGTGAACACCACCAGCGCATCGCGCGGAATATCGACATCAACGTTCTTCAGGTTATGTTCGCGGGCGCCGCGCACACGAACCATGCCGGCGGGTGCTTTGGAATTGCGCTTGGAAATCATCGGCCTGCCTTGATTGAAAAACTGGGCAGCGCTCGGCATCAGGTGCCGAGCACCTCGCAAATCATCTGCAGTAAGGCTTGCGGGCTGTAGGGTTTGCCGAGCAGATGCGTATCGGGGCTGAGCTGGTGGTCGCGGGAAATGATGTCGCGGGTATGCCCGGAAGTGAACAGCACCGGCACCGGCGGTGTCTGCACCTTGGCCCAGGCAGCAAGATCGGAACTCTTGATCAGGCCGGGCATGACCACGTCGGTGAAGATCAGATCGATCTCGATGCCTTCCAGCAACATCTGCATGGCCACGTCGCCATTGCCGGCGGTCATCACCCGATAGCCTTCTTCGCGCAGCAACTCCACCGCCGAAGCGCGCACCGCGTCATTGTCTTCCACCACCAGAATGGTTTCGTGGCCGCCGCTCTTGCGTTCGCCGACACTGGCGGTCTCTTCGCGAACCGGACGCAGACTGCGCGGGAAATACAACTGCACCCGCGTGCCTTCGCCGAGCTTGCTGTCGATCTCGACGTGGCCGCCACTCTGTTTGACGAAGCCAAAGACCATGCTCAAACCGAGCCCGGTGCCCTGGCCGTCGGCCTTGGTGGTGAAAAACGGTTCGAAAACCTGTTCCAGCATTTGTGGGGCAATGCCCACGCCGGTGTCGGTGACCGCCACGCGCACATACTCACCGGACGCGATGCCCTTGCCGACGCAGTATTCGCTGTCCAGACAGACATTGGCGGCACTGAGGCCGATAACGCCCTCGCCCTTCATCGCGTCGCGGGCGTTGATGGCCAGGTTGAGAATCGCGTTTTCCAGTTGGTTGCGGTCGACGTTGATGTGCCAGGGCTGCGGCGGCAGTTGCACGTCGATCTGAATGGTTTCGCCCAATGCACGTTGGAGTAATTCGCCCACGCCTTCGAAAATTTGTTCTGGATTGCACACGGCCGGTGACAGCGGTTGCCGCCGGGCAAAGGCCAGCAGTTGCGAAGACAGTTTGGCACCGCGTTCGACCGCCGCCAGCGAAGCCACGACCCGGCGTTGTACGTTGGCATTGTTGGGCTCATGCCGGGCGAGCAGATGCAGGTTGCCAGCGATGACTTGCAGCAGATTGTTGAAGTCGTGGGCAACGCCACCGGTCAGGCCGCCGATGGCTTCGAGCTTCTGCGATTGGCGAAGTTGTTCCTCGGCTGCCAGCCGCGCATTCACTTCGGCGGCCACGCGCTGTTCGAGATTACGGGTGAATTTGAGCAGTGATTCTTCGGCGTTTTTGCGCTCATGGATGTCGATCAGCACACCGGGAAAGCGAAACGGCTTGCCTTGCTCATCGAACTCGCAGGCACCACTGGCCAACACCCACAGGTACTGGCCGTCGGCCCGCTGCACGCGGTATTCAGCGTTGTACGGCTCGCCAGTGCGCACGCTATGGGCAACTCGCTCCTGCACCCACCGATGATCTTCGGGATGGATGCGCGATTCGGCGATGTCTTGTTGCAGATCGCTCAGGTCCTGATCCGGCGGGTAGGAAAAGGTGCGGGCGAAACGTTCGTCAGCAGAGAAGCGATTGTTCTTGATGTCCCAGACAAACGAGCCCAGCAGTGCGCCGGCATTCAGCGCCAGACGCACGCGCTCGTTGTCGGCGCGATAGGCATCTTCGGCCGCCTGACGCAGGCGCTCGGAATGCACCAGTTCGGTGGTTTCGACCACCATCGCCATGACGCCGCCGGGCACGCCTTCGTCGTTGGCCACCGGGCTGTAATACAAGTCCATCCAGACGTCTTCGGGCACGCCGTCGCGCAGCAATACCAGCTCTTTGTTGCGATAGGACAAGGTGCCGCCGGCCAGGCAAGTGTCAACGACGTGGCGGTTGAATTCGGCGACTTCCGGCCAGCCCAGCTCTACCGGCACGCCAAGCAGATAGGGATGGCGGCCACCGGCGAATTCGGAGTAGGCGTCGTTGTAGATCATGTAGCCGGCATGGCCCCAGAGCATCACCATCGGCAGCGGCGAAGCCAGCATCAGCTGCACGGTGTTACACAGGCTGGCCGGCCAGTCGGCGAGCGGACCCAGTTCGGTGAGGCTCCAGTCGAACGCACGGATGCGTCCGGCCATTTCGCCTTTCCAGCCCTCACAGCCATGGCTTTCGGATAAAAACTGCATCGCCTGACTCAGTGTCCTTTTTTGCGGTTTTCCGATCTATCGCAACCCTACAACGACGCGACGCCCGTGTGTTTCGAGGCCCTGAAAACGCATTGGTTTCATTGGAGGTATAGCCGATTTGCGACACAGAGCCATTCAGACGCCAATCAAGTGTTTGAGTGGGTGATAGCCGGTTTTCATTTTTGCAGCAACGTCGAGAATCGCCTTCTCGATTCCGTTGAGGTGCGTGCAGGTCAGCTCGATCGCGGCGCTCTGATTACCGGCCTCGATGTACTCGAGCAAACGCAGGTGTTCATCGTCGCGGCAGGCTTGATGACTGTCGTCATCGAGCGCGGCGGCATACAGCGAAGCGCGCGAGATCAGCTTCTGGAACCAGTCGAGCAGCACCGGATTGTTCAGGCTGCGCGCCAGTTTGAGGTGGAATTCGCCGAGCAGATGGATCAGCCGTTCATGGTCGCCGGCCGCATGGGCGGCATCTTCCAGTAACAAGTGCTCACGCAGATCCTGCATGGCAACGGTGTCTTTGCGCCGGCACAGTTCGGTGACGATGCCGATCTCGATCAACCGCCGGGTTTCGAACAGCGAACGCAGCTCTGCGTCACTGGGCAGCGACACCGATGCACCTTTGTTGGGCTCAGTGGTGACCAGACCATCGGCTTCCAATTGCTTGAGCGCAGCACGCACCGACGTGCGGCTGACATTGAACAACTCGGCCAGCGAGGCCTCACCCAGCTTCATGCCCGGGCGCAACGAACGCTTGCTGATCGCCGCGTAAACCCCTTGGTAGACGCGATCGACCGTGGTTTCCAGTTTCTTTTCGCTCATTCGAACACTCCTTTGGCGTCGGGCAATTCATCCTGGCAGTGGCTGGCCATGGAGTTGATCGGGTTCCCGTACCGGTGTGAAGCGCAGAATATCTGCCTTCGGCCCAAAGGTGCAGCCTTTTGATTTATCTCGATTTTGGATAAACAGCCAAAACCTGTGGGAGCGAGCCTGCTCGCGAAGGCGGCGGCACATTCAATATCGTCATTGCCTGACAGTCCGCTTTCGCGAGCAGGCTCGCTCCCACACTGATACGGGGTAAATCCACCATCTTCATCGCAACCAAATTCCCTGTGGGAGTGAGCTTGCTCGCGAAGGCGGCGGCACAGTCAACATCGTCATTGCCTCAGACTGCGCTTTCGCGAGCAGGCTCGTTCCCACACTCATACGGGGTAAATCCACCATCTTCATCGCAACCAAATTCCCTGTGGGAGCGAGCCTGCTCGCGAAGGCGGCGGCACAGTCAACATCGTCATTGCCTCAGACTGCGCTTTCGCGAGCAGGCTCGTTCCCACAAAGGTCAGTGGAAATCCCGGCTCTGCACGTGAATGCCGTTGAGCAGCGGGCTAAGGTCGCTCATGCGCCCGGCGATCAGGTGGCGCACATCGCCTTCGCGTTCCCAGCGGCCGTCGACCTTGAGCAATTGCGACCCCACCAGCACTTGGCGCTGCCGCTCGGCCAGGTCACGCCAGACCACCACGTTGACGTTGCCGAACTCATCTTCCAGGGTCACGAACGTCACGCCGCTGGCCGTACCGGGGCGCTGTCGGCCGGTGACCAGACCGGCCACGCTGACCGGCCGGCCATGTTCGATATCCATCAACTCCCGCGAGCTGCGGCAACGCCGGGCCTGCAACTCGCCACGCAGCAATGCCAACGGGTGCGGCCCCAGCGTCGTCCCCACCGTGGCGTAATCAGCATGCAGGTCTTCGCCAACGCTGGGTTTGGGCAGGACGATTTTGACTTCTTCTTCGTTGGGCAGGCCGGCGAACAGGCCGAGTTGTTTCTGCACCCCGGCTACTTCCCAACGCGCACGATGACGATGCCCGGCCAGACCGCGCAAGGCGCCGGAGTCTGCCAGCAAGGCCTGCGCACGACTGTCGAGGGCGGCGCGCTCACCCAGGTCAGCGACATCGGCAAACGCCCCGTGTCGGCGCGCGGCTTCGATGCGCCGTGCGTCCTCTTCGCGAAATCCCTTGATCATGCGCAGGCCCATGCGAATCGCCGGTTGCCCGGCACTCAGCGGTTCGAGGCTGCAATCCCAGTCGCTGGCGCGCACGTCCACCGGACGGATCTGCAATTGGTGCCGCCGCGCGTCCTGCAGAATCTGGTCCGGGCTGTAAAAGCCCATCGGCCAACTGTTGATCAATGCACAGGCGAACGCCGCCGGCTCGTGGCATTTCAGCCAGCAACTGGCGTAGGTCAGCAAGGCGAAACTGGCGGCGTGGGATTCGGGGAAGCCATAACTGCCGAAGCCTTTGATCTGCTCGAAGATCTGCGCAGCGAATTCCGGTGTGTAGCCGTTCTTTTTCATGCCGGCGGCGAGGCGCTCCTTGTGCGGCTCCAGTCCGCCATGGCGCTTCCACGCCGCCATCGAGCGGCGCAACTGATCGGCCTCACCGGGGCTGTAGTCGGCAGCGACGATGGCGATCTGCATGACCTGTTCCTGAAACAGCGGCACGCCCAGGGTTCTTTTGAGTACGACTTCGAGCGCCGGCGACGGATAGGTTTCCGCCTCTTCGTTATTACGTCGGCGCAGATACGGATGAACCATCCCGCCCTGAATCGGCCCGGGACGGACAATCGCCACTTCGATGACCAGATCGTAGAAAGTCTTTGGCTTCAGGCGCGGCAGCATCGACATCTGCGCCCGCGACTCGATCTGGAACACGCCGACGGTATCGGCGCGACTGATCATTTCGTAGGTCGGTTTGTCTTCAGGTGGAATCGTCGCGAGTGTCAGGTTCAGATCACGATGCCGGCGCAGCAGGTCGAAGCAGCGGCGAATCGCACTGAGCATACCCAAGGCGAGAATATCCACCTTGAGCAGGCCGACCGCATCGAGGTCGTCCTTGTCCCATTGGATGATGGTGCGGTCGGCCATGGCTGCGTTTTCCACTGGCACCAGGGTATCCAGCGGTTGCTCGGAAATCACGAAACCACCGGGATGTTGCGACAGGTGCCGGGGGAAGCCGATCAGTTGCCCGGTCAGGCTCAGTACCCGACGCAGCACCGGACTGTCCGGGTCGAAGCCACCTTCGCGCAAACGTTCCAGCGGCGGCGTTTCATCGCTCCAGCGCCCGCAGCAATCGGCCAGCGCGTTGATCTGATCCGGTGGCAGGCCGAGGGCCTTGGCCACATCGCGCACGGCACCGGTGGCGTGATAGGTGCTGACCACCGCGGTCAGCGCCGCACGCCGCCGGCCATAACGGTTGAACACGTATTGCAGGACTTCCTCGCGGCGCTCGTGCTCGAAATCGACATCGATGTCCGGCGGCTCGTTGCGCTCTTTGGACATGAAGCGTTCGAACAGCAGCGTAGTACGATCCGGATCGATCTCGGTGATGCCCAGGGCAAAACACACCGCCGAGTTGGCGGCCGAACCACGGCCCTGACAGAGGATGTTCTGCGTGCGGGCAAAGCGCACCACGTCGTGCACGGTGAGGAAGTAGCTTTCGTAGCCGAGTTCAGCGATCAATTGCAGCTCGTCATCGATCTGCTTGAGCACCTTGGCCTGAGGCCCTTTCGGCCAGCGCCAGGCAATGCCCTCCTCGGTCAGATGACGCAACCAGGAACTGGCATTGTGGCCCTTGGGCACCAGCTCTTTCGGATATTGATAGCGCAGCTCGCTCAGATCGAAGGTGCAGCGCTGGGCCAGGTTGACCGATTCCTCGAGCAAGGCCGGCGGATACAATTCGCGCAGCACATCAAGGCAACGCAAATGCCGCTCGCCATTGGGATGCAGGCGCAGACCCGCTTCGGCCACGGGGACGTGATGACGGATCGCGGTCATGGTGTCCTGCAAAGCACGGCGCCCCCGGGCATGCATGTGCACATCGCCGCTGGCCACGGCTGGAGTCTGCAGCTCAGCCGCCAGAGCCAACAATGCCGCGAGCCGCTGCTGATCGTTCTGCCCGCGATGCAGTTGCACCGTGAGCCACAGGCGGTCGCCGAAGGTTTGTTTCAGCCAGCGCCCTTCTTCCCGGTCATCCACTGAATCCGGCACCCACAACACCAGCAAACCCGGCAGCGCTTCGGCGAAGTCTTCGCGCAGCACCTGATACTGCCCTTTCTGCGTACGCCGCCGGGCCTGGGTGATCAAGCCGCACAGGGCATGATAACCAGCAAGGTTTTCCACCAGCAGTACCAGTTTCGGGCCGTTGTCGATGCGCACCTCGCTGCCGATGATCAGCGGCAACTCGACGGACTTTGCCGCTTGCCACGCACGAACGATGCCGGCCAGGGTACATTCGTCGGTGATCGCCAGCGCCTGATAGCCGTGCTTTTTCGCCCGCTGAAACAGCTCCAGCGCGCTGGAGGCACCGCGCTGGAAACTGAAATTCGACAGGCAATGCAGTTCGGCGTAATCGGCACTCATGCGAACCAGCCTTGCAGCCACAGCGGGCCGCCCTCACCCACAGCGCGCCAGGCCCAGCCCTGCTGACCGGCGCGGTTCTGGATCAGGTAGTAATCACGCCGCACGTCGCCACCGTCCCACCAACCGGATTCGATGCGCTCCGGCCCCATGAGAATCCGCGCCGAACCTTCCGGCACGCTCTGCGGTTCGTTGAGCAGCCAGCCCGGGCGCTGCACGCTGGGCAAACCTGTGCAAGGCTGTTTGTCGACGCCATTCTGCCACGCGCACTCGGGGCGATGATCGGCCTGAAAGCGCAAGCCCTGCACCGCGTCATCACCCAGCCGTGCGCGCAGACGTTCGCGCAATTGCTCCCAGGGCAAGGTCTGCTGCGGGCGGTCGTCGAACAGTTCCTGATACTGCGGAACGAAACTCGGCAGGTCTTCGGCGCGCAAGCGAAAACCACGCACCGGCGCCTCGACCTGGACTTGCTCCAGCCGGCCACGGGCCAGTTCAAACAGCATCGCCGCGTCACGCTCGGCACTGAGCAGGCCGACCTTGATCACCGTGTCCGGCAGCCCTGCGTGTTCCAGATGCAGGTCAAAACGCTGCACGCCACTGTCGCGCCCACAGAGGAACGCCGACAGGTCGCCGGTCAAGCGCCGTAACGGGAACAGCAAGGCTTGATGGGATTGCACGTCGAAATTCAGTTCGATGCGGATATCGAAACGGTCTGGCGGCAGATAGAACGCCAGCGCCAGCGGGCGTGCGCCGAACAGCGTGTCGAGGTGCTTGAGCATCTGCGCTTCGAAACGCCGGGCCAGTGCCTGGCGTGGCAGGCTTTGCACCTGACTGAGATTGCGCAGGCCCATGCGCGACAACGCCGTGGCGACATTCGGCTCCAGCCCCACACGATCAACCGGCAATTGCCCGAGATGATGCTGCAAGGCTTCGCTGTCCGGCACCACCAGGCCATCGTAGGCATTGGCCAGCACTCGCGCCGCCACCGGGTTCGGCGCGGCGACGATGCGATGGCGAAAGCCCAGATCTTTCAATTCCTGGCGCAGGCGAGCTTCAAATTGCGGCCAGGTACCGAACAGTCCGAGGCTGGATTCGATCTCGAACACCACGGTACGCGGGTAATGCACGCTGACCTGCGCGCTGAAGCGATAGGCCCACGCGGCGAGAAACTGCTGCCAGTGCTCGACCTCGGCCACCTCGTAATCGGCGGTGGCAAAGCCTTTGCTCATGGCTTGCGCGGCGGTCATCGACATGCCGGGGCGCAGGCCGAGTTTGCGCGCCGCCGGATTTACCGCTTGCAGCACTCGGCGTTGGGCCGGACCGCTGAGCAGCACCAGCGGCTCTTCAGGGTCGGGCCGCTGACGCAGCACAGCGTCGAGGGCCAGTTGCGGAAAGAGAATACATACCCAGCGCATGACGATCAGTGCCCCACGGCAAAGGCAATCGGCGCCGCACGCGCCAGCCCGCCACGGCATTTGAGTACGCGGAGTTGCGCCGGTTTGGCATCGATGGCTATGCGCAACGCTGCCGGTGACGGGTTAACCGCCTCACTCAACGGGCGCCAGGCAAAGGCCAGGGTCTGGCCGGTTTCCGCCGCTACCTGCAAACGCCGCAAAGCCCGGTCGTCGGCCTTGTTCGGCCAGCACAGCACCGCGCCGCAACTGCCCGAGCGCAGACACTGCTCCGCCGCCCACAAGGCATCGCGTTCGCTGGCCTGAATCACCGACAACTGGCGCAAATCGACCCCGGCATTGGCCCAGGCCTGCGGGTACGGCACGAACGGCGGCGCCACCAGCACGATGCGCTCACCGGCCGCGGACAATCGCGCCAGGGTTGGCCAGACCAGTTGCAGCTCGCCGACACCAGGGCCGGCGAGAAGGATTTCGCTCAGCGCCGCTTCCGGCCAGCCGCCGCTGGGCAGAGCTGCGTCCAGTCCCGCATGCCCGGTCGGCTGCGGACTCGCCGCCGGTGGCGCAGGCCTGCCGCGCCAGACCTGGCCGCCATTGAACAGCGTATCCAACGCAACGACGGCGCCCATCAGCCTTGCCTCACCAGACCACAGAACACGCCTTCAATGGCCAGATCCTGATCATCACGCACGACAATCGGCTTGTACGCCGGGTTGCGCGGCAGCAGGCGCACTTCATCCCCGACCCGTTCGAAGCGTTTGATGGTGACTTCACCGTCCAGACGCGCAACGACGATCTGGCCGTTCAGCGCCTCGGGATTGCGCCGCACACCGACCAGATCGCCATCGAGAATGCCGTCTTCGATCATCGAGTCGCCCTGCACCCGCAGCATGTAATCCGGGGTGCGGGAGAACAGCGCCGGGTCGAGCAGCAAACGGTTATGGATATCGGCATCGGCGCCAATCGGCGCGCCGGCGGCCACACGACCGAGTACGGGGATCTCCAGCAGCTCCGGACGCGATGGCTGGCCGAGCAAACGAATGCCCCGGGCCTGATGCGGATTGACCTCGATGAAACCGGCTTCGGTGAGCGCCAGCACATGCTTGCGCGCCACGCTGCGCGAGGCAAAACCAAAAGCCTCGCTGATTTCAGCGAGGCTTGGGGGCTGACCGTGCTCAGCGATGCGATCGCGGATAAAGGTCAGAATGGCGGTACGGCGGGGAGTCAGATTAGTCATGGAGTACATTTGTACTCCTGTGGGAATTTCCTGACAAGAACCGCCAGTCGGCGCATGCCGACGCAGGGAGCTGCCGAAGGCTGCGATCTGATCGTTCCCACGCTCTGCGTGGGAATGCCTCAAGGGACGCTCCGCGTCCAGTGACGCGGAGCGTCACGGGCTGCATTCCCACGCGGAGCATGGGAACGATCATCGGATAAGGTCAGGAAGCCAGTTGCGCCAGGTACTCCCACGGATAAATCCCGCGTTGATGCCCGTCGCTGAACACCAGTTGCACACCATAACCCTGCGGGTTGAGTTCGATCAGGCGCACGCGATCATCAACCAGCGGCGTGACACCGCGCAGGCGAAATGCGCGGCATTGCGAGCAAGGGCATTGCCGGCGCAGATCGGCATGCTTGAGCAGCGATTCGCGCCCGTCCGGCCAGCTCAGGTGTAACGTGCGCTCACTCTGCGAGTTGCCCACCGACAGCGGATTCATTGCAGCTGACTCAACGCGATGCGCACGGCTTTGCGCACTTCCGGGTCGCCGTCGTCCTGCGCTGCCTGCAACGCGGCCACGGCGCCGCGATCGTTCAACTCTCCAAGCGCCAGCGCGGCCTCCTTGCGCAGGTTGCTGATGCGGTGGCCGAGGGTGTCGATCAGCGCGTCCAGCGCCGGGACGAAACGCAGACGACCGAGGCTGCGAGCGGCGCGCAGGCGCACTTGCCAGTAATCATCGCTCAGCGCTTCGACCAAGGTCGGGCCGGCGTCGCTGTGGCCAACCTTGCCCAGTGTCGTCGCGGCTTCTTCGCGCACTTGCCAGGCGGGGTCGTGCAAAGCCTGGCGCAACGCCGGCAATACTTCGGCGCCACTGGCCAGACCCAGCGCACCGGTCGCGGCGCGGCGCACTTCGGTGTCCGGGTCGTCGCTGGCCAGTTGCGCCAGAGCTGGCAGCGCGTCGAGCTGTTTGAGCCAGCCGAGCACGCCAACCGCTTCGCGCCGAACATGAGCATCGGCATCTTCCAATGCCGCGACAGCAGCCGGCGCGGCCTCGGCAAAGCGCAATTCTCGCAACGCCCGAAATGCGGCGATGCGCACACTGACATCGGCATGTTCGGTCCACGGCAGAATCACGCGCCCCGCCGCTGCAGTCTTGAGCAGGCTCAGGCTTTGCGCCGCTGCCGATTGCACAGCGGGCGACGGATCCGTCAGCGCTTCGCACAAGGCTTGCACGACCGCATCGTCCTCCCACGCTTCAAGCAATCGCGCAGCTTCAGCGCGAACATCCTCGGCAGGATCCTGACGAAGTCGATCAACCAGCCAGAGCAAGCCATCCGGTTCTTCGAGATCGGCCAGATCGATCAGGGCAATGCGCCGCACGCCGGGGTCTTCCGCCGTCAAGCGCGGTTGCAGGGCGCGGATGTCATCGTTGTCGGTCACAGCAAAAATAGAGGTCATAAGGCAAATCGCGGCAAAGGGTTTTCAGGAGGCAGGCCGAGCGGATTGAGGCGCGGCAGCGGTCGGTCGTTGTCGTGGCGCAGCAGGTCGAGGCAGTGGCGCTTGAGGCGAACGAATGCCGGGCTGGTGACCAGTTCACTGGTACGCGGGCGTGGAAAGTCCAGAGGCAAGTCTTCGATGATTCGCCCCGGTCGCGCGCTCATCACCAGCAAGCGGTCGGCGAGAAACAGCGCCTCGTCGATGTCGTGAGTGACGAAAACCACCGTGGTGAGGATGCGCGTCCAGATGTCCAGCAGCAGTTCCTGCATGTTCAGACGGGTCAGCGCATCCAGCGCGCCGAACGGTTCGTCCATCAGCAACAGTCGCGGGCGATTGACCAGCACCCGGGCGATTTCTACCCGTTGCTGCATGCCCCCGGAGAGCTGATCGGGCCAGCGCTCGGCGAAGCCTTCGAGGCCGACCAGTTTGAGAATGTCGTCAGCGGCGCGATGGCGCTCAGCCTTGCCGACGCCCCGCATCTTCAGGCCGAAGGCGACGTTGTCGCGCACCGTGCGCCACGGGAACAGCGTGTGGTGCTGAAACACCATGCCGCGCTGCGGCGACGGGCCGGTCACCGCGCTGCCGTCGACTTTCAAGCTGCCGGTACTGGCATTCAAGTGTCCGGCCAGGGCGCCGAGCAAGGTCGACTTGCCGCAACCGGAGGGGCCGAGAATGCACACGAACTGGCCGGGTTCAATCTGGCAATCGAGGCCCTGCACCGCTTCGAAGGCTTCGCGGCCCTGGCCGAGGACGATGGACAATTGGCGGATGTCGATCCGCCCTTCCGGGGTTTGCATCACGCTCATCAGGCTTTGCCTCGCGGTCGATGCCAAGGCGTGAACAAGCCGCCCAGGCGTTTGATCAGCCAACTGCTGCCCATGCCCAACACGCCGATCAGGAGCATGCCAACTACAATGTCGGCGTAGTTCTGAATGGTGTAGGACTCCCAGGTGTAGTAACCGATGCCGAACTGCCCGGAGATCATTTCTGCCGTCACCAGACAGAACCACGACGTGCCCATGCCGATCGCCAGGCCAGTGATGATGCTCGGCGCAGCGCCCGGCAGGATTACTTCCAGCAGAATCGCCCGACGCCCTGCCCCGAGGCTTTTTGCCGAGGCGATCAGGCGTGGATCAACGCCTTCGACGCCGTGCACGGTGTTGAGCAGGATCGGGAACAGCGCGCCAGTGAAGGTGATGAAAACCATCGACAACTCCGAGGACGGAAACATCAGGATCGCCAGCGGAATCCACGCCACGGCGGGGATCGGGCGCAGGACTTCCAGCGGTGGCAGCAAAATGTCTTCAGCCCATTTCGACCGGCCGATGGCCAGGCCCAGGGCGATGCCGATGATCAGCGCCGCCACGTAACCGGCGAAGACCCGGCCGAGGCTGCTGCTCAAGTGCTGCCAGAGTTTGCCGGAGTCGCCCAGGCCCAGTGCGGCTTCGATCACCGCCAGTGGCGTCGGCACGTTGGCAAAGGTGACCAGGCCGAGGTTCCAGTGATGGCTGGCGGCTAGTTGCCAGAAGAGCAGGCAGAGCAGCAGTGAGGCGGCTCTTGATGTCCAGCGCAACGGTGTTTTCATAGTCCGGTTTCCAGTTCGGGTTCTGTGTGATGGCTGAGATTTACCCCCTCACCCCAGCCCTCTCCCCCAGGGGGGCGAGGGGGAAAGGGAGCCGATTTGCGTGCTTTTCACGACCTGAGTTCGACTCGGTACTTCACGTCGGCGTATCTCTCACCAACAACTTGGTCAGTCCCCTCTCCCTCCGGGAGAGGGTTAGGGTGAGGGGCTTTTGATCTCAGCGCTTGCAGACCTGAGTTCGACTCGGTACTTCACGTCGGCGTATCTCTCACCAACAACTCGGTCAGTCCCCTCTCCCTCCGGGAGAGGGTTAGGGTGAGGGGCTTTTGATCTCAGCGCTTGCAGACCTGAGTTCGACTCGGTACTTCACGTCGGCGTATCTCTCACCAACAACTCGGTCAGTCCCCTCTCCCTCCGGGAGAGGGTTAGGGTGAGGGGCTTTTGATCTTCAGCGCTTGCAGACCTCAGTTCGACTCGGTACTTCACGTCGGCGTATCTCTCACCAACAACTCGGTCAGTCCCCTCTCCCTTTGGGAGAGGGTTAGGGTGAGGGGCTTTTGATCTTCAGCGCGCAGCAACAACCTGCGCAGTGGCATCGCTAAAGTCGAACACCTTGCCACCCTGCGCCGCAGCGTATTGCTGGGCCTGGCCCTTGAGCAGAAATGCGCTGAGGCGACCCTTGGCGTCGCTGGCAAACCACGCTTGTTCGGCGAACAACTTGATCCCGCTGTCACTGGCCTGCGCATACACCGCACGAATGTTCTTGCCCTCCTGCTTCAACCCTGCCAACGCGGTGAAGGCCGCTTCAGCCGAGCCATAACGGCGGACTTTTTCCTCGCCACGCACCCAGATTTCCGCGACATGGCTGACGTCGGTGATGGCTTTGCCCGTCGCCGCATCCACGCCCGGCAATGGCGTCTGCGCGTAGTTGGCCAGTTGCGCGGTGTAATCTAGATTTGAGGCCTTGAAGGCGGCGCGGATGTACTGGTCGTCGATGAAGCTGTTCAGGTCGAGCCCGCGATCGGCTTTCTTCAGCAGCTTCAAGGTATCGATGGCGGTACCGACAGCCTGGCGGTATTCAGGTTTCCAGCTCAGGTCGCGGGTCTGTACGCCGAGCGGGCCGTGAAACAGGTAGTTGACCTCGGCATCGACGCCGGTGACTTTGGCGATCAGTTCGCTGTACTTCTCGGGTTCGGCGGCAAGCAGTTGGTTGGCTTCGATGCTCGCGCGCAAATAGGCGACGACGATTTCCGGGTACTTCCTGGCGTAGGCCTGATCCACCAGTGCGCCATGGAAAGTCGGCGCGTTGGCCTGGGCGCCGTCGTAGATCTTGCGGGCGAAACCACGGCTCGGGAACAGCTCGGCGAACGGCACGAAATCGGCGTGGGCGTCGATCTTGCCGGCCTGCAATGCCGAGCCGGCGACTTCCGGTGGCTGGGCGATGATGTTGACATCCTTGAGCGGGTCCCAGCCCTGCTCTGCCACGGCGCGCAGCAACATGCCGTGAGCCGTCGAGGCGAACGGCACCGAAATGGTCTTGCCCTTGAGTTCGCTGAGGCTCTGCACCGACGAAGCGCTCGGCACGACGATGCCGTTGCCGCTGCCCTTGATGCTGCCTGACAGCACGCTGATGAACAGGCTGTGCTTGCCCGCCGTTTCGAATGCCACGCCGTTGAACGCACCGGGGAAATCGGCCATGGCACCGAAATCGAGTTTGCCGGCGACCATCTCATTGGTCAGCGGCGCGCCACTGGTGAAATTCTTCCACTGCACGTCATACTTCGCGTCTTTGTAGGCGCCATCGTGGGGCAGGTATTTTTCCAGCAGACCCAGTTCCCTGATCAACAACCCGCCAGCGGCGCAGTTGATGGTGGTGTCCTGAGTGCCGATGGCGATGCGGATGGTTTCGGCCGAGGCCGACAAGGTGAATGAAGCCAGTACCAGACCGGCAAGTGCTGCACGCAACATGAGTGTTTCCCCTCGAATCATTTGTTTGAAGTTCGTCTCCGCCGCGATCAGGGCGCGGTGGGAAACGAGGGGTGTTTTGCATTCAGCGTCCGGGGTTCACCGGATGGCTATTGGATAATCACAATTGCAATGTGGGAGCGAGCCTGCTCGCGAAGGCGGCGGGTCAGTCACCATCATTGTTGAACGAACGATTGCTTTCGCGAGCAGGCTCGCTCCCACAATGGATTTGGGGTCAACGCAACAAATAGGGGATGTCGACCTTCACCGCCCCAGTCGGGCAATCCTTCTCGCACGGCATGCAGTACCAGCATTCATCGAACGCCATGTAGGCCTTTTGCGTGGCCGGGTTGATCGCCAGCAGGTCCATCGGGCAGACGTCGACGCACACGGTGCAGCCCTTTTCGGCGATGCATTTGTCCTCGTCCACGGTGACCGGGGCGTTGGAGCGGAAGAAGATTTCCTGAGCTTGATAAGCCATGGTTCGGACACTCTTTCTAGTGATGCATCAAGCGGCGAAGGCGCCGACCCGCAGGCGGTCATAGGCCTGCATTTCTTCGGCATCGAGCGGGATGATGTAAGGCTCGACGGCTTTCTTGAAACTGGTCATGCGCCCGTCCTCGCCCTTCTTCAGATGGCAATGGCAGAACCACTCGGCGTCGTTGCGTTGCGGATGATCGACGCGATAGTGGTACAGGCCCCAGCGGCTTTCGGCGCGGAACAACGAAGCGCGGGCGGCCATTTCGGCGCAATCGCGGATCACGCTGGTTTCCATCGCTCGCATCAGTTCGTGAGCGTTGTTGGCTTTCATCTGCTCGAGATCGTGCTCGATGTCGCTGAAACGCTGCAGGCCGATCTGCATCTTCTTGGTCACTTTCGGCGGTTGCAGGTAGTCGTTGACGAAGCGGCGCAGCTTGTATTCCACCTGCGCCGGTGGCAGGCCGTGTTCGCGGTCGAGCGGCGCGTAGACCCGGGCTTTTTCCTTGGCGATCTGCTCGCTGTCCAGTGCGGAAAACTCGCGGCCGGCGACGAACTCCGCCGCGTTGTGCCCGGCGAACCAGCCGTAAGTGAACGCGCCAAGCATGTAATTGTGCGGCACCGCAGCCATGTCGCCGGCCGAATACAAGCCTTTCACTGAAGTCTCGGCACGCTCGTTGACCCACACGCCGGACGCCGAGTGGCCGCTGCAAAAGCCGATTTCCGAAATGTGCATTTCAACCATCTGCGTGCGGTAGTCGGTGCCACGGTTGGCGTGGAACTGGCCACGGCTCGGGCGCTCATTGCTGTGCAGGATTTCCTCGATGTTCTGGATGGTTTCCTCGGCCAGGTGATCGAGTTTGAGGAACACCGGACCGTTGCCGCTCTCCAGTTCCTGATGGAACTCCCACATCATCTGTCCGCTCCAGTAGTCGCACTCGATGAAGCGTTCGCCCTTGTTGTTGGCGGTGTAGCCACCCAGCGGGCCGGTGACGTAGGCGCAGGCCGGGCCGTTGTAGTCCTTGATCAACGGGTTGATCTGAAAGCACTCGAGATTGGCCAGCTCAGCCCCGGCGTGATAGGCCATCGCGTAGCCGTCGCCCGCATTGGTCGGGTTCTCGTAGGTGCCCATCAAGTAGCCAGACGATGGCAGGCCGAGGCGTCCGGCCGCGCCGCAGGCGAGAATCACTGCTTTGGCCTTGATCACATGGAAGTCGGCGGTGCGGCAATCGAAGCCCATAACACCGTTGACCGCGCCCTCCTTGTCGGTCAACAAACGCGTGCAGACCAGGCGATTGGTGATGCTCACCCGCGCACGTTTCAACTGCCGATACAGGACTTTCTTGATGTCGTGCCCTTCCGGCATCGGCAGCACATAGGCGCCCATGTGGTGGACCTTTTTCACCGCGTAGTCGCCGGTCTCGTCCTTCTCGAACTTCACGCCCCAGCGGTCGAGTTGTTCGATGGTTTCAAAACTGTGCGTCGCATAGGCGTAGACCGCCGCCTGATTGACGATGCCGTCATTGGCGATGGTGATTTCCTTGGTGTACTGCTCCGGTGTCGAGTGGCCGGGAATGATCGCGTTGTTCAGGCCGTCCATGCCCATGCTGATCGCGCCGCTGCGCTTGACGTTGGCCTTGTCGACCAGCAAAACGCGCAAATCGCGGTTCTTCTCTTTGGCCTTGATCGCCGCCATCGGCCCGGCCGTGCCGCCGCCAATCACGACGATGTCGTATTCCTGTTCTAGAACGTTGCGGGTCATGCCTGCTCCCCTTTTTGCCGGTCGATCCGCAGGCGGTACTGGAACGCATCGCCACGGTAATAAAGGTGTTCGAAGTCCAGCGGCTGGCCGTGGGCATCGTGGGTCAGGCGCTCGATGCGCATGATCGGCGAGCCCGCTTCGACGCTGAGTGCCTGGGTCAGGTCGCTGTCGGCCAGCACCGCATCGATGGCCAGATCGGCGTGGCCGAGGGCGATGCCGCAGTCGTTTTCCAGAATCAGAAAGATGTCGCGGGTGACCAGATCGGCCTTCTCCAGCCGCTCGCCGACGTCTTTGGGCAGGTAGGTGATTTCCAGCGAGATCGGCTCGCGGTTGATCAGGCGCACGCGTTTGATCTGCGCGACGATTTCACCCTCGGCCACCTGCAGACGCTCGGCCACACGCTTGTCGGCCGGAATGAATTTGAAACTGCGCAGGCGGTTGATCACTTCATAACCGCGCCCGGTCATCGACTCGGCGAGGCCTTGCAGGCTGCTGACGTTCTGAAAGGTTTTCGGCTTGGCGACGAAGGTGCCCTTGCCATGGATTTTGAAGATCAGCCCTTCTTTCTGCAGATCGCCCAAGGCCTGGCGCACGGTGATGCGGCTGACTTTGAACAGCCCACCGAGTTCGCTTTCGGAAGGCATTTGACTGTCTTGCGGGTATTCACCGTCGAGAATCCGCGCACGCAGAACGTCGCGCAGTTGGGTGTGCAGCGGAACGCTACTGAGGGAGAGAACGTTATCGGTCATCACGGGATCACTTGTTATAACGAGTTATGACGTGATCTTAGAGATGTGATGCCGAGGTTGAGAAATACTGTTTGGGCATAACCTTAGATGCGTGTTGCGCCGGCAAAACCTGTGGGAGCGAGCCTGCTCGCGAAAGCGGTGTGTCAGTCACCCAAGATACTGACTGACAGAATGCTTTCGCGAGCAGGCTCGCTCCCACAGGGGATCGTAAGCTATTCAGCGTTTGAGGATCCGGTCCATCACCCAGTCGGTCTTGACGGCTTGCTCGGCCGCGGCGGGATGCTGTGAATCACCCCGAATATGCGCATTCATCCCCAGCACGTGATGCCACTGGATATGCTCGTGATGGGCAATCTCCAGGCTGATCTGCTCATCGGCAAACAGCTGCACCGGATGTTCATCAAACACCGAAAACCCGATCCGCCCTTTGCTGCCGATAATCTCGACGCGATCCTCACGGCGATCCGCAACAAAGTTCCAGCAGCCCGTGCCCAACGCCCCGGAGGCGAATCGCCAAGTGGCGCTGACCGCATCTTCGGCGGCGTACAGACCCGCCTGACGCGCGGTGAAACCGGCGACCTCAACGATGTCGCCAAGCAGATACTGGAACAGGTCCAGGCCATGGCTGGCCAGGTCGGCAAAGTAACCGCCGCCAGCCACCGCAGGGTCGGTGCGCCAATTATCCCGACCCTCAAGATCAGCCGGCGACGGCGCTTTGGTCAGCGTCCAGCTCATATGCCGGACATCACCGATGCGGCCCTCCTCCAGCCAATGCCGCACCTGGGCAAAGCGCGGCAGCGAGCGGCGGTAATACGAGACGAACAAGTGCAGACCGGCAGCGGCAAACGCTTGCTGCATCTCGCGGCTTTGCCCGGCGTTGAGTGCCATGGGCTTTTCCACGCAGCAATGCTTGCCGGCGGCGGCGACTTTCAGGCTGTAGGCGTGGTGGCTGTCGGGCGGCGTGGCGATGTACACCGCGTCCACCTCGGGATCGTTGATCAGCGCATCGACATCGGTGTAGACGCGACTAATGCCGTGGCGCGCAGCGTAGTCGGTCACCGCTTCGAGGCGACGGCCCATTACCGCAATCAGCGTCGAACCGGGCGCCTTGTAAAAGGCCGGCCCGCTCTTGCGTTCAGCGACGCTACCGCAACCGATCATGCCCCAGCGCACCACGTTCATCTTCAGTCCTCAGCCGATGCGCAACGCGCGCAGATCAAGGCGTCCGTCCTTGAGCGGCGGGCACCAGTAGTAGCCGCCGGTGATTGGTCGGCTGATCTGGTACAAGCCATCGGCAATACCGTCTTCCAGACCGCTCATACGGCGCAGCTGCGCTTCGAAGGCATCGAGGGAGAAACCGAAAGCGAGGAACATCAAACCGGCACGATCGCCTTCGATCCACGGCATCGAGCGGCGCACGACGAAGGCTTCCGGGGCGAAGCTTTCCTGCGCGGTGCGCTTGACGTGGGCGGAGATTGGCGCGTCGTCGATTTCTTCGTTATCGCTCAAGCGACGCCCCATGATGTCGTCCTTGGCGCCGGCAGACAGGCGATGAAAACCCTTGAGATCGTGCTGCCATTGCTGGATCGCGGCGAAGCTGCCACCGACCAGCCCGTCCGCGCCGGAGCTCAGCAGCGCGGCAGCCACAGCGGCGTCATCGTGGGGGTTTTCCGTGCCGTCCTCATAACCGGTGAGGTCGTGGCCCTCCATGTGGCGGAAGGCTTCCTGCATCTCGACCAGACGCAAGGCCGGAGCCAGCGCGGCTTCGATAGCGTTGCAGCGGTTGAGCAGCTCACCACGGTCAACACCGTGCAGCCAGATCCACAGGGCATGCTGGGTCGACGGGTTATTCACGCCAACGCCGGTCAGCGCCGGGAAGCTGCGCAGGCCAGCGATTTCGACATTCAGCGCCTTGGTCAACGACTCACCAAAGCCAACCACCGCCGACTTGCCATCCACCAGCATCAGCAGGCTGTCGATCGCTTGCGGCAAGGCTTCAACCGACGCCAGGGCGAAAAACAGATGACGTGCTTGCGCAGGAACAGGGGTAGCGAGAATGCCCGGCTGGTAGTAACTCATGTGAACTCCTTGAAAAAGTGCGCGGAGTTTACCTGTAGCCGGATCGTTTGTGTGGGTGGCGAGAGCGTCGTCGTTCAGCGTTCAACGCCTTCGATCAACGCCTTCAAAGCCAGCGCATCGGCCGTGGCGGCGCCGCTGGCGGTGTTGTCGAAGATGCACCAGATGTCTCTGCCGTCGGCCTTCGCGCGCCGCAGGTACTGAGCAAGCTGTTGCAGATAGGCCGCTTCATAAGCGCTGTGATAAATCCGTGGCGAGCCGTGCAGGCGCCAATACTGCAGGCCTTGCCAGCCACCCGGGGCGGTGTCGCTGCTGATCCGCGAGGGATCGACCACCGCCTGGGCAATCTGCAGATCCACCAGCATTGGCTCAGCCTCAATCCACGATTCGTGTCGTGGCTCAAGCACTACCCTGCCCTTGAACCGCTCGCGCAGGGCATGAAAAAACGCCTTGGCCAGCGGCGCATCGAAGGCAAGTTTCGGTGGCAGTTGCACCAGCAGGCAGCCGAGTCGATCACCCAAGCCCTGGCACTGTCCGAGAAACTCATCGAGCGCGGCCGCGCTGTCCGCCAGCCGCTGTTCATGGGTGATGAGCTTCGGCACTTTCACGGCGAAGCGAAAGTCCGGCGCTACCGAGTCGGCCCAGCGCTCGTAGGTCTGACGCCGATGCGGGCGGTAGAACGAGCTGTTGATTTCCACACAGTTGAAGCGCGCGGCGTAGCGTTGCAGGTGCGTGCCTTCGGCGGGGAATGCCGGCCAGTGCTCGCGAGCGAGACTCCAGCCGGCGCAACCGATGTAGATGGTTGACTCGTTCAAGCGCACACCGTCATTTCTGCCCGGGCAACACGGCGCCCAACACCTGCTTGGCGGTCTGCACAATCACCCCGGCTTCATCCGGATCGCCCTTGAGCAGGGTCGTGGCGAATTTCTTCGCTTGCTCAAGCTTGATGTGCGGCGGCAGTGGCGGCACGTTCGGGTCGGTCTTGAACTCGATCAGCACGGGCACTTCCGAGGCGAGTGCCTGTTCCCACGCAGCGGCGACCTCTTCTTCACGATCAACGAAAATGCCCTTGAGGCCAATGGAGATCGCGAACAGGTGATACGGCACATCGGGAATGCTCTGCGACGCTTCGAACTTCGGATCGCCCTCCATCACCCGCTGCTCCCAGGTGACCTGGTTGAGATCCTCGTTGTTGAACACCGCGCAGATCCATTTCGGGTTCTGCCATTGGCGCCAGTATTTGGCGACAGTGATCAGCTCGGCCATGTTGTTCATCTGCATCGCGCCATCGCCGATCAGGGCAATGACCGGGCGTTCCGGGTAAGCAAATTTCGCCGCGATCGCATAGGGCACCGCCGCGCCCATCGAGGCCAGGCCACCGGACAACGAGCATTTCATGCCGCGACGGATTTTCAGGTCACGGGCGAACCAGTTGGCGCAGGAGCCGGAGTCGCTGGTGATAATTGCCTGCTCGGGCAAGCGCGGTGACAACTCGTAGACCACTCGTTGCGGGTTGACCGGATCGGCTTTGGCCATGGCGCGTTTTTCCAGGGTTTTCTCCCAGCTGCTGCGCCAGCCTTCGATCTTCTTGCGCCATTTGTTCGAGGTTTTCTGTTCCAGCAAGGGCAGCAACGCGGCAAGGGTTTCCGCTGAATCACCGACCAGATTGACCTCCATCGGATAACGCAGGCTGAGCATGTCCGGCTGCAGATCGATTTGAACCCCGCGCGCCTGGCCTTCCTTGGGCAGAAACTCGGAATACGGGAAGCCCGAGCCGATCATCAGCAAGGTGTCGCACTCGCTCATCAGCTTGTAGCTGGGCTCGGTACCGAGCAGGCCGATGCTGCCGGTGACCCACTGCAAATCATCTGGCAACGCTGCTTTGCCCAACAGCGCCTTGGCGACGCCCGCGCCAAGCTTTTCCGCCACGGCGATGACCAGATCGGTCGCCTCCAGCGCACCGGCACCGACCAGAATCGCGACTTTCTCGCCGCTATTCAGTACCTCGGCGGCGCGTTGCAGATCGGCTGCATAAGGAACGACTTTCGGCTTGCTGAAGCCGACGCCGGAATGCGCGGTGCCATGGGCGCGCGCCGGTTGTTCGTAAGGCAGGTCCTGCAAGTCATTGGGCAGAATCAGCGCGGTGACGCGGCGCTCGCCGACCGCAGTGCGCACCGCACGATCAAGCAAATGGCGCACTTGCGAAGGCGCCGAAGCCTGCTGCACAAAAGCCCCGGCGACGTCTTTGAACATCGACACCAGATCCAGCTCCTGCTGGTAGTGACTGCCCAGCGCCGTACGCGCCTGCTGACCGACGATGGCCAGCACCGGCATATGGTCCATCCGGGCATCGTAGAGCCCGGTGATCAGGTGCGAAGCGCCGGGACCCGAGGTGGCGATGCACACGCCCAGCTCGCCGGTGAACTTGGCGTGGGCCGAGGCCATGAACGCAGCCATTTCCTCGTGCCGTGCCTGAACGAATTCGATCTTGCCTTTGGCCCGGCTCATGGCGCCGAACACGCCATTGATGCCATCCCCCGGATAACCAAAAATTCGTGTGACGCCCCATTCGCTGAGCCGCTCAACCAGAAAATCACCAACTGTCATCGTCATCTTGACCCTCGCCATTTACCGCTGCATGGACATGTAAGGGTCTGGACAGCCCGCTGCGCGATGAAGTTTCGCTGGATTTTCCGGGCATCAACTTCGGCGCCGTGTTTGCGCGGCAATGATTTTTTGAGGCGTGCGCCCTGCTCTGTGGTCGATTGAGAAATGATCGAAGGAGGATGGGCCATGACTGAAGTACAAACCCTGCTGCTGCAACGCAATGACTGGGTGCCGAACAATCCGCGTCTGCCAGTGCTGATCTACCGCAGCGCGATTGCCGTTGAAGGCGACGATCCGGCGGCGCGCTTCGAGCAGACCTTCGGCGCCAATGGCTGGCCGGCGCAGTGGCGCTACGGCATTTATGACTATCACCACTACCACACTGAAGGCCACGAAGTACTTGGCGTGGCGGCCGGTCAGGCACGGTTGATGTTGGGCGGGCCTGACGGCCAAGTCGTCGACGTCAGCGCCGGGGATGTGCTGTTGCTGCCGGCCGGAACCGGGCACTGCAATCTGGGATCGAGTGAGGATTTTCTGGTGGTGGGTGCTTATCCGCCGGGGCAGCAGGCGGACATTTGCCGGGCCGCGCCGAGTGATGCGCAGTTGGCGCAGATCGCGGGGCTGGCGTTTCCTGAGACAGATCCGGTGCAGGGAGTCGGGGGTGCAGTTGGGCGGTATTGGAGCCATTAGGCGCGGCGACCCTGCCGACGCTTCGCGAGCAGGCTCGCTCCCACGGGAGACTTGTGCCTGACTCCGAACCTGTGGGAGCTGGCTTGCCAGCGATTGCGGTGGGTCAGCCAATATTGATGCTGGATGTGCCGCCGTCATCGCTGGCAAGCCAGCTCCCACAAGGTAGTGTTCTCAATCCTTTCGAGATACGGTGTCTACCTGTTCTCTCCCAGCATCGACGAGGTCTGTTTCATGAGCAATGCGTCTTACGTTCCGCCCAAGGTCTGGAAACACGAAGCCCCGTCCGGCGGCCACTTCGCCAGCATCAACCGGCCGATCGCCGGGCCGACCCACGACAAGCAACTGCCGGTCGGCAAGCATCCGTTGCAGCTGTATTCGCTGGCCACGCCCAACGGCGTCAAGGTCACCATCATGCTCGAAGAGTTGCTCGCACTCGGGCACAGCGAGGCCGAATACGATGCGTGGCTGATCCGCATTGGCGAAGGCGATCAGTTCTCCAGCGGCTTTGTCGAGGTCAACCCGAATTCGAAAATCCCGGCGCTGCTGGATCGCAGCGTCGAGCCGCCGATCCGGGTGTTCGAGTCCGGTTCGATTCTGCTGTATCTCGCGGAAAAGTTCGGCGCCTTGCTGCCCAAGGATCCGGCCGGTCGCACCGAAACCCTCAACTGGCTGTTCTGGCAAATGGGCTCGGCGCCGTATCTGGGCGGCGGCTTCGGGCACTTCTACGCGTATGCGCCAGAGAAGCTCGAATATCCGATCAACCGCTTCACCATGGAAGCCAAACGGCAGCTGGATGTGCTCAACCGCCGTCTCGCCGACAACACCTATCTGGCCGGCGACGATTACACCATCGCCGACATCGCCGTGTGGCCCTGGTACGGGCAACTGGTGCGCAACAACGTTTACTCGGCGGCGGAATTTCTCGCCGCGCACGAGTACACCCATGTGCAGCGCTGGGCAGAAGAAATCGCCAAGCGGCCAGCGGTCATCCGTGGGCAGCGAGTGAATCGCACCTGGGGTGATGAAGACAGTCAGGTGCCGGAGCGGCATGAGGCGAAGGATCTGGACTGATAGCAAAAACCGCATAACCCTGTGGGAGCGAGCCTGCTCGCGAAAGCGTCGTATCAGACAACGCATCTGTTGAATGACCCACCGCCTTCGCGAGCAGGCTCGCTCCCACATTTGCGTCCGAAGGCCATCAAATCCAATTGTGAAAAAATCATTAACTAACTGACTCGTACGGGTTTATTCCCCCGGAAACTTCCGACATACTAATGCGAATAATTCTTACATTCACTCGCATTAGTTTCGTTTGGGTAAATCTTGGGGAAGCAGATAGATGTCGTTTCACACCATTCACCGCCGCTCGAACCTTTCACCTAACCTCCTCGCACTCGCACTCGCCATCGGCATGGCCAGCATCGCTCCTGCGTTGGCTGAAGAAACCGCAGCCACTGCGCCAGCCAATGGCCCGCTGGAACTGCAAGCGACCGAAATCGGCGCTACGCAGATGAGCAGCACCACCGAAGACACGCAGTCCTACACCACCGGCCCGATGCAGACCGCGACCAAGCTGTCGCTGACCATGCGCGAAACGCCGCAGGCGGTGACGGTAATCACTCGTCAGCGCATGGACGACCAGAACATGACCAGCGTCAACGACGTGGTGCGCGGTACGCCGGGGCTGTTCCTCAGCGAGGCCAGCGGCCCGGGCCGGCAGACTTACAAGGCGCGCGGTTTCGACATCGACAACATCATGTACGACGGCCTGCCCAGCTCGTATTCGCCGTTCACCCTGGCGGTGCAGCCGAACCTGGCGATGTTCGACCGGGTGGAAATCGTTCGTGGCGCGACCGGCCTGGTCACCGGTGCCGGCAACCCGTCGGCGGCGATCAACATGGTCCGCAAGCGTCCAACCGCCGATCAGCGCGTGACCCTCACTGGCGCCGCCGGCAGCTGGGATGACTACCGTGGTGAAGTCGATGCCTCCAGCCCGCTGAACGACAGCGGCACCCTGCGTGGCCGGGTGGTGACGTCGTATCAGGGCGCCGACAGCTTCCGCGACAAGGAGGAAAACGATCACGGCCTGTTCTACGCCATCGGTGAAGCCGACCTGAGTGACAGCACCACCGCGACCCTCGGCTTCTCGCGGCAAAACGATCAGACCAACTATTTCTGGGGCGGCCTGCCGATCGGCGAAAACGGCCACCACCTCGACCTGCCCCGCTCCACCTACCCGGGCACCGATTGGGAAAACCGCAAGCTGCAGGTCGACACCGTGTTCGGTGAAGTCGAACACCGTTTCGCCAATGACTGGAAACTGCACCTCGGCGGCTCGACGTCGACCCTCGAGGGTGAATTCTCCGGCACGTACCTGTCGCGCTACGACGGCCCGCTGGAAACCACCGCCTACCAATCGCACCACACCGACAAGCAACGCGCCTTTGATGGTTTCGCCAGCGGCCCGTTCGAAGCGTTCGGCCGTACCCACGAATTGGTAGTCGGCGCCAGCAACCGCGTGTACGACGCCACCACCAAGGAATACTCGCCCTACGACACAGGTCTGCCGATCGCCGCGCCCAAGCCTGACTTCGTGCGCAGTGGCAAGTCGCGTAACGTCACCACCCAGGACGCGGTTTACCTGACCACGCGCTTGAGCCTGGCCGACCCGCTGACGTTGATCCTCGGCAGCCGCCTGGACTGGTATGACTACGACGATCGCAGTGCCGACGGCGACTTCAAGGTCACGCGCAACCTGACCCGTTACGCCGGCCTGATCTACAAACTCGATGACCATCATTCGGTCTACGCCAGCTACACCGATATCTTCACCCCGCAAACCCAGAAGGACCTCGGCGGCAAAGTGCTCGAGCCGATCGTCGGTGAAAACTACGAAGTCGGAATCAAGGGCGAATATTTCAACGGCGCGCTGAACGGCAGCGTGGCGGTGTTCCAGATGGACCAGACCAACCGCGCCACCCAGGCGGCGACCCAGCTCGGCTGCCCGGAACTGACCTGCTACGAAACCTCCGGCAAAGTTCGCGCCCAAGGCGTGGACATGGAACTGCAAGGTGCGCTGACCGAGCAATGGCAAGTCGGCGCCGGCTACACCTACACCCGCGCCCACTACATCAAGGACGAAAACCCGGCCAACAATAACCAGAAATTCGACACTGACATGCCGGAGCACCTGTTCAAGGTCTCCACCGTGTACCGCTTCAAAGGCCCGCTGGAAAAACTGCGCGTGGGCGGCAACGTCTACTGGCAGAGCCGCATGTACAACGACATCGCTCTGGCCAACGGCGGCAGCTATCGTCTCGAACAGGGCGGCTACGCGGTCACCGACCTGATGGCCGGTTACGAGGTCAACAAGCACCTCGACCTGCAGGTCAACGCCAACAACATCTTTGACCGCAAGTACTATTCCTCCATCGGCACCGACGTGACCTGGGGCTCGACCGATAACTACGGCACCCCGCGCAGCTACATGATGACGGCCAAGTACAAGTTCTGAGGCGATAGCGCTCAGCAAGCACCACACAGAGCGCCGGGAGTTTTCCCGGCGCCCTTTTTTGCAGGTTCATTAGGCATGTCCGGCGTTTACCGATAGTCTCTGGCGACACTTTCGCGAAGCGCCGGCCATGCCCCAGACAGATTTCTCCTCCGACCTCGAAGCCATCGGCAGCATTGACGCCGTGCCGGTGATCCTGAGCATGGTCAAGCACATGACCGGCATGCGCTTCGCCGCCGTAGCGCGGGTTACCGAGAGCAAGTGGATCGCCTGCGCCGTGGATGATTCGATTGACTTCGGCCTGTTGCCTGGCGGCGAGCTGGTGCTGGAATCGACGATTTGCCATGAAATCCGTCAGCACCATCAGCCGGTGATCTTCGGCCATGCCAGCCAGCACCCGCTGTTCTCCACGCACCACACGCCGAAAACCTACGGTCTGGAAAGCTACATTTCCATTCCCATCATCAAGGCCGATGGCGAGTTTTTCGGCACACTCTGCGCCATTGATTCGGTTCCGGCGAACCTCGACGACCCGGCCATCGAAAAGACCCTCACCCTCTTCGCCCAGCTGATTGCGATGAGCCTGGATACCCAGGGCCATTTGCACGCGACCAAAACCGCGCTGGCCGATGCCAACGAATTGGGCCGCCTGCGCGAGCAGTTCATCGCCGTACTGGGCCATGACTTGCGCACGCCACTCAGTGCCATTCGCATGAGCGCCGATCTGCTGCAAAGCAAAGCCGAAGACAAGCGCTCGCGCACGCTGCTATCGGCGATCCGTACCAGTTCGGTGCGCATGGGCGTGCTGATCGAAAACATCCTCGACTTCGCCCGGGGTCGGCTCGGCAGTGGCATCCCGGTGCAGCGCAAACTGGTCGATGACTTGCAGCAAACGCTGCGCCAGACCCTTGAAGAAATCCAGGTGGCGTACCCGCAGGCGACGTTTATTGATTCGCTTGAGGTACCGACCGGGGTCTATTGCGACCCGCTGCGGATCAGTCAGTTGTTGTCGAATCTGCTGGGCAACGCGGTGACCCACGGTTCTACGGCCGAACCGATCGTGCTCAAGGCGTTTGCCGAGGGCGACGAGATGGTGATTTCGCTGACCAACCAGGGCGCGCCGATTCCACCCGCGCTGATGCCGCTGCTGTTTGAACCGTTCTCACGTTCCGAAGCCGGTCAGCGCAATGAAGGGCTGGGGCTGGGCTTGTACATTGCCGGGCAAATTGCCAATGCGCACAACGGCACCTTGACCGTGACGTCCGACAGCGAGGCAGGCACCTGTTTCGTGGCGCGCTTCCCTGCCCGCTTCAAGTGGGTCTGAGCGCTGCTCTAAATATTCAGTGGCGTCTGCGGCGTGTCCGGGTTGAGCTGGCGGCGACGAAACTGCCCCGGTGGCTGGCCATGAATCTGGCGAAAACGTCGAGAGAAATAGGCCTCATCAGCAAATCCACACAGCCGCGCGACCTCGCCCACCGAGCGCGTGCTGTTGAGCAGGAAATTGCGCGCCGCGTGCATGCGCCGCTCCAGCACCAGCTCGGTGAACGTCTTGCCGATCTCCTTGCGCAGCCAGTGCGTCAGGTAAGTCGGTGACAGATAGGTCGCAGCGGCGACTTTGATCAGGTTGAGATCAGGATCGGCGATGTTCTTCCGCAAGTACTCGAACATTCGGCTCAAGGCGTCGCGACGGCTGTTCTCGGCGGCATTCTCTTCCGCCAAGCGCTTGAGCGGCTCGGCGTAAAGAAAACATACGCTGCCAATCATCTGCAGCAACAAGCCCTTGAGCATTTCCCGCGTGCCGAACTGACGGTTCTCATCAAGGCTGCGCATCTGCTCGATCAGGCCGCAGACCTGAGCGAAATCCTCATCGCCCAAAATGAAATCCAGATGCTCCTGAAAGCGGAACGGCGACAGTTCAGGCGCGAGCAGGATTGACACCTCTTCCAGATCCATCGGGTCGCACTGTAGATGCGGCAAGAGGAACGTCTGGGAAAAATTGATGACGATGAAATTGCTGTCCTCGGGATGCGGAATCACATGCACGCGGTGCGGCAGGATGAACGCCAGAGTGTTGCGCGGGAACGGCCGCTGCACGCTGCCGATGTGCTGCACGGTGTCGCCACCGAGGTTGATCTGGATTTGAAAATACTCATGCCGGTGAGGCGCGGTTTCGGCGCGCCGACCCTTTTTGTCGCGAATGTAGAAATCGGTCAATTCGCTGCGTTGCTGCATGACGTAGGTCGGGATACGGCTGGGTGAAGACATGGGCGGGAGGTCCTCCGGGCAGTGAGGTGGCGCCCGTCATCTTGCAGGGTTGTGCGGTGGGCGGCAACGAGTCATACGATGACATTGTCTTTTTTGAAAGAAGCCTCGCGATGAGCCTGTCCAAAAACCGCATTATCGTAAAAGTAGAGATAGTCGTTATTTTTCAGTTAGTTATGCTTTAAACCTGATCTTTATTCTCAAGACAAATCGTATTTATCTTTTTGGACACGTTCGCCAAATCCACTTTTTTCAAGAAAAAACGTTCTAACCCATCGGTTGATTTAGAACCGTTGTACGACCACTGTAATGACCAACGCAGCCCAACCTCTTTCAAAAACAATCAAAGGTGCGCACGTCATGATCCTGCTATTTCCCCTCGCCGCCCCGCCCGACCTCCCCTTGAAATCAGTCGCAGAAAGACGTTCCTGAACGTCTGAAAGCCGCGCTGCAACCCGTTCGATTGCCTTGCCCCACACCTTGCGGGCAACGGCATCGGCTGCTCGAAAAATCTCGACTCTTCTAACAATAACGAGGTCTCCGCATGTCCAACTCCCATTCTTCCAGTGCCACGGTGCCGCCGGTGATAGCCGGCGCACGCGATGCCGTTTCGGCGCAGCGTCTGCCGACCCGGCGGCGCTGGTTCATGCTGTCGTTGCTGCTGATTGCGACGATCATCAATTACATCGACCGGGTGAACATTTCGATTGCCGCGCCGTTCATGGCCAAGGACCTGGGCCTGGACAAGATCGAAATGGGCCTGATCTTTTCCGCCTTCGCCTGGACCTATGCGCTGGCACTGGTGCCGGCCGGCTTCATCGCTGATCGGTTTGGCTCGCGCTTCACCTACGGCGTATCGCTGATCAGCTGGTCGACCGTCACCGTTTGCCAGGGTTTCGCCACGGGGTTTGCCTCGCTGTTCGGCCTGCGCCTGGCGGTCGGCGCCATGGAAGCCCCGGCCTTTCCGGCCAACAGCCGCGCCGTGACGGTGTGGTTCCCGGCGCGGGAACGCGGGATGGCCAGTAGCATTTACGTGTGCGGCCAGTACCTCGGCACGGCGCTGTTCACCGGCGCCCTGTTATGGCTGGCGACCACTTTTGACTGGCGCCACGTGTTTTACAGCACCGGCGCACTCGGCATCGTCTTCGGTGTGCTGTGGCTGTACCTGTATCGCGATCCGCTGAACTGCAAAAAAGTCAGCCAGGAAGAATTGAAGTACATCGAAACCGGCGGCGGTCTGGTCAAGAGCAGCCAGGAGCGCACCCGTTTCAACTGGCGGCAGATTGCCGAGCTGTTCAGTTATCGGCAGATCTGGGCGATCTGCATCGGCAAATTCGCCAGCACCTCGGCGCTGTACTTCTTCCTCACCTGGTTCCCGACCTACCTGATCGAAGAACGCAAACTGACCATGATCAAGGCCGGGATCTTCGCCGTGCTGCCCTTCGTCGGTGCGACGGTGGGGATTCTGCTGGCCGGCATCGTTTCCGACTTGCTGATCCGTCGCGGCTACTCGATGTCGTTTGCGCGCAAGTTGCCGCTGGTGGTCGGTTCGATGCTGGGCATGTCGATCGTGCTGGTGAATTTCACCGACTCCAACCTGATCTGCATCGCCGTGTTGACCATCGCGTTCTTCGCCCAAGGCATCGCGTCCTCATCGTGGGCGGCGGTATCGGAAGTGGCGCCAAAAGAGCTGATCGGCCTCACCGGCGGCATTACCAGCCTGGCGGCGAACATCGGCGGCATCGTCACGCCGATCGTGATCGGCGCCATCGTCCACGCCACCGGCACCTTCGCCTATGCCTTCTGGTTTATTGGCGGCGTCGCGCTGATCGGCACGCTCTCCTATTCGTTGTTGCTCGGACGTCTGTACCGCATCGAGCTGAAGGTGCGCTGAGGCGAAAAGCCCGGATTTGTCCAAACGCAGGCGGCTTTCGTCCAACTTCGCCGACGCCAGCCGCCGTACGCTGCCCTTTCAAACAGGATGACCCGCAGGATGAACATGACCGAATACGTCTTTACCCCGGATCTGCCCGTGACCTTGCCGGTCCTCGGCACCGAGCAGCGCTTCCCCGTCGGCCGGGTGTTCTGTGTCGGCCGCAACTACCCATGGCCGGACTCTCAAGGCCAGTCGCGCCAGCCGCCGGTGTTTTTCATGAAACCGGCAAGCTGCGTGGTCGATGCCGTCGGCGACGTCGCCTTCCCCTCAGTGTGCGAGGACTTCGTTCACGAAATCGAACTGGTCGTTGCCATCGGTGAAGGCGGCGCCCATATCCCCGAGGATCAAGCGCTCGCCTACGTGTGGGGCTACGCCGCCGGCCTCGACCTGACCCGCCGCGATGTACAACGCGCAGCCAAGAGCAACGGTTTGCCGTGGGAAGGCGCCAAGGTGTTCGACGGCGCCGCGCCGATGACTGCCGTTGTCCCGGTGAGCCGCTGCGGCCATCCCGAGGGCGAGTTGTGGCTTAACGTCAACGGCGAAGAACGCCAGCGCGACAACCTCGACAGCCAGATCTGGTCGGTCAGTGAAGTAATCGCGCGCATCTCGCAATCCGTGGCCCTGCGCGCCGGCGACCTGATCATGACTGGCAGCCCCGCCGGCGTTGACAGCCTGCAACCGGGCGACGTGATCAGCGCTGGCATAGACGGCATCGGCCACCTGGAAATGCGCGTCGGCCCACGGCCCTGATTCCAGCGGATTGAGAAAAAGGAGAACAACAATATGACGACCTCTTTGAAAGTTGCGCTGGTCACCGGCGCCGGCAGTGGCATCGGCCGCGCCGTGGCACTCGGCCTGATGGCCGACGGCTTTACCCTTGTGCTCGCCGGACGCCGGCCCGAGCCCTTGCAAGCGCTGGTCGAACTGGCGCAGAGCCAGGGTCACCCAGCGCTGGCGGTACCCACCGACGTGCGTGATCCGGCCAGTGTCGACGTGC
Organism: Pseudomonas sp. Irchel 3F6; assembly: GCF_900187595.1. Lineage (NCBI taxonomy): Bacteria > Pseudomonadati > Pseudomonadota > Gammaproteobacteria > Pseudomonadales > Pseudomonadaceae > Pseudomonas > Pseudomonas sp. Irchel 3F6. The sequence goes on along the minus strand of NZ_FYDP01000001.1, from coordinate 511,252 downwards.
TGTTCGCGACCATTGCCGAGGTCTACGGGCGCCTCGATGTGGTCTTCAACAACGCCGGCGTCAACGCCCCCGCCGTGCCGCTGGACGAGCTGACCTTCGAGCAGTGGCGCAACGTGATCGACACCAACCTCAACGGAGTCTTTCTGTGCGCTCGCGGCGCGTTTGGGCTGATGCGCAAACAACAGCCGCAGGGCGGGCGGATCATCAACAACGGCTCGATTTCCGCACACACGCCGCGCCCGTTCAGCAGCGCCTACACCGCGAGCAAACACGCCGTGCTCGGCCTGACCAAATCCCTGGCGCTGGATGGCCGTGAATTCAACATCGCCTGCAGCCAGATCGACATCGGCAATGCCCTGACCGAAATGTCGGTGCGCATGACCAAAGGCGTACGCCAGGCCAACGGCAGCATCGCCGTCGAGCCGATGGTCGACGTCAAACACGTCGCCGATGCAGTGCGCTACATCGCCGGCCTGCCGCTGTCGGCCAACGTCCTGAACATGACCGTCATGGCCAGCGCCATGCCGTTTGCCGGCCGCGGTTGAGCCGGCCTTTTTATTGCGTAACGAGGTAGCCATGAAGCCAGAAATCCTGCAACTGAGCCCGATCCTGATCCCGGCAATCAACGCGCGTCTGGACGAACTGTTCACCGTACGCCGCTACTTCCAGCAAGCGGACAAACCCGCCTACATAAAGGAACACGGCGCCAACATTCGCGGCGTCATCACCGGCGGCCACACCGGCATCAGCCAGGCGCTGATGGCGCAACTGCCGAACCTGGAAGTCGTCGCGGTCAACGGCGTCGGCACCGACGCCGTCGATCTGGCCTACGCCCGCGACCGCGGCATCCGCGTCACCGCCACCATCGGCGCCCTCACCGAAGACGTCGCCGACCTCGCCATCGGCCTGCTCATCTCGGTCTGTCGCGGCCTGTGCACCAGCGACCGCTACGTCCGCTCCGGCCAATGGCCGCAAAGCCCAACCCCACTCGCCCCACTGCCCCTGGCCCGACAAGTCTCCGGCATGCGCATCGGCATCGTCGGCATGGGCCGCGTCGGCCGCGCCATCGCCACCCGCGCCGCCGCCTTCGGCTGCCCGATCAGCTACACCGACCTGCAACCAATGAGCGACGTCCCCCACACCTTCGTCGCCGACCTCAAACAACTGGCCCGCGACAGCGACGCCCTGATCCTCGCCGCAGCGGCGGACAAGGGCGAAGCGATCATCGACGCGCAAGTGCTGCAAGCGCTGGGCAAGGACGGTTATCTGATCAACGTCGCCCGGGGCAAACTGGTGAATGAGAAGGCTCTGGTTGCCGCGCTTGCGGCTGGCGAGATTGCCGGGGCTGGGCTGGATGTGTTTGTCGATGAACCGAATGTGCCGGAAGCGTTGTTTGGTAATGAACAGGTGGTGCTGCAACCGCATCGGGCCAGCGCCACGCTTCAGACACGCACGCGGATGGGGGAAATGGTTGTGGCGAGTCTGGTAGATACGTTTGCGGGGAAAGTGCCGGTTGGGTGTGTGACAGGGTGAATGGTTGTTTGGGATAGGCTGCAGATTGCGTTGAGTCAGTGAAACCCAGCCCCCTCACCCCAGCCCTCTCCCCCCAGGGGGCGAGGGGGAAAGGGAGCCGATCTTCGTTGAATTCAAGAACGAGCTCGACGCAGAGTCTCAGGTCGGCGCATCTTCGACAAACACCTCGACCAAGTCCCCGGTACATACAACCCCGGGGGGCGAGGGGGAAGGGAGCCGATCTTCGTTGAATTCAAGAACGAGCTCGACGCAGAGTCTCAGGTCGGCGCATCTTCGACAAACACCTCGACCAAGTCCCCGGTACATACAACCCCGGGGGGCGAGGGGGAAGAGAGCCGATCTTCGTTGAATTCAAGAACGAGCTCGACGCAGAGTCTCAGGTCGGCGCATCTTCAACAAACACCTCGACCAAGTCCCCGGTACATACAACCCCGGGGGGCGAGGGGGAAGGGAGCCGATCTTCGTTGAATTCAAGAACGAGCTCGACGCAGAGTCTCAGGTCGGCGCATCTTCAACAAACACCTCGACCAAGTCCCCTCTCCCTCTGGGAGAGGGTTAGGGTGAGGGCCGTCCCTGGAGAAACCGGATCGCAAGACAAAAGAACACTCCCCAATCATCATCGTGTTGCCTGATACACAGCCATCGCGAGCAGGCTCACTCCTACAGTTTTGATCGGATGCATTCAGTGAGAAAACGGTCGGCTGTCAGGCCGCCTTCGCGAGCAAGCTCGCTCCCACAGAAAAGCAAAAAGCAAAAGCAATCCGCCTCCTGCTTTTCACCACTCAATACAATGAGCGCAAGCTCGAGTGGCTCTTGATCTGGAGCCCGTCGGCAGGCTGAGTGGAGGGATTGATCCGGGCGTGGGAGCGCAGCGACCGTACGACGCAGTCGTACACAGCGGAAGGAGGTGCAGCGAAGCAAACCGTAGCCGCTGCGCCAGGATCAGTCCCGCAGCGAAGGAACCCCGAGCCTAAGCGAGCGGGCCGAACGTCAGGGCGCAGCCTTTTGGTTACTTTTTGCTGGGCCGGCATTCCGGCGTTTGAAAAAGTGACCCGCTGTAAGAGCGGAACCGTAATCGGCCACACCCGCAGAAACGGATATACACCCAAAACCCGAAGAGCATGGTCGGCCCAAAGGCCGCCAAGTCCAAAAAAAAGCCCCACAACCGAAAACCAGTGTGGGGCGAAAAAATTGGTTGGTTGCGGCCAACCAAAGGAGCTCTGTCAAAACCCGTCAAGCGCTCAGATCAAATGCACTCCTGAGCCGCCCGCTCAAAACTCGAAGGCAACAAATTCGACGCCAGCAAATGCCGCTCATAAATGAACACCTTGCCGCCCTTCCCCGCCTTGTACGCCTCCAGCACGTTATCCGCCGACACCTTGCTCGGCACCACAATCCGATAACTGCGCTGACTCTGCGAAACCGTCGGATTCAACGCACTGCCCTGCAACTTCGGCACCACGCAATCGGCGTACTGCGCCGGCGTCTTGCTGGTCTGCAACGTCAGAGTCGGATCGTTCGGCGCCGAAGCACAACCGCCGAGCAACAGGGAAACAAAAGCCATGGCTGGCACGAATAAAGGACGCATCGGGGTAATCCTGAAAATAAAGGTTCGGTTCAACCGGCAACGGTTCGACTTCACGGGATCGCCGCTGCCATTCAACTTTTTGGAGAATCAGCTCGACGCCACCAGGGCCTTGAGCGACACATCGAATTGCTTCAGCGCATTGAGTTGCAGATCACGCTGCTGATTGATCTGTGCCGCGATCTGCGGCGCCGCCCGGTCATGCACCCAGACCGAAGGCAGCTCCTGCTCGATTGCCCCCTCGGCCTTGCCGATGTATTGCAGGTCGGCGTCGTAGAACCGTGCAGAGAAGCGCGCCTCGACCAGACTGTTGCGCTGGGTCAGCAAGCGATTGAAGGTATCGAGCTTGACCACCACATCCGGATGGGTCTGAAGCAGCTCATCCAGATTGTCGTAAACGGTCACCGAGACGAACTGTTGCTGCAGCGAACTCATCAGCCAGTCGAGGGCCAGTTCCGGGTCGGAACTGCCGACAAAGGCGTCGCGGATTCGCGAATCCAGTGCGTCTTTCGCACCGTTGAGCGCCATGTCGTGGTAACGCTCCAGATACTGCAGGTTCTGTAAGGTGTTTTCGCTCAACAACACACCCACGGTCTGCGTGTGCTGCAAGGCCGATGCGCTGGCGGCGATGGGTTGCAGGTGACACGACCGGGAGTCGTCTGCGTAAGCCGGTGCGGTAACTACCCCGCCCATCAGCAGGGCGATCATTGCCAGTCGAGTCAGAATGTTCATCGCGCAATTTCCTTGAGCTGCGTCTTCGATGGAGGCGATTTTCCGCCGATCGCCGGCAAAGCAGAACTTGCGTTTCTTGATGGTCACTATTACTTCCAGCAATAGTTGCGCGTCGCGCAGACTGATGCACACTGAGCACATTCAAGAAAAATGATGAGGGTCTCGCCTTGAGAACGTTTGATCTAATCCGTGACGCCGTGCTGCCCGAATATCGCGACCGCGTAGCCGAATACCTGGTGCAGTACGAAAGCGTCCTGCTGGACAAAAACACCCGCGATGCGCAATTGATCCGCGATACCGCCCAGCAACTGCGCGGTTATCTGCGCGGCCTCAATACCACGCGGGTGCTGGGCATGGCTTATTGGGAAGAGCTCGATCGCCGCGTGGTAGACACCTGGCTAAGCCCGCAAGAGTGACCGCTGAAGCGCCAGTGGTCTGCCCGGCAACACGCCCCCTGCGAAAAACCTGACCAAACGCTTACAATCGCAGGCCTATTGCCATACAGACAGGCCTGCCCGGAAATGCCGCTCGACCCGCCAACGATGCTGACCATCACGATCGCCCTCGCAGCCGCTGCCGCGCTGTATCTGGCGGTCGAGTGGCGCAGCATTCGTGAGCCTTCGCTACTGTTCTGGAGCGCCGGTTTCGCCACCATCACCATCGGTTCCACCCTCGCGCTGCTGCGCAGCAGCGGTTTTCTGCTGCTGGGCATCTGGTTCGCCAACGGCCTGCTGGTGACCGCGCACTTCTTTTTCCTGCTCGGTGTGGCGCGCTTCACCCAGACCCGACTGTCGCCAGCGTGGTACCTGATTTTCGCGACGTGGCTGATCATGTTGATGTTGCCGGACGGCCCGCTGTGGTCCAAGGCCATGCTGGTGGCCAACTCAATGCTGGTGGCGATCCCGACACTCAAGGCCAGTTCGCTGCTGCGCCCGCACGGCAAGTCGTTGAGCGTGGGCGCGGTGCAATTGCGTTATGTGCTGCTCGGCCATGGCATCTTTTATGTGGCCAAGGCCCTGACCGTGGTGATCCCCGGCACGCTGATCGATCTGGCGGCGTTTCGCGGCGAGATCATTCAGATCTCGCTGGTCGAAGGCGCGATGGCGATCATGTTGATCGCCCTGTCGATGACCGGCACCGAGCGTTATCGCCGGGAAAAGCAGATCGCCCGCCTCGCCGAGCGCGATCCGCTCACGGCCCTCTACAACCGCCGCGCCTTGGAAAAGCGTACGCCACGCCTGCTGGCCGGCGTATCCGCGCAAAGACCGGGTGCGTTGCTGTTGATCGATATCGACAACTTCAAACTGGTCAACGACCAGTACGGGCATATCGCCGGCGACCGCTTGCTGATTGCCTTGAGCGAAATGATCCGTGCCCAGCTTCCGGCCAATGCGTTGACGGCGCGGCTGGGTGGCGATGAGTTTTTGATGCTGCTCAACAACGCGTCAGCCGAAGCTATCCTTGAACTGGGCAACGCCTTGCGCGAACAGTTTCTGGCCCTGGCGTCGCACACCTATCCCACGTCCGCTGCGGTGACCTTGAGCATCGGCGCCACCCTGTTCGACAAACCGCCGGCCAGTCTGGCGGCGCTGATCGAACTTGGCGACGCCGCGCTCTACGAGTCCAAACGCGGCGGACGCAACCGCTTGCGCCTGTCCGGCCTCGCCACTCCAGGATGAAACCCGCCATGTCCAGCCACGACACCCCGCTGCAAGACCTCGCCGCCCCCGACGGCGTTTGTTACGGCTGCGGCGGCCGCAATCCGCAAGGCCTGCACGTGAAAAGTCGTTGGGATGAGGACGGCAAACACGTCATCGCCGAGCATCTGCCCGAAGCTCAATATTGCGGCTGGCCGGATCTGGTTTACGGCGGGCTGATTGCCATGCTTGTCGACTGTCATTCGAACTGGACCGCCATGGCCTGGCACTACCGCGCGGAAAACCGCGAAGCCGGCAGCCTGCCGCGCATCGACTGCGTGACTGGCAACCTCGGGATCAAATTCATCAAACCCACACCGATGGGCGTGCCGCTGCTCTTGCGCGCGCGAGTCGAAGGTGAAGTCGGGCGCAAGACCCGGGTGATTTGCGAGGTGTATGCCGGGGAAGTGCTCACGGCGGTGGGTGATTCGGTGTTTGTGCGGGTGGATACGGGGCAGTTGGCGGATGCAGCGCATGGCCGCAAAAGCCAAAGCCCCTCACCCTAGCCCTCTCCCAAAGGGAGAGGGAACTGACCGAGGTGCTTGGTGCAGATACGCCGACCTGGGAAACCGAGCCGAACTCAAATCTTGAAAAAACCCCCACCCTAGCCCTCTCCCAGAGGGAGAGGGAACTGACCGAGGTGCTTGGTGGAAATACGCCGACCTGGGAAATCGAGCCGAACTCAAATCTTGAAAAAACCCTCACCCTACCCCTCTCCCAGAGGGAGAGGGGATTGACCGAGGTGTCTGGTGGAATAGGCCGACCTGGGAAACCGAGCCGAACTCAAATCTTGAAAAAACCCTCACCCTACCCCTCTCCCAGAGGGAGAGGGGATTGACCGAGGTGTCTGGTGGAATAGGCCGACCTGGGAAACCGAGTCGAACACAAATTCTAAAAAGCTTGAAAATCGGCTCCCTCTCCCTCGGGAGAGGGCTGGGGTGAGGGGCTACGGTTCAAGCCACGCAGCCACACTCAAGCCGAAAGCGAAACGTTCTGAGCCAGCTCTTCAACGCGACAAAGCCACCACACCAGCCCGCGCCGCGTGCAGCTTTTTATAGCTTTCGATCAAGCGCAAATGCCGATCCAGCCCTTCCAGCTTCATGCTCGTTGGCGTCAAACCGTAAAAACGCACACTGCCATTCACCGACCCAATCGCCGCATCCATACGCTCGTCACCAAACATCCGGCGGAAATTGGCTTCGTAATCCTCAAGCTCGAGATCCTCGTCCAGCTCCATCTCCAGCACCACATTCACTGCCTGATAGAACAAGCCGCGCTCTACGGTGTTGTCGTTGTATTGCAGGAACGCCTCAACCAGATCCTTGGCCTCGTCAAACTTCTGCAGTGCGAGGTAGATCAGCAGGCGCAGTTCCAGAATCGTCAGCTTGCCCCACGGCGTGTTGTCATCGAACTCAATGCCGATCAGCGTGGTGATATCGGTGTAGTCATCCTGCTCGCTGCGTTCCAGGCCTTGGACCAGATTGCGCAGGCCAACCTTGCTGAGGTTGTGCAGATTGAGGATGTCGGCACGGAATTGCAGGGCTTTGTTGGTGTTGTCCCAGATCAGGTCTTCGATCGGGTAGATCTCCGAGTAGTCCGGCACGAGGATGCGGCAGGCTTTGGCGCCGATGTGCTCGTAGACCGCCATGTAGACTTCCTTGCCCATGTCTTCGAGGATGCCGAACAGGGTCGCGGCTTCTTCGGCGTTGGAGTTTTCGCCTTGGCCTGAGAAGTCCCATTCGACGAATTCGAAATCTGGTTTGGCGCTGAAGAAGCGCCACGACACCACACCGCTGGAATCGATGAAGTGCTCGACAAAGTTGTTCGGTTCGGTCACTGCCTGCCCCGAGAACGTCGGCTGCGGCAAGTCGTTGAGTCCTTCAAAGCTGCGGCCCTGAAGCAGTTCAGTCAGGCTGCGTTCCAGCGCGACTTCCAGGCTCGGGTGCGCGCCGAACGAGGCGAAGACGCCGCCAGTGCGCGGGTTCATCAGGGTCACGCACATCACTGGGAATTCACCGCCCAGCGAGGCGTCCTTGACCAGCACCGGGAAGCCCTGCTCTTCAAGGCCTTTGATGCCGGCGAGGATGCTCGGGTATTTTTCCAGTACCTCTTGCGGTACATCCGGCAGGGCCATTTCGCCTTCGAGTATTTCGCGTTTGACCGCGCGCTCGAAAATTTCCGACAGGCACTGCACCTGCGCTTCGGCCAAGGTGTTGCCGGCGCTCATGCCGTTGCTCAGGTAGAGGTTTTCGATCAGGTTCGACGGGAAGTACACCACTTCACCGTCCGACTGGCGCACGAACGGCAGCGAGCAGATACCGCGCTGAGTGTTGCCGGAGTTGGTGTCGTAAAGGTGCGAGCCGCGCAGTTCGCCGTCGCGGTTGTAAATGCCAAGGGTGTAGTCGTCGAGAATCTCGCTTGGCAATTCGTCTTTCGAACCCGGCTTGAACCACTTCTCGTCCGGATAATGGACGAATTCGGCGTTGGCGATGTCTTCGCCCCAGAACTGGTCGTTATAGAAGAAGTTGCAATTGAGGCGCTCGATGAACTCGCCCAGCGCCGACGCCAGTGCGCCTTCCTTGGTCGCGCCCTTGCCGTTGGTGAAGCACATCGGCGAATGCGCATCGCGAATGTGCAGCGACCAGACGTTGGGCACGATGTTGCGCCACGAGGCGATTTCGATCTTCATGCCGAGGTCGGCGAGGATCTTCGACATGTTGGCAATGGTCTGTTCCAGCGGCAGGTCCTTGCCGGCGATGTAGGTGCCTGCCTGGGAATCGGACTGCGGCATCAACAAGGCCTGGGCATCGGCGTCGAGGTTGTCGACTTCTTCGATGATGAACTCGGGGCCGGTCTGCACCACTTTCTTCACGGTGCAACGGTCGATGGAACGGAGGATGCCCTGGCGATCCTTGTCCGAGATGTCGGCGGGCAATTCGACCTGAATCTTGAAGATCTGGTTGTAGCGGTTTTCCGGGTCGACGATGTTGTTCTGCGACAGGCGAATGTTCTCTGTCGGGATGTTGCGCGTGTCGCAGTACAGCTTGACGAAGTAAGCCGCGCACAAGGCCGACGACGCCAGGAAGTAGTCGAACGGCCCCGGTGCCGAGCCGTCGCCCTTGTAGCGGATGGGCTGATCGGCGATCACCGTGAAGTCGTCGAACTTGGCTTCAAGTCGAAGGTTGTCGAGAAAGTTGACCTTGATTTCCATGCGGGATTACCAGAATACGGCTAAACGAATGGCGGCCATTATCCGGTTTTTGTGCGGGAAGTCTCGCCCTTTCGGGATTCGCCGCTGGCCGCGCTGCTGGAAATTCCAACGGATTCGCTACACTTTGAAAAAATCCAGGCGATACCAATAACAACAATCTGAACATTGTGCGCTCGCCATTGTTCTAGATTCAGAAGACACCGGATCAAGGACGAGCACATGGCCGTTATTCTCCCTGCGCAGCCAATCCCCACCCCGCAACGCGCCGTCACCCGGCGCCTGGCCATCGCCGTTGGCGCACTGTTCGTCGCTGGCGTTATTGCCGCGATCAGCACCCTGCTTGGCATTGCCAATACCCTTGACGCGAAAGATCTGGAACAGAACCAGTTCTATTCCGTGCGCGCCGTGGAAAACCGCATCACCGCGTCGAAAAACTACATCACCAGTTATGCCTACTGGACCCGCGCCTATGAGGCCTTGAGCGGGCCGATCGACGTCAACTGGGCCTACACCGAACAGAACATGGGCAAGACCCTGTTCACCAGCGACGGCTACGACGGCGTGTTCGTCCTTGATCGCAATCGCACCAAGTACGCGGTGATTCGCGGGCAGATGGTTGAAACCGACGTATCCAGCGTACTGCAAGCGCCCGCCTCGGCGCTGGTCGAGCAGGTGCTGAGTCAGCCTGATCTGACCAAGCCGATCAGCAGTTATTCATTGTTCGAAGGCTGGCCGGCGCTGATCACCGCTGCCGCGATCATTCCCAATGACGAGCGCCCGCTGGATGAATTGAGAAACACCTCGGTGCTGGTGTTCGTCGACAAGCTGACCCCGACCAAACTGCGCAAGATCGGCAGCGGTTATGGCCTGACGAACCTGACCCTGGTCCCGGATGAAACCATTGAGAAAGGCCATCCAAGCGTGCCCCTCGACAGCACCGGCTACAGTCTGGTCGCCGACCTGCAACGGCCCGGTCAGCAATTGTTGTGGACGCTGGTGCCACCGCTCGGCGCGACGTTTCTGGTGCTGATGCTGCTCACCGCCTATTTTTTCCGCCATGCATTGCGCTCATCGCAATACGTCGACAACAGCATTTATGCCATGCAGGCCTCGAATCAGGCACTCGAGAAAGCCAATCATGCCCTCGAAGCCAGTGAAGAACGCTTTCGCGCCGTGGCCGAAGCGGCGTCGGACTGGATCTGGGAAGTTGATGATCAGTTGGCGCTGACCTATCTGTCGGCGCGCTTCAGCGAAGTCACCGGTTACCCGCAAGCTCTGTGGCTGGGCCAGGACATCGGCGAATTACTGACTTGCGACACCACACCACTGGAGCTGTGGCTGCGCAAACTCAGCGAAGAAAACAGCGCCAGCGATTTGCGCTGCACTTATCGCGATCACTCCGGGCAGCCGCGCCACTGCCGGCTCTCGGCGCGGCCGATTTTCGACAAGAACAGCGTCGTCGGCTATCGCGGCACTGCCAGCGACATCACCGACGAAGTCGCCGCCCATGCGCAGATCCAGCACCTGTCGATGCATGACGCCCTGACCGGCCTGCCCAACCGCAACAAACTGGCGCGTTATCTCGACGACGTCCTGGTATTGAAGGAACACGCGCCGCCGCTGTCGCTGCTGATGATCGATCTGGACAACTTCAAGCCGATCAACGATTCCCTCGGCCATCCTGCCGGTGACGCGGTTCTCCAGGAAGTCGCCACGCGCCTGCGCGAATGCACCCGCGAGCACGACATCGTCGCCCGTCTCGGTGGTGATGAATTCGTCGTGGTGCTCAACGGCATGGACAGCCATAACGAGATCGACAAATTCTGCACACGGCTGATCGGCAGCCTGCATCAACCGATCAATTACGAACAACATCCGCTGCACATCGGCGCGAGCATCGGCATCGCCCTGAGTCGTCGACACGGTTTTGCCGCCAGCGATCTGATCCGCTACGCCGACATCGCGCTGTATCAGGCCAAGTCCGACGGCAAGAACACCTGGTGCTATTTCGAAGCGCACATGAGCGACCAGATCCAGACGCGCCGGCAAATGGAAGATGACCTGCGCCACGCGCTCAAGCACAACGAATTTGTCCTGCACTATCAGCCGCGCTACAAGGTCGACGGCAAACACATCGTTTCAGTCGAAGCGCTGGTGCGCTGGCAGCATCCGACCCAAGGGTTGCTCGGACCGGACGTGTTCATTCCGCTGGCCGAGCAGACCGACCTGATCGTGCCGCTGGGCCGCTGGGTGTTGCGCGAAGCCTGCGAAACCGCGCTGGAATGGCCCCATGACATTCTGCTGTCGGTCAACCTCTCGCCTGCGCAGTTCGCTCTCAGCGATGTCGTCGAGGATGTTCGTGAAGTGCTGGTGGATACGCGTTTCCCGGCCAGCCGTCTGGAGCTGGAGATCACCGAAAACGTGATGCTCAACGACACCGACGGCGCGCTGACCACCATGAATCAGCTCAAGGAGCTCGGCGTGCGTCTGAACATGGACGACTTCGGCACCGGTTATTCGTCGCTCGGTTACCTACGCGCCTATCCATTCGACGGGATCAAGATCGACAAACGCTTTATCGCCTCGATCAGCAGCGGCGCCAACGACCGTGCCGTGGTGCAGGCGATCATCGGTCTGGGCAAAGCCATGGGGCTGACTGTGACCGCCGAAGGCGTCGAGACCGAGGAGCAACTGGCGATTCTCGGCAAGGATCAATGCAACGAGGTGCAGGGTTATTTCATGAGTCGGCCGATCGACAAGGCGGCTTTTGCTGATCTGCTACGGGCTTCGCGCCTGTCGCTGGTGAGCAAAAAAGGTCGGGTAACGTGAATCTCAACCATCGCTGGCAACGCGGACCTTGCCGCTGAATACGCGGAAACCGAAGGTGTTGTAGGCCAGCGTGATGGGGATCAGCACGGCGAATCCGACCAGCATGAAGATCTGGCTGTTCGGGCTGGATGCGGCTTCGCTCAAGGTCAGATCCGGCGGAATGATGAAGGGAAATAGCGCGACCAGCATCACCGCGAAAGCCAGGACGAAGATGCCCAATGCGGCGAACAGTGGGATGAAGTCGAAGCGGCAGTGAAAGCCTTTGCTGAACACCCATCCTAGAGCGCTGACGATCAGTCCTGCCGGCAACCACAGGCGAATATCGGCGAGCCTCCGGGCATATTGCGGCTGCAACGTCGCCGTCCATGCGATCAGCACCAGCAATAGTGCCGCGACGACCAGCGCCAGCATGCGGGCCTGACGAGCCGAGCGCTGCTGCAATTCATCCAGGGTGCGCCAGTACAACCAGCACGTCCCCAGCCAGACGTAACCGAGTACCAGCACCAAACCGCAAAATACCGGGAACGGATTCAGCCAGTCGCGGCCATCGCCAATGTATTGACCGCCCTGATGCGCAACGCCTTGCACGAGAGTGCCGAGCACCATGCCCTGGACCAACCCGGTCAGCAGCGAAGCCAGGGCCAGCACGCCGTCGACGATGCGCTTGCGTGTTTCATTCGGTGCGTAGTCGCGAAACTCCAGCGCCATGGCCCGCGCGATCAAGGCGAGGAACATCACGATAAAAGGCACATACAGGGCCGGAAGCAAGATCGCATACGCCAGCGGAAACAGCGCCAGCAGCCCTCCGCCGCCGAGCACCAGCCAGGTTTCGTTGGCGTCCCATACCGGCAGAATCGACACCGCCATGGCTCGTCGCTGGTGTTTGCAATCCGTGAGGCCCATGAGCATGCCGACGCCCAGATCGGTGCCGTCGAGCGACACGTAGTTCATCACCGAGAACGCCAATGCGGCAGCGCACAATAGAGTCAGCCAATCGATATCCATGTCTGCGACTCCTCAGTGCCCGGTTTCGTCGGCAAGGGTGGGCTGCGGCTCGAGTTGGTCCTGCTGCGGCGGCTCGCGCAACAGGCGCAGCAACACCCACAGACCGATGCCGAAGATCAGCAGATAAAACAGCAGAATCAGCCACGTCGACCCGACGACTTGAGCCCTGGACACCGACGACAGACTGTCCGCCGTGCGCATCAATCCGTAAACGGTGAACGGCTGTCGCCCCACTTCGGTGACTACCCAGCCGCTGAGCATCGCCAGAAACCCGGCCGGTGCCAGCAGCACGCACGCGCCCAGCCAGAGCCGCGCCGTGTACAGGCGATTCCGTCGGCGCAGGATCAGGCTGACCACACCCTGCCCAAGCATCAACAGCCCCAGCCCGACCATCAGCCGGAACGCGAAAAACACCGGCGCCACGGGCGGGATGTCCTCAGCCGGAAATTCATCAAGCGCGGCGATGGTGCTGGTCAGGTCATGCTGCAGGTAGAGGGAACCAATGCGCGGAATCGCCACCTCCCAGTGGTTGCGGCGCTCTTGCATATCCGGCCATGCGAACAGCCGCAGTGGCTCCCCTGCCCCTTGAGCCGGGCGCGTCCACGAGCCTTCGATGGCCGCCACTTTCTGCGGCTGGGCTTGCAAACTGTGCCGGCCATGCAGATCGCCGATAACAATCTGCACCGGCATCAGCAGCGCAATCACCCACAGCGCCATGGAGAATTGCAGGCGAGCACGCGGGTTTTCCGGGGCCTTGCGCAATTGCCAGGCACTGATCCCGGCAATCAGCGTCGCGCTGCCGATGAACACGGCAAGCAGCATGTGCGCCAGGCGATAGGGAAACGAAGGGTTGAAGATGATTGCCCACCAGTCCTCGGCAAGGAACCGCCCGTCCGCGCCAATCGAATAGCCGGCCGGGGTTTGCATCCAGGAGTTGGCAGACAGAATCCAGAACGCGCTGATCAGCGAGCCCACCGCCACAGCGCAGGTGGCAAAAAAGTGCAGACGCGGGCCGACTTTCTTCAAGCCGAAGAGCATGATGCCAAGGAAACCCGCTTCGATGAAAAACGCCGCCATCACTTCATAGAACATCAGCGGACCGAGGACATCACCGGCCTGCACCGATAGCCGTGACCAGTTGAGGCCGAACTGATACTCCAGAATCAATCCCGACGCCGTGCCCACTGCGACATTCAGCGCAAACACTTTGAGCCAGTAGCGATAGACATCCAGATAAACCTGACGCCCGGTCCTCAACCACAACGCCTCCAGCACCATGAGGAAATTCGCCAGACCGATGCTGAACGCCGCCAGCACGATGTGAAAGCTGATCGTGATCGCGAACTGGGCGCGGGCGGCCATCAGGGCCGAATCAACAGGCTCCATCCATCAGCCGCTGTAGAACACAGCCAGCTTGTTGCCTTCGGGGTCGCGCAGATAGGCCACGTAAAAGTCCGGCGTATAGGCCTCGCGAGTGCCAGGCGCGCCTTCGTCGCTGCCGCCATGGTCGAGCCCGGCCTTGTGCACCTGATCGACCTTATGCCGCGAGTCGGCGCGAAACGCCGGCATCATGCCGTTGCCGGGTGTCGCCGGCTCACCATTGAACGGTTGCGAGATGTGCACACTGCCGGGGCCGTTGGACTTGTCGATGCAATCGGGCAGGTAAAAACAGTAGTGTTCTTCGCGATCATGCCGGTAGCCGAGCGGCGTCAGAATCGCCTCGTAAAAAGCTGCCGAACGCTCGACGTCGTTGGCGCCGATAAACAGATAACTGAGCATGGGACGTCCTCCGATGACAGCTGTCAGCGCTGTGGCTGTTCTTGGTTCAAGGTGAAAACGTTGCCGGCGTCACGCACCAACTGGCGCCATTCGGCACTGGTGATCAGGCCTTGCTCCTCCATCTGATCCGCAGCCTTGAGCAGCTCGTCATATTGCTGTTCCGGATCCAGATCGCCCTCGGCCTGCTCTGCCATCTTGCGCCATGCCGCCAGTGATGCCTGCTTTTGCTGATCGAACATACCGGTATCTCCTGAGGGACTTACCCGGTAGAAAAATCAGCGCGAGAGAGGTTCAGGGCAGACGACGGATGGACGGTTGATGCGCAAAACCTTGTCGGAGTGAGCCTGCTCGCGATAGCGGTATATCTGTCAAATTAAATTTGAATGTTCCTCCGTCATCGCGAGCAGGCTCACGCCCACAGAAAAGCAAAATCAAAAGATCGCAGCCTTCGGCAGCTCCTACAGTTGGATCGCGTACCAGCTCAAGAACAGGTCGGCTGTCAGGCCGCCTTCGCGAGCAGGCTCGCCTACAAAGCAAACGCAAAGCAGCGCAGCTGCCCGCGGCGAAGCCGCACCACTCAACAATGAGCGCAAGCTCGAGTGCTTTTGATCTTGACTCACCGGCGACGTCGGAAGGCTGAGTGGAGGGATTGATCCGGGCGTGGGAGCGCAGCGACCGTACGACGCAGTCGTACACAGCGAGTGTAGGTGCAGCGAAGCAAACCGGAGCCGCTGCGCCAGGATCGATCCCGGAGCGAAGGAACCCGAGCCTGCGAGGGCCGAACGCAGGAGCAAAGCGTTTTGGTTACTTTTGGGCGTCTGCAAAAGTGACCCGCTGTAAGAGCGGAACCGCCAGCCGCAACACCCGAAAAAACGGATATACACCCAAAACCCCAAGAGCCTGGTCGGCCCAAAGGCCGCCACGCCCAAAAAACCCGCAAATGTCAAAACCGCTCCGCCACCCGCTTGTACGCATAATCCGGCTCCCGGTACTTGCCCGGCTTCTGCCGTTTCGGCAACTCGACCTTGTCGCGCTTCACCTCTTCATAGGGGATGCGACTGAGCAGATCAGTGATGATGTTCAGCCGCGCACGACGTTTGTCATTCGAGTCGGCAACCCTCCACGGCGCCCAATCGGTGTCGGTGTGCTTGAACATTTCGTCCCGCGCCCGTGAGTAGTCATACCAGCGGCTGTAGGACTTCAGATCCATGGGTGTCAGTTTCCAGATCTTGCGCCCGTCATTGATTCGCGCTTCGAGCCGGCGGGTCTGTTCCTCCGGACTGACCTCAAGCCAGTACTTGAGCAGGATCACCCCCGAATCGACGATGGCGTTTTCCACCCACGGGATCGACTTGAGAAACTTGTCGGCCTGCTCCTCCGTACAAAAACCCATGACCCGTTCGACACCGGCGCGGTTGTACCAACTGCGGTCGAAAATCACCACCTCGCCGCCCGCCGGCAGATGCGGCAGATAGCGCTGTACATGCATCTGACTTTTTTCTCGATCGGTTGGCGCCGGTAATGCCATCACGCGGAACACCCGTGGGCTGACGCGCTCCGTGATCGCCTTGATCACCCCGCCCTTGCCCGCACCGTCGCGCCCTTCGAAAACAATACAAACCTTGACACCTTTGGCGATGACCCACTCCCGCAGCTTGACCAGCTCAACGTGGAGCTTGCGCAGCTGTTCGAGATAGTCCTTGTTTTTCAAGCGCGGACGTTCGATTGCCTTTGCAGGTTTCTTCTTGTCTTTCGCCATGAACCTGTCCTCGCGCTTCAACAGCCCGCTGAATTTGTTTATTGACCCGAAGGGCCTGATCCGTGAGGTTAGTTCACGCCCGGTTGTTTGCCATTGCCGGGCAAAAAAGCCCTGTCGCCATGTGTTTCCTGAGGTTGTTCCGACGTCGCACTGTTCATTGCCCGATCCCCTGTTTGCTGGAGTTTTTTCGATGCCGTCGTCCAAATCATTGCCCACTGCCCTGCTCGGTCTGGCCCTGGCCTGCCCGGCGATGGCCGAGACCCAAGGTCTGGAGCTGGGGCAAGTGCTGATTTCGGCAGATGAGCGCAGTGGCAGCGATGCAGCGGTCGAAGAAGCGCGGGAACGCCTTGAGCAGGTTCCCGGCGGCACCAACGTGGTCGACATGCGCCAGCCGATTCAGGGCCGCGTTGCCAGCAATCAGGATGTGCTGGCCTATCAGCCGGGGGTGTATGCACAGTCGGCGGGCAACGAAGGCGTGAAGATTTCCATCCGTGGTTCAGGCATCAACCGCGCACCCGGTGCCCACGCCTCGGGGCTCTACACGATGCTGGATGGCTTGCCGCTGACCGGCCCCGGCGGCACGCCGTATGAATTGCTCGAGCCGTTGTGGGTCGACCATGTCGAAGTGCTGCGCGGCGCCAACGGCTTCGATCGCGGCGCGCTGGCACTGGGCGGCGCTATCGATTACGTCAGCCACACCGGTTACACCGCGCCAAAGCTGCAAGTGCGCTACGCCACCGGCAGCCATGGCTATCAGCAGCGCCAGGTCAGCTCCGGGCAAGTGCTGGGAGATTTCGATTACTACATGTCCCTGACCGATGCCAACGCCGACGGCTATCAGGACCACACCGCCAGCGAGAGCAAAGGCCTGATCGCCAACTTCGGCTATCGCTTCAACCCGAATCTGGAAACCCGCTTCTACTTTCGCTATCGCGAAACCGACAACGACCTCGCCGGTCGCGTGACCAAGCATTCCATCGAACACAGCCCACGGGCAGCCAACCCGGCGTATGTGGCCCGCGATGACAGCCGCAAGCAGCCCGGCAGTACGTTCATCGGCAACAAGACCACGTTCTACCTCGATGACGATTCGAGCATCCAGACCGGCCTCGCCTACCACGACTACCCGATGGATCTGCGCGAAGGCCCCAACCGGCTGAAGGTGGCTTATACCGACGTTAGCGGCACCTTCGACTACAAACGCCGCGACACTTTGTTCGGGATGGAAAGCCGCAGCAATGTCGGCCTGCGCGTGACCAAGCACCTGCCCAACGATGGCGCCAGCGAGTTCGTGCGCATCCCGAGTGGCAACACCGCCAGCTATGCCCCCGGCACGCGGATGCGTAATTTCACTTATCAGGGTTCAGATACCGTGCTGCATTTCGGCAATGACCTGGAAATTGCCGACGACCTCTGGCTGACCACCGGCCTAGCCGCGATCTACACCCGCCGCGAAAGCGCCGTGACCTATCCGCAGGGCGGCGGCAAGACCAGTCTCAGCGACTGGGACTATGCACCGCGCATCGGCCTGCGCTACCAGATCACCCCGGACGTGCAAGTGTTCGGCAACCTCAGCCGCTCCGTCGAAGCACCGCACCCGTGGTCGCTGATCTACAGCTCCAACGTGCGCTTCCCTGGCGGCAACGGCGCCGCCACCGGCACCCAGCGCGACCCGGTCGAACTGCAAAACCAAACCGCTACCACTCTGGAACTCGGCGGCCGTGGCGACAGCCATTTGGGCGAATGGAGCCTGGCCTGGTACTACGCGCAAGTTCGTCACGAACTGCTCTCGGTACTGCCGGACGCCAACGCCGTCACGCCCTACGAACTCAACGCCAGCCCGACCGTGCACCAGGGCATCGAGGCCAGCCTCAACAACAAACTCTGGACCGCCGCCGACGGCCGCCAGTTGAGCTTGCGCCAGGCCTACACCTTCAGCGACTTCCACTACCGCGACGATGAGCGCTTCGGCGACAACCGCTTGCCGGGCCTGCCGATGCATTATTACCAGGGCGAACTGCGTTACGACTGGCCGCAGGGCTTCTTTGCCGCCGTGAACACGCAACTGGTCTCCAAAGTTGCCGTGGACTACGCCAACAGCTACTACGCCGATCCCTACGCCCTGTTCGGCGCCACCCTGGGCTACAACGCCCCGAAGGGCGACTGGCAAGGTTGGGTCGACATGCGCAACCTGACCGGCAAACGCTACGCGGCAACGGTCACGCCGGGGTATGACGACAAAGGTCTGGATGCTGCGCGGTCGACTCCGGGTGAAGGGATGGGGGCTTATGTTGGGGTTTCGTGGAGTTTGCTATAAGACCCAACGCGAAATTCAAATGTGGGAGCGAGCCTGCTCGCGAAAGCGGTGTATCAGCCGTGAGTTATTTCAACTGACACGACGCCTTCGCGAGCAGGCTCGCTCCCACAGTTGGCTTTGTGGTGTGGGTTAGAACGACGCAGGATTCGAATCTCTGGACGAGTATCATCGTGACAGCACGTCTCATCGGACCGACCAGATAATCATCGCTCTCCATTGAAAATAACGGACTGACCTCATGGATACTTCCCAAGAAAACCCTCTGGAAACATCGCTCCGACTGGCGGCCGATGAACCTGCGCATCGCCCTGAGTTCTATCGCACCCTGCTGGATTCCACTGTCTACATCCTCGGCACCGCCGGTGCGGCGCAAGGTCATGTCAATCTCGAAGCCGGCAGCAACATCAGCATCGCCCATTGGCAGAAGCCCGATGGCACGCCGGTCATTCCGTTCTTCTCCTCGCTGCCAACGCTGCAACAATCCATCGACAGCGAGCAGAGCTATGTAGAAATCCCTGCCCGATCATTGTTCGAAATCACGCTGGGCGCGCTGCTCTTTCTCAATCCGAAGTCGCCGTACGGCAAGGAATTCTTTCCGGAGGAAGTGCAACGCCTGCTCTCAGGCGAAATCGGCCGGCCCGCCACGCAGCGTACCGTTGAAAAAGAAACCAACGTCTTGCTTGGACAGCCTTCGGACTACCCATCGACGATGGTCCATTCGCTCTCGCAACTGCTGGCCAAACACGCCAATGTGAAACGCGCGTTCCTGGCGCTGATGCACGACCCCTCGGTTGATGAAAAACCGCACTTGATCGTCGGCATCGAAGCGGATGGCGATATCGAACAGGTCATGCGCGAAGCCGGCAATGTCGCTGCGGACACAGCCCCTGATGGCGGGCCGGTTGATTTTTGCCGCGTGCTGACGGGACAAGCCGGGCTGAGTGATTACTTCCTCAGGGAGACCAAACCGTTCTACGAGCGCAAGTCACCGAGCAAGCTGCGTTCGTTCTTTGGCTTTGGTTGAATACGATCTGATGAAAATCGCAGTCGCCTGCATGTCGCTTGATCAGCAGGCCAGTGGTCGATTCTCATGAGCGTGACCTTGGATTCTCTCAACCCGCCCTCATAACAGTGGGTATCCCCCCATCGTCTCGAGAGGAAGCACACACCATGACCACTCAAACCGAAACTGCCATTCTCGCCGGCGGCTGCTTCTGGGGCATGCAGGATCTGTTGCGCCGCTATCCGGGTGTGCTGAAAACCCGCGTCGGCTATACCGGCGGCGATGTGCCGAATGCGACCTATCGCAACCACGGCAACCACGCCGAAGCCATCGAAATCGAGTTTGATCCGGCCGTGATCAGCTACCGGCAGATCCTTGAGTTCTTCTTTCAGATCCACGACCCGAGCACGCCCAACCGTCAGGGCAACGATCTTGGCCCGAGCTACCGGTCGGCGATCTACTACCTCAACGACGAGCAGCGCGCCGTCGCTGAAGACACCGCCGCCGACGTCGACGCATCGAAATTGTGGCCGGGCCGAGTGGTTACGGAAATAGAACCGGCCGGGCCATTCTGGGAAGCGGAACCCGAGCATCAGGATTATCTGGAGCGGATTCCGAACGGCTACACCTGCCATTTCATCCGGCCTAACTGGAAACTGCCGAAGCGCGGTTGAAGAAACTGCTGGCGGGGTTCAATGCCCCGCCACCACCGAAGCTTCTACAGAGCGCGGGCCCGACTTGAAACCGTGGGCCCGGGCACCCCAGGCAATGGCGAAGGCGATAGCGACCAGTGCCAGCATGGCCCACGGAAATGAGGTAACGCCCCACTGATCGAGCAGCACGCCGCCGACGACACCGCTGCCAGCGATCGCGCTGTTCCACGCCACTACGTTCAACGACAAGGCGACATCCGCTCCGTCGCCCGCCGCATCAGCCAGCGCCGTTTGCAACAGCGTCGCCGCGCCGCCAAAGGTTAAACCCCATGCCGCCACGCCGAGATAAATCACCTCTGGGCTGCCTCCGCCAAATCCCAGCGCCACGCAGACGGCGGCAAAGGTCGCCAAACTCAGCAGAACCGTCGAACGCAGCAGCGGCTCGACCAGCTTCGCCGTCAGCCATATCCCGACCAGAGCGGCGATGCCGAAGCTCAACAACACCACATCCACCCGCTCGGCCATGCCCGCCGGCGCCACGAACGGAGCGATATAGGTGTAGAGAATGTTGTGCGCCAGCATCCAACTGATCACCACTGCTAGCACAGGACGCACGCCCGGGGTAGTCAGGACTTTGCTCAGCGATAGGCGTTGATGGGCCGGCTGCGGCGGGTAGTCGGGCACTTTCACCAGTACCCAGACGATCAGTACCAAGGTCAGCGCCGACATCAGACCGAATGTAGTGCGCCAACCGACCAGCCCACCGAGCCACGTACCCAGAGGCACGCCCAGCGACAGCGCAATCGGTGTGCCGACCATCGCCAGCGCCAACGCCTTGCCCTGCTGTTCGGGCTCAACCATGCGTCGCGCATAGCCGGCCAGCAGACTCCATGCCAGACCCGCCGCAACCCCGGCGAAGAACCGCGCGACCAGCGTCACGCCGTAATGCGACGACAGCGCGGTAATCGAATTGAACAGCAGGAAACCGACAATCGTCAGCAGCAGCACGTTGCGGCGCCGCCAGCCCCGGGTGGCGATGGTCATCGGGATCACCGCCAGTACGGAACCCAATGCGTACGCGGTAACCATTTGCCCGGCCATGGACGGCGAAATCGCCAGGCCTTCACTGATCAACGGCAACAGGCCCGCCGGCAGGGTTTCGGTGACGATGCAGATGAAGCCAGTCATGGCCAGCGCCAGCAAAGCGCCGATGGGCAGACCTTTTGGCGTAGCCGTTAACGTGATTGAAGGTGTCACTGGAAGCTCCTCGAAAAAACCGACTCAGATTTAAATACCGATCGATCTAGATCCTGAGGGTGCATGCGCAGCGTTGTCAACAATTTCTGTATCGACTAGTCTTTATATTAAATCAATGAGGAGTCAGGTCATGGCGAGAACCGGTCGCCCCCGTCAGTTTGATCGCGACGACGCCGTCGATCAGGCTTTGCAACTGTTCTGGCAACACGGCTACGACGCGACATCGCTGGCCCAATTGAAGGCAGGCCTGGGTGGCGGTATCTCTGCACCTAGCTTCTACGCCGCGTTCGGTTCCAAGGAAGCGTTGTTCGATGAATGCGTGCAGCGTTATTTAACCACCTATGCGCAAGTCACCGAGTGCCTGTGGGACGACAGCCTGCCACCACGCCAGGCGATCGAGACCGCTTTGCGCCAGTCGGCACGCATGCAGTGCGACGACACACACCCCAAGGGCTGCATGGTTACCCTCGGCGTCATGAGCGCACCGAGCCCGGAAACCGCCCATGTGGCGCAAGCCCTGACCCACTCAAGGCAGCGCACCCGTGCCGGCATTCAAGCCTGCGTCGAACGCGCTGTGAATGCCGACGAGCTGGCCAGCGGCACAAGTGCGGCGGCGATGGCGACGGTATTCGACAGTTTCCTGCAGGGCATATCCATCCTCGCCAGAGACAACACCGCGCTGGATAACATTGATGCTGCTATCACTCAGATCATGCAAATCTGGGAAATTGCCGCCACGCGTAAGGCGGATTGATCAAATCACAAATGCACCGGTGCCACCGGCGCCGAACCCGGCTCCGGCACATCGACATTGACCTTCAGGGCAATCAGCAGCGCGGCCAGCAACATCAGAATTCCAGCTGCTACAAACACGCCATTGATGCCGCTGAAACTGAACACCGAACCGCCGGCGGCAGCGCCTGCGGCAATCGCCGACTGCACCGATGCGACGACCATGCCGCCTGCGCTTTCGGCCTGATCGGGTATCGATCGCGCCACCCAGTTCGACCATGCCACCGGCACGCCACCGAAGGCCATCCCCCACAGAGCCAGAAGCAACGCCTGCCCGGTGAGCGACGCCGGTAACCCGACCAACGCCAGAGCAGCAACGCCCACCAACACCGGCATCAGCACCAGTGTTGCGCGTGGATTGCGCTGCAACAGCCAGCCAGCGAACAGCGTGCCGGCAAAGTTCGCCACGCCGAAACCGAGCAGCATCAGCGCCAGCGTCTGCGCGCCGACTCCGGTGGTGCTTTCCAGAAATGGCCTGATATAGGTGAACAACGCGAAGTGGCCGGTGTGCACCAATCCACAGCCGAACATGCCAATGGCAATGCCCGGTCGCAGCAAAACCTCAAGCATCGTACGCAGGCGTGACGGTCGATGCGGCGCCAGACTCGGTAACGTGAACATTTGAAAGACCAGCGTCACCACGCCCACCGCCGCAGCTGCGAAAAACGCACTGCGCCAGCCAAACTGGCCGCCGAGATAACTGCCCAATGGCACCGCGACCACGGTCCCCACGGCGATCCCGCTGAAGATGATCGATAGCGCCCGTGGCAGCAGCGCCGCCGGCACCAGGCGCATCGCCACGGCCGCCGCCATGCTCCAGAATCCGCCCAGAGCTATGCCCAAAAGGATGCGCATGATCAGCAACACTGCGAGGCTCGACGACAGCGCCACCAGCAGATTCGACGCGATCATCAGTACCGAGAAACCGAGCAAGACCAGCCGCCGATCAAGACTGCGCGTCAATCCAGGTACGAGCAATCCGGCAAAGAGCGCCACCAATGCGGTCACCGTCACTGCTTGCCCGGCCAGCGCTTCGCTGACGCCGAGATCCAGCGCCATTGGTGTCAGCAGGCTGGCCGGCAGATATTCTGCGGTGAGTAAACCGAACACACCCATCGCCAGTGAGAAAACCGCCATCCACGCAGGAACCATCGGCTCCTCTTCAGCTCGCCCATCACCTACACGTTCATTCATTTCCAGACTCCCTCGGACATTTCGAGAGGGCAGTCTATTGACGGCAAACCGGATGATCTATGATGCGCAGTCTTGAACTTCTGATCGAAACCCCGAACATGAGCAGCACTGATTCCTTTTCACTGTCATCAGACCTGATCACTGAATTGCTGCGCAGCATGCGTCTGCGTGGCGTGCAGTATCGGCGGATCCACGCCGGTCCGCCGTATGGTCTGGGTTTCAGCGACAAATCGGGCCATGCGTATTTCCACTTCGTTGCCGCTGGATCGACGGTGTTGCGACTGGAGGACGGCAGCCTTTACGAGTTGGCGGCGGGCAATGCGGTATTCATTGCCCATGGTGCAGCGCACCAGTTGCTGTCACACCCAAACGCCGAAGTGCAGGACATTGACAGCGCCGTCGCCGCGCCACTCGGCGATACGGTCTGCGCGGTGCAGGTCGGTCACAGCGCCGTTTCGCCCGATAGCGCCCTGCTCTTCAGTGGCTGTATGGAGTTCGAGCTCGGCAGCCTGCAGGGCCTCGGTCGGCTGATGCCGGGACTGATGCTGATCGACGCCGGCGGCCAGCGTTATCCGGGGCTTATGCCAATTCTTGCGACCATGGAACGCGAAGTCAGCGCAGCGCGCATCGGCTTCGCCGGCATTCTCGCTCGCCTTGCCGACGTAGTGGCGGCAATGATTGTTCGTGGCTGGGTCGAATGCGCTTGCGGCAATGCCTCCGGTCTCGTCGCCGCCCTGCGCGACCCTCGTCTGTCGAAAGCTTTGCTGGCCCTGCACCAACAACCGGGGCGCGACTGGAGCGTCGCCGAGCTGGCAACGCTGTGCAACACCTCACGCTCGGTCTTCGCCGAACGCTTCCAGACCACCCTCGGCACCCCGCCGCTGCGCTACGCCACCGAACTGCGCATGCGCTTGGCCAGTCAGTGGCTGACACTGGAAAGACTGCCGATCGAAGAAGTGGCGCAGCGCTTGGGCTACACCTCCCAAGCGGCGTTCAGTCGTGCGTTCAAGCGGATAACGGGAAGCTCACCGGGAGCGAGTCGGCGCCAGCGCGCACTGTAGAAATTGCGTTAACAGGGCGGCAATGAATCCGAGCCGCCCTCACCGCTGGATTTTCCCCAGCCCCGCACCCACCCGCTCAGCAGCCTGCAAATCCCCACGCGCCTCCAACTCCTGCGCTACTTGCAGCAACTGCTCAACCGTCATTCCCACATTCAGACTGATCTTCAAATGCGACTCCAGCTGCGATTCCACCCCAGCCATTGCCGCCAGCGCGCCAACCGTCGCCAGTTCCCGATCCGTCCATGCCAGGTTGTCGCGGGCGAAGATGTTGCCGAACAAGTGCACTTTCAGGAACTGATCGATCGCCGGGGCGAATTCGAACAGTGGGCCGGACACTGGCGCACCGACCAGACGAGTCTGATTGTCGGTGCCGAGTTCGGTGAGCGCATATCCCGACGGAACCGGACCCGGCTCGCGTCCCGGCACGTCTTCGATGCCCCGAGCAGCGCGTTCCTGCAAAACCTTCATCAGCAATGACAAGGCGTTGAGGCTGCGCGGGAACCCGGCGTAGGCGTACAGCTGCACCAGAATTTCCTTGGTCTCGCTGATGCTCAGCCCGGCATCGAGACCACGATTGAGTGCGTCGTGCAAACGCGGCATGTCGCCGATTGCAGCGTTGGCGGCAATCGGGGCGATCGCCAGTTGCTTAAGCGTCAGAGGTTGTTCTTGCATGATCGGTTTCTCCGGTGATCGGGAAGGATTGGCGCACAGAGGATTCACGCAGGCTGCGCTGGCGAGGACCGCGCAGCCGAGAGCCACAATGCGCAGAAGGCGCGGCTGATGCAGGTTTTCAGCTTCATCAATGAATCTCCTCACTCATCCAGCGTGAACGTCACCCGCACATCGCCACGCCCCAAGGTCTCGGCCAAGTCCTGCGGCCGGTCGATGCGACCAAGCCGCGAATAGCGGTAAGACGAATCGAAGGTTTTGTAGAAGACCACCAACGTATCGTCGCCATACAAAAGGAAATCGCCGTTGTGGATCGTGCCCGGCCGATAGGGCTGCGTGGGCAAGGGCGGCTGCACGGTGGCGTATTTTTCGTTGCTGTGCAGGTCGACCATGTTCAGGCTCAGCGGCAATCGCGTGAGCAATTGCCGAGTGCTCGGGTTGTCCTCAAGAGCAATGGCAAAACGGTGTTCTCCGACGGTCATCCACATCGTGGTCTCCTCCGGGTTAGCAGCAGACTGAGCAAAGGGCAGCCATGCCATCAGTACGAATCCCTTCCAGCCGTTGGCAAAAATCCGCATCGCTTTGCTCCGTCGCGTTGAAAGTTACTTCAGGTTGCTCTTGAAGAACTGCGTCAGCTTGGCAAAAGGAATCAGCTCGGCCCGGTCGTACAGATCGACATGACCGGCATTCGGCACAATCACCAGTTCTTTCGGCTGCCCCGCCAACCGGAACGCCTCTTCGCTGAACTCACGGGAGTGCGCATCGGCACCGGCAATAAACAACATCGGGCGCGGCGAGATGCTCTCGATATCGACGAATGGATAGAAGTTCATGAACTTGGTGTTGCTGCTCAGCGTCGGGCGCGTGGTCTGTTGCGGCGTCGAGCTGGCCGGGGTGAATTCGCCGCGCGGGGTGCGGTAGAAATCGAAGAATTCACGCTGGATCGGATGGGTGTCGGCCTTCAGTTCCAGCACCGTGCCGCCGGTGTATTCGACCTTGCCGCCAGTAAACTCGGCGTAACGCTGCTCGGCCGCTTGCGCAATGATCTGCTTGCGCTGCTCAAGGCTTTGCGAATGCTTTAGGCCGTCACGGTTGGCGGCGCCCATGTCGTACATGCTGACCGTGGCGATGGCTTTCATGCGCGGGTCGATTTTCGCCGCGCTGATCACGAAGCTGCCACTACCGCAAATGCCCAACACGCCGATGCGCTCGCGGTCGATGAATGGCCGTGTGCCGAGGTAATCGACGGCCGCGCTGAAGTCTTCGGCATACATGTCCGGCAGCACGGCATTGCGCGGCGCGCCCTCGCTTTCGCCCCAGAACGACAGATCCAGCGACAAGGTGACAAAGCCCTGCTCCGCCAGTTTCTGTGCGTACAGATTGGCGCTCTGCTCCTTTACCGCGCCCATCGGATGACCAACGATAATCGCCGCGCTACGCGCTGCCGGGTCGAGTCCTTTAGGGACAAACAGGTTGCCGACCACGGTGAGTTGATATTGATTTTTGAAGCTGACCTTCTGCACGGTCACCTTATCGCTCTTGAAAAAATTGTCAGCACCGTGGGACATGTCAGCTCCGAATGCAGTGAATGAACTCAGGAGAAACCCGAGCAGTATGAACAGTCGTTTCATGGGGGCGTCCTTGATCGAGAAGCCAGTCGTGGCCGGGATGAAGGTATTGTTGCGCACGCTCGAGACTTTGATTAGCTAATGAGTGCTTAATGCGGTTATAAACTCTGCTAATCAATAAACCCGAGCGCGCGCCCATGGCCAAACCCAATTTCAACGACCTGCTCGCCTTCGTCACGGTTGCCCGCAGCGGCAGCTTCACCCGCGCGGCGGTGCAACTGGGCGTGACGCAATCGGCGGTGAGCCAGGTAGTCTCGGCGCTGGAGGCACGTCTGAAAATTCGCTTGCTGACCCGCACTACGCGCAGCGTGTCACTGACCGCGGCCGGCGAACGCCTGTTGCACACCGTCGGGCACCGTTTCGATGAAATTGAAGCCGAGCTGGACGCCCTGACCGAGTTGCGCGACAAGCCCGCTGGCACGGTGCGCATCACCTGCGGCGACAACATCATCAAGACCACCCTGCTGCCCAAGCTGACGCCACTATTGCTGCAATATCCGGACATCAAGCTCGAGTTCGATATCAACTACGGTTTCCGCGACATCGTGGCCGACCGCTTCGATGCCGGCGTGCGTTTCAGCGATACCGTCGCCCAAGACATGATCGCCGTACCGATCGGCCCGCCACTGCGCATGGCCGTGGTCGCTTCGCCCAGCTACTTCGCCCAGCACCCCGCCCCGCAACATCCGCGCGATCTGGCGGCGCACCGCTGCATCGACATCCGCTTTCCGACCTACGACGGTGTCGATGCCTGGGAATTCGAGCGCCAGGGCAAAAAGCTGAAAGTACGGGTCGACGGGCAACTAGTGTTCAATTCCACCGTGCACATCGCCGACGCGGCTGTGAACGGGTTAGGGATTGCCTACCTGCCTGAAGACGAGTTCGGTACGCACCTGGCTGAAGGGCGTTTGGTCAGAGTGCTGGAAGACTGGTGCGAACCGTTCGGTGGCTTCCACCTCTACTACCCCAGCCGCCGCCAACCGTCGCCGGCGTTTTCACTGGTGGTGGATGCGTTGCGCGTGGTGAGAGACCCAGCCCCTTTGTAGGAGCGGGCCAGCTCGCGATAGCGTCGGCACATCCAATAGAATAAGTGCCTGACCCAGCGCTTTCGTGAGCAGGCTCACCCCCACAGGGTTTAGCGGCAGATCCCGGAAATCAATCGATTCACAAATCCAATGTGGGAGCGAGCCTGCTCGCGAAGACGCCAGACCAGGCAAATCATCTCTGCATGCCACCCCGCGCGCGCCTCACAACTTCGACACATCCCCGGTAGCCTCGGCAATCGTCGCCAAGGTTTCCTCCATGCTGGCGATGTCTTCTTGCAGCTTTTGAAACACCAGATCCAGCGACTCGGGGGCGTCCACGGTCTGATGACCACGCAGCGACTCGACGCTACTGCTCTCCACGTGCTGAAGAATGTCCACGCTTTCTCGCAGTGCCAACAGCTGATCGAAGATCGCGGCAATCTGCGCCTGGCTGCGGGTGCTCATCGCTTCCCCGGCTTACAGATCAGTGATCCCCATCCCAGACATGTGATGACCATAAATCAGCCCCTTCTAAAGAAACGATGAACACAGAAAACAACAGCCTGCTCAGCCTTTGGTTTTTCGCGGATCGGCAGTGCGCGGTAAAGTGCGTTCTTGCGTGAATGATCAAGACCGATAATGGATTGACCTTGAGCGGTTCAGAGAGTTTGAAAGAATTAATCCCGACTCAATACGCGAACTCGTGGCCCAACTCGCTCTCCATCCACGCCAGAAAACGCCTGACCCGTGGAAAGCTGGAGTGCGCCTTGGGGAAAACCAAATGGTGCGCCGCCACCGCAGCACTCAGTGATTCAGGCGCGACTTCAACCAGCGTGCCCGCGGCCAAATACTTCTGCGCCAGCAATGTGCTTTCCAGCGCGAAACCCAAGCCATGACTCGCCGCTTCCAGCGACATGTATGAACGATCGAAGCTCAATGCGTATGGCCGTTCCGGACGCGCCAGACCATGCTGGGCAAACCATTGCGGCCATTTGAGCAGAGTGGCTTCCGACAGAATCAGATCGCACTCCAGCAGATCCGCCGCGCCGCGCACCGGGCGCTGCGCGAGCAGTTTCGGTGAAGTCAGCACCGCGAACGTCTCATTCCTGACCGTGCGCACCTCATAGCTTGGCCAGTTCGGCAGACCATGGCGGATATCGACGTCGATCTTGTCGCGACTGAAGTGCAGCGATTCATACGAGCACGACAGGTTGATCTGTATGTCCGGATGACTGGCGCGAAACGCTTCCAGGCGCGGCATCAGCCAGAGCAGGCCGAAGCTTGGCGATGAGTGCAAGCGCAGGCAATCGAGGCTGACATCGCTGGCCGCACGCTCGGTGGCAACGGCGAGGCTGTGCAGAATCCCGGAGACTTCCTTGAGGTATTGCTCGCCGACCGGCGTCAGCGAGACGCCCCGAGCAGCGCGAACGAATAATTGCCGGCCGATCATCCCTTCGAGTTTCGCCAGTTGATGGCTGACTGCCGAGGGCGTCAGGTCCAGCACTTCTGCTGCCCTGGCGACGTTGCCGAAGCGCGCGGTTTGCTCGAAGGCCTGAATTGCTTTCAGCGGTGGCAGGATGATCGATGCCTCAGTGTCTGAGCGCATGGGGACTCCGTGGTGATTTCTTGTGATGTACGGACCGGTTTCATTCAAGCATTTGCGAAACGGCCTGACGAGTGCTGAATTTTTTTCAGCATTGAGTGACTTCCGCGTTATTGCTCACGCTCGCCCCGGAGGACAAGCTGAGTCATCGGTTACTTACACACCGACCCAATAAAAACAATTCGAGGGAATCCTCCATGCTTCTTCAAGGCAAAGTCGCAATCATTACCGGTGCCGCATCTGCCCGTGGCATTGGCCGCGCTACCGCCAGCACATTTGCGCAACACGGCGCTCGCGTGGTCATCCTCGATCTGGATGCATCCGCAGCACGTGACGCCGCCGCAGCACTGGGCGAAGGTCATCTGGGCCTGGCGGCCAACGTGGCCGACGAAGCGCAGGTTCAGCAAGCCGTCGCCGCCATCATCGAGCACTTCGGGCGCATCGATATTCTCGTCAACAACGCCGGCATCACCCAGCCACTGAAGACTCTGGATATTCGCCCATCGGACTACGACAAGGTGCTGGACGTCAGCCTGCGCGGCACTTTGCTCATGTCCCAGGCGGTGATTCCGCTGATGCGCCAACAGTCTTCCGGCAGCATCGTCTGCATGTCGTCTGTGTCTGCCCAGCGCGGCGGCGGCATCTTCGGTGGCCCGCATTACAGCGCGGCCAAGGCCGGTGTGCTGGGGCTGGGCAAGGCCATGGCGCGGGAATTGGGGCCGGACAATATCCGCGTCAACTCCATCGCCCCGGGCCTGATTCACACCGACATCACCGGCGGCCTGATGCAGGATGACCGCCGCCACGCCATCATCGAAGGCATTCCGCTCGGGCGCCTGGGTCAAGCGCAGGACGTCGCCAACGCCGCGCTGTTTCTGGCCAGCGACCTGTCCGCTTATCTGACCGGCATCACCCTCGATGTGAACGGCGGCATGCTGATTCACTGAGTAACTCTGGGCGGGCCTGCGTGGCCCGTGCGGTTCTGGATCGATGACGCAGCCGGGCCTGATGGCCTGGCGGTCAATAAAAACAAGAGATCAGACCATCATGACTACCCTGTCGCTCGAAGCGGTTTCGACCGTGCGTTCTTCTGCCTATCGCAAAACGGCCTGGCGGCTGATGCCGTTCCTGATGCTGTGCTACCTGTGCGCCTATCTGGACCGGGTCAACGTCGGTTTCGCCAAGCTGCAAATGATGAACGATCTGGCCCTCAGCGAAACGGTCTACGGACTGGGCGCCGGGGTGTTTTTCATCGGCTATTTCCTTTGCGAAGTGCCCAGCAACATCATCCTGCACAAGGTCGGCGCGCGAGTGTGGATTGCGCGGATCATGATCACCTGGGGCATCGTCTCGGCCCTGTTCGCCTTCGTTGAAACCGCCTGGCAGTTCTACGCGCTGCGCTTTCTGCTGGGGATTGCCGAAGCCGGTCTGGCGCCGGGCCTGCTGCTCTACCTCACCTACTGGTTTCCGTCCTATCGGCGGGCGCGCATGACCGTGTTGTGGTTTATCGCCATTCCGCTGTCAGGCATGGTCGGTGGCCCGCTTTCGGGCTGGATAATGAACCACTTTGCCGGTGTGCACGGCTGGGCCGGCTGGCAGTGGATGTTCGTTTTGGAAGCGGTGCCCACGGTCATCGTCGGCCTGCTGGTGCTGAGTTATCTGAAGGACGGCGTGCATCAGGCGACCTGGCTCAATGACGAGGAAAAAGCGCTGATCACTCGCGAGCTGGCCGAAGACGACCAGCAAAAGGTCACCCATGCCTCGGTCGGCGAGTTCATTCGCGACCGGCGCTTG
Source organism: Pseudomonas sp. Irchel 3F6 (assembly GCF_900187595.1). Taxonomy (NCBI): domain Bacteria; kingdom Pseudomonadati; phylum Pseudomonadota; class Gammaproteobacteria; order Pseudomonadales; family Pseudomonadaceae; genus Pseudomonas; species Pseudomonas sp. Irchel 3F6. Next base: position 480,126 of record NZ_FYDP01000001.1, on the reverse strand, counting down.
TGGCTGCTGGCGGCGATCTACTTCTGTGTGGTCATGGGCCAATATGCGATCACCTTCTGGCTGCCGACACTGGTGCGCAATGCAGGCGTTTCCGACCCGCTGCACATCGGGTTCCTGACCAGCCTGCCTTACCTGTGCGCCATCGCCGCCATGCTGCTGGTCGGCCGCAGTGGCGACAAACATCGCGAGCGCCGCTGGCATCTGATCGTGCCGATGATCGCCGGTGCGATCGGCTTGAGCCTGGCAGCGCTGATGGGCGGCAATCCGACCTTGTCGATCCTCAGCCTGTGCCTGGCCGCCTCCGGCATTCTCTCCGCCACCTCGTTGTTCTGGATGCTGCCCACCACGCTGCTTGGCGGGGTATCTGCGGCCGCCGGCATCGCGGCGGTCAACAGCTTCGCCAACCTCGCCGGGTTTTGCTCGCCCTATCTGATCGGCTGGATCACCACCCTGACCGGTTCCAGCGCCATCGGCATGTACCTCATCACCGGCGTGCTGTTCCTCGGCGCGAGCCTGGTCCTGCGTATTCCTGCCGCTTTGGTCAATCGTTGAGTCAACGGAGTTTCATCATGACGACTAATCTTGCACACGCTGCATCGCTGAGCCTGACCCAGCGCGCGCACAACATTCGCCGCCATGCACTGCGCATGGGCCAGGTTCAGGGCCAGGGCTATGTGGGCCAGGCCCTCGGCGCGGCTGACCTGCTGGCGGTGTCATACTTTCATGCGATGAACCATCGCCCGACAGATCCCGAATGGGAGCAACGCGATCGCTTCTATCTCTCCATCGGCCACTACGCCATCGCGCTGTACGCAGCGCTGATCGAAGCCGAGATCATTCCCCTCGACGAGCTGGAAACCTACGGTTCGGATGACAGCCGCCTGCCGATGTCGGGCATGGCCGCCTACACCCCGGGGATGGAAATCACCGGCGGCTCGCTGGGTCAGGGCCTGGGCATCGCAGTCGGCGCCTGCCTGGGCCTCAAGCGCAAAGGCTCGGCCTCGTTCGTCTACAACCTGCTGTCCGATGGCGAACTCAATGAAGGCTCGACCTGGGAAGCGGTGATGTCGGCTTCGCACTGGCAGCTCGACAATCTGATCGCCATCGTCGACGTCAACAACCAGCAGGCCGACGGTTACTCCAGCGAGATTCTCTCGTTCGAACCCATCGTCGATCGCTGGCAAGCCTTCGGCTGGTTTACCCAGCGCGTCGACGGCAATGACCTCGACGCCCTGGTCGCTGCATTCGATGCCGCGCGCAATCACCCGGGCGGGCAACCGCGCGTGATCATCTGCGACACGAAAATGGGCAAAGGTGTGCCGTTTCTGGAGAACCGGGAAAAGACCCACTTCATTCGCGTCGAAGAACACGAATGGGACCTGGCACTGAGCAACCTTGAAGAAGGAAAAGACCAATGAGCAACGCCGCCAACACTGCGCCTTCGACTGCTACTGGCGCGCCGGTGAAAAAGCGCCTGACCACCTCGGCGATGATTGCCTCGATTGCCTCCGAGGGCCAGGCGACCCGCTCGGCACCGTTCGGCCATGCGCTCGCAGCGCTGGCAGATCAGCGCGCGGACATCGTCGGTCTCTCTGCGGACCTGTCCAAGTACACCGACCTGCACATTTTCGCCAAGGCGCATCCGGAGCGTTTCTATCAGATGGGCATGGCCGAACAGTTGCTGATGAGCGCTGCGGCGGGCATGGCGCGTGAGGGTTTCGTACCCTTCGCCACCACCTACGCGGTGTTCGCCTCGCGCCGCGCTTACGACTTCATCTGCATGGCCATCGCCGAGGAAAACCTCAACGTCAAAATCGTCTGCGGCCTCCCCGGTCTCACCACTGGCTACGGGCCGAGCCACCAGGCCACCGATGACCTGGCTATTTTCCGCGCCATGCCCAATCTGATGATTGTCGACCCGTGCGATGCGCTGGAAATCGAACAGGCCGTGCCGGCCATCGCCGCTCACCAAGGCCCGGTCTATATGCGCTTGCTGCGCGGCAATGTGCCGTTGGTGCTGGACGAGTACGGTTATAAATTCGAGATCGGCAAGGCCAAGACCCTGCGCACGGGCAACGACGTACTGATCATCTCCACCGGGCTGATGACCATGCGCTCACTGGAAGCGGCCAAGCAATTGCAGGCCGACGGCATTGATGTGGCCGTGCTGCACGTGCCGACCATCAAGCCGCTGGATGAACAAACCATTCTCGCCGAAGCGCGCAAATCCGGGCGTCTGGTGGTCACCGCCGAGAACAGCTCGATCATCGGCGGTTTGGGTGAGGCGGTTGCCGGGTTGTTGTTGCGCAATGGCGTGACGCCCACCTTCAGGCAGATCGCGTTGCCCGACGCGTTCCTCGACGCCGGCGCCCTGCCGACGCTGCATGATCGCTACGGCATTTCGACGCCGGCCGTTTGCGCGCAGATCAAAGCCTGGCTGTAACTCCACCGTGAGCGGCGCCTCCATCCGAGGCGCTCGTTCATTCGCAACCAGGAGGCAGAACGTGAAAGCACATGAACTGCTGGATCCCGACTTCAAAAGCTTTTTAACCCCCGGCGCAGAAGCCTGGACGTTGGAGACGCTGCCCGCGATCAGGAAGCGTGTCCATGCGACATTCAAATCCCGAGAACAAGCGCGCGGTGAAAGCCTATGGACCAAGGCCCACGACGGTGAGGATTTGCGCCTGTGTCTTTACCGGCCTGCCGCCGGGGCACCGGGCGGTAATTTTGCGGTGATCCTGTACATCCACGGTGGAGGTTTCGTCCTTGGTTGCCCCGAAATGGCCGATGACTATCTGGCTAACCTCGCCGAAGAACTTCAGGCGATCATCGTCGCTGTCGATTACCGTCTCGCGCCAGAGCACCCCTTCCCTATTCCCCTGGAAGATTGCTACACCGCCCTCGGCTGGGTTTTCGCCAACCGGCAAACGCTCAACATTGACGCCGACAAAGTAATCGTCATGGGTCACAGTGCCGGTGCAGGTCTGGCAGCAGCGCTGGCCATCGTGGCGCGGGATCGCGGCGAATATTCCATCGCCAGCCAGGTGCTGGTTTATCCGATGCTCGATTACCGTTCGGGCAGCCCGGCCTCGCCTCACCAGAACAGCACGACCGGAGTGATTGGCTGGCCGGCGCAAGCCAACCAGTTCTGTTGGGATTGCCTGCGCGCTGACCAAGCGCTGGATGATCTGCCAATCGGCTGGTTTTCGCCGGCCCTGCAAGACGATCTGCGTGACTTGCCACCGACGTTTCTGGCCGTCGGGGCGCTGGATCTGTTCCTGGAAGAGGACGTTGCATTTGCCATGCGTCTGTCGCGCGCCGGGGCTGCCGTCGAACTGCATGTCTACCCTGGGGCGCCACATATGTTTGATCAGTGCCCCGGCAGTGTTAGCGATCAGTCTGCGCTGGATATCGTCCGATCACTTCGGCGATCGATAGCTAGCGCATTAACTGCTGAGGGATAGAAAGAACCGCTGAAACGGTAAAACAGGATTTCTTATACAAAGCCTTCCCCCCCTTCTACGCTTATTGATTAATACCTTCGCAGACAGGCAGCTGCGGAGGGTGGCCTGCGCTTTGAGAAATTCAATATCGCTTAGCCATCGCTCTCCTCGATTCCGCCCGGATATTTTCCAGCGTCTCTTTGGATAATGTCGAAACCGACACATTTTGTTGCACCCAAAAACCCCTTGGATCCAACGTCCCGACAAACGGTAACGACCTGAATAGAACGAATTTTCAAAGAGACAAACGTGGGCAAATGGCCCATCCATACGCTCGTCAAAAATCAGGCAGCCCCATCTGACACTCCCTATCTATGGTTTTAAAACCATCCGTGGACGTCCGCCCCACCCATTTACAGGGAGTAGTAATGGACAACATCGTCATTGCCGACAAAGCCAATTCTCAGCTCACTGCCCAGAACTGGGGCAATGTTCAGCTCAGTCAGCCTTCAGTTGTACAAATGCCGGTTCGGCCCGATCAATTGGCGTCGACCAGTCGCAGCGGTCAGGATTTGATTGTCAATTTGAAGTCCGGCGAGCAAATCAAAATCTCCAATTTCTTTGTCACCAGCCCTGACGGCGTGCCCAATGACATTGTCTTTCAGGGTGACGACGCGACACTGTGGCAGGCGCGCTACAGCGCCGAGCCGTTCAACGGCTTTACCTTTGACGAAATCAATTCGCTGGACGAGCTGATCGCTGGCGTCGGTGTGGTGGATGGCGCGACGCCGGCCTGGGCGATTGCCGGGCTTGGCCTGTTGGGCGCGGGTGGTGCGGCAGCCGCTGCCGGCGGAAGTGGGGGCGGCGGCGGTGGTGGCGGCGGTGGAGACGCGACGCCTCCCGCGCCCGCGACCGGGTTAACCTTGTCGGCCGATGGCCGGGTACTGAGTGGTTTTGGCGAAGCTGGCAGTGTCGTTCAGGTACGCGATGCAGCCGGCAACATTTTGGGTTCCGGTACCGTTGGCGCCGATGGCAGTTTCCAGGTCGACCTGGGTACGCCGCAGAACAATGGCCAGCCGCTCGACGTGACGCTCACCGACCCTGCAGGCAACGTTTCGACGCCGGGTACGGTCACTGCGCCGGATACCTCCGCGCCCACTGCGCCTGGCAACCTCGCTGTGAGCGCCGATGGCACGCAACTCGGCGGCACCGGTGAAGCCGGCTCGACCATCCAGGTGCGCGCCGCCGATGGCACGCTACTCGGTAGCGCTGTGGTGGCGGCGGATGGCACTTTCAGCGTCGCCCTCAGCCCCGCGCAAACCGGCGGCCAGCCGCTGACCGTGAATGCAACCGATGCGGCAGGCAATATCTCGACCGGCGCAACGGTCAGCGCGCCGGAGATCGTCGAACCGACGACGCCAGGCAATCTCGGTTTGAGCAGCGACGGCAGCCAGCTGACCGGCACCGCCCGGGCCGGCACCACGATTGAAGTCCGTGCCGCCAACGGCGAATTGCTCGGGCGTGCGGCGGTGGCCGCTGACGGTACTTTCCTGCTGACGCTGGTTCGCGCGCAGGCCAACGGTGAAACGTTCAGTATCGTGGCGGTCAACAGCGCCGGTGCGCAATCGCCGACCGTGACCTTCAATGCACCGGACATCACCGGCCCCGGCACTGCGACGGATCTGGCGGTGAGCAGCGATGGCCTCTCGGTCACCGGCCGTGGCGAACCCGGCAGCACAGTCAGCGTCACCAATGCGCAAGGCACGCTGCTCGGCACGGCTCTGGTCGCCGCCGATGGCTCCTTCACAGTGCAACTCAATGCCGCGCAAATCGATGGTGAGGCGCTGAGCGTGCTGGTCACCGACGCCGCCGGCAACCCTTCGCCAGCAGTGACTATCATCGCGGTTGACCTCGACGGGCTGACCCAACCAAGTGACATCGCAGTGAGCATCGATGGCACGCAGTTAAGCGGACGCGGCCAGGCCGGTTCGACCGTAACGGTGCGCGACGCCAACGGCAATGTGCTCGGTTCGGCCGTGGTGGCCGCGGACGGCACGTTCAGCCTGCAACTGAGCAGTCCGCAGAACAATGGCGAAACACTGCAGATCAGTGCCAGCGACGCCGCTGGCAACACTTCCGCACCACTGAACTACGTCACGCCTGACACCCAAGGGCCGACGGCCGTCTCCGATCTTGCGCTCGACGCTCAGGGGCAGACGCTCACCGGTAAGGGTGAGTTGGGTGCGTCGGTCACTGTGCGCGATCCGGCCGGCAACATCATCGGCACGGGCACGGTGGATGCCGATGGCAATTTTACCGTTCCACTTTCCACACCACAGACCGATGCGCAACAACTGCAAGTGATCCAGACCGACGCAGATGGCAATCCATCGGCGCCGGTCAACGTAATCGCACCCGATCTGACCACACCGGTAGCCGTGACCGATGTAAGCATTTCCGCCAATGGCGCCATAGTTTCCGGCGCGGGTCAGATCGGCGCCACCGTTACTGTCACTGACACCAACGGGACCGTGCTGGGAACAGCTTTGGTCGGCAGCAACGGCCGGTTCGAAGTCACCCTGTCGTCGCCACAAACCAATGGCCAGAACCTCAGCGTTGTGCAGACCGATGGCTCGCCCACTGGCTCCCCGGCAGTTCCAGTTGAAGCGCCGGATATCCAGGCCCCCACTGCCCCTTCCAATCTGTCGCTGAATGCAGGCGGCACTGAACTGAGCGGCACCGGCGAACCCGGTGCCACCGTGTCGGTCAAGGATTCGGCCGGCAATGTGCTGGGCACCGCGATCGTCGACGGCAGCGGCGCCTTTACAGTGCCGCTGAACAGCCCGCAGATCGAAGGCCAACAACTGCAAGTCAGCCAATCGGATGGCGTGAACGTTTCCCCCAACACGCCGCTGACCGCAGCGGACACCACCGCGCCGCTGGCGCCGGACAATGTCGTGCTCGCCAGTAACGGCGTGACCTTGACCGGCACCGGGCAAGCGGGCAGCACCGTAACCGTCAGCGCGCCCGACGGCACGGTGCTCGGCACTACGGTGGTCGCCAGCGACGGCAATTTCAGCGTCAACCTGAGTCCGGCTCAGCTCGACGGTCAGGTGCTGAATGTGATCCAGACCGATGCGAGCGCCCTGCCCTCGCCAGCCACGCCGGTCACCGCACCGGACATCACCGCCCCGCCTGCACCGACCGGGCTGGTCGTCGATCCTGCAGGGGCCACGGTCACCGGCACCACGCAGCCCAATAACACGGTGCAGGTGCTGGATGCCGGCGGCAACGTCATCGGCACCGCAACCGCTGACGGCACGGGCGCCTTCACGGTCGACCTCGATACGGCGCAGACCAATGGCGAAGCCTTGCAAGTCGTGGTGTCGGACGGCGCCAACAGTTCGCTGCCAGGCACCGTTGCCGCGCCGGACAGCACGCCGCCGGCGCCGGTCAGCGATCTCGCGCTCAACCCCGCCGGCACGCAAGTGTCGGGACTTGCCGAACCGGGCACGACGGTCACCGTCAGCATCGCTGGCGGCGGTCTCGTGCTGGGTACCGCAACGGCGGGTGAGGACGGCCGCTTCGTCGTGACCCTCAGTCCACCGGCCGAGCCTGGCGGCAATCTGGAAGTCATCAGCACGGATGGCGGCGGTAATGATTCGCCCGTCGTGCCGCTGGCAGGACTGGACGGTAGCCAGGTCGCGACCCCGACCGATCTGGCCTTGAGTGCCGATGGTTTCACCCTGACCGGCGCCGGAACGCCCGGTTGCACCGTGACGGTGACCAGCAGCAGCGGCACGGTGCTCGGCTCAGGTCTGATCAACAGCTTCGGCCGCTTCACCCTGTTGCTCAGTAGCAAACAAATCAATGCGCAAGTCCTCCAGGTGACGGCCACCAGTCCCGACGGTGACGTGTCGATTCCGGGCACGGTGACGGCGGTCGATGGCACGGCGCCGGACGCGGTGACCAATCTGGCGCTGAATACCAACGGCACGACACTCACTGGGCGCGGAGAGGCCGGAGCGACGGTCACTGTCACCGACGCCACAGGTACCGTGCTCGGTACTGCACTGGTCGCCAGCAATGGCACGTTCAGCCTGACGCTGACGCCGGCACAACTTAATGGCCAGGCGCTTACCGCGATCCAGAGCGATGCCGCCGGCAACCTGTCGCAACCCGCTGGCATCATCGCTACCGATCTGCAACCGCCCGCCGCAGCGACTGGCGTTACGATCAATGACGTCGGCACCGTGGTCAAAGGCCAGGGCGAAGCCGGCAGCACCGTGACCGTGCGCGATGCCGCCGGCAATGTTCTGGCCACCGGCGTGGTCGATCAGAGCGGCAATTTCCAGGTCACCTTGCCCAATGCGCAGAACACCGGCGAAACCCTGCAGGTCACTCTGACCGACGCCAATGGCAACGCCTCGACTTCCACTGGCGTGATCACCGTCGACGGCACCCCGCCGGCCGCCGTGCAGAATCCACTGATCAGCGCCGATGGCAGCACCCTCAGCGGCACGGGTGAAGCTGGCGCGACGGTCAATGTCACCACCGCCAACGGCACCTTGCTCGGCAGTGCCGTGGTTGGCGCGGACGGCGCGTTCAGCGTGACCCTGGCGCCAGCGCCGACCAACGGCGAGGCGTTGGCGATCAGCCAGACCGACCCTGCCGGCAATGTCTCGCCGTCGACCAGCGTCAACGCACCCGACATCAGCCCACCAGCTGCACTGACCCAAGTCGCGGTGAATGCTGACGGCGTCACCGTCACTGGTCATGGCGAACCGGGCGCCACGGTGTCTGTGCGCAGCGCCGACGGCACCTTGCTCGGCACCGCGCAGGTCGGCAGTGGCGGCGCGTTCACTGTCACCCTCAACGCAGCACAACTGAATGCCGAAGTGCTGACCGTCACTCAGGAAGATCCGCCGGGCACGTTTCGACGGCGGTTGAAGTCATCGCCGCGGATTTGACCGCGCCGGCGATTCCGAGCGCATTGACGCTCAATGCTGCCGGCGTGCAACTGTCGGGCAACGCCGAGGCCGGCAGCACGGTGACCGTGCGCGACAGTCAGGGCAATCTTCTCGGCACCACCACGGCGGCCGCAAACGGCACTTTCCAGATTACCCTCAACAGCCCGCAAACCAATGGCCAGTCGCTGAACGTGACAGCCACCGACGCGGCGGGCAATCCGTCAGCCCCGGCAATCGTCAATGCGGTCGATAGCACGGCGCCGTTGGTAGCGAGCGATCTGGCGGTGAGCGCCAATGGTGCCACCCTGACCGGCATTGGTGAGGTCGGCGCCAGCGTGGAAGTTCGCGATGCTGGTGGTGTTTTGCTGGGTACTGCGACCGTTGCCAGCAATGGCAATTTCAGCGTCACGTTGTCCCCGGCAGCGGTGGCTGGATCGAATCTTTCCGTGGTGCAGATCGATGCTGCCGGCAACACCGGACCGGCGGCGCCGGTGACTACACCGGGCAATCTGGCGGAAAGTGCACCGACCAATTTGGCCCTCAGCGCTGACGGCCTGACCCTCACCGGCTCGGCCACCGCCGGCAGCACCGTGAGCATTCGCAATGCCTCGGGCGTGTTGCTCGGCAGCGCGCTGGTGGCGGCCAATGGCACTTTCAGCGTCACCCTCAACGCCGCGCAACTCAACGGCGAACAGCTGTCTGCCGTGGCGACGTCGAGCACCGGTATCAATTCATCCCCGACCGACTACACCGCTGCCGATATCGCCGCGCCAACGCCGCTCAGCGAACTGAGCCTGGCACCGAACGGCACGGCCCTGACCGGGCGCGGTGAAGCCGGCGCCACGGTGATCGTGCTCGGCACCGGCGGAGCGGTTCTCGGCAGCGCCGTGGTGGCGGCCAACGGCACGTTCAGTGTCACCCTCAGCCCGGCACAGACCTCTGGTCAGACTTTGAGCCTGAGCCAGGCCGACACCGCCGGCAACGAATCCAACAGCGTCAACCTGATCGCCCCGGACCTGCTCGCGCCCAATGCGCCGGCGGCGCTGGTGGCGAGCGCTGACGGCACCTTGCTGTCGGGTACCGGTGAGGCCGGCACCACGGTCAACGTGTACAACGCCGCCGGAGCGCTGGTCGGGACCGGCACCGTGAGCATCGACGGCACGTTTGCGATCACCCTGACCACGCCGCAAGCCAACGGTCAGGCGCTGACCGTGTCGCTGACGGATGCGGCGGGCAACACCTCGGCAGCCACGCCGTTCACTTCGGTCGACAGCACACCGCCAGCGGCCGTTTCGCAACTGAGCATCGGCGGCGACGGCGCAAGCCTGACCGGGCGGGGCGAACCGGGCGCGCAGGTCCGGGTCATCGACAGCGACGGCAACGTGCTTGGCACCGCCGTGGTCAGCGCGACCGGTACCTTCACCCTGCCACTGAACCCGGCGTTGACCAATGCCGAAGTGATCACCGTGGTTCAGGCCGACGCGGCGGGCAACGACTCGCCGGCAGTGAACCTGACCACGCCGGACTTCACCCCGCCTGATCCACTGGACAACGTCGATATCAACTCGTCCGGCGCGCTGGTCATCGGTACTGGCGAACCCGGCGCGACCGTGACCGTGCGCGATGCCAACGGCACTTTGCTCGGCACAAGTGTGGTACTCGGCGACGGCACCTTCAGCGTCACCCTCAATCCGCCGCAGATCAATGAACAGATCCTCAGCGTGCAACAGGCTGATCCACCCGGCAACGTCAGCGCCCCGGTGACGGTCACCGCACCGGATCTGACCCCGCCAGCGACGCCGGCCGATCTGCAACTGAATGCCGATGGCGGTCTGCTCACCGGTACCGGCGAAGTCGGCGCCATTGTCCGCGTGACGTCGGCCGATGGCACCGAACTGGGCACCGGCACCGTGGGCAGCGATGGCCGTTTCGAGGTCACGGTGACCCCAACACAGACCAATGGCCAAGCGCTGTTCGTGGTGTTGGCGGATGCAGCCGGCAATGCCTCGCCCGCCGGCACCCTGACGGCGCCTGACAGCACGCCTCCTGCCGCACTGACGGATGTCGAGATCGACGCCAGCGGCAGCCTCATCACCGGCTCCGGTGCGGCTGGCTCGCAGGTGGTCGTCACCAATGCGCTGGGCACCATCGTCGGCACTGGCACGGTGCAGGCCGACGGCAGTTTCAGCGTGACGCTCGACCAGCCGCTGCTCAATGGTGAAGCCTTATCGGTGATCCAGCGCGATGCGGCGGGCAACCCTTCGCCGATCGTGCCCGTCACTGCGCCGGACATCACCCTGCCCGCTGCGCCCACCGACCTCGTTCTCACGCCTGATGGCCTGACACTGACCGGTACCGGTGAAGCCGGCGCCACGGTGCGTGTACTCAGCGCGACTGGCACTGTGTTGGGCTCGGCAACCGTGGCCGGCAATGGCTCGTTCAGCGTGACCCTCAACCCGCCGCAAGTGAACGGCGAGCTGTTGAGCGTCAATCAGACTGATCCGGCTTCAAACATTTCACCCACAGCACCTCTGCAAGCGGGCGACAGTACTGATCCACTGGAAGTGGCCGATCTCAACGTCAGCCAGGACGGCTTGACCGTCACCGGTACTGGCGAGCCCGGCGCAACCGTCACGGTGCTTGACGGCGCGGTGGTGCTCGGCACGGCGACGGTGGCCACAGACGGCAGTTTCAGCGTCACGTTGTCGGCTGCGCAACTCGATGGTCGCGCGCTTTCGGTCATACAGGCCGACGCACAAAACAACGAGTCCCAGCCCGTTCTGGTCGACGCGCCGGACAGCACTGCACCGATCGCACCAACGGTGACATCGCTGACCGGCGCCGGCACCTTGCTCGCCGGGACCGCCGAAGCCGGCAGCACCGTGACTGTGCTGTCCGCCACCGGCACCGTGCTCGGCACAGCGGTGGCATTGGGCGACGGCACCTACACCGTCACGCTGAATCCGGCCCAGGCCAACGGTCAGTTGTTGTCGGTGATCGCGACGGACGAAGCGCAAAACGCATCGCCAGAGCTGCTCTACCCGGCGGCAGATACCACGGCTCCGGATGCCGTCACCGGTCTGACCATCAGCGGCGATCTGAGCCAGCTCGCCGGTCGTGGCGAAGCCGGCGCGAGTGTCGAAGTGACCGATGCGCTGGGCAATATAGTCGGCACCGGCACGGTCGCGGCCAACGGCACATTCCTGATCGATCTGGACCCCGGCATCACCGCCGGGCAAGTGCTGACAGTGAATCAAACAGACGTCGCGACTAACGTGTCCGCAGACGCCGACCTGACTGTTCCGGCAGTGCCAGCCCCGGCTGCGCCGGACAATCTTGTGCTGACAGCCGACGGCGTGACGCTGACCGGCACGGCGGCGATCGGCACCACCATCAATGTCTACGCGCCGGACAACAGCCTGATCGGCACCGGCGTCACTGGCCCGGATGGCACGTTCAGCGTGGTGCTGACGCCTGCGCAAACCAACGGCCAGAGCCTGGAAGTCACCGCCAACACCGCACTGGGCGGCGCGTCGCTGCCGACTGAAATCACCGCGGGGGACACCTCGGCGCCGGCGCCACTCAGCGATCTGGCGGTCAACGCCAGCGGCACACTGGTCACCGGTCGCGGCGAAGTCGGCGCAACTGTGACCATCACCGGCGCTGGCGGCGTGGTGCTGGGCAATGCGACGGTGGGCGCGAACGGAACCTTCAGCGCGCAGCTCAATGCGCCGCAGGTCAACGGTCAGGTGCTCAATGCGACTCAGACCGATGCGTCCAATAACACCTCATCCGGGCTTAACGTAACGGCGCCCGATATCACTCCCCCGGCCGCTCCGACGGCGCTGGTCCTTAGCGGTGCCGGACTGGTGCTCGGCGGGCTCGGTGAAGCCGGCGCCACCGTCACTGTTCGCGGTGCGGGTGGCACGGTGCTGGGCACGGCGACGGTGGCGGGCAATGGCTCGTTCTCGGTGACCTTGTCATCGGCGCAACTCAACGGCCAGCAACTGAGCGTCACGCAGAGCGATGCGGCGGGCAACGTTTCGCCGGTTACCAATCTCAGCGTCGCCGATACCACCGCGCCGGCGCCGCTGAGCAATGTCAGCCTGAACGGCACCGGGCTGGCGGTCAGCGGCACGGGTGAAGCCGGCGCGACCGTCAGCGTGACCAACGCAGCCGGTACCGTCCTCGGCACCGCCGTGGTCAATGCTGGGGGCACCTTCACCGTGCAACTGTCCAGCGCGCAACTGAACGGCCAACAGCTCAACGTCCAACAGGCCGACCCGACGGGCAATCTGTCGCAGGTCTTCAATCTGACGGCCCCTGACGTGCAGGCGCCGATTGCAGCCAGCGGTCTGACGCTCGCTGCCAACGGTCTGACTTTGAGCGGTACGGGCGAAGCCGGTGCGACGGTCAACGTCTACGGCCTGGGCGGCGCGCTGATTGGCACTACCACCGTGGGCAGTGGCGGCACGTTCAGCTTCAACCTGAACACCGCGCAACTCGACGGGCAGCTGTTGACCGTGCGTCTGGTCGACCCGGCCGGCAATCTGTCGCCCAACGCCAGCCTGACAGCGCCGGACATTACCGCGCCCGGCGCGCCGACCGGCGTCAGCGTCAATGGCAGCGGCACCGTGCTCACTGGCGTCGGTGTGCCCGGTTCGACCATCAGCGTACGCGGCGTCGGCGGTGTGGTGCTCGGCACCGCGACCGTTGCCGCTAACGGCAGTTTCTCGGTGACACTGGCCTCGGCGCAGATCAACAGCCAAGTGCTCAGCGTTACCCAGGCCGATCCGAGTGGCAACGTATCGGCAGCGGCGACCGCGACGGCGCCAGACCTGACACCGCCCGCTGCGGCAACGGCGCTGCTGGTCGGTGCCGATGGCCTGACCGTCACCGGTACCGGTGAAGCCGGTGCAACCGTGACCATCAAGTCGGCCAGCGGCAGCGTTCTGGGCACTGGCACGGTCGACAACCTCGGCGTGTTTAACGTCACCCTGAGCAGTGCGCAGATCAACGGCGAAAACCTCACCGTCAATCTCAGCGACGCTCGCGGCAACGTTTCGGTGGCCGCCAACGTCATTGCGCCGGACGTCGACGTCAACGCGCCAGTGATCGCCAGCGATAACCTCGCCGTTGGCACCGTCACCCTGGCTCCGGTCACCGCGTCGCAGACCTTTAACGACTCGTTCACCACACTGCTGGCCGGGTTCTCGAAAACCTTCACCTTCACCGTGGCCGGCGGCACGCGTCTTGATCCGACCCTGACGCTGACCACCAGCAGTCTGATTTCGCTGATCGATGGCGTGGTCTACACCCTGCAAGTGAAAGATGCCAGCGGCAACTGGGTCACTCTGGATGTCAACGGCAGCGGCGGCCTGCTTGACCTGATCGCGCTCGCCGGCCAGGGCGTACGGGTCGACATCGGTAATTTGCTGTCAGGCGATTATCGACTGACGGTTTCGAGCACCGGTATCGGCGTGCTGACCACGGTCAATACCCAGCTGCAACTGGATGTCAGCAGCCTGACCCAGTTCAACGGCATTGCCGGGCCAGCGGTGACCGGCAACGTCATCACCAACGTCGGCGTCGATGGCACGGCCGATCAGACCGGCCCGGACAACGGCGCGCAATTGCAGATCTTCAAGAACGGCGCCTGGGTCAGCGCTGGGGCCGGCACCACGGTGCAAGGGTTGTACGGCACGCTGACCATCGACGCTAACGGCAACTACAGCTACAAACCGAACGGCAGTGTTGGCAGCGTCGGCAAAGTCGACGTGTTCAACTACCAACTAGTGCACCCGAACGGCTTGAGCGACACCGCCAATCTGTACGTGCGCATCGACAGCCCGCAAGCCAGCGAAGTGTGGAACGACGCGAACCTTGGCAGCCCGGCGCTGGTGGTGGATGCCACGCCAGACGTGGCCTCGACTGACGTCACCCTGATCAACCGCGAAGTCACCACCAACTCTGCCCTCGGCACGTTCAATGTGCTGCTGGGCGGCGGCAGCGGTAACTACAACACCGTGGTCGCGGCCGATACCGTCAGCGACCTGACCGTGGTGGTCAACTCGAGCAACCTGCTGGCGCTGCTCGGTTCGATGACGGTGGGCCTGTACAAGCTCAACACCGCCACCAATCAGTACGTGCTGGTCAAGAGCTACGGCGGCAACGCGCTGGTCAATCTCGGCGGCGGCAGCTACGGTATCAAGTTCGACGACCAGACCGCCGGCAGTTATCAGGTGCGGGTGGCAGTGGGCGGCCTCGGCCTGCTGACCAGCGTCAACACCAGCCTGATCAACGTCGCGACCTACAACAATCAGTTCGTGGTCGGCAGCTACACGCCGGTATCGGGCAATCTGCTCACCGACACCGCTGGCGGCGGCGCCGATGTACTGGGCTCGGTCTATACCTTGCTCAGCGTGCTGGTCGCTGGCAGTTACGTCGCGCCGGGGTACAACGGCGTCTCGCTGGTCGGCAACTACGGCACCCTGGTGGTCCAGGCCAACGGCAACTACACCTACACGCTCAAGGCCGGCCTGACCGATGCGGTGATCGGCCAGGAAGACACCTTCACCTACCAACTCACCCACCCCAACGGCACCGTGGATACCGCGACGCTGACCATCGACCTGAACAATGCCGGCGCATTCGCCAGCACCGCGTTCTCGGCACTGGCCAGCGATGACCTCGGTCTGGCCCATGTCGCTGGCAGCGAACTGATCCAGGGCACCGAAGGCAACGACACCCTCGACGGCTCGCACGGTGGCGCCGTCACGCTGCAAGGTGGCGGTGGCGACGACACGCTGATCATCGCCGATCAGCAGTTCACCTCGGTGGACGGCGGCAGCGGCACCGACACCCTGCTCTGGGCCGGTGGCGATGTGTCGATCAACCTCGGCGATCTGCAGAGCAAGATCCACAACGTCGAAATCCTCGACCTCAACCATTCCAGTGCGGTTGCGCTGACATTGAATCTCGGCGATCTGCTGGCGATTACCTCTTCGGACAACAACACCCTGCTGATCAAGGGTGACGACAGGGACAGCGTGCACATGACCGATGGCTGGGTCGCCGATGGCACGCAACAGGCCGACGGCATCGACTATGTTCAATACACGGCACAGGAGGATCCGAGCCACCACTTGTGGGTGCAGAACGGCATTCAAGTGGTTTGAAACAAGACATCAAACGTCGGTCTCTCAACAGTAAGGGAAGTCTGTGGAGTCAGTTTTTCGCCAGAAATGGCCGGTGGTCCTGTTGACCATCGGCCTCTACCCCGCCTTCACCGTCGGCGTTCGCGCCGACGACAACCTCGACAGCAGCTTGCGCAGCATCAGCCCGTCGCAACTGCAACAACCTGCAGGCAATGACAATCGTCAGCGCCCTGCCCCTGCTTCAAAAACGGCCGCCAACGCAGATACGTTGGGGCTGGAACAAGCGGTCAGGCTCGCCGTGGACTGGCACCCACGCATCGGCGAGGCCATCGGCACCCTGTTCCAGCAAGGCGAAGGGGTCAACGTCGCCGAGTCCGGTTATTACCCGCAGGTCACCGGCGGCATCAAGGGTGGCTACACCAGCGGTTACGGCAGCGATGCCGGCAGCCAGTCGGTGAACATTTCCCTCAAACAGATGCTGTATGACTTCGGCGAGGTTTCCAGTTCGGTCGACGCTGCCCGCGCCCGGGTGGCGCGCAGTCAGGCCGGGATCCTGCTGGCGATCGACGACATCGCCCGCGACACCGCCAGGGCCTACATCGAAGTGCAGCGTTATCAGCGTCTGCTCGAGGTTGCCCGCGAGCAGATTCAGGGCATCGGCGGCATCGTCGACCTGGCCAAGCAACGCAGCGACATGGGCGCCAGCACCCGCTCCGATATGGTCCAGGCGCACTCCCGCGCAGAAGGCGCGACAGCGACGTTGCAGGAATTCAAGGCGCAATACGCACGCTGGCAAGCGACCCTGACCAGTCTGCTCGGACGACGCACGCCGCCAGCAGTCAGCGACGCCGCCGCGCCTACATTGACTCAGGCCTGTGACGCCTCGCAGATTTCCGACACCCTGCCCGCCGTTCTCCAGGCGGCTGCGCAACGCACCCAGGCCCAGGCCGAGCTAGCCCAGGCCAAAGCCGAGGCCTACCCGACCCTGTCGCTGCAACCGTCGGTCAACCAATATCTGGACGACCATTACGACGATCAGAACTCGCGCGCCGATCGCACTCAGGTCGGGATCTTTCTCAATCTCGAAGTGCCGATCTATCAGGGCGGTGCGATCAGTGCGCGCAGCCGCGCCGCCGGGCATGCGCTGACCGCAGCGGACTCGGCCGAAGACTTCGCCCGTCTGCAAGCGCGCCAGGGTCTGGCCGAAGCCCAGGCGCAAACCTCGGGCCTGAACCGGCGGCTGCGCTCGCTGGAATTTCGCCAGACCAGCATCACCGAGGCGCGCATGTTGTATGGCCGCCAGTACCTGGAACTGGGCACGCGGCCGCTGCTCGACCTGCTCAACGCCGAGCAGGAAATCCACCAGTCGCGCTTCGATCTGGTCAACACCCAGGCTGATCTGCAACACCTGCAGATCGACTGCTTCTACAACAGCGGTGCGATTCGCCGGGTCTTCGGCATCGACCACAGCGCCATCCAGAATGTCGAGATCCTGCCATGACCGATGTCAGCATCACTGTTCCCGAACCCGCCGCTGCCGAAGCTCGCGAAGATTATTCGCCGTGGCTGGAAGCGGTGCTCAAGGTCGCCCGCCACTATCGCCTCGACGTCTCGCCGGAAAGCGTGCGTCTGGCCTCGGTGCACAGCGAAGGCCGCGTCGAAGAAGTGGTTCGGCACATGGCGCGGCAGGCCGGTTTAAGCGTGAAATTCGCGGTTTTCGACAACAAGAGCCTGAGTCGCTGGCGCACGCCGCTGGTGGTGCAACTGCGTGACGGTCAGGTCGGCGTGCTCGAAAGCATCGGCGAGACCGGCGAGCTGGGCATCTGCTTCAGTGGCGACCAGGGTTTGCAGAGTCGCATGGACGCCACCGCGCTCGCCGAGCAGGCGCTGCGCACGGTGATTCTGCGCCCGACGCAACCGGTGGCCGACGTGCGCACCAACGATTACATCAAGCCCTACGACGAGCACTGGTTCCGGCGCATCGTCCTCACCGATCTGCGGCCCTACAGCCAAGTGATGATCGCCTCACTGGTGGCCAACCTGCTGGGCATGGCCGGGGTGCTGTTTTCCATGCAGGTGTACGACCGGGTGATTCCGGCCGAGTCGCTGCCGACCCTGTACGTGTTGTTCGGCGGGGTGATGCTGGCGCTGCTGTTCGATTTCGTCATGCGCATTCTGCGTCTGCGCATCACCGATGTGCTGGGCAAACGCGCCGACTTGCGCGTCTCCGATCTGGTCTTTGGCCACGCTTTGCGTCTGCGTAATTCGGCGCGGCCGAAATCCACCGGCTCGTTCATTTCGCAGTTGCGCGAGCTGGAGCAGATCCGCGACCTGATTACCTCCAGCACCGCCACGGCACTGGCGGACATGCCGTTTTTTCTGCTGTTCCTGCTGGTGTTCTATTTGATCGGCGGGCCACTGGTTTTGATTCCACTGGTGGCGTTGGTGTTCATGTTGCTGCCCGGGATCATCGCGCAACCGCGTTTGGCGCGATTGGCCAATGCGTCGATGCGTGAAGCGGCGCTGCGCAACGCCATGCTGGTGGAAAGCATTCAGGGCCTCGACGACATCAAGGCGCTGCAGGCCGAGCAGCGTTTCCAGCAACAGTGGAATCAGTACAACGCCGCCTCAGCGGACAGCAGCCTGCGCCTGCGCACCTTGACCAACAGCCTTGTGGCGTGGACGCAGAACGTACAAGGCGGAGTGTTCGCGGTGGTGATCGTGTTCGGCGCGCCAATGGTGATTGCCGGCGACCTGACCACCGGCAGTCTGGTCGCCGCGTCGATTCTGTCGTCGCGGATGATGGGGCCGATGGCGCAACTGACCCACGTGCTCACCCGATGGCAGCAGGCCAAGGTCGCGCTCGAAGGCTTGAACCGGATCATGCAGATGCCGGTGGATCATCCCGAGGGCAGCCAGCGCGTGCACCTGCCAGCGATTCGCGGCGACTACCGCATGCGTCAGGCCAGTTTTCGCTACAGTGAGGAATCGACCCCGGCGCTCAACAACATCGACCTGAGCATTCGGCCCGGCGAGCGCATCGCCCTGCTCGGCCGCAACGGTGCTGGCAAGTCGACGCTGCTGCAAGCACTGGGCGGCGCGATGGATCTGAGCAGCGGTGAAACCACTCTGGACGGCATCGCCCTGGCACATCTGGATCCGGCCGATCTGCGCCGCGACGTCGGCCTGCTGTCGCAACAGGCGCGACTGTTTCATGGCACCTTGCGCGACAACATCACCCTCGGCGCCGGTCAGGCCAGCGATCAGGAAATCATCGCTGCGCTGACCGTCACCGGTGCCCTGGACTTTGTTCGGCAGCTGCCCAAAGGCATGGATCACCTGGTGCTTGAGGGCGGCCTGGGTTTGTCCGGAGGTCAGCGTCAAAGCCTGTTGCTGTCGCGTTTGTTGATCCGCCAGCCACAAGTGCTGTTGCTCGATGAACCGACAGCCGCGCTCGATGACGTCACCGAGCGTTTGCTGCTGGAAAAACTCGCGACCTGGACCCAGGGCCGAACGCTGGTGGTCGCCACGCACCGGGTCAGTGTGTTGCAACTGGTCGAGCGGATCATCGTGCTCGACAACGGACGTATCGTCATCGACGACCACCGCGACGCGGCATTGGCGCGGCTGCGCGCACCGGGTAAAGGAGTGGCGGTATGAAGCCGATGATGACCGACGTGCCGGACCCGATGTCCTACCTCGACGGCCGCGATGAGCGCGCTCTTGCCGGTGGCGCAAAGGTGATCTGGGGTTGCGCGCTGATGCTCGCCTGCTTCATTGCCTGGGCGGCGTGGTTCGAGATCGTCGAGGTTTCGACCGGTACCGGCAAAGTCGTGCCGAGCTCGCGCGAGCAGGTGATTCAGTCGATGGAGGGCGGCATTCTCGAGCAGCTCAATGTCAGCGAAGGTGCTTTGGTCGAGCGCGGGCAGATCCTCGCGCAACTGGACCCGGTGAAGAACCAGTCCAACGTCGGCGAAAGCGCGGCCAAGTACCGCGCGGCGCTGGCCAGCGTCAACCGCTTGCAGGCCGAAGTCAGCGAAAAGCCCCTGACCTTCGACGCATCGCTGCAAGAGTTTCCTGATCTGATCCGCGCCGAAACCGAGCTCTACCAGACCCGGCGCAAAGGTCTGGCGGAAACCCTCGACGGCATTCAGAGCTCGCTGAAACTGGTACGTAGCGAACTGGCGATCACCGAGAATCTGGCGAAGATCGGTGCCTCGAGCCGGGTCGAAGTGCTGCGCCTGACCCGTCAGCGTTCGGAGCTGGAATTGAAAGCCACCGAAGCCCGCTCCGATTACATGGTCCGCGCCCGCGAAGACCTGGCCAAAGCCAACGCCGAGGCGCAGATGCTCGAAGCGGTGATCCGTGGGCGCACCGACTCACTGTCGCGCCTGACCCTGCGCTCGCCGGTGCGCGGCATCGTCAAGGACATCGAGGTCAGCACGATTGGCG
The DNA here is from genome assembly GCF_900187595.1 of Pseudomonas sp. Irchel 3F6. Lineage (NCBI taxonomy): Bacteria > Pseudomonadati > Pseudomonadota > Gammaproteobacteria > Pseudomonadales > Pseudomonadaceae > Pseudomonas > Pseudomonas sp. Irchel 3F6. Next base: position 460,104 of record NZ_FYDP01000001.1, on the reverse strand, counting down.
GCGTCATTGCGCCCAACGGCCAGGTCATGCAGATCGTACCGCTCGATGAACAACTGCTGATCGAGACGCGCATCTCGCCGCGCGACATCGCCTTCATTCACCCAGGCCAGGCGGCGAAAGTGAAAATCACCGCCTATGACTATTCGATCTACGGCAGCCTCGACGGCGAGGTGGTGACGATCTCGCCGGACACCATCCAGGACGAAGCCAAGCCGGAAATCTTCTACTATCGCGTGTTCATCCGTACCGCTTCGGATGAACTGCGCAACAAGGCCGGCAAACGCTTCGCCATCGTCCCCGGGATGATCGCCACGGTGGACATTCGTACCGGCGAGAAAACCGTGCTGGACTATCTGATCAAACCACTCAACCGCGCCCGCGAAGCGTTGCGCGAACGCTGATCAGCGGCTGGCCAGTTTGGTCGCTGGTGGCGTCGTTGGAGTGATGCTGGCCTGATAGCGCGACCACTCGCGATTGATCTCCGCGTACGGCAGGAAAATGCTCACGCGCGGTTGATCGAGCAGGTCCTTGCGCTTGAGGCGGCTGACGTCGTCACGGGTGAGAAACGCCACGTTGATGCCAACCACTTTGCCATCGGCGGAAAACACCGGCCCTCCGGACATGCCTTTGGCCAGCGCGCCATTATGGGTGCCGTAGAGCACGTTGCCCTCTTTGACGTCGAGGCGAACCATGGCCGGCAGCGCCTGGCCGGTGCCCTTGACCGACATGTACAGCGAATTGAAGCCCACCGAAGTCAGCTCCTCGCCCGGCTTGTAGCCGCGCCACGCCGGCACGCTATTGGCCTTGTGGCGGAAGAACTGCACGTCTGCCTGCCCTTGGAAAACCGTGCCCGACAAGTAAGGAATGTGCTTCACCGTCACGGCGAAGTCTTCATTCCATTGCACAGCCGAACCCATCAGCACGTAAGGCAAAGGCGCGCCGGAGTGAACGACAAAGGCTTGGTCTAAAACAGGATCCTGAACAAAAGCGACTGGCATTCCATTGCACCCGCTGAGCAGCAACGACGCTGCAACAAGTGACTTGAGGGGGCGCATTTTCGGTACATCTTGAGGTGAGGAAAGGTGCTGCAATATGTCATTGCGCCATCACTTATAGCAATAGCCTTAGCCTACCGCTTGTCGGCGAGCGATATAGTGAGTCAATGATTGGATCCAAGCAATTTCCCGGCAATACGCGCAATCAACAGCGAATGAACGCAAATGATCGCGATTGTCTTCAACCAGGTCGGGTGATCCCATGCTGACGAAGCTTGCGGTACAGCGTATTGCGGCTGATCCCCAGACGACGGGCAACTCGCGCGACATGCCAGTGTTCAGCTTCGATCATGCTGAGCAGAGTTTGCCGTTCGGATACACCCAGTGGATCGTCAACAGGTTGGTCGTCACTTGCGGGCAGTAACTCGTGCACGTCCTCCAGCGTGACCCGGCCTTCCACTGCCAACGCCACCAACGTACGCAAACAGGTGCGCAGTTGCCGGACGTTGCCCGGCCAAGGCTGCGCCAGCAAGCGCTCTCGAACTCCCGCTTGCAGCCGCACAGTGGCGCCCGCCGCTTCTTCGCGCAGCAGGAGGTCGAGCAGACGGCCCTTGTCGGAACGCTCGCGCAGCGGCGGCAGTTCCACGGCGAAACCGCCAATGCGATAGAACAGGTCCTCGCGCAGGCGTCCGTCGGCCACGCAGGCTGGCAGATTCTGGTGACTGGCGCTGATCAGGCGTACATCAAGCGGTCGCGGCGTTGCGCTGCCCAGCGGCACAACCTGGCGCTCTTCGAGCACGCGCAGCAGACGGGTCTGTAGCGCGAGGGGCATGTCGCCGATTTCGTCGAGAAACAGAATGCCGCCATGGGCCTGCTCAAGCTTGCCGACCATGCCGTCCTTGCGCGCGCCGGTGAAGCTGCCGCCGCGATAGCCGAACAGCTCGCTTTCAATCAGCGTCTCGGGGATCGCCGCGCAGTTGATCGCGACAAACGGCTGGCCGGCGCGCGAGCTGGCGCGATGCAGCGCTGCCGCAAAGGCCTCCTTGCCGGTGCCGGTTTCACCCTGCAGAAACACCGGCACGTCACGCTCCAGTACACGCAACGCGCGAGCGAATCCGCGTTGCAGGCGCGGGTCTTCCAGGCACACGCGCTCATCCTTGATTGGCGGGACAGGCGCAAGGGTCAACGGCGCGGAGCGGATCGGTTCGCGCAACTGGCCGTAGAACAAGCGCCCGTCGGCCAGGCGCATAGGCCAGCAGACGTGCGCCTGAGCACTGGCCTGATCGAGCAACTGCTCCATCGGCGTTTCCAGCAGCATCGTCAACGACTGCCCGACCATCTGCTCGCGGCTCAGGCCCAACAGATCCAGCGCCGCCGCATTCACCGAACAGATCCGCGCACTCTCGTCGAAGCTGAGCAGGCCTTCACCCAGCAGCCCGACAAACCCGGCGTCGGGATGAAACCGCAGCAAATAGCGCTGCGGATCGTGGCCAAGGAAAAAACAGCTCTCGATCAACCTGGCCGACAGATTGGTCAGGGCCATGGCCTTGAAGCGTTGCTCAAGGCTGCTTTCCTCGCGCACGGAGGACAGGTTGAGCACCGCGAGCAACTCACCGCTGGCGTCGAATATCGGGCTGGCCGAACAGGTCAGGCCGACGTGCTGGCCACGGAAATGCTCGTCGCGGCGAATGGTCACGTGCTGGCGCTCGACCAGGCAGGTGCCGACGCCGTTGGTGCCCTCGTGCTCCTCGCTCCAGACCGAGCCGAGCCACAGCCCGGAGCGCTGGAACTCGCCGCGTTCGGCTTCGTTGAACACGCTGTCGATCGCCACGCCGCGCGCATCGGTGAGCAGCACGACATGGCCGTCACGTCCCAGTTGCTGGTGCAGGCTGTTCATCTGCCAGTGCGCAACGGAAATGATGTGTTCCAGCGGCGCACGGTGTTCGCGCAAACGCGCCTGTTCGAGCACATCCGGCGCGCGGCGGCTGGCCGGATCGAGCTGGTATTGATCCAGGCAACGCCGCCACGAACGGGTGATCGCCAGGTCTGCCGCCGCGCTGTGGCTGGCAACAGAGCCCTGCACGGCTTGCAGTACCTGGCGCGCGTGGGCGTTGATCGAGGCCGGTTTCATTGTTGTTGTTCTCCGCTTCGGTGAAGACACGGGTGTGTCCGCAGCTTAGATGAAAAGCTCGTTGCGGGGGAATTTCGCGCCGAGTGACACAGTGTCATCCACGAATCTCGAATTTGTGACATGTCGCCTGTGCCAAAGCCTTGTCGGCCTTTGCATCAAACGCTCTGGCCCGCGTCTTTCAAGGAGATGGCCCAAGCCTTGCTCTGATGCCATGGCTTACCAAAACAACAAGATCGGAAGTGGCCCCATGAACATCGCTATTGAAACCCCTTTGCAATCGCCAACAGCGCAACTCGCCGCTTGGGTCGAACGCCTCGGCGGACGTCTGGCGCAACGAGATGTGGACGGCACGCTGGAGCTGTTTGCCGAAGAATGCCACTGGCGTGACTTGCTGCTGTTCAGCTGGAACCTCGTCACCCTGGAAGGCAAACCGGCGATTCGCGACATGCTCGAAACACGCCTTGAGCAGACCCAGCCCGAACGCTGGCAACTCGAAGGTGAAGCCACGCTCACCGATGGCGTGCTTGAAGGCTGGATGAGCCTGGAAACCGACTCGGCGCGCGGCAAAGGCTATGTGCGCCTGAAAGACGGTTTGTGCTGGACGCTGCTGACCACCATGCGCGAACTCAAAGGCTTCGAAGAACCCAGCGGCCGCCGCCGGCCGATGGGCGCGAGCCACGGCCATGCCCACGCTGACAAGCGCAACTGGCTGGAGCGCCGCCGCGATGAAGAAGCGGCGCTGGGCATCACCACGCAACCGTACTGCCTGATCGTCGGCGGCGGTCAGGGCGGGCTCGGCCTCGGCGCAAGGCTCAAACGCATGGGCGTACCGACGCTGATCATCGACAAAGCCGAACGCCCCGGCGATCAATGGCGCGGCCGCTACAAGTCGCTGTGCCTGCACGACCCGGTCTGGTACGACCACATGCCCTACCTGCCCTTCCCCGACCACTGGCCGGTGTTCACCCCGAAAGACCAGATCGGCGACTGGCTGGAGATGTACACCAAGGTCATGGAACTCAACTACTGGCCCCGCACTGAGTGCCTCGGGGCTACGTTTGACGAAGAGACTGGCTGCTGGACCGTGGAGGTCCTGCGCAACGGCGAGCCCGTCACCCTGCAACCGACGCAACTGATCCTCGCCACCGGCATGTCTGGCGTACCGAATGTGCCGGTGTATCCAGGCGCCGAAAACTTCCAGGGCCAGCAACATCACTCCAGCCGTCACCCCGGCGGCGATGCGTGGAAAGGCAAGCGCGCAGTGGTCATCGGCGCGAACAATTCAGCCCACGACATCTGCGCCGATCTGGTGGAAAACGGCACCGAGGTGACCATGGTGCAACGTTCGAGCACGCACATCGTGCGTTCGGACAGCCTGATGGAACTGGTTTTCGGCGGGCTTTATTCCGAAGAGGCGCTCGAGTCGGGGCTGACCACGGACAAGGCCGACCTGCTGTTCGCCTCGATTCCGTACAAGGTCATGCCACAGTTTCATCGGCCGATCTTCGACGCGATCAAGGAGCGCGACAAGGACTTCTATGAACGCCTGAGCCGGGCGGGTTTCATGCTCGATTTCGGCGATGACGAATCGGGTTTGTTCATGAAATACGTACGCCGTGGCTCGGGTTACTACATCGACGTCGGCGCCTCGGAACTGATCGCCAACGGCACGATCAAGCTCAAGAGCGCGCCGGGCCTCGGTGTCGAACGCATCGAAGCGGATGCGGTGGTGCTCACCGATGGCAGCCGCTTGCCGGCCGATCTCATCGTTTATGCGACAGGTTATGGCTCGATGAACGGCTGGGCCGCGAAGCTGATTTCCCAGCAAGTCGCCGACAAGGTGGGGCGCTGCTGGGGCCTGGGTTCCGGCACCACCAACGACCCCGGCCCGTATGAAGGTGAACTGCGCAACATGTGGAAGCCGACCCAGCAGCAAAATCTCTGGTTCCACGGCGGCAACCTGCATCAGTCACGGCACTATTCGCTGTATCTGGCGTTGCAGTTGAAAGCCCGTTTCGAAGGCCTCGACACCGATGTTTATCGCCTTGCAGAGCGCCATCATCTGGGCTGATTCCTCAAGTGGTCGTTCGTCGGTGCGCAGACCAAGCGCACCGGCGAACTGGAAAGTGCGTGCTAGGGTGTCTAGCCCAAGCACGTTTCAATCCAGGAAAAATGAGGAGGATTCATGCCACTTCATCCCATTCTGTTCATGGGCGGCTCCGGCGCCATCGGCCACCAGACGGCCCGCGCATTGCGCGTGGCGCATCCCGACGTCCCCTTGCTGATCGGCGGACGCGACCTCGCCAAGGCTGAGCAAACCGCCGAGCAAATCGGCAATGCCCAGGGTGTGGTCATCGATGCTCGCGCAGATGATCTGGGGCTGGGTGATCGCCCGGTCAGCGCCATCGCCCTGTTCTACATGGATCATGCCCTCGCCGGGCTGCGCTTTGCGCAAAAGCGCAAGGTGCCGCACCTGAGCATCTCTTCCGGCGTGTTCGAAATCGCCCCGCAAATCGCCAGTTTCATTCACTCGCCCGACGCGGCGCCCATTGTCCTCGGCTATGAATGGATGGTCGGCGCCACCACGGTAGCGACGCTGCACATCGCCCAGGCATTCGCCCGCGTGCACGACATCCGCATTCATGCACTGGTCGACGAACAGGACGGCGGCGGCCCGACCGTGGCCGTCGATTTCGAACACCTGAACAAAATGCTGCCCGCCGCGCTGACCCGCCGTGACGGCGAATTCATCTGGCGTGAAGGCGACGACGCCAAGGTCAGCTTCCGCGCCGTCGACGGCACGACCCTACAGGGCGCCGGCTTTTCCTCCATCGACGTGACAGGCCTGGCCGCCGCCACCGACGCCCCTAACGTCGAATTCAACCTCGCCAGCGGCGTCAGCTCGACCCGGCGTCAGGGTCAGCCGATGTCGACGGAAATACTCATTGAACTCGAAGGCACGGATCTCGATGGCCAGCCATTGCGCACCCGCCACGCCGTAGTTCACCGCGCAGGTGCAGCGGCGTTGACCGGGCTCAGCGTGGCCATGCTGCTGGAGCGACTGGTTGGGCTGGATGGGCAAGCGCAGGTAAGGCCGGGGCTGTATTTTCCCTATCAGTTGCTGGAGGCACAGGTGTTTTTGCAGCGGTTGAGAGAGGACGGTGGGGAGTTGATCGAACTACTTGAGTGAGACGGCGCACAGGTCACTCGACACTTGAACTGCTCGTTTGAGAGAGTACCGGTGCTGCCCGCCACTGCTCGCAAGGATTGATTGCCATGGATTGCATCCCCACGCTTTACACCCGCCGCTTGATCCTCACGCCGCTGCAACTGAGTGATGCAGCGGCGGTGCAACAATTGTTTCCGCAATGGGAGGTCGTGCGCTATCTCGACAGCCGCGTTCCGTGGCCGTATCCGGACGACGGCGCGCTTGTTTACGTCCGCGATGTCGCGCTGCCCGCGATGGCTGCCGCAAAGGAATGGCACTGGATGATCCGCACCCGCGTTCAGCCCGAGAGCTGCATCGGCAGTATCAGCCTGTTTGATCAACCGGGTAACCATCGAGGCTTCTGGCTCGCCCCACAGTTTCAGGGCAACGGCTACATGCGCGAGGCCTGCAAGGTGATCAGTGCCTACTGGTTCGATACGTTGATGCGCCCATTGATGCAGGTGCCCAAGGCCGCCGCCAACCGCGCTTCGCGCAAGATTTCCGAAGATGAAGGCATGCGGATGGCTGAAACACGGGACGGCCAGTTTGTGTCGGGGCCGATGCCGGTGGAGGTGTGGGAGATCACGCGCAGCGAATGGCTTGCTGCGCAGACTCAGGACTGCTGAGTTTGACGCCGCGACAGACCCTGCTCGCGGGGTTTTCAGTCATTCCTTCACCTGTTGCGCCTGTGGCATCGGATAGATAACTTGCCGGGAATCCAGATTGCGAATCTCGGATTCGATGGTGATGGTTGATATCTCACGTCCTGGAGGTCCGCTGATGGAGTTGCTGGTTGAGAAATCCACTACGTAACGCTGACCGGCGCGGAACTCGACATCGCGCGCACCGAAGCCGCATTTGGCACCGCCCGTACCCAGCCCGTTCATCGAAACCCAGCACCAACCCAATGAGTGCTTCCCGGGCGTAAGGCGTAGCGCCTGCTTACCGGAAACATCGAGAATTGACGCACGACCGGCGCCCGGCAACGGTTGGCCATCCACTTGCGTGGCCAGCAGCAGTCGGTGAAAAGGCACACCGATAGCGCGAAATTGAGTGGTCGCGAAGTACACAAGCGCAGCGTCGGGAGCGTTATTGGAAAGATCATAAGGCGTCATCGATTCCGGCGCCCATTCGCCCTGGTAATCCTTGTAGTGATAGTTGGAGCAGGCGGTGGTGAAAATGGCTGCCAGCAGAACAGCGGATAGCTTGAGTTGTGAATTGAAAAACGACGAACGCATTGTTCTTCCTTGTTGAGATACCTACGGCCGCTTCGTCAACAGCGGCCGTCTCCGGCGAAAAGTGATACCACTATGCTATCACTCTCATTATCTCAGAGCATCTATCAGCGTGTAGGTCAGCGTGCCCAGAACATCGGGTGGGTCAGCGCAATGAACGTCAGAATCGCTGCGAGCGCGGTCAATAACACTGGCCGCGCCCGTTGCACTGTCGACTCGACCACGGCATGGAATGGCACCAGCCCTTCCTGCTCGTTGTGATGGATCAGCAGCGTCGGCACCACACCGATCGAGCCTGACAACCTAACCAGCCTTACTGATCGCGGAAAATCTGATGCGAGAACAGCCATGCAGCAACATCCCGACAATGATCAACGCCCCCGCCCGCAACCACGTTTCCCAACCCTGCTGACTGAGCAGCACCAGACACGAAACGATCGCAAGCACCGGAACGAAGGTCGGCACGCGAAAGTGGTCCTCCTCCACCCTGTCACGACGAAGAACCAGCACCGCCACATTGGTACTCAGAAAAACGAACAGCAACAGCAAGACCACCGTCTCTGCCAGCGTTGCCAGCGTCCCTGTAAGTGTCAGGGCAATGGCGACCAAGGTCGTTGCGACAATGGCAGCCCACGGAGTTTTTCGCTGAGGCAGCACCGCACCCAAAACACCCGGCAACAGCCCCAGATTCGCCATGCCATAGGTCAATCGGCTGGCCATGATCATGGTTAACAACGCACCGTTGGCCACAGCGATCAGCGCAATGAAAGAGAAAAGCGCCGGCGGGATTGCGAGGGTCGATGCGCGGACAACTTCGAGCAAAGGCGCCGACGTGGCCACCAACTTCTCGGTAGGCAACACCGAAGAAGCCGCCACACCCACCGCCATGTAAACCACGCCAGCGGTGAGCAAAGCCGCGAACAAGGCGCGCGGGTAGACCTTGCGCACGTCCTTGATTTCCTCGGCCAGATTGGCCGAAGTTTCGAACCCGACGAAGGAATAGAACGCCAACAATGCCGCCCCCAGCACCGCCAGCACGGGACTGACGCCCGGTTTGAACGTGAGCGTCCGCCCCAGATCCGCATCGCCTGTACGGAAATACCAGACCGCAGCCACGATCACCAGAATCAACCCGGACAGTTCAATCACGGTCATCACCAGGTTTGCCCCAAGCGACTCCTTGATCCCCCGCGCATTGAGCAGGCCGATAGCCAGAAGAAACACCAGCGCTGCAATCTGCGGCGATACGTCGACGAAGGCGTTCAAGTAATCACCGGCAAACGCCAGCGACAAACCCGCTGCACTGGTGACCGCAGCCGCCAGCATGCAAAAACCGACCAGGAAGGAAATGAGCGGTGACTTGAAGGCCTTTTCCGCGAACACCGAAGCCGCGCCGGCGTGGGGATATTTGGTCACCAGCTCCGCGTAGGAACCCGCCGTCAACATGGCGAAGAACAATGCGATCAGCAGCGGCACCCAAATCGCGCCGCCCACCTCCCCCGCGATCGTTCCGGCGAGTGCGTAAACGCCCGCCCCCAGAACATCGCCGAGAATAAACAGAAACAGCATCGGGAAAGTGATAGCCCGGCGCAGAGAAGTTTTATCAGTGGGAGCCGTCACGGTCATTCCTTGATTCAGGTGGGTAGGAGCTGGAGGGTTGTCACCTCAAACAATGGAAATGGCGCCGAAAGCAAAGTTCAAAATGTGTGACCGCCCGACTGGCACGACGCTGTAAACGTTGCCAACTCGACACCTGTGGGAGCGAGCCTGCTCGCGAAGACCCCAGCCCGATCAACACGAAACCTCAGCCAAAACCAATTCCCTAAACACCCCGTTTAAAACCGACATCCAGACTGTTCCAGCAAGCTACAACGCCTTGCGCCATTGCCTACGACTACGCCAGAATCCGCCGGCTTGTGCGCCTCGGGCCGGGGGCTCTATCGTTGGCCGGTCACTGAAAAACAGTGATCGGGTTTGGTAGCCCGCTTTCCACATGGCGCATAACGTCATCGTATGCAGATGCTTTCGCATCGGTTTTATGGTGGCCATGCGCAGGGCGTTTTCGAGCGCGCCGGTTTTTCCATGTGGGCCGGTCTACCAACCTTCGTATGGCCACCACCCTTCGTTTGGTAGCGAGAGTGATGGCTCCCTTGGTCACATATGGAGCTTCACTATGTTCAAAGTCACGCCAAACCCGCCACAGTCGGACGCAACATCACCCTACGAATCCCTCGACTCAAAAAAACTCCACGAAGCTGCCGACCGCGCCCTCGACCACTACCTCAAACCCAGCGACACCATCAAAACCACGCCCTACCAGACCAGCAGCATGTTCCTCGCCAACCCGAAAACCGCCACTGAAGAACTGCTGGTCAACGCCAGCGAATCGCTGGGCTCGGCTTCGGTGATGTTGAGTGATGTGATCGGGATGGTTGAAGGATCTGCTCGCAAGACACTGCAAGGTATCGCGCAGGTAGTGATGCTCGGCGAGCTCGCGGTTAATCAGGCGTTGGATAACGTCGTGCCGGTCGAGTAATTCTGCGGATGCAGGCGTTCGCTAATGCCTCGCCCCCATCGCGGGCTCCTCGATAGCCAAGCCTTGCGCTGGGCTTTTTGCTCGTCAGTGGCAGTGGTAGTCGTTGTCGTTGGTTTTATGGTTGCGATGGCAACCCTTTGCATCAGTGCCACCGCTGTGCGCAAACGGCCTTATGCGCTCAGGCCAATCCAGCCATGAAAGCCGACATACAGGCCAACGCCAATGATCAGCACGCTGGACAGGTAAGGAGCGCGGCGCGCTACGGTTCCCAGCCACGGCCAGCGATTGGAAGCCTGTCTGGCACCAATGGCCGCAGCGGCACCGACAGTGACCAAAGTCAGCGCCAGGCCGATACTGAAACACAGGACGAGCATGCCGCCGAGCGCGACCTCTTTGACTTGCAGGCACAGTAACAGGACAGTGATGGCAGCCGGACAAGGAATCAGGCCGCCAGTCAGCCCGAACATGACGATCTGACCCGTGGTCACTTCGCGGTTGGTGAAGCGCTTACGGATGTCGTTGGCATGAGCACGTTCGTGCGCATCCTGATAGCCATCAATCGACAGCTCCAGGCCTTCGAGTTCGGAATGCGCATGCCCGTGATCATGCTCCTGGAACGTCAGGTCGTAATCATGCGAATGCCCGGCATGTCCAAGGCTCAAGCGAGCGCTGAACTCGTGCGGTTCCGGAATATCCACCGTCGACTGCAGAAAGCCTTCGCGCTCGACGAACGCGAACGATTGGCTGCTGCCGTCCGGACGCGTCGTGGTCAGGCGAACATCCGAGGCTGCCCAGGCGTGTCCGCTCAAGGTCTTCAGGCGCCAGTGCGGTGGCATGCCTTCCTCGAAGATCGACAGTTCAACACGGCCATGGCCGGTATCTATTCGGTGCGTTTCATCATGATGACCATGGTCGTGTTCGCCGTGATGGTGATCATCGCTTTGCTCGAACTTGAACATCTGCTCACCGCGCCAGGTACGCCACAGCATCCACAGGGCAATCGCGATGATCAGTGCAGAGGAAGCAAGCTGGAAATACGGCTCAGTGGTTTGAGCATCCAGGCCTTTGCCCAGGTACATGCCGCCGATGGCGACCAGCCACACCACGGCGGTGTGCGAAAGCGTTGCGGCCAACCCCAACAAAACAGCCTGTTTGACCGAGCCACGGATGGCCACGATGAAGGCCGCCATAATGGTTTTCGAATGGCCTGGCTCCAGGCCATGCAAGGCGCCGAGCAGAATCGCGCTCGGGAAATACAGCCAGGCGTGAGCCCCGCCTTGCTGCAACAGTTCAGCGAAATCGGGCATGTCAGACCTAAAGGTACTTGGTGATTTGTTTGAAGGCTTCCAGCGGTGCGCGCTCGCCATTGCCTAGCGCCGAAACGGTATCTTCGAGGCAGTGGTCGATGTGATCCTGGATGAGCGTGCGTTTAGCCTGGCAGATCGCTTTCTCGACCGCATGAAGCTGCTGGGCGATATCCACGCACTGACGCCCTTCTTCGATCATGGTGATGATGCCGCGCAAATGCCCGTCCGCCCGTTTGAGGCGTTTGATGATCGCCTCATGACTTTGGTGGGTGTGGGGATGGCTGTGGTCGTGTTCGTGTTCACTCATGAGTTGAGTCTCAGGGCTCGATGAATTACGCTGGCATCGTATCCCCCCAGGGGGGATTAGGCAAATCGCTTGAGCGCCCTGTCGACGAGTTGAAACCTTTAACACCATGTACAGCAAAGCACTGACAACGACGGCAGTAATCGCGCTTGCTCTCGCCATGTTCATGGCCTGGGCCGGGCATACCTATTCGTTGCCAGTCACCTCGGGGCAGCCAGCCTGGGAGATCGCTCAGGACGTCCACCATTCTCACGGCGAAGAGTCGTCATCCAGCCACGACCGGCGATTACCTGAGCGTCAAACAGTAGTCCGGAACACATGGAAAACGAGGCCGCAAATGCGGCCTCGTTTTTTTCTGCGCGAAGAAAAATGCTGGATTCAAATCCCGCAAATGTCCGTGCGCAACCGCCAGGCGTCTTTCGCTGGTGGCATGCCGAACAGACGGGCGTAGTCCCGACTGAACTGCGAGGGGCTTTCATAACCGACCGTATATCCCGCCTCTGCGGCATCGACCGCTTCGGTGACCATCAGCCGGCGTGCTTCCTGTAGCCGCAACTGGTTACGAAACTCCAGCGGGCTCATCGAGGTGATCGCCTTGAAATGCGCATGAAACGAAGAACGGCTCATGCCGGCGACTTCGACGAGTTCATCTATCCGACACGCTTCGTTGTAGTGGCTGCGCAGCCAGGCAATAGCCTTGGCGATCTGGTTCAAGCGGCTGTCTGCTTGTGCCATCTGCCTGATGATGCTGTTGCCGTTTTCGGTGAGAAGGCGATAAAGCATTTCGCGAATCACCAGCGGAGCGAGCGCTTCGATATCCCGTGGCCTGTCGAGCAGCCCGGCTAACCGAACCGCTGCATCCAGCAGTTCTGGAGTCGTATCGTTGAGCGTAATGCCTGCCGGCGGTGCACTGACGCTCTCTTCTCTAAGCGGATGGCGCAGCGCAAGTTCACTCAACACAGCGGTATCGAGATCCAGCGCCAGGCACAGATAGGGAACAGCCTCACTCGCCTCGATGACCGAGCCCATCACCGGAAGGTCTACCGATGCAATCAGGTACTTGGCCGGATCGTAAACATAGACGGTAGTACCCAGCATCGCTTGTTTACGTCCCTGGGCGACAAGGCAGAGTGTCGGCTCGTACACCACCGGCATAGGCATCGTGGGCGTAGCCGAACGAATCAGGCTGACACCCGGAATCGCGGTGCTGTGGATGCCGTCATTCCGGGCGTGACGACCAACGATATCGATAAGCTTGGAAAGGGAATTCAAACACAACTCCATAACGTGGGGATTCGGCGGTTGGGCATCTGGTATCGGATGATCAAGCAAGAAATCAGGACGATCCTGCAACAGCCCTCCTCCCCGCCGGCCGCTGCCGATCGCTCGAATTCGGCCACACTGTGGCAACTCTCCGAGCGACTGACCGGCGTCACCTACCGCTGACCGCCCGGCACGGGCAGGACCCGTGCCATTGCCCCGCCACTCCCACAGGAGCGCAACATGGATATGTCTCTTCTCGCCCACCGCGCCGGCGCCATCATCAATGCCGAGGCTCACGAGCTGCGCCCTGCGCTCAACGGTTTTCTGCTGTTCGTTTGCCTGTTCGCCGGCTATTTCATGCTCCGTCCGATCCGCGAATCGATGGGCATCACTGCCGGCGTCGAGAACTTGCAGTGGCTGTTCACCGCGACCTTCCTGGTCATGCTGGCGGCCGTTCCGCTGTTCGCCTGGCTCAGCGCAGGCGTGCCGCGCCTGCATTTCGTGGACTGGGTGTACGGATTTTTCTGCGCCAACCTGCTGTTGTTCGCCGTCTTGTTCCTGGGCGAGGAAAGCCCTTGGCTGGCGCGCGTGTTTTACGTGTGGATATCGGTCTACAACCTGTTTGTCGTATCGGTCGCCTGGAGCCTGATGGCCGATGTATTCGACAGTGCCCAGGCCAAACGTCTGTTCGCGTTCATCGCGGCGGGCGCCAGCGTCGGCGGCCTGAGTGGCCCTGCGCTGAGCGCCCTGCTGATCGGTCCACTGGGTGAGTCCGGCCTGATGCTGCTGGCCGCTGTTCTGCTGGCCGCTGCGATGTGGTTCAAGCGCCAGCTGATGCGCTGGCGTGAACGGGGTGGCGCAGGACGCCCCGATGCCGCGCCGAGCGAAAGCCCTCGCAGGCCGTTGCCCGGCAATCCGTTCAGCGGTATGACGGCCGTTCTGAAATCACCCTATCTGCTCGGCATCTGCGGTTTTGTGGTGCTGCTGGCGACAGTCTCCACCTTCCTTTACTTCGAGCAGGCACGCGTCGTCGCCGAACACTTCCCGGACCGCGAGGCGCAGGTGCGCGTGTTCGGCATCATCGACTTTGTCGTGCAGGCGGGCGCCCTGCTCTGTCAGCTGTTCATCACAGGGCGCCTCGCGCAAAAACTAGGTGTCGGCGTGCTGTTGGCCATGGTGCCGCTGGTCATGTGCGCGGGGTTTATCGGGCTGATCTTCGCGCCCAGCTTTGGCCTGATCGCCGCGCTGATGATCGTGCGTCGCATCGGTGAATACGCCTTCGTGCGCCCAGGCCGAGAGATGCTGTTTGCCCCGCTCGATGCCGAAAGCAAGTACAAGGCGAAGAACTTCATCGACACCGTGGTCTACCGCGCCGGCGATGCCATCAGTGCCTGGGCGAAAAGCGCGCTGGACGCCCTCAGCCAAGGTGCAGGCGTGGCGGCGCTGGTCGGCGCGTTGTGTGCACTGCTGTGGGGGCTGCTGGGGTGGCGGCTCGGCGAGCGGGCGGACCGCCGAGCCAGTGTGGCGGGAGCGCGGCAAAACCCAGCGTAGCGCGGTCGAATCGAGAGACGAGGATTTTTCTCGAAAGCATTCGCCCTGCACAGGGCCAGACTTTGCAGACTGACTGACGGCTGACCGCCCCACCAGGGAACTGCGGGTGCCTGGCATCGTCCGAGCTTAAGCGTTTAAGCAAACTGCTCGCCACGAGGTTTCCGTTTGAAAGCTGCCATCGTCAAAAAATACCGTCTGATCATCAAGACCCTGGGTTACGTGGGCTGGTCTTTGTTCTGGTTGCTGCTCTGGGACATCGCCGTCACCGTCGACTTCATGCTATTTCTCAACGCCAAGCTGAACCTGCCGTTGATGCCGCTGACCTTGCTCGGTTCGGCGTTGATCGTGTTGATCAGTTTTCGCAACAGCAGCGCTTACAACCGCTGGTGGGAGGCGCGGACGCTGTGGGGGTCGATGATCAACAATTCCCGCAGCTTTGCCAGGCAGGTGCTGACGCTGCTGGACGACGCTGGTGGCGAGGTGAATCCGGTCAAATCCACGCTGTTGCGCCGCCACGTCGCTTACGTAAATTGCCTCGCCGCGCACCTGCAAGGCCAGCCATGTCCCGACGAGGTGCGGGCATTTATTCCCGCCGAAGAATTCGCCCGCAGTGGCACAACCAATAACTTTGCCAACGATATCCTCACCGGCTCGGCGACTCTGCTCGCTCGCGAATACAAGGCCGGGCATCTGGACAGTATTCGCCTGGCGCGGCTTGAGTCGACGCTGGTGGATCTGTCCAACAGCCAAGGCGGCATGGAGCGGATCGCCAACACCCCGCTGCCCTACCCTTATGTGTATTTCCCACGGCTGTTCATTTCGCTGTTCTGCCTGATCGTCCCGATAGGTCTGGTGGAATCCCTCGGCTGGTTCACGCCGCTGGCGTCGACTGTGGTCGGGTTCATGCTGCTGGCCATCGAGCGCATCGGCACCGATCTGCAAAGCCCGTTTCGCCACAGCGAACACCAGATTCAGATGGAAGCGCTGTGCGAAACCATTGAAAAGAACTTGCAGTCGATGCAGCGTGATTCCTTGGGGGATGTGCGCAGGGTTGAAGAGCACGCTTGAGGCGCTGCTTTAGCAGCAGCGCTTTTCATCAGCTGCGGAGCGGCTATTGACGAGTGTCCGCCTCCTCGGCCGGGTAAAACTCGCCCTGCTTGCCCATTTCTTCCAGTCGTTCGCGCGCTACCGCCTCAACACGGGCCACTGCATCTCGATCGTCAGGGTCAACCAACTGCAAGCACAGGCGTCGGACATTCTGATCATGGGTTCCCTCGCTGAGCATTTCGTGGGTGAAGACTTGTTCAGCACGCCATAGGCATAACTGGGTATGGGTCCCGCCGAGCCATATCTCGTTGATTGATCCAAGATCAGTGGTTGTCAGTTGATCCACGGTGATTGTCTTATCCATTGCGCCGTACCTTGAAAATGCTTGTACAGGTACGACTGGCAGGCATAGCGAGTCGTTCAAGTTGTCGACAGTCCACCCACGCCCCACTCTCACTTGTTCGGAAAATTCTTATGAAATCGCCAAAAATCGAAGATTACATCGCTCAATGGCCATTACTGGGCGTGGACTCCGCTGCCCCTTGGGCGGTGGTTCAGGATTGCGAGAGCCGGATTCTGGAATTGCTTGAAACGCTCGGCCCGGGATACCGGCGCCACGACTATTGTGCGATCCATGAAACCGCCATCGTTGAGCGAGGCGCCGTTCTCAAAGGCGCAATCATCATCGGCGCGGGCTGTTTCGTAGCAGCGGGCGCTTATCTACGGGGAGGTGTATTCCTCGGCAAAAACTGCATCGTTGGCCCCAGCTGTGAGCTGAAAAGTACCTTCATGCTCGATGGCAGCAAGCTTGCCCACTTCAACTTCGTCGGCGATTCATTGATTGGCGAAGCGGTAAATATTGAAGCCGGCGCGATCATCGCCAACTACCGTAACGAACTGGACGGAGCCGATATCAAGATCCGCCACGAAGATCAGGTGATCGAAACAGGCGTCAGCAAATTCGGAGCTCTGGTGGGTGACGGCTGCAAGATTGGCGCAAACGCCGTGATTGCTCCTGGCGCTTTGTTGCGGCCCGATACGCGTGTTCCTCGCTTGGGGTTGATTAATCAGTTTGCTTACGATTAAAACGAAATGTGTACTCAGGAATTGAATCGCCGTCGCGCGGGGCTGTCCAACTCAGCAAATCTCCCATACGAAAAGCCCGCAAAGCGGGCTTCTTCAGGCATCGACCAAGCATGCCGCTTACTTGTTCCTCAACAACACATAAGTCTCACCGCCCTTGCGGTCATGCTGAAGAATGAAGTTGTTGTCCTGAATACGCACCTTCGACGGCACACGATCAGCGACCGGCGTTTGCGAGTAAATCTGCGCGGCACTCAGCAATTGTCGGGTCAGGCTGTCATCCGACTGACTGGCAGTAGCGACGACGCATTCCTTTTCGGAGAGTTGCACGGAAAGATTTTTGTCTGCGGTGAAGCCGATGCGCGTGAAGCCCATGCCCACAAGCTCGGTAATGCCGTTCCTCTTGGCCGCTTCAGCCGAGCCGGCGAACGACGGGGCGGTTTTCAGACAAATGTCGATAAAAGCTTCAATGGCTTTGGAGGTGACAGGTGTCGGTGCGGTTGGCGTTGCGGTGGTGCAGCTGGCGAGCACGAACAGGCTGGACAAAGCCAGTGTGCGGAACAACGTATTGGACATGACGCGGGAATCCTTCCATTTGAAATTCGCAATGCAGCCGTCTGGCTGAAACCGCCGGACCGGGCGGCGTGCATGATAAATGAAAAACGCGATACTAGGCCCACCCCTGCAGCTTACTGTTCGCTTGTCAGATCACCTTTGAGTCCCATGAGACCCGGCGGGCTTGAATAGAGGTTCTCCAGAGCCGATATCTCAGCCAGTTGCTGCGGCGAAAGTGTTTTCTCTTCTTTCTCAAGCTGCTCGCGCATGGGGTCTGCAATATCGCTCGGCAGCGTCTGTTTAAGCGCCACACGCAACAATCCGCCTGCAACAGCCAGTGCTTGGCAAGTAGATAAGGCGCTCTCGGCCGAAACCTGCCCTTCACCGATGGCTGCTTTCGGCCAAATGTAGCCAGTCGAAGGCGTCTAGAAAATTAGGGGACGGCTCGCATCTGCCCTGAAAAAAAACTATAGGGCCTTCCAAACTATCACTCACTGATCCAGAATGGATCTGACTCTTAGAACTGAAGCATGGCCGCCATCTCGAATCCCCGTTTTATCCTACCTATCCTGATAACGCACGTTCGCGACCGAATTAATTGTCGGACTAATAACAAAGGGTTTGTTAAATCCTTCAGGCTGGGCTGAGGCCCTTTCTGGAATCGCTACGTTAGTAGCTCCAATTCTTACTGTCGTACATACATAGGGTGGCACAAGCAAAAGTTTAGAAAGGACGCATACCCCACAAAGAAATTATATATTGCAACGCTCGTATAGATACAATCAACAACGATTCAAATAGCAAATCTACATTTCAATCTTGCCCGGGTATGTTGGCGCCTAGTGACTTGTAAGAAAAGTTTAATCTAGAAAAAGCAGCTCATAAGAACAGCAAACTGAAACTCTATGTTCAATCTCTTGCTTGCGTTAATAGCGAGCTTGGCTTTTGGGGGCTTTATTGACCCGAGACTCAGGCGCTGAGCACGTAAGACTGATGGACTCAATAAACGAATACTTAACGCATCTCCATTACCCTCATAATCATCTAAAAACCTTTACGCTCACTAATCAAACGATGACAGCATTCAGCAATGGAAAGCAAGATTTGTCGACACCAACAAGACCATATTTGGTTTGTTTAATTCAAAAAAGAGAAAAGCATAGTATAGTTTTTTCTAGAATAAATTGATTTCAGATGTACTGCGGTAATGTAAGTTACTGCTTCAAAGTTTTATATAGGCCTGATAGGCCCGTAGCGCGACAAGCCTATTAGGGTGGCTCTTATTTGCAGGGCCGTAGAGCTTAACCCTGAAGGGGCGCCCTCATACATCCCTTTTTATGAAGGTTTCGGACTTGAAAGAGTTTCATCCTAACTAGCTAAAATTCCTTCAAGGTCGGTGTTCGAAAAGATTTGCATAATGACCTCCTTTATTAGCCTTTCGCCAAACTCAACGATAAATTCTTCATGTGAGTCGCTAAAGATAAACTCTCCAATTTTGTTATGAGCAATCGAGCAGCGTATACGGTAAACCCAGTACGCTGTTAAATTCAATATAAAATGGTCGAGTGAACTGCTTGTGCTCTGCGAGATCAACGTTAGCTGCTTTGCTCTGGCGAAAGTATGGTCATTGCCTTGAAGGAAAGTGAGGAGGCTAGCCCATTTGGCCTGGTCAGAAGTTACAGGGTTTCCGTCTTTTGAGTAATCTTGGAATACAGATTCCATGATTTGGATATATGGCGTACAGGTTGCCATGATAGATAGTAGTGCTTGTGAATCGGTAACATAATCTTTAAAAATTCCTTTTAGCGACTCAAGTTCTTTTCTTTGATAATCCTTTACAACAGAACTAAATCCTTCAATGGAGTGTTTCGGTAAGCTTCTGATTTTTGACACAAAAATAACATCAAATAAAAGCTCAAGCTGATGATAGTACTTCAGGAATCGATCAAAGCCATTCGCCGCTGAAATCGCTCTTTCAAGGTCGGCATTGTGACGTATTGTAGGTGTGAACATCTTTCTTGAGATTATTATTTCTGTAATGGTTTTTTTGTATTTGGGGGATCGTTTTTTGTGAGTGAACCCACCCCAGATTGGAGCGGACTCTAAGAAATCTGTAGTGTATTGGGCAATGAAGTCTTTATGAACAAGTAGGTAATGACTTTTAAATGTATGTGACGGACTTAGCCCAAATTGGTCATCGTCGATATCGTGAATAAATGCATTGAGCTTATGAGTGCTCAACTCGTTTACTGAATAAATATCGCCTGGAGCTCCCATTGGGCAAAGAACTCCCAACAGGTTTCCGTGCTCATCATTTATATCAATGTCCTCCTCCGAGTTAATTGAGCATTCTAGCTCAAATACTGGCAAGGCAATAAAATCGTTAATAATAAAATGTTCTTCAGCATTCTATTCAGGACGAAAGTCACTTCCAGCATCTTCAAACAGCCGAATAATCGACTGAATATGTTTCGAAACTGCCATGATGTTCATTGATCACTCCGCCGCAGATGGCCAGCATCTATGCAGCTTTACTTCGCCGTCTTCGCGAAAAAACTCTTTAAATCCCGTTGCTATGAGTTTCCTTGTGGCAAAACCAACGTTAGTTTTCCTTGCATTCAAACCTGACTTCACTGTATTAAAGCTTACGATGCCCAGCGGGTCGGTCACGTCCGCATTCTTAGCGTCTTCAATTAATGAAGCGAGCGCATTGTCAACCCTGTTCTTTTTGCCAAGGTTAATGTATTGAGATATGGCCCCGAAAAAAGCTAGCATTACGTTTTCTGTGCCCAGCCACGGGGCGGCATCTTCCAGAGCATCTCGTTGAAGCTGGAGATTGTCATCGTCTCTTTCTGCAAAAAGCCCATCGAAATCTAGATTAGTATAGTGCTGCCAGCAAAGTTGATCCAGTTCATAAAATATCCGTAGATATTTTATATAGTCTTCGAATTGCTCTGTAAGTTCCTGCTCGGTGGAATCGAAAGCATCTTCATCAATTAAACGCTGTGCTACGAGGTTTTCCTTGTCGGTCTCGTGTTGCGCTGTAATGAAAGCGTGATACGACGAGGCGATATTGTTTAGAGAATACTTGTTTGGTTGAGTTCTCCTTTTTGCGTCTTTCTCTCTGATAATTTCGATCCCTTCAACTTTGTTGACAATAGTTTCTCGGAGCGAAAGAAACAGTAGCTCAACTTGGTGCCTCATGGACATTGCCTTTTGTCCGGAATTAAGCACTATCATTCGATAGATTAACTTACTGATTTCAGGCTCAAGCCAAAACTCCAAAAGAAGCTCTTGATTTTCTTTGAATTGTATTCCCTCTGATTTAATGTCGGAAAGAATAAATGTTCTTTGAAGTCCATCGAGAATGTCTACCACGTCATGCCCAGATAGCAGTCTTTCCAGCACAGCATCATCATCGAAACTTTTGGTGATTTCATCCACGAGATGATGCTTAACGGACAGTGTTATCGATGGGAGCAAAGAACCTTCAATTATATCGTTCTTCAGTCGTTTATAAGCTTTGTGAGTTTCTCTTTTGCGCTGTATAGAGAACTCTCCAAATCGCTCTCCGACAATGTCTAAATAGCGCTCTGGTGATGCCTGGCAGTATATTACGTGAGAGCCACTTTTCAGATCGATCGTTTTTCCGATAACTTTGAATGTCATTGAATGCTCCAAGAAAATTTTTATGCTTTAAATTTTATGCTGTGCTGGGTTATACGTCACTGCGGATGCCCTAAGCGAAATGTGATCTAGCTGCCTCTTGACTTGAGGTTATTTTTCGACACAGAAATCCATTTCGATTGGTGAGTGGTCTCAAGTTCTCAACCCGCAAGGTTCTTGTCAACTAGAAATCAAGATCGGGCTCATGCTGCTGATCGCTGAGTGAACTTAGGCGTGCAATCGCGGCGCCGATCCCTTGAGCCGCGCCCGTAATGACCGCGACTTTAGATATCAGTTTATTGTCCATAAATGATGCTTCCCCTTTGTATCCGTCTCTCAAAACGTCAACTTTTCCGAGCCCAACTCCCAAACATCACATCGCCGACGTAGATGCCCGAAGAGGCTGAACGCTCTTGATCCAGACGTGCCTGCAACGTTTCAATTTCTACCTCTTCTGCACTCGCCACCCCTAACGCAATGATTCGCGGGAAGCACGCTCGAACGATGGCGCCAAGGCTGTACGGCGCATCAGGCGTTTGCATCAGGCACTCAGCGCGCACGCTTTCAACGGTCAAGCCTGCCTGAGTGAAAATGCCGTGCAGGTTGAACCCGATGTGCAAATCCGCTCCTTCGCGAGCAAGCATTTGCTGTAACCAACGTTGCGCTTTTTCATGCAAAGGGAAAGGCTCGACGCTGGCGGGCGCCATCGTCGTATCGTGTTCCTGGAAGATCATGATCCCGCCGGGACGCAGACATCTCGACAGCGCTCGGATCGTCGCCACCGCATCCGGTTGATACATCAGAACGCGCCTGCCGACGATGGCGTCAAAACTGCCGATAGAGTCTGGCAATTCCAAGAGGTCTCCCTCAAGAAAGGTCGGCGCATGTCCTGCGGTGCGCTGGCGTGCAACGGCAATGGCAATGGCAATGGCAGCGGCATCGTGATCAACGCCGATGATCTCCCCGCCTCTTCCCACGAGATCACACAGCAAAAACGAAACATCACCCGAACCGCAACCTACGTCCAGGATTCGCATCCCTTCACCAATGCCCGCATCGATCAGCAAGCGTGTGGTGAAGTCGAGTCGGTTGAGCGGCATTATCAAATTCCCTGAGTTTTGCGAAAAATCATGGCAGGCACATCAGTCATCTGGCCCCCAACAGCGCTTCATCCTTCGCCACCGCACGTTTGTAGGCCTCGCGGCTAGTCAACTTCTGGGCATAGGCGAGAAACGCAGGCCTGGGCGGCAAGGTTTGCAAGCCTAACCCCCAGCCAATGTGGGAGCCAACATAAACGTCTGCAGCGGTGAAGCGTTCCCCGGCGATAAACGGATGCGCCAATACCGCGCGCTCAAGCTGATCGACCGTGCGCTCATAGCTTCCGTAGCCAAAGAAAAACTCCTGATCCGGCGTCGGGTTGAAACTGGCGCGGTAGTTGGTGACCGCCTGCTCCAGCGGCCCCGCAGCGAAAAACATCCACCGGTAATAAGCGGCGCGCTCCGCTGCCATCGGGACCAGCCCGGCTTCGGGAAATGCCTCCGCCAGGTACGCACAGATGGCGGCAGTTTCTGTTATGGTTTGCCCGTTATGCACCAGGGCCGGGATCTTTCCCATCGGGTTCACGTCGCGAAAAAAGCCGACACGCCGATCATCAGCATCGGCCATCGTTGGCACTGCCAGCGCAGCACCGCCCCAACGGTCAGCCTGACTGCTCGACTGGTAATCCATGATCACCGTCTCATACGCGCAGCCGATTTCTTCGAGCATCCAGCGCACCATGCGCCCGCGAGAATTGGGGTTGGTATAGAAAGTCATTGTCATCGTGAGCTCCCTTTGGCTCGGTGTGTTGACGACAATGGTAAAAGCGAAGCGGTATGAGCCTGTGGGCGCCTTCCGCCAGAATACTTGCAGAACGCGCCATTTGCGGCGCATTGCATCACGCATCACCGCTATCCTGCAGTTCGGAGTCTGGAAATGCCGCACCTTCACACCAGCACCGAGCGGTGTAAATTGCCCAGGGTGTTCTGGGAATCAATAGCGCAGCTGGGACTGGATCCCTCGTTGATTGAGCAACATGCTCAACTGCCCCCTGACCTTCATTTGAACGAATCGACCTTTGTCAGCACACAGCAGTTGTTCGCTGTCTGGAACGCCATTGAGGCGCTTTCGGCGGATCCGGCTTTTGCGATAAAAATGGTTCGCGACACGCCCAGTGCGAAGCACAAAATGGCGTTCATCACGGCGTTATATGCTGCTGATTATCGCGACGGACTTGCGCGGTTGGCGCGCTTGCAGCGCCTGTGCAGTCCCGACAAATTATCCATGGTCGAGCGCCAGAACACGGTGTCATTCAAGATTCAGTGGCCATCCGGCACGGGGCCTGCGCCCTATCTTTCAGTGGAGGCGTGTTTTGCCTTGGTACTGGAGCTCGGTCGACGAGGCACCGGAAAACACATCACGCCTATGTCATTGAGCTTGCGGCGGCCAAAGTCACCGCTGGAAACTCATTCGGATTATTTCGCCTGTCCCATCAACTGCGGCGCCAGCCATGACGAGATGATCGTGAGCGCCTCTGATCTTGACCGGCCGTTTCTGCAACACAATGCGCAGGTGCTGCACATGATGAGCCCCGGCCTCGATGCCGCATTACGCGCAATCGAGGCGCCGATTGGCTTCTGTGAACAGGTCATTGAAATATTGAAGCGCACGCTGGCGAACGGACGGCCAAGTTTGCAACACCTCGCCAGAGAACTGTTGCAGAGCGAGCGAACCTTGCAGCGCCGTTTGGCGTCCGAGGGCACGACCTTCAACGCACTGCTCAACGAGGCGAGGCGTCAAGTTGGGTTGCAGCTGCTGGCTGATACGAGCCTGGAGCTCAAAGAGGTGGCGTATCTTCTGGGTTATGACGACGTCAACTCTTACTATCGGGCCTTTCGGCAGGTGGAAAAGGTTACGCCCAGTCAGTGGCGTCGTTCTTTCAATACCTGATATGAACCAGGCGTGAAGCAGCCGCTACCCGCTCTCAAAATGATGTCCGCTCTAGTTGGCGATAAACTTGTTGTTGGTTTTATTCGTCGTACTGTCAACGAACCAAATCGAGCCCCCATCTGTTAACACTTTGCTGCATTCCTTACCGTATTTTTGATAGGCAACGCAGATCACATCCCCCGTAATCACCCAACTTCCTGACTGCATGGACTCGCTGGAGATTTGAATTTGTGCAGTTCCGTCAGCGCTTAATACTTGCGAGAAAGGATAACCAGTGGACGTTACGCTGGAATATTTTCGGCCTATGACCGTAGTTTTTATTTCGCTGCCCGTTAGCTGCTTTGCGGTCGCCGGCGCGTCCGCATGGGCGTCGAGCGCAGCTTGATTACCGGACGAAGCGCAGCCAATCATAAATAGCATGGCAATCGCACAAAAAAGGAGCTTTTTCATAACTATCACCTTTTCGCTTATTGAAGCGCTATAGAAGTACCGGACTTATATTAGACACGGAACGGATCGACAATATATTCGATTACTATAAAGCCAATAGCACTCCCACCTATCCATCCCCAAACTGTAAAGCAATCGTACACAATTCGATTTAGTTCGGTAGCGTCGCCGCCATTCAATTTGCGAACTCACACCATTCAACTTAACCATGTAGTGCTGGCGCCGAATTGGCGATTCATCAGAAGTGACCGCTGAAGTCGAAAGCAAACGATGCTCCAAAGCCTTGTCACCAGACAGTCACGCCAATTCACTAATCTTCCCATCCCTCCCGTCGCCCCAAGAGCCCGCATTCCAAAATGCCGCCCATCGCAACTGCATCCTCAACCCGGCAAAAAATTATCCTGCGCTCCGACAACCTCACCTCTTCCGACTTCGGCGCCCCGTTCTCCAGGCTCTTCGGCAACCGCTACGCCGATACTCCGCCGCCACCTTCCAGCATCATCATCGGCGGTGTCTACGGGCGGCACGACGGGGTAAGTTTTCGGCGTATGCATTACCACGGCGATTTCAGCGTCACCCTCCCCGATCCGCAGAACGAAATCACTTTCGTCATCCCCACCGCCGGCAAGATCGTCTTCAACCACGCCACCGAGTCCATCGGCATGGCGCATGTCGGTCTGGCGATCGACAAGGCGGATATCCGTTCGATGCGTTTTGTTGACGATCACGCGCATCACGGCATTTCGATCAATCGTCTGCAGCTCACCGAGCGGTTGTCGGCGCTGCTGGAGAAACCGGTCGTGCAGAAGATCGTGTTTGAGCCAAGCGTGGATCTGAATGCCCCGGCATTTCAGGGCCTCAAGGCGTTGATCGATCTGGCCACGGGCACTGAGTTCGATGCCTTGATCAACAGCGGCACGCTGATGCCGTCACGGTTGCGCGAGATGTTGATCGATGCGGTGCTGGAGGCGTGGCCGCACAATTTCACCGAGGCATTACGGCGGCCGGCGCCGTGTGTGGCGCCGCGACATGTGAAGGTGGCGATGGAGTTTATTCAGGCGCATCCGCAGCAGTTGGTCAGTGGCGTGGATCTGGCGCGGTTGAGCCATGTCAGCCAGCGCGCCTTGCAGGAAGGTTTTCGGCGTTTTGTCGGGATGTCGATCGTCGCGTATCAGCGGCAGGTGCGTTTGCAGCGCGCCTATGAGGCGTTGGTGCGCGGGCATGCAGGCTCTGTGACGGAGGTGGCGTTGAGCTTTGGCTTCAGTAATGTCGGGCGCTTTTGTCAGTATTTTCAAAGCGCTTACGGCGTAAGCCCAGCGGAGCTGAAGGCCAGGCGTTGACCATTCGGTCCGGCGAAACCTGCATTTGATTGAACAGCAGGAATCTCAGGGCGACTAACCCAGACAGGTCGTTTGACGGCACCGCCGATTCAAGCGGCGTTTACCTGGCTGCGACCGACGGTGCGTTTCTGCGCGCGTCGGTGCAGGCTTCGCAAGGGGGTTTCAATGACTGAGGATTTCATCGGCTTTTTTACGACGCACACACTTCTGGGAATTTCACTGGCGAACTGGGTCTTGGCGTTGCTCGCCGCAACGCTCAGTTATCTGCTGACCACCACGGCGATCCGCTTCGTTTTCCGCAAGGTGCAGGCGCGGGCCACTGCCGGCAATGGGCATCTGACGTACATGGCCAGCGAAGTGCTGGCGGCGACCAGCACCACGTTGCTGCTGTTGGCATCGATTCTGGTCGGTATCGGTTTGCTGGACTTGCCGGAGCGCTGGCTCGGGCGGGTCAGCAGTTTATGGTTCGTGGTGGCGGCGTTGCAGGTCGGCCTGTGGACCAACCGCGCGCTGGCGCTGGGGCTGCATCGCTATTTTTCGCGGCATAACGCGACCGGCTCTTTTCAGGCGAGCGCCCTGGCGACCCTGAGCCTGTGGGGCGTCAAGGTGTTGCTGTGGGCGGTGATTCTGCTGGCGATGCTGTCGAATCTGGGCGTGAACATCACTGCGTTCGTCGCCAGCCTGGGTGTCGGCGGTATCGCGGTGGCGCTGGCGGTGCAGAACATTCTCGGCGACGTGTTCGCCTCGCTGTCGATTGCCGTCGACAAGCCGTTTGAGGTGGGTGATTTCATCGTTGTCGGCACGCTGGCCGGTACGGTCGAGCACGTCGGCCTGAAGACCACGCGCATCCGCAGTCTTGGCGGTGAGCAGATTGTCATGGCCAACGCCGACATGATCGGCAGCACCATTCAGAACTACAAGCGCTTGCAGGAACGTCGAGTGGTGTTCGAGTTTCGTCTGACTTACGAGTGCACCAGCGAACAGATCCGCCAGATCACTCAACGCGTTGAAAGCATCATCAAGAACGAAAAACAGGCGCGCTTCGACCGCTGCCATTTCCGCAGTTTTGGTGAAAGCGCGCTGGAATTCGAGACGGTGTATATCGTTCTGGACGCCAGCTACAACGTCTACATGGACGTGCAGCAGCGCATCAATCTGGCAATCATGGAAGCGGTGGCCGAGCTGGACGCGACGTTCGCCTTCCCGGCGCGCACCGTGCATGTCGCCTCCCTGCCCGAACCCACCGCGCCACCGGCACGCACACAGCAACCTTCGCGTGCGCAGCATGCTTGAGCGCAAGAGCCCGGCAATTTGCCGGGCTCGCTGTGTTCAAAAGGCGTAACTGGCCTTTAGACCGCCATTGAAACCATGGCTGTCACCGCCACCGTTGGCGCCGACCTCAGCGCCTACACTCAGGGCGCCGAGGTTGGCCATCAGATTAACGCCGCCGCTGAACTGGTCGCGATTGTCGAACGCCGCGCGCTGCTCGATATCCAGCCCCAGCAGGTGGCCTTCGCTGTCGACTTGCTGATCGCCGAGCGCACGTTCATAGCCCACGCGAACGCCCGGGACCAACTGCCACGCACCCATTGCCACCGGCGCGAATGACACGTCGAGATTAGCCACCGCGCTGCGGCGGGTTTGCTTGATGCCGTCGACGTCGAGCGCCAGTTCACTGCCCTTCTCTTTGAAACCTTGCAAGTCGAGATGACTGACGCGAAAGCCCAGGTTCGGTTCGACAATCACGCTGCTCAGCGGCAGGCGATAACCCAACGCCACGGTCGCGCCAGTGAGATTGCCGTGAGTGTCGCCCTTGGCAGTGCCGAGACCACCGCCGAGCTCGCGTTTGCTGTCGTAGTCGACGTAACCGGCGCTGGCATTGGCATCGACAAACATGCCGCGCTCAAGGCTGGTGAGGCCGTAACGCGCACCGAGGTTGAGGAAGGTGAAGTCCGTATCGGCCTCGCCACCCGCGCCGCCCACGCTGCCCTTGCTGTAGCCAAAGCCGCCGCGTGCGCTGAGTTGTTCGCTGAAGCGCTGGGTGATGCCGAGCATCAGGCCCTGGCTGTGTTCGTTGCTGCTGTCGGCGTGGGCCGAGCCGTCCGTGCCGAGGTAGCCGGCAAGCGCGGTGGTCCAGAGGCGGTATTGGCCGATCTTCAGATCGCTGCCGCTGGCGAACGGTGCGGCGGCTTGTTCGATCATCGCGTTCTGCCGCAGCAGGTAGCTGGCCGCATCAGCGTGGACCTGACCGCCGACTTGCGATTCGACACCGCCCAGACTGCCGGCGTCGATCGCCGATTGCAGGTAGTAGTTGTAGGCGCTGTAGGTGCCGGACAGCTCGGAGTTCTGCAGCTGGCGCAGCAACTCGGCACCAGCGGCGGCATTGCCGATCAGCCCGGCCTGACCCGGCAAGCTGTTGTACTCGACCAGTTTGCCGCGCAGTACGTAAATGGTTTCCTGGGACAGACCGAGGCCCTGCTTGAGGTAGTTGTCCATGCTGCCGTACTCGGCGGCGACCTGGTCGAGACCGGCCTGCAAATAACTGGCCTGCACGCCGAGCAGCGGCTCGTAGACAGCGGCCATGCTCGGCGGCAAGGCTTTCAAGGTCGCGGCAACTCGGGCGGCGGTGTAGTCGTTAGTCGCCAGGTAGTTGGCCATGATCGTCGCCTCATCAACGCCAGCGATGCTCTGCAACACGGCGGCGGTCCAGCCGGTGCGGTCCTTGCCGGCGGTGCAGTGAAACAACTGCGCGGCGTCGACACTGGCCAGCTCATTGAACAACTGGCCGAACTGCCCGCGCATGCCGGCATCGCTGACGAAGGCGCGGTTGGTTTCCTCCATCATCGCCACGGCCTCGGCGGCGCTGTGGAACGAGATATTGGTGATGTCCGCACCCGAGGTGGTGCTGCCAATGATGTCGATATTGCGGTAGGCCGCGCCCGTGATCATCGTGTCGGGCGTGGCGGCAATTTCGCTCGGCGTGCGCAAGTCGTAAATGGCTTTGATGCCAAGCCCATTGAGTGTCGCCAGATCCGCCGTCGACGGCGTCAGTGCGTTGGAACGGTAGAACACGCCGCTGCGCATAACGCCGTCGTGGGCGGTGGAGTACGCGGTGGTGATGCCGGCGATGTCGCGAAAGTTGTCGATACCGCTCAAGCGCGGCGTGTCGAGGCTGACAGGCTCGGCCGCGTGGGCAGCGGCGATGGACAGGCTCAGAACGGACAGCGAACACAGAAGACGTTGGAACACAGTGCAGCCTCATGAAATCAGCGTTGGGCTGGTCACTATGGGCAGACGAGTGGGAGGGAATATGACAGTTTCGGCTGGCTACAAAATGCCTGCGCGAATGGGCCGTGGAGTGCGTGATCGGTATCAATCCTGCTTGGATGTGTTGAAGATCCCTGTGGCAGCGAGCCTGCTCATGAAAGCGGCGTGTCAGCCGATTATATTCAAACTGAAAAAAAGCTTTCGCGAGCAGGCTCGCTCCCACAGGGTTTGGGGAAGTATCCGTTTTTTCAATTTGTCGCGCGCAGCGACAACCCCTTATAAGACTGCCATCACTTTCAAGAACAAGAGGCTGTACCCATGAGCAACGCCTGGAACGAAGGTTATTTCACCGACGAAGGCTACACCTACAGCTATAGCCGGGAGATCAATCCGGTGTTCCTGCGTTACTGCCTGTTGTTGCGCGGGTTCGCCACGCTGGAAAGCAACGAAGGCGTGCACTGCGAACTGGGCTTCGGTCAGGGCGTGTCGATCAACATCCACGCCACCGCCAACCCGGGTTCGTTTGTCGGCACGGACTTTCACCCGGGTATGGCGGCCCATGCCATCGAACTCGCGACTGCCGCCAACAATGGCGCCCGCCTGTATGACGACAGCTTCGAGCAGTTGCTGGCGCGCAATGATCTGCCGCAGTTCGACAGCATCAGCCTGCATGGCATCTGGACCTGGGTCAGTCGCGACAATCAGAAATTGATCGTCGAATTCGCCCGCCGTCACCTGAAACCGGGCGGCATGCTCTACGTCAGCTACAACTGCTTCCCCGGCTGGTCGCCGTCAGCGCCGCTGCGCAATCTGTTCAGCCTGCACGATCGTTTCGCCAATGCCTCGTCGCGCTCCGATCAGCGCATCGACGCCGCACTGCAATTTTCCGAAGCACTGCTCGCGGCCAACCCGAAATACGCCGCGGCGGCGCCGAGTCTCGGCGCGCGGCTGCAGAGCATCAAGGGTCAGGATCGTCACTACGTCGCCCACGAGTATTTCAACCGTGACTGGAATTGCATGTACTTCGCCGACATGGTCGACGCGCTGGCCCCGGCCAAGCTCGACTACGCCACCACGGCAGTGCCGCTGGATTCGGTCGCCCCGCTCAACCTGAGCGCTGAAGGCATGGACTTTCTGGAAACCATCGAACATCCGATCATGCGCGAGCAAGCGCGGGACTACTTCGTCAACCAGCACTTCCGCCGCGACCTGTACGTGCGTGGCGCGACGCGCCTGTCCGCTGCCGAACGCCGCGCGAGGATGCTGCACAGCCGTTTCGTGCTGCTGCAACCCTGGGAAACCGTGGCGGGCTCGGTCAGTGGTCCCGCCGGCGAAGCGACGCTGCAACCGGAGATTTACGGCCCGGTGCTCGATGCACTGGCGGCACAGAACTATGCGGCCAAATCGATGCGCCAATTGCTGTCCGAGGCTGCGCTGGCTTACGACGACCTCGAACAAGCCCTGGCCGTGCTGATCGGTATGGGCGCTGTCGCTCCGTGCCAGAGCGAGGCCGCCGAGTCGCAGGTCAGCGGTCGCTGCGCCGCGCTCAATCTGCAACTGTGCAAACGCTCGCTGTACGGCGCCAACATCCAGACCCTGGCCAGCCCGGTCACTGGCGGTGGCGTGACGGTCAGCCGCTTCCAGCAGTTGTTCCTGATTTCGATCAAGCAAGGCAAACAGCAGCCAGCCGAGTGGGCGCAACTGGCGTGGAGTGTGATCAGCGAACAAGGTGAAGTGCTGGTAGAGAACGGCCAGCCGCTGCTCACTGCCGAAGCCAACATTGCGGCCCTGACCGCACAGGCGCAGGTATTCGCCGAGCAGACGCTGGTGGTGCTGAGGGCGTTGAAGATCGCTTGATTGCCAACGAACCATTGTGGGAGCGAGCCTGCTCGCGAAAGCGCTGGATCAGCCGCCAAATCGGTGACTGACGTACCGCATTCGCGAGCAGGCTCGCTCCCACATTGGTCGTGGAACAGGGTCAAGCCAACCGTCCTGTTTCCGGAACTTTCCGCCCTCTGCCGTCCGTCCAGCCGGCCTGCAATAAACGAAATTTCCGCTCCACCCACTCCTCACAACTATGCATGCGCTAACGCCCATCAGGGCAAAAGCGCGATAGCCTGGTCTGAGGAAAATTTGAATGTTCATACATAACAAGCGACTTCAGTACACCGTTCGCGTGGCCGAGCCCAACCCTGGTCTGGCCAATCTGTTGTTGGAACAATTCGGGGGCGCCAATGGCGAACTGGCCGCAGCAGCGCGCTATTTCACCCAAGCCTTGGCCGAGGAAGATCCGGGGCGCAAAGACCTTCTGCTGGACATTGCCACCGAAGAATTGAGCCATCTGGAGGTGGTCGGCTCGATCATCGTCATGCTCAACAGAGGTGCCAAGGGTCAACTCGCCGAGGGCGTTCAAGAGGAAGGCGAGCTGTACCGCGCGCTGAATGGCGCCGGTAATGACTCGCACATCACCAGCCTGCTTTACGGCGCAGGCGCGCCTCTGGTCAATTCCGCTGGCGTACCGTGGACAGCGGCGTATGTGGATTCGATCACCGAGCCTACTGCCGACTTTCGTTCGAACATCGCAGCCGAAGCGCGGGCGAAAATCCTCTACGAACGATTGATCAACATCACCGATGATCCGGGCGTCAAAGAGGCGCTTGGCTTCTTGATGACGCGGGAAATCGCCCATCAACAGTCCTTCGAAAAAGCCCTGCATTCGATCCAGCCGAACTTTCCGCAGGGCAAGCTGCCGGGGATGCCGGAGTTCACCAACAAGTACTTCAATATGTCTGGCGAGCCCAACGTGCGCGGTCCGTGGAACGAGGGCGGCGCGTGGGAGTACGTGGAAAACCCAGAGCCGGCAGTCGACGGCGGCGATGGTCTGGCGACCGTCACCCTTCCGGCTGAAGACGAACAGGTGCTGGAAGCGATGAAGACTCGTACAGCCTCTGACCCACTCAGCGAGCCGGTGACCGGTGCTGATCTGGGCTCCGGTTATGTACAAGGCAAAGATGTCTAAACCCGTCCGGCGGCCCCGGACCGGGGTCGCCACTTGCTCAAGGAAAACCACATGAAAAGCAGCAAAGTCCTGGCACTGACCTCTGAACATTTTCAACGTTTGATGGAGCACGCATACGCCGGTTTTGAGCTGGACTGCAAACAGGCCTGTCGAGGATTGAAAGTCAGCATGGCGGTGAATGTATTCGGCTTGGGCACCCTTCTCCCGAATAATTTTGCCGATCAAGCCACAGTCCAGCAATCGGAGGTGGCAGCCATCCATTGACCGCGAACTGGCGGGAAGACTTGCTGCTCTGTGAGCCGAGTGTTGCCACCGTCTTCAATGCAGAACCGGGCGTTCAGAAAAGTACCGACGCAGCTTCCCTCATGAAGATCTCGACGGTCTTCGGCCCTATCCCCTCGAACTCGGACAGGCGCTTCTCCAGCGCCTTACGGTCCGCGCTCGCGGCCACGATGTTACTGACCTTACCGGCGTACTCGCTGTTGAGCTTGTAGGCCAGCGCGAGTAGTCGCGACGCCGTGCTTTCGTCGTAGCGCACGTAACGCGCCTGCCCCAGCATCGACACCAGTTGACGGTGCGTACACTGCGCGAGCTTTTGCGGGGTGTCTTGGTGATGCTGCTCTACTATGACTTGATACGCCTTGGCGGCAATGGCGCCCTGAATCCTTTTGCCCATCAGAAAACTCGCCAGCAGCCATTTGAACAGGCCGGTTTCGTTGGCATTGCGCAGGTCGATGTTCAATTCACCGGCCGTGATGATTTCGCTCACAAGTCTCACCTCAAGGCGCGTTTCAATTACAGATGTTGACCCGGCACGGCTTTGAACGATCCAATCGCGACCGCCTGGCCAAGGCAGTAAATTGAATTCCAGATGGAAAAGGATGGTCATCTTTCAAGAGATGAGAGATGACAAGCATAAGGACCCTCAAATGCTCGGTCGTAAGATGCCCAAAACCAAGGGGCATGACGCCGCAGAAACCGCTCCCATCAAAGCTGCCAGCGAGATAGCCGCTTTCCGCCTGACAGTCATCTTCATGCTGACGGTCATTCTGGCGTTTCTCGGCGTGGAGGGATGGCGAACCTGGCGTGACTATCATGCAGCCTTCTCGTCGGCGCGTGATTCGGTCACCAACCTCGCGCGGGCAACCGCGCAACACGCCGAAGACGCCATCCGCCAGGTCGATGTGTTGACCGCCGCCCTGGGCGAGCGCGTCGAAGGCGACGGTCTGCAGAACATCGACGTACCGCGCATCCACAACTTGCTGGTGCAGCAGGCCAAATTGATGCCGCAGTTGCATGGACTGTTTATCTACGGCCCGGACGGCAAATGGATCGTCACCGACAAGGAAATGATCCCGGACCCGGCGAACAATGCCGATCGCGACTACTTCCAGTATCACCGCGCCAACACCGATCGAAACGTGCGTATCGGTGATGTCGTCAAAAGCAAATCCACGGACGACCTGATCATTCCGATTTCCCGCCGCTTGAATAACCCGGACGGCTCCTTCGCCGGCGTGCTGCTGGGGACGATCAAGGTCAGTTATTTCGTCGACTATTACGGCGATTTCAAGATCGACGACAAGGGTGCACTGGTGCTGGCGTTGCGCAATGGAACCATTCTCGTGCGTCGTCCTTTCATCGCTTCGGTAATCGGTCAGAGCCTCGCCGACAGCGAGGTGTTCAAGAACTACCTGCCGTTTTCCAATCAAGGGATCGCCGAGGTCCGAGCCGTCGTCGACGGCACCCAGCGTCTGTACGGTTACAGAGCTTTGAGCACCTATCCGTTGGTAGTCGAAACCGGACTGTCCCGCGAATCGATCATTGCGCCGTGGCGCTGGGACCTGATCAAAACCGGCTTTGTGTTGATGTCGGTGATCACCGCGTTCACGGTCTTCGGACTGATCGTCTTGAGGCAACTGCGCCAACGGATGGTGATGGAAAAGGATTTGCGCAAGGCACACCAGGCCATGAAGGACATGGCCTTGACCGACAGCCTGACCGGGCTGGCCAACCGTCGGCGACTGGACACTGCCTTGATTGACGAAATTCGTCTGGCCAGACGCCAGGGTTCGTCGATCTCACTGATCATGATCGATGTCGATCACTTCAAGCTCTACAACGACAGCTACGGGCACGCGGCAGGTGATGATTGCCTGAGCGCAGTCGGGCAGGCGATTGCGCAGGCGGTAAAGCGACCGGGTGATCTGGCTGTGCGCTATGGCGGCGAGGAGTTTTCCGTGTTGCTGCCCAACACCGATATTCGCGGGGCGGCGCTTGTGGCTGAGGAAATTCTTGAGGCCATTCGATCCTTGCGGATGGAGCACAGAGCCCATCCGCTGGGTCACGTCACCGCCAGTGCAGGTATTGCGGTTGGCAAACCGGCCGAACATGAAGTGACCCCCGCCACTCTTATCGAGTCGGCTGACAAAATGCTTTATGCCGCGAAGCAGAAAGGCAGGGATCGCTACTGTATCGGCGAGGAAGTGCTCGGCGCCTAGCCACCCCTCTTCAACGGGAGCGCAGCATCACGGCTGCGCGAACCCGCTGTACACCAAACACCGTCATGCGCAGAAATTCCTGGTGACTGACCGGCAAGTGCTGGCAGTCCAGGCCGCGCTTGAGTTTGCTGTGGTCGACATCAGGATCATGCAAGTAGACGAAGTCCTCGTCACACCCGGTGATGATGACCCAATGCGGCGCTTTCAAGCGGGTGAATCGGTAGCTGCTGATCAGCACCAGCGGTTTGTATCCGGCCGCCAACGCAGCGCCGATCTGCAGATAATCACCCAGAACCTGCTCGACTTGCGTGGCAGCCAGTTCCTGGGCAAACCCGTCCTCGACCAGTTTCATGATCGACTTCTTCTCCGTGCTGCGTACGCCGTGAAGAAAAAGCGAGCCCGGGTGACTGACCTCAAGGCGCACATCGAAGCCGCGCCGCCAGGCCGCCAGTGCGAGGCCCTGAGGACTGCAGCCACCGTGCCCCGCCGTCATGAAAATGGTGGTCGCCTCGCGCCATAGCTGGATTTCCTCCGCTCGGGTCATGGCACGGGTCGGATCGATGGCAGACATCGCCATCAGCAGGCACGCGGCGCCGCAGGTGAACTCGGTGGTCTGCTGGTAATACGGCACTTGCCGGGCGGGGGCAGGTGTTTCGCGCAGGATGCGTTTCTCGTAGCGCAACGCCTCGCAGTGGTCCTCGTAGTAGTCCTCGACACTGGCAAAGCGTTGATAGCCGTTGGCTTCGTAGAGGCGGATGGCAGCGCTGTTGTCAGCGCGCACCTCCAGACGCAGCCATGCGCAGTTGCGCGCCAATGCGCAGGCCTGGGCCTTTTCCAGCAGACGCTGGCCAAGCTCATGCCCGCGCCAGGCGGGGCTGACCGCAATCGAATACAGGCGTCCAAGTGAGGTGCCACGGTGAAAAAGCACCAGCGCGTAACCGCAAAGTGTTGCGCCCGAGGTGACGACAATCAGCGCGGCATTCGCTCGACTGAGCATCCAGCTGAAGTTGCGCTGATTCAACCGGTCGAGGGTAAAACACATCCGCTCCAATTCGACCAGATCGTCGATATCGTCCATGGATGCAAAGCGAAAATCAAAAGACATGACCGCACCGTAAAGTTTGAGTAACGAACCGGGACAGACCGAAAGGCCCGTGATTTATTGAAGCGGCGTCTTCTTCAACAGGGATTCATTACTCATGTCAGCGGTGCAAGCCAACGTGAACGAAGTATTAGACAAAACCGAGCATTCGACAATCTCCCTCAGCGAGGAACCTCCCAGTATCAAGCCCTCGGGAAGTCGATTGCTCATACTGGTCGAACGCAAGGATGACTGGGCCGATTACCTGCCCAGCGAGAGCCTGATGCTCGCTCAGGATTACCTTGAACACAGCGACGATTTTCCTCATCGCACCCAAGTCATCAACCTCTGCCGCAATTACAAATACCTCGGTCAGGGCTATTACTGCTCATTGCTGGCCGAGGCGCGCGGACATAAGGTTTTTCCCTCGGTGCGCACCGTCAGCGAGCTGGCGCGCAAAGCGCTTTACGGGGTCGGGCTGAATGATCTGCAACGCACCCTGGAGCGGGCGCTGGCCAACCACCCGTACGGCGAAACCGAGGCTTTCACGCTGTCGTTGTACTTCGGCAAGGCCTCGATCGAGCCGCTGCAAGAGATCGGCCGTCAGCTGTTCGAGGCGTTCCCCTGCCCTATCCTGCTGGTGGAATTCCGCCGTGGTGAGACCTGGCAGATCGCAGGCATCAAAGCCGGTGCACTGCACAAACTTCGCGACGAACAGCAGCATGTCTTCGCTGACGCACTGGATGCCTTCAATCGCAGAACGTGGCGTCAGCCGGCCTCCAAACGTGTGGCCCGCTACGACCTGGCCATCCTCCATGATCCTGACGAAGCCCTGCCGCCTTCTAATCCCGAGGCATTGCAGCGTTTCATCGCTGCGGGCGAACAGCTGGGTATCGATGTCGAGC
This sequence comes from Pseudomonas sp. Irchel 3F6, assembly GCF_900187595.1. Lineage (NCBI taxonomy): Bacteria > Pseudomonadati > Pseudomonadota > Gammaproteobacteria > Pseudomonadales > Pseudomonadaceae > Pseudomonas > Pseudomonas sp. Irchel 3F6. Next base: position 423,672 of record NZ_FYDP01000001.1, on the reverse strand, counting down.
TGATCGAGAAAAAGGACTACGCACGTCTCGCCGAATTCGATGCGCTGTTCATCCGCGAAACAACGCGAGTGGATGATCACACCTATCGGTTCGCCAAGAAGGCCGAAAGCGAAGGCCTTGTGGTGATTGACGATCCGTCGTCGATCCTGCGCTGCACCAACAAGGTTTATCTGGCCGATTTGCTGAAGCGTCGCGGGCTGGGCATGCCGGCAACGGAAATACTTTACAAAGACCGACCGCAGGAGCTCGAAAACGCAGGGCGTCGCCTCGGTTTTCCCTTGGTATTGAAAATCCCCGATGGCTGTTTTTCACGGGGTGTGATCAAGGTCGCCGATGCACAAGCGCTGGCCACTGCCGCGCAGGAGTTATTCGAACACTCGGTGCTGTTGCTGGCGCAGGAGTATTGCTACACCGAGTACGATTGGCGCGTCGGCGTGCTCAATGGCGAAGCGCTGTATGCCTGCCGATACTTCATGTCCAAGGGGCATTGGCAGATTTACAACCACAAGGCGCTGCCCGGCGAGATCAACGGAATGTGCGAGGCGGTGCCCGTCGAGCAAGCGCCGCCCGCAGTCGTGCAGCTCGCCGTACAGACTGCCCGGCTGATTGGCGACGGCCTCTACGGCGTCGACCTCAAGCAGGCGGGCGATCGGGTGCTGGTGATCGAAGTCAACGACAACCCCAACCTCGATGCCGGCATCGAAGACGCGGTGCTGGGCGACGAATTGTACCGGCGCGTATTGCAGGCTTTTACCCAAAGGCTCGAGCTCAAACACCGTGGCCAAGCGTGGTGAGCAATGATTGAAGGCTATTGCATTGATTGCGGCGCCCTGCACAGGACATCTGGAGAACAGGCGACTGTCTGGCTGTGTGTCGCCCCGGACGCAGCCGAGCAACTGGATTTGCACAGACGCCTGGGCATCGGCGCACAAGCGATAGAGTCGTCCCTGGACCCTGATGAAGTGGCCCGCATCGAGGTCAAGCCTGATCACCTGTTTATGATCTGGAAGCGCCCGGAAAGCTTCGACGGGCGCGCATTCAACGTTTCGTCCTTCGGAGTGGTGCTGAGCGAAAAACGCTTGGTGGTCATTTGCGCGAGCAACTCATTGCTCTCCGGCCTTGAGCACGATGCGCAAATGACCGGGCCGCTGGACGTGCTGATGGCGTTACTCGCTGAAAGCGTTCATCACTATCTCGGGCATTTGCGCGTGGTCAAACAGATCGCTCGGGAGATTCAGCAGCAGTTCACCCGGGCGATGGACAATCAGCAATTGGCGCAGATGTACAACCTGAGCGAAAGCCTCGTGTACTACGTCAACGCGATTCAAAGTAACGGAGCGGTGCTGACGCTGCTGCGCAACCACGGTCAGCGTCAGGGCTTCAGCGACGGTCAGCTGGCTGCGCTGAACGATCTGATCGTGGAAAACGAACAAAGCTTCCAGCAGGCCAGAATTCACGCCAAGGTGTTCGCCAACCTCATCGAATCCCACGGCAATCTTGCCAACAACAGCATGAACCGGGCCCTGCGCAAGCTGACGCTGATCAACGTCGTATTCCTTCCCTTGAACCTGATCGCCAGCATCGGTGGCATGTCGGAGTTCAGCATGATGACTTCCGGCGTTCCGTGGTGGATGTCCTTTCCCGTGCTGATCGCCTGCATGGGCCTCGTGGGCGCGGGGATGGTGCTGGTATTGCGGCGCATGGCCTGAATCCAGAGCACATTCTGCTAACGCCTGCGCCGCATCCGAAGGTCAATTGGTCCGGCTGACCACCCGGATATGCGTAATCCCTACCCGCTCGGCCTGCTCGAGAATCTGCTCTGGCGTCGAATCCGCCGTGGGCATGACCAGGCTGTTTTCGGCGTCGCCCAGATGCAGTTCCAGCAGATGCATCGCCGCGTCGTGCTCGGCCAGTTGCGCTTCCTTGAGTTCGAGCAGATAAGTACGAGGTTCGCCGTTGAATCGGTATTCGATGTGATAGGTGTACATGATGTCGTCCGCGTCGGTGGGAAAAGGCACTGTTTATCCTGACGCGAAGGTCAGCTTTTAGTTCAACCTGACTGCCATTTTGCGTTTGCAAACAAACTTTTTGCGCAGCGAAGCGTCCTCTTCTTAACTCTCCATAACAGCTGATCACAGCTAAGGACTGGCAATGACCTTTTTCATCTTCCTTTTGGCCTGCGCAGCGGCGGCAACCACTGGCGTGATGTTCAAACCTGGTCCGTGGTACGAATCGCTGACCAAACCCTCTTTCACCCCGCCGAACTGGGCCTTTCCCGTAGCGTGGACGATCATCTACCTGCTGCTGGCCTGGGCCGGTTATCGCTTGAGCTTGATCCCCGGCAGCCAAACGGTGCTGGCCTTGTGGGCTGCGCAAATCGCCCTGAACACGCTGTGGACGCCGGTGTTCTTCGGCGCGCATCAGGTGCTCGCGGCGATGGTGATTCTGGCAGTCCTGTGGGTGGTGGTCGCCGTGATGGTGGTACTCGCACTGCAACTGGACGTGGTCACCGGGCTGATTCTGTTCCCGTACCTGGCGTGGCTGTGCGTTGCGGCGGCGCTGAACTGCTCGATCCTGATGAAGAATCGCCTTTGAGCGACTTCCCATGGCCGCACGGCGAGCGCGAGCTGGCGCAGGTTCGCGCGTTCAACAAAAAGCTCGCCTGGCTGCCGCGTTTCAAGATTCGCAATCGCCTCACCCCACGGCTGATTCAGGCGTTGCTGCGGGCGGGTCAGCTCGGCGGCGGCGGCAAGCTACGCCAGCATGGGCTGACCGCCGAATGCAAGATCATCGACACGGCGCCCGTACGCATCATTCGCCCCAAGAGCAAAGCCAAAGGCGTGGTGCTGGATTTCCATGGTGGCGGCTGGGTGATCGGCAATGCGCAGATGAACGACAACTTCAACATCGCCATCGTCAACACCTGCGACGTGGCGGTAGTGTCGGTTGATTATCGGCTGGCCGTGTCGACGCCAATCGAGGGCTTGCTGGACGACTGTCTACGGGCCACTCGCGGCATCTTGAACGATGCTGAATTTGCCGGATTGCCCGTAGTCGTCGTCGGTGAATCGGCCGGTGGGCATCTGGCGGCGGCCACCCTGCTCGCGCTCAAACCTTCGCCGCAACTGCTGCAACGGATCTGCGGCGCGCTGCTGTATTACGGCGTCTACGACCTGACCGGCACACCCAGCGTGCGCACCGCACCCGCCGATACTCTGGTGCTCGATGGCCCCGGCATGGTCGACGCGTTGCGCCTGCTCACGCCGGACATCAGCGACGAACAACGACGCCAGCCACCGCTGTCGCCGCTGTACGGCAATTTCAGCGGACTGCCACCAGCGCTGCTGTTTGCCGGCGACCTCGATCCGCTGCTGGATGACACGCGGCTGATCGCTGAACGCTGGCAACACGCGGCGCCGGTGGAGATGTACGTGCTGCCGGAATGTCCGCATGGCTTCATCCACTTCCCCACGGCCACTGCTGACCATGTGCTGGCTTACAGCCGGAAGTGGATTTCGGCACGAGTGACGAGCCACTCAGCGAAATCCGCTGAAATCGGCCCCGCGCTTTCGTAGCTGCCGATTGCATGGCGAGCCGTAAAAAACCGAGATAAGCAAAAAGGCGCCCTCACCGGCGCCTTTTTTGTTTGCGCTGAACCCCGCGCGCCCGTTCACCACATGCCGATTGTGGCTCAAACCGTAAACAGTCTTTACCCGATCCGCGCCTGTTTCCCCCGCCAGCCGCCGCATAGAGTTTGTTCCAGCAGCACACTCAACTTCAGCAAAGGAACATCTTCCATGAAAGTCTCAATGCTCGTCCTCGCACTCTTCGGCTTCAGCTCGGTGGTCATGGCTCAGGACTCGACTACCACGCCACCCGTCGAGCAATACACCTACGCCAGTCACCTCGACGTCGCCAAAATCATCTCGGAAGATCCCGTGCCGGATGTCTGCGCTGTAGTGCCGGTGCACATGACTTATCAGGATTCCCAAGGCAAACAGCACATCCTGCAATACGAGGTCATGGGCAGCGGCTGCAGCAACGGTTGATCGGGCCAATACCTCGCACACCCATTGCGTCTCAGAGTTGGCTCGCTGAGACGCAAATGCTTCACCGCTTCAATCGATAAGCGCCTGAGCAGTGCTCGCCAACTGCGCGCCGACCCGGGTTTTCAAGGTATCGATGAATCGCGTGATCTTCGCATCGACAAACTGGCGAGACGTGTAGACCGCGTAAACATTGCGCTCGTAGGTGTGGTAATCGGGCAGCACCCGCACCAGCCTGCCGGCACGCAAATCGTCGATCGCCGTGAAGCCTGCCAACAGACCAATTCCCGCCCCTTCGCGAATGGCAACGGCCATTGCGTCCATATCGTTCACGCTGAAACTCGGCCCGCTCGGAATGAACGTCGCATCGCCCGCCTTGCTTTTGAGCTGCCATTCATCGCGCACGTAATCCACGGTACCGAGCAGCAGGCATTGATGATCGCAAAGCTGCTCCGGCGTTTCGGGTGCGCCATGCCGCGCCAGGTATTCCGGGGAGGCCACCAGTACACAGTGACTGACGCCGATCTTCTGGCTGACACACGCCGAATCCGGCAGCGTTCGCGCGATCAGAATGGACACGTCCAACTGATCCTCAAGCAGATTGGGCATGCGTTGGGAGAGCATCAAATCGACGGTCACTTCGGGAAACGCCTGGCGATATTCCAGCACCGCGCCGGTCACCAGTTGCCGCGCCAGTCCGGGCACGCAGTGCACGCGTAACGTCCCTCGTGGTTGCAAGGCGGCATTGCTCGCCTCGGCTTCGGCGCTTTCCAGGTCAGCGAGAATCTTCACGCAGCGTTCATAAAACCGCCGGCCCGCGTCGGTCACCGAGAGACGCCGGGTCGAGCGTTGCAACAGGCGGGTGTCGAGCACGTTTTCCAACGCCGAGACCGCACGCGATACGTTACCGACGGTGGAGTCGAGATGGTTGGCCACGGCAGTGAAACTGCCCATCTCGACTACCTTGATGTACACCGACATGTTTGAAAGTTTGTCCATCCTGATCGTCCTGTAGAACTGCCACTCACTGCGGATAAGGACGGATGCTACACGCTCGCCCCTGCGCTCGATATTACCTTCTGGGACAACAATGATTCCCTCGTGGCCGGCTAAATCAAACGGCACGCCTTCCATAGACTGGATTCCACGGGACGCCTGAACCACTGCGTACAAGGCGCCGAATGAATCCTTAACCATGAAGGCGACATCCATGAACACTCTTTACGATCCGCTCTATCTCTTCATCGGTGGTCAATGGCTCACCGCCCAAGACCGCGCTACCGCTGCCGTGGTCAACCCGGCAACCGGCGAAGAAATCGGTCAGGTGCCACTCGCCACCGCAGACGATCTGGATCACGCCCTCGAAGTCGCTCGACTGAGCTTCGACCAATGGCGCCAGACCGTGCCGGACCAGCGCGCAAAAATCCTCAAGCGCGCCGCCGACCTGATCCTCGAACGCGCCCCGCACATCGCTGCGCAGATGACACTGGAAGAAGGCAAGCCACTGCGCGAAAGCCTCGATGAAGTGACCCGTGCGGCGGAATATTTCGAGTGGTTCGCCGAAAGCGCACGACGCATCGACGGCCGTGTCGTCCCGGCCAATCGTCCGGGTGTACTGCAACTGGTCAAACGCCAAGCCATCGGCCCCGTCGCAGCGTTCACACCGTGGAATTTCCCGGCCATCACCCCGGCGCGCAAGCTCTCGGCAGCGCTGGCTGCCGGTTGCAGTGTGGTGCTCAAGCCCGGCGAGGAAAGCCCTTCCACCGCGCTGGCCCTGGCCCGGGCGCTGGACGATGCCGGTTTGCCCAAAGGCGTGCTGCAAGTGGTGTTCGGTGTGCCGGATCAAGTATCCAGCCATCTGATTGCCTCACCGGTCATTCGCAAAGTGACGTTCACCGGTTCGGTGCCAATCGGTCGGCTGTTGTCGGCCCGCGCTGCCGAAGGAGTGAAGCCGATCACTCTGGAACTGGGCGGCCACGGCCCGGTGCTGGTGTTTGCCGACGCCGACATCGAAAAGGCAGCTGTGGAAGGCGTCGCCAATCGCTTTCGCGGCACCGGCCAAGTGTGCATTTCCTCGACTCGTTTTCTCATCCAGCGTGAGGCCTACGCCGAGTTTGTCGAGCACTTCGTCGCGGCCACCCAGGCGTTGAAAATCGGCGATGGCATGGATCCGCAAACCCAGGTCGGCCCTCTGGCCAACCCACGGCAACTGGCGAAGATGGAGCACCTGATCGCCGACGCCGTGGAGAAAGGTGCACGGGTGCTGGCCGGCGGTGAAGCGTTGCCGGGCGCAGGCTTCTTCTTTCAGCCCACCGTATTGGCCGATGTGCCGATGAGTGCGCGAATCATGCACGAAGAACCCTTTGGCCCCATCGCGATACTGATGCCTTTCGATGAGTTGAGCGATGGCCTGCAAGAAGCCAACCGCCTGCCCTACGGCCTCTCGGCCTACGCGTTCACTTCCAATGCGCGCACCGCGATCGACGTCGCCGATGGCCTGGAAGCCGGAATGATCGGCATCAACCAGTACCGCATCGTCGCCACCGAACTGCCCTTCGGCGGCATGAAGGAAAGCGGCCACGGTTCCGAAGGCGGCATCGAAGGCATCGAGCACTACCTCACTAACAAATTCATCAGCCAGGTTTAAGGGGATTTCCATGTCGACTATCGATTTCAGCAGCCCACGCGAAGCCGCCCGCGCCTTCACCCCGAAACTGGCGCAATTCGTGGACTCAACGCTGTACCCGCAAATCTGGAGTGACCCCGCATTGGCACCCCGCGAGCGCAGCCTGATCACTGTCGCTGCGCTGATTGCCGGCGGCCACTGCGAAGAATTACCCGCGCATCTGCGCCGTGCCGTCGGCAATGGCGTGAGCCATGAAGAGTTGGCGGCGGCGATCACGCACCTGGCGTTTTACGTCGGTTTTCCGGGCGCCATCACCGCCTCGGCCATCGCCAATGCCACGCTTGCCGACACGGAGCAACGCTGAGATGAAAGCCATCAACCTGAAAGCATTCGGTTCGGCAGAAGTGCTGCAACTCGGTGAAGCGCCCAACCCTGAAGTGCGCGCGACCGACCTGCTGGTGCGTGTCTATGCGGCCGGCGTGAACCGTGCCGACCTGACTCACCGAACCGGCGGCTACGGCCATGCGAACTTCGGCGACTCGTTGATCATCGGTCTGGAGATTGCCGGGGAAGTGCTCGAGACCGGCAGCGAGGTCAGCGGATTCGCCGTCGGCGACCGGGTAATGGGCGTGGTCGGTGGCGGCGCCTACGCCGAACTGGCGCGCATCGACTACCGCATGGCCATGCCGATTCCGGCGCAGCTCGACTATGTGCACGCCGCGGCGATTCCCGAAGTGTTTGTCACCGCCCACGAAGCGATGCTGCACCTGGCCCGACTCAAGTCAGGCGACTCAGTGCTGATCCATGCCGCCGCCGGTGGCGTCGGTTCCGCTGCCGTGCAACTGGCCTACGCCACAGGCGCCACGGTGTACGCGACCACCGAAGGCAGCAAGCTGTCGCGCGTCGAACACCTGGGCGCCGACGTGGCCATCGACTACAAAAACGAGGATTTCGCCGCAGTCATCGCCGACAAAACCCAAGGTCGCGGGGTCGACGTGATCATTGATTTCATTGGCGCGCCCTACTTCGCCCGCAACATCGCCTCGCTGGCCCACGGTGCCCGCTTGGTGCAGGTCGGCATTCTTGGCGGCGGCGGCAAGGTCGACGTGGAGCTGGAGCACATCCTCTACCGGCACCTGCAAATCATCGGCACGGTGATGAAGTCACGCACCCAGCCGGAGAAGCACGCGATGATCCAGCGCTTTCGCGACCACTGGCTGAAACGCTTCGCCGGCGCTGCGAGTCTGGAACCGGTGGTGGACAGCACCTTCCCGCTGTCCCGCGCAGCCGATGCCCATCGGCGGATGGAGTCTTCGCAGAATGTCGGGAAGATTATTCTGACGATGCAGCCGGAGGATTTGCGCTAAGACAGACGTAAGAAAAGGCCAGTCAGTTGAGCTGACTGGCCTTGGTTTGTCTGACGTTTCCGCTGATCAGCCCACCTTGATCACAACCTTGCCAAACGCCCCTTTCGCCAGATGCTCATAGGCCTCACGCGCCTGTTCGAATGGATAGACATGGTCGATCACCGGGCGAATGTCGTGCTCGGCGAGGAACACGTTCATCCGGTCGAACGATGAACGCGGTGCCACCGCAATGCCGCGAATGGTGGTCTGGCGGAAGATCAGCGGCATCAGGTTCAGCTCGACGGTCTGCCCTGTCAGAAAGCCAATCTGCGCTATCCGCCCCGAGGCCTTGGTCGCTGCTACCGACTGATTGATGCCATTGCCTCCCGCCACATCGAGCAGCAGGTCCACACCCTTGCCCTCGGTGAGTTTCAGCACCTCGTCCGCCCAGTTCGGCGTGCTGCGGTAGTTGATACCGGCGACCGCGCCCAGACGTTTTACCGCGTGCAGGTTTTCATCGCTGCTTGAGGTAGCGATGACTTTGGCGCCCAGCGCGGTGGCGATCTGCACGGCGAAGATCGATACGCCGCCCGAGCCCTGTACCAACACGGTCTGCCCCGGTTGAATAGCGCCGAAATCCACCAGTGCGTACCACGCGGTGAGTGCGGCGATTGGCAGCGTCGCCGCCTCTTCATCGCTCATGTTGGCCGGCGTGCCGACGGCGCTGTCCTCGTGAATGATCATGTACTCGGCGAGGCCACCGGGCAGCGGCGAACCGAAGCAATAATCCGGCTCGTTCGGCCCCGGCTCGCCATCCAACCAGCGCGAGTACAGATGTGAATTGACGCGGTCGCCAACCTTGAAACGAGTAACACCGGCGCCGATTGCAACTACGGTACCGGCGGCATCGCTCACCGGAATCAGCGGTTTCGGCACCAGGTGCGGCTCGTAGATACCGTCAACGATGGCCTTGTCGCGAAAATTCAGCGAGACCGCGCCGACCTTGACCAGCAGCTCGCCAGCCTTGGGCTGCGGGGTTTGCGTCTCGCCCAGTTGCAGATTGTCGAGCCCGAAATCTTTCAGTAACCACGCTTTCATGATGTGTCTCCAAATGCATTATTGGCCGCAAACCCTCAGCGGGCTTGCCTTGGGGCCATGATTGGCTTTTACATCAGCGCAATAAATGCTTGGAAACAGACATGATTGTTCTATTCTCAGGCAACAAATCCAGATACTGAAGCTCACCGGAAAAGTCATGGAATTACTGCAATCGATGCGCCTGTTCGCCCGACTGGCGGAGCTGGGCAGTTTCACCAAAGCCGCTGAGTCGCTGGACATCGGCCGGCCGCAGGTCACTCGCTATATTCAGGAACTGGAAACATCGCTGGGCGTGCGCCTCTTCCAGCGCACTACGAGGAAAGTCGCACTCACCGCCGAGGGTGAACTTTTCTATCAGCGGGTCCAGGAAATTCTGGCCGAGATCACCGCCGCCACCACAATGTTCGATCGCACCGGAGCCACGCTGTCCGGCCGCCTGCGCATCGACATTCCCACGGCGTTCGCGCAGCTGGAATTCATCAAAAGCCTGCGCGAATTCACCGACACCTACCCCGGCATCGATATGGTGCTGGGCGTCACCGATCGTGCGGTTGATCTGGTCGGCGAAGGCATCGACTGCGCGCTGCGCATCGGCGAGCTGCCCGACTCAACCCTGATCGCCCGCCCTATCGCCTTGGCGACCATGGTCACCTGCGCCGCGCCCGAATACCTGCGCGAGCACGGCACACCGGAAACGCTTGGAGATCTGGCGAACCATCAAGGCGTGAACTTTCTCTCGGGCCAGAACAACCGCACCTTGCCCTGGCAGTTTTCAGTTGAGGGCAAACAGAAATCCTACGTCAGCCGCCAAGGTATTACCGTCACCGAGTCGAACGCCTACGTGCAGTGTGGCGTGTCGGGCTTCGGCATTATTCAGGCACCGGGTATCGCGGTGGCAGAGCATCTGGCTAACGGTGCTCTGGTGGAAATTCTGCAACCGCTGCGCCCGCTGCCTCGGCCAGTGACGCTTTTGTACCCGAGCCGCACGCATTTGCCGGCGCAGGTGCAGGTGTTTATCGAATGGCTGCAGGTGCGGTTTGTGCAGTTGCATGGGGGGTGGGTGGTAGGTTGAATCTGGCTTTATCCCGCAGTTTCTGCAGCGTGCGCAACTAGGATTTGACGCTGATCCCGCGAGCAGCAAAGACTTCACGCGCAGCCGTTATACCGTTCAAGGCGCTGGGAAATCCTGCGTATACGGTCATTTGCAAGATCACATCGACCACCGCCTCCGGTGTGCACCCGACGTTCAGGGCGCCGCCGATATGCACTTTCAGTTGTGGCTGGGCATTGCCCAGTGCGGTCAGTGCCGCAACGGTTGCCAGCTCACGAGTGCAGTGATCGAGCCCGGGGCGGGCGAAGACATCGCCGTAGGCAAAACTCAGAATCCAGTCCGCAAGCTCTGGAGCAGTATCCTTCAATGAATCAACCACTGCCTGACCAGGTCCGCCAGTAATCTGCGTCAGAGCGGCTTCTCCGCGCTCTCGACGATCAGTCATCTCCACCGGCGCTGCCACACTGGTCACGCTTGCGCCAATCAATGTGGCGGACAGCAAGCGGTTGAAACCGGGAAGTTTACGGATCATGGTGATGCTCCTTTTGCTCGAGTTGGTGATAGATCTGAATCTTGTTATCCAGAACCTCCAGGGACTGGCTCAACTGGCTGATCTGCGCTTGCACGTCCCGGCGATGCTGCTCAAGAAGCTCGCGGCGTTCTGCCAGGGTCGAGTCGCCTGATCGGCGCAGTTCGGCATACCGCAGCATTTGCTGGATCGGCATTCCGGTCGCCTTCAACCGGAGCAGAAACTCGGCCCACAGCACATCCTTCTCGGCGTACACCCGGTGGCCATTGCCACCGCGCCCAACCGGGTCGAACAGCCCGATGCGCTCGTAATAGCGGATCGTGTGAGCGCTCAAATCAAGGCGTTTGGCCAACTTTGAAATTGTCAGTTCTGGATTCATGTCATCACCGTAAAGGTTTGAGCGTGCTCTAAGTCAATGGCTATTTTCAATCAGTTGGAATCAGACAAATCGCGGGCACTATCCGCGCGGTCCGTTGCTATCAGTCTCGACGGTTCAACCGCTGTTATATTCGCTTTACCAGATATATGAGAATACGTATATTCGGCCATTCATATTCACTGATCAGCAATCATTCCCTCGCCCTTTCACCCTGAGCGTCAAGCTCATCGTTTTGGTCAAGACACAAGCTTCTGGAGGATGTATGACAGAACCCATGACCCCCACCACTTTGTTCAAGTGTCTGGCCGATGACACCCGGGCCAAAATTTCCCTGCTTGTCGTGCGCGAAGGCGAGTTGTGTGTATGCGAGCTGACGGCAGCACTCGACCTCAGTCAGCCGAAGATTTCTCGTCATTTGGCGCTGCTGCGCTCCGCCGGTTTGCTGCTGGATCGTCGCCAGGGTCAATGGGTGTACTACCGACTGAATCCTGATGTGCCCGCGTGGGTAACCGCAGTTTTGAGGGCAGTGGCAGACGCCAATCAGCCATGGCTGGAAACCGAGGCCAAGCGCCTGTGCTGCATGAGCGACCGACCGATCAATCAGGCCATGTGCAGCTGATTCATGCCCACCGGATCAACCACCCTGGCAATGCGCCTCAGTTTCTGAATCAAGGAATCGTCTGATGAAAATCTTGTTCATGTGCACCCACAACAGCTGCCGCAGCATTCTGTCCGAGGCGCTTTTCAACCATTTGGCGCCCGAGGGCGTAGACGCTGTCAGCTCAGGCAGCTTTCCCAGTGGCCGGGTGAATCAACGGGCACTGCAAACGCTGGAGGCGGCGGGTATTTCCACAGTGGGCTTGAGCAGCAAGGCTTCGGATGCTTTTGAAGGCTCGCCTCCGGACATCGTGATCACAGTCTGTGATCGGGCTGCGGGAGAAGCATGCCCGATCTTTTTCGGCCCAGCCCTGAAGGCGCATTGGGGTCTGGCCGACCCGTCTGAGGCTAGCGGGTCGGAAGCCGAGATCACCGCAGCGTTTGCAACCACACTGGCCAAAATCCAGGAACGCGTGAGTGCGTTTCTCGCACTGCCGCTCAAGACCATGAGCCCTGACCAACTGCAAGCTGAACTGAACCGCATCGGTTCGCTTTGAAGATCAACCGAGGCGCCCCCCCTCCAGGTGCCGCCGCAGGAGTTCATATGCAAGACACATTGCCAAACGTACACGCCGACCTGATCGACATTCCTACGCTGGAGCAGCTGTCTCCGCGTAATCCTTCGCCCCACAAACCTCGCATTTTGCTGCTATACGGATCGACGCGAGAGCGCTCGTTCAGTCGTCTGGTCACGCAAGAAGCGGCACGCCTGCTGAATGAGTTTGGCGCCGAAACCAGGATTTTTGATCCTGCGGGTCTGCCGCTGCCTGATGACGCACCCGACACGCATCCCAAAGTCGTGGAACTGCGCGAGCTGATGCAATGGTCCGAGGGTCAGGTGTGGTGCTCTCCTGAGCGTCACGGCTCCATGAGTGCCGTGTTCAAAGCGCAGATCGACTGGGTTCCGCTGGCGCTGGGCGCTGTACGACCTACGCAAGGCAAAACCCTCGCTGTGATGCAGGTCTGCGGCGGCTCGCAGTCCTTCAACGTGGTCAATCAGTTGCGGGTACTTGGCCGCTGGATGCGGATGTTCACCATCCCGAACCAGTCTTCCGTGGCCAAGGCGTTCACAGAGTTCGATGAAGCGGGTCGCATGAAGCCTTCTTCGTACTACGACCGCTTGGTGGACGTGATGGAAGAATTGATGAAGTTCACGCTGCTCTTGCGCGATCGTCAGGATTACCTGGTCGACCGTTATTCCGAGCGCAAGGAATCCGCCGAAGAGCTGTCCAGACGAGTCAACCAGCGTTCCATTTGATGCCTGTGCGGGGCAACGGTATGGCCCGACCCCGATCTTTCACTCGTTGAGGCCTTTGCGCCGGGAGGATGCTGGTGAGTCAGAATTCGACACTTGATGTTGTGGTCATTGGTGGTGGCCAATCCGCGCTGACTGTCGCTTATTTTTTGAAGCGCACAGGCTTGTCTTACGTGCTGCTCGATGCCGAGCCGGGACCGGGAGGCGCCTGGCGGCATGGCTGGGATTCGCTGCGACTCTTCTCGCCGTCGGCATGGAGCTCGATTGCAGGCTGGCCGATGCCGGCCATATCCGAGGGGACGCCCGGGCGAGACGATGTTGTCGAATACCTGACTCAGTACGAGCGCCGGTATGACTTCCCCATCATCCGCTCCACGCGGGTGACCGGTGTCGAGAAAATCGAAGGCGGCTTGCGCGTTATCTCAAAGGACAACCACTGGGACGCCAAAGCGGTTATCAGTGCAACAGGCACCTGGAGCCGCCCGTTCGTACCGGACTATCCCGGCCAGGCGTTGTTTGCAGGCAGGCAGCTTCATTCCGCTCATTACGTCGGGCCGAACGGGTTTGCGGGTAAAAACGTCCTTGTCGTCGGTGGCGGCAACTCCGGCGCCCAGATTTACGCCGAGGTCTCCAAAGTGGCTCAGGCAACCTGGGTCACGCAACAGGCCCCAACGTTCTTACCTGATGAGGTGGATGGACGAGTCCTGTTCGAACGCGCTACTGCTCGACTGAAGGCGCAGCAGGATGGCGTGGAGCCTCAACAGCCCGTTGGAGGGCTGGGCGACATCGTCATGGTGCCGCCGGTGAAGGAAGCTCGCGAACGCGGTGTACTGAACGCAGTACGGCCGTTCACGCGTTTTACTTCGACGGGGGTTGTGTGGTCATCGGGCATCGAGACAAAGGTGGACGCTGTCATCTGGTGCACGGGTTTTGCTCCGGCGCTCGACCACCTGAACAGCCTGGGCGTTGTAGGCCGGGATGGCAAAGTGATTGTGGACGAAAGCCGAAGCGTTGCGATGCCCGAACTGTGGCTGGTGGGTTATGGCGACTGGACGGGGCTCGCTTCTGCCACATTGATCGGCGTAACCCGCACCGCCCGGGATGTAGTCAGGCAAGTGCAAAGCTATCTCACTGGCGGAACCTGATTGCTCGCGGCGCCGTGAAGCCATAAGGTCGCTAGCCTGTAAATCATCTTCAGCGAGCAGAATCAGGCAAGTCGCCAACAGTATCCGCCTAACGCCGACACCGCCCTGCCCCCTAATCTGAACCCATGCAGAACACACCACTGCAACGGGTTAACCAGATACGGATCTGAACGACCCGGACCTCAATCTCAACTTGACCGGAGTCACCGCCATGAAAACTGTAAGCCAACTGATCGCCGTCGCCACTTTCGCCCTCAGCGCCAGCGCATTCGCCGTACCGAGCAATCAGGAAGATCGTTTCTTCACCCAGGTCAACGAACCACAGCAGACTGTTGCTGCCGATGGCTCGGAACGTACGCCGCAGGGTCAGGCTCTGGCTGAAAACGGCCGCAATCGCCTCGAGGAAAAAGGCCTGGCGGAGGACGGTTATGACAAGACCCCACAAGGCCAGGCCATCGCTGCCGACGGCTCAGACCGCACCTCAATGGGCCAGGCCCTCGCCGCTGAAGGATCAGACCGGACCCCAGGTCGTCGCGCAGCTTAAGCGCATGATGCTGAGACAAGAAAAGTCCTGCAGGTTTGAAACCTGCAGGACTTTTCCGTTTTTTGAGGCAAGACCTGATCGAAAACCCTATTGATAGGAACAGGCAATACTCCGATCCGATTCGGCATCGTCCGCCAGCGTTATCCGCCCTAGCATGGCCTCTCCAATTGCCTGCTGGAGTACAGATCCATGAAGACCCTTTTCATCACCGGTGTCAGCAGCGGCTTCGGCCAAGCGCTGGCCAAGGAAGCACTTGCCCAGGGCCATAAGATCATCGGCACAGTGCGCAGCGAATCCGCGCTGGCAGCCTTCGAAGCGCTCTCGCCCGAGCGCGCGCATGGGGTGGTGCTGGACGTTACCGATTTCGATGCCATCGATGGGGTGGTTGCGGCAGTGGAGGATCGCCACGGCCCGGTGGACGTGCTGGTCAACAACGCAGGTTATGGCCACGAGGGGATTTTCGAAGAGTCATCGCTGCAGGAAATGCGCCGCCAGTTCGACGTCAACGTGTTTGGCGCAGTGGCGGTGACCAAGGCGTTCGTCCCGTATTTTCGCCAGCGCCGCGCGGGGCATGTTCTTAATATCACGTCGATGGGCGGCCATATCACCATGCCCGGGATCGCCTATTACTGCGGCAGCAAGTTTGCGCTTGAAGGGATCTCCGACACCTTGAGCAAGGAGCTTGCGCCCTTCAATATTTTTGTCACCGCTGTGGCGCCGGGGTCATTTCGCACCGACTGGGCAGGCCGCTCGATGCAACGCACGCCGCGTAGCATCAGTGACTACGACGCAAGCTTCGATCCGGTGCGCAAGGCCCGGGAGGAGAAAAGCGGCCAGCAGCTGGGCGATCCGCTGAAAGCTGCACGGGCCATGCTGACCATCATCGACAGTCCAGATCCGCCGGCTCACCTGCTATTGGGCAGTGATGCGCTGGCGCTGGTGCGTGACAAGTTGCAGCAGACGGCTGAGAGTATTGAGCAATGGGCAGCGCTTAGTCGTTCGACGGATGGCTGAAAGATCAAAAGCACCCTCACCCCAGCCCTCTCCCGGAGGGAGAGGGAGCCGATCGCGGGTGGATTCAACCCCGGCGTTCGGCACAATATTACAGGTCGGCGTAGTACCAGAAAGCACCACGGTCAGTCCCCTCTCCCTCTGGGAGAGGGCTAGGGTGAGGGCTCTGTCTGACACCCCGCCAATCAGCCAGACAGGTTCGAACGCGCCTTTTCACAAGGAAACCCACAGCCCATGCCGAAACCGAAAGACCCAATCACCGCGCGCATGGTCCAGCTAATGAGCCAGCTCGCCCCGCTGGAGGGCTACAACCTGAGCCCGCTGGACGATGTACGTTTCCTGCGTTCCAACCGACCGCTGACCCGCACGCCGGTGCTGTATGAACCGGGCATCGTGATCCTCTGTCAGGGGCGCAAACGCGGCTATCTAGGCGATGAAATCTACGTCTACGACGCCCAGCATTATCTGGTGGTATCGGTGCCGGTACCCTTCACCATGGAAACCGACGCCAGCGAAGCGGAGCCGATGCTGGCGGTGTACGTGCGCCTGGATTTCGCCCTGGCCGGCGAGCTGATTCAGCAAGTGGATGAGCGGTGGGAATTTCCCACAGCGCAACCGATGGGCATGTACGCCTCGCCTCTGGACGAACCGCTGCGCCGGTCAACCCTGCGTTTTCTTGAAGTGATGAGCGACGATGCCGACGCGCAAATCCTCGGCCCGGCGATGCTGCGCGAGCTCTACTACCGTATCCTCACCGGCGAACAAGGTGGCACCCTGCGCGCCGCCATCGCCCAACAAGGCCAGTTCGGCAAAGTGACCCGCGCCATCCACAAGATCCACAGTTGCTATAACCAGCATCTCGACGTAGCAACCCTGGCCGAAGAAGCGCAGATGAGTGTGCCGAATTTTCATCTGCACTTTCGCAAGGTTACCGATTCCTCGCCGATGCAGTACCTGAAATCGACGCGGCTGCACCAGGCGCGATTGCTGATGCTGCGTAACGAACTGACCGCGGCAAAATCTGCGTTTCTGGTCGGTTACGAAAGCGCCTCGCAATTCAGCCGCGACTTCAAACGCCTGTTCGGCCGCACGCCGCTTGCGGAAGTGGCGTGGATGAAACAAGCCTATGCGCTGCCGGCACCGACGAGTGCTTCGCCGTTTGTGTCGTCGCACTGATCTTCAGTGCCACGCTCCGCGCACTTATCGCAGCAAATTCCCCATCCACATAGTGCTTGCCCCCTCCTGCGACTCCCCGCTCAATCGCACAGGTCAGTCGCCTGCATCAGGATGGGATCATGAACACCACGGCCATTCCCGAAGGTTTTACTCCATTGACCCGCAGCAGTCCTTTGCTGGATCTGCTCGGCCCGATCTACGCCAGAGGCCACGGCCTGCAATTGGAACTGGGTTTACTGACCGACTCCCGCCACGCCAATGGCCGTGGCACTTTGCATGGCGGTGTATTGGCGACACTAGCGGACGTGGGCATGGGTTACGCCATGGCCTTTTCCAGCGATCCACCGCAGCCGTTGATCACCGCGAGCATGACCCTGGATTATCTCGGCGCGGTGCAAATCAACGAGTGGCTCGAAGTGCGTCTTGAGCACTCCAGAAAGGGCCGCCAATTGGCGTTTGCTGGCGTCAGTCTGCACGTCGGTGAGCGAACGGTTGCGCGCGCCAGTGCCGTGTTCGCCGTGCCGATGAATTGAATCGACTGACTCGACTCATCGTCACATCTGGACGGCAGGCCGGGATTTGCCGCCCCGCCCGCACGGTCATTACCTTGAAGGCATTGTGTTCGCCATCGTCACCCCATACGCAGCCAGAAGCATATCCGCCGCCCGCTCACCAATAACGACACACGGCGCCATCGTGTTGCCAACGGTAATGCGCGGCATGATCGAGGCATCTGCAACGCGCAGCCCGTCGATCCCGTACACGCGTAATTGGTGGTCAACCACCGACAGCGCATCGCGGCCCATTTTTGCCGTGCACGACAGGTGCCAGTAGGTCACGGCCGAATTGCGGATGAACTGTTCCATAGCGCGACGTTCTCTGGGACCGGGCACGACTTCGCGCTTGATCAGCGCATTGAAGGCCTGGCTGTTGCCGAGTGCGCGGCACAGTTCGATCGACGCATGGGCTGCGGCCATGTCCTCGGGCTCGCTCAGGGAGTTCGGCTCAATGATCGGCGCATCCAGCGGCCCAGCACCCGACAACCGCAAGCGCCCACGACTGGCCGGTCTGGCCAGCCCGGCGAACATGGTCCAGCCATGCTCCGGCGGCTCGATGGCGACCTCAGGCGGAGACGGTACCGCGAATGCCAACTGGCACTGCAACAGGTCCGGGGCTTCCAGGCGGCTGTCGCTTTTCCAGTACAAGGTGGTTTCGCATCCGCTGCCCGCGACGGCCTGGGGTTTTCGATACTCCCACGTGCAAGCGAACGCCAGATGATCCTGCAAATTCTCGCCCACACCGGGTAGATGAACGACCGGTACGATGCCGTGTTTTCGCAGCTCATCCGCCGGGCCGATGCCCGACTGCATGAGCACTTTCGGTGATTGCACCGCGCCCATGGACAGAACGACTTCAGCTGCGGCATGAAAGCAGCGCCGCTCGCCGGCGATCAACACTTCGACACCGACGGCCCGGGTGCCGTCCAGCAACACGCGAGTCACTAAGGCTCCGGTCAGCACCGTCAGGTCGGGACAGTGCAACCGTGGCTGGATGTAGGCGTCGTAAACCGATTCGCGCTTGCCCTGTTTGATGCGCAAGTCGGTGATGGCGACCCCGCCCGAGCCTTCCATCATCTCGCCATTGGGACTGTCGAATCGGGGGATGCCCAGATCGCTGGCCGCCTCCAGCGTTGCCAACGCAAGGGGTTGAGGCGTGGCCGGCTGTTCGACATGTACCGGCCCACCTGAACCACGCCGAGTGGCGTCCGGGCTGCCTTGCCAGTTTTCGATCCTGCGGTAGTAATCGAGAACCGATGCGTAGCCCCAGGCCGGGTCGCCAGACTCGGCAGCAAAATGCTCCCAATCGGCGCGATGGCCGCGCGACCAGACCATCACGTTGATGCTCGAACCTCCACCGAGCCCCTTGCCCATGCTCAGCGGGAGCCGTCGACCGTTGAGGCGTGGATCGGATTGCCCCTCGAATGCCCAGTCGCGCGCGGAGCCGAGGTTCAGCGGCCATTGCGCCGGTTCGTTCACCTCGGGGCCTGAGTAACGTTCGCCGGCTTCAATCAGCAGAACCCGTGCGCCTGACTGATCGGCAAGCCGCGCAGCGACCACGCAGCCCGACGTGCCGGCACCACAGACAATGAAATCATAGTCGTGAGCACTTCGAGGGTTCATATGCCCGCTCCCCTTCGATGCCGCGATCACTGCTCAGCAACGCTGTGCACGGCTTTGAGAATCACTGCGGCGACCTCGGCCGGCTGCGATTGCTGCGGGACATGGCTGGCGTGTACCTCTGCAAGGGTCGCACCGATACGCTTGGCGGCAGACCGCTGGACGTCGGGATGAATCATCCGGTCTTCGGTAGCGAGCAGGTACCAGGACGGTTTGGTTTTCCAGGCCGAAGCGGTGGTTTTATCTTCGAAAGCCGAGGCCTTGATCGGCCCCTGTGTGGCGGTCATGACGGCGGTCTGCGCGGCCGGCAGATCCTGAGCGAAATCCTTGGCCATGCCTTCAGCGGTGAGATAGAGGAAGCCGTTACCGTCGGCCTTGATCTGACTGATGCCCGGCGGCGTCGGCGCGCCTTTACCCTGTTCGCCACTGGTTTGCCCGGCGTCTGGCGCGAAGGCGGCGACATACACCAGAGCGCTGACTTTCTGGTCGCTGCCAGCCTCGGTGATCACCGTGCCACCCCAAGAGTGACCGACCAGCACCACCTTGCCCTGCTGGTTGTTCAGCGCGCGGCGCGTGGCGGCAACGTCATCGGCCAGCGAGGTGAGCGGATTTTGCACAACGGTAACGGCCACGCCTTTGGCTTGCAGCAGTGGCACCACTTTGGCCCAGTCGGAACCGTCAGCGAAGGCGCCGTGTACGATCACCACCGAAGGCGTTGTATCCTGCGCGTGGCTGGCGCCGGCCATGAAGGTACTGGCCAGGGCAAAGGCGACGGTGGCGAATTTCGATTTGATTGTTTTCATTGGATGAGCTCCTGTTCGGGAGTTCAGAGTGTGCTGGCCGGCCTGCGATGTGGGCATCGGTCAATTATCCGACCCCGGGGCATTTTTCATGGATAGTGGCTTGCAACTGGACATCTCACTGGACGGCGCACTGGCAACCATCGCCCAGGTCGGTGACCTCAGCATGGGGCAACCGCTCGGTCACTCGCGGCGCGTTGCCGCTTTGGCGCGGATGCTCGCGCAGGCATGCCACGGCGCCGGTGAGCATCTGCAGGTTGCAGAGCAGATTGCCTTGCTGCGCTGGTCTGGGTGCACGGCCAACGCCGAAGGCTTTGCCGACCTGCTGGGTGACGACGTCGATGGTCGCCGCGCAATGCTCGATCTGACCTTGGGCAGTGAGCAGATGAACGCGGTGCATCAGGCAACCCCGCTGGCCGTGGTGCACTGTGAAGTGTCCGGTGCAATCGCCAAAACCCTCCAGCTCGGAACCGCCGTCGAAGCGGGCCTGTGTCGGGTGTTCGAAACCTACGACGGCACTGGCCGACCGCTCGGCGTTGCGCATGAACATATCCCAGAGGTCGCCTATCAGGTGGTCATGGCCGGTGATCTGGATATTCTCACTCGCGCTCACGGTCTGGACGCGGCGTTGCGCTGGATCAACGAGCAGTCGGATCGGCGCTATCCAGCGTCGCTGGTGTCGTTGCTGGTGGCCAATGCCAAGGCCTGGCTGGCGGATCTGGAAACGCTTTGCACAAAAGTTGAACCCGCGCCTGAGCAGCGTCGTGTCTCGCTGACTTTGGTCGGAGACGTCATTGACTTGAAGCTGCCATGGCTGGCCGGGCATTCGCGTCAGGTCGCGCATGTTGCCGTGGAAGCGGCACGCCTGTGGGGGTTGAGTGAGCCGGCTTTGGCAAACATTGGCAAGTCCGCGCTGATTTACGGTCTCGGCCGCGCAGCCGTTTCCAATCATCTTTGGAATAGCGCAGGGCCGCTGCCCTACGGTGCGGCAGAGCGAGTGCGGCTGGTGCCTTACTGGACGCAACAGGCGCTCCGACCGGTTCCTGAACTGGCCGCGCCCGCCGAAATAGCCACCCACGCGTATGAACGGCTCGATGGCAGCGGCTATTTTCGCGGCGTGGCGGGTGATGCACTGAATGCCGAACATCGGCTGTTCGCCACCTCGGTCGCCTGGGTAGCGTTGAGGCAAGCCCGGCCATGGCGAACAGCCCACGACGAAGCCGCAGCAGCCACGCTACTCAAACAGGATGCTGGCCGTGGTCTGTTCGACAACGATGTCTGCGAAGCGGTCATTGCCGCCGCCAGTGGCGAGCGCCGCCTGCGGCAACCCAAGCCTTCGCTGCTGACAGCCCGTGAGTGCCGCATTCTTCTGGAGATCAGCCGTGGCGCCAGCAACAAACAAGTCGCGCAACTGTTGGATATCAGTCCGAGCACGGTACGCACGCACATGGAAAGCATCTTTCGCAAATTGCAATGCTCGACCCGTGCAGCCGCCACTCTGAAGGGGCTGACACTGGGCTTGATCGCCTGAGCCCTGCGCCGGGTCAAGCCTGATCAGCCTGCCTGGCGCGAGCAAGTTCGATGAATGCCCTGGCGGCCGCAGAGGGATTGCGGCGGTTCGGGTAGTACAGGCACAACCTGTCTCGGGGCGGGGTCCAGTCCTTGAGTACCTGCACGAACTCGCCGCTGCGGATTTCGTCACGAACGTCCTGCTCCATGAAAAAGCCCAGCCCCATATCCGCCTGCACCGCCACCTTGACCACGCTCGATTCATCCAGGGTCAGCGGCCCGTTCACATCCAGACGAATGACTTCGCCGTCGCGCTCGAAATACCAAGGGAAAATCGCCCCGTTCGGCAGTCGCACACGGATGCATCGATGCCCGGGCAGATCGGACGGCGAGCGCGGTTTGCCGTGTTGTGCAAAATACCCCGGCGAACCGACCACCGCGTACCGTTGCGGCGGGCCGACAGGCACTACAATCACATCGTTGGGCACCAGGCCTGCCGAGCGCACGCCGAAATCGAAGCCGTCAGCCACGATATCCACCAGGCGCCCTTCGGTCACAAGGTCAATGTGGACTTTCGGATGCTGCTGCAAAAACTCGATCACCAGTGGCAGCAGCGCCGAACGCGCAGCGCTGGCGAATGCGTTGATGCGCAGCGTTCCCGAGGGTCCGGCGTTTTGCGAGCGCACTGCATCCAGTGCCGCGCGCAAATCCTGCAAGGCTGGCCCCACTTGCTCGAGAAACACCTTGCCCGCTTCGGTGATGGCAACGCTGCGGGTGGTGCGGTTGAACAGGCGCGATTCGAGGCGCGCTTCCAGTTGCGCAATGGTGTTGCTCAGCGCGGTGGTCGAAACGTCGAGATCAATGGCAGCCTGGCGGAACGACCCCCTGCGTGCCACCGCTATAACGGCATCCAGTTCATTAAGGGCTAAGCGATCCTGGGCCATGGATTGTCCTGTTTTCCGGGATAGGTCATTACGATTTGTCCCAGTTGAACAAACTATCTGCAGCGCAGCAAGATGACTCCAGACCATCAATCAGGAGTCAGGCAATGAACCTTCAACCTTCCAACGTCGTGCAAACGTATCTCACGGTCACCGACGAGAAAAAAATCTCCGACGCAATCCATCAATTCGTCGCGCTGGAGATTTCGCCATGCTGAATTCAGGATTGACTGGCAAGCGGGTCCTCGTCACCGGCGGCACCAAGGGAATCGGCAAAGCAGTGGTCGAGTGGTTCCTGGCCGAGGACGCAAAGGTCATCACCTCGGCTCGGCAAGTGGAGGTCGAAATGCCGGGCGCACTGCTGGTTGCGGCTGATCTTTCGACACGGGAAGGTTGTGACGCACTCATCGCTGCGGTCCAACAGCAACTGGGCGGCGTCGACATAGTGATCCATGTTCTGGGTGGCTCGTCGGCCCCCGGTGGTGGTTTTGCAGCGCTGGACGAGGAGCAGTGGCAACGCGAACTCAATCTGAATTTGCTGCCAGCGGTGCGCCTAGATCGTGCCGTGCTGCCGGGCATGCTCGAGCGTCGTAATGGCGTGGTGATCCATGTCACATCCATCCAGAGTAGGCTGCCACTGCCGGAATCAACGACGGCGTACGCGGCGGCCAAGGCTGCGCTGTCGACCTACAGCAAAAGCCTGTCGAAAGAAGTGTCACCCAAGGGGGTTCGCGTCGTGCGGGTATCGCCGGGCTGGGTTGAAACCGAAGCGTCGGTGGCATTCGCCGAGCGACTCGCGCAGGAGGCAGGCACTGACTATCAAGGTGGCAAGGACATCATCATGCAGGCCCTGGGCGGTATCCCGCTCGGCCGCCCGTCGACGCCAGTTGAAGTGGCTGAGCTGATCGGGTTCCTGGCATCGCCGCGAGCAGCGTCGATCACCGGGAGTGAATTTGTGATCGACGGCGGCACCATTCCGACCATTTAGCCGCCAGTCTGCGGGTCATGGACGACCCGCAGAATCCGCACAGCACGTCTACATCCGATGCTGCTCCAGCAAAAAATCCACAAACAAGCGCACCCGCACCGGCATCGCCGCGCCGCCGACGAACACCGCATGAATCGGTTCCTCATCGCCCGGGTTGAACGCTTGCAGCAGCGGGATCAGCGCGCCGCACTGCAAGTCTTCCCTGACGGTGAACTCGCCAATCCGCGCAATTCCGGCGCCGAGTCTGGCGAACTGGGCCAGTGCTTCGCCGCTGCTGCATTCGATGTTGCCGCTGACTTTCAGCGAGAACTCCTTGCCGTCGCGGATGAACGGCCAGTTGGCTTCGGCGCGGCGGAAGTTGAAGCGCAGGCAGTTGTGCTTGAGCAGGTCTTCGGGTTGCTGAGGCGTGCCATGACGTTCCAGATAGTCGGGCGATGCCACGACCACCTGGCCGGTGTGGCCGAGCCGGCGCGCGGTCAACGGGCTGTCGGGCAGATGGCCGAAGCGTATGGCGACGTCCGCCTGGCCGGCGAGGATGTCAACGACTTCGTCGCCAAGGCTGAGGTCGACGACGATGTTCGGGTAACGGGCGGTGAAGGCTGCGACCAGCGGCACAATGGTCAGCCGTCCATGGCCAAGGGCGGCACTGACACGCAAGCGGCCCTTGGGTACGCCCTGATCGGTAATGGCCCCTTCCACTTCATCCATGTCGGCGAGAATCCGCCGGGCACCGCGCAGGAAGGCCTCGCCCTCGGCGGTAAAAGTGAGTGCGCGGGTGGTGCGCAGCAGCAAGCGGGTACCAAGTCGTTGTTCCGCGCGGGCGATGATCCGACTGACCGCCGAAGGCGTCAGTCCCAGCGCACGCGCAGCAGCTGAGAGGCTGCCCTCCTGCGCCACTGTGACGAACACGCTCATTTCCCCTGACCTGCCGTTGAAGTCCATTCGTGCCTCTTACGCAAAGGTGATTGCCACAATCGCCATCTACCGCCGGAAAACCATGGATCGTAGCATTGGCGGCATAGATGAGGAGACTTTCCATGCGTATCAATCCACCACTTGTTGCACTCGCTGTCGGCGCCTTTGGCATCGGCGTCACCGAGTTCGCGCCGATGGGCATGTTGCCCGGCATCGCTGCCGATCTCGGCGTTTCCATTCCCGCTGCGGGCTTGTTGGTCAGTGCCTACGCCTTGGGCGTGCTGCTCGGCGCGCCGCTGATGACCCTGACCACTGGCAAGATCCCCCGGCGCTATCTGCTGATCGGGCTGATGGCGATTTTCACCCTGGGTAACCTGATGTCGGCGCTGGCCACCGATTACTCCAGCCTGATGGTCGCCCGAGTGATCACCTCGCTCAATCACGGCGCATTCTTCGGAGTGGGCTCTGTGGTCGCCGCCAGCGTGGTCGCGCCGGAAAAACGTGCCGGCGCCGTGGCGGCAATGTTCATGGGCCTGACGTTGGCGACTATCGGCGGTGTGCCGCTGGCAGCCTGGTTTGGTGAACTGTTTGGCTGGCGCACGGCGTTCTGGGGCATTACCGGCCTCGGTGTGCTGACCATGATCGCTTTGTGGTTCGCCCTGCCCAATCTGAAAGCAGAGCAAGGCGCGGGTGCGCTGGCGGAAATACGGGTATTGGGCAGAGGTCCGGTGTTGGCCGCGCTGGCCCTGACGGTGGTCGGCTCGAGTGCGATGTTCACCGTATTCACTTACATCGCGCCGATCCTCAGCAGCGAGACCCATGCCTCCGCCGCGTTCATCACCGCCATGCTGGTGTTGTTCGGAATCGGTTTGACGCTGGGCAACATGTGGGGTGGCAAGGCTGCCGACCGTTCGATTGACCGCACCCTGATCGTGTCGCTGAGCGCATTGATTGTGGTGTTGCTGGCGTTCACTGTGCTGATGCGCTGGCCGCTGCCGGCCGCCGTCGCCATTCTGATCTGGGGTATCGCCAGTTTCGCCCTGGTGCCACCGCTGCAAATGCGCGTGATGGAAGCGGCCAAGGATGCGCCCAACCTGGCTTCGGCGGTGAATATCGGTGCGTTCAATTTTGGCAATGCGATCGGCGCGGCGCTGGGCGGCGCGGTGATCAATGCCGGGCTGGGTTATCCGGCGATTTCCCTGGCCGGCGCGGCGATGGCCGGTCTGGGGTTGCTGATGGTGCTGACGTTTGCCTGGCGTTCCAGAGCCAATGCCGCTGCGCTGGCGTAAGTCCTCGCAGCGCTACGCCCCGCCCTGCTGATACTCACGCGGCGTGCAGCCGAACTCGCGACGGAACACCGTGTGCAGATATTGCGCAGACTTGAAGCCGCAGGCCTGGGCAATGTCGGCAATCGCCGCATCGGTGTTCTTCAAACCGCTGGTAGCCGCCGCCAGTTTGAAACGCAGAATCTCGTCATGCACGCTGCAACCGCGCTCGGCGCGGAAATGCGCTTCCAGCGATGAGCGCGACACGCCGACATACGCCGCCACTTGCGCGGTCTTGATGCCCTGGCAGGCATATTGGCGGATGAACAGCAGCGCTTGCATGACGTACGGATTGCCCAGCGGTTGGTGCAGGCTCGACACCTGCACATTGACCGCATCAGGCGGAATCAGGATTTGCGTGCCGGTGGACGGCATGCCGTGGAGCATCTGGTGCAGCAATTGCGCAGCGGTGCGGCCCATGGTTTCGGTGCCCTGGATCACCGAACTCAGGGGTACGCGGGTCAGGCTGCGGGTCAGCGGATCGTTGTCGATGCCGATCAGCGCGACCTGCTCGGGCACGGCAATGCCGGCGGTCAGGCAGGCTTGCAGCAACTGCCGAGCGCGGGCGTCGCTGACGGCGATGATGCCGATCGGTTTGGGCAGGCTGTGCAGCCAGGCGATCAGTTGCTCGACGGCACTGTCCCACAACGGTGCGCTGGTGCCCATGCCGCGATAGATCTCGGCGTGCAGGCCGTCGCGCTGCATCAGTTTGCGAAAAGCTTTTTCCCGCTCCTGCGCCCAGCGATTGGCCTGCGCTTCCGGCAGGCTGAAACAGGCAAAGCGCTGCAACCCCGCCTCGACCAGATGCGAATAAGCCAGAGTGATCAGTGCGTTGTTATCAGTGGCAACGTAGGGGATCGCTTTCGGATAGGCGCGCGCATCCTCGTAAGAACCGCCGACCGCCACCACCGGCAAATGAATGTCGGCCAGCGCCTCGCCAATCAGCGGATCGTCGAAGTCGGCAATGATGCCGTCACCCTGCCAGCGCTCGATGCCTTTCAAGCGGCAGAGAAAGTCCTCTTCCAGAAACAGGTCCCAGGAAGCGCGGGTGCTGCTCAGGTAGTTGCCGATGCCGCTGATGATTCCACGGTCGTAGATCTTGCTGCCGTTGAACAACAGGGCGATGCGGTGCACGGGCGGTAGGCTCTTCATTCAGTATCCGGATTTTGCGTAAAGCCATTCGCGAGCAGGCTCGCTCCCACACGGTTTTGTGAACGACACGAATCAAATGTGGGAGCGAGCCTGCTCGCGAAAGCGGCCTCAAATTGTTTTTGTTCCGGGCGCCATGTCACGGCGACGATGGACACAGACTAGGCCTGCGCGCGCTGAAGCTCAATACGCAAAATCGCACTCACGGTTGAGGCTTTTCATAATCAGCGGGCACGGGGGCGTTGCTAGTATCGAGACACCCAAGAACAACAAGGACAAGGTCCATGCAGTATTTCCCCAATATCGAGCCGGTTCGCTACGAAGGCCCGAACAGTGATTCGCCCCTCGCTTTCCGCCACTACGACGCCGACAAACTGATCCTCGGCAAACCCATGCGCGAACACCTGCGCATGGCCGCCTGCTACTGGCACACCTTCGTCTGGCCGGGCTCCGATGTGTTCGGCGCCGGCACCTTCAAACGCCCCTGGCAACGCAGTGGTGAGCCGATGCAACTGGCTATCGGCAAGGCTCAAGCCGCCTTCGAGTTCTTCAGCAAACTGGGCATCGATTACTACTGCTTTCACGACACGGACGTCGCCCCCGAAGGCAACTCGCTGAAGGAGTACCGCGAACACTTCGCACAAATGGTCGATCGCCTCGAACAGCATCAGGCACAAAGCGGCATCAAGCTGCTCTGGGGCACCGCCAACTGCTTCAGCAATCCACGTTTTGCCGCCGGTGCCGCAAGCAATCCCGATCCGGAAGTGTTCGCCTGCGCCGCCGCGCAAGTGTTCAGCGCAATGAACGCAACCCATCGCCTCAAGGGCTCCAACTACGTGCTATGGGGCGGTCGCGAAGGCTACGAAACCCTGCTCAATACCGACCTGAAACGTGAGCGCGAACAACTCGGGCGCTTCATGCGCATGGTGGTCGAGCACAAGCACAAGATCGGTTTCACCGGTGACCTGCTGATCGAACCCAAGCCCCAGGAGCCGACCAAGCACCAGTACGATTACGACAGCGCTACGGTATTCGGCTTTCTCCAGCAGTACGGCCTGGAAAAGGAAATCAAGGTCAACATCGAGGCCAACCACGCGACCCTGGCCGGTCACAGTTTCCATCACGAAATCGCCACGGCTGCCTCGCTGGGGATTTTCGGCAGCATCGATGCCAACCGTGGCGATCCGCAGAACGGCTGGGACACCGACCAGTTCCCCAACAGCGTCGAGGAAATGACCCTGGCGACCTATGAAATCCTCAAGGCCGGCGGTTTCAAGAATGGCGGCTTCAATTTCGACTCCAAGGTGCGCCGGCAGAGCCTCGACGAGATCGACCTGTTCCACGGCCACGTCGGCGCCATGGACGTTCTGGCCTTGTCGCTGGAACGCGCCGCCGCGATGGTTGAGAACGATCAATTGCAAACCCTCAAGGATCAACGCTACGCCGGCTGGCGTCAGCCGTTCGGGCAAGCGGTGATGGCGGGCGACTTCAATCTTGAGTCACTGGCCGAGCACGCGTTCACCAACGAACTGAACCCGCAAGCCGTCAGCGGCCGCCAGGAAATGCTCGAAAACATCGTCAACCGTTACCTGTATCGCTGATGGCCAAGGGAGGCTGCCGACGCAACGACGCTGTGACAATTGCACGACAATTCTGTGCCTGCTGCGTCGGCAGATTCTCTACAGTTCTACCAGCCCGATTCATCGTCAGGCCGTGTCTTTCCAACAAAAATAAAAGGACGCACCACCATGAAGAACTTGAAACGTACGCTGTTGGCCAGTGCCCTGGCGTTGTTGGCCCTGCCGGTAATGGCTGACGCTACCCATCCGAAAATCGGTTTTTCCATTGACGACCTGCGTCTGGAACGCTGGTCGCGCGATCGCGATTATTTCGTCGCGGCGGCGGAAAAAATGGACGCCAAAGTCTTCGTGCAATCGGCGGACGCCAACGAGCAGAAGCAGATTTCGCAGATCGAAAACCTTATCTCTCGCGGCGTCGATGTGATTGTCATCGTGCCGTTCAACGCGACAGTGCTGACCAACGCCGTGGCCGAGGCGAAGAAAGCCGGGATCAAAGTGGTGTCTTACGACCGGCTGATTCTCAACGCCGATGTCGACGCCTATATCTCCTTCGATAACGAAAAGGTCGGCGAGATGCAGGCCGGCGGCGTGCTGAAAGCGGCGCCCAAGGGCAATTACTTCTTGCTGGGTGGCGCGCCCACCGACAACAACGCCAAGATCCTCCGTGAAGGCCAGATGAAGGTGCTGCAACCGGCCATCGACAAGGGCGATATCAAGATCGTCGGCCAGCAGTGGGTCAAGGAATGGAACCCGACCGAAGCGCTGAGTATTGTCGAAAATGCCCTGACCCGTAACAACAACAAAATCGACGGCATCGTCGCCTCCAACGACGCCACCGCTGGCGGCGCCATCCAGGCATTGGCCGCGCAGCAACTGGCCGGCAAGGTGCCGATTTCCGGTCAGGACGCCGACCTCGCAGCGGTCAAACGCGTAATCGCCGGCACGCAAACCATGACCGTGTACAAACCGCTGAAACTCATCGCCTCCGAAGCGGCCAAGCTCTCGGTGCAACTGGCACGCAACGAAAAACCGGCCTACACCTCGCAGTACGACAACGGCAGCAAGAAAGTCGACACCATCCTGCTCACGCCAACGCCGTTGACCAAGGACAACATCGACTTGCTCGAACAGGACGGCTTCTACACCAAGGCGCAGATTGCCGGGCAGTGATCCGGTCGTAAATCTTGATCAGACCTGTGGGAGCGAGCCTGCTCGCGAAAGCGGAGTGTCAGTCAGTCAAGCTCTGGCTGAAAAGGCCCCTTCGCGAGCAGGCTCGCTCCCACACAGGTTCAGTGGTGTTTGAGTCCCTGGTATACGAGCCTTTTCCATGTCCGACTATCTGCTGCAAATGAACGGCATCGTCAAAACCTTCGGCGGTGTCAAAGCGCTCAACGGCATCGACATCAAGGTCCGGCCCGGTGAATGCGTGGGCCTGTGCGGCGAGAATGGCGCCGGCAAGTCGACGCTGATGAAGATCCTCTCGGCGGTCTATCCCTATGGCACCTGGGACGGTGAAATCCTCTGGGACGGGCAACCGCTCCGGGCGCAATCGATCAGCGAAACCGAGGCCGCCGGCATCGTCATCATCCATCAGGAACTGACGTTGGTTCCCGACCTGTCGGTCGCCGAAAACATCTTCATGGGCCATGAGCTGACGCTGCCCGGCGGACGCATGAACTACCCGGCGATGATTCACCGCGCCGAAGCCTTGATGCGTGAATTGAAGGTGCCGGACATGAATGTTTCGCTGCCGGTTTCGCAGTACGGCGGCGGCTATCAGCAACTGGTGGAAATCGCCAAGGCCCTGAACAAACAGGCGCGCCTGCTGATTCTCGACGAGCCCTCCTCGGCCCTGAGCCGCTCGGAAATCGAAGTGCTGCTGGACATCATCCGCGACCTCAAAGCCAAGGGCGTCGCCTGCGTCTACATCTCGCACAAACTCGATGAAGTCGCCGCCGTGTGCGACACCATTTCGGTGATCCGCGACGGCAAACACATCGCCACCACCGCCATGGCCGACATGGACATTCCACAGATCATCACGCAGATGGTCGGGCGCGAAATGAGCAACCTTTATCCCAGCGAGCCGCACGAGATTGGCGAGGTGATTTTCGAAGCGCGCCACATGACTTGCTACGACGTCGACAACCCCAAGCGCAAACGGGTCGACGACATCTCCTTCAGCCTCAAGCGCGGCGAGATTCTCGGCATTGCCGGGCTGGTCGGGGCCGGCCGCACCGAACTGGTCACCGCACTGTTCGGCGCCTACCCCGGACGCCATGAAGGCGAAGTCTGGCTGGACGGCCGACCGATCGACACGCGCACGCCGCTGAAAGCGATCCGCGCAGGCCTGTGCCTGGTGCCTGAAGATCGCAAGCGCCAGGGCATCATTCCCGATCTCGGTGTCGGTCAGAACATCACCCTTGCCGTGCTCGAGAGCTATTCGAAAATGACCCGCATCGATGGCGAAGCCGAACTGGGCTGCATCGACCGGGAAATCTCCCGTCTGCATCTGAAAACCGCAAGTCCGTCCCTGCCGATCACCAGCCTGTCTGGCGGTAACCAGCAGAAAGCCGTGCTGGCGAAAATGCTGCTGGCCAAACCGCGCGTACTGATTCTCGACGAGCCGACCCGAGGCGTGGACGTCGGCGCCAAGTACGAGATCTACAAATTGATGGGCGCGCTCGCCGCCGAAGGCGTGTCGATCATCATGGTTTCGTCGGAACTGGCTGAAGTGCTCGGCGTCTCCGACCGCGTGCTGGTGATCGGCGAAGGCCAGTTGCGCGGCGATTTCGTCAACCATGAGCTGACCCAGGAACAGGTACTCGCCGCCGCCCTCAGCCAGCCGGGCAGCCATAACAATAATGATCGGAAAACCGCGTAAATGAATCAGGTCAAACAACTGTTCACCCGCTACAAGATGCTCGCGCTGGTATTTGCCGTGGTGCTGATCTGGCTGTTCTTCAGCTGGCAGACCGAGGGCGGCTTCCTCACCCCGCGCAACCTTTCCAACCTGCTGCGGCAGATGTCGATTACCGGAATTCTGGCCTGCGGCATGGTGCTGGTGATCATCAGCGGCGAGATCGATTTGTCGGTGGGTTCATTGCTCGGCCTGCTCGGCGGCCTCGCGGCGATACTCGACGTGGTCTATCACATTCCGCTGCTGGCGAATCTGAGTCTGGTCGCCCTGTGCGGTCTGGTCATCGGGCTTGCCAACGGCTACATGGCGGCGTACTTGCGCATCCCCTCATTCATTGTCGGCCTCGGTGGCATGTTGGCGTTTCGCGGGATTTTGCTGGGGATCACCGGCGGCACCACCATCGCCCCGGTATCCCCGGAGCTGGTCTACGTCGGCCAAGGATATCTGCCTCACGCGATCGGCACCGGCCTGGGTGTGCTGCTGTTTGTGCTGACGGTGTTCCTGACCTGGAAACAACGACGCAATCGCGCCCTGCATGGCCTGGCGGCGCATTCGCTAGTGCGTGATGTTGTGCGCGTGCTGGTGATCGGCGCGGTGCTGGCCGGTTTCGTCCAGACCCTCAACAGCTATGACGGCATTCCCGTGCCGGTGCTGCTGTTGCTGATTCTGCTCGGCGTGTTCAGTTACGTCACCAGCCAGACTGTGTTCGGCCGCCGGGTCTATTCGGTCGGCAGCAACATGGAAGCCACGCGCCTGTCGGGCATTAATGTGCAGGCGGTCAAGCTGTGGATTTTCGGCATCATGGGCGTGATGTGCGCCCTCGCCGGCGTGGTCAACACCGCACGCCTCGCCGCCGGCTCACCGTCAGCCGGCAGCATGGGCGAACTCGACGCCATCGCCGCCTGCTTCATCGGCGGCACCTCCATGCGCGGCGGCTCCGGCACCGTCTACGGTGCCCTCCTCGGCGCACTGGTGATCACCAGCCTGGATAACGGCATGTCCATGCTCGACGTCGACAGTTACTGGCAGATGATCGTCAAGGGCAGCATTCTGGTGTTGGCGGTCTGGGTGGATGTGAGTACGCGCACGGCTCGGCGTTGAAACGTTGCAGGTGAGTTGGTAAAACGCAAATGAGGCCTGATCACAGGCCTCACTTTTTCCTATCAACGGCGTGAACCGTCTCTTGCGACTGGCTTAAGCGTGCTTTTCCGGGTTCTGGCCAGCCCGTCAGGGCATCCACTGCCACGGCGGCTGGCACCGACGCTACATTCAAACGCCATCCACCGCCGGATAATCCCCATACCCTTCCCAACCCTGGCTGAACCAAGTGCTCATTTCGCTTTCCGCCAATGGCAACTGCCGAGCGAATCTCAGCGGCAGATCCGGATTGGCTATAAACGGCCGTCCAAACGCAATCGCATCGGCGAGCCCGGCATCCAGTTGCGCTTGTGCCCTGGCGAAACCGTAGTCCGAATTGAGGATCAGCACGCCTTTGAACACGTCGCGAATCATCCCGGCCAGTGGCGGGCGTTCGGACTTGCCGAAGGTGCCGTCCAGCGCTGGTTCGCGGACTTCCAGATGAGCGATGCCAATCGCTGACAGCACTTCGGCGGCGCGGATGAACAGCGCTTCGGGATCGCTGTCGCGGATGCCCTGCTCGTAGCTGCTTGGAGTCAGGCGCACGCCAGTGCGGTCGGCGCCGATGACTTCGGCCACCGCCTCGGTCACTTCCTTGAGCAAGCGGATACGGTTGTTGATCGAGCCGCCGTACGCATCGGTGCGAAAATTGTCGCTGTCGCGCAGGAACTGGTCGAGCAGATAGCCGTTGGCGGCGTGGATCTGCACGCCATCGAAACCCGCCTCGATTGCGTTGCGAGTGGCCTGACGAAAGTCTTCCAGCAGTGCGGGAATTTCTTCCAGCGGCAACGCACGCGCCGGTGTATACGGCTGCTTGCCGGCGTAAGTATGCGCCTGTCCCGGCGCGGTGGTGACCGATGCGGAAACCGGCTGGCCGCCGCCAAGGAAACTCGGGTGCACGACTCGGCCCATGTGCCAGAGCTGCGCGATGATCCGGCCGCCAGCGCCATGCACGGCATCGGTGACCTTGCGCCAGCCGGCGACCTGTTCGGCCGACCAAATGCCTGTCGCATACGGCCAGCCCAGACCTTGCTGGCTGATGCCGATCGCTTCGGAAATGATCAGGCCGGCACTGGCGCGCTGGCGGTAATACTCGACCATCATCTCGGTCGGGACGTGCTCGCGAGTGCCGCGCGCGCGGGTCATCGGTGCCATCAGGATGCGGTTGGGCAAATCGAGCGCGCCGAGGCGCACGGAATCAAATAACGATGTCATGTTCAGGCTCTCAAAAAGGTGGGCAGGATCAAACCAGGCGTGCGCCGCCGTCGATGTTGAGCACGGCGCCGTTCATGAAGGTGTTGCTCATCAGGAAAACCACTGCCGCGCCCGCTTCTGCAGCTGTGCCGAGGCGATGCAGGGGCAGCACCTGCTCAAGAGAAGCGACAACTGCATCCCGCCCCTCGCCCAGTGCCTTGCCCAGAATCGGGGTGTTGATCGGGCCGGGCGAAAGCGTGTTGACTCGCACCGGTGCCAACTCAAGGGCCAGACCGCGAGCCAGTGCTTCCATGGCTGCCGAGGCGGCGGCGAGTACGGCGGTGCCGTAGGCATTCGGGCGATCAGCGAGAGAACCGGAGATAAACGTGATCGAGCCGTCTTTTGCCAGCCTGTCGCCAAGGACCCGAATCGCATTGATCGATGCCCAGATGCGTTCGTCGAACGCGCGGTGCAGATAATCGAGATCAGCCGCGCGCACGGTGCCAGCGACAAACGTGCCGGCGAGCAGAACGAGGTGATCGACCTGAAGGATATCGGCCAGTGCAGTATCGAGAGCCTGGCTATCGGTCACGTCGGCCGCGCGCCAGCCATCGAGCCCGTGCTCGCTGGCGGCCTGCTCGGCACGTGCAGCGTTCGAGCCGATGACGATGACCTTGGCGCCAGCGGCTTTCGCTTGCACCGCAGCGGCCAGGCCGATGCCGGAGGTGCCGCCGAAAATGACCACGGTTTTGTCGGTGAGTGTGGAAGGCAGGGTTTGGCTGATGTTCATGCTGAGTCTCCGTCTGGAACACCTGAATGGCGTTCGATGGGCAAAGACTACGTTTTGGAAGCCACATTGATAATTGGGCCAGAAGTCGCTTTACTAGTGCCATGAAGGCACAAATTGGATTGGATCGTTTAACCGGGCTCATCGCCTTTGCACGAGCGGCTTCGCTGGGCAGCTACACGGCTGCCGCTCGGGCACTGTCGGTGTCGCCGTCGGCCATCAGCAAAAGCGTGCAACGGCTCGAAGAGCATTTCGGCCTGATGCTGTTTACTCGCACCACGCGCTCGCTGGTACTCACCCCGGAGGGCCGTGATCTATACGAACGGGCGCTGCGGATTCTGCGCGAAGTCGAAGACATCGATCAGGCCGCCGTTGCTTCACGCGCTGAGCCATCGGGCGTATTGAAGGTCACCGCGCCGTTGCCGATTGGACTGAATATCCTCGCGCCGGCCCTGCCGAGATTTCGCGAGCAATATCCAAAGGTGACGATCGATCTACGACTCGGCGATCAGTATGCCGACCTCATCGAACAAGGCATCGACGTCGCGGTTCGGGTTGGCAATCTTGCGGATTCGCGACTGATTTCTCGCCCGCTGGGCCCGCATCGAATCGGTGCGTTCGCATCACCGGACTATCTGCAGCGCAAGGGTACTCCGCTTACGGCCGAGGATCTCGCCGAGCATGAGTGCGTGAATTTCCGCTATCAAAGCACCGGGCAGAGTTTGCGCTGGCCGTATCTAGCCGGTGACAGACAGTTGGAACTGGCACCCGACGCGGCCTTCACCGTTGATGCCAGCGATGCGGTCGCGGCGGTGCTGGCTGCCGGCGGCGGCATCGGTATTTCGCCGCACTACGTAGCGGCGGCGTATGTTCGTCGGGGCGAACTGGTCCCGGTGCTGCCACAGTTCACCGTCGAACGCTTCGCCATTACCGCGTTGTGGCCGGAGAGCCGTCGCGGTAGCCCGAATGTCAAAGCGTTCACGGCGTTTTTGCTTGAGTTGTTCCCTGCAACGCCGCCTTGGGATGAGGTCATCCAGACGTACGTAGAGGGTTCAGGTCCGGCCTGACGGTTCATAGCGAACGTTTTGCAATCCACTGCTTGTACTGTCCGGTGCGAAAGAACATCGCCAACTGTTGTGACAGCAATCGCGCAACCTACTGTGGAAACGGGCTTGCTCGCGAAAGCGCTCTGCCGGTCGCCATCCGTGTTGACCGTTCTGGCCCCTTCGCGAGCAAGCTCGCTCCCACAGGTTTTTTGGCATGGCTGGGGATTGGTGGCGTGCCAGCACCGACTGGTTTTCGTCAGTGCGCCAATTCTCATCGTCCCGCCCCCAGTCCATAACCTTTGAACTGACTTGAAACCTGTACGCGTCGGCAGGCCAATCAAGCGCTCACGTTGCCCGAATCACTTATGCACAAGCAGCGACTTGCGCGCTGCCTTGTCCTGCTTCATGGCGGCGATTTCCCGCTCGCACGCTTCGACATCGAACGACTTGTCCCATTTGGCGATGGCGATGGTGCCGATGCCGTTACCGATCAGGTTGGTCACGGCTCGCGCCTCGTTGAGGAAGCGGTCGATGCCCAACAGCAACACCAGGCCCACCAGAGGTATCGAGTGAATGGTGGTGAGCGTGGCCGCCAAGGTCACGAATCCTGCCCCCGCCACACCGGCCGAGCCCTTGGAGGTCAGCAGGAACACGCCGAGCAGAATCATCTGATCCATGAAGGTCAGCGGCGTGTTGGTCGCCTGGGCGATGAAGATTGCTGCCATGGTCAGGTAGATGCAGGTGCCGTCCGCGTTGAACGTGTAGCCCGTCGGCAGGACCATGCCGACCACGGATTTCTTGCAGCCGAGCTTTTCCAGTTTGACCATCATTCGCGGCAGCACCGCTTCGGTCGAACAGGTGCCCAGGGTGATCAGGATTTCATCCTTGAAATAACGCAGAAACTGCATCAGCGGCATGCCCGACCATCGCGCCACCGCGCCCAGTACCACGACGATGAAGATCAGCGTGGTGATGTACAGCGCGACCAGCAACTGCCCCAGCGACAGCAGAGTGCCGATGCCGTATTTGCCGATGGTGAATGCCATGCCAGCCCCCGCGCCCAACGGCGCCAGACGCATGACCATCGCGACGATTTTGAACAGGCCTTGCAGGAACAGGTCGATGGTGTTGATCAGCGGTTTGCTGGTTTCGCCCATTTGCACCAAGGCGACGCCCATCAGCACCGACAACAGAATCACCTGCAGCATGACGCCATTGGAGAAGGCGCCGAGGAAGGTATGGGGGATGATATTGAGGAAGAATTCGACCAGACCGCCCTGCTCGCTCGCCGCCTGGCTGTACTTGTTGACAGCGCTGCCATCGAGGGTGCCGGCGTTGATGTTCATGCCGGCGCCGGGCTTGACCACGTTGACTACGATCAGGCCGACCACCAGAGCGATGGTGGAAAGAATCTCGAAGTAGATCAGCGCTTTCACACCGATGCGACCGACCTCCTTGATACTGCCCATCTTGGCGATACCGACCACTACCGTGCCGAAAATGATCGGCGCCAGGAGCATCTTGATCAGTTTGATGAAACCGTCGGCAAACGGCTGCAGCTTGGCGCCGATGTCCGGCACGAAGTATCCGATGGCAGCGCCGATGACGATGCCGATCAGCACTTGCACATAGAGCTGGCTGTACCAGCGTGATTTTGAAGTTTCCACGGAAGCACCTCATTTTATTGTTGTGGTGGGCATGTGGCTTTGGCGTCGAGGATGACGCCTGAAGGTGCGGCCTCGGAAATCGAGGCCGCAGATAAAACCGAATCAGCCCTCGCCCAGTTCGCGCATGACGGCATAGAGCGCAGATTTGGCTTCGAAGCCGACGCCCGGAATTTCCGGCAGCCCGACGTAGCCGTTTTCTACGCGGATGCCATCGGCAAACCCGCCGAAGGGCTGGAACACGTCCGGGTACGATTCGTTGCCGCCCAGGTGCAGACCGGCGGCGATGTTCAGCGACATCTGGTGACCACCATGCGGTACCACGCGACGCGAAGACCAACCCAGCTCTTCCATCACTTTCAGGGTGCGCATGTACTCGACGAGACCGTAGGACAGCGCACAGTCGAATTGCAGGTAATCGCGGTCAGGGCGCATGCCGCCGTGGCGCAACAGGTTGCGGGCGTCCTGGTGAGAGAACAGGTTTTCCCCAGTGGCCATCGGCAGTTCGTAGTGATTGGCCAGCTCGGCCTGGAGCGCATAATCCAGCGGGTCGCCGACTTCCTCGTACCAGAACAGGTTGTACTTCTTGATCGCTTCGGCGTACGCGATACCGGTCTGCAGATCGAAGCGGCCGTTGGCATCGACCGCCAGGCGCTGGCCGTCGCCCACCACTTCGAGCACCGCCTCAATGCGGCGGATATCTTCGTCCAGCGGCACCGCGCCAATCTTCATCTTGACCACGTCATAGCCACGATCCAGATAGCTCTGCATTTCGGCCTTGAGCTTGCTCTGGTCCTTGCCCGGGTAGTAATAGCCACCCGCCGCGTACACCCAGACTTTGTCATCGGCCACACCGTTGCGATAACGATCGGCAAGCAGGCGATACAGCGGCTTGCCTTCGATCTTCGCCACCGCGTCCCACACCGCCATATCGATGGTGCCGACCGCTACCGAACGCTCGCCATGCCCGCCCGGTTTTTCGTTGGTCATCAGGGTTTTCCAGATGGCGAACGGATCGAGGTTATTGTTCTCGTGATCGATCAGGGTTTGCGGGTCGGCCTCGGTGATCCGCGCCAGAAAACGATCGCGCATCAACGCGCCCTGACCGTAGCGACCGTTAGAGTTGAAACCGTAACCGATGACCGGCTTACCATCGCGAATCACGTCGGTAATGACCGCGACGAC
Organism: Pseudomonas sp. Irchel 3F6; assembly: GCF_900187595.1. Lineage (NCBI taxonomy): Bacteria > Pseudomonadati > Pseudomonadota > Gammaproteobacteria > Pseudomonadales > Pseudomonadaceae > Pseudomonas > Pseudomonas sp. Irchel 3F6. The sequence goes on along the minus strand of NZ_FYDP01000001.1, from coordinate 385,492 downwards.
CGAGCAGGTCATCTTCGAAAAGTCGATGTAGGCATTGGCGATCGGGGAAGCGATGGAGACGGTTTTTTCACGGATATCGACGATACGCATGACGGGTTCCTCTTGTTGTGGTGGGCCAACGTTATGCGTTGCGACGACACCCGCCCAATGCTATTAATGCCGCGCCCTATGCACAGGAGGCATTGCCCTTGGAACTGGTTTGGCTTGAGGATTTTTCAGCGCTGGCCGAATACGGCAGCTTTGTCCGGGCCGCCGAAGCGCGCCATGTGACGCAGCCGGCGTTCAGTCGCCGAGTGCGCTCGCTGGAGAACTGGATGGGCGTGGAATTGTTCGTGCGCACTCCGCAGGGCGCGACGCTGACCGAGGCCGGCAGGCAGATTTTGCCCAGCGCTCAGGAAGCGGCCAGACGCCTGTACCGCATGCGCTCCGAGGCTCAGGAAGTGGCCGGCATGGCGGCGAAAACCTTGCAGTTCGCTGCCACTCACTCGCTGTCATTCACCTTCTTCCCGCGCTGGTTGCGCAGTGCCGAAAGTGGCGCGCCGATCGATGCGGTTCGCCTGCATTCCGACAGCATGGCCGTGTGCGAACAGATGCTGATTCATGGCCAGGTGCAGTTCCTGCTATGCCATCGCCACCCCGACGTTCCGCCATTACTGGCGCCTGATCAGTTCATTGGCAAGAAGGTCGGCGAGGACGTACTTGTGCCGCTGGCGAGTGCTTCAGCCCAGTTCGGCACGTCGCCTGAAACCCTGCCCTATCTGGCCTACACCCACGAATCCGGCCTGGGCCGAATCGTCGCCCACAGGCTACACGGCAAGGCCGATTATCTGCATTTGAAACCGCTGTTCAGCAGCCATCTGGCGGCAGTGCTGATGTCGATGGCGCTGGAAAGCAAAGGCGTCGCCTGGCTGCCGAAAAGCCTGACCGAACAGGAAATGGCCGACGGGCGCCTGGTCAGGGCGCTGGATGACAGTTGGGACATTCCACTGGAAATACACCTGACTCGCCCGACCGCACCGATCAGCCCTTCGGCGGAGGAATTCTGGGCGAAGCTGGGAGAGTAACTCTATCGAGCAGCCCCTCACCCCAGCCCTCTCCCGAGGGAGAGGGAGCCGATCTGGGTGCTGTTCAAGAACTGAGTTCGACCCGGTATTTCAGGTCGGCGAATTTCTACTAAACACCTCGGTCAGTCCCCTCTCCCTTCGGGAGAGGGTTAGGGTGAGGGGCTTTTGTCCTTTGACTCGATTTATGCCACCGTGAGCCCCGTCCATTGCTCCGAAACCGCCCAAAGTCGCTCAGCCAGCTCAGCATCCGCCGCCCATTGCGCAACGCCCTTGCGGCCCGCTTCAGGTTGATTGATCGGCGCAACATTGCAGTCTTCGCAATACACGCCACCCAAATCCGCAAGCAATGCACTGGTCGCACACCACAATCCCGTCGCGGCGCCCTGCTCCAGCGTTTTCAGACCGTTGTGGGCATCCAGCCGTGGCCGGCCCTGCTCATCCAGCGCATCGAATGCGGCAAGTTCCGCTGTGCTGAGGTGCCGTGCCAGATCCGTCAGAATCTGCCCCGGATGCAATGAGAACGCACGAACGCCATGACTGCGCCCGCGACGATCGAGCGCCATGGCGAACAAGGCATTGGCCGTTTTCGACTGACCATACGCGACCCATTTGTCATACGGCCGTTGCAGGAAATCAATGTCGTCAAAGTCGATCCCGGCAATCTGGTGCCCGCGCGATGACACTGACAGCACCCGCGCCTGTCCAGCTTTGACCAGCGCCGGCCAAAGGCCGCAGGTCAGGCGATAGTGGCCCAAGTGATTGGTCGCGAACTGGCTTTCATGGCCATCGGCATCGCGCAGCAACGGCGCGGCCATGACTCCGGCGCAGTTGATCAGCAAAGACACCGGCTGACCCGCGCTGACCACGCTGTGGCTGAACGCCGCCACCGATTCAGCCTGCATCAGGTCCATGGGCGTCACGCGGACACCTTCAACACCGGCCAATGCCACCTCTGCCCGCGCCGTATCTCTGGCCGGCACGAGGACTTGCGCGCCCGCCGCCGCGAGGCTTTTCACCGTCAGCAGACCCAGGCCGGAATAGCCGCCGGTGACCACAGCGAGCTGCCCGCGCAGATCGATGCCAGCCATGACTTCAGCCGCTGTGCTCGCGGCGTTGAACGGTGATTGCACAGGTTGTTGGAGCGTAGCCATGAGCGTGAATCCTGAGTGAGCTATCGAAGGTCTTCATTCTTGGCTAAGCTCTACGGACGAACCAGTCTGATAAATCCAGGTTTCTGTCGTGATCATCCAAAATCCTGCTGGCGATCCGCTTTCTGCCGTATTGGCGCTCTCCGAGTTGCAAGCAGCCTGCTCGGTTCGCTTGCAAGCGGGAGGCGTCTGGGCGCTGCGATTTCAACCCATCGAACTGAAATTCAACGTGGTGCGACGAGGCGAATGCTGGTTGCGCATGCAGGGCTTGCCGGCGCAGTTGCTGCGGGCCGGCGACTGCTTTGTGGTGTCGCGCACGCCGTTCATTCTGGCCAGCGGCGCCGACGTCGAGGCGGTGAATGCAGCGGATGTTTTTGCCCATGACGGCGTCTCGGCGACGTTTGGCGTCGGCGAGGAAGTCGAGCTGCTGGGCGGCAGCGTGTCGCTATCGGGACCCGGCGCAACCGAACTGCTCGACGTGCTGCCGACCTCGCTGATCATTCGCGCCGAGGCCACAGGTGCCTCGTCGTTCGGTTGGCTGCTGGATGAACTGGAGCGCGAGTGGCCATCACACCAGGCCGGCTCGCAGGCGATGTGCAACGACCTGCTGCGGCTGATCTTCATCCATGCGCTGCGCCATCACATCAACAGCGCGGATGCCGAACAATTGTTTTGGCTGGGCGGGCTACGGGAACCGGCGATTGCCGGCGTCTTGCGCGCCGTTCACGCTGCCCCGGAAAAACCTTGGCGCCTGACGCAAATGGCCGAGATTGCCTGCATGTCGCGATCAGGTTTCGCCGCGTTATTCAAAACTTGCATGGGTGTAGCGCCGGTCGAATATGCCACGCGCTGGCGGATGCGCGTGGCCGCGTTTCGCTTGCGCAATGGCCGGGACACTGTGGCGACCATTGCTGCTTCACTGGGCTATCTGTCCGACGCGGCGTTTGGCGCTGCCTTCCGCCGCGTGCACGGCATATCGCCGGGCCAATACCGCCGCGATCCACTCCTGTAGCCCAATGATCAAGGTTATGATCGCGACAATCGCCGCCAGGGACATCCGCCGATGCCTGCCATGAAAACCCGCCCCACCCCCGCGCCATTGCTCAAGCCAGGCGAAACCGTGGTGCTGTTCGACGGTGTGTGCAAACTGTGCAACGGCTGGGCGCGCTTTCTGATTCGCCATGACCGTCAGCGCCATGTGCGGCTGGCGACCGTGCAATCGCCCGAGGGCCAGGCCTTGCTGGCGTGGGCCGGTTTGCCGCTGGATGAGTTCGACACCATGGCGGTGATCCGCGACCGGCAGTTCTGGGAACGCTCGGATGCGTTTCTCGAAGTGGTCGGGCAACTGCCAGGGCGCTGGCAGCCGCTGAAACTGCTGCGGATTTTCCCGCGCCGCCTGCGTGACTGGGCTTACGATCGAATCGCGCTGAACCGCTATCGGCTGTTCGGCAGGTACGACACTTGTCTGCTGCCAACAGCGGATGATGAAAGCCGCTTTCTAAAAGCCCACGGTTAACCCGACCAGTTGCACCGGCGTCATCTTCGTCACCATCATCAGCACGATGACAAACATCCCGGCGAACCCGGCAATGCCCATCCAGAACCACCAGCGGTAAGTGTTCGCGTAGCGATCATCCAGAGGCAGGCCGCCCTCGCCCGCGCTCAGCGCCATCTTCTGCAGACGCTTTTGCAATACCAGTACAGGCAGCCACAGTGCGCCTACGCAGAAGAAAATGATCAGCGACGTCAGCAGCCACTCACTGCTCATCGAAAGCCCGGAAAGCCGCATCAGCAGATAGCCGGTGATGACCTGCACAATCCCTGCCGGCGTGGTGATCCACGTATCGAAACGCACCACCATCCTTGCGACATGGGCGATCACTTGCGGGTTGCCGCTGCGGCTGGCGGCGATCAGGTAGAGGTAGGAGCCCATGCCGAAACCGAAGAGGAAAATCGCCGCGATTACATGCAGGTACTTCAGGCAGAGATAGAGCATCTCAACGCTGTCCATCGGAGAATTGAACCGACAGGCTCAAGTTGGCCGGATCGTTGATCGCCGCCAGATATTCATCGACGCTGATTTCGCCAACACACGGCCGCGCACCAGGTTGCGGTGCATAACCCCGCGCCATTTTGATTGCCAGGGCGACGGCGGCGCAGCTGGGGATTTCCGGGTCTTTGTCATTCAGCGCGGTGAGTTGCGCGGTCAGGCTCAGCGGCTGGTCGTCAACTCCGATGCCCTGAACATCGATGTACATCGCGCTCTTGCCATCACCGAAGCGTTCGAACCTCGTACCCAGGCGATGCAGGCGCGCCGCCCAGCGCACATGATCGCGCACCAGCCCGAAGCGCAAGGCCTGCGCCAGCAAGGCGTTGGCAACGCCGCCGAGCTTCAGGCCAGCGCCGGCCTTGAAGCGCAGCGTCTGTGCGCCATAGCGGCGCGCGAAAATATCCATGTCCGGCACATCGACATTGGCCAGCACCCGCGTGCCCAGTTGCGGCATGCTGCGCAGGGTCAGATCGAGCCAACCCAATACTTCGTGAACCTGGCCGTTTTTCAACTGCCTGATCGGTTTGCCCGCATAAGCGAGTACGCCTTCGACCGTGGACAGCCCCGGCATCTTCGCCGAGGAGGAAATGCCATGCTCGATCGAATCGATTCGCGCAAAACGTGAGCGCTGCTGATCGATGATCGCCGAAGACAAGGTCGGCACCGAACTGCAACCGCTGAGCACGGCCACACCAGCCTCCCTGGCGCGGGCGTCGAGCACATCAATGCCGTTGACGAAGGTGCGGCAGTCAGCCAGATCGCAATAATTCACACCGGCGCCGATGCAGCTTTCAGCAACTGCGTAGGATTGCCCCTGAAACGGCCCGCCGGTGTGCACCACCAACTGAACATTCAACTCTCGCAACGCCGCTTGAAAACCTGCGCCCATTGCATCGCCGCACCACCCTTCGCACGGACGGCCTGATTGCGCTTGCAGCTCAGCGACCTTGCCCTGCAACTTGCGCGCATCGCGGCCCGACAACAGCAGTTCAATCTCTGGCATGAGCGCCAGATGCCGACAAACGATACTGCCGAAATTGCCGTAGCCACCGACGACCATCACCCTGAATGCCATTGCCCTGTCCCTGTTCCAGCCTAAACGTATGGCGCAGAGGATATAGGCCGCAGCGGCGATCAGACATTTATTTTGCAACCGGGTATCACCCCGCCCGCTTGTCCAAGGCAAAAAGAATGAACCCAACGCCCCTCTCGTCGCCTAACGCACAGACCATCAGGAGCTAAGCCTATGCAAATCGAAACCGTGTGGATCGTATTGGCGGTCATTCTCGTGCTGATCGAGCTTTGGGCCATCAACCGGGTGCGTAAAAGCGAGGGGAAATCCAGTAGTAAAGGCGTGTGGATCGTGCTGATCGTGTTCGTGCCGCTGTTCGGCCTGATCGCCTGGGCATTGGCGGGACCCAAGCATGTCGGTCGCATTTCGCCTTCCCAGGCTAACCGTTGAAGCGGCTAGCGCTGCCCCTTTCCAAGCATCACCACAGCCCGGCTTTTGCCGGGCTTGTTATATGCAATGCCCGCCGCGCGGATTTCTTGCAGGCTGCACGAAAGCATTGTGCCTGCTTCGATGCCAGCCCTTGATTTAGAAGGGTTGCGCTTGATCGGCAAGTTGGCATGAGTCCTGCGATAGCCTCTTCCTGAATACACAGCAGCGCGAAAAAAGAACGCTGTGTTCAATCCGTGAAAAGCAGAGGCCTCAAAAAATGAATGCCATCGACCTTCTCAAAGCCGACCATGAAAAAGTCAAAGCCATCCTCAGCCAACTGAGTGAATCCACCGACCGCGCGCTGAAAAAACGCGTCGAGTTGCTGGGCAAACTGGAAATGGAAATCACCATCCACACCCGCCTAGAAGAAGAGATTCTCTACCCTGCGTTCAAGGAAGCCGGCAGCAAGGAAGAAGACATCATGTACTACGAAGCCAAGGAAGAGCACCGCACCGTGGATTCGCTGGTGCTGCCTGATTTGAAGGAAACCGATCCGGGCAGCCCGGAATTTGCCGGTCGGGTCAAAGTGGTCAAGGAGCTGCTGGAGCATCACATCGAAGAGGAAGAAGAGGAAATGTTCCCGAAAGCGCAGAAGCTTCTGGGTAAGGCGAAGCTCGAGGAGCTGGGCGCACAGATGGAAGCCATGAAGGCGAGCCACAAAAAGGAAATGGCGGCCAACAAAATCGCCGCTTGAAGTGTTGAAGACACCGAAGCCCGGCGGCAATGCCGGGCTTTTTTTGCGCGCCCAAACTGGCCCTCGCTCCCACACTGGATATACGTATGTCCGGCAATTCCTGAGCAAGCCACGAAACCTGTGGGAGCGAGCCTGCTCGCGAAGGCGTCAGGTCAGCCACATCATCTATGACTGACACTGCGCTTTCGCGAGCAGGCTCGCTCCCACATTGGATATACGTATGTTCGGCAATTCCTTAGCAAACCACGAAACCTGTGGGAGCGAGCCTGCTCGCGAAGGCGTCAGGTCAGCCACATCATCTATGACTGACACTGCGCTTTCGCGAGCAGGCTCGCTCCCACAGGGTCAGTGTCGGTCTTGATGCAGGTTGTGATCAAACCGCCCAAGGTGGCGCCGGATCGAATTTGGATTCAATCCACTCCTTGAACGCCACCACCGCCGCCGCTGGAAACCGCGATGACGGTCTGACCAGATAAACGCCGCCCGCCGAATCCAGATGCCAGTCGGGCAGCACGTGAATCAACCGACCTGCCGCCAGATCGCGGCTCATCAGCCAGTGGCCGGCACCGAGTATGCCGGCGTCGGCGCGGGCGGCGGCGAGCAGGGATTCGCTGTCGCTGGCAGTCAGGTTGCCGTGGGGCGTGATGGTCTGCACCTCGTTGCCGCGATGCAGGCGCCACAGCGGGAACGACGCCAGCCCACTGAAGCGCAGGCAATTGTGCTGCAGCAGATCCTGTGGTGTCTGCGGCATGCCATGGGCCTCGATGTACGTCGGTGATGCGCAAAGAATCCGCCGATGGTCACTGAGCTTTTTTGCAATCAGCCGATTGTCCTCAAGCTCGCCGATGCGGATAGCCGCGTCGAAACCCTGCTCGATGATGTCGACCAGGCCTTCGCTGTAATCGGCGATTACCGAAACATGCGGATGAGCCTTGAGAAACTCCGGCAGCAGCGGCCCCAGCCACAAGCGCCCCATCGCCGCCGGCAAAGCCAGACGCAACGTGCCGCGCACTTCGCTGGCGCCCTGCACCGCTTGTTGCTGCGCTTCGTTCATCAACTCGACGGCCGCGCGCAAGCGTTGTTCAAGTTGCAGGCCGGCCTCGGTGATGCGCACGTGTCGCGTCGAGCGCTCCACCAATCGCACGCCCAGTCGCTTTTCCATCGCCGCCAGGCGCTTGGAAACAATGGTCGGATGGCGCTGCAACAAACGCCCCGCCGCGACAAACGAGCCTTGCGCGGCGACGGCCAGGAAAGCAGCGATTTCATCGCTGTGCGGGTTGCTCAGAACATCCAGATTCATGGTTTTAAAATGATCGCCCCTGATGATCGGCCCGATTCAAGATCGGCGTGCGCTTGTGCCGCGTCAGCCAATGAATAACGCGCGCGCATTTGCGGCGTGATGATACCGGCGGCAACAGCGGCCAGCACATCTTGTGCGCGCTCCTGATACTCGGCTGTCGTGGCAGTGTGCGCGGCCAGCGATGGACGGGTCAGGAACAGCGAGCCCTTGGCGTTCAGCGTGGCTATTTCCACCGCTGCCGGCGCGCCGGTCTGCGCGCCGAACGAGACCATCAATCCGCGTGGGCGCAAGCTGTCCAGCGAGGCCTGAAAAGACACCCGACCAATCGGGTCATACACCACGTCGACCTTGCGCCCCTCGGTGATACGCAACATATCGGCGGCGAGGGTTTCGGCATCGAACACCAACACTTCGTCACAACCGGACGCGCGAGCCTTGTCGACACTGGCCTGCTTCGACACCACACCGATCACCGTTGCGCCAAGGTGTTTGGCCCACGGCACCATGATTTCCCCCAGACCACCCGCGACACCGTAAAGCAGCATCGTCGTGCCCGGCCCGACCGGGTAAGTCGCCTTCAGCAGATACTGCGCGGTGATGCCTTTGAACAACACCGCCGCCGCATCTTCGAACGACAACTCATCGGGGATCTTCACCAGCCGCTCTGCCGGAAACAGCCGCGCCGAGGCGTAACCACCCAAGGGACCGGTGGCATAAGCAACTCGATCGCCGACGCGCACATTGCTCACACCGGCACCGACCGCTGCCACCCGACCCGCGCCTTCCAGCCCCAGCCCCGACGGCAACGCCACGGGCACTGCACCTTTGCGCTGGCTGACATCCAGGTAATTAACGCCCACCGCCGCTTGCTCCAGCCAGACCTCGCCGGCCCCGGGGGCCTGTTCGCTGACAGTGTGCAATTGCAGGACGTCCGGTGCGCCCGTTGCGGTGAAGCGAATTGCATTGGCCATGGTCATCTCCATTCATTCGTTAGCCGTTGAGCTCAGTCTGAAAGCTCAGCATTCAACGAACAACCCAACCTGAATGCAGTTCATTGCTGCAACTGATGCAGCTATGCATGAATAAAAAAGGAGCGGCAGGTGCTGCCACTCCTCTTTGCAGAATCAATCGAACGCGCCGTTGAGCACCTCGTAGATCAGCCCGGTAGCCAGCGCGACGAGGATCAGGTCGGTGCCAACCTGTTGCCATTCGTAGCCGTCGTAATGAGGCAAATGGCCGAGCAGCCGCCCGTCGAGCTTCTTGGCGATGCCCGGAGGCAGCGGTTTGCCCCGCGCCAGATTCTTTTGAATGCCCGGCGGCAGTGCTGGCCCCGGATTCCAGTATTCGCCGCGATAGCCGTCGACGATGCCGAGAATATTGCCGCGATCAATGCTCGGAGCACCGCCGCCATTGCCAGAGTGTTGCTGGCCTTTATTGCCATTGCCCTGACCGCCCCCACCCTGTTTACCATGATCCTGCATGTTCTGCGGTTTGCCCTTGCCGTTGCCCTGGCCGCCCTGGCCCTTGCCATTGCCGGGGTCGGCCAGTGCCGTCGTGCTGCCGACTACAAGCGCGAGGCAAGACAGCGCGACAATCAATCTGCGAGCTTTTCTCATGTGCGATTCCTTCGGTTTGGGGGGGCTTGAGTTGGGGGGAATGTGCTCAGCTTAGTGGATTTCTCCTTGCTGACCACTCGGCCTTGCGTCAGGATTCCCACCCTCTCCACCCGCGATCGAAAAAACATGAATCGTCAAAAGAAGCTGCAGCAGTTGTTCAAGGAAAAAGCCAAAAAGGCCAACGCCAAACTGGCGCCGAAAAAGCCCAAATACATCTGCAAGGCTGATCGCCTGAAGCTGGAAGCCGAAGCCGCGCAGGCTTCAGTGGAAAATACCGAGAGCTGAGTCAGGCTTTCTGCCGCGACGTCAGCCACGTCATCAGCGCCGCCAGCACCAGCAATGCCGCGCTGGCGAAGAAGGTCAGCCGATAGCCACTGCCGTCGAACAGCAGACCACCGACGGTCGACCCCGAAGCGATCGACAACTGCACCACCGCCACCATCAGCCCACCGCCCGCTTCGGCATCGTCGGGCAGCGTGCGCGCCAGCCACGACCACCAGCCCACCGGCGCCGCCGTGGCGATCAATCCCCACAAGCCGAGCAACACGAACGTCGCGACCACTGAACTGCCCATCCCAATGAGCGCCACTGCGATCATCGCCATCAACAGCGGGATGGCGATCACCACGCGATACAGCCCCTTCTTCAACACGGAACCGATGACCACGGTGCCGATAAACCCCGCCACACCAATGACCAGTAAAATCATCGACAGCACCGAAACATCGACCCGGGTCACGGTTTCCAGAAACGGTCGCAGGTAAGTGAACAGCACAAACTGGCCCATGAAGAACAGGCCGGCGCCGAGCATGCCGAATGCCACCCGGCGGCTTTTGAACAACGCAAAGCCGTTGGCTGCGCTGGCTTCGCGTGGCGCGGCGGGGAGCGCGGGCAAGCTGATCCATTGCCAGAGCAGCGCAATCAACGCCACCGGTATCAGGCAGAAAAACGCCCCGCGCCAGCCAATCACACTGCCGAGATAACTGCCCAGCGGCGCCGCGACCACCGTAGCCAAAGCATTGCCGCCGTTAAAAATTGCCAATGCCTTGGGCACGCTGGCGGAGGGCACCAGACGCATGGCCAACGCTGCCGACATCGACCAGAAGCCGCCAATCACCACGCCGATCAATGCGCGACCGATCATGTAAACCGTGTAGTTTGGCGCCAGGCCCACCACCAGCCCGGACGCACACATCAGCGCCGTCAACAGCAGCAACAGGCGCTTGCGATCCATCGAACCGGCAAGCCTGGTGATCGTCAGGCTGGTCAGCACCGCGAACGCGCCGGAGATGGCGATGCCGTAGCCGGCCAGGCCTTCGCTGATGTGCAAGTCCGTGGCCATGGGCGTGAGCAGACTGACCGGCATGAACTCGGAGGCGATCAGCGCGAAGACACACAGGGTCATGGCGAACACGCCGCTCCAGTACGCCGGTTGCTCGCCGGCAGTGGACACGCCCATGGGCTGGTTTGTCGGGTTGTCGATTGCTTGGGCCGTCATGCAAAAACCTGTTTGGAAGAACAAATGGTCGAGGCACTTCTGCCCCGTTACTCAGGCTGCAAAGCTTGACGGATCGGGCTTAACTTGATTAGTAGCGGTAATCTTCATGTGCTTTTGAGAAAAATTCAGCAATGAGCAACGCCAAAGTCAATGACCTGCAGGCCTTTCTGGCGGTGGCCCAGGATCAAAGCTTCACCAAAGCCGCTGCTCGCCTCGGCGTCACGCCTTCTGCGTTGAGTCATACGGTCCGCGCGCTGGAGCAGCGTCTGGGTATCCGCTTGCTGGCTCGCACAACGCGCAATGTCTCGCCGACCGAGGCTGGCGAACGCTTGATGCGTTCGATTGCGCCGCTGTTCGAGCAGATCAGCGCCGAGCTCGAAGCCCTTGGCGAATTGCGCGACAAGCCCAGCGGTACGATCCGGATTTCCTGCACGGACGATCAGATTGAGTTGTGCATTCGGCCGATGCTTACAAAGTTTTTGCAGGACTATCCGGACATCACCTTGGAGTTTTACGTCGATTATGGTTTCACCAATGTGGTCAAGGAGCGCTTCGACGCTGGTATCCGTCTCGGTGAGTCGATCAGCAAAGACATGATCGCCGTGCGCATCGGCCCGGACTGGCGCCTGGCCGTGGTGGCCTCGCCGGATTACTTCGCTCGCCACCCGAAACCCGCCACGCCACATCAGTTGACGGAGCACGCCTGCATCAACATCCGCCATCAACCGGCCGGCGCGATTTACGCTTGGGAGTTTGCGCACAAGGGTCAGGATTTCAGCGTGAAGGTCGATGGGCAGTTGGTGTTCAACAGCATCATGCACGTGCTCAATGCCGCCGTGGATGGCATCGGCGTGGCGTACGTGCCCGAGCAATTGGTCGCGCCGTATCTGGCCGACGGGCGACTGGTAGAAGTGCTGGAAGAGTGGTGCCCGACGTTTCAGGGCTATCACCTGTACTACCCGAACCGGCGCCAAGGCTCGGCAGCGTTTGCAGCGTTTGTCGAAGCACTGAAATACAACCGCTGACAAACGCAACTCTTCAATCCAAGCCAAATCCCTGTGGGAGCGGGCTTGCCCGCGAAGGCGTCGGCACATTCAACCTCATCATCGCCTGACCCAGCGCTTTCGCGAGCAGGCTCGCTCCCACAATGGTCCGGGGCAATGCCAAAATCTTCAGCGCAACCAAAATCCCTGTAGTAGCGAGCCTGCTCGCGAAGGCGCCAGACCAGATACATCCACATTGAATGACACACCGCTTTCGCGAGCAGGCTCGCTCCCACAATGATCCGGGGCAAGGCTACGTTTTTACAGGCTGGCTCACCACAGCGGCGCACCGAATGACCGTCGCACAACGATGAAGAGAGGCCCATTACAGGCCTCCCTTGTTTCTCCCCGTCAGGATGTACCCAGACCCTGCGACAGATCCGAAGAAGACGGCCGCGCCGGATCCGGTTTGGTCTCGACTTCGGTTTGTTCAGTGGTTCGGGTCACCGTGTCACGCACGGCTTCATAACCTTCCTGAGCTTTTTGCTTGGCTTTGTCGACCATGCCAGCGCTGGTGCGGCCCATGTAGCGCTGTTCAGTGGACGTGGTTGGCAACGCCGCGCCGAGCAAAGCACCCAAAGCGACCCCAGCGGCAGCCACCATTAGCGGTTGCTCCTTGAGCAGGTGACTGAACTGCTGGCCAAGCACTTGCGAATTACGCGACAGTCGATCAGTGGCGTCATGCATCGCATGGCTCAGGTTTTCCTTCGCCGCACCGACGTTTTCACCGAGGTGGCTGGCCTTGCCTTTCAGCGACTGGTAGCCGTCCTTCAGCGAGTCAGTAGTGGAGTGCAAATGCGCGCGGGCACTGTCGATGCCGTCGGCCAGACCGTCGGCCCACTCGCCGGCCTTGTCCTGATCCGGTCCGCTGCGATAGGTCGGTTGCGGCACGGGTGGGCGATTCTGGCTGATCATCAGCCAGAGCAGGCCCACGGAAGTCAGCACCGCTGGCACCGGATTATTGCGCACGCTGGTGCCGAGATTGGTGAAGAATGTCGAGCCGTTGCTCTGCATCATCCCCCAGGCCTGATCGATCATCTGCCCGGGGGTGAACTTGCTCTCCAGTTGATCGACGATGTTGCCGATGCTGGCGCGCTGCGCATCGATTTCGCGCTCGATTTGCTCCGGGCTTTTTTCCGCTTCGATATCCAGTTCGCTTTTCATGAGACTTTCCTCCGCAGCGCTTCCTGATCCTTGTTCAAGGCGTCGAGGGTGCGATCAGGTTTGAAGTGAGATGGCTCGAATTGCTTTTTCCCGGATTGCAGCATGGCGAAGCCGATGATCATCACCACCACGCCGACGATCAGCGCGGCCAGCCATGGCGCCATGAACATGCTCAGGCCGTACACCGCCGACATCAGCAGAATGATGAAGCCGGCGAGGAACACGATCGCGCCGCCGGCCACCGCAGCGATGCCCGCCTTCAGCGTGCTGAGGCTGTTGTGCAGTTCGGCTTTTGCCAGTGCCAGTTCCTTGGTGAACAAGGCCGGTACCTCGCGGGACAGTTGTCGCAACAGGCCGACCACGGAGGCGTCATCCGTTTGGCCGAGGGGCCTTGCCCCGCTCAGATCAGATTCATCTCTGTTCATCACAGTTCTCCTTTGGCGTCGGGTGCGTGCGGTACGGAAGCCGCGGCAAAATCAGAGGGGTGATCGCTGTCACTGGGCGAGGTCGGGGTGATGCCGGTGGCCAGTCCCGGATTGGCGTGGGCCGATGGCGGCACTGACGATTCATAGGGCCGCTTCGCGCCGTAATCGGCTGGCGGTGGCGTCGAGGTGGAGCCCGCCGCTGGATCGTGTTCGGCACTGACCGTCGCTGCTGCGGCCGTGCCGGCTTTGAGAAACCGCGACAGGCCGAAACCGATGGCAATGCTGCCGGCGATGAACAATCCCGGATTGCTGCGCGCCAGATCCGCCGCATCATGCAGCAACTGCTCGGCACTCTTGCCGCGCAGATTGCCTGCCAGCCCGGTCATGGAATCCGCCATGTCGGTCAGGTAGTCGGACATACCCAGCGTGTCCTTGTCCTGCAGTTCCGAGACAAAGCTTTTCGCCCCTTGCGCCAAGGCTTCGATCTGCTCGGCCGCCGTGTCGCGATACTGGCCGAATTGCGCATCGGCCTGCTGCCGCGCACCGCCCAGTGCTTCGCTGACGTTGTCCTTCAAATGATCAAAACTTTGCTCAGGCTTGCCATTGGGATCACCTGATTCATACCCTGACCTGCTGTCTGAAGTATTCATGTCGCCCCTCGCCTTCTCACTGAAAACGGAAAAACGGAGCTACACGGCAACATTGCCTCGAGCCCCCACATAGAAGATGACGGAGCAGCTTGCGCGAGAGTTCAAAGAGGTTGATGAGCGTGCAGCATCAGGTCTGGATCAGCGACGAAAGGTTGCGCTTGGCAGGATTGTGTTGAGCTTCTGCGCCGGTCTGCGGTCAAGACAAGGCACGGGGGTTCATCCAGATGATGGCAGTGAAACCCTCAACGCCGCCGATAGATGGCAGAATCCCCACACCCTGATCACTTCGGAGACCGCAATGCTTCGCCTGTTTGAAGAAAGGCTCGACCCCTTCCCGCCCGATGAGGCGCCGCCACCGCCAGTCGGCCTGATGCGATTTCTGTGGGCCTGCACCCGGGGCGCGCGCGGTTACATCCTGGCCTTCGCCCTGCTCAGCGCCAGCGTGTCGATCTACGAGGCATGGCTGTTTTCGTTCCTCGGGCAAGTGGTGGATCTGCTCTCGACCTGGCAATCTGGCGGCGCTGCTGGTGACGAGGAAAGCCGCGTGTTGTGGGGCATCGGCATTGTGCTGGTAGTCAGCATCGGGCTGGTGGCGCTACGCACGATGGTCCAGCACCAGATCCTCGCGATCAATCTGCCGCTGCGCCTGCGCTGGGACTTTCACCGGTTGATGCTGCGGCAAAGTCTGTCGTTCTTCTCCGACGAGTTCTCCGGCCGGGTCACGACCAAGGTCATGCAGACTGCGTTGTCGGTGCGCGAGGTGTTGTTCACCTTGATCGAAATTCTCCCCGGCATTGGCGTGTACTTCATCGCGATCATTGCGCTGGCTGGTGGCTTTGCGTTGAAGTTGATGCTGCCGTTCCTGGCGTGGATCGTTTTGTTCGGGCTGGCGATGGTGTATTTCGTGCCGCGTCTGGGCAAGGTCGGCCAGGAACAGGCCGATGCGCGCTCGTCGATGACCGGGCGGATTGCCGATGCCTACACCAACATCACCACGGTCAAACTGTTCTCGCACTCCAAGCGTGAAGCGCACTTTGCCCGTGCGGCGATGGAAGATTTCAAGCTCACCGGGTTCCGCCAGATGCGGCTGGTCAGCCAGTTCGAAATCGTCAATCAGGCGCTGGTGGTCGCGCTGATTCTCGGTGCCGGCGGTTATGCGTTGTGGCTTTGGCATCAGGGCGAAGTCGGCACCGGCGCTGTTGCGGCGATCACCGCCATGGCGTTGCGCATCAATGGCATGTCGCACTGGATCATGTGGCAGATGACGTCGCTATTCGAAAACATCGGTACCGTGCAGGACGGCATGGCCACCCTGACCAGCGGCCCGAAAGTCCAGGACGCACCGGATGCCAAGGTGCTGGAGCCTGCCGGCGGCGAAGTGGTTTTCGACAATGTCAGCTTCAACTACAACGGCGAACGCCAAGTGCTCGACGGCTTGACCCTGCACATTCGCCCCGGCGAAAAAATCGGCCTGGTCGGCCGCTCCGGTGCAGGCAAGTCGACGCTGATCAACCTGCTGCTGCGCTTCTATGACGTTGATCGCGGCGAGATCCGCATCGATGGGCAGAACATCGCCGAGGTCACCCAGGACAGCTTGCGCAGCGTGATCGGCATGGTCACCCAGGACACGTCGCTGTTGCACCGTTCGATCCGCGACAACATCGCCTACGGACGCCCGGACGCCACCGACGAAGACATCCACCGCGCTGCGGTGAACGCCCAGGCCGATGGTTTCATCAGCCAGTTGAGCGACAAGCAGGGCCACAGCGGTTACGACACGCTGGTCGGCGAACGCGGCATCAAGCTCTCCGGCGGCCAGCGCCAGCGCATCGCCATCGCCCGGGTAATGCTGAAGAACGCGCCGATCCTGTTGCTCGACGAAGCCACCAGCGCACTGGACTCGGAAGTCGAAGTGGCGATCCAGGAAAGCCTCGATGAAATGATGCAGGACAAAACCGTGATCGCCATCGCCCACCGCTTGTCGACCATTGCGGCCATGGACCGGCTGATCGTCATGGACGAAGGCCGCATCATCGAGCAAGGCACCCACGCGCAATTGCTGGAGAAGAACGGCACTTATGCGCGGCTGTGGCAACACCAGAGCGGCGGCTTCCTCGGTGAGGATCGGGGTTTGGTTGAGGTGATGGAGGAGTGATCAGGCTGGAGGGCCGGGGCCGGCCCTCCATCGATTGGCCTAGATGGTGACGGGGCTTTCTGCATTAACCGGAAGCTTTACGCGAAACACGGTTCCGCCTTCCAGGTCAGAGCTGACCTCGATCGAGCCGGCATGCGAGGCGACGATTTCCGAAGCGATAAACAGGCCTAGACCGAGCCCGGCAACCGGCCCGTGATCAACCACGGAGCGCTGCGAGAAGCGCCCCATCGGGGTGAAGATGAACGGCAATACATCCTCCGGAATCGGTTCACCGCCGTTATGTACGGTGAACACCGCGCAATCCTCGCGGACCTGCAACTCGACCGAGACGGGAAACTTATTGTCGCCGTGGGTCACCGCATTGCTGATGATGTTGGAAAAGACCTGTTCCATCCTGGCGCCATCGAAGGCTCCCATCACCGCTTCCTTCGCATCGAACCGCACGTTGGCCTGCGGATGAAAGGCGCGGATTTCCTCGATCACCCGCTCGCACACAGGGCTGAGATCGATCAGGGATTTTTTCACCGGAATCCCCGGCCCCATCTGGCAGCGCGTCAGATCCAGCAGGTCGCCAACGATCTCGCTGGCGCGCTGCACGCTGGCGTAGATCTGCCGGGCCACCTTGCTGGTGCGCGGGTCGGCAGTCTCTGTACGCCGCAACATATCCGCACCAAGCAGAATCGCCCCCAGTGGCGTGCGCAAGTCATGGCCGAGAATCCCCAGAAACACGTTGCGCGACGCCTCGACGGCGCGCGAGTAGCTGGCAATCGACTCGGCCAGCGCCTGATCGATGGCTTCGTGAAAACGCGTCATGTCGTCGACATTCACCGATTTGCCATCCTTGACCTGACGCAGCCACTGGCTCAGCACACTGGTGCGCAGCGCGCGGTATTCCGACACCATCTGATCGATGGTGAAACCGGCCATCAGCCGCGTCACCGCGTGGGTTTCCGCAGCCGTTTCTTCATCGTCGCGCGGCGCATGACCCTGGGCCTTGGCAATTTGCTCGCTGATGGTCTGCTTGCTCCGCAGATCGATAACGATGGCGTGCAACATCTGCTCGGCGTGATCGCGCAGCGCAGCGTTATCGAGTTCCGCACCTGGTGTCTCGATGGTGCGGGCGAAATCTTCCCAGGCCTGCAGTATCGGCTCTAGGTTTTCGAGAATGAAATCTGGCAGGCGCATGGCTGTAGTCCGCAGGGGAAATTCATCAACGCTAGCAACTGAGCCGGCGCAGATTTCGGAAAGGGCAATTCAGGAGTACAGAAAGTACGGCTGAGGGGATGCAGCCTACCACCAAAGCGCTGGGCTAACGTCGGAGGAAAATCGGTATGCTGAAGAGGTTGCGGTCGGCATGAGATGATCGCTGCGCCCGCAACGAACGCCTCTGAAGCGACTACGGCTACGGACTCCTTGCGATGAGAGAAGTCCGTTTCAAGAGGTTATCCGTTGAGAGTCTTCACTCCAGGCATCGCTTGGGCGTGAGTCGAGGTTGCTCGGCATTCTGCACCTCAGCACTCACATCCGTCTGTTTACGGCTGCTGAACTCGATCGGATAAGGCCCGGTCTGCGCCAGAGCTGCCTGCACACGGCTGACAAAGGCCGCGTCGTCCAAGGTGTAGAAAACCCACACCTGACGCTTTCCGCCGGTGACCGTGCACCCCCACTTTGCGAACCCATCCGCCGTTACGGCCGTCTTAATCAGGCGGTCTACCTGCATCATCCGCGCGGATTCCTTTGAACTCGGCAGGAAGCGATCCGACACGTATTTCCAGCTGATGCGAGCCTTGTAAGGAAATGCCCGGGTATCCTTGAGATTCAGGTCGGAAGGCATGCGAAAACTCGCTGGCATTGGGTCGTCAGGAAAATCAGACGGTTGGAAATCGCTGTCGCCTGGCACGGCCACTTGCCGTTGCGGATTGTCAGCAGGATCATCACTGAGCAGTATTCTGAGCGCTTCAGCTTGGCGCTCTTCCCGCTCGCTCATGCATTTGGCGTAGGCCGTTGTATGCGCTGGACCGGCATCCAGACAAGGATCGCGCTCCACCGGTTTTGGAGTATGGGAGCGCGTGCAGCCGGTAGTGATCAGGCTTGCCAGCAGCAATAGAACAACGGCTGGCCAGATTTCAGGGCGCAGGGAAGCGTGGGGAGTGACTTTCAAGTGGCCTTCCTTGGATGAGTTGCAGTACGAGACATATGGAAAACGGCGCATTTTGCCTGCCACCCCTGCCCCACGAACAGGCCAAAGCGGAATTAAAGTGGCAATTCATCACAAACAGTGCTCGACCAGCCACAGCCGCTTGTGACGAACAGCCACACGCTCCCTCAGATGCCTACGCTGGCTCCGCTGTCCGATACGCCAAAGTCGCCACCCGGAAAAGCACCACCCTCAATGTGGTACACCATCGGTTCCGCCGAAAAATAATCCTCCAACCCCAGCATGAACCGCTGGTGGTCTTCACTCTGCTCAAACCCCGGCGAGTGATCCTCAAGTGACTGCCAGCGCACGATCAAATTGAATTGCTCGGGGGTTTCAATACCTTGCGCCAGCAAGTGGCCGCCGTATCCCTTGGCGCGGGTCAGCAACGGTTCGACTTCGGCAAATGCCCGTCGAAAGGCTTCAGTCTGTTGCGGGTGAACGGGCAGGACTGCGATTTCATAAACCATGATGCTTCTCCAAAATCAGTGAGCGGATTCAGACGATGAGCGTAGGCTCGACGGCGATGGCGATTTTTCCCAGCAGACCGTTGTTGGCGCTCTCCAGTCGAGCGTGGGCGAGCGGGATGTCGGCGAGCGAATAGACGGCGCCCACATGTGGCCGCAACTGGCCGCGCTCGACCAACGCGCTCAATTCATCGAGCTTGCCGCGATTCTGCCGGGTGAAGACGAAGTGGTAACTGGCGTTCTTGCCCCAGGCCTGGACGAGGTTTTGTGGCTGCGCGATGTCGACGATCGAGACCACGCGGCCAAGCTGAGCGAGCACGTCGGCGCTGCGGGACAGGGTATCGCCGCCGATGGTGTCGAACACCACATCAACGCCATGCCCGGCGGTTTCGCGCATGATCGCTTCGACGTAGTCCTCTTGGGTGTAATCGATCACCACGTCGGCACCCAGGCTGCGGACGAACTCGGCGTTGGCCTCGCGCACGGTCGTAAAGACCCTGGCGCCCATGGCTTTGGCCACCTGAATCGCCACATGGCCGACCCCGCCGGCGCCGCCGTGGATCAGAATGCTTTCGCCAACGCGGAGCACGGCGCGCACGGTCAGCGCTTCCCAAACCGTACCGCCGACCAGACTCAGACTGGCCGCCTCGAGGTGGCTCAGAGAAGCAGGCTTCCTGGCGATGATGCTTTCGGCTGCGACGTGGTACTCGGCATAACTGCCCTGCCCGTCGAATATCTGCGGGGTGTACCAGACCTCGTCGCCCGGCGCGAAAGCGCTGACGCCCGGCCCGATGGATTCAACCACGCCCGACACGTCGTGACCGGTAATGGCTGGCAGCGGCACCAGGTCGGGATAGTCACCGCGCCGAACCTGGTAATCCAGCGGATTGATGGAAGTGGCGTGCACTCGGACCAGCACTTGGCCCGCTTGCGGAACCGGTTTGGACACGTCGCTGAGTTCGAACGAATCAGGACCGCCGAAGGATTTCAGAATCATCGCTTTCATGGCAAAACCTCGTATCGATAAAGAGGGATATCGAGAATTCTCGATATCCTGTAGTAAAAAAACTTACAGCTCTTTCCCTATGATCTCTGCAAGCGCGCTGATTGCTGCCTCATTGCGTTTGTAGTAGGTCCATTGACCGATGCGCCGCACTTCCACCAGCCCCACCCGCTGCAACGTGGCCAGATAACTCGACACCGTCGACTGCGACAGGCCGATACCTTCCTGGATACTGCTGACGCAGACACCCTCAACAAGAACGTCACCCTCATCCTGCGGGGGGAAGTTCTTCACGGGATCCTTCAGGCCTTCAAGGATCTTGAGGCGCGTCGGGTTCGAGAGGGCTTTGAAGATTTCGATCAGTTCCATTCGCCGAGGATATCGAGATTCTTCGATATGTCAATGCGGGATATCGATCTGATTGACAGTCGGCGACAGGCGGCAATGGAACCCGATCTGCCGCCCTGCCGGACAGCTCAGCCTTGGGGCGCATCCAGCAACACCCACAACCGCACGATTTTCCCTTCGCTGATTTCTGCCACATCGACGCCGCTGACGATGACCGGCCCATCGCCCGGGCCGGCGTGCCAGCGCAGATAACCCAATCCGTGATGCCCAACTGCAGTTCCCTCCGCAACAAAAGCGAAGTCCGGCCCGAACTGATCCAGCAACGCACCGGCCACTGCCGAAATCGCCGCTTGCCCGGTGACGATGCCAGCCGGTTCATACATCGTCGGTGCCTCTGCAAAAAGCTCCTGCACCGCCGCCAAGCGCCTTTGTGCATCGCGTTGGTTGAACACCCGCTGCAGGTTGGCCCGCAGCAAGGTGTCGTAGTTTTCCACCTCATTGATATTTCGCGAATCTGAGCCAGACATTTTTGAATCCTCGATTGGTATGTGAAGCCCGGTTGCCCGGGCTCGGCGATTAACCATGTTTGACCAGGTTCAAGGCTGGCAACGGTCCGCCCGGAAACTGCGCAAGCATTCCCTGCTGCACACCGCCCAAGTCGATGCCAAAAAACCCCAACTGATCAATCAGCTCCGCAACTCGAGCTTTGCTGGCCGCATCCTCGCCGGAATAAAACAGCACACGCTTGCCGCCCTCGGCGGTGGGATCGCTCAGCAACGCTGCGAGCAAGTGGTTAAACGTCTTAACCACGTGCGCACCGGGCAGCATCTGCGCCACCACTTGCGAAGACGGCTGGCCGCCCAGATCGAACGGTTTGAACAGTGGCGCCTCGATCGGGTTGTTGGCATCGATCACGATGCGCCCATCCCAAGGCCCGAGATCGCGCACCGCGTCGGGGATTTTCGACCAGTTCACCGCCAGAAAAACGATGTCCGCCTGGCTTGCTTGCTGAGCCGTCACCGCTTGTGCGAGTGGACCCAATTCGTCGACCAAACCGGCAAGGCTCTGCGGCCCGCGGCTGTTGGCCAGGCTGACCGGCAGGCCTGCGTTGACGAGCAACCGAGCGATGGCGGTGCCGATGGAGCCAGTACCAATGATGCTGATAATCATGATGCTCTCCTTACGCTGTGAAGCCGCCGTCGACGATTAATTCTGCGCCGGTGACAAACCCTGCCTCTGCACTGGCCAGGTACGCCACCGCGCTGGCAACATCCTTGCCCTCGCCGTACCGCCCCATGGCGATGTTCGGGCGTAGGAAGTCCGCAATAGGCCCGTCGGCCGGGTTCATGTCGCTGTCGGTCGGGCCAGGATGGACTGTGTTCACAGTGATGCCGCGCGGCCCCAGATCGCGCACCAGTCCACGACTGAAACCGGTCAGCGCACCTTTGCTCAGGGTGTAGACGGAGGCGGTAGCGAACGCAGCGTATTGCACCATCGAGCTGCCGATGTGAATGATGCGGCCGCCCTGCCCCATGTGTTTGAGCGCTTGCTGAGTGGCGACGAAGACGCCGGTCACGTTCACCGCAAGGATGCGTTGAAAGTCCTCAAAGGCGATGTCCTCGGGGGCACCGAGCAGGCTGATACCAGCGTTGTTCACCAGAATGTCGATCTTGCCAAAACGCTGTGCAACCTCGGCAATCGCTGCACGTACAGCCTCGGGATTGCCCGCATCGGCCGCCAGCGCCACAGCCTGGCCGCCCGCCGCAACGATTTCCTGCACGACCGCTGCGGCGCGATCTGGCGATGCGTTGTAGGTGATAGCGACGGTTGCGCCATCTGCCGCGAGCCGTTTGGCGATGGCTGCGCCGATGCTGCGTGAGCCACCGGTAACGATGGCGATTTTGCCGGTCAGTGGAAGCGTGGATGTGTTCATGGTCGAGCCTCTGGGTGGTTGAAGTTGATGAGGCTATGAGACGCTTTTTGATCTTCCACCAGTAGTGGAAGACAACTAGAATCACTTTCAATCATTAGTTGAAGGTGCGCGGATGGAAACGTTGGGTAATTTGCTCTCATTCGTGCGCAGCGCCGAGGCAGGAAGCTTCTCTGCGGCGGGGCGCCGCCTGGGCCTGACACCCGCGGCGGTCAGCCGCAATGTCGCGCAATTGGAGGCTAACCTCGGCGTACGCTTGTTTCAGCGCAGCACGCGCAAACTCACGCTGACCGAAGCGGGAGAACGCTTTCTGGCCAATGTCGGTTCAGGACTGGAAAGTGTTCAAGCGGCGATCGCCGATGTGGCCGGCAATGCCGGAGAGCCTTCCGGCACCCTGCGTCTAAGTGCGGCACCGGGTTTTGCCAGGGATTTCCTGCTGCCGCTGATGCCGGAATTTCTCAATCGATATCCCGCCGTGATCCCCGAATGGCATGTCGACAATCGCCAGGTCGATCTCATCGCGGACGGCTTTGATGCGGCTATCGGCGGCGGCATCGAACTCGCGCAAGGTGTGGTCGCCAGAGCCATCGCCCCGGCGCATCTGATTCTGGTGGCCTCGCGGGAGTATCTGTCGGGGCGCCCGCGCGTCCAGCGCATTGAAGAGCTGTCGACGCTGAATCACCTGGCCATGCGCTCGGTGCAGACCGGCAAGGTGCGTAGCTGGATGCTGCAAGGCCCCGACGGGCAACGAGCGCCCCTCGAGTTGACGCCGCGCCTGTTGGTCAACGATCCGCAGGCGCTGTGTCAGTGCGCGCGCTTGGGATTAGGGGTTGCGCTGTTGGCGGTTCCGGATGTGCTGCCGTATCTGCAGGACGGTACGCTGGAAAGGGTTTTGCCCGATTGGTATGTCGATGCAGGGCAGATCTATTTGTACTTTTCCAGCCAGAAACTATTGCCAGCAAAAACCCGGGCTTTTGTGGATTTTCTGGTCGGTCAGGCTCGAGAGGATGGGTGGGCAATTCGACTCGATGCTCGGGTTTAACGAGCAAGTTATACGACCTCTAAGATCTAAGCAGCACCACAACCAAGCGATTTTACAAGCCTTTCAAGCTTGCCGGCCCCGCTCGATTACGGTACAAATCTGGCAGTTGTACGACAACATAATAAAAACCTGAGCCACCCCGAGTGGCTATCATTTTTGAGATCTGCCATGTCCCGTCCTGAGTTTGCGCCAACCGTACCGCCGCCCTTCCCCCGTTATCTCGCCGTGATCATTCTGTTGTGCATGGGTTGTGCGTTCGCCGGCAACCACGTCGCGGCACGGGTCGCTTTTGATGATGGCGCGGGCGTGTTGCTGGCGATTCTGATGCGCTCGGGCGGGACCTTGCTGGTGCTGGCCATTCTCGTCCTGTGGCAGCGGCAAAGTCTGCGTCTGCCGGCGGGCGCTTGGCGTTGGCAATTACTGTTGGGGCTGTTGATCACCGCGCAGAGCCTATGTCTGTACTCCGCTGTCGCGCGGGTCCCGGTCGCTTTGGCCCTGCTGGTGGCCAACGTGTTTCCGATCCTGCTCGCCTTGCTGACCTGGGCGCTGGGCGGCCCACGACCAAGCGCGCGCACCGCGATGTTGATGGGCTTGATTCTCATGGGATTGGTGTTCGTACTGGACGTCCCCGGACGTCTGTCAGACAGCGCCAGCGTCGGCCCGGAATGGCTACTGGGCGTCGCACTCGCCTTCTGCGCCGCCAGCGTATTCGCCTGCGCGCTGTGGATCACTGATCACAAGCTGTCGCAAGTGCGCGGCTCGGTGCGCAGCCTGCTGACCATCTTCATCGTCTTCAGCAGCGTCAACCTGGCCGGCCTGACCGGCGCCCTCCCCGGCGGACTCAACCTCCCCGCCACCTCAACCGGCTGGCTGGCCCTTGCCACGCTCGTCGTGCTCTATGGGACCGGCTTCATTGTGTTGTTCATTTCCGTACCCAGGCTGGACATGCCACGCAACGCACCGGTGATGAACATTGAGCCATTGGCGACGTTGTTGATGGGCTGGATTGTGCTGGATCAGATGCTTAGCAGAGGACAGATCATCGGTGGCGTGATTGTGGTGAGCGGGATTGTTTTGCTGACGTATCGCAAAGCGGCGTTGAAGGTTGGGGTGAAGGCTGAGGTTTGAGGGGGTGTGGTGGCGGGACTCTTGGTTGGCGAGTCCTGCTTATCGCCCCCGGCTCGATACCGGATCAGCAGAATTGCAGGCTCTCGAGGTCTACCTGGACATAGCTTCCTATTTCACCCTTGTAGAGATAAATCGCAGTTACCTCCAGCTCCGTTCGTAAGAATTCCGCTAGCGTTCTGAGTCTGGTGCTTGTGGTCATGGCAGGGCGTACAACCGTCGCGCTACCGGGTTGGTCATCGTAAGTTCTGACGAGAAACTGATCGACACCATCCAGAATCAGGTAATTGAACCCTCGATACTCATAGCCTGCGTCGTAGTCGACATCATCGAAACGGTCGGCCTTTCCTATTCTCAAGACGCCGCCCCTAATTCAACTCAAAAGAAGTGAAACGGTCTAGCACTTGAAAAGTGGACGGCGCTCCATCCACGTCATTTACCAACTACCGTACGGGATGCCGAACTTATCAATGTAACGCTTGGCCTTCTCACTCACGGGATAGGCATAGCGCCCGCCATGCTTGCCCTGCTCCGGGCCGAGAGGTTCGAGTTCGCCTTGAGCATGGGAGACTTTTATCGGGCGGTGGCAGGAGTCCCTGACCCACGCTTGAAGCACTCCCCCCGGGGCGAGCCCCACAAGCAGCGTTGCGGAGTAACGTGCGGTTCTTTCGGGAGTCTTCGGGCACCGCTGATGTGTGGACAGCACCATCAGTTGCCTCGCTTCCTCTGGAATCTCTATGAAGCCTTTATAGGTTTTCTGCTCCGATATCGACTGCCAACGGACAAAAATCATTCGAGGAAGGTCAGCACCGGTAACCAAAACTCCAGAACCACCGACTGTTCCCCAACCACGGGCAGACTCCGTCCCATCTTCTGGTTCGCCTCCGGGAGCGGATTTTCCACCGACTCTGAAAAACATTCTGTTATTGATATCCAGCACCGAGCTGTCCTCAACCCAGATCTTCATGTAATTCGGCTCAACGAATCCTATTTGCCACCAAGGAGACTTGGGGTCATTTTCTCCACTTTCGAAACCTCCTTTCTGGCAGCCCATTAACAATAAGGCGACAAGCAGAGCGATTACAGACTTCATTACCAGAGCTTCCAATCAGCTACGTGAGGATGTTGTACACGGATCGCGTCTTCCGTCGGGGCGTTGATGTAAACAGCATCAATACCGCTCCCGTCTCTTCTTCCAAGGGGATGATTCCAGTTTGCAGAGGTATGAATGTACTTCAGCTTGAGCAAAGCCTCTTCTTCTGCAGTTGTTCTGTAGTTTCCGGTGAGAAATCGGTCACAAAGAGGTTGCAGCTCTGCCGGCACGGAGTATTCGTCATCTTCCGGTATATCAATGAATTGAACACCCTTTTCTTTTGCCAGCTGATACATGACTTTTAAATAAACTCTCGAAAGTTTTCCACTCACCGGACGTTTCAATTGTAGAGCGGCATATACGCGCTTCTGCCCCGGTGAAAGCCTGTCTTGATGCTCTTGCGGAATTTCCAAGGAAGCCGGGGTAACAATATCCAGCAGATGCGCAGGCCATCCTTTAGCAAGCCACTCGCTTTTTACGCGCGCGGCGTCGTGATAAATCGACGTCGTTGAAACGTCTACGTACCGAGGTACATCGAGAGTTTGCATCGGACTGACAAGCACGCGTTCCTCTACTTCATCAAGATAGCTGCCGCCAATATCCGAATGAACCCCGGGAAGAGTGTACTCAGGGTGCGCGGGCTTCACTCGGCTGAGCGCAAAATTAGCGCGACACTCATCACGCGCTACGAGATGTACGACATCCGTGAAGTATTGACGGTCCAGGTAAAGCCTCACACCGGGAGCTATAGGACTTTTCACCCGGCCAAGATTGGTGAAGCCGGCAATTGAGGGCACCGTGTCAAAGAGCCCGATGAAACCCATTTTGATGCCGTTTCCGTATTTATTATCAAAGGTGCGACTGAAATCTGCGGCGTTCCGGTTTAGGAGATCTCCTAAAGCTCCTTGCTTACCCCTCACCACTTCATTTGCGAAGTGCCGTGCAGCAGCAGCCCCACGACTGAAGCCAAATGTATCGAACGTCAGGGACGCAATTTCACTGTCGGGGTTCTCTTGCAGTGCCTCTTCGATAGCTTGTTTTATCTGCGTGAAGGACGCTTGTACGCGACTCGTAACACCAGTCTCACCTCGCCCCGTTCCAGCACCTACAGCGCTATCCATCTGATTGCTTTCAGTGCCTATACCTTCGACATATATTGGGCTTGAGACGTACTTAAGAAAGCCATCGCCTTCGGCTTTCTGGGTCTTTTTATACAGAGAAAACAATTTCTTGATATTCGTAGGCCCGGCACCATAACTGCTGTCCGGATCTCCCATATAGGGCTGACAACTGGGAGGAATATCCTCCGGCGCAATCGGATGCTGAGCACCACACAACAACCCCGCAGCAGAGTTGTTCGCATTGTTGCCTGTGCCATCAAAGAAAACGCCGATCCTCAACGCAATGCCTATCTTCACAGGCTCGCGCGCGGGCTCTTTCCCGTGCTTCTCATATTCGGCCCAGTGCTGGGCGTGCAGGTCGACGGGTTTGGCTTGTTCGTAGCGGTAGTTTTTCGGCGGGTTTGGAACGTAACCACTCAATCCTTGATTCCTTGTTCTGATCCTTGAAGAACGGCCCGAAGGGTGACAGTCGAGCCCGGGTGGTGCAAGCCGTGGCCGTGTGCCAGCCGTGGTGCGCCCGGGTGTTGCGACGAGATTTTGCGCTCGTCGCATTGCGGGTTATTTGGCTATTTCGACTTTGTCCAAAGCCTGATTGACCGCGATTTCGCCGAGCATGACGACCTGGGCGATGCCTAGAAGGGTTTTGCGGCGCGGGTTGTCGAGCAGCGCGGCGAAGTCGTAGAGCATGGTGGTGGCCGAGCCGAGGGATTCGCTGGCGTTGGCCAGCAGGGATTCGGTGTCGTATTTCGGGTTGGCGAGGAACATCTGTTCCGGGGTGTTGGTGCTGGCCAGGATGTCTGCCGGGCCGAGGTAGTGATCGAGGGCGCGTTCGGCGGCTTCGTGGAGTTTTTTCGATGCACTTGATTCGTAGGGGGATGCGGGGTCGGTGGTTGGGGGATTGGGTGTGACCTTGAACATGGTGAAACTCCTGATTATTCGTCTGGAGCTGCCAACATCACTTGCAGATGATGGGTGGCAGCTGTGCGCGGGTCTGCAAGACCGGGAAATCAGGAACCCGGCAGACCCGAAGGTCTCCCGCACAAAGCCGCCATTGAGCGGACACGAACGAATGTCCTTTGGCAGGGGTATGCGACTGATTTCCGACGGGCTTGCAGACCCGATCACTGATGAGCAGTGACAGGAATCAAGTTACGGAGGGAACGGCAGACGCACAAGCCGGCGGATTCTGGCGTAGTCGTAGGGAATGGCGCAAGGCGTTGTAGCCGTTTGCTTAATGCTTGATTTACTGTTTAAACGGGCTAAGGGTTTTCTGTTTATGTGGCGGTGAATGGGCTGGCGTCATCGCGAACAGGCTCACTCCTACAAGGGGATCAGGCGATGGGCAGTCACAGCATTCTGCTCCTGCACATTCAACTGTCGCTTCTTAAGCAGCGGGTCAATCTCCATTTTGCTCCTCGGTCGTGTGCCGCTAGTTGTCCCTGGTACTTCAAAGCCTCAATCAAAAACCCGAGCGCTCTACGAAAGGTCGGGATGCATAAAGATTTCCTTATCGGTTTAAACGATCAATCGGGGCGGCATCAACCCTGCGTTACGAGCGTCAATTTCGGCCAGATCTCGAGCCATCTCTTCGACTGCAGGCGCTCCAGAAACACCACGTATTTATCACTTTCAAATCGGGCGGTTGGCCGCACTTTCAGCGCAAACAAATCCTCCAGCCCCAACGGCGCCGAAACCTCTATCGCACCATGCCGATCAAGCCTGACACCTACTGCCGTAGCAGTTTCCGGCCAGAACGTCATTGCATCCGCAGCCGCCCCATAAGGCGCATCGGCGTTCCGCTGGTGCATGCGTGCCTGGTTTTTCACCGACCACTTCAAGTCACTGCACAGTGCTGCAAGCTCGACCTCCACGGCCAAATCCGTTTGATCACCGGGACGTGTTCTGTCAAACCATATGACATCAATGTCCTCGGGCAACGGCGAAGGTTGGCGCTGATGCAGATGATCCCAAACCAGGCTGCGCACAAAACCTGCGGCAACCCAGCAGTCCGGCAAGTTGAGATCCCTGACTATGCGCAAGATGTGCATGCGGACGAGATCTTCAGCAATCAGATCCCGCAGTTGCGCTTCCAGATTCATTTATTTCAATCCAATGACCATGGTTGCGAGAGCCTATCAGTGGTCTCTGTAAGCGCTCGGTCCCTTGTGCTGAATGACGAGTGCAGGCGAACTTTGCAGGATAGGGCCAACTGCCGCCCACTTCTCAAACCTTGAACTCTTCCTTGAGCAAATCGGCAAACTTGTCTTTTGCGCGATGAGATTCAACGTGCCTGTTCCAGATAAAATAATTCTGCACAGGCTTTAAGTCATTGAAGAAGAATCCTTGAATACCGCCGAGCTGGCGGAACTGTTCAAACATGCCTCTGGGCACCAACGATATCCCGGCGCCTGAACTTACGCAGCCAAGGATGGTGCCATAACTGGCTATGCTTGTTATCGGATTGAAAACTTTGTACCGCTCCAGCCAGGTTACCAAAGCCTTTCTGTAGGGACATCCTTCAGGCCACATGAATAAATCCACACCGCGCAGGTCCTCTGGCTGGTTTATCACCCCCGCGGACGGCGAGGCAATCACCACTAGATCCTCTTCATAGATCTCCAGACTCTCGATGTCCGGATGTTCTGGCCTGACGGCAATTATTGCCCCGTCCAACGTGTAGTTGACCACTTCTGCGGATAATTGTGACCAATCGCCAGTGCTGAATTGCATTTGTACAGCCGGATAAAGTTGATGAAACCTGGATAGCACTTTGGGTAACCGGCCGGTAGCGGATGATTCTATGGCACCAATCCTGAGTTCTCCCGAAGGAGCTGACGACGGATCAAGCGCTCGTTGCGATTCTTCGCACAAAGACAGGATTTTGTTGGTATAGCCGAGAAAAAGCCGACCTGAAGGGCTGATGATCAATCCTCTGCCTTTCCTTATAAACAGGTCAACTCCAAGCTCACGTTCCAGAAGCTTGATGCGGTTGGTGATGTTGGACGGCACGCAGTGCAATCGCTCCGAGGCACGGACGATACTGCCCAGATCGGCTACTGCCTTGAACATGACCAGTTGCGAAAACTCCATGTAAACGCTCATTAAAAATGAATGATTTGGTCAGTATAAGTCACTTGTCGCAGGCCAACAAATCGGGCTAATTTCGCCGCTGCAAGGCAAGAAAGTGCGTTAAAACCAAACATTTCATAGGTCTTTAGGGAGAAGGACACATCATGAGCTCAGCATCGCCACAGAGTCGTTTGGAACCGCTTGAACATAAATCCATGCAAGAATTTGGCGAGACATTTATCCAGGCCCTGCCCAAGCACATACGCAACTTGAAAATTCCCGGACGTACCTTAGAAGAAAACCAACGGCGTCAACCGTTGCTGGCCTGCGTCGGCAACGTTGCTGAGATACAGGACGCCATGCTTGAGGTACTCAATCATTCCATCACGCAAGACGCGCAACTGGCGGCTGAAAGCGCATTCAGGGCGTTCCTCGAAAAGCCAGTAATAGACTCGTCGGTATTGAGCTTTTTCAATGGGTGGAATGAAACCCATAAAACCACCAGCCTTGTCTCGGCAAAAATCATCATGCGCCTGTCGGCGGATGCGATATCGGTATCTGCCGACAGACGTGAGGGTTACCACAATGTCATGGCGCATATGCATGAAGTGGCGAAAGATGATTTCGGTCTTGGACATCAGGGCCATGACGGAATGTACAACTACATGACTGCAGCTTTTGGTGCGTCAGCCTGGGTTGAAGAACAATTCAAAATTGCTGAATGCAATGACTTCGCGGACTTCCTATACAACACCGGGGTCGCCAAGCATAAAACGGCACTAAACTCGCAGGAACACAAATCTTCAATTATGGATGCGATGATGGTTTCAATCTCATCTGAACTGTGGAACGGTCGTGAATACAATTTCATCGCTCAATATATTGAAGCAAAGCTCCTCGCGGCCAATCCGTTCTTGAGGACAAACACGCAAAACCTGCGTAACGCCAAAGGCTACGTAATGGGGCACTCCGGAGAAGTTGAGAACAAACACGGATTGCATGCCTTGGCGGCCGCGCAAGCTTACGGTCAGACGGTAGGTCTGGAATTCAAGCCTGCGCGACTGAAGGGCATCATGCTCAATTACAATGAAAGAGTCGGCAATGCATTCTCCGCCATGCATCGGATTATGACCTGTTGATCTCTATGGATTAACGAAGCATGCCGATGAACTCTCATAATGTGAGCTTGGAGAATGATCGGCATGTTTTGACGATATTTAAACCAAACCACGAGCGACTCATGAACCTTCCGGCCAAATGACGTTCCGCAGGGATCTATCGCATGGATGTTGAACACGCTGTTCTTGCATTGGGTTTCTTCGCGTTTTGTGGTGGCCTGATAGACGCTGCGGTCGGTGGCGGGGGCCTGGTACAGGTGCCGGCACTTCTACATGCTCTACCCCAGTACAGCCTTGCCACCATTTTCGGCACCAACAAACTGGCCGTTCTGGCAGGCAATATTTCATCAATATCGGGTTACCTGAAGCGCATAAAAATTCGCTGGAATTTAATGCTTCCGACCATGCTCGCCGCTTTTTTATTTTCTTTTCTCGGAGCTCTCTCGGTATCCCTTGTTCCTAAAAGATTGATGGAGATCGTTGTCTTTTTCATATTGATAGTCATGGCTATCTACACGTTTATGGAAAAAAAACTTGGTTTGGCAGGCAAAGACCGCCACTTCGGAACGAAAGACATTTGCCTTGGAGTTTTCTTTGGCAGCCTGATCGGTTTCTACGATGGTGTCTTCGGCCCGGGCAGTGGCAGCCTGCTGCTGTTTATCTTCGTCAAGGTCTTTGGCTTTGATTTCCTCAATGCATCAGCCTCTGCAAAACTGGTCAACCTGGGGACGTTCAGCGCTGCGCTCATATTTTTTATCCCCTCCGGTAATGTCTTGTGGGCGATTGGCGGCATAGTTGCTTTATGCAATATGGCCGGTGCACTGACCGGTGTCTTTTTGGCATTACGTTATGGAAGCAGTTTCATCAGAGTTTTTTTCCTGATCCTGCTCGTATTCCTGATCGGCAGAATGGGGGTCAACATTTTTTCGTAGACCCTGGTCACGTCATACCATCCGCCGCGAATCGCGCCGCACCGCCTGCGGCGGCACGCCAAACCCGCGCATGAACACCTCGCGCATGTGCCGGCGGTCACGAAACCCGGTTTCTCTGGCGACCACATCCAGACTGTGACTGCTTTGCTCGATCAGCAAACGCGCTGCTTCCAGCCTTAGGCTCTCTATCGCCTTGGCTGGAGACTGGCCGGTTTCGGCGGTAAACACCCGGGTGAATTGCCGCGGACTCAGGTGCACCACCTCGGCCAGTTCTTCGACACTCAGCGGGCGATTGAGGTGCTTGCGCGCGTAATCCAGCGCACTCTGAATGCGATCGGATTTGGGTGACAGCGACAGCAATTCCGAGTGCTGCGACTGCCCGCCCGAGCGGCGCTGATGCATCACCAGCCGATGGGCCACCGAGCGCGCAATGTCGCTGCCCAGATCTTTTTCAACCATGCCCAACGCCATGTCGACACCAGCGGTCATGCCCGCCGACGTCCACACCGGGCCGTCGATAATAAAGATCCGGTCGTCCTCGACATTCACCGAGGGATGCATCCTGCGCAGCGCCGGGGCGAACGCCCAGTGCGTGGTCACGCGGCGATTATCCAGTACACCGGCCTGCGCCAGTACGAACGAGCCGGTGCAGATGCCGGCCACGCGGCGTGCGCCGTCGGCGAGCCCGCGCACGCTGTGCAGCACGTCAGCATCGGGCGGCGTCATCGGTGTCAGCGTTCCCGCCACCAGCCAACTGTCGGCCAGCCCCGCTTGCGTCAGCGGCAACGTATCGACGTGCAAGCCCAGCGAGGAGCTGACGATGCCGCCGGCCTGGGAAAAGTTCTGCACCTTGTACACGGCTTTGCCGGTGACGATGTTGGCGAACTCGAACACCGACTGGGTCGCCAGCGCCATGACCTGAAAACCTTCCGTGAGCAGATAGCCGACTCGATGCATGGTCGCGCTCCGTTTGTTGAATGTCCTGAAACACTACCACATACGTCATTCAGGTCGGAGCAGGTTTTCTCCATCATGGTTCACATGCCAATCAATCCACTTGCGGGACGCAGCTCATGAAACTTGAAGCCAACACGATCTTCATCACCGGCGGCACTTCCGGCATCGGCCGCGCACTGGCCGAGGCCCTGCATCAGCGCGGCAACAAGGTCATCATCGCTGGCCGTCGCCAGGCCCTGCTGGCAGAGATTGCCCAGGCCAACCCGGGCATCGATACCGTGCAGCTGGACATCAACGATGCGCAGCAGATCAACGACGTCGCCGCCGAAGTCATCCGCCGCCATCCGTCGTTGAACGTAATCATCAACAACGCCGGGATCATGCCCTTCGACAACGCGGGTTCCGGCGACTACGACGATGAACAGGCCGTCGGTCTGTTGCAGACCAACCTGCTCGGCCCGGTGCGCGTCAGCGCGGCGTTCGTCGAACACCTCAAGCGCCAGCCCGAGGCCTACATCATCAACAACAGCTCGGTGCTGGCCTACCTGCCGCTGGCGACCACGGCGCTGTATTCGGCGACCAAAGCGGCGATCCATTCCTACTCGCTGTCGCAACGTTTCATGCTGCGCGACACCAGCGTCAAGGTCCTGGAAATCGCGCCACCTTGGGTCGATACCGACCTGATCCACAAGAGCGGCGACGAGCGCGCCATGCCGCTGGACGAGTTCATCGAGGAAACCCTGATCAAGCTGGAAACCGCCACCACCGAAGTGCTGGTCGACCGAGTGCTGCCGCTGCGAGCCAACCAGGGCGCGAACGAGCACGGGTTGATCGAGCAGTTCAACCTGTCGCTGCTGGAAAATCCTATTCCGGTGGCCTGAACTCACCGACAGAAACATCCGGGCTCAATGCCCGGGTAGCCTGGCTGTTGATCATGTTCATTCACAACGCGGCAAGCCAAACACCACCCGCGCCCCCCTCGGCTCATTGCGCTCGGCCCACAATTTGCCGCCATGTCCTTCAATGATCGTGCGGCAAATCGACAGGCCCATGCCCAGCCCGGTGGATTTGGTTGTGAAGAACGCCGTGAACACTTGCTCCGCCCGCTCGCAGGCAAAGCCCGGCCCCGAATCGCTGACGCTGATGTGCACGTTATCGCCCAGCGCCTCACTGCGAATCAGCAGACGTCGCTGCCCCTCTGCCATGATCGTCATGGCTTCGAGGCTGTTGATGATCAGGTTGAGCAACACCTGTTGCAGTTCGACCCGGTCCGCCACTACGAAAGGCAAATCTGCCGCCAGCTCAACGCTGACTTCGGCGCCGTGCTTGAGCGCTTCGCCCCGGCTGAAACCGACCATTTCTTCAATCAGCAGATTGAGGCTGACAGGCTGACGCTGCGGTGGCGTTTTGTGAATCAGCGCGCGGATGCGCCCGAGTACGTCGGCGGCGCGGTTGCCGTCGAGAATGATATGCCGCAGGCCCTGCTCGACCTCGTTGATATTTGGTGGCTTTGCACCGAGCCAGCGCAACGCGGCATTAGCATGGGTCACCGTGGCGGCGATCGGCTGATTGACTTCGTGGGCAATCGATGCGGCCAACTGACCCATGGTTGCCACACGATTGGCGTGGGCCAGTTCCGTTTGCACCTGACGATAACGACGCTCGCCTTCGCGCACTTGCTCTTCAGCCAGCTTGCGTTCGCTGATATCCAGCACAAAGGCCAGGCCCTGTTGCTGACTCGCTTCGAAGGCAGCCAGACCGACAATCACCGGCAGCCGACTGCCGTCCTTGCGGATGTACTCCTTTTCGAATGGCTGGGCCCGGCCAGTGTGGATCGCCGTTGCCAGTGCAATATCGCTGTTAGCGCGCATCGCCGGCGGGGTCATGTCACGCCAATGGACACTGCCCGAAAGCAACTCATCACGGGTGTAACCGACCATGCGCAGGAACGCGTCATTGGCCTCGATGATTTCCCCTTCCACGCCCCAGACGATGATGCCGATGATGTTGGCGTCGACCAGCCGACGGATCTTCGCTTCTCGCTCGGCGAGGTCGCGGTACAGGCGCGCGTTGTCCAGCGAGATCGCTGCCTGCGACGCCACCAGGCGCAACACGGCGAGACGCGTCGGGCTGAACACCCCGGCGGACAGGTTGTTTTCCAGATACAGCGCCCCGGCGACCCGCGCCTGATTCATCAATGCCAGGCACAGGATCGAGCGCGCGCCTCGTTGCTGAACGTATGGATCAGCGGCGAACAGCGGATCGGCAACCGCGTCGTCCAGGCACAGGTTTTCGCCGGTGCGCAGCGTCTGGTAGAGCACTGACTCTGCCAGCGCCACCGTGTGCAGCGGCGCGTTGCACAGCTGCGTGGCACCGTCGCCGATACGGGTTCGCGCAGCGACATAGGGAATGTCGGCGTTCAACAAAATGAGCAGGCCATGCTCGGCCCCGGCCTGTTCGATCGCGGTGCGCATCACCGTTTCGATCAAACGGTCCAGGACGATCTCGCCGGAGACTGCTTGAGAGACCTTGAGCACCGTTGCCAGGTCGAGATGTTCAACTGGCGTAATGAGCGTGGTGACCGGATTCGGTTGCGCCTCTTCGGCACGCAGAAAACGATGACGTCGCTCCAGCTCCCGCACCTTGCCAGCAGCCCCCCAACGCAGATAGGCGTAGCGTGCGTCGCGCAGGTAAACCCGGGATATCCTGACCAGCCCGCGAGCGCCGTAGAACCGTGCGGCCAGTTCGTTGGCCAGCGCTTCGATATGGAGCAAACCATTGTCCTGAGCCAATTGAATGGCTTGCTCGTACTGCAATTCGGCTTCGAGCAACTGTCCGGTGACGCGCGCCATTTCCGCGCCGACCAGCGCCACCTGACTGGCGAAGGTCTCTGCACACAAGCGCGCCCACGTCTGCAACTGTTCATGATGTTGACCCAGACGCTGCAAAGCACCGGCGTCAGTTTCGCCGTGGGCCGCCAAGGTCAACGCCGCGTAGAAATGGTATTCGGCCTCCTCGAAAAACGCCGAAACCACCCACAAAAGTCCCTGCGCCTGGGCCGCGCACTCAGCGGCCGCCGCGTAATCCCCGGCCAGATAGCGCGCCTGCAACTTGCGTACCCAGTACTTGCCGCGCGCCAGCGCCAGATCCGCCGAACCGGCCAGATGCGCCTCGACAGCTGTTTCATCGAACCCGTCATCGTCGAAACAGCCGAACGTCGGCGTCTGCCCGCGCAGCATGCGGATCAGCGTCAACTGGCAGCGCATGAAATCCGCCACCAGACCGAAACCGACCTTTTGTGCATAGACCAGCCCTGATTCCGCTTGCGCCTGCACCTCGGCCAGCGGCTCGCCGATAAACAACAGATCGGAAATCAGGCTGTTTCCGGCGAACGCGGCATACGGCAGATCGCCGCTGCGATGGGCCGCGTTGAGCGCACGGCGCAACAGTTCGCGGCACTCGCGCACTGGCCGCATCCAGCGCACCACGAAGATCGAGAAGCACAACCAGGTGCTCGCCTCATAACGCGTGAGCCCGCGCCGATCAACCAGATCGCAGCCCAGACGGCCAAATCGATAACCAG
This sequence comes from Pseudomonas sp. Irchel 3F6, assembly GCF_900187595.1. NCBI lineage: Bacteria > Pseudomonadati > Pseudomonadota > Gammaproteobacteria > Pseudomonadales > Pseudomonadaceae > Pseudomonas > Pseudomonas sp. Irchel 3F6. The sequence continues at coordinate 349,199 of NZ_FYDP01000001.1, read as the reverse complement.
CGGCATAGTCGCCAAAACGCGGCCCCGACACGCGCCCGAAGTTGGCATAGAGCAGGCAGGAGGCGTCGCAGTTGCCATATTGCAGGCTCAGGCTGATCGCTTTGCAAATGGTCAGGCTGGCGAGGTTCAGATCCGACTGCACCGCCGGCGCGAAGAGTTTGCCCAGCGCATCGAGGGTGGCCCGCGCGGCAGGATCCTCCATCAGCGGCAAGTCGATCATCTGCTCGATACTGCGCCCGCGCAGGCTGGTCCAGACCTGCTGATATTCGTCGCGCACCTGAATATCGTCCGGACGCGCTGGCCAATCGATGCCGACCTGACGCAGAAAGGCCAGACACACCGTCACCGCCCGGTCACTGCGATCAAGCAGCAAGTAGACATCCATCTGCAGGCACGCCACCGCCGCGCGCTCGACGGTGGTCACGGCGCGCTCGGCCAATGTCGCCAGGCGCGAGTCGGCAAGCTGCAGTTGGCCGGTGAGAAATTCGCACTCGGCACGGTTCAGCTCCAGAGCGAAACCCAGTTCATGCCGACTGTCATAACCCTGCTCGCCCAACAGTTCTGCGCCGGCGCCCAGATAGGTCAGTGCTGAGGTATAAGCGGTCGAGGCCTTCGCTCGCTGGCCGGCGAGCAGGTTGAACTCGGCCAGTTGCTCGCGCTCGGCACGCAGGCTGATCAGATGCGCACCGCGATTGAGCTGGCCGACAATCTCGAAGATCGCCTCCTCGCGCCGCTCACCCTGGGTTTGCAGTGCCAGCAGCCGGCCGATGCGCAAGTGCATTTGCGCCCGTTCGGTTTCAGCGATCAGCGAATACGCCGCCTCATGGATGCGATCATGCACAAACCTGTAGGCACCGTCCTGACGCTCGACCAACTCAAGCCGCACCGCCGGCCACAATGCGGAGTGAACGTGAGGCACCGGCACATCAAGGACTGTGGCCAGCGTGTCGAGACGCGCGACGTTGCCCAGGCAGGCCAGTTGTTGCAGCGCCTGGCGGGTTTCCTGGGGCAGCCGCGCCAGTTTGCCGACCATCAAATCGACGACATTGTCGGTGTAGCCCTTGCCGTTGATCAGGTGCACATCCCACCGCCAGCGCTGGCACGCAGGCTCGTATGTCAGCAGCTTCTCCTCGGCCAGGGCGTGCAGAAACTGGATGACGAAGAACGGATTGCCAGCGGTCTTGTCCAGCACCAGCCGCGCCAGCGCGACAATGCTCGCCGGCGGGCAGCGCAGTGACTCGCTGATCAGTTGTTCGATGTGCGCGCCAGCCAGTGGCGCCAGACGAATTTCGTCAATGTGTACGCCGGCGTGATGCAGGGTCTTGAGTGTGCGGCTGAGTGGGTGATCGCCATCTACCTCGTTGTCGCGATAAGCACCGACCAGCAGCAGATGAGGGGTCTCTGCGCGACTGAGCAAATCTTCGAGCAGATCAAGGGTGGCCGCGTCGAGCCATTGCAGGTCGTCAAGGAACAGCGCCAACGGATGCTCGGACTGAGCGAACACGCCAATAAAACGCTGCAAGACCTGAAGGAACCGCTGCTGCGCCTGTTGCGGCTCCAACTCAGGCACGGGCGGCGGCTCGCCGATGATCAGCTTGAGTTCGGGGATCAGATCGGTGATCAACCGCGCATTCGCTTCCAGTGCCCGCAACAGTGCTTCGCGCCAGCCCGCCAGTACGTCGGTGCGCTTGCCCAACAGCGTCCGCACCAGCCCCTGAAAGGCCTGAACCAGAGTCGAATAAGGCACGTCGCGCTGGTACTGGTCGAACTTGCCGGCGGCGAACAAGCCACGCGACGGCACCAGCACCTTGTGCAGTTCACTGACCACCGACGATTTGCCGATGCCGGAATAGCCGGATACCAGCACCAGTGTCGGCGCGCCTGTCTGCACCACATTGGCGAAGGCATCGATCAACGTTTGCACTTCGTGTTCGCGGCCGTAGAGTTTTTCCGGAATCAGCAAGCGCTCGCAGGCGCCCTGCTCGTCCAACGTGAACGTCTCGATCTGCCGCATACGGCGCCAGTCATCGAGGCAACGGCGCAAGTCATGCTCGACACCGACTGCGCTCTGATAGCGCTCCTCGGCAGTTTTCGCCAGCAGTTTCATGACCACTCGCGAGAACATCGGCGGCACCGTCGCCACCCGTTCACACACGGGCATTGGCAGCCGCGCGATATGGCAATGCACCCACTCCATCGGTTCACTGGCACTGAACGGCAGCGAGCCGGTGAGCATCTGGTACAGCGTCACGCCAAAGGCATACAGATCACTACGCGAATCGATCGAACGATTCATCCGCCCGGTTTGCTCCGGCGCCATGTAAGCCAGCGTGCCGGCGATAGATTCCGGTGGCGTGGGCGCTTGCCGTTCCCGTGGCAAGCGCGTGGCCAGGCCGAAGCCGGTCAGCCGCGCCTGCCCGTCATGGCAATGGACAAAGACATGCTGCGGTTTCAGGTCTTTGTGCACCAGACCACACTGATGCATATGGCCCAGTGCCTTGGCGATGTTCGTGGCCAATTCCAGACAGGTTTCGATATCCAGCGGAGCGACCAGCAATCGCGACAACGGCTCGCCACCCGGATCGTCGAACAGCAGACGAACTCGGGTGCCCGTACGCTCGAAAGCTGTCGGCTGCAACGCCCAGGCAGGATTGAGGTCGTCCCTGAGGCTGTATTCATGCGCCAGACGCTCCAGGGTGCTCGGCAATGGCTGGCCCATCGCCGGACGCACCGCCAGTAGGCTGCCATCATTCGAACCGCGCTCACGGGACAGCACCCGCTCGCCGTCGTCCCACAAAATCTGTTTTCTGCTGGCCATCTGCGTCAACACTGCTCAGGTTTTTTGCCGCACGGTGAGTTGCACGTCGCCAGCGCTCAGGGGTTGCGCTGGACAGGCTCGATGCCCAGCGCTTCTGCGATACGCACCAGATCGGCCACTGAACGTGCGGCCATTTTGCGCATGACCTGGCCACGGTGGACCTTGACCGTGACCTCGCTGAGGTTGAGCTGTCCGGCAATCTGTTTGTTCATCAGCCCGGCAATGACGAAGCCGAGCACTTCGCGCTCACGTGCGGTCAGGGTTTGGTAAGCCCGACACAAAACGGCGCCGGAGTGTTCGGCTGCTAGCCGCGCACGGTCGCGAGCCAACGCACTGGCCACGGCGTCGAGCATGTCCTGATCACGGAACGGCTTGGCCAGAAAATCCACCGCGCCGGCCTTCATCGCCTTGACGCTCATGGCGATGTCGCCGTGGCCGGTCATGAACACCACAGGGATGCGCAAGCCATTTTTTTCCATCTGTTCCTGAAACGTCAGGCCACTTTCGCCGCGCAGGCGCACGTCGAGCACCAGGCAACCGGGTACCTCACGTTGCGCTTGCGCGAGAAAATCTCCGGCGCTGTCGAAGGTTCGCACCTGCAAGCCGATCGAGCGCAGCAAGCTGTCGAGCGCCTGGCGCATCGAGGCATCGTCATCGACCACGTACACCACTGGTTCGCCGAGCACATCGGGACTTTGCGCAGGGCTGGAATGCGACCACAAGGTCATTGTGTCTCCTCGGCGAGATCGCAGCACGCATTGGGCTGGTCAATAAATCTAGTTCAGGATGGCCACCGCAGCCAGACACCGGCCGGACGGTCAGCAATCAGGCTAACAGTCAGCACCATTGCCGGCCGGCCAGAAACCCCTGAAAATCGGCCAGGCTGAGGCAGTCCCGCCTCTAGCGCTGCAAACAGGCAGGCCCGCGATGTCCACTCATCCCGCTTTTACAACGGCCCCGCGCGACGTGGTGTTTATCGCCTACCCACGGCTGAGCCTGCTCGATCTCAGCGGTGCGCAGACCGTGTTCTGGGCGGCGAGCAAAGCCTTGGTCGAGCGCGGGCAGCCCGGTTATCAACTGCACACCGCCAGCCTCAGCGGCGGCTTGATCCCGACCGTCGAAGGGCTGGCCATCGACACCCAAGCGTTAACCACGCTCGACACCACCGCGCTGGACACGCTGGTCGTGCCCGGCGCCCCTGACATCTGCCAGACCCTTGAGGAGCACCGCGAACTGAGCGACTGGCTGCAGGACCATGCTCACCTCGCCCGCCGCGTGGTCTCGGTGTGCAGTGGTGCGTTTCTGCTGGCTCAGGCCGGATTGCTCGACGCCCGCCGCGCTGCCACTCACTGGGCGATGTGCGACGCTTTGCGCGATCGCTTTCCAGCGGTCGAGGTAGATGCCGACGCGATCTTCATTCAGCAAGGCAAGGTCTGGACCTCGGCCGGAGTCACCGCCGGGATCGATCTGGCGCTGGCGCTGGTAGAGGCCGATTACGGCCGTGAAGTGACGTTGCAAGTCGCGCGGGAATTGGTGGTGTACATCAAACGCCCCGGCGGCCAGGCGCAATACAGCACGCTGCTGCAATCGCAGGCGCAGGACGCTGCGATGTTCGATGATCTGCACCTTTGGCTCATGGAGCGCCTCGGCGACCCGAATCTGACGGTGGAGCGCCTCGCCGAGCAAGCCGCAATGAGCCTGCGCAACTTCACGCGGGTCTATAAAGCGCGCACCGGGCGCACACCGTCGAAAGCGCTCGAGCTGTTCCGGCTCGAAGCGGCCAAACGCCTGCTGGAAAACTCCCCGCACAAAATCGAACGAATCGCCCGCCTCTGCGGCTTCAACGATGAAGAACGCCTGCGCGCCTGCTTCCAGCGCCACCTGTCGATCTCCCCGCGCGACTACCGCAGTCGCTTCAGCCGCGATGGCTGAACCGCTATACCTACGTATAGTTTTGCCCGCTGGCCATCAGCGTATGGTGCAAGAACGACAGGAGTCACCAGCTCGGCCGCCCGGCCCGGGAGCTTTATGTACAAGACGCATGTCATTGCGGTAGTGGACGACGACGAGGCAATGCGCACATCGCTGAGCAGCCTGCTGCGAGCGTCGGGGTATCAGGTGTTCTGCTATGCGGCGCCAGCGGACTACCTTGACTCGGACGGGCCGGCGCAGACTGATTGTTTGATTTCCGATATTCAGATGCCGGGCATGGGTGGTTTGCAGATGCTGGATGCACTGCGGGCGCAAGGCTGGCGGATGCCGGTGATTTTTGTGTCGGCGCATGCGGGCAAAATGCCCAACAGCGTACCCGGGGTCATCGCGTGTCTGGCCAAGCCATTTCAGGCTGAACGTTTGCTCGCCTGCCTGGAAAAAGCGCTGGGTTGATCCTTTTTCCCCATACCTTCGTATACCCCCCTTCCACCCATGCGTACCCCACGCACACCGATGGACAACTGCGCTCGTAGCCTCCCCGCCCTAGCATGGCTCTACACAGCGGGCGATTGAGCGCCAGGCAGTACGGCAAGCCAGTTACGGCGGCCAGTGATCGTCACGCCAGAGTCCGCATCGGACTCGGGTGTCATCCATCCATCAGCGTCAGGGAGCACATTATGAAACAGCAATTATTGGTGATCGGTGCAGGGTTCGGCGGGCTGTGGAGTGCGCTGAGCGCTGCGCGTTTGCTGGATATGCATGCCCGTCAGGATGTCGAGATCACGCTGCTCGCCCCGCAAGCGGAATTGCGTATTCGCCCGCGCTTCTACGAGCCGGACGTGCACAGCATGTACGCGCCGCTCGACGCGCTGTTCGATGCGGTGGGTGTGCGCTTCGTCAAAGGCACCGCTGAAAGCATCGACGCCCGGGCGCGCCGAATCGGTTACCGCGACGAGGCCGGGCGTCCGGGTGAACTGGCCTACGATCGGCTGGTTCTCGCCAGCGGCAGCCAGCTCGCTCGGCCTCCGGTGGTTGGCCTCAAGGAGCATGCGTTCGATGTCGATCAGATCGAATCCTCGGCGCGTCTGGAACGCCATCTCATCGCCCTCGGCAACCAACCGCCCAGCGTTGCGCGCAACACCGTGGTGGTCGCCGGTGGCGGTTTCACCGGGATTGAAACTGCGACGGAAATGCCGGCGCGCCTGCGCGCGATTCTCGGTGAGGATCAAGACCTGCGCGTGATCATTGTCGATCGCAGCAAGGACATCGCTGCGACCATGGGCGATGGCATTCGCCCGTCGATCATCGAGGCGTCCAATGACCTGGGTATCGAATGGATCGTCGATGCCAGCGTTGCCGCTGTGGATGCCAATGGCGTCACCCTCGCCGATGGCCGCCACATCGAAAGCCACACCGTGATCTGGACCGTAGGTTTCCGCGCCAGCCCGCTCACCGAACAACTCGACGCCGAACGCGATGGCCAGGGCCGCTTGCATGTCGATGGCAACCTCAAGGTGCACGGCATCGATCACGTCTTTGCCGCCGGTGATGTCGCTCGCGCCGCCACTGACGACCTCGGCAACTATGCCGCGATGTCTTGCCAGCATGCGATCAGCCTGGGTCGCTACGCCGGCAACAACGCCGCCGCCGATATCCTCGGCGTCGCTCCGACAATGTATCGCCAGCCCAAGTACGTGACTTGCCTGGATCTGGGCGCCTGGGGCGCGGTGTACACCGAAGGCTGGGATCGTCAGCTGAAACTGGTGAAGGCCGAAGCCAAAGAGCTGAAGACGCAGATCAACACGGTGTGGATCTACCCGCCCGCCGCCGAACGTCGCGCCGCCCTCGCGGCCGCCGATCCGCTGATCCCTGTAGCCTGATTTCACCCTCCGCTTTAGCCCTGAGAACAAGGAGAACACCATGACCCTGCATCTGGATTCCTTCACCGCCAACCGCGCGGTGGCCCTGCAAACGCAAAGCGAAGAACTGGTGCCGTCGCGCTACGCCCTGCGCCTGGGCGACATTGACGTGATGGTGATCAGCGACGGCGTGTTGCCGTTGCCGACCCAGACCATGTCAACCAATGCCGACCCCGCCGACCGTGCCGCCTGGTTCAAGGAAATGTATCTGGGCCCTGACGCCTTCGACTGGGCGCTCAACGTGCTGGTGGTGCGTAGCGGCGAACAAGTCATCCTCGTCGACGCCGGCCTCGGTGGCCAATTCCCCGGTTTCCCGCGCGCCGGGCAGTTCCCCAAGCGCCTGGCCGCTGCCGGGGTGGCCCTCGCCGACATCACTGATATCGTCATCACGCACATGCACATGGACCATATCGGCGGCCTACTGGTCGACTCGGTGAAGAGCCGTCTGCGCCACGACGTGCGCATCCACGTCACCGCTGCCGAAGTGAATTTCTGGTCCACGCCAGACTTCACCAGCACCGACATGCCCGCACCAGTACCAGACGTCCTGCGCAGCACCGCCAACGCGTTCATCAACCACTATGAAAGCAAGTTGCACATATTCGAAGACGAATGTCAGGTTGCACCGGGCGTAGTTGCAAAACTCACCGGTGGTCATACGCCAGGGCACTGCGTGGTCTACGTCAACTCCGGTGGCGAGCGCCTGACCTTTGCCGGTGACGCGTTGTTCCCGGTGGCGTTCGATCACCCTGACTGGCACAACGGTTTCGAACACGATCCGACCAAATCGGTGGAAGTGCGCGTGCGCATGCTCAAGGAAGCCGCCGCCAGCGGCGAGCTGTTTGTCGCCACGCATCTGGCCTTCCCTTCGGTGGGTAGGGTCGCGATCAATGGTGCTGCTTTCCGTTGGATACCTGCGATTTGGGATTACTGATTGCGCGCCTGAAATCTTCGCCCGGCTTCTGCCGGGCGAAACCTTTTTCACCGCCATTGCTACGCAGAACCGTGCGGGCGGTGACCATACTTCGGTTGCTGTGTACCCTTTCTGCATCAAGCAAATCTGAGCAGAGGATGGAGTGTTGGCATATCTGGATTGGGTGCAATGGCCGGCGATGCTGGTCACCGTTCTGGCCGCCTGGCTGATCGGTTCGCAACGACCGCAACGGCGCATGAGCGGCTTCGTTTGTTTCAGTCTGAGCAATTTGCTGTGGGTGATCTGGGGCGTCCATGCCGGGGCTTACGCGCTGATCGTTCTGCAGCTTTGCCTGTTCCTGATGAACCTGCGCGGCTTCATGAAGAACCGCGTTTCAGAGCGCTGAGTGACGATGATCATCTGGCCAGAAAATCCTTTGAATTTTTCTTGTCGGACAAAATCATTTACGTATGAGCGTAAGGAGGAACTCATGCGTAGCACCGATATTTTCGTCATCGAATACAAACATCACGACCAGCCAAAATCATTCGTCATCCGCGCCAAGAGTATGCGCAACGCCGACGCTTGGCATTGGGCGAGCTGTGACGCCGGTATTGCGCCGATTCCGAAACCGGGTAAACCACCGTTGAAAGTGGTTTCCAAACCCCAGGCCGAGCGCTATGGGATTACGGAGGTGAAGTGGCGCGAGACGGCAGCGCTGGACTGGACGGAGGCTTAGGCAAATCGGGTCGCCTGGCTGAGCTTGCAAGTCAGCCAGGTGCCCCACAACAGACCAGGGGGGGCATTCCGCTGGGGAATGTGCGGTTATCGTCCCGGTGAAGTGACCAGTACCTGACCGCGCGAAACTGATCGTTCCTCACGCTCCGCGTGGGAACGATCCATATCAACTAAGACCAGAACCCTTTATGCGGCTCAGCCGCCTCTTCCTCCAGCATCGGCCCGAAAACGCTCACCGTGCGCTGCCCTCTGGCAAACACTTCGCGACACGGCAACGAGAACGTCGGGTTCTCGGGATGATCGCCGGTCAGCCCGAGCAAAGCATGTTCCGATAACGCGTACACCACTCGCCCGACACCGGTCCAATACACCGCGCCCGCGCACATGCAGCAAGGTTCGGCGCTGGTGTACAGCGTGCAGGCCTCCAGCTCCGTGGGTGACAAACGCTTCGCCGCCGCAGCCACCGCGACCAGTTCGGCGTGCTGGGTGGGATCACCTTCCGGCGGCATCGAATTGTTGCCCGCTTCGGCAATGACGTTGCCGTCGCGGTCCGCCACCAGCGCCGCAAACGGGTGCCGGCCACGTTGTTTCGACGCCTGCGACAGGGCGATGGTCTGGCGCAGTAATGCCAGGTCCAGATCGCTGACGCCGGCCGGGACAAGCTGAGTGAATTGATTCATGGGTAACTCCTGGGCAGTGAGAAAAGACAAAAGTCAGTCGGCCAGTTCGGCCGTGGAAGCGCCGACGGCGTCGGTCGATGGTTTTTGTTTGTTGAGCAAGAGGTTGAGCAGAATGGCGGTGATCGCACCGAGAAAAATGCCGCTGTCGAGCACCAGTTTCAGCGTCGGGCCGACATGTTCGAACAGGGCCGGAAACGACATCGGCAGGACGCCGACGCTGACCGACACCGCAACAATAATGGCGTTGCGTGTGCCCTCGAACTGCACCCGTGACAGTTCCTGAATGCCCGCCACCGTGGTCATGCCGAACATGACGATCGCGCAGCCGCCCAGCACCGGCGTCGGCACCGCCGCAATCAGCGCGCCGAGCTTTGGAAACAAGCCCATCAACACCATGATCGCGCCAGCGGCCGCAACGACGAAGCGGCTCTTGATGCTGGAAAGCGCAATCAGGCCGGTGTTTTGCGTGAAGGCGTTATAGGGAAAGCTGTTGAACAGACCACCGAGCATGGTCGACAAGCCGTCGGCGCGGAAGGCGTTACCGAGGGTCTGCTGCGTAGTCGGTTTGCCGACCAGTTTGCCGATGGCCAGGCAGTTGCCAGTGGTCTCGGCCATGATCACCAGCATCGCCAGGGTCATGATCAGAATCGGTACCAGAGAAAATTCCGGCGCACCGAACGCCATTGGCGCGCTCAACTCGAACCACGCCGCCTCGCTGACCCGATTGAAGTGCGTCATGCCGCAGGCGGCAGCGATCAGGCTGCCGACAAACAAGCCGATGAGCACACTGAGGTTACCGATGAAGCCGCTGAATTTCGCATAAATCACCAGCGTCACACTGACCGTGGCCAGACCCAGCAGCAGATTGGCCGGGCGACCGAAGTCAGGCGAATCGGGATTGCCGCCACCCAGCCAGATTGCCGCCGCCGGCATCAGTGAAATACCGATGATGGTGATCAGGCTGCCAATCACCACGGGCGGAAAGAATCGCAGCAAGCGGCTGAACACCGACGCCAGTGCGATGGTCAGGAAGCCGGCGGCGATCACCGCCCCAAAGATCTGGCTGAGGCCGAACTCCTTGCCGATCATGATCATCGGCGCCAGCGCAATGAACGAGCAGCCCTGAATCAACGGTAAACGCGCGCCAAACTTCCAGAAGCCGAGGGTCTGAATCAACGTCGCCACACCGGACGTCAGCAGGTTGGCGTTGATCAGTAAAACCACCTGAGCCGACGTCAGCCCCATCGCACTGCCGAGAATCAGCGGCACCGCCACCGCTCCCGCATACATCACCAGAACATGCTGCAGACCGAAGGTGAAAAGCTGCCGCAGGGGCAACACCTCGTCGACCGGGTGAACGCGTTGTGTAGTCATGGCACAAGCTCCTGAAGGGGCAGCGTTGGTTGTAATCGCGGGCGCTCAGGGACAGACGCACAAACAGAATCGGCCCCGGCGTTCGAAGACGCGGGGTCATCCTTGAATGTTTTTAACGATGAAACAAATTGGCAACCATCGCTTTTTTCGATGGCAAAGACGCGGCACAATCGCCGTCTCGCTCAACCTCGGAGTACACCGCATGCGCTTCTCACTCGATCAGTTGCTGATGTTCGTCCAGGTGGTGAAAAGCGGCTCGTTCTCCGCCGCCGGGCGCAAGCTGGGCAAGACGCAATCGACCATCAGCGCAGCGATCGCCAATCTGGAAACCGACCTTGGCGTCGAGCTGTTCGGCCGCAGCAACCGCAGCCCTGCCCTCACCGCCAGCGGGCATAAATTGCTGGTCCAGGCAGAGGCGGTACTGGAGCGCTGCATGACCTTCGAGGCCCACGCCGATTGCCTTTCCGATAGCGTCGAACCGAGCCTGACCCTGGCGATTGAAACGCCGTACGGCCCGATCATGCCGGTGCTGCAAGCGTTCGAGCAGGCCTTCCCGTTTGTCGATCTGATCATTCGTCACCCGGTCTACGGCGATGTCAGCGAACTGGTCAGCAGTGGCGAGGCGGTGCTGGGCGTGGCGTTTTCGCAGCCGGGCTATCCCCGGGAACTGGCGTTCCAGCAACTGGGCAAACTGATCATGCTGCACGTCTGTCATCCCGATCATCCGCTGGCGCAACTGGACAACGTCACGTTCGACGATTTGCACGTGCATCGGCGCCTGGCGTTCAGTGCGCACGCCAGCAAACTGCCGAGCAGTGAATACCTGCGTTCGACGCAGCTGTGGCAAGCGGAAAGCTATCTGGCCCTGCTCGAAATGGTCCGCGCCGGCCTCGGCTGGGCGACCCTGCCGCGCCAGCTGATCCAGCGTGAACTGGGCAATGGCGAACTGGTCGAGTTGCAGCTGTCGGCGTACCCGCATACCGACTGGCAAATCGGCGTCGACCTGTTATGGGCACGCCAACGGCCACTAGGGACGGCCGAGCGCTGGCTTAAGGAGAAGCTGCAGGCCAACAAGGTTTATGAACGCGATCGCAACGGTCAGACCACTACGCTGTGATTACTTGGCGAACACCTGGCCCATGTCCTTGAACGCCTTGAATTCCAGCGCATTGCCGCAGGGGTCGAGCAGAAACATGGTCGCCTGTTCGCCGACCTGGCCCTTGAATCGAATGTAGGGCTCGATCACGAATTGCGTGCCGAATGACTTCAGTCGCTCGGCCAGTGCTTCCCATTGCTGCCACTCTAAAATGATGCCGAAGTGCGGGACCGGTACGTCGTGACCGTCGACCGGGTTGCTGTGAACGCTTTCCTGGGCAGCCGTTTTCGGCTGTTCGTGGATGACCAACTGGTGGCCGTAGAAGTTGAAGTCGACCCATTGCGCGCTGGACCGGCCCTCGTCCAGGCCGAACACTTCACCGTAAAAACGGCGGCAAGCGGCAAGATCGTAGACCGGGATGGCGAGGTGGAAAGGTGAAAGACTCATCAGGCACTCCGGCAATCGCGTTGGTTAAACCAATCTGGCAACGGCGCACCGCTGCTGCTCGAGGTTGGAAACAGCCTAGATCAGAAACTCGCCAGATGCCGACCCGACGTTCCATGCCCTGAGATAGCGCGTCTGTGAATACGCGCCACGACTATCTGCTCGGCTTCTTTACCGGCGCGTCACCACTTTTCGGTGACAGTCTGCCGGGGCCAGCACCGCGCCGGCGCTGGAGCGCACGACGATAGTTTCGACGGGCTCGGCCCGTTCGTTGTCGAGCAGGATCGAGTGCTCCTCCCCCTCGACAAACAGAAAACGCTCGCCCCACTGCCGCAGGCTGACGACGATGGGGAACACCGCCCGGCCCATGTCGGTGAGCACGTATTCCTTGTAGGCGCTGCCATCGGACGCGGGCTGAATCTGCAACACGCCGAGCTCGACGAGCATTTTCAGTTTGACCGTGAGGATGTTCTTGGCCAAGCCCAGACGTTTCTGGAATTCACTGAAACGGCGCACGTCATCGAACGCATCGCGAATGATCATCAAGGCCCAGCGATCGCCAATGGCTTCGAGTGTTCGGGCCACCGGGCATTCGCTCTGCGCCAATGTTTGTTGTCGGGCCATGTGATTCCTGATGGATCGGCTATTGAATGTGGTTGCATTTAACAACCCGAATGAATAAAGATCAACGTATCGGTTTCAATTCAAAACCACACTACGAGGAAGCAAGGATGCCGTGTCAGACGCAAACCCTGATCAATGCGCAAGCCGCAGCTGACAGCGCAACGACCGGGCTGAGTCGTTTGCAGACTTTTCTCTTTGCAATCACCTGCGCGATAGCAGTGGCCAATGTTTATTTCGCACAGCCATTGTTGGAATCGATGGCCGCCAGCCTCGGGGTTTCACCCGGTGCAATCGGCGTTGTGGTCACGGCCACGCAAGCCGGGTATGCGGTCGGGCTGCTGTTCATTGTGCCGCTGGGTGATCTGCTCGATCGAAAGAAACTCATCGTCAGCCAACTGCTTTTGTCTGCAACGGCGCTGTGTGCCGTGGGCCTGTCCGAGAGCTGGGGAGTGTTGCTCGGCGCCATGATGCTGGTGGGATTGCTGGCGGTGGTGGTGCAAGTGGTGGTCGCCTGCACCGCCAGCCTTGCTCGTCCGGAACAGCGCGGCGCCGCCGTAGGCACCGTCACCAGTGGCGTGGTGCTGGGCATTTTGCTGGCGCGTTTCGTTTCCGGCGTAGTGGCTGATCTGGCCGGTTGGCGCGGCGTGTATTTTGTCTCGGCAGTCATGATGATCGGCATGGCTCTGCTGTTATGGCGCACCCTGCCCGCCTCGGCAAAACCGCCCGCACAGGGCAGCTATCGGCAATTGCTGCGCTCGATGTTCCAACTTTTTTTGACTGAGCGGGTATTGCGCATCAGAGGTATCTTCGCCCTGCTGATCTTCGCCGCGTTCAGTGTGTTGTGGACGTCGATGGTGCTGCCGCTCAGCGCCCCGCCCCTGTCGTTGTCCCACACGCAGATCGGCCTGTTCGGACTGGCCGGAGTGGCGGGCGCGCTCGCCGCCGCACGGGCTGGGCGCCTGGCCGATCGCGGCTTGGGCAATCGCACCACCGGCATCACCCTAGCGCTGTTGACGCTGTCCTGGCTACCCATCGCATTTGTCGACAGTTCGCTGCTGGCGATGGCCGTCGGAGTGATCCTCCTCGACTTCGCCGTGCAAGCGGTGCACGTCACCAACCAAAGCCTGATCTTCGCCGCACGGCCCGATGCGCAGAGCCGACTGGTCGGTGCGTATATGTGTTTTTACTCGGTGGGCAGTGGTTTGGGCGCCATCGCGGCGACGTATACCTATGCGCACTCTGGCTGGGTGGCGGTGTGTTTTCTCGGAGGAGGGATCAGTGCTGTGGCGCTGATGTATTGGGTGTGGCTGGAGTACGTTTATTCACACGACTGAACCAATGTGGGAGCGAGCCTGCTCGCGAAGACGGAGCATCAGTCAGCACAGAGTTGTCTGACCTGACGCCTTCGCGAGCAGGCTCGCTCCCACAGGGATTACTCGCCAGCAGCTACTTGCCGTCCTCGGGCTTCTCGGTCTGCATCTGCACCGACGGTTTGCTTTTGTCACCGTCCTTGTTGGGTGCATCGTTGGAATCGAAGCAGCCGCTCAACAGAAACATTGAGCAGAACCCCAGACATACGCAGATTTTCTTCATGACAATCTCCTTTCAGCAGTGGTATTGCTACCCGGTTCAAGCTTGACCTAGCATCGTTTACCTTCTTCCGGAATGTGCGCAAATTCATTGCAGGACTGCATCGGGCTCTCAGCCCTTACTGTGCTCCGGCGACGAAGGCCCTTCCTTGACGCCGCGCGGGCCAGCGATGCCCCACACGATCAGGCCGAGCACCGGGAAGACAATCAAGCCGATCGCCCAGGCGGCTTTGATGCCGACGCTCTTGTTGCTGCGAAACACACTGACAATCGCCCACAGGTCGACCAGCAGAATGATCACCGCCACGGCGATGGAGAAGTAACTCGCTGCCTCGTTCATTTCGCAATCCTCCGATGACTTGTAAGCATTGGGCTGCGGGGCTTTTTCAGCGTTCAAAAAAATTGCGCGTGCGCGGCGCCAAAGGCTCAGCCGCCTTCCGGATCCTGGCGGATCACTGAAATCTTGCCGTTGCGTTCGATGATCGCGAATTTGATCTGGTCGATGGTTTCAATGCCCTGACTGGAGCGCGCCGCCTCCATGACATCCGCCTCGACCAACCGCGCATGGCGCAGACGCCGCTGCAACAGCTTGCCGTTCTCGACAATGATCGTTGGCTCACCATCGATCAGCCGCGAGATCCAGCTGGACCGCTGCTTGAGCAAAGAGAACCCAACGTCGATGGCGATCAGGGTGATGATCACCAGAAACGCATTGGTCAGGGAAAAATCATCACCAAGCAGCGCTTGCTGGGTGGCTTCACCGATGATCATCAGCAAGACGAAATCAAACGTCGTCAGCTCGGCCAACGAACGCCGACCGGCAATTTTGAACAGCACCATCAGTGCCAGATACATCGCGAGTGCACGCAACACCGAGTCCATGGGTCACCTATGGATAAATGAATTGAATGAGCTTCACTTCGCTCGAGCCTGGCGCGCGAATATGGCTGCGAAACAGGCCTAGTCCGTCGCCGCGCAGGGTCAGATAAAGCGTTGCCTGGCCCTGCGTATCCGCCTGCAACCACAAACGCATGCCCTGCGCTGAGCTGCGCATACGCACCAGCGCCGGCTGCATGGTTTCGATGCTGAAGCCATCGAGCATCTCGCCGCCGATGTCCAATTCGACGGTAGCTTCAGGCGTCGCGTGCACGCTGAGTTTCAGCGGGTTGGTCGAGCCGTTGCGGTGGAACATCTCGTACTCGACCTGGACTTTGCCATCGTCGCTGCGGGCGTCCTGCGAACTGAGCACGCCCCGGGAAAACAGCCCCAACAGACCCAGCAGCATGCACAGCACCAGCAGATACCAACCGATGCGCTCGAAGCGCCAGACCTTCAGTTGATAGGCCATGTCCTCCTGCACCGGGAATCGTCGGCTTTGCAGATCGGGATGCTCAGCGTCGGGCTTCATCGGCGCCACCCTCCTTCGCCGCGCAAGGCGCGACGGTGATAGGCCGGCAACTGCTGCAAGGCGAATTCACAGGCCAGGGTCTGCACTTCACTCCGCGATCCGGGAAACCATTGCCGGGTGCTGAACAGAAAATGTCGGTCATCGAACTGAAACGCCCAGGCGAAACACACCGTGCCGGCCTTGATGCCATCCATATCGTCGGGGCCGAGAATGCCGGTGGTGGCGACGGCGACGTTGGCCGTGCTGTCGCGCAACGCACCAATGGCCATTTCACTGGCAACTTCCACGCTGGTCAGATTGAAGGTTTCCATGGTCGCCGGGCTGACGTGGAGCAAGCGCTGCTTGGCCTGCGGCGAATAGACCACGTAGCCGCATTCGATCAGCTCGCCGCTGCCGGGCACTTCCGACAGCAACATGACGATTTCCCCGGCCGTGCAGGATTCGGCGGTGGTGATGATCAGCGAATGTTGGCGCAGGTATTCAATCGTTTCCTTGGCGATGGACATGGCACGCTCTCGAAGCTGTTATTGCCGGTTGACCGCTCGCTGTGCGGATCATTCCGCTGGACTGGATGAGCGTATACCCGCCTCTTCCAGTGAAAGTTTTCCGCCCTGTTCGGCACGATCACCTACCCTCATAGACTGTGTGTTCCACTCGAGCCCGCCGCCCCCATGCGTTGTTCATTCAAGTCGTTGTTTTTGATTCTGTTCCTGCTGCTGATGCCGGGCAGCGCTGCGCCGTGGGCAGCGGAGCCTGCCGCGCCGACAAACCCCGGCGCAGCGCCGCTGCCGGTGATTTCGCAGAGCGATCTGCAAGCCCTGCAACAACGCCTCGACGGGCTCAAGCAGCAGATTTCGGCGGCAAACAATTACAACCAGCTCGAAGGCCCGCAGGATCGGGTGCAGGCGTTCATTCTCGATGTCGATCGGTTGTCGGCAGCGCTGTTGCCGCAACAGGCGCAACTGGCGGTGCAACTGGGCGTGCTCGGCACCGCTCCAGACGCTGAGGTGGCTGCCGAGCAAGCCGATATCGTCGCGCAGCGGGCTGCGCTGGCGGAACAGAAAAGCAAGGTCGACGGCACCCTGAAAAGCCTCGCCGCACTGAAACAGAATGCCGCCGACCTGATCACGCAAATCGCCGGCATCCGCCGCACGCTACTGGAAAGCGAACTGACCCTGAGCACGCGCAGTGTGTTGAGTCCGCAGTTCTGGGCGCCACTGATCAATCCAAGCGAGGACGACCGCCAGCGCCTGCGACTGTTCGTCGAGCAGGTGGCTGACGTATGGGCCACGGTCTGGGCGCCGGGCGAGCGGTTTTACACCTGCGTACTGGTGCTGCTGGCGCTGCTGATCTGGACCTTCGGCCGACGTCTGGCTGAGCGCGGGCTGACCTGGTTCTGCATTCATCGCGTGGCGGAGGGCCGACTGCGCCGCAGTGCCTTGGCCTTCGCCTCAGCCATAGCGACCTTCATCACCACCGCCATCGCCCTGAAGCTGCTGTTCTACGCCTGCACCCGCCACGACGCCCTGCCGCCGGTGCTGGAAACCTTCTCCGAAGAGTTCGAAAAAGTCGTCTATGCCTGCGTGCTGATCACCGGGCTCAGCCGTGCATTGCTGTCCACCGAGCACCCGTCGTGGCGCCTGCCGGCAATTGCTGATCCAGTGGCGCTGGCCCTCAAGCCTTATCCGCGAATCCTCGCCTGCGCGTTGCTGGTGTTGGTGACGCTGGTGCAAGTCGCCAATGCCACAGGCATGAGCAGCCACATCGTGATGGCCGGGCGCGGCGTGATTTCCATGGTGGTGCTGGCGATCATCGGCACGATGCTGGTGCGCGTGGGCAAAGTGCGCAAGGCCTTGGTCGCCGCCAACGACGCTTCGGCGACGAACAGCGTGTTCGCCGGGCTGATCTACAGCGTCGCCAGCGTCTCGATGTTTGTCACGGCCATTGCCCTGCTTGCCGGCTATGTTTCGCTGGCGCGGTTCATCAGTTATGAACTGGTGTGGAGCTACGTCGTGCTGTCGGGTTTCTATTTGCTCATTCAGTTGGTCAAGGACGCCTGTGAACACCTGTTTTCACCGAAACACGCGAGCGGCCAGGCGCTCAAGCAATTGCTCGGGGTCAGCGATCGACGCCTTGAGCAAACGTCGATCCTGTTGTCCGGCGTCAGCCGCGCCGGCCTGATGCTGATGGCGCTGATTTCGTTGTTTGTCGGCGGCATCGGCACCACGCTCGGCCAACTGGTCACCAACATCATGTCGATTCTTGGCGGCGCCGGTTTGCGCAAGCTGAATATCGTCCCCGGGCACCTGCTCAATGCGCTGTTGGCGCTGCTGATCGGCATCTGGCTGATCCGTACATTGAGCCGCTGGCTCGACAACGAATTCCTGCCCAAGACCGACATGGACCCGGGCATGTGCGCGTCGCTGAGCACGCTGTTTTCCAATATCGGCTACGCCTTCGTGATTCTGCTGACGCTGTCGTCGCTGGGCGTGCAGTGGACCAATCTGGCGTGGATCGTCAGTGCGCTGTCAGTGGGTATCGGCTTTGGCTTGCAGGAGATCGTCAAGAACTTCGTCTCCGGCCTGATTCTGCTCACCGAGCGCCCGGTCAAGGTCGGCGACCTGATCAGCATCAGCGGCGTCGAGGGCGACATCCGCCGGATCAACGTGCGCGCCACGGAGATCCAGCTCAGCGACCGCTCGATCGTGATCGTGCCCAACTCGCAACTGATCTCGCAGAACCTGCGCAACGTTACCCTCGGCGGCAGCGCTCAGGGCGTAGCATCGCTGGAGCTGGTGTTTCCACTGGATATCGATCCTGAGGAGGTCAAACAACTGCTGCTGGATGCGTATCACGAGAACGAAACCATCCTCGATAAACCGGCGCCATTCGTGCGTTTCAGCAAGTTGTCCCCGGACGGCATAACCCTCACGGTCACCGGCTATGTGGGCAGCCCGAGGATTGTCGGGCTGACCAAGAGCGATTTGTTGTTTGAAGTGTTGAAGCGGTTGGGCGCAGCGGGGATTGCGCTGGCGAAACCGCCAGCGGCGTGATCAGGTTAGCGCTTGCCCGTGTTGTCGATGCGGGCCGTGCTGCTGCGTGGCGTCAGCTCGAACGGCAGGACGACATGCCTTTCTGCCAGCGGCCGCTTTTCGATCAGGGCAATCAGCATCTCGACCGCCTTGGCCCCGAAGGCCTCGGCTGGTTGCGAGATGGTGGTCAGCGGCGGATCGCAGAACGCAGCCATGGGAATGTCATCGAAACCCACCAATGAAATATCCTCGGGCACACGCAGCCCGGCCTGCCGGATGCGCTTGAGCGCACCAATGGCCATTTCATCGTTTTCGCAGAACAGCGCGCTCGGCCGCTCGGCCAATGCGAGCATCTTTTGCGCGCCGGCAAAACCGGCCTCGAGGCTGAAATTGCCATGGCAGATCAGTGCTTCGTCGAAGGCAATCCCGGCCTCGCGCAGTGCCGCTTCGTAGCCTGCCAGTCGATCCAGAGTCAACGGGCTGTTTTTCGAGCCCTTGATCAGGCCGATGCGTCGGTGCCCCGATGCGATCAGATGTTCGGTCATGGCTTTGGCGGCGGCAACGTTGTCCAGGCTGATGGTTGGATAACGCCCGGCCTTGAGCACTTCGCAAGCATTGATGATCGGCGGCACATCGGCGTCGGCCGGAGCGTTTTCGAAAGGATCGTAGGCGCGCAACTGAATCACCCCGTCGGCCTGATAGGCGTACACCAGCTCGGCGAATTGTCGCTCCAGTTCTTCCCGGCCCTGAGTGTCGCACAGCAGCAGCCGATAACCGGCTGCCTGCGCCGCTTGCTGCGCGCCGCTGATGACCCGGGCAAAGAAGGTATTGGCGATGGTCGGCACCAGAATCACCAGATTGCCGGTGCGCCGCGAACGAAACTGCACGGCCATCAGGTTCGGCCGATAGCCGGCCTGCTCCACGGCCGCCATGACGCGCTCACGGGTTGGCGCGAGCACACGCTCGGGCGATTTCAAAGTCCTCGAAACCGTCGCCACGGAAACCCCGGCCAGTCGAGCCACTTCGCGAATATTGGACAAAAACACCTCGTTGATTCATGCCGATCAGACGCGGAGCTTACCGCAGGCAACGAGCGATCGAAACGCTGTCGATCATCCGCTGGCATTTGACACTCGGCTATTTCACGCCTAGATTTCGCCCACGATGTAACCGGTTACATCACTCATCAGCATTGCATCCAGCTACCGAGAGGACCGCCATGTACGCTGCCGCAAAAAAAACAAGAATGGGTTTTGTCGGAGGCGGTGAAGGTTCATTCATTGCCCGTGCCCACCGGCAAGCCGCCGGCCTCGATGGACGCTTCGAACTGGTCTGTGGCGCGTTCAGCCGCGACTCGGAGAATAATCAGCGCACCGCTGCGACCCTGGGAGTGTCCGCCGAACGTTGTTACGGCGACTGGCAAACCCTGCTCGCTCGCGAGGCCGCCCTGCCCGCCGAGCAACGCATGCAACTGCTGGTCATTGTCACCCCCAATCATCTGCACGCACCGATTGCCCGTGAGGCATTGAGCGCCGGTTTTCACGTGTTCAGCGAGAAACCCGCGGCGCTGAATCTCGCCGAGGTGCAGGCGCTGCATTCGGTGGTGATCAACAGCCAGCGAATTTACGGGCTGGCGCACACCTACCTCGGTTACGCGATGGTCTGGCAGGCCCGCGAAATGGTCGCCAGCGGCGTGCTCGGGCACGTGCGCAAAGTCATCGTCGAGTACCCGCAAGGCTGGCTCAGCACCGAGTTCGCCGGGCAAGGCAACAAGCAGGCCGGCTGGCGCGACGATCCGGCGCAATCCGGGATCGGCGGCTGCATTGGCGACATCGGCACCCATGCGTTTTCCCTCGCCGAGTTCGTTGCCGGCCAGTCGATCCAGTTCATCAGCGCAATGCTCGGTTCGCATGTCGAGGGTCGGCAACTGGATGACGATGTGGCGATGCTGTTCAAAATGAGCGACGGCGCCAGTGGTGTATTGCTCGCCAGCCAGGTCTGCGCCGGTGAGGAAAACCCGCTGAAGATCCGCGTCTACGGTGACAAGGGTGGGCTGGAATGGCGTCAGGAAGAGCCGGCCAGTCTGATTCATCGACCGTTGAATGAACCGATGCGTATTCTGCGATCCGGAGTCGGTCAGCCGTGGTTGTGTGACGCTGCCAGTCAGCGCATGCGCCTGCCCGCCGGGCATCCCGAGGGTTATCTGGAAGCGATGGCCAACCTGTACGGCGATCTCGCCGAGGCGATTGTTCAAGGCGTCGAAGGCCATCAGGCCCCGGGCATACCGGGCATCGAGACCGGCCTGCGCGGCATGGCCTTCATTGAAACCGCCATCGCCAATCACCTTGGCAATGAAAAGTGGAGCGAGATACCCGGCCCACTGACAGGAGCCCAGCACAATGAACAGTGATCAGCAAAATTTGACTGGCCTGAAAGGTCCGGGGATTTTCCTCGCGCAATTCATCGCCGACGAAGCGCCTTTCGACTCCCTCGCCAACATCGCCGAGTGGGCAGCCTCGCAAGGCTATAAAGCCATTCAGGTACCGACCCTCGGCACGCGGTTCATCGATTTGCAGCGCGCCGCTGAAAGCCAGGATTACTGCGACGAACTCATCGCCGTCTGCGCCCGCGCCGGTGTGGTGATCAGTGAGCTGTCGACGCACCTGCAAGGGCAATTGGTCGCTGTGCATCCGGCGTTCGACAGTCTGTTCGACGACTTCGCCCCGCCAGCGCTGCGCGGCAAGCCGCAGGAGCGCACCGAGTGGGCCATCGAGCAGTTGAAACTGGCGGCCCGTGCCAGCCAGCGTCTCGGACTCAAGGCCCATGCGACCTTCTCCGGCGCCCTGCTCTGGCCCTACGTCTATCCATGGCCGCAACGTCCGGCCGGTTTGGTCGAGCAAGGTTTCGCCGAACTGGGCAAGCGCTGGCTGCCGATCCTCGATTGCTTCGAAGAGGCCGGCGTTGATCTGTGCTACGAAATCCATCCCGGCGAAGACTTGCATGACGGCGCGTCGTTCGAGCAGTTTCTTGAGGCGGTGAATCATCACCCCCGCGCCGCAATTCTCTATGACCCGAGCCACCTGCTGCTGCAGCAAATGGATTACCTCGGCTTCATCGACCGTTACCACCAACGCATCCGCATGTTCCACGTCAAGGATGCCGAGTTCCGCCCCGATGCGCGCTCCGGCGTCTACGGCGGCTATCAGGGCTGGGTCGAGCGTCCCGGGCGCTTCCGCTCGCTGGGCGACGGCCAGATCGATTTCAAATCGATCTTCAGCAAATTGTGCCAATACGACTTCAACGGCTGGGCCGTGCTGGAGTGGGAATGCTGCCTGAAAGACTCTGCACAGGGCGCGGCGGAAGGCGCGGCGTTCATCGAGCGACACATGATCCGCAAGACCGCCAAGGCCTTCGACGATTTCGCCGGGGTCAGCGCCGATGCCGCTTCCAACCGGCGCCTGCTCGGCCTGACCGACGACTGATTCATCCGCGTTACCGACATAAAAACAATACGGTGATCTGAAATGAACGTAATGAATGCGCGACTGAGCGTGATGATGTTTTTGCAGTTCTTTATCTGGGGCGGCTGGTTCGTCACCCTCGGCACTTTTCTGGCCACCACGCTCGCTGCCAGCGGCGGCCAGGTCGGCATGGCCTTCGCCACGCAATCATGGGGTGCGATTCTGGCGCCGTTTGTCATTGGCTTGATTGCCGACCGGTTTTTCAATGCCGAACGCATTCTGGCGGTGCTGCATCTGCAGGGCGCGGTGCTGCTCTATCAGCTCTATCGCGCCGCAGACTTCAGCGCGTTTTATCCCTATGTGCTCGCCTACATGATGGTCTACATGCCGACATTGGCGCTGGTGAACGCCGTGGCGTTCCGCCAGATCAAAGACCCGGCGCTAGAGTTCTCGCGCATTCGCGTATGGGGCACAGTGGGCTGGATTGTCGCCGGTGTGGTGATCAGCTTCGTGTTCGCCTGGGACTCGCAACAAAGCATCGCGGCGGGAGGCTTGCGCAATACGTTCCTGATGTCCGCCGTCGCGTCGCTGTTGTTGGGGCTTTACAGCTTCAGTCTGCCGAACACTGCGCCGCTGAAAAGCGCAGCGGGCTCATCAAGCCTCAAGCAGATGCTCGGCGTCGATGCGTGGGGTTTGCTCAAGGATCGCAGCTATCTGGTGTTCTTTCTCGCCTCGATCCTGATCTGCATTCCGCTGGCCTTCTATTACCAGAACGCCAACCCGTTTCTCGCGGAGATCGGCGTGACCAACCCGACAGCGAAGATGGCCATCGGTCAGGTGTCGGAAGTGCTGTTCATGTTGCTGTTGCCGCTGTTCATCCATCGTTTCGGCATCAAGATCGCCCTGCTGGTCGGCATGGCTGCCTGGGCGTTGCGTTACGTGCTGTTTGCCTTCGGCAATAACGACGATCAGGCATTCATGCTGCTGATCGGCATTGCCCTGCACGGCGTGTGCTATGACTTCTTCTTCGTGTCCGGGCAGATCTACACCGATGCAAAAGCACCGGAACGCTTCCGCAGTTCGGCGCAAGGTCTGATCACCTTGGCCACGTACGGGTTGGGCATGTTGATTGGCTTCTGGATTGCGGGACGGATTACTGACCACTTCACTTCGAGTGCGGGCCATGACTGGAGAAGTATCTGGCTATTTCCAGCCGGTTTTTCCGTGGCGGTGCTGCTGTGTTTCTGGGCGACGTTCAAGGGCCGCGATCGGGACAAGGCTGTGTTGCCGAGTGCGGTTTAGAGCAGAGTTCTGATGCATGAACAGAACGAATGCCGCCTGTGGTTGAGGCGGCATTCGTTATCGATGCTCATGGTTGCGCTCAAGCGGTGCGACGTTCGAGCAGACGGTCAGCGCCACCTTCGGCGACCCGATTGCCTTGCAGATGATCGGAACCGTCAGAGGCTACTGCATCGCTGAACAGTGGATCGGTTTCGGTGGCGGCAACTGCGTCGCTGAATAGCGGGTCGGTTTCGGTGGCGGCTACTGCGTCGCTGAACAAGCGGTCCGTTTGAGTGGAGGCGATCGCGTCGCTGAACAGTGGGTCGGTTTCGGTGGCGGCGAAGGCATTCAGTGCAAAAACCGAGAAAGCGATACCGAGGATAGTCTGGCGTTTCATGATGATGTGCTCCGAGGTGCAGTGGTTAGGTATGGAGCCGATCTTACGCTGCACCGTGGATATGGGAACTTCATTGACTTAATGGTTGTTATTGACGCAATCAATGATGAGTTGAGTAAAAGCAGCTGCTTACCTAACCGTTAAGCTGGTGCTTACGCGTCCAGACGAAACGCCCTACAAAGTCTAAAGCACAAAACTGACAAATCGTATTTCTGACAGCTTTACGCAAGCAAAAAAAAGACCCGAATCGATCGAAACCGAAACGGGTCTTTCCCACTCAGACGACCCTTATTTCAAGTCGTCAAAGTGATCTCGCAGGAACTCGTAAAAGCGCAAAGCTTTCAACAATCTCCATACAAGGCTCAGCGTACGCAGCAAAAGCTTCATACGTTTTGGCCTCCAGGGCTGGCGGCCAAACCTCCAGCAAACTTACCGGACCATGCGTGCCTTCAGCCTACATGTTGGTGTAGCTAGTGAGGCGGCCGGTTGAAATCCCTCCGAGACATCATTCCGGCGCGGGTGCGAATCCGCGTCAGAGGGCGTGAAACCTTTTGCGCCCCCCAGCCAAACCTCACTGCTCTACCAACAAGATGAGCGCGGGCATCTTAACGCAGAAATCAGAAGAGAAAACCCGAGTAACCAAGGTTATCCTGCGGCTACGCCTGAACCTTTGTAAAATCGTATTTCTGACAATGTTTATTGACAGATCTGAATTCAGTTGCATGCGCTGGCCGCTCCGAAAAAACCTCCCACATCACGCTAAACCTACGTTGCACTGACGGGAGAAACTTAATACCATGCGCGGACATGTTGGTGTGGCTAGTGAAGCACATGGCCTCGGCTCCAAACCGAGGATTGAAAAACCGCCCCGCGAAGGCGGTTTTTTTTCGTCTGTGTTTTCTGGTCCCCCTCCCATCCAAGGCACATTGCCTGACTCGATCCCCCTGCGCCCCTGCACAAATCTTCTAAACACTCTTCTCCCCCACGCGGTATTTTAGAAACGCCCCTGCTCAACCGCCCTATGGAATCGTCCCATGGACAAACGCAACTGGATCTCTCTCTCCCAGGATGTCGATACCGGGATCGAGTCGATTCGTGCGCATTTCCGTGGGCATGCCTACGATCCGCACTGGCATGACAGCTTTCTCGTCGGCGTTACCGAGCAAGGCGTCCAGCAATTCAACTGTCGCCGGGTGCGTCATCGCAGTACGCCGGGGCATGTGTTTCTGCTCGAGCCGGGAGAAATCCACGATGGCCATGCGCCGACCGAGGACGGCTTTACCTATTCGATGCTGTATCTGGATCCGCACTGGCTGGAGCGCGAACTGCACGCGCTGTTCGAAGAGGCGCCCGCCGACAGTCAGCCAGGCTTTGCCGACACCCTGAGCCACGATCCGCGCCTGTCGACTGCGATCGTGCAAGCCTTCCACGCGTTACATGACGGCGATCTGCGCATCGTCCGGCAGACTGCGCTGGATGGCCTGCTGGCGTCCCTCACCCGCCACCTCGACTGGCGCAAGCGTCAGGACTTCGATCCGCGCCTGCCACTGGTTGCCCAGGTTGCGCGGGACTATCTGCATGCCCACACCTATGAAGACATCGGCCTCGACGACCTAGCGCAAGCCTGTGGCGTTGATCGCTTTCGCCTGACACGCGCGTTCAAGGCGGCGTTCGGTCTTGCACCGCACGCTTACCTGATCCAGTTGCGCCTGGCCAAGGCGCGGCAATTGCTCGCACGCGGCGAGACGCCAGCGCAGGTCGCCAGCGTGCTCGGTTTTGCCGATCAAAGTCATCTCGGTCGCTGGTTCCGCCGCGCCTATCAATTGACCCCTGCGGACTACCGCAAACGCTGCTCAAATCTTCCAGACTGAGACCCGCCCGCTGACGATCATGGTGCCCTGTTTCGACTTTCAGGATTTTCACCATGGCTTCTTTACTGCCCTTTCTGCTGTTTGCTTTCGTCGCTTCGATCACGCCGGGGCCGACCAATATTCTTGTGTTGAGCCACAGTTCGCGGCGCGGGTTGATCGCCACGCTGCCGATCATTTTCGGCGCCTGCGCGGCGGCGGCGCTGATCGTGCTGGTGGTCGGGCTCGGTGCTGGTGAAACCCTGCTGCGCTTTCCGCGCGTGCAGCAAGCGATGGCCTGGGCTGGCGTGCTCTGGTTGAGCTGGCTGGCGGGGCAGATCTTTCGCAGCCCGCCGCCATCCCTGGACCCGAAATCGCAGGAACAAAGCTTGAGCGTATTCGGCGCGGCGCTGCTGCAACTGGTCAACCCCAAGGTATGGATGATGGCTGTGGCGGTGGTCAGCGTATTCGTCGGCGGCGGCGACAAGACGCTGCGCCTGTTGGTGTTGTCGCTGGCGTTTCTGCTGGTGTCGTTGCCGTGCATGACGCTCTGGGCACTTCTCGGCGTTGGCAGCGCGCGGTTGCTCAGCTCACCGCAAGCGTTCAAGCGCATGAACGCGGCACTGGCCCTTCTTCTGCTGCTCTCGGCCTGGCTGGCCGTGTTGGTCTAATGCCCGGTGGCTTGCCGGTATTCGCGTGGTGTAAACCCGGTCGAGGCTTTGAACTGACGGGTGAAAGCGCTGTGATCGGTGTAGCCGCATTGCAGCGCCACCTCGGTAATCGGCAAGTCGCTGTGCAGCAATCGATGCGCATGTTCCAGGCGGACTTTCTGAATCATCTGCCGTGGTGTCAGGTGGAAAACGCGTTTGCAATAGCGCTCCAGTTGCGCCACGGAAATCCCGGCGATCCGCGTCAGTTCACTCAGCGTCACCCGCCGGTTGAAGTTGCCGCGAATGTATTCATCGACAGCCGCCAGGCGCTCGAACGCCGGGTGGGTTTCGCTGGCTGACTGCAGATCCACCGAGATCCCCACCAGGCCGATGATCGTCCCGTCACGGTTGTAGATCGGCCGCTTGTGGGTCAGGCACCAGCCCGGTTCGCGACTGCCATACAGGTGCAGTTCGAGCTGATCCTCCAACACAAAACCTTCCTCCAGCACCTTGCGATCCTGCTCGGTGTAACCCGGGCCCAACTGCGCCGGGAAAACCTGCGCACTGGTTTTGCCGAGCAATGGGCGCAGGTCTTTCAAGCCACAACGCTGCACCAGCGTGCGGTTGGCCAGCACATAGCGCGCTTGCAGATCCTTGATGAAGATCGCCGCATTCGGGATCACATCGAGTATCGGCAACAGCTGCGCGGCACCCGCGACCATCGCTTCGAGGGTCTGCGGACGCAGGCCGTCAGTGCCTTGGCACAGGATCGAAAACGCTGACTGCATCAAAGACTTCCCCTCGAATTGAACCACCGCAAATGTCACTCGCCAGCAGATTGCAGCAACGTCGCGACCCTGTCGAGGCCGCGCATTCATCGGCGCCATTGTGCTGAATT
Organism: Pseudomonas sp. Irchel 3F6; assembly: GCF_900187595.1. Taxonomy (NCBI): domain Bacteria; kingdom Pseudomonadati; phylum Pseudomonadota; class Gammaproteobacteria; order Pseudomonadales; family Pseudomonadaceae; genus Pseudomonas; species Pseudomonas sp. Irchel 3F6. Next base: position 322,098 of record NZ_FYDP01000001.1, on the reverse strand, counting down.
CGTCATCGATCCCGGCATAAAACATCAATCGCCGCCACTGCCGAGCGGTGCAAAGTCTGCTCGTCCCCGTGACACAACTGCCTATCCAATAACTCACAAGAAGGCGATGCCATGTCAGGCCAAGGCAAGTTCAAAAAACAGCTTTCATTGATCGACCTCACCTTTATCGGACTCGGCGCGATCTTCGGCTCCGGCTGGTTGTTCGCCGCCAGCCATGTCTCGGCGATTGCCGGTCCGGCGGGGATTTTTTCCTGGTTGCTGGGCGGTTTCGCCGTGTTGCTGCTGGGCATCGTCTACTGCGAACTGGGCGCGGCATTGCCCCGTGCCGGCGGTGTGGTGCGCTACCCGGTTTATTCCCACGGCCCGCTGCTCGGCTACCTGATGGGCTTCATTACGCTGATTGCGTTTTCCAGTCTGGTAGCGATCGAAGTGGTCGCCTCGCGCCAATACGCGGCGGCGTGGTTTCCCGGCCTGACCAAGGCTGGCAGTGGCGATCCGACGATCCTCGGCTGGTTGGTGCAGTTCGGCCTGCTCTGCGTGTTTTTCCTGCTCAACTACCGCAGCGTGAAGACCTTCGCCAAGGCCAACAATCTGGTCAGCGTGTTCAAATTCATCGTGCCGTTGCTGGTGATCGGCGTGCTGTTCACCTTTTTCAAACCGGAGAACTTTCAGGTTCAGGGATTCGCCCCGTTCGGCTTGTCGGGCGTCGAGATGGCGGTCTCTGCCGGGGGGATCATCTTTGCCTACCTGGGCCTGACGCCGATCATTTCCGTGGCCAGCGAAGTGAAAAATCCACAGCGCACCATTCCCATCGCGCTGATTCTCTCGGTGCTGCTGTCGACTCTGATCTACGTGCTGCTGCAAATGGCCTTTCTCGGCAGCATCCCGACGGAAATGCTCGCCAACGGCTGGGCCGGTATCAGCAAGGAATTCGCCCTGCCCTATCGCGACATCGCCCTGGCGCTCGGTGTCGGCTGGCTGGCGTATCTGGTGGTCGCCGATGCGGTGATCTCGCCGAGCGGCTGCGGCAACATCTACATGAACGCCACGCCGCGAGTGATCTACGGCTGGGCGCAGACCGGCACCTTTTTCAAGGTCTTCACCCACATCGATGAAAAGTCCGGCATCCCGCGTCCGGCGCTGTGGCTGACTTTCGCCCTGTCGGTGTTCTGGACCCTGCCATTCCCGTCGTGGGAAGCGCTGATCAACGTGGTCTCCGCCGCGCTGGTGTTGAGCTATGCGGTGGCGCCGGTGTCGGTTGCGGCGCTGCGGCGCAATGCGCCGGACATGCCGCGCCCGTTTCGGGTCAGGAGCATGGGCCTGCTTGGGCCGGTGTCGTTCATCATCGCCGCGCTGATCGTCTACTGGTCGGGCTGGAACACCGTGTCGTGGCTGCTCGGCCTGCAGATCCTGATGTTTGTCATCTACCTGTTCTGTGGCCGCTTTGTGCCCACCGCCCATCTGAGTCTGGCGCGTCAGGTGCGTTCATCGGCGTGGCTGATCGCCTTCTACTCGGTGACCATCGTGCTGTCGAAACTCGGCACCTTCGGTGGCCTGGGCATCCTCGCCCATCCGTTCGACACGATCGTCGTCGCCGCTTGCGCCACCGGCATTTACTACTGGGGTGCAGCAACCGGCGTGCCTGCCCATCTGCTGCGCCTGGACGACGAGGACGAAGAAAGCGAAAGCCCTACGCCCTCGTCCACCGTCACCGCCCGCCCTGCCGGCGCCTACTGAAATCATCCAACGGGATCTCTCCATGAAACGAGTACACGTCATTGATTCCCACACCGGCGGCGAACCGACACGGCTGGTGATGAGCGGCTTCCCCGAGTTGTCCGGCAACAGCATGGTCGAGAAACGCGATGCCTTGCGCAACCAGCATGACCAGTGGCGGCGCGCCTGTCTGCTCGAGCCACGCGGCAACGATGTGCTGGTCGGCGCGCTGTATTGCCCGCCGGTCTCGCCTGATGCCACCTGCGGAGTGATCTTCTTTAACAACGCCGGCTACCTGGGCATGTGCGGCCACGGCACCATTGGCCTGATCAATTCGTTGCAGCATCTGGGGAAAATCCAGCCGGGCGTGCACAAGATCGACACACCGGTGGGGCAAGTCAGCGCGACGCTGCACGACGATGGCTCGGTCACTCTGGGCAACGTGCCCGCTTACCGTTATCGCAAACAGGTACCAGTGGACGTGCCCGGTTTTGGTCGCGTAGTCGGTGATATCGCCTACGGCGGCAACTGGTTTTTTCTGGTTTCCGAGCATGGCCAGACCCTGACCATGGACAACGTCGAACACCTGACGGCGTACACCTGGGCGATGCTCAAGGCGCTGGAAGATCAGGGCATCTTCGGCGAAGACAGTGCGGTCATCGACCACATCGAATTGTTCGCCGATGACGATCAGGCCGACAGCCGCAACTTCGTCATGTGCCCCGGCAAAGCCTATGACCGCTCACCGTGCGGCACCGGCACCAGCGCCAAACTTGCCTGCCTGGCAGCCGACGACAAGCTGCAACCGGGCGCACCGTGGATCCAGGCGAGCATCACCGGCAGCCAGTTCGAAGGCCGCTTCGAATGGGAAGGTGAACGCATTCGCCCGTTCATCACCGGCCGCGCCTACATGACCGCCGACAGCACCTTGCTGATCGACGACAGCGACCCGTTCGCGTGGGGCATCTGAGCCGCCACGCCGATTTTTCACTTCGAATCAAACGAAATGCCAAGGAGTTGAACCATGAGCGACAACATCTTCACCGGTTGCATGCCGGCCCTGATGACCCCGTGCACCGCCCAGCGCAAACCGGACTTCGATGCGCTGGTGAGCAAGGGGCGCGAGCTGATTGATATCGGCATGAGCGCCGTGGTCTATTGCGGCTCGATGGGCGACTGGCCGCTGCTGACTGAAGCCGAGCGTCAGGAAGGTGTGGCGCGCCTGGTCGCCGCCGGGGTGCCGACCATCGTCGGCACTGGTGCGGTGAATACCCGTGAAGCGGTTTCCCACGCAGCGCATGCGGCGAAAGTCGGCGCGCAAGGCTTGATGGTCATTCCGCGCGTGCTGTCCCGTGGTGCTTCGGCGACGGCGCAAAAGGCCCACTTCGCTGCCATCCTGCAAGCCGCACCGAACTTGCCGGCGGTGATTTACAACAGCCCTTACTACGGCTTCGCCACCCGCGCCGATCTGTTTTTCGAACTGCGTCGCGAATACCCGAACCTGATCGGCTTCAAGGAATTTGGTGGGGGCGCAGACCTGCGCTACGCGGCTGAGAACATCACCTCCAAGGACGATGACGTGACCCTGATGGTCGGTGTCGACACGCAAGTGGTGCACGGTTTCGTCAACTGCAACGCTACCGGCGCCATCACCGGTATCGGCAACGCCCTTCCTCGCGAAGTGCTGCAACTGGTCGCGCTGAGCAAGCAGGCCGCGCAAGGCGATGCCAAGGCCCGACGTCAGGCGCGGGAGCTGGAATCGGCGCTGGCGGTGCTGTCGTCGTTCGACGAAGGCTGTGATCTGGTGCTGTATTACAAGCACTTGATGGTGCTCAACGGCGACAAGGAATACACCCTGCACTTCAACGAAACCGATGCGCTGAGCGACTCGCAACGGCGCTATGCCGAGAAGCAGTATTCGCTGTTCCGTCACTGGTACGAGAACTGGTCTGCCGAACAGAACTTCGCCTGACCACCACCTGCTGCGAGTCATCACGATTCGCGGCAGGCCTCGCTCATTTCACAGGAAGACACCATGACTCTGACGGGCAACATGCTGATCGGCCAGCAAGCCGTGACCGGTAATCGTCCAGCCTTTCGCGCGATTGATCCGGCGACCAACCAGGCACTTGAACCACAGTATGCCGGGGCGTCAGCCGAACAAGTGGAACAGGCCTGCGCCCTGGCCTGGGCAGCACAAGACGAATATCGCGAAACCAGCCTGAGCAGCCGTGCGGCATTTCTCGAAAGCATTGCCGAGCACATCGAAAACCTTGGCGATGAACTGATCGAACGCGCCCACGCCGAAACTGGTCTGCCACCTGCACGCCTTCAAGGCGAGCGTGGCCGCACCTGCTCGCAATTGCGCCTGTTCGCCCGTACGGTGCGCGCGGGTGAATGGCTGGATGTGCGCGTCGACAATGCGCAACCGCAACGCCAGCCACTGCCGCGCTCCGACCTGCGGCAACGACAGATTGCCTTGGGGCCGGTCGCGGTGTTTGGTGCGAGCAACTTTCCCCTGGCATTTTCCGTGGCCGGTGGCGACACCGCTGCGGCATTGGCGGCTGGTTGCCCGGTGATCGTCAAGGCGCACAGCGCGCATCCCGGCACCAGCGAACTGGTCGGCCGCGCAGTGGCGCAAGCGGTCAGGGCCTGCGCTCTGCCCGAAGGCGTGTTTTCCTTGTTGTTCGATTCGGGGTACGAAGTCGGCATCGCATTGGTCAGTGATTGGCGCATCAAAGCCGCTGGTTTCACCGGCTCGCGGGCTGGTGGACTGGCCTTGATGAAAGCCGCGCAAGCGCGGCCCGAGCCGATTCCGGTGTATGCAGAAATGAGCTCGATCAACCCGGTTTTGCTGTTTCCCGCCGCGCTGGAAAATCGGACGCAGGCGTTGGCCGAAGGATTTGTCGCGTCGCTGACACTGGGCGCCGGGCAGTTCTGCACCAACCCGGGATTGCTGATTGCCCGCAAAGGCCCGGCGCTCGACGGGTTTCTCGGCGCGATAGCGGAACTGATCCCGCGCAGCGCGGCGCAAACCATGCTCACGCCTGGCATTTTCGGCGCCTATCAAGCAGGCGTGACGGCTTTGCAAGACAATCCCCGTGCACGCGCGGTAGCGGTTGGCCAAGTCGGCGGCGCCCCGAATCAGTGTCAGACGCATGTCTTCAGCACCGATGCAGCGGATTTTCTTGCCGATCAAAGCTTGCAAGCCGAGGTCTTCGGCGCGACAGCGCTGATCGTGCAATGCAGCAGTGACGAGGAAATTCGTCAGGTCTGCGAACATCTGGAAGGTCAACTGACCGCGACCTTGCACATGGACGACGCCGACCTTGCACTGGCGCGCGCGTTGTTGCCTACCCTGGAGCGCAAGGCCGGGCGCTTGCTGGTCAATGGCTGGCCGACCGGCGTGGAAGTCTGCGATGCGATGGTGCATGGCGGGCCTTACCCGGCAACCTCGGATGCGCGCAGCACCTCGGTGGGCACTGCGGCGATCCTGCGTTTCCTGCGGCCGGTGTGCTATCAGGATTTCCCCGACAGCCTGCTGCCGACGGCGCTGCAACAGACCAATCCGCTAAACCTTCGGCGCTTGCTCGATGGCCAACGGGAAGCGACACACCATGGCGAATAACCCTTCGCACGACATCGCGGTGGTCGGCGCGGGGATCATCGGCGTCGCTTGCGCACTGCGCCTGGCCCGCCAGGGTTTGCGTGTGGTGGTCATCGATCAGCAGGAACCGGGGCACGGCGCTTCATTCGGCAATGCCGGGCATCTGGCCACCGAGCAGGTGTTTCCGATTGCTGATGTTTCGATCCTCAAGCGTTTGCCGGCCATGCTGATGGACCCGATGGGGCCGCTGCGTCTGGACTGGAAATACCTGCCGCGCGCCCTGCCGTGGTTCACCCGATTGCTGCTGAATCTGCGGCCCGAGCCTTTTCAGAAAACCGTCGCCGGCTTGCGCGCGCTCAACGAAAGCAGCCTCGACGCGTGGCAGCGCTTGCTCAGCGATATCCAGCGCACCGATCTGCTCAAGGTTGACGGCTCGTTACTGGTCTTCGAAAAACCTGAATCCCGGCAGGCCATCGAAGCCTTGCAGGCACGACTGCATCAGCAGCAGGTGCCGGTGGACTATTGGCAAGCGGGGGCGATCCGCGAAACGGCGCCGCAGCTCAGCGAGCAAATTCAGGGCGGACTGTTTTTCCCGCGAACCGGGCATTTCCTTGACCCTTATCGCGTGGTGTGTGCGCTGGTCGAGTCGGCTCGCAGCAGCGGCGTGAGTTTTCTCAAACAGCAGGTTCAGGGCGGCTACGTGCAGGAAAACGGTGTCTTGTTGATGACCGGCAATGGCGGCGTAACGGCCAGCCGCGTGTTACTGGCCTGCGGTGCGCATTCGGCGAAACTCACCGCCGCTCTGACCGGCAAGCAAGTACCGTTGGACACCGAACGTGGCTATCACCTGATGCTGCCCAACGAGCATGATCGCCTGCCCTTCCCCGTCACCTCGCTGGAACGCAAATTCATCATGACGCCGATGCGCGAAGGCCTGCGCCTGGCCGGCACGGTCGAATTCGCCGGACTGGAGCGGCCGGCGAACATGGCGCGCGCCTGGCAGTTGCAGCGCCTGAGCCAAGGCCTGTTTCGCAAGGACCTGAACGCTGATGGCGCCACACCGTGGATGGGCTTTCGTCCGTCGCTGCCGGATTCGCTGCCAGTGATCGATCAGGTTTGCGCCGGCAAGGTCTTGCTTGCCTTCGGTCATCAGCATCTGGGCCTGACGCAGGCGGCGGTGACGGCGGAATTGATCGGGCAGATGGTCTCAGGCGCGGCCGGCGAGTTGCCGAATGCCGACGCCTACCGACTGGCACGTTTCTAAGCGTGCTTCAGCGCGTCGCCGTGATGCATGGCCAGGTGGCCGGTCTTGTCGCTCTTGACCTCGTATTGCGGCGCGTCTTTCGAGGCTGGCCGGTGGCGGCCCATGAACTCGGTGTCGCGGGTGTGCACCTTGACCACTTTGCCGTGAATCTCGCCGGCCTCGGAATTCCAGCGCACCGTATCGCCGACTTTGAATGAGCTGCTCATCATTGCGTCCTCGCCTCTGGCTGTTGGTTTATGGAGCCGCGCGCGTCGGAGAAATTCCGCTTTTTTGCGAGGCGACCGAAGGCAGGCAAAAAAATCGAACGGCGAAAATCGCCCGCACCTCCAACCTGCACAAGCCGTAGAAAACGGCCATGACGAGGTGTGAGATGAATAACGATCAAGGCAAGCAAGGTGACGATCCGCTCCCAACCACGCCCGACCCGCTGAGTCCGGGGCGTACCGAGGTCGATCCGATGAAGGAACGCGGCATCGACGAACTGCCCGACAACGAAGGCGAAATCCCGCTGGATGATGACAGTACCGGGCTGGATCCGGAGCGCGTACGTCAGGAAACCGATAACGCCGAGATGGACGACCAGCCCAATCCGCGTTGAGCCTGAACAGGCAGCCGTCGCCATCGGCTGCCTGTCGGTTGCGCAATCAACAGCAGAATCAGGCAAGCATTTCACAGAAATGCACTACTTCGCGCTCCGACCCAGGCGCAACAATGGGCGTCCGACAACCCATGGAGGATGCTCACATGCTCGTACAAGCCTACGGCGCCCACGCTGGCGACAAACCCCTTGAGCCCATGCAGATCAAACGCCGTGCGCCAGCCGCGCACGACGTGCAGATCGATATCGCCTTCTGCGGCATCTGCCATTCCGACCTGCACCAGGTGCGCGCGGAATGGGCCGGCACGCAATTCCCTTGCGTCCCCGGCCACGAAATCCTCGGCCGCGTCTCGGCGGTCGGCGATCACGTCAAGGACTACAAGGTCGGCGATCTGGTCGGTGTCGGCTGCATCGTCGACAGCTGCCAGCACTGCGATGACTGCGAATCCGGTCTGGAAAATTACTGCGACGGCATGATCGGCACCTACAATTTTCCGACCCCGGACGCACCGGGCTGGACCCTCGGCGGTTACTCGCAAAACATCGTCGTGCACGAGCGCTATGTGTTGCGCATCCGTCATCCCGAGGCGCAACTGGCCGCCGTCGCGCCACTGCTCTGTGCCGGCATCACCACTTATTCGCCGCTGCGCCAATGGCACGCCGGACCCGGCAAGAAAGTCGGCGTGGTTGGCATCGGTGGCCTGGGTCACATGGGCATCAAACTGGCCCACGGCATGGGCGCCCACGTGGTCGCGTTCACCACCTCCGAATCCAAGCGTGAAGCGGCCACGGCTCTGGGGGCGGATGAAGTGGTGGTGTCGCGCAATGCCGAGGAAATGGCGGCACACACCAAGAGCTTCGACTTCATCCTCAATACCGTCGCAGCGCCGCACGATCTCGACGCCTTCCTTGTGCTGCTCAAGCGCGACGGCGCCTTGACCCTGGTCGGCGCGCCCGCCTCGCCGCATCCGTCGCCGAACGTGTTCAACCTGCTCATGAAGCGCCGCACCATCGCCGGTTCGATGATCGGCGGCATCCCTGAAACCCAGGAAATGCTGGATTTCTGCGCCGAGCACGGCATCGTTTCCGACATCGAATTGATCCGTGCCGACCAGATCAATGAATCCTACGAGCGCATGCTCAAGGGCGATGTGAAATACCGTTTCGTCATCGACAACGCAACCCTCGCCGGCTAAGCGCAAGCGCCCATCGGCAGCGCCGTGCTGCCGATGGTTCGAGTAATTCCATCACGTAATTGACAGCGCCAGCGTTGCTCGCCAGAGTCGCACCCCTTTTTCCACCGCAGGGTGAACAGGGGTTTGCGTTGAACCAACAGACATTGTCCATGCGTCTTGAGCGCGTCGCCGCCCATGTGCCGCTCGGCGCGAGACTGGCCGATATCGGCTCCGATCATGCTTACCTGCCGGTGGCCTTGCTGCGCCGGGGCCTGATAACAGCAGCGGTCGCTGGCGAGGTCGCGTTGACGCCATTCCACGCGGCGCAACGCACCGTCAACGAAAGCGACCTGCACGGCCAGATCAGCGTGCGCCTGGCCGATGGTCTGACGGCAATCAAACCTGGCGACGCCATCAGCGCCATCACCCTGTGCGGCATGGGCGGCGAAACCATTCGCGATATTTTCGACAGTGGTAAAGCCCATCTCAGCGGGCAAGAACGCTTGATCCTGCAACCCAACGGCGGCGAGCAAACGCTGCGCCAATGGTTGATGGACAACGGCTACCGCATCGTTTGCGAAGAAGTGCTGCACGAGAATCGCTTCGACTATGAAATTATCGTTGCCGAGCGCGGCTCTGATCCGGTGACTTACGATGCCAGGGAACTGTTTTTCGGACCGCTGCATCTGCAGGCACGCTGCCCGGCATTTCTGCATAAATGGCAACGCAGGCTCAAGCAGCGGCAAAAGACGTTGGGGCAGTTTACGAGAGCGCAACAGACGTTGCCGGAGGACAAAATTCTTGCGCTGAAGCAAGAGATGCAGTGGATCAGTGAATTGCTCGGGTGACTGTGCCGCCGTCTTCGCGAGCAGGCTCGCTCCCACAGGAAATTGCATTTCTCCTGAGCGAACACAGTCAACTGTGGGAGCGAGCCTGCTCGCGAAAGCGGTGGGTCAAGCTACAGAGCAACCAAGTTGGCCGCAGCCGTCGGAAAAAAAAGCCTGCTGTTAAAAGCAGGCTTTTTCGTGGGTGGTGAACTTACTTCTGCTGCGTCAGCGCCGAGTAGCTGTTCATCAGGTTGCGGTAGTTGGGGATGCGCTGCGACAGCAGATTGCCCAAGCCTTCGATGTCGTTGCGCCAGTCGCGGTGCAGCTCACAGGCCACCGAGAACCAGTTCATCATCTGCGCGCCAGCCTGAGTCATGCGGCTCCACGCGGCTTGTTGAACAGTGGTGTTGAAAGTGCCGGACGCATCAGTCACCACGAACACATCAAAACCTTCCGCCAGCGCCGACAGGGTCGGGAACGCTACGCACACATCCGTTACCACACCGGCAATGATGATCTGCTTGCGCCCGGTGGCCTTGATCGCCTTGACGAAGTCCTCGTTGTCCCAGGCGTTGATCTGGCCTGGACGAGCGATGTATGGCGCGTCCGGGAACATCTCTTTCAGCTCCGGCACCAGCGGGCCGTTCGGGCCTTGTTCGAAGCTGGTGGTGAGGATGGTTGGCAGGTCGAAGAACTTGGCCAGATCCGCCAGCGCCAGCACGTTGTTCTTGAACTCGTTCGGCGAGAAGTCCTGCACCAGCGAGATCAGACCGGTCTGGTGGTCAACCAGCAGCACGATAGCGTCGTCTTTGTTCAGGCGGTTGTAGGTTGGAGTGGTCATGGTGTGCGTCCCTTTTCAAGTTTGGAGTTTTGTTGTTGCGTTCAAGTTGGGTACAGATTACTGACGCACAGCAAAGGGATAAATCGCTTGAAAAGGGTTTCACCGTCCACCTTAACAGGACAATCGAACGCGGCCCCCTGTAGGAGTGAGCCTGCTCGCGATGGCGTCATGTCAGCCGACACTTTTATCGACTGAAATGACGCCATCGCGAGCAGGCTCACTCCTACAAAAGCGCGTGCAGGCCGTTCTGATTAGATACACCGAAGTACAAATGATGTACCTCAGCCCCCATTTATCAACTCCGCGCAACTTCCTAAAGTCTCCTCCAACAGCCACCCGCCATCCTGACGGGCCAGCGACAGAGGAAATCATCATGAGCACATCGAAAAAAGTAGTTGTCATCACCGGCGCCTCACAAGGCATTGGTGCAGGTCTGGTCGAAGGCTTTCGCGCCCTTGGCCATCAAGTGGTCGCAACCTCGCGCTCGATCAAAGAGTCGAGTGACCCGGATGTCCTGACCGTTGCCGGCGACATTGCCGATCCGCAAACCGCCGAGCGCGTGATTCGCGCCGCCGTTGCCCGCTTCGGTCGCGTCGATACGCTGGTCAACAATGCCGGGATCTTTCTGGCCAAGCCGTTCACCGCTTACAGCCAGGCGGACTATGCCCAGGTCGTGGCGACCAACATGAGCGGCTTCTTCTACATCTCGCAACTGGCTATCGCCGAGATGGAAAAACACGGCAGCGGCCACGTCGTCAGCGTCACCACCAGCCTGGTCGATCATGCAATCGACGGCGTGCCTTCGGTATTGGCGTCGCTGACCAAGGGCGGCATCAACGCCGCGACCAAATCCCTGGCCATCGAGTACGCCAAGCGCGGCATCCGGGTCAACGCGGTATCGCCGGGCATCATCAAAACGCCGATGCACGCTGAGGAAACCCATCAGGCGCTGGGCAGCCTGCACCCGGTCGGCCACATGGGTGAAATCGACGACATCGTGCAAGCGATCCTCTACCTCGACGGGGCGAATTTCGTCACTGGCGAGATCCTGCATGTCGACGGTGGCCAGAGCGCCGGCCATTGATCGAAACCCTGCAACGCCGCCGGTGGATACCGGCGGCGTCGTTGGTTGTGGTACACAGAGGATGAACGTCCGTCGATCCTCGGTGCGAGCCACAATGAAACGCCATTTTGAAGATTTGCAGTTAGGCAGTATCGAACTGTTCTGCCTGGCCGCCGAAGCCGGCAGCTTCACCGCCGCCGCGCAACTGGCCGGGGTCACGCCCGCTGCGGTGAGCCGGTCGATTCTGCGTCTGGAGCAACGCCTGGGTTCGCGACTGTTCGCGCGCACCACGCGCAGCATCCGCCTCACCGACGCCGGACGCAGCTTCTTCGAACAATGCAGCCAGGCCCTGACGCAACTGGTCGAAGCGCAGCAGGAAGTCATGGGCGCGCAGACATCGCCGTCGGGGCGACTGCGCATCAGCCTGCCAACCACCTACGGGCATCACCGCATCCTGCCGCTGCTGCCGAAATTTCGCGCGTTGTACCCCGAGGTCACGGTCGACGTGCACTTGGGCAATCGCAATATCGACTTCGTTGAAGAAGGCTACGACCTGGCGATACGCGTACGCGCGCAACCGGACTCGACCCTGATCGCGCGCCTGCTGGAAGACGCCGCCCTGGTAGTGGTTGCCGCCCCCGAATATCTGCATAGAGCCGGCACGCCGCAGACCCTCGACGATCTCATTGCGCATGAGTGCATCCAGTTCGAATTGCCCAGCAGCGGGCGGCGGATTTCCTGGCTGTTTCAGGAAAACGGCCGAGACCTGGAAGTGATTTCCGACGGTGGCTATTCCTGCTCCGACGATGTGCTCGGCGGTGTGACGCTGGCCAAGCACGGCGCCGGGCTGTTTCAGACTTACCGGTTCATCGTCGAGCAGGAACTCGCCGATGGCCGCCTGATTGAAGTGCTGCAGCCGTACGCCGGACGTTCGCGCCCCTACACCCTGCTCTACCCGCACGGCCGCTACGTGCCGCAGCGGGTGCGGGCGTTTGTGGATTTTCTGCTGGGGTTTCGTGATGAATGGGCGGGACACCCGCGGTAATCAGCCGGTCTGGCGCAGGCGGCTGAGTTCCTTGGACGGCGGGCAGCCGAACTGGCGGTTGTATTCGCGGCTGAACTGCGAAGCGCTTTCGTAGCCGACGCGGTAGCAGGCGCTCGAGACGTCCAGCCCTTCATTGATGATCAGCCGCCGCGCCTCTTGCAGGCGCAGCTGTTTTTGATATTGCAGCGGGCTCATGGCGGTGACGGCTTTGAAGCGGTGATGCAGCGCCGAATTGCTCAGATTGGCCACCTGCGCCAGCGCGTCGATGCGCAGCGGTTCAGTGAAATTCTTGTTCAGCCAGTCGATGGCCCGCGTGACCCGGTGGGTCTGCGAATCGCTGACGGCGATTTCATACAGCAGATGCCCGTGCTGGCCGCGCAGCAGGCGGTAATACAGCTCACGCAACACCATCGGTGCGAGCATGCCGATGTCGCGCGGGTTATCCAGCAGGCGCACCAGACGCAGCATGGTATCTAGCAATGTCACGTCGATCTTGTCGAGAAACATGCCGCGCCCGGCGTCCTGTGGCATGCCGGTCAGCGGCGACTCGGCAATCAGTTGCGTCAGTTGCGCCGGATCGAAATCCAGCCGTACGCAAAAATACGGCGCCTCGGGTGAGGCTTCAATCACCCTTCCCGACACCGGCAACGTCACCGACACCACCAGGTAATTCAACGGGTCGTAGAGGAAACGTTCGTCGCCCAGCCCGACTTCCTTGCGCCCCTGCACGATCAGGCACAGCGCCGGGCGGTGCACGACATGGATCAGCTCGGACGGCCCATCGAGACGGATCACGTGCAGCGGCGCAATCGCGGTTTCGTAGGTGCCCGGCGCATCAAAGCGCTGGGTCAGCAAGCGCACCAGCTCGGCGCGATACACCGCCGTGTCGTGGAGGATGGAAGCGTCGTGGTTATCCATGCAAAGGGCCTCGAAAGCAGACGAAGGTGGGTCAACTGCGAAGGAAGATTAGCCAGTTTTACCCAGCGGCGACTAGATCAAAGATGCTGCAGGTTTGCCTGATTCTGCGTCGGTCAGATCGGGGTAAACCATGAGCACATCATCTTACGTGCCCATGGTTTGCCGCACTGCTATCAGCCTGCCGTTACCGTCATGCCGCCATCGGCCATGACCACCGAGCCGACCATGAAACTGGCGCGGTCGGAGGCCAGAAAGGTCACGATCTCGGCGATCTCTTCCGGCTGCGCCGCCCGACCGATTGGCGCTGCTTCGCCGTGCTGTGCGAGGAAGCCAGGGCCGTCCTCGACCACATCATTAAGGATATTGGTCACCACATCGCCGACGCCGATCGCGTTGACGCGAATGCCGTGCTCGATGACTTCCAGGGCCAGCGTGCGGGTCAGTTGTGCCAGCGCACCTTTGGAAGCGGTGTAGGCGGCGATGGTCGGGAAGGCAAAGTACGAGGCATAGGAGGCGATATTGACGATCGCACCGGACTTGTTCGGGATCATCGCTTTCACCGCTTCGCGGCAGTGCAGGAAGGCGGCCGTGGCATTGACTGCCTGGATCTTTTCCCAGTCGTCGCGGCTCATGTCGATCACGGCTTTGTTGATGATGATCCCGGCGTTGTTGACCAGAATATCCAGGCGCCCGAACTGCTCGACGGCAAGACCTACTGCGCGTTCGGCGGCGCCGTCCTCGGTGATGTCCGCCACCAGCGGCACCAGATCGGGACGAGCCAGTGCTTCGACAGCCGGGTTGAGGTCTTCGGCAATCACCTTGGCGCCGCGAGCGTGCAGCATCAGCGCAATCGCCTTGCCGATGCCACTGGCCGCGCCAGTGACCAGTGCAACTTTACCGGCGACTTCTTGGGGCAGGGTGTGGTTGAAATCAGTCATGGTTTTAACTCCTCGATAGCGAATCGGTGTTGCGCCTGATGGCGCGGTCGTGAACACGGCTTCACTGTCGCGCACTGTCCGCCACCGGGCTTTCGGGCGATTGCCGGGACTGTCGGAGTTTTGCGCTGGAGTTTCTCGTTCGCCCGCCCTAACCTTCAAAATCATTCGCAGCCGAAGCTTTTGATGGAGCGTCCTGTGCCCTCTGCCAGCCCCGCTACACCGACAATTAGCCAGCCCGCGCGCATCGCCGCCGAAGCCATGCCGGAGCATCTGCCCGGTGTTGCGGAAACGACCACGCCGCGGCCGCAGATCAAGGATGCGGTGGTGCAGCTGTTCCGCCATCAAACCCTGCTTGAGCCGATCCGCGTGCCGTGCGTGGCCGAACCGCTGCTGGTGCTGGTACTGGCCGGCACTGCCCGGGTCGAAGAACGTTCGTTGGGCGGAGAGTGGCAGGCGAGCCAGGTCACGGCGGGCGATTTTTTCCTGACCAACACCCGGGAACCCTACGAAATGCGCTGGCAAACCGAAGGTTGCGAGGTCTTCGAAGTCATGCACCTTTATCTTGGTCTGGGCTTGATCGAACACGCGGCGCGTGAAGCCTTCGGCGAACAGGCCGGTGCAGTGACGTTTGTCGACGTGTCGGGTGCGCGTGACGAGCAGGTCAGCTTCATTCTTGAGCAACTGCGCGTCGAACTGACCGAACAGCGCCAACCCAGCGCACTGCTGGTGCACAGCCTGGCTCAGGCGTTGGCGATCCATCTGCTGCGTCATTACCTCGACCCCGACAGCAACCCGCGCCGCGACAACGCCCTGCCCGCCTACAAACTGCGCCGGGTGATCGAAGCCATGAATGCGAATTTGGCGGAGGATTTCAGTCTCAGTCATCTGGCCGCCATCGCCGAGCTGAGCGACTACCACTTCAGCCGCACCTTCAAACGCGCCACCGGTTTATCGCCCTCGCAATACTTCATCCGCCTGCGCATCAGCCGCGCGCGTCATCTGTTGCTGGAGACCGCACGCAGCGTGATCGACATTGGCCTGGAAGTCGGCTACTCCAGCCCCAGCCACTTTTCCCAGGTGTTCCGCCGTGAAGTTGGGGTCACTCCGAGTGCCTACCGGGACGCGCCACGCGGGGCCTGAAAACCTGTCGAAAAGCGATGCAGCAGAATTGGGCAAATCCCGTGGAGGAATCGATTAATAGCCCATGAGCCGCCGCACTTAATCTTCTTCCAGGCCCACTCACGGGCACACAGAAGAGGACGACATCATGCTGAACATTCAAGACAAAGTGATCGTGATTACCGGAGCCAGCAGCGGCATCGGCGAAGCCACCGCACGCCTGCTCGCCGAACGTGGCGCCAAAGTGGTGTTGGGGGCTCGGCGTACCGAGCGTCTGGCAGTGATTGCCGAAGGGATCAATAGCGCCGGCGGCCACGCGCAGTTCCGCGCACTGGACGTCACCGATCAGCAGGATGTGCAGCGCTTCGTTGATTTCGCCGTCGAGCATTACGGCCGCGTCGATGTGCTGGTCAACAACGCCGGGGTCATGCCGTTGTCACGGCTGGATGCGTTGAAGGTCGATGAGTGGAACCGCATGATCGACGTCAACATCCGTGGAGTACTCCACGGCATCGCCGCCAGTCTGCCGTTGATGCAGCGCCAGCGCGCCGGGCAGATCATCAACATCGCCTCGATCGGTGCTTACGCGGTCAGCCCTACTGCGGCGGTGTACTGCGCGACTAAATACGCCGTACGGGCGATTTCCGAAGGCTTGCGCCAGGAAGTCGGTGGCGATATCCGCGTCACCGTCATCGCACCGGGCGTGACTGAATCGGAACTGGCCGAGAGCATTTCCGATGAAGGCGGCCGCGAAGAGATGAAGTCATTCCGCAAGATCGCCATCCCCGCCGAAGCCATCGCCCGCGCGATTGCGTATGCCGTCGAACAACCGGCGGATGTCGACGTCAGCGAACTGATCGTGCGCCCGACCGCGAGCCCTTACTGAGACCAGATGAATCACAATCAACTGTAGGAGTGAGCCTGCTCGCGATATCGGTAGACCAGTCAATGAAAATGCTGGATGTGCCGCCGCCTTCGCGGGCAAGCACGCTCCCACCGGGGATTTAGCGCACGGATATTCCAATCCTGGGCGGTTGAAACTGGTTTTCACGATGTCGCTGACTGAACTGCATCAGGGTGCGCGGGAGAGCCTCTCACTCTAATTCCAGAGTGGGAGGCATCGATCAAATCGCTCGATCAGCGTGACGGCGGATGTTCGGTTGACACCGAGTTGGCCGCGTCCACATCCGACATGTCTTCCTCAACCGGTGCATCATCGTCCGGCGGCAAAGGCACCTCGGGATTTTCCCGCTTGGGATCGTGCCCGGTCTCGTTGTCGGTGGTGCGCGTCACGGCTTGTTGCGACTGGTTGCCCGGTGCGTTTTCATCAATGTCCATGTCGGTCTCCGATGTGATTCAGCGATAGATACCTGAACGTGTGAAATGCCGGCGCGTGACAAGTGCCCGGCAATGGACGAACGGCGTTCTGTAGAAAACGCAAAAGCCTGCTTTCGAGGCAGGCTTTAGCTTTGGATGGGAGGCTTACTTCTGCTGCGTCAGCGCCGAGTAGCTGTTCATCAGGTTGCGGTAGTTGGGAATACGCTGCGACAGCAGGTTACCCAGACCTTCAATGTCGTTGCGCCAGTCGCGGTGCAATTCGCAGGCCACCGAGAACCAGTTCATCATCTGCGCGCCAGCCTGAGTCATGCGGCTCCACGCGGCTTGCTGCACGGTCGTGTTGAAGGTGCCGGACGCGTCAGTCACCACAAACACATCGAAACCTTCAGCCAATGCTGACAGGGTCGGGAACGCTACACAGACATCCGTTACGACACCGGCGATGATGATCTGCTTGCGCCCGGTGGCTTTGATCGCCTTGACGAAGTCTTCGTTATCCCAGGCGTTGATCTGACCTGGGCGAGCGATGTACGGCGCGTCCGGGAACATCTCTTTCAACTCCGGTACCAGCGGGCCGTTCGGGCCTTGTTCGAAGCTGGTGGTGAGGATCGTCGGCAGGTCGAAGAACTTGGCCAGATCCGCCAGCGCCAGCACGTTGTTCTTGAACTCGTTCGGCGAGAAGTCCTGCACCAGCGAGATCAGACCGGTCTGGTGGTCAACCAGCAGCACGATAGCGTCGTCTTTGTTCAGGCGGTTGTAGGTTGGAGTGGTCATGGTGTGCGTCCCTTTTCAAGTTTGGAGTTTTGTTGTTGCGTTCAAGTTGGGTACAGATTACTGACGCACAGCAAAGGGATAAATCGCTTGAAAAGGGTTA
>NZ_FYDP01000001.1:21467-304678 GCF_900187595.1 Pseudomonas sp. Irchel 3F6 | reverse complement strand
GTTCAGGCGGTTGTAGGTTGGAGTGGTCATGGTGTGCGTCCCTTTTCAAGTTTGGAGTTTTGTTGTTGCGTTCAAGTTGGGTACAGATTACTGACGCACAGCAAAGGGATAAATCGCTTGAAAAGGGTTACACCGTCCACTCAAACCGGACAATCCACTTCAATCGTAAAACGGCTCAACCAACGCCCGGCTGCCGACAAAGAAACTGTCCGCTACCAAGCGCAACGGTTGCAGGTCGAGGTCGCTGGCCTTGTCGCTGATCAATTGCTGGAAGTGGCGGTAGACCGCTGCGTACTCGCCCTCCTCCGACACGCTTTGCTTCACGCCGTCGATGCTTAGCACCGCGCCGCCATTGTCCAGACGCAGGACGCCTTCGACGCAGCGGATTTCGATGCTCCACAGTTCGTCGTGGCCATGGTCGAAGTCGAACTCGGCGCGTACGTCGAGCTGATGTGCATCAGACATTTTGATAGAGGCGGCAATCGGCGACTGGCAGTTGCTCGGCACGCGCAGTTCGGCGGCTTCGACAAACAGCGGCAGCGTCAGCAGGTGGGTGATGATCGACAAGGCGTTGATGCCCGGGTCGAAGACGCCGAGGCCGCCCGGTTGCCAGATCCATGCCTGACCCGGATGCCACTTGCGCACGTCTTCCTTCCAGTCAATCTGTACGCTTTGCAGGGTGCGGCTGGCCAGCCAGTCGCGGGCGGCGGCGATGCCCGGTGCGTAGCGTGAATGCCAGGCGAACAAAGCGCTGACGCCTTGATCGGCGACTTGATCGACCAGGGCCATAGCCTCGCCCAATGTCGCACAGGGCGGTTTTTCCACCAGCACGTGCTTGCCGGCCGCCAACGCCTGTTGCACCAGTGCGAAGCGCCCCTGTGGCGGCGTGCAGAACGCAATTGCGTCGACAGTCGGGCCGTTCTCGAGCAGCTCGCCCAGCGACTGGAAGTTTTCCACCCCGGCGCAAGGTTTGCCCTGGGTGGCGACCGCCACCAACTGGAACGCCGGGTTGGCGAGGATGGCGGGAACGTGTTGATCCTGGGCGATCTTGCCGTAGCCCACCAGGCCGAGACGAATCGGTTGCATTACAGACTCCTGTTGTTGTTTTGGTCTTTGCAGCGCAGCGGCAAGAGTACGTGTTTCTGCGCTCGCGTCCAATCGTCATACTATTTAAATCAAGTTTGGTCGCGGCGAACGCATCGCTTATTCGTCATTTCTTCTTACACCTTTTGTCGTCCGATCCCGCATCGCGCGGCGATCGGCAGCCGGCGATCAGCCTCAGTTTGCTATCATGCGGCGCTTTTACGGTTAACCCCCCGCCAGTCCTGCCGACTCGCGGGCTGCAAAAGGCGGTATTAGATGACGGCTTTGTTGACTCGCCGCAAGGTACTTGCGGGAATGGGCGTGCTCGGGCTCGGCCTGCTCGCCGGTTGCGATACCCGTGGCCAACTGTCGTACAAGTACGGCAAGGATCTGAGCGACAAGATCCTCGGACGCACCTTCAAGCTGAAGAATCCCGAAGGCGAAACCATGTCGCTGTCGAGCTTTCGCGGGATGATGCCGATGATCTTTTTCGGCTTCACCCAATGCCCGGCCGTTTGCCCCACCACCCTGGCCCGCGCCGCGCAGATCAAGAAACTCATGGGCCGCGACGGCGACCGTCTGCAAGTGGTGTTCATCACCCTCGACCCTGAGCGCGACACGCCGCAGATCCTCGACGCCTACGTCAAAGCCTTCGATCCGAGCTTCGTCGCGCTGTACGGCACACTTGAGGAAACCAAGGCCACCGCCAAGGAATTCGACGTGTTCTACGAGAAAGTCCCGGCCGGCGACACCTATACCATCTCCCATACGTCCACCAGCTACGTCTACGACTCGCGTGGTGAGTTGCGCCTGGGCCTGTCCACTTCGCTGACAGCCCAAGAGTGCACGGAAGATTTGCTTACTGTTATGGAGGTCTGCTGATGCATCCCGTTCTGAATCACCTCAAACGCACCGTATGTGCACTGTCCCTGCTCGGCCTGGCCTTCCAGGTGTCGGCGCAGACCAAAGTCGACGATGCCTGGGTCCGTGCCACCGTGCCGACCCAGTCCGCCAGCGGCGCGTTCATGACCGTCACTGCCGACAGCGACAGCAAGCTGCTCAGCGTTGCCTCGCCAGTGGCCAAGGACGTTCAGATTCATGAAATGAGCATGAAGAACGATGTGATGACCATGGGCCCGGTGAAGTCCGTTGAGCTGCCTGCCGGCAAAGCCGTGAGCTTCGACCCGAACGGCTACCACGTCATGCTGATGGGCCTGACCGGTCAGTTGAAGGAAGGCGACAGCGTGCCGCTGACCCTGACCGTGGAAAACGTCAAGGGCGAGAAAGAAACCATTGAAGTCAAGGCACCGGTCCGCGCGCTGACCAACATGGGCGGCCACGATCACAGCAAGATGCATTGATCGCTGACGGAAAGACTGTTCGCCCGACACATAAACGGGGCGGCCTGATCGATGATCGGGCCGCCCCGTTTTTTTGCCCGGAAGAGGGTTTACGCGGCTAAACCTGTGGGAGCGAGCTTGCTCGCGAAGGCGTCAGGTCAGTCAACTCATCTGTGGCTGAAACTCCGCTTTCGCGAGCAAGCTCACTCCTACAGTAGTTCCGGCTGATGCCCAATCCCTCAACTCCCCGCACCACCATGCGCCTCTTCAAAGAAGTAATCCTTCCAGCTCGCCGCCTTGTTTTTCAACACACCCAGTTCCTGCAATTTTTCGGCATATATAAACGTGCGTTGTGGCACGACGGTGAAGTCGATTTCCGGGTCTTTGACGATTTGCTCGACCAGAGCCAGCGGCAGTTTCGATTGTTCGACGCGGATGTAGGCCTGGGCAGCCGCGGGTTTGTCGGCTTTGATGATCTGCTCGGCTTCGGCCAGTGCGTCGTAGAACGCCTTGTAGGTTTTCGGGTTTTCGTCGTGGAATTTTTCCGTGGTGTAGAGCACGTTGAACGTCGCCGGGCCGCCGAGGATGTCGTAGGAGCTCAGCACTTTATGCACGTTCGGGTTTTGCAGAGCCTGGTACTGAAACGGTGGGCTGGAGAAATGCGAATTGATTTCCGAGCCGCCGGCGATCAGCGCGGCGGTGGCGTCCGGGTGCGGCAGGCTGACTGAAATGTTATCGAATTTCTTGAACTGGTCGTCGCCGAACTCCTTGGCGGTTTCAATCTGCAGGGTGCGCGACTGAAAACCTACGCCTGCGGCCGGCACGGCGATACGGTCCTTGTCGCTGAAGTCCTTGAGGGTTTTGATGTTCGGGTTGTTGGTCAGCAGGTAATTGGGCATCGAGCCCAGCGCGGCGATGGCTTTGACATTCTGCTTGCCCTTGGTGCGGTCCCACACGGTGAGCATTGGCGGCACGCCGGCCGAGACCACATCCAGCGCTCCGGTCAGCAGCGCCTCGTTCATCGCCGTGGCGCCGGAAATGCTGTTCCAGTCGACCTTGATGTCCAGACCCTGAGCCTTACCGTGTCTCTCGATCAGCTGTTGATCGCGTACGACATCGAGAATCAGGTAACCAATGCCGAATTGCTGGGCGATGCTGATCCTGCCCTCGGCTTGGGCGCCGCTACTGAACAGCGCACCCGCTGCCAGAGTAGCGGCCAACAGAGTCAGCGCAGAACGTTTGAACGGTGTGGCCATGACAACCTCGCAGCATGGGGGTGGGCTGAAAGGCCTGACTTTATAGCTATAAAAAATTGAAATTAAATATCTTTATCGCATATCGATAGCACTGAGCGATTTGACGTCTGCTGCTGGAATTCAGGAGCAGTGGATGGACCTACAACAGTCTGAAACAAAAAACTGCCCCTCGGGAAAATGGCACTGCGTCCCACAACCCACGCCCGCTATGGGCACGCGCCGTTTCGGGGATCGCCGGCCGCAGGTTTTAAAAAGCCGATCAGCCTTCCTGCCCTTGGTATCATCACCCACACTTTTTTGACCCTTTGATGACAAGCAGGCCTTTTTTGTGAGCGCTCTTTTCAACTGGCTGCGGCGGCCGAATGCCCGCCTTCTTTCTCTAATCGTTTTGGTAATGATCGTGCCGGTGTGCCTGCGTGCAGCGTTGGGCTGGTCGACACCGCTGGGCTTTTTGTCGGATCTGGCCGTGGGTAGTCTGCTGGTGGTAGCGCTGCATCGCCGTACGTGGTGGCTGGCCTTGCCGGTGCTGGTGATTTGGGCGCTGCTGGCGATCGCCACGGCAGAATTGGTCAGCGCCGTCGGCCGCCTGCCGACGCCTTCGGATGTTCACTACCTGATCGACCCGCAGTTCGTCGAGAACTCCACTGGCGGCGGACTTGCGCACCCTGCCCTGGCCATTGCCTTGCTGGGTGCGTTGGTTTTCTGGCTGCTGGCCCAATTTGTGGGGCGCGGTCTGGCTCGTCCGGCATTGCCGCGCGCGGCCTGGGCAGCGCCGATCGTTTTGTTCGCCGCGCACTGGGGCGCGCTAAACCTGTGGCCGAATGACGGCGACGCCTGGCGCCTGTACAACCTGCCGCATCAATTGCTCGCTAGCGAAGTGGCCGACTTGCAGATCCAGGCCGAGGAGTGGCTGGACGGCGACGTCGAAGAACCGACACCGGCGATGGCCGGGCTCACCGATGTCGATCTCATTGGCCAGAAGCTGCTCGCCGCGCCGGGTCAGGCGCGCAATGTGTTGATCATTGCCCTGGAAGGAATCCCCGGCGCCTACATCCGCGCCAACCGCGAAGCGATCGGCAGTCATTACCAGGAAGACCTGATGCCCAACCTCAGCCGCTGGGCCGAGCGCGGCATGAACACTCCGGATTACGTGCTGCACACCCATCAGACCATTCGCGGTCTGTACGCCATGCTGTGCGGTGACTACGACAAGCTCAACAACGGCACGCCCAAAGGCGTGGAAATGCTCACCCTCAACGAACGCAATCAGGCCTGCCTGCCGGCGCAGCTGCGCGAACACGGCTTCAGCACTCATTATTTGCAGGGCGCCGGCCTGCGCTTCATGGCCAAAGACAAGATCATGCCGCACATCGGTTTCGATGCGACCCACGGCCTGGAATGGTTCAGCAACAGCAACTATCTGGAGTTCCCGTGGGGCAAGGATGACAGGGCATTTTTCGAAGGTGCGCTGGATTACGTCGGCCAGTTGAAAAAGCAAAAGCAGCCGTGGATGTTGACTCTGCTGACGGTCGGCACCCATCAGCCCTACTCCGCACCGGAGGATTATCTGCAGCGTTATGAGACGCCCAAGCAGGCTGCCGTCGGTTATCTCGACGATGCGCTGGATCAGTTTCTTTCAGGGCTGGAGCGCCAGGGCGTTCTCAAGGACACACTGGTGGTGATCACCTCGGATGAATCCCATGGCATCGACGGCGTGCGGCTGGCCTCCTCGTGGGGTTTCAACCTGACGCTGGCACCGGAGCAGGCGCAACTGCCGCGTCTGAATGCCGGGGTCTACGGCCACGTCGATCTGAGCACCTCGATCCTCGACTATTTCGACCTGCCGGTGCCGACTGCGCTGAGCGGGCGGTCGCTGTTTCGCGACTACGATTCGGGGCGAGAAATCATGTCGTTCACCAACGGCAAACTGCGCTACCACAACGGTCAGGGCATCTTCTCCGAGTGCGATCTGCCGCGCCGCTGCCGCTATTACCAAAGCACCGGCTTCATCGCCGAAAGTGCCACATACAAAGGCACCTACAGCGGCCACCCGGCCCGGCAGATCGCCGCGCGCGCCGATGCGCTGGACCTGTCCTTGCTGCGCACACCGCTCAATCATCGCTACCAGTTCGGCAGCAACAACATCATCCCTCTGCAAGCGCAGATAAAGGATGACTGGGCCGACAACCTGATCGGCGCGCAATACCTGGAAATGCCCAAAGGCTCGCACACCCGCGTGCGCCTGACCGTGCGCTCGGTCGATCCGCAGCAGGCGGCGTACATTCAGCTCAAGGCCAAGGAATTTGAACAGGACGTGCAACTGGGCCTGCCAGCAGAAATGGTCGCCACGGCGGATCAGCCGCTGGAGATGGATTTCAGCTTTGAAAACCCGCAGCCGCGCAAAGCCTTCTCGTTTCATTTGCTGGGCTACGGCAATGGCGCGGTTGAAGTATCGGACTTCAGCGTGATCACTGAACTGCCTGGGCAGGATGACATTCTTGATGACGTGCCCGAGGACGACACCGCGCAATCGAGTTGACGTCTTTATTTATAAAGGCTGCACTCGCCTGTCACTTTGCTTCGGGGTATCGAGTGTAAGATCGAATTTGCCTGTCACTTTCCTGGCTTTTCCCAGATCCAGAGCAAAAGTGCCTGCTACGTTTTTGCGAAAATTGGCAAAGGTGACGATGAGTTCACCCTCAATAATGGGTTGGTCAAAATGATTGATCATAACCTTCCAATACCGTCCCATGGTTGGAAAAGTCACTGTGTGAGGACCATCTCCCTCCAACGCATTCGGCACAGACAACTCGACCGTGTGTATAAAATCGTCAGTTCCGATGATGATAAATTCCGTCTCGGTCTCTGCATAAACACATAACTTGCTCTCCAGAAATTTAACGTCATCGAGAAACGCGACAAAGCTACCGGTAGCATTTCGTTTGTTCAGAAGGTCACTTGTTTCGTCCTGAGACATGTCGATATTCCCTTGAGGTAAAGGTGACGTTGCGTTGACTCCAACATATTGTGATTGCGTGGTAGCAACCACTGTCAAAGCTGACAGTTTTTAAGATCGCTTCGAAATAACGCCGCTTTTGCATCACGATATCGAGGTAGCAAAAGAGCCTGCCTATCGCCTGCCAAGACTGCGGCTATTAGCCGACTTGCCAACTCGGGTCTAGCCTTACCAGTCCGAAGTCGGCACGAGCCGGCCGCAGACCTGATAGGGATCCGAACATGGCAAACGAATCGAAATGCCCGTTCAACCACGCCGCCGGCGGCGGTACGACGAACCGTGACTGGTGGCCGAATCAACTCAATCTGAAAATCCTCAGCCAGCATTCCCCCAAGTCCGATCCGCTGGGCCAGGACTTCGACTACGCCAAAGCCTTCAAAAGCCTCGACTTCCAGGCGCTGAAACAAGACATCAAAGCACTGATGACTGATTCTCAGGACTGGTGGCCAGCCGATTTCGGCCATTACGGCCCACTGTTCGTGCGCATGGCCTGGCACAGCGCCGGGACCTATCGCACCGCCGACGGCCGTGGCGGCGCCGGCTCCGGTCAGCAACGCTTCGCCCCGCTCAACAGCTGGCCGGACAACGTCAGCCTCGACAAGGCCCGCCGCCTGCTGTGGCCGATAAAGCAGAAATACGGCCGCAACATTTCCTGGGCCGACCTGATCGTGCTCACCGGCAACGTCGCGCTGGAATCCATGGGCTTCAAGACCTTCGGTTTTTCCGGGGGCCGCGCCGATGTCTGGGAACCGGATGAAGATGTTTACTGGGGCTCGGAAACCGAGTGGCTGGGCGGCGACAACCGTTACGGCAAGAGCAATGGCCCAGTGCAAGAGCCCGGTGACGGCACGCTGGTGGCTGAGCCCGATTTGCATGGCCGTGAAGAAAGCCGCACCGATCAGGGCGAACGCAATCTGGAAAATCCCCTCGCCGCCGTGCAGATGGGCCTGATCTACGTCAACCCTGAAGGCCCGGAAGGCAACCCGGATCCGGTGGCCTCGGCCAAGGACATTCGCGAAACCTTCGGCCGCATGGCCATGAACGACGAAGAAACCGTGGCGCTGATCGCCGGCGGCCACGCGTTCGGCAAGACCCACGGCGCCGGCCCGGCCGACAATGTCGGCCCAGAGCCGGAAGCGGCCGGTCTGGAGCAACAGGGTCTGGGCTGGAAAAACGCCTTCGGCACCGGTAAAGGCGCCGACACCATCACCAGTGGTCTGGAAGTGACCTGGACCACCACGCCAACGCAGTGGAGCAACAACTATCTGGAAAACCTGTTCGGCTTCGAGTGGGAGCTGACCAAAAGCCCGGCGGGCGCCAATCAGTGGCAACCGAAAAACGGCGCGGGTGCAGGCACCGTTCCCCACGCTCACGATCCGAACAAGAAGCTCTCGCCGACCATGCTCACCTCTGACCTGGCGCTGCGCTTCGATCCTGCTTATGAGCAGATCTCGCGGCGTTTCCTGGCCAATCCCGATCAGCTCGCCGACGCATTCGCCCGCGCCTGGTACAAGCTGATCCATCGTGACATGGGTCCGCTCTCTCGCTACCTCGGCCCGGAAATGCCGCAAGAGGAGCTGCTCTGGCAAGACCCGCTGCCCGATGTGACGCACCCGCTTATCGATGACAGCGACGCAACGGCGCTGAAAAACAAGGTGCTGGCTTCAGGGTTGTCAGTGTCGCAACTGGTTTCGACCGCGTGGGCTGCTGCATCGACCTTCCGCGGTTCGGACAAGCGCGGTGGCGCCAACGGCGGACGCTTGCGTCTGGCCCCGCAGAAGTTCTGGCAGGCCAACCAGCCCGAACAACTGGACAAAGTGCTGAGCACGCTGGAAAGCATTCAGAACGAGTTCAACGGTTCTGCTGCCAATGGCAAGAAGATCTCGTTGGCGGACCTGATCGTCCTGGCCGGTAATGCCGGGGTGGAAAAAGCCGCGCAGAACGCCGGGCATTCGGTGTCGGTGCCGTTTTCACCGGGCCGCGTCGATGCTTCGCAGGAGCAGACCGATGTCGCATCGTTCGGCTTCCTCGAACCGATTGCCGATGGCTTCCGCAATTACAGCAAAAGCAAATACACGGTTGCGGCAGAAACCCTGCTGATCGACAAGGCGCAGTTGCTGACTCTCACGGCACCAGAAATGACCGTGCTGCTGGGTGGTTTGCGGGTATTGAACACCAATGTCGGCCAGACGCGGCATGGCGTGTTCACCGATAAAACCGAAACGCTGAGCAATGACTTCTTCACCCACCTGCTGGACATGGGTGTGGAGTGGACCCCAACGTCACGGGATGCCGATGAGTTTGAAGGCCGTGACCGCAAGACCGGGGCGCCAAAGTGGACGGCGACGCGGGTGGATCTGGTGTTCGGCTCCAATGCGCAATTGCGCGCATTGGCCGAGGTCTATGCCAGTTCCGACGCGAAGGCGCAGTTCGTCAACGATTTCGTCAAGGCCTGGACGAAGGTGATGAATCTGGATCGGTTTGATCTGCGTAAATAGCTGTTTGTTGTGCCAATAAAAATGCCGCTCGTTGAGCGGCATTTTTTTGTTGATCGTTCCCACGCGCAGCAAAGGAATGCAGCAAGGGACGCTCTGCGTCCCAAAGCCGATGCAGAGCGTGGAGAGAGGCATTCCCACGCAGAGCATGGGAACGATCAATTAAAGGCCCCAACATTTAATCGGCGTTACGCCAGGCTTTTGCTCACCACTTCATACACATCGCTGGACAGCGCCCCGGACGCCAGAATCCGCTCCAGCTCGGCCTTCATCAGTGCCTGACGCGCGCTGTCGTATTTGCGCCAGCGGGTCAGCGGTGCCAATTGACGTGAGGCGATCTGTGGGTTGAAGCCGTTCAGTTCGATCACCAGATCGGCAAGGAAGCGATAACCGGAACCGTCCGCCGCGTGGAAGTTGATCAGGTTCTGCCCGGCGAACGCGCCGATCAGTGCCCGCACCTTGTTCGGGTTCTTGATGTTGAACGCTGGGTGCTGCATCAACGCCTTAACGCGCGCCAAACCGCCCGGCAAGGTGCTACCGGCCTGCACGCTGAACCACTGATCCATGACCAGCGGATTGTCCTTGAAGTGCTCGGCGAAGCTGGCCAAAGCCAGGGCCTTCTGCTCTTCGAAAGGCGAGTTGACCAGCACCGCCAGCGCGGTCAGGCGCTCGGTCATGTTGTCGGCAGCCTCGAATTGCTCCAGCGCCGCTGCCAACACTTCCGGCTTGCCGCTGAGCATCAGGTACGACAGGGCGATGTTCTGCAAGGCGCGACGGGCGAAGTGCTCGGCTTCGGCCACGTACGGAGTCTTTTTCGACAAATCGCGGTTGGCCTGATAACGCAGCCACAGCGCTTCGAACAAGCCTTCGGCGAGTTGCTTGCGGGCGAACTCGCGAGCGACGTGAATCGCCTCGACGTCAGCCACTTCGCTGATCTCGGTGAGATAGGCCTCACCCGGCAGCGAGAGCATTTCGGCAACCATCGCCTGATCCAGCGACTCGTCGGACAGCACCGTGCGCAGTGCCGACACCAGACGCGGATCGAGCTTCAGGCTCTCGCCTTTCTGATGCTGGCCGATCAACTCTTGAAGCACTTGCACCGAAAGTTGCTGACCGGCATCCCAGCGGTTGAAGCCGTCGCTGTCGTGCTGCATCAGGAACATCAGTTGGTCGCGGTTGTACGGGAAACTCAATTTCACTGGCGCCGAGAAGCCACGCAGCAGCGACGGCAGCGGCTGTTCGTTGATGTCGACAAAAGTGAAGGTCTGCTCGGCTTCGGTTACCGAAATCACCCGAGTGGTGCCTTGTGCCGAGGCTTCGCCAGCCAGACGCAGAGCGATTTCATTGCCCTGGCTGTCGAGCAGGCCGAGCTCGACCGGAATCACGAACGGCAGTTTTTCTACCTTGTCCGGGGTCGGCGGGCAGCTCTGGCGGAAGGTCAGGCTGTAGGTTTTCGCCGCAGCGTCGTAGGACTCGCTGACAGCCAGACGCGGTGTGCCGGCCTGGCTGTACCAGCGTTTGAACTGGCTGAGATCAACGCCATTGGCATCTTCCATGGCCTTGACGAAGTCGTCGCAGGTCACGGCCTGACCGTCGTGGCGTTCGAAATACAGATCGCTGCCCTTACGGAAGCCTTCGGCGCCCAGCAGGGTGTGGATCATGCCGACCACTTCCGAACCCTTTTCGTACACGGTCAGGGTGTAGAAGTTGGAAATCTCGATGAAGCTGTCCGGGCGCACGGCGTGGGCCATCGGCCCGGCATCTTCGGCGAACTGGTGGGTACGCAGGTACGCCACGTCCTGAATGCGCTTGACCGTCGCCGAGTTCATGTCCGAGGAGAAACCGGCATCGCGGAACACCGTAAAGCCTTCCTTGAGCGACAGCTGGAACCAGTCACGGCAGGTCACGCGGTTGCCCGACCAGTTGTGGAAGTATTCATGGGCGACGATCGCCTCGACCCGCTGGTGCGCGGCGTCGGTCGCGGTTTCGGCGCGGGCCAGCACGGCGCTGGAGTTGAAAATGTTGAGGCCCTTGTTCTCCATCGCGCCCATGTTGAAATCGTTGACGGCGACGATCATGAAGATGTCCAGATCGTACTCGCGACCGTAGACCTCTTCGTCCCAGCGCATGGATTTCTTCAGGCTGTTCATCGCGTGCTGACACTTGTCGATGTTTTCCGGCTCGACATAAATGCGCAGCGCGACGTTGCGCTGGCTCATGGTTGTGAAAGTGTCTTCGACGCACCACAGATCACCGGCGACCAGCGCAAACAGGTACGCCGGTTTCTTGAACGGATCTTCCCAGGTCGCCCAGTGCCGGCCGTCTTCGCCGGGGCCGGAAGCGAT
Organism: Pseudomonas sp. Irchel 3F6; assembly: GCF_900187595.1. Classification (NCBI taxonomy): domain Bacteria; kingdom Pseudomonadati; phylum Pseudomonadota; class Gammaproteobacteria; order Pseudomonadales; family Pseudomonadaceae; genus Pseudomonas; species Pseudomonas sp. Irchel 3F6. The sequence goes on along the minus strand of NZ_FYDP01000001.1, from coordinate 293,143 downwards.
CGGGTTACCGTTGGAGAGCAACACCGGGTAGCTGTGCTGTTCGGCCACGACGGTGGTGGTGAACTTGCTCATCACGTCCGGGCGGTCGAGGTAATAGGTGATCTTGCGGAAGCCTTCGGCCTCGCACTGGGTGCAGAACATCGTGCCGGACTTGTACAGGCCTTCCAGCGCGGTATTGGTTTCCGGATGGATGCGCACGCTGGTGTCGAGGGTGAAGGTTTCACTGGTTGGCTGCAGAGTCAGGTGGCTGTCCGAGACTTGATAGTCAGCGGCGCTCAGCTCCTGGTCCGCCAGCGTCACCGACAGCAGCTCAAGTTGCTGGCCGTCGAGCACCAGCGGCGGCAGGCCGGCGCCGCGTTCCGGGTTGCGGCGCATCACCAGTTGCGCGTGAACCAGGCTGTGGTCCTCGAACAACTCGAAGGTCAGGTGGGTTTCGTCGATCAGGTACTCGGGTGCCTGATAGTCCTTGAGGTAAATCATCTTCGGTTGTTCGGTGCGCATGCTGGAATCCTTATTGATGCACGGCGAGCTGGTACGCCGTGTATTTACGAATGTTGATCACGCCGGTGTCGAAGATCAGGTACTGGCCCTTGATCCCCAGCAGCGTGCCTTCGGCAATCGGGTTCTTGTCCAGGTTGAAGCTGACGATTTTCGCCGGGTATTGCTCGACGGGATAGCGGATTTCCAGCGGTTCGACATCGGCAATCGTCTGAATCGCCTGTAGGCCGAATCGCTCCTGCAACCCTTGCAGGCCTTCGGCGCAGCTTTCGAACAACTGATCGCGCACCTGCGCCAGATCCACCGCCGCCGCATCACCTTTGAGCAGCGCGCGCCAGTTGGTCTTGTCCGCCACCTGGCTGCGGAACAGGTCCTCGACAAACCCCGATTGCTGGCGTGTCGATACACGCATGATTGGCAAGGCTTGACTCGCACCCTGGTCGAGCCAGCGGGTCGGCAACTGCGTAGCACGGGTGATGCCAACCTTGATGCCTGACGAATTGGCCAGGTAAACCACATGGTCGGTCATGCAGAACTGCTGGCCCCACACCGGATCACGGCAGGTGCCGGCGTCGAAGTGGCAGCGTTCCGGGCTCATGATGCACAGGTCGCACTGCGCCAGTTTGGTCATGCACGGGTAGCAATAGCCCTGACTGAAACTGGTTTTGGTTTTGCGCCCGCAATGGGTGCAGTGGATCGCCCCTAAAAATTCCAGACGCAGCGTGCTGCCGATCAACGGATTGACCGGCACCTCGACGTCATCCAGACGAAAGGCGTACTGCACGTTCGACCCGTCCAGACGCGCCGACATTTTGCTGATTGCACCGCGGCCAATCTCGATCAATGGATGGCATCCGACTTGAACAGGATGTTCGGCACTTCGATCGACTTCGACGCACATTCTTGCGGGCCCATGTAACCGGTGCGCTGGTCTTCAGGCAGGTTCTGGGTTTCCCAGGCAATCATCGCCTGCAACGACAGCTCGCGCTGTTCGACAGTGAGTTTGTTGCCGTCGGACCATTTGCCGATTTCCACGGCCAGCTTCAGGCTTTCGTAGATGTCCGGGGTGATGTTGTTGATCATGTCGTTGAAAGAGGACATCAGGGTCTCCGTGCTCTTTGCTGAAACAAAAATGTTAGGCGGCCAGTTTACGGCGGTTATACAAACCGCCCAACAAACCGGTAAAGCATCCGATGAGTAACCCGCTCAGGTGCGCGGCGTTGGCGATCTGGCCGAAACCGATCAGCGAGATCAGCCCGGACATGCACACCACCAGCCACACCAGCATCATCACCAGCACGCCGCGCGGCAAACGATAGGCCGGGTTCGGCGCCAGCAGCTGGAAGATCCAGCAATGCCCGAGCAAGCCGTAAAGCACGCCGGACAGCCCACCAAACAGGCTCGGGCCGCTCCAGACGAACTGGGCGTAGTTGGACACCAGACTGAACAGCAGCGTCAGGCCGATCAGGTTGATGCTGCCCTGGCGCGACTCGATGCGCCGCCCCAGCTCCCAGTACCACATACCGTTCATGGCCAGATGGAGGATGCCGAAGTGGATCAGCATCGGCGTCACCAGCCGCCACCACTGCCCCGCCGCGAGGCTATCGGCCAGCGGCGTGAAGTGGATGTACTCACCGATCACCCGGAAATCGAGGAAGGTCAGCCAGCGTAAGGTCTCTAGGTTTTCGCCGAGGAAGGTCAGACCACCGACGATCAGGCTCAACAGCAGAATCAACCCGGTGGCTTTGGCGTGTTTCAGCTGCTCGGCGAAGCTCGGGCGCTTGAAGGTCTGGCCTACGGGAATGTCCAGTTGTTGATCCGGGTCGCCGGCCGGGAAGCGCTCGTACAAGGAACGCACGTCTTCGCTGATTTCTTCTGGCGCCCACAGCACCTGTTCGCCCGCCTCTTCGCTGACGCGATGGGGCACTTTCATGCGTTGCAGCAGTTTGACAAAACCGCTCAGATCCACCGCCAACGGCAGGCGCAATACCGCTACCGCACTCATTGCAGCACCTCCGGCCGCTCGACATCGACCCAGACGAATTTTTGCGGATCCAGGCGCGTTTCCTGGTCCAGACGATAGGCCACCAGTTTGCCGTAGAGCACGGCGCTGTAATCCAGGCACGCGAGGTTCGGGCGGATCGGCGCCGGTTTGCCGCTGCGCCAGTAGTGGCCGACGAACAGCAACGGCTCGTCGACGCCGTAGCGCAGCAGGGAATTCTTTTCAGTGGACGTCAGCGGCGTCTGCGCGACAGGTTCGGGCAGTGCGTCGGGCTGGAACACGATGTCGCCGTAGGTTTTCGGGTCGTCTTCCCAGAACTTGGTGCGGAAGAACGAACGCACCAGACCGTCGCCACTGGTCATGGTCAGGCCGCCCGGCAGACGCATGTCGGTACCACGCAGCAAGCGATCGAACACAGTGCAGGCGAAGCTGCCGGGCACCGCCGAGGCCTGGAGGAAATGCTCATCGACGCAGCCATTGGGGAACAACGCCCGCAGCGGCTCGATCAGCCCGGCATCCCAGCATGCATGGACGACGCGAAACCGCCCGGCATCTACGAACAGCGGCAACTCGTAGAACCACTGCTGGAAGTCATGCCAGTCACCGGGATGGTCCTCGAATTGGCTCAGGGTTTCCTGCAACAGCCGCGCATGGCGCTTGGTGTGTTCGCGCACGAACTGCTTGCCGCTGCCCGGTGGCGCCGGGGTGACCCAGCCGAGCGCGTTGAATTCGTGGTTGCCCATGATGCACAGCGCCTGCCCCGCCTCGACCATGTCGTGAACGATGTGCAGCGCCTCGCGAATGCGCGGGCCACGGTCGATGATGTCGCCGACGAACACCGCCATGCGTGACGGATGCCGCCAGACCCCGCCCTGCTTGTGATAACCGAGACGGTCCAGCAAGTGTTCAAGGGTCATGGCGCATCCGTGCACGTCACCGATCAGGTCGTAACTGCGCGCGGGATCGAGCATCAGTCGCCTCCGCCCCCCAGCTTGCTGCCCCAGCCAAGCTTGGTGCGGCACACCTCGTAGTAATTGTGATCGAGCGGATGAATCAGGCGCAGCTTCTGCGCTTTCTTGCTCACGGTAATGGTGTCGCCCGGTGCGCAGGTGAAGTGGTTCTGGCCGTCGCAGGACACCTGCGGGTAGATCTGCATATCTTTGGACACGACGATTTTCAGCTCACTGTTGCCATCGACCACGATCGGCCGTCCCGACAAGGTATGGGGGTACATCGGCACAATCACAATAGCGTCGAGCTTGGGATGCATGATCGGCCCGCCGGCAGACAACGCGTAGGCAGTGGAGCCGGTCGGCGTCGCGACGATCAGGCCGTCGGCCTTCTGGCTGCAGACGAACTGGCCGTCGATGTACAGCTCGAATTCGATCATCCGCGTCGATTTGCCCGGGTGCAGCACGACATCGTTGAGCGCATCGCCCTGGCCGATGGCCTCGCCATGGCGACGCACTTCGGCTTGCAGCAGGAAGCGGTTTTCTACCAGATAGTGGCCGTCGAGCACTTCGGCGACCTTGATTTCCAACTCGTCGGGGCGAATATCGGTGAGGAAGCCAAGGCTGCCACGGTTGATGCCCAGCACCGGAATATTGTGTCTGGCCAGCGCCCGCGCGGCGCCGAGCAGGCTGCCGTCACCGCCGACGACGATGACCATGTCACAAACTTCGCCGAGCATCTTGCGCGACGAGGTTTGCAGGCCATGGCCGGGCAGGACTTCAGCGATGGTGTCTTCGAGGATCACATGCAGGTGACGGTCGAGCAGAAAGCGTTTCAGTCGGCGGACGGTATCCAGCACCTGGGAACTGCCCAGGCGACCGATGATGCCGATATTACGAAATTGCTCCATGGGACCTCTGCGGACAATCGAAAACGCGAAAAGCCGATTATGGGCGAAAGCGCCAGATAGACAAAATCCTTTCAGCCTCAAGGGTGCGCTCAGGTTTAAGGCTATGCTCGCAAGATGATCCTGTTCCCCGACTTGTTGCAATTGCCCCATCGATTACGCCATCCCGAAGTGCGGGACCTGGCGTGGGTGATCCTCGCGCCGCCGATGCTCGCCGCCACGCCGTGGCCCCAGCGCCATCCGCTTGCCGGCAGCGACTGGGTGCACGACCCGCAGCGCCTCGAACATTGGCTGCACCAGCTCGACCGCGACAGTTACGGCCTGCTGCAATGGCTGTCGCAGGCGCGCACCCGGCGTCTGGGTCTGTATTACGAGCGTCTTTGGCAGTTCGCCGTCTCGCATGCGCCGGGCATCGAACTGATCGCCGCCAACCTGCCGATTCGCCGCGCCGGGCACACCCTCGGCGAACTCGACATGCTGCTGCGTGACCGCGACGGCGTGCATCATCTGGAACTGGCGATCAAGCTCTACCTTGGCCCGCAGGATGGCGATGGCCGCGATCCCGCGCAGTGGCTAGGGCCGGGTTGTCATGACCGGCTGGATCGCAAACTGGCACATCTGGCCGAGCATCAATTGCCGATCTCGGCGCGCCCGGAAAGCCGCGAGGTGCTCGCGGCACTGGATATCGAAACGTTCAGCGCGCAGCTGTGGCTGGGCGGTTATCTGCTGTATCCGTGGCCCGGGCAGGCCGACTCACCGCAAGGCGCGCATCCACAACATCTGCGTGGCAGTTGGCTGCATCAGAAGGACTGGCCGGCGTTTGTCGACCAAAGCCCGCCGGGCCGCTGGCAACCCCTGCCCCGCCATGCGTGGCTGGCGCCGGCGCATTACCCGGCGGATCAGGTCTGGACAGATGAGCACCTGCGTTTGTGGCTTGAAGACCTGCCAGCACTGGCCCCGGCGCAGTTGATGGTACGCCTGACCGAGAATGCCCAGGGCGAATGGGAAGAGGCGGAGCGGTTGTTTCTGGTGGCGGATCTTTGGCCGAATGTCCCCGGCCAAGCCTGAGATTTGTAGTGCCTGAACTGGCCCCTTCGCTGGCAAGCCAGCTCCCACAGGTTTCGCGATGAATACAAATCTGTGGGAGCTGGCTTGCCAGCGATTGGGCCCACCCCGGTCTACAGCGAAAGCCGCACCGCCAATGCCGCCAACGTCACCAGCAACACCGGCACCGTCAACACAATCCCGACACGGAAGTAATAGCCCCAGCCGATATGGATGCCTTTGCGCTCCAGCACGTGCAGCCACAGCAAGGTCGCCAGGCTGCCGATCGGAGTGATCTTCGGCCCCAGGTCGCTGCCGATCACGTTGGCGTAGATCATCGCTTCCTTGATCACGCCGCTGGCCTGACTGGCGTCGATCGACAGCAAGCCGATCAGTACCGTTGGCAGATTGTTCATGATCGACGACAGCAGCGCCGTCAGCACCCCGGTGCCCATCGCCGCGCCCCACACGCCGTGACCGGCGAATACGTCCAGCCACCCGGCGAGGTAACCGGTGAGTCCGGCATTGCGCAGGCCGTACACCACCAGGTACATGCCCAACGAGAAAATCACGATTTGCCACGGCGCTTCTTTCATAACCTTGCGCGTGGAGATCTTGTGGCCGCGCGCGGCAATACCCAGTAGCAGCGCGGCGCACACCGCCGAAATTGCGCTGATCGGAATGCCCAGCGGTTCGAGGGCAAAGCAGCCGATCAACAGGATCACCAACACCGCCCAACCGGCGTAGAACGTCGCTTTGTCGTGGATCGCGGTGTGCGGGTTTTCCAGCTGTTCCGGATCGTAAGCGGCCGGGATGTCGCGACGGAAAAACCACAGCAACATGCCCAACGTCGCCGCCACGCTGACGAAGTTCACCGGCACCATCACCGCTGCATAGCGGTTGAAGCCGATGTGGAAGAAGTCCGCCGAAACGATGTTGACCAGGTTGGATACCACCAGCGGCAGGCTCGCCGTGTCGGCAATGAACCCGGCGCCCATGACGAATGCCAGCGTCGCCGCCGGTGAAAAGCGCAACGCCAACAGCATCGAAATCACGATCGGCGTGAGAATCAGCGCCGCGCCGTCATTGGCGAACAGCGCAGAGACCAGCGCGCCGAGCAGCACCATGAAGGCAAACAATTTGCGCCCACTGCCCCGCCCCCAACGCGCCACGTGCAGCGCCGCCCAATTGAAAAAGCCAGCCTCGTCGAGCAACAGGCTGATGATGATCAGCGCGACGAAGGTGCCGGTGGCGTTCCAGATGATCTGCCAGACCAGCGGGATGTCCGTGAGGTGAACGACGCCAAAAATCAACGCCAGCACGGCGCCCAACGTTGCACTCCAGCCGACGCCGAGCCCCTTGGGTTGCCAGATGACGAGGGTGATGGTCAGCAGGAAAATCAGTGACGCAGCGAGCATTCGCAGAAGCCTTCAAATAGCGAAACGGGTGGAAATCGAACAAATGTGGGAGCGAGCCTGCTCGCGAAAGCGGTGTGTCAGACGCGAAATTGTTATCTGACAGTCCGCCTTCGCGAGCAGGCTCGCTCCCACAGTGAGTTTCGGTAAGTTTATTTCTTGTGTTGCTCGACGAACTGGCCGTACGCATCGATGAATTTCTGCAGGAACGGTTTCACCGAGTCGCTCAGTTTGCCCGCTTCGTCGAACGCGTTGCCGGCGCCGCCCAGGTAGGCTTCCGGCTGTTGCAGGCAATGGATATCAAGGAAAACAAAGGTCTGGCGCAGGTGCTGGTTGGCGCCGAAGCCGCCGATGGCGCCTGGCGATACGCTGATCACCGCGCCGGGTTTGCCACTCCACGCGCTCTGGCCATAAGGGCGCGAACCAACGTCGATGGCGTTCTTCAACGGTGCCGGGATCGAGCGGTTGTACTCGGGGGTGACAAACAGCACCGCGTCGGATGACGCCACTTTCTGACGGAAAGTGCTGTAGGCTGCCGGCGGAGAATCGCCGTCGATGTCTTCGTTGTACAGCGGCAGTTCACCGATTTCGACAATCTCGAGCTTGAGATTGGCCGGTGCCAGTTCGGCGAGGGCCAGTGCGACTTTGCGATTGATCGATGCTTTGCGCAGGCTACCGACCACTACAGCGACGTTGTAGACATTGCTCATGGATGACTCTCGATGGTCCGTGGGAAGAATCGCTAGTTATAGATGATCCAGTGACATTTTCACCAGTGGTCATTGGTTTTTCCTGCGCGAGGAATATTTTTTTCATGTAGGAAAACTTACCGAGCTTGCTGACGGTCTACAAAGCCGCAAATCAAGCGTTTTATCTCCAGAGGTTCTAAGCAGATGGCAGCAGTACTCGTCGGTCAGTTTCATGCAAGAGATGCGGAAGGCCGCGTTTATTCCGTGCATGAATTCCAGGAATCGAACCCGTCTGCAGACGGATCCACTGGCTCGGAGCCCATTTACAAACTCGCCATTGGCGATCGGGTCAACAAGGTCAGTGACAGCGAGTTTCTCCTGGTTCAATCAGGCATTACCCTGATCCGCGAACCCGAGCCAACCGTTGCTTCATAACCCTGCATTATGAGCAGAAGTCATGCGAGCGGACTTGGGGTAGGATTCAGCGTCTGACCCCACCTGCTGAACATGGACTTCACGCATGCGTTTACGCCACATCGAAGTGATTCAGGCGCTCTTGCAGACCGGTCACCTGGGCACCGCCGCCGAATGGCTGCAACTGCCGGTGACCGAGGTCGAAGAGCGTTTGCGCGAAGCCGAGAGTCAGTTGGGGTTCATGCTGTTCGCCAGCGTTCGCGGTCGCCTGCAATCGACCCCCGAAGCGCGCGCCCTGCAAGTGGAAATCGCACACGTTTATGAGGCGCTTGAGCCGGTGCAGCGTCTGGCCAGCAGCCTCAAGCAATACCTCGCCCCACCCCTGCGCATCATCGGCACCCCGCCGCTGGCTCAACAATTACTGCCACAAAGCCTTGCGACTCTGCGTCGGCGCTTGCCGGACGCACCTTGCAGCCTGCTCAGCGCGCCGACTCGCGACATCGTCCGCAGCCTGTTATTGCGCGAAAGCGATCTGGGCCTGAGCCTGCACGATCCCGAACACCCCGATATCCACTGCCAGCCGCTGGCCCAGGGCAAGCTGCAATTGCTCGCTCCGCACGGCTGGCTGCAGCCGAAACAGAAATACATTTCCCTAGTGGATCTGGCCGGTCAGGCCATGGTCGGTCTCGAAGGTCAGGATCCACTGAGCCCGGCGCTGGAAAACAAACTTCAGGCCTTGCGCCCGGCACCGAGCATTCAGACCCGCGTGCAGACCCATCAGATGATGCGCAGCATGGTCGAGGCCGGCGAAGGTCTGGCCATCGTCGATCCGTTCACCGCTCTGGGCGCCCGCGCCGGTGGCCTGGACGTCTGCCCATTGTCACCGGCGGTGCCGATCAGCCTCTACGCCCTGACCTTCAAACATGCCGCGCCGTCGGCGGCGATTCAGACCTTGCTGGCGATCGTCACGGAACAAGCCGAGGCGATGTTGTCGAGCTGAGTGGTTTTTCCAGTGGATTATCGAACAGGCGATACCAGAACAACGCGACTTCAGCGGTATGCGGATCGATGCCGCGATAGCGTAACTGGTCGATGCCGCCGATCACATAACCGCAACGCTCATACAGACGACAGGCGCCGAGGTTGTTGTTCTGGGTTTCGAGCATGATGCCCGGCAGCTTCTTCTTGCGACTCCAGAACTGCGCGACATCAAGCAACGCCTTGGCCACGCCGTGGCGACGGGCCGGGGCATGCACCGCCAGCTCATCGATGTGGGCAAAGCCGTTCCAGTTGGTGCTGATCACCAGGTGACCGACCGGTTCGTCGTCCAGATACGCCATAAAAATCGCGCTGTCGGGCGCGTTGTGAAAGGCGCTGAATTCTTCGGGATCAATACCGTAGCACTTGCGGTACGGCACGATCGGCGTCACCGGCCACTGCTCGACCGGTTTGCCGATCACGGCAGCGCCGTAGGCAGCGACCTCGAAACTGAAGTCGCTGCCCCAGATATACGGCGCAAAACCTTCGTCGGCGACCCGCACCGACAACCCTGGGTATTTCGGATTCATGACCGGTTGCATACTGGGAAAAGTCCTCATTCCTTGACGCAGCCGACGGTGTCGACCTTACCGTCGCGATGGATGATTGCCAGCGCAAATTTCAACTCTTTGTACATGAGGCTCAGTGTCCTGAGGCGGCAGATTTGCACCTGACCAGTGCACTCAGGGTAGAGGGTTGCGACGAATGTGGCGAGAGTGGCAACTTGGCTCCATGTCGCCAAATGCAAAAAATCGCTGCCTTCCTGGTCCCTACTATGGGATGCAATCCCTGTAGGAGCTGCCGAAGGCTGCGATCTTTTGATCTTTGATCTTTGATCTTTGATCTTTGATCTTTGATCTTTGATCTTTGATCTTTGATCTTTGATCTTCAGGTTTCAGACCTGCGCATCAGCCTCGGCAATCTGCGTCCACAACGCCGGCGCTCCCGCCGATTTAGCGATGATTTCCAGCCGCACCAGATGCGCCGCCAGTTCTTCTTCGGTCGCCCGGATGATGCGTGCTGGCTGGCGATCGACCGGCAGGCGGCGGATTTCGGTAGCCGAGTTGTCGGCGCCCTCGCCCGTGCCATTGCCGTCAGACGCGTTGCCAGCCAGCGACAGGCTGGTCTGGCCGCCGGTCATGGTCAGGTAGACGTCGGCGAGAATCTCCGAGTCGAGCAAGGCGCCGTGCAGTTCACGGCCGGAGTTGTCGACGCCGTAACGTTTGCACAACGCGTCGAGGCTGTTGCGCTGCCCCGGGTGACGTTCCCGGGCCATCATCAGGGTATCGAGGATGGTGCAATGCTGGGTGATATCGGCGCGATCGTGCTGGCCCATCAAGGCGAATTCGTTGTTGATGAAGCCAACGTCGAACGCCGCGTTGTGGATGATCAGTTGCGCGCCCTGGATGAACTCGAAGAACTCGTCGGCGACTTCGGCAAAGCGCGGCTTGCCGACGAGGAATTCGTTGGTGATGCCGTGCACACCGATCGCGCCTTCGTCGCTCTCGCGATCCGGTTGCAGATAAACGTGAAAGTGCCGGCCCGTCAGGCGCCGACCGATCAGTTCGACGCAACCGATTTCAATGATCCGGTGACCATCGGTCACCGGCATGCCGGTGGTTTCGGTATCGAGTACAACGGATCTGGTGGCCATCAGTGCTCAGCTCTCAACGGGTCAATCGTGCAAAAGCGCGGATGTTAACACGCTGGACTCGAACCCTGTAGGAGCTGCCGAAGGCTGCGATCTTTTGATTTTTCCTACAACAAGATCAAAAGATCGCAGCCTTCGGCAGCTCCTACAGGGGAATGCATTCCAATGTGGGAGCGAGCCTGCTCGCGAATGGCAGCGCCACGGTTTATAAGCGAAATCAGCTCTGCTTGTAACCACGCACTTCGTCAACGCCACGATTGGCCAGTTGGTCAGCCCGCTCGTTACCGTGATGGCCAATGTGCCCGCGCACCCATTTCCAGGTGACTTTGTGGCGGTTGACCTGCTCGTCCAGCTCTTTCCACAGGTCGGCATTCTTTACCGGCTCTTTCGCAGCCGTTTTCCAGCCGCGCTTCTTCCAGTTGGCCATCCACTCGTTGATGCCTTTCATCACGTATTGCGAGTCGGTGACCAGCAGCACTTCGCAGGGGCGCTTGAGCGCTTCCAGGCCACGAATCGCGCCGAGCAGCTCCATGCGATTGTTGGTGGTGTTGGCCTCGCCGCCCCACAGTTCCTTTTCGACGCCCTTGCACACCAGCAGCGCGCCCCAGCCGCCGGGACCGGGGTTGCCCTTGCAGGCACCGTCGGTGAACAGTTCTACGGTGTCGACGCTTTCCACGCTTTCGCTCATGCCAGTCTTTCCAGAAAAAATGCCTGTCCTGCCAATCACGGATCGACAATGACCGCGGCCGGGACAAGCCCGGCCACAAATAAAAGAAGATTTACGGTTCGATGCGGCGGCGGTTGACCTTGGCCATCGGCAGCGGAATCAGCTTGCCCATCGGCTCGCGGCGTTCCTGGCGCAACGGCCTGAGCCCCACCACGATCTTGCGCGCCACCAGCAGATAGAAGCCCCCGCCGGACAATTGCCAGTCACCGGCCTTGCGTTCCCAGCCGGCCAGACGGTTCTGCCACTTGGGTGATGCGAGCGGCGGACGATAGCACCCGAAGCGGCGTTTCTCCAGCGCGAAGCCCAGCAGATTGAGCCAGTCGGCGACCCGCGACGGCGAGATGCAGCGCGCCTTGCGCAGGGCATCATTGGCGAAGAAATGCCGCAGCCCCCAAGTGCTCCAGGGGTTGATGCCGATGATCAGCAGATGTCCGCCGGGGCGCACGCTGCTCGCTGCTTCACGCAGCAAACCGTGGGGCGACAGGCAGAAATCCAGGCCATGCTGCATCACCACCACGTCGGCAGCGTGCTCGCTCAACGGCCAGGCCTGCTCTTCGCAAACGATCTCGACCCCGGGCAACGGCGCGCCAAGACGCACGTTGCGCTGCACTTGCGGCGCGGCCGGCGGGGTTTCGGCGGACGGCCCGTAATGCACCAGATAACCGCCGAAGAACCGGCCGAGCTCGTCATCGAGCATGCGCCGCTCTTCATCCAGCAGAAATTGCCCGAGCGGCCCCGACAGCCATTCGCGGGCGGCGCTGATCAATGCCAGCCAGTCGGGATCGGCCTGAGCGAACGCTTTATCGGTCATGTCATTCTCCAACGCGCCAGGAACTACTAAGATGCGCCAATGTTTTCTGCTTGGCGAATTCCGACGATGATACAGATCAGTGCCCTGCCCGCGTTCACCGACAACTACATCTGGTTGTTACAGGATCACCAGACCCAGCGTTGCGCGGTGGTCGATCCGGGCGACGCCGCCCCGGTGCAGGCGTGGCTTGACGCGCATCCGGGCTGGGTGCTCAGCGATATTCTGATCACTCACCATCACCATGACCATGTCGGCGGCGTCGAGCGCCTGAAAGCCGCGACCGGCGCCAAGGTCTACGGCCCGGCCAGCGAAAGCATCCCGGCGCGCGACGTAGCGCTCAAGGACAACGACAGCGTCAGCGTGCTCGGCTGGGACTTCGACGTCTATGCGGTACCCGGTCACACCCTGGGGCACATCGCCTATTACCACCATGGTCTGCTGTTCTGCGGCGACACCCTGTTCGCCGCCGGTTGCGGCCGGCTGTTCGAAGGCACACCCGAGCAGATGTACCGCTCGCTCAGCCGTCTTGCGGCCCTGCCGGAAGATACGCTGGTCTACTGCACCCATGAATACACCTTGAGCAATCTGAAATTTGCCGCCGCCGTCGAGCCGGGCAACCCGGAAGTCGCCGCCCGTCTGGAAAAGGTCACGCAGCAACGGCAGAACGGCGTGATGACATTGCCGTCGATTTTGGCCCTGGAAAAGCTGACCAATCCGTTTTTACGCACTTCTGAAACATTGGTTACACAAAAAGTGGACGAACGGGAAGGCGCTCAAAACCGGGAGCCGAGCGAGGTATTTGCGGCTCTGCGGGCATGGAAAGACAAGTTCTGACAAGCGCGCCGGCCGGGACAAAAATTCTCAATGGTTGACCGCAGGGGGTGCGCTTTCTAGAATCGCCCGACATTTTTGCCCGGAACTTACTTCCAGCCAATGTCGTCATCCATACGTAAGTCCGTCAATTCAGATGCTTTGACCCGCCTGGCGCAAGCCATCGCGGTGGCTGTGTCCGCCACGCTGGCGGGTTGCTCCAGCCACGCTCCGCAGACTGAAGCGACGCATACGCCGAACATTGCTGCGCGAGCCAAGCAGAAGCCGATCTGGCTGACCGAGAAGCCCACTCCCGTGGCGCCCCAGGACATCTGGGAACGCATGCGTCAGGGCTTCCAGTTGCAGGAAGGCCTTGGCGTCAATCCGCGCATCGAGCAACAACGCCTGTGGTTCGCCAGTAACCCCTCCTTCCTCGAGAATGCCGGTGAACGCGGCAGCCTCTACATTCATTACATTGTCGAACGCCTCGAAGAGCGCAACATGCCGCTGGAACTGGCCCTGCTGCCGGTGATCGAGAGCGCCTACAACCCGATGGCCTATTCCCGCGCCGATGCGGTGGGCCTGTGGCAGTTCATTCCGTCCACCGGGCGTTATTTCAACCTGCGCCAGACGCGTTTTTATGATGGTCGTCGCGACATTACCGCCTCGACCACGGCCGCGATGGATTACCTGACCCGCCTGCACGACATGTTCAACGGCGACTGGCTGCTGGCGCTGGCAGCCTACAACGCTGGTGAAGGCACCGTAAGCCGGGCGATCGAGCGCAACGAAAAGCTCGGCCTGCCCACCGACTACTGGAACCTGCCACTGCCGGCGGAAACCCAGGCCTATGTGCCGAAGTTGCTGGCACTGTCACAAGTGGTACTGGCGCCTGAAGCCTACGGCGTCAACCTCAACCCGATCGCCAACGAACCGTACTTCCAGGTCGTCGAAATCAACCAGCGCATGGACCTGTCCAAGGTCGCTGCGGTGGCGAACATCGATGAAGACGAACTGTTCCAGCTCAACCCCGCGTTCAAACAGCGCACCACCATCGACGGTCCGCAGCACTTGCTGGTGCCGACGTCCAAGGCGCAACTGCTGACCGCCAGTCTGCAGACCATGCGCCCGGACGAACTGATCAGCCCGCGCTCGCTGAAACCGGTGTTCGAAGGTGCCGATCCGTCGGAAGTGGCGCAGCTCAAACGTGCTTATCGGGTCAAGCGTGGCGACAACCTCGGCTCCATCGCCAAGGCCAACAAGGTCGAAGTCAAGGATCTGCAGCGCTGGAACAAGCTGACCGGCAAGAATCTCAAGGTCGGCCAGACCCTGGTCATGCAGGACAACACCAAGCGTGCCCCGGCGCGCAAGTCCGGCCGGGTCAACACCGTGGTCGCGGCGAATACCAAGACCAAAGGCAAGGACGAGAGCAAGCAGCAGACCCAGTACAAGGTCAAGCGCGGCGACACCCTGTACGTGGTGGCCAAGCACTTCAACGTTGAGATGCAACATCTCAAGCGCTGGAATCCGGGTGCTGGCAAGGCGTTGAAGCCGGGGCAGATGCTTACGGTTTATCAGCCGCACTGATTGAAGAGCCCCTGATATTTCAGGGGCTTTTTTTGGATGAAGTTTTTGTGGTGTGCTTTAGATCCATCCCCCTCACCCCAGCCCTCTCCCCCAGGGGGGAGAGGGGGAAAGGGAGCCGATCGGGGGCTTTTCAGAAACTGACTTCGACTCGGTATCGCACCTCGGTGCAATTCGCCCAGACACCACGATCAGTCCCCTCTCCCTCCGGGAGAGGGTTAGGGTGAGGGGCTCTTCGCGCAAACGATTAACCCGGCATTAACCCGCATCTTTTTCCTGTCCAGACAAGCTGTTACTGTACGGCCCACAAAGCCCAAGCCGCTGGATCGGATCTGACTTGAAGCGTGCCCTATCCCTGCTCCTGATCAGCCTGGCCTTGAGCTCACCCGCAAGCGCGACGATTACCGAAAGTCACGGTTATGCGCAGTTCGGCACGCTCAAGTACCCGGCCAGATTTACCCACTTCGACTGGGTCAACCCGCAAGCGCCCAAGGGCGGTACGTTGCGGGTGATGGCGTTCGGCACCTTCGATACGGTCAATCCGTACACCTTCAAGGGCACCAGCCCGGTTACCACCGCCAATTTTCTCCAGTACGGCATCAACGAGCTCAACGAGCCGCTGATGGTCGGTACCGGACAGTATTCGCCGTCCGGCGACGAGCCGGCGTCGAGTTACGGGTTGATCGCACAATCGGTGGAGTACAGCGAAGATCGCAGCTGGGTCGTCTTCAATTTGCGCCCCGAAGCGCGCTTTCACGACGGCGCGCCGATCACCGCCTACGACGTGGCGTTCTCCTATCGAACGCTGCTCAAGGACGGTCATCCGCTGTATCGCACGGCCCTGCAGGAAGTGCTGCGAGTCGACATCCTCAACAAGCAGCGCATTCGCTTTGTGTTCAAGCGCTCGGGCAATCCGCTGCTGATCCTGCGCCTGGGCGAGTTGCCGGTGCTGCCGCAGCATTACTGGAAAGACCGCGACTTCAAAGCCACCACGTTCGAACCACCGCTGGGCAGCGGGCCGTACCGCATCACGTCGGTCACGCCAGGCCGACAGCTGATTTTCGAGCGGGTCAAGGATTACTGGGGCAAGGATCTGCCGGTCAATCGCGGCAAGTACAATTTCGATCGCATGGAAGTCGAGTTCTACCGCGACAGCGATGTCGCCTTCGAAGCGTTCAAGGCCGGTGAGTTCGACATCTACATCGAGCATCAGGCAAAGAACTGGGTCAACGGTTACAACTTCCCTGCTGTACGTCGTGGCGAAGTGATCAAGGTGCAGATCCCGCATCAGATCCCGACCCAGACTCAGGGCCTGTTCATGAACAGCCGCCGCGCGACCTTCGCCGATGTCAGGACGCGCGAAGCGTTGGGTCTGATGTTCGATTTCGAATGGACCAACCGCGCGCTGTTCAGCGATGCCTATAAACGCACCAGCAGCTACTACCCCAACAGCGAATTCACTGCGTCCGGCCTGCCGGTCGGCCATGAATGGCTGATGCTCAAACCCTACAAGGAGCAACTGCCGGCCAGGCTGTTTACCGAGCCGTTCACCCTGCCGAAAACCGACGGCCGTGGCATTCCGCGCGAGACTATGCGCAAAGCCCTCGCCCTGCTCGCCGAGGCCGGTTGGAAGCTCCACGGCCAGCGCCTGCAAGACAAAGACGGCCAACCGCTGCGCTTCGAACTGCTGCTGGTCAACCCGAGCCTGGAGCGGCTCTATCAGCCGTACATCGAAAACCTCAACAGCATCGGCATCGACGCGCGCCTGCGTACCGTCGATCGCGCCCAGTACAAACAGCGCCTCGACCAATTCGATTTCGACATGATCTCGATGACACTGGGCCAGACCCTGAGCCCGGGCCTTGAGCAGTGGCAGTACTTCCACTCCAGCCAGGTGAACGTCAAGGGCAGCAAGAATTACGCGGGCATCGCCAATCCGGTGGTCGATCACCTGCTCGAACAGTTGCTCGCCGCTCGCACCCGCGACGAGCAGGTCGCCGCCGGCAAAGCGCTCGACCGCGTGCTGCTCTGGCAGCACTACAGCATTCCCAACTGGTACCTCAATTATCACCGTCTGGCCTACCGCAACCGGTTGGCCTTTGTCACCACGCCGCCCTACACCCTGGGCCTGAGCGCATGGTGGCTGAAGTCTTCGGAGAAAGATCGATGAACGCTGTTCGCACCCTGCTCGTGCAGGCCGGCGGCTTGCTGTTCGCCGGGCTGGCCTGGGCCGCCCCGCAACACGCCGTGACCCTGTACAACGAGCCGCCGAAATACCCGGCCGATTTCAAGCATTTCGACTACGTGAACCCTGATGCGCCCAAGGGCGGCGTGTTCCGCCAAGCCGGTTTCGGCGGCTTCGATAGCCTCAACCCGTTCATCAACAAAGGCGTGCCGGCCGATGACATCGGCCAGATCTACGACACCCTGACCAAACACAGCCTCGACGAGCCGTTCACCGAGTACGGCCTGATTGCCAGCAAGATCGAGAAAGCCGACGACAACAGTTGGGTGCGCTTCTACCTGCGCCCGCAAGCGCGTTTCCACGACGGCCACCCGGTGCGCGCCGAAGACGTGGTGTTCAGCTTCGAGACGTTGACCAAGGAAGGCTCGCCGATGTTTCGCGGCTACTACAACGACGTCGCCGAAGCCATCGCCGAAGACCCGTTGAAAGTCTTGTTCAAGTTCAAGCACAGCAACAACCGCGAGCTGCCGCTGATCCTCGGCCAGTTGCCGGTCCTGCCGAAACACTGGTGGGCCAGTCGCGACTTCAACAAGGGCAATCTGGAAATCCCGCTGGGCAGCGGCCCGTACAAGGTCACCCAAGTGAAGGCCGGCCGTTCGGTACGTTACGAGCGGGTCAAGGATTACTGGGGCAAGGGCTTGCCGGTCAACCGTGGCTTCTACAACTTCGACACGATGACCACCGACTATTACCGCGACAACACCGTCGCCCTCGAAGCGCTGAAGGCCGGGCAGTTCGATTACTGGCTGGAGATGACCGCGAAGAACTGGGCTAGCGCCTATAACGTTCCGGCGGTCACCGAGGGCCGTTTGATCAAGGAACTGATCCCCAACAGCAACCCGACCGGCATGCAGGGCTTCGTCTTCAACCTGCGCCGCCCGGTGTTCCAGGATGTGCGCGTGCGTCAGGCTCTCGGGCTGCTGTTCGACTTCGAATGGACCAACAAGCAATTGTTCAACGGCGCCTACGTGCGCACCCGCAGTTACTTCGAGAACTCGGAAATGGCCGCCACCGGCCTGCCCGACGCCGAGCAACGGACGATCCTCGAACCGTTTCGCAGCAAACTGCCGGCCCAGGTGTTCAGCGAAGCCTTCGAAAATCCCAAGACCGACGCCAGCGGCATGATCCGCACCCAGCAGCGTGAGGCGTATCAACTGCTGCAAGAGGCCGGCTGGAAAATCGTCGATGACAAAATGGTCGACGCCACTGGCAAACCGGTGGTGATCGAATTCCTCCTCGCCCAGACCGAGTTCGAACGGGTGCTGCTGCCGTTCAAGCGCAACCTCAGCGACCTCGGCATCGATCTGGTGATCCGCCGCGTCGACGTCTCGCAATACATCAACCGCGTTCGCTCGCGGGACTTCGACATGATGGTCGGCAGTTTTCCCCAGTCCAACTCGCCGGGCAACGAGCAACGCGAGTACTGGATGAGCGCCGCCGCCGACAAACCGAGTAGCCGCAACAGCATGGGCCTCAAAGACCCGACCGTTGACCAACTGGTGGAAAGCCTGATCAACGCCGACTCGCGCAAAAGCCTGGTGGCCCACGCTCGCGCGCTGGATCGTGTTCTGCAATGGGGCTACTACGTGGTGCCCAACTGGCATATCAAGAGCTGGCGCGTGGCTTACTGGAATCATATAGGCCACCCGAAAACCTCGCCCAAGTACGACATCGGCATCAACACCTGGTGGGTCAAGCCTGACGCCAAGCCTGCCGTAGAAGTCGAAACCCAACTGCAAGCCGACCCTGCGGGCACGGAGTAATCAGATGCTGGCGTATATCTTTCGGCGACTGCTGCTGATCATCCCGACCCTGTTCGGCATTCTGCTGATCAACTTCGTGATCATCCAGGCCGCGCCCGGCGGGCCGGTCGAGCAGATGATCGCCAAGCTCGAAGGTTTCGAAGGCGCCACGAGCCGGATTGCCGGCGGTGGTGCCGAAGTGGCGGTGGCCGGCTCGTCCTACCGTGGCGCGCAGGGGCTGGATCCGGCGCTGATCAAGGAAATCGAGCACATGTACGGGTTCGACAAATCGGCCCCGGAACGTCTGTGGATCATGGTCAAGAACTATGCGCAGCTGGATTTCGGCGACAGTTTCTTCCGCGACGCCAAGGTCATCGACCTGATCAAGGAAAAGATGCCGGTGTCGATCTCGCTGGGGCTGTGGAGCACGCTGATCATGTATCTGGTGTCGATCCCGCTGGGCATCGCCAAGGCCACGCGGCACGGCAGCCACTTCGACGTCTGGACCAGTTCGGCGATCATCGTCGGCTATGCGATCCCGGCGTTCCTGTTTGCGATCCTGCTGATCGTGGTGTTTGCCGGCGGCAGCTATCTGGACTGGTTCCCCCTGCGCGGGCTGACTTCGAACAACTTCGATGAGCTGAGCCTGAGCGGCAAGATCCTCGATTACTTCTGGCACCTGGCATTGCCGGTCACCGCACTGGTGATCGGCAACTTCGCGACCATGACCCTGTTGACCAAGAACAGCTTTCTCGACGAAATCAACAAGCAGTATGTGGTCACCGCCAAGGCCAAGGGCCTGACCCGCCATCGCGTGCTCTACGGGCATGTATTCCGCAACGCCATGCTGCTGGTGATTGCCGGTTTTCCGTCGGCATTCATCGGTATCTTCTTCACCGGTTCGTTGCTGGTGGAAGTGATTTTCTCCCTCGACGGCCTCGGCCTGATGAGTTTCGAAGCGGCGATCAATCGCGATTACCCGGTGGTGTTCGGCACGCTGTTCATCTTCACCCTGCTCGGGCTGGTGGTGAAACTGATCGGCGACCTGACCTACACCTTTGTCGATCCGCGCATCGACTTCGCCAGCCGGGAGCATTGAGATGAACCTGTCCCCTCTCAACCGCCGACGCTTCGAACTGTTCAAGGCCAACAAGCGTGGCTGGTGGTCGCTGTGGCTGTTCCTGATTCTGTTCGGCCTGAGTCTGGGCGCCGAACTGATCGCCAACGACAAACCGCTGGTCGTGCATTACGACAACAACTGGTATTTCCCGGCGATCAAGCGCTATCCGGAAACCGCGTTCGGCGGCGAATTCCCGCTGGAAGCCAACTACAAGAGTCCGTACATCCGCGAACTGCTCAAGGCCAAGGACGCGTGGATTCTGTGGGCGCCGATCCCCTACAGCTACCAGAGCATCAACTACGACCTGAAAGTCCCGGCCCCGGCGCCACCCTCGGCGGACAACCTGCTGGGCACCGACGATCAGGGCCGCGACGTGTTGGCGCGGGTGATCTACGGTTTCCGCATTTCCGTGTTGTTTGCGCTGACGCTGACCGTGCTGAGTTCGATCATTGGCGTGATTGCCGGGGCGCTACAGGGCTTTTATGGCGGCTGGGTCGATCTCGCCGGGCAGCGTTTTCTCGAGATCTGGTCGGGGCTGCCGGTGCTGTATCTGCTGATCATCCTCGCCAGTTTCGTCCAGCCGAATTTCTGGTGGTTGCTGGGCATCATGCTGCTGTTCTCGTGGATGAGCCTGGTCGATGTGGTGCGCGCCGAGTTCCTCCGTGGCCGCAATCTGGAATACGTGCGCGCCGCCCGCGCGCTGGGCATGCAGAACGGCGCGATCATGTTCCGCCACATCCTGCCCAACGCCATGGTCTCGACCATGACCTTCATGCCGTTCATCCTCACCGGCGCCATCGGCACCCTGACCGCGCTGGACTTCCTCGGCTTCGGCTTGCCGGCCGGCAGTCCGTCGCTGGGCGAACTGGTCGCGCAAGGCAAATCCAATTTGCAGGCGCCGTGGCTGGGCATGAGCGCGTTTGCCGTGCTGGCGCTGATGTTGAGTCTGCTGGTGTTTATCGGCGAGTCCGCTCGCGATGCCTTCGACCCGAGGAAGTGAAATGAATCAGGACAATCTCATCGAAGTGCGCGACCTCGCCGTCGAATTCGGTTTCGGCGAGCGCGTCCACCGCGTGGTCGAGGGCGTGAGCTTCGACATCAAGCGCGGCGAGACCCTGGCACTGGTCGGCGAATCGGGCTCGGGCAAATCGGTCACGGCGCACTCGATCCTGCGCCTGCTGCCCTACCCCATGGCGCGCCATCCGGCCGGCAGCATCAATTACGCCGGGCAGAACCTGCTGGATTTGAGCGAGAAGACCATCCGCCATATTCGTGGCAACCGCATCGCCATGATCTTTCAGGAGCCGATGACTTCGCTCAATCCGCTGCATTCGATCGAAAAGCAGATCAACGAAGTGCTCGGCATCCACAAGGGCCTGAGCGGCAAAGTCGCGACCAAACGCACGCTGGAGCTGCTGGAAATGGTCGGCATCCCCGAGCCGCACAAGCGTCTCAAGGCGCTGCCCCATGAATTGTCCGGCGGCCAGCGCCAGCGCGTGATGATCGCCATGGCCCTGGCCAACGAGCCGGAATTGCTGATCGCCGACGAACCGACCACCGCGCTGGACGTGACCGTTCAGCTGAAAATCCTCGATTTGCTCAAGGATCTTCAGGCTCGATTGGGCATGTCGCTGCTACTGATCAGTCACGATTTGAACCTGGTGCGAAGAATTGCGCATCGCGTATGTGTCATGCAGCGCGGTTGCATCGTCGAACAGGCATCGTGCGCAGAGCTGTTCCGTTCGCCGCAGCATCCGTACACTCGGGAATTGCTCGGCGCGGAGCCCAGCGGCGGCCCGGCGAGCAATGAAATCGGCGCCCCGCTGCTCGAAGTCGAGGACCTGAAAGTCTGGTTCCCGATCAAGAAAGGCCTGCTCAAACGCACGGTGGATTACGTCAAGGCAGTGGACGGCATCAATTTCAGCCTGCCTCAGGGCCAGACCCTGGGGATCGTCGGCGAAAGCGGTTCCGGCAAATCCACCCTCGGTCTGGCGATTTTGCGGCTGATCGGCAGCAAAGGCGCGATCCGCTTTGAAGGCAAGCAGCTAGACTGCCTGACGCAGAACGAGATTCGCCCGCTGCGGCGGGAGATGCAGGTGGTGTTTCAGGACCCGTTCGGCAGCCTGAGCCCGCGCATGTGCGTCAACGACATCGTTGGCGAAGGCCTGCGGATACACAGAATGGGCACCGCAGCCGAACAGGAAGCGGCGATCATTGCGGCATTGAAGGAGGTAGGTCTGGATCCGGAAACCCGGCACCGCTACCCCCACGAATTTTCCGGTGGGCAACGGCAGCGAATCGCCATTGCCCGGGCCTTGGTGCTGAAACCGGCGCTGATCCTGCTGGACGAGCCGACTTCGGCGCTCGACCGCACGGTGCAGCGGCAAGTGGTGGAGCTGTTGCGTTCACTGCAAGCCAAGTACAACCTGACGTATTTGTTCATCAGCCATGACCTGGCTGTCGTCAAAGCGCTGAGCCACCAGCTGATGGTGGTCAAGCATGGCCAAGTGGTCGAACAGGGAGACGCGCAAAGTATCTTTGCCGCCCCCCAACATCCGTATACACAGCAGTTGCTGGAAGCCGCTTTTCTGGCACCAGCCACTGCGCAATAACCTGAAAGAGGAGCAACACATGGGTTTTCTCGCCGGTAAGCGCGTACTGATCGTCGGTGTCGCCAGCAAGCTGTCCATCGCATCCGGCATCGCTGCCGCCATGCATCGCGAGGGCGCTGAGCTTGCCTTCACTTATCAGAACGACAAACTCAAGGGTCGCGTCGAAGAGTTCGCACAAGGCTGGGGTTCGAGCCCTGAGCTGTGCTTCCCGTGCGACGTGGCCAGCGATGAAGAAATCGCCAAGGTCTTCGAAGAGCTGAGCAAGAAGTGGGACGGCCTGGACTGCATCGTGCACTCCGTCGGCTTCGCCCCGGGCGACCAACTGGACGGCGACTTCACCGAAGCCACCACCCGTGAAGGTTTCCGCATTGCTCACGACATCAGCGCCTACAGCTTCGTGGCCCTGGCCAAGGCCGGTCGCGAAATGATGAAAGGCCGCAACGGCAGCCTGCTGACCCTGTCGTACCTGGGCGCCGAGCGCACCATGCCGAACTACAACGTGATGGGCATGGCCAAGGCCTCGCTGGAAGCCGGCGTCCGTTACCTGGCCGGTTCCCTCGGTCCGGACGGCACCCGCGTCAACTGCGTATCGGCTGGCCCGATCCGCACCCTGGCCGCTTCCGGTATCAAGAACTTCCGCAAGATGCTGGCCGCCAACGAAGCGCAGACTCCGCTGCGCCGCAACGTCACCATCGAAGAGGTCGGCAACGCCGGCGCCTTCCTGTGCTCCGACCTGGCGTCGGGCATCAGCGGTGAAATCATGTACGTCGACGGCGGCTTCAACACCACCGCGATGGGCAACATCGAAGAGTGATCTTCCTGTAGCCAATAGAAAAACCCGCCGGATCCGGCGGGTTTTTTTATGCCTGCAGAAAAGCTCGTCCAACTACATATGTACCGCCAACCACCCTGCCCTGCCTTTGATACTCGGCGCTCGATGCTTATCAGCCGCCAGGGAGGCGCAGATGGACGACACACCGGTACACGAACAGACGCTGATTCACAATCTCATCGCAGAATTGACCGCCGTACCGGTGGTCAGCGCCGCCACACCGGCGCGCACGCTGGAGGTTCCCCGTGCATGCCGGCTGCGCGAATGGATGGAGCTTTACTGGAGCGCCCTCGAACGCCCTGAATTTCTCGATTGGGCCAGTGGCTTTAACATCGATCTGGACACCCTGCAGATCAAGGGCGATACCCTGCAAGCGCAGACACCCTCGAACGGCTCCAACGGCGTTCGCACGTTCACGCTGGAAGATGATTCAGGCTGGTGGCAGATGGCGCCGATGCTGCTGTCGATTTCCCAGCGTATCGATCCTGCGGGGCTGGGCCTGCCCTACATCGGCGGTAAATCCGCCAACCCGCTGTATCGGTTTCCACGGCAAGTGGTGCTGGCGTTCTACGGTTACCCGGAGCCGCAAAACCAGATTCAGGCCCGAGTCATCCTCGCCGAGCTGAAGAAAACCGGGCTGGCGGCCATCGATGAAAACGGCCAGAGCACGTCGGCGCTAGTGAAGGAACGCAACGCGCAACTGGAAGACTTTCGGGCGATCGCCGATCGAATCGATGAAGTGTTGCTGGCGAGCGACCCTTTCGAGCAGCGAGGCTTTCTCGACACGCCGGTAACCCTCACTTCGGCCTCTGTTTCTGCACCCGCCAGAGGGCCGCGCCTCAAACTGGGCGAGCTTCTGGGCCGCTATGAGTTTGCGTTGCCGCAAGATGCTCGCGAAGCCAGGGCACTTGCGCAACGCCTGCGCCAGCAAAGCTGGCCGGCGCTGCCCTACGTCAGCGATTACGTGCAAAGCAACGACCCCATCCGCAGTTATCGTGAAGAATTTGGCGCTCTGGAAGATAACCGGCACATCGTGCGACGCCTTGAAGCGCTGAGCTGGAACAAAGCGCCCAAGGCCAAGATCGATTACGAGGAAATCAGCGAGCCCCATCCGGATTCTGCGCTGGCGGGACGGATGAAGTATGGCCAGCGTCAATTGCAGACACTCAGCGCCGATGAGGATTTTCAAGCCATCCTGCAGCAGCACGGACTGCCCGCCGACAGTCAATTGCTCGTCACTGAATCCGGTCATGTCGGTACTGCCAGCGTAAAAGGCTGGGTCACCCTGACGGCGCAGGTGGAAAAACAGGCTGATCTGAAACTCTTTCGCGACCAGCTCAAGGCCAAGGCAAGCAAAGCCGGCGGCGCCTTGCGTTCAAGCGGTAAAGTCACCCTTGGGCAAATGTTGCGCTTCTACAATCTGCTTTTGCCGAACACTGTCGAGCAAGCCCTCGCGCTGGTGAAATGGTTCAGGATCAATCTGCACACCCGTCCCGGACATATGAATCACTGGTATCTGCTGGGCCAGCCCTGGACACAGACCGAGCGGTTCACGGCGCAACAGCGTCAGAGCATCATCGACACCACACAGGCGTTTTTACCCGTAGACTCGCCGCCGTTGATCGACTACCTCAGTGAGGGTGTCGATACCGATCTGCCGCTCAAAACGCTCCAGGCAAAAGCCGACTACCTGATCAGTCGTATTCTGATCACACCGCTCGCGCAAACGCTGGGCAATCTGCTGGTGAAGAATCTGGGCGCTCCGGCGCAGGAGAAACGCCTGCTGGCCACCAACCGCGATCGCCTGTTGCTCGCTGCATTGATTCTCAGCCTGGAGCCGAACGCGGGTGAGGATTTGAACCGTATTGTCGTGCAACGTCTGGAGGGGCGTGATTTCTGGGGCGACAGCTATGACGAGGTACGCCGCTTCATTGATCGGCAGCCCGCTCTTGCATCGGTAAAAAACAAAACGCTGGCGACCCATCTGTTGTTGTCCGGTATAGCGCCGGAGTTTCTGACCCGGCATATTCCGCCATCACTCTGTTACATGAGTTGTTCGCGTTGGGTCAGGCTGAAGCAGGTCGTGCTGTATATCGAAAGCCAAATGCCGGGTGTGGCACGCCTGATGAGCTATGAGCAACTGAACCAACTGACCAAAGGCCCGGCCCCCACGCACTTCTACAAATTTCTGCGCGAGGATTCCTGTGCCTCACTGGTCGTTGACTGGGCGGTTGCCAGAGGGCTGATCCAGCGCAATGCCGAATTTCCGGTGACTGTTTATGACGCCACGACGCTGAAGCAGGCCGATGTCCTGTTCCGCAACCACAATCGCCTGTTGAACGATCTTTATCGGCGGGCGTTCCTTTCGACACCGCCCACTCCCGTCACGGTTGCCCTGGCCGATCTGCGCAAGGTGTTCAGCGATTCCCCCTACCTCACGGAGAAGGCGCTGTTTGTTGCAGACGCCAACCCGCAGACCTCTGCAGCGCATTACTCGCTGAGCGAATTGCATGTCGCCGGCAAGCTGACAGGGAAGCTGGCGGGATGGCAATCGAGCAATGCACAGTTGCAACTGGCCCCCATGCTTGCCTCGTTGCCCAGACTGCACAATGTGGCGACCTACTTCCATGCGGCACTGAGCGCACGCCTGAGGCAAATGAAGGACGCACATATCGCATTTCTCAAGGAAGCGTTCTGTCGCTTGCCGTTCGCGCAGCGAATCGACATCGAAGACCACGAGCTGGAACTGCTCGCCCTGCGGCCAGTATCGGCAGCCACGGACAAGCTGGCTGACGCCAGCACTGCGCCATTCGGCATCTTGGCGCTGCTGAGTGGGAGTCCAGCCAGAGTCTTCGAGATTTTCACTGGCAGGAATGAAGTGGTGCTGCGTCGCGATATCGACCTTGCATTACTCAAACCATCGGGGGCAAATGATGCGGCGAAATCGCTGCCCGTCGACGCCGAAGCCTACAGGCACGGCTCCCAGCCTCGCTTGAATGCCACTTGTAACGCGTTCATTACTCGCCTCGATATTCAGGGCGCCCCCCTGGCGCAACAGGAGCGCGCCGCCGTGCCCGATACCTTCGCCTCCAACACAGTCAACGCCATCGCCAGCACTGCCGTCAGGCATCTGTTCGATGCTTTCAAAGCGCAAGCCTTGCAAGACGCATTGCGCGTGCCCGAACTCGAGGATGCCGCTGCGAGTCACGAGAAATGGCTGGCGTTTTACCAGAAGCTGAGCCCGCCCAAGCGCTGAGCACTGGCGAATCCGGCGATAGATCGGCTGACACGTTCGCGAGCAGGCTCGCTCCCACATAGATGGTGCTGAACTGAAAAATCCTCCGCGCCATCGAGACCTGTGGGAGCGAGCCTGCTCGCAAAGACATTCCATCAGCCAGCATCAAATTGCCTGACCCACCGCCATCGCGGGCAAGCCCGCTCCCACAGGAATTCAAGGTGAACTCACACCTCATTAACGTCACTGGACTCTGTGGGAGCTGGCTTGCCAGCGATGGGGCCGTTACTAACAGCCTTTCAGAGCTTGCTTGTGCGCATACATCGCGCCATCCGCATCGGCGAGCAAGCGATCAACGGTTTCGTGGCGTTTGGGGTCGTATTCGATCTGGCCGACGCTGAAACGAATCGCATAACCGCGGTGCAGCGTGGCGTTGCGCTCTTCGAGGATTTCCTTGAGCCGCGCCATGATCCGCGTGGTTTCAACGTGGCTCGAGCCGGTCAGCAACGCGACGAACTCATCACCGCCCAAGCGCCCCACCACATCGCTCTCGCGAAAGGCAATGCGCAACACATCGGCGAAGGTCTTCAGCGCACTGTCGCCTTCGGCATGCCCGTACAGATCGTTGATCTGCTTGAAGTCGTTGAGATCGAAAAACAACAGCGTCGCCGGTCGGTTCAAACGTGCGCAGGCATCCAGCGCATGCTGGGCCAGTTGCTTGAAACCACGGCGATTGGACAGCAGCGTCAGTTCATCCATGCTTGCCATCTGCACCGCCGTCAGCTCTTGCTCGGCCATCTCCGCGAGGTCGCGCAACAAGGCACGCTCTTCGTCGTCGAGATGGCGGGGTTTGGTATCGATCAGGCACAGGGTGCCCATTTTGTTACCGTCCGGCACCGTCAATGGATAACCGGCGTAAAAGCGAATATTCGGTGCGCCGGTGACCAACGGGTTGTCATGAAAGCGCAAATCTTCCAGCGCATCGGGCACCAGCATCAACTCGTTTTGCAAAATCGCATGGCCGCAGAACGAGACATCGCGGGACGTCTCGCTGACATCCAGACCCACACAGGACTTGAACCACTGGCGATCCTTGTCGACCAGCGTGACCAGGGCGATCGGCACGTTGAACAGGCGCTTGGCCAGGCGTGTCAGACGATCAAAGCGCTCCTCCGGCGCCGAGTCGAGGTTGAGGCCGTGCAAGGCGTCGATTCGTGCAGCTTCATTGGCAGGTTTTCCGGGCACCAGCATGCGCACACTCCGTAGACAGTCATGCGTTCAGCGTAGCGCTTAATCGTCGGGGCATCACATTTGCGCCACCGGACAAGGCCCGCCGGCATCGGCCCAGAGCTTGAACTGCGCGACGAAAATATCGTGCGGCACCGACACCGGTGCGCGCCCTGCCCCGGGATTCCAGCCCCAGAGCACCAGTTTGTCTTCGCTGACGTGTTTTAACAGTGCGGCAAAATCCCGATCGCCGTTGCTCGCGCGGTCCTTGATCATCGCGCAGAGCTTGTCCGAGGGCAGGCCGATCCAGGCCATTTTGTGTGCCGCTGGCGGCAGGCTCCAGTGCGGCGCACCCGGCGGCGCATGGGGGCCATAACTGGCCGGCGGATTGCTTTCAGCGTGACAGGTGGCGCAGGGCAAACCGGCGGCGCCCTTGCCATCCATGCCGCGCACTACATTCATCGCGTGAGGGATGCCAGCGTCGAACTGCAACGGCGAATCGCCGGGGATGTGGCAGTTCTGGCAGCGCGGGCTCTGAAAGACTTTCTGCACCGTGGCGAAGGCTTTCAACGCCTGCTGATCCTCGGCAAACAGGTCCGAGGCATAGCCACCGAGGCCCAGCAACACGACGGTGCCCAACACAAGATGTCGTTTCATCTCACACCCCCGACAATTGCAGTGGCAGTTCGCGCAGGCGTTGCCCGGTCAAGGCGAACACTGCGTTGGCCACCGCCGGCGCGGTCGGTGGCACGCCGGGCTCGCCGATGCCGCCGGGTTTTTCACTGCTGGGGACGATGTGCACTTCCACCACCGGCATTTCGTTGAGCCGCAGCACCTGATAATCGTGATAGTTGGACTGCACGACGCCGCCGTCCTTGACGGTGAGCTTGCTGTGCAACGCCATGCCGAGACCGAAGGTGATGCACGATTCCATCTGCGCGGCGATGCTCTGCGGATTCACCGCAATGCCGCAGTCCACCGCGCAGACCACCCGATGCACGCGGATCGCCAGATTGTCTTGCGACACCTCGGCCACTTGCGCCACGTAGCTGCCGAACGACTCGTGCACCGCCACGCCGAGGGCATGGCCGTCCGGCAACGGTGCGCCCCAATTGGCCTTCTCCACCGCCAGATTGAGCACGCCGAGGTGGCGCGGGTGCGCCTTGAGCAGCGTTCGTCGGTACTCCACCGGATCCTTGCCCGCCGCCGTCGCCAGTTCATCGATCAGCGATTCCATGACAAAACCCGTGTGGGTATGGCCCACCGAACGCAGCCACAACACATTGATGCCGGTCTGCGGCGAATGCAGGTCGACCTGATGATGAGGCAGATCCTTGATGTACGGACTGTCGGCCACGCCCTCGACCGAGGTGGCATCGATGCCGTTCTTGACCATCGCTGCCTCGAGCATCGTCCCGGCCATGATCGACTGGCCGACCAGCACATGCTGCCAGCTCATCGGCAAACCATCAGCACCCAGTCCGACCTGCGCCTTGTGCAGGTACATCGAGCGGTAGTAGCCGCCGCGAATGTCATCTTCGCGCGCCCACACGGTTTTCACCGGCAGGTCCGCCGCTTTCGCCACTTGCACCGCTTCGGCGACGAAGTCCGAAGTCGGATTGGCGCGGCGACCGAAGCCACCGCCGAGAAATTCCGTGTGAATTTCGACCTGCTCGGGCTTGAGCCCGGTGATCTTGCTGGCAACCATTTGGTCCAGCGTCTGAAATTGCGTACCGGTCCAGATCTCGCATTTGCCGGCGCTGATTTTCACCGTGCAATTGAGCGGTTCCATCGGCGCGTGGGCCAGGTAAGGCACGCTGTATTCGACCTCGATTTTCTTCGCGGCTTTGCCGAAATTGGCCTTGGCATCTCCAGCCTGCGTGGCCGAGGTGCCCGGCGTCGCTGCCAGTTTGCGGAAACTCTCCAGCAGCTTTTCACTGCTCATGTCGGCCAACGGCCCCAGGTCCCAATCGACCTTCAGCGCATCACGGCCCAGCTTCGCCGCCCAGAAATGCTCGGCCACCACCGCCACGCCGCTGGGCACCTGCACAACTTTGTGTACGCCTGGAATGGCCAGCGCTGCGGCGCCTTCGAAGGATTTCACAGTGGCGCCAAACACCGGCGCGCGGGCGACCATCGCGGTCATCAGGCCTTCAAACTGCACGTCCATGCCGAACTTTGCGCGGCCGGTGATCTTCTCCGGGGTATCGAGGCGCTTGGTCGGTTTGCCGATGACTTTCCAGTCCTTGGCTTCCTTGAAAGTGATGGTTTTCGGGTCCGGCACCGGCAGTTGCCCGGCGGCATCGGCCAGTTCGCCGTAGGTCGCGCGTTTGTCCCCGGCGATGACCACGCCGGACTCAGTGCGAATTGTCGACGGGGCGACGTCGAAGCGTTTCGCCGCCGCTTCCACGAGCACCTGCCGCGCCGTCGCCCCGGCGAGTCGATAGCGGTCAAACTCCATCCAGGTCGAAGTCGAACCTCCGGTGATCTGCATGCCGCCAAATGCCGGCAAGCCGTAATCCGCCGCCGAGGCTGGCGAGTGCTCGACGCGGATTTTCGACCAGTCGGCGTCCAGTTCTTCGGCGATCAGCATGGTCAGGCCGGTCCAGATGCCCTGGCCCATTTCCGAATGACCGAGCAGCACGGTGACGCTGTTGTCCGCCGCGATGCGCAGGAACGCGTTGGGCGCGAAGGTCTTGTTCTGATTTTCTGCCGCCCGGGCAAAGCGGTTGGCCCCGGGCACCACAAACCCCACCATCAGGCCGCCGCTTAACAGTGCGCTGCCCTTGAGAAACCCGCGACGCGATACAGGACTGTTCATCGTTCCTCTCCCAGAGAATGACTCAGCCGATTTCGGCGGCGCGTTTGACCGCTGCACGAATGCGCGGATAGGTGCCGCAGCGGCAGATATTGCCGGAGAGCGCCTGATCGATATCGCTGTCGGTGGGCTTGGGAATTTTCGCCAGCAATGCGGCGGCGGACATGATCTGCCCGGACTGGCAATAACCGCACTGCACCACGTCCAGCTCGGCCCAGGCCTGCTGCACCGGGTGCGAGCCATCGGTGGACAAGCCCTCGATGGTGAGGATTTTCTGCCCATGGGCGACGGCAGTCGCCGGGGTAATGCAGGAGCGTAATGGCGCGCCGTCGACGTGCACGGTGCAGGCGCCGCACTGGGCCATGCCGCAACCGAACTTGGTCCCGGTCAGGTGCGCGATATCGCGCAGAACCCAGAGCAGCGGCATGTCGGCGGGTACATCGAGCTCTTGGTCCTTGCCATTGATATTCAAGGTCAGCATCAGCGGATTTCCTCAGGCTCACGGTGGTGCAAAGGGGCGTCGCTGTGGTCGCAAAAACCTACGGACGCCCGCGCTTATCCCTTTCAGCAAAGCCTAATTTGCGCAGCAAGCCAGACGTTGTGACCAGCGGTCATGCAGACCCCGGCTTTGCTCCTACAGTTGATAACGGCTCGCACTGAGTCGTCGTATCTCTGCGCAACCGGCCCGCGAACCTCGCGGTTGTCCATCACAGGTCAGGAGTAACGAATATGGGCTTTGTCACCACTCGAGACGGCGTCGACATCTTCTACAAGGACTGGGGGCCGCGCGACGCGCCGGTGATCCACTTCCACCACGGCTGGCCGCTCAGCTCGGATGACTGGGACGCGCAGATGCTGTTTTTCCTGGCACAGGGCTTTCGGGTGATTGCTCATGATCGACGCGGACATGGCCGCTCAAGCCAGGTCTGGGACGGCCACGACATGGATCACTACGCCGACGATGTGCTGGCAGTGGTCAATCATCTGGGTACGCGCGACGTTGTCCACGTCGGCCATTCCACCGGCGGCGGCGAAGTGATCCATTACATCGCCCGACATGGTCAGGACAAGGTCAGCAAAGCGGTGTTGATCAGCGCCGTACCACCGTTGATGGTGCAGACCGAAAGCAACCCGGGCGGCTTGCCGAAATCGGTGTTCGATGGCTTTCAAGCGCAGTTGGCGGCAAATCGTGCGCAGTTTTATCGCGATGTGCCGAGCGGACCTTTCTACGGCTACAACCGCCCGGGCGCCGAGCCGGCGGAAGGGATCATCGCCAACTGGTGGCGCCAGGGCATGATCGGCGGGGCCAAGGCGCATTACGACGGCATCGTCGCCTTCTCGCAGACCGACTTCGCCGAAGACCTGAAAAAAGTCACCGTGCCGGTGCTGGTGATGCACGGCGAGGATGACCAGATCGTGCCTTACGCCAACTCCGCACCGTTATCGGCGAAACTGCTGCCCAACGGCACACTGAAGTCGTACCCGGGATTTCCGCATGGCATGCCGACGACGCAAGCGGAAACCATCAATGCGGATTTGTTGGCGTTTATTCGCGGGTAACCGCCTCAATCAGGCTTACTGCAATTGGCAAACACTGATCCCCTGTGGGAGCGGGCTTGCCCGCGAGGCGTCTCTCCAGTCCAATTATCTGCGAATGACACTCCGCTTTCGCGAGCAGGCTCGCTCCCACAGTTGGAATTGGGTATATCCGCCAGAGACTGGTCGGCTACAAGGCCGCCATCGCTGGCAAGCCAGCTCCCACAGTTGGAATTGGGTATATCCGCCAGAGACTGGTCGGCTATAAGGCCGCCATCGCTGGCAAGCCAGCTCCCACAGTTGGAATTGGGTATATCCGCCAGAGACTGGTCGGCTATAAGGCCGCCATCGCTGGCAAGCCAGCTCCCACAGTTGGAATTGGGTATATCCGCCAGAGACTGGTCGGCTATAAGGCCGCCATCGCTGGCAAGCCAGCTCCCACAGTTGGGATTGGGTATATCCGTCAGAGACTGGTCGGCTGGAAGGCCGCCATCGCTGGCAAGCCAGCTCCCACAGGGATCAGGGTAGATCTGCTGTTCATTCGTATCTTTGAGATAGCTATCGCGAGCAGGCTCACTCCTACAAGAGCAAGAGCAAGAGCAAGAGCAAGAGCAAGAGCAAGAGCAAGAGCAAAAGATCGCAGCCTTCGGCAGCTCCTACAGTCTCCGCGTTCGCCTTAGGTCGAGTGTCAGCTCGCCTGCTTTTGATCTTGATCCACCGGCGACGTCGGAAGGCTGAGCGGAGGGATTGATCCGGGCGTGGGAGCGCAGCGACCGTCTGGCGCAGCCAGACTCAGCGGAAGGAGGTGCAGCGAAGCAAACCGGAGCCGCTGCGCCCGGATCAGTCCCGGAGCGAAGGAACCCGAGCCTGCGAGGGCCGAACGCAGGAGCAAGCCTTTTTGGTTACTTTTTCGGCGTTTGGAAAAAGTGACCCGCCGTAAGGGCGGAACCATAAGCAGCCGTTACCGCAGCAACGGATATGTACCCACTCAAAAACACCCCCACCGCCTGACAACAAGCCTTCGCGAGCAGACTCGCCCCCACAGAAATCGCAAGCGTGCTGAAGGCTGAATCAATCCCCTACCCCTCTGCCCGCCCTTCGCCTTCACGATCACCACGGTAATGCCTGGCCAGCGGAAAATCCGGCAGCCACGATTCACGCCGCACAATCCAGCTCTCATAGGTCGGCTTCAACTGATCCGGCGCATCCAGCGCGCCGAGGCTCACCTCGACCTCATCAACACTGCGGTTGAACACCGACGAGCCACAGCGCGGGCAGAAATCCCATCGCGCCCGTGGTGTCACGCCCCCCAGAGCCTATAACAGTCGGCGCTGCAATGCAGGCGATGTTTCAGATGAAAGAACTTGATGTCGCCGCACTGCAACGGGCATTCGACGGCCAGAGCTAATACACTCAGGCGCTGACCTGCCGGGACAATCACGATGAAACACGCCGCTGCGAAAAACCCCGAGAAAGCCCCGCGCTTCTGGCGCGACGACGCCCTGCCCTTCATCGAAGCGCGGGCCATCGCGGATGGGCGTGAAGTCTGTTATGCGCGGCATTCCCATGCGCACTTTTCCATCGGCGCAATCACCGCCGGGCGCAGCACCTATGTGCATGAGCAGGCGCAGTATGAAGTGGCAGCAGGCACCGTGGTGCTGATGAATCCCGGCGATGTACACGCCTGCAATCCGATCGATGATCAGCCTTGGTCGTACGTGATGTTGTATGTCGAAACGCCGTGGCTGGCGGATTTGCAACATCAGTTGGGGTTTGCCGGGGAGCTGGAATTTCGGCGGTTTAGCGACACGCATCTGGCTGATGCCGAGCTGTTCGGCAAGTTGATGGGGTTGTATGAGGTTTTGCTCGACGACCAAATGGAGGCGCTGGTGAAACAAAGCGCGGCGGTAGAGTTTTTCAGTGATTTGCAGGTCCGCCTGAATCCGGCGGATGAGCCCGTCGATGAGCCGAATTTCAAGCTGGAACGCGCCGCTGATTTCATCCGGGGACATTGCACCGAAGTGCTCAGCCTCGTGGCGATTTGCGCGGCGGCGCAGCTGTCGCCGTCATACCTGATTCGCGCGTTCAAGCAGCGCTACGGGATGACGCCCCATGCCTTCCTGGTCAACCAGCGCATCCAGTTCGCCCGCGAGCGCTTGCGCAGCGGCCAATTGATTGCCGATGTCGCGCTCCAGGCCGGGTTTGCCGATCAGGCGCATTTTCAGCGAGCGTTCAAACAACATCTGGCGGCAACGCCGGGGCAGTATCGCGGCTGACTTCATACTCAAAGTTGAACACTGCCCCCCTTGTGGGAGCGAGCCTGCTCGCGAATGCGGTGGATCAGTCAGTGAAGTGTTGAATGACACACCGCGTTCGCGAGCAGGCTCGCTCCCACAGGGGGTTGTGGTGGGCCTGTCAATCAAGTGAACAGCAAATAAAGCGCACTCACCGCCAGCAACAACGCCATCAACCGATTGAACCAGCGCATCCCGGCGGCATTGCTCAGATAACCGCGCAAAAACGTCCCGGCATACGCCCAGCAGCCCACCGACAGATAGCAGATCACCAGATACACCGCCGCAAACTGCCAGACCAGCCGCGCCTCGCCGTCGGCGACAAACGCGCCCATGCCGGCCACGCATGCCAGCCAGGCCTTGGGGTTGAGCCATTGCATCACCGCGCCATAGAGCATCGACGGCGCACGGCCGGACTCGCTGGTGTTCAGTTGGCCGTCATCGCTGGCCAGTTTCCAGGCCATGAACAACAGGAACGCCACCCCGGCCCATTGCACCACGCGGGTCATGAATGGCCACAATTGCAGCACCTCATGCAGGCCCAGGCCCATCAGCACCAGCAGCAGCACAAACCCCAGCGTCGCCCCGGCCACGTGCCGTTGGCTGGCGCGGAAACCGTACTGCGCGCCGGCGCTCAAGGCGACGATATTGACCGGCCCGGGGGTGATGGATGCGGCGAGGGCAAACGCCGCCATGGAAAGAATCAGACTCATTGCACACCTGCTTCAATCGAGGAACGAGGTGGCTACGGTAGCGAGCGGGGGATTTGCAGTATTGAAGAAAATGACCCTGAGGCTGCGAATCTGATCCGATCGTTCCCACGCTCTGCGTGGGAATGCAGCCCGGGACGCTCAGCGTCCCATTCAGAGCCGAACGCAGAGCGTCCGTAGAGGCATTCCCACGCAGAGCATGGGAACGATCAAAACCTACAGGGGGCACTCAGGCCAGGCGCGGCACGGTGAAGCGGAATTCGCTGCCCTGCCCCGGCTCGCTCTCGGCGACGATCTGGCCGCCATGGGCTTCGACGATGCCTTGGGTGATGTACAAACCCAGGCCAGTGCCGGTCGGGTTGCCTTCCTTTATCGTCCAGTAGCGGTCGAACACATGCGGCAAGTGCTCCTTGGGAATGCCTTCGCCACTGTCACGCACGATAAACACGATCTCGTCGCCCACCGATTTGGCGTGCACGCCCACGGTGCCCATGCGCGGGGTGAATTTGATGGCGTTGCCCACCAGGTTCGACAGCACCTGAAACAGCCGCTCAGGGTCGGCGTGGATGCGCAGGTCAGGATCGGCCTGGAAGGAAATGCTGATGTCCTTGTCATGGGCCAGCGGCGACAGCAACGCTTGGGCCTCTTCAAAGATGTGCCCGACCTCCAGCGCCTGCGGGGTGATGGAGTAACGCCCGGCATCGATTTTCGAGGTATCGAGCAGGTCCTCCAGCAGCGTATTCATCCGCGCCGTGGCCTGCTGCATAGTGTCGATTGCAGTGGAGATGCGCCGCGAGGTGTGCGCGCCTTCCGAACTGAAGGTTTTTTGCATCATGCCGCAGAGCATGGAAATCACCGTCATCGGGTTGCGCAGGTCATGGGAAACCACCGCTACCAGATCATCGCGTGCCTGCACAGCCGCCTGCTCGCGACGCACCTGACGGGCCAGATCGTTTTCCAGCGCCGAACGGCGCAGGTCATTGGCGGCGAACCGGTCACCGTGGCTCCACTTGGTGGAGATCCCGGCCATCTCGACCTTCCAGATCTCGAACGAGGTACGCGGACGCAGGCGCATCCCGGCGTCGGAGGTTTCCAGATCCAGCGGCTTGCGCGGATCGCCACTCCAGTTGATGTTTTCCTTCACTTCCGGACGGAACCACATCACACCGTTGTCCACCGGCTTGGGCAGGCTCATGGCGAGCACACCGCTGGCCACAGACTGATACTGCGCCGCCGGCGGATAAACGCTGGACAAATGATGACTGGCAAACACCGGCTCGCCGCGCGCCTGCAACCACTTGTGCAGCGCGCGAATCTCTTCCGGTTCAGGGCAGTTGCCGTAACGGTGCAATTGCTTGTCTTCGATGATCGCAATGCCGCCGGCATTGACCAGCGCCATCAGCGTCGCTGGCTGCTGGGCGAGGCCGTCGAAAACATTTTGCGGCGAATCGACCATCGCCTGATTGAGCCGCGCCAGCGCTTCGACCTTCTCTTCACGCTGACGGGTCAACTCAAGGGTTTCCATGGCGCTGATCTGCAATGACAAGACCTGACCGATGGTCTGGCAAGCCATGCGCAATTCATGCGGCACGTGCAACGGCTGGCGATTGCCGCAGCTGATCAGGCCCCAGAGCTTGTCGCCCTTGAGCAGGGAAATGCTCATCGACGACAGCACGCCCATGTTCTTCATATACTGGCAGTGAATCGGCGAGACGCTGCGCAGCGTGGCGAAACTGAGGTCCAGCGGCGTCTGCGTGTCCGGGCGCAGCTTCGGCACCAGTGGCACCGGCTGATAATCGGCGTTGGGGATGATCCGCAGCCAATTGGTGCGGTACAACTCACGCGCCTGCTCGGGAATGTCCGAAGCAGGGAAAAACAGACCGTTGAACACTTCCATCGACGGATCGGACGCTTCGGCGATGACCTGACCGTGGCCCTCTTCCTCGAAGCGATAGATCAGCACCCGGTCGTAACCGGTCATCGCCTGGATTTCCTTGACGCTGATGTCGTACAGGGCCTGCAGCGTGGTCGCCGCTTGCAGGCGCTGGAGCATGCGACCCAAGTGAGTGCTGACCCCGGCGACGTTGCGCGGCTGGAAATTCTTCACATGAATTTCCAGCTCGAGAATCAGCACGCCCTGATGGCGGTGCAGCAAACCTTCGAATTCAGTGCCGTTGAGCTCGAATCGCAGCGGCGCCGCCTCGGAAAACGCTGCCTGCTGCAAGGCTTCGAGCACGTGCGCGGTGTGTTCGGCGCCGATCAGGCTGTGCAGCGGCTGGCCGATCAAGGATTCGGGCGCGCGGGCCAGCAGGGTTTCGACGTTGGCGCTGACCTGGATAATCTGCAGCGCAGGCTCGGTCAGAGTCAGCAGCAAACCATGGGGCTGGATAGCGCCGGGAAAGCGGATCGGCTCGTCGGCACAGTTGGCCAGCAGTTCTTCAAAGGCTTGTGGGTCTTGCGGGTTCATGCCAGTACCTCCTGGCGCTCGAGCCACTGCTCGAAACAGCTGAATGTGGTTTGTGCTGCGCTGACCACGGCCGCGCGTTCGCTGGCCGCCATGGGCCGGTTGCTCAGGTATTCGATGAACTCGCGCCAGCGCCGCCCGGTGGCCGCGCCGTAGACATCGAGGAAGGCAGCGCCATTGTCGGCGTCCAGATTCAGCCGCGCGGCGATCTCCCGACGCAGGATCTGCCCGCCGAGGGTCGCGCCTTCGAGCACGTACAAAACGCCGAGACTGGCGGCGCTGGAGTCGATCACCGGCAAGTCCTCGCACAGCGGCAAATCATTGGTCGTCGCGCCCAGTGCGCGCAGGTCGTCGTGCAAGGTCTCGGCCTTCAAACGAGGCGTCAGATCGAAATCATCCGGGACAGCGCCACTGGCGAGCAACGCCCGTTCCAGCGGCTGATAAAAACCGTAATAGGCCGCCATCAAGCGCTCGAATGCGGGGGTATCGAGGGTATCGGTAAAAAAAGGAAGGCGTTTTTCCAGTGCGATGTGCAGTTCGGCTGTGCCGGCCCGCAGATCTTGCAGCACCGGTGGCACATAAACCTCACGGGCCTTTGCTTGCATGTAGATCGCTCTTGGTGGGACCCGGCAGGGGCCATTCTGGGTGGGCTCGACGTGGGGGGAATTTATCACGCCACGCGGCTTTTTCTGCCTGCCGAAGCGTTTTTTCTGTCGAACTGCGACCCTATGACAGGTTCAGAGTGGCGCCGGATCAGAAAAGTTCGACCGACGCCATTATCCTGCCACTGCTGACCACCTCAATCAGCGCCGTCGTTCTGCACCGATGGATCGCCGTTGGCCGGTACGCTGCTGTCGACAACGGGTTTCGAAGGATTGTTTTTTTCGGCCCCGGGATAACCGGGCAGGCCGCGAGTATCGTCCGGCGTCATGACATCCTCGTTATCGCGACTAACGTCCCAGTCGGTGGTGGCGTTGGGGTCTTCATCGCGCCCGGCCGTGCCGATGGCGAAGCCGTCGTCGTTGGGATTGACGGTTTGGTTAAGCGCTTTGTCGTTGCTGGATGGGTTGCTCATGTGTGCCTCCAGAACACGTTGATCGGACTTGTTTGGAAACGCCTTGGCCGCTCAAGTGCAATGGACAAGACCAACGGTGCATTCGCGGGGCACTGGTCGCCTGGCGTGAACCACCGCAACGGCGCACGGTTCTCAAGAGAAACACTTGCTCGAGCACCGTCATGAGCCACCCGCGATTCGGCATTGAGGAAGAGTACTTCCTCACTGACCTGCAGAGCCTGCGCATGATCGGCAGTCCGCCGCCACAGGCCATCGAGGCTTGCCGGGCGGCGCTGGGTGTGTGGTTTGCCACGGAGATGTTTCAGGGCCAGATCGAAGTGGCTTCGCCGGTATTCAGCGATTTCGAACACGCCAGTGATTTTCTGCGTGGCAGCCGTCAGGCCTTGCGCGCGGCCCTGGAGCCATTTGCTCTGGGCATGCTCAGCGCCGGCAGTCATCCGCTGGCCGACTGGCGCGAGCAGGTTCCGACCGACGAGGAACATTTCCAGTATCTGTTCGAACGCTACGGCCATGTCGCCCGCCGCAGCGTGCTGTCGGGCCTGCATGTGCACGTCGAGGTGGCAGAGCCGCTGGATCGCATCGCCGTGATGAACGAAGTGCTGCCGTGGACGCCGCTGCTGCTGGCGCTGAGCTGTTCGTCGCCGATCTGGGATGGCGCCGCCAGCGGTTTCATGAGCTATCGGCAGACCGCGTGTGACGAGTGGCCACGCATGGGCATCCCGCCGCTGTTTGCCGATCAGCGCCATTACGACGAACACTTGGCGTTGCTCATGCGTATCGGCGCGATCAGCCAGCCCGGCGAGTGTTGGTGGGGCGTGCGCCCGGCCGCGCGTTTTCCGACCCTGGAACTGCGTATGACCGACGCTTGCCCTCGGGTCGATGATGCGCTGACCCTCGCGGCGTTTTTCCGCGTATTGGTGGCTCATGCCAGTGCACAGCGGCGGCCCGGTTTGCTGTACGACCAGACCGCGCGTTCGATGCTGGAGGAAAATCGCTGGCGGGCCAAACATCAGGGGATTCATGCGCGCTTTTTGGTCGAAGGCATCGACGGCGACTGTTCGCTCGCGCAATGGCTGGAACTGGCCGAGCAGCGTTTTGCCGAAACGGCACAGGTATTGGGCGCGGCGCAGTTGTTCGAACGTGCGCGGACGATCATCGACAGCGGCACCAGCGCCGATCGGCAACTGGCGATGTTCAACCTGGCGTCTGAACAACCGCAAAACGGCCGTTCGGCCCTCGGGCAAGTGGCCGAGCTGCTGCTTCAGGAAACCGCTGGCTGATCGCTCTCGGACGGGCCTTTGAGTTCGACCTGATTGCCATCCGGGTCGAAACAGTAAAGCGACAAGCCGTAACCCTCGGCGCCAAAACGCCTGGCGGCTTGTTCAACGGTCAGCCCGAACGATTGCAGATGGGCGATGAGCGCGGCTTCGTCGAACGGTTCTATGCGCAGACAGAAGTGATCGACGTTGCGCTTGTGCGCATCAGCGGCGCCGCCGCCCTTGCGCCCGAGTTCGCCCGCCAAATCGACGAGATCGATCATCGACGTACCGGCCCGCAGGTGCACCAGCCCCAGCGGCTGGTTATGCCTGACCACTTCGGCGCCGAACACCTTGGCGTAGAAATCGATGCTGCGTTGCAGGTCGGCGACGCGCAGAACGATGTGATCGATGCGCTGAATGGAAAACGGATGCATGGGTTGGCTTCCTCGAAAGCGGCGACCCGCCCATTGTGCTGCACAAGGGAAAAAATTCACTGTCGATTTTTCGGTGGAGCCATCGACAAAGCGGATTTACTCTCTGGCCATGAACATACCAGCCGCTGCCCTGCCGCCCCACGCCGAAATGGTTCGCGCCATGCTCGAGCGCGACACTGCCTATGAAGGCGTGTTCTTCACCGCCGTGAAAACCACCGGGATCTTTTGCCGTCCCAGTTGCACGGCGCGCAAGCCGAAACCGGAAAACGTCGAATTCTTCGCCCACGCCGACGAGTGCCTGTGCGCCGGTTACCGCGCCTGCCTGCGCTGCAAACCGCTGGACGCAGCGGCCATCGCCCCGGACTGGGTGCAGCGCCTGCTCAATGCGGTGGACGCCGATCCCGAACGGCGCTGGAGCGATGCGCAATTGCTCGCCGAGGGTATCGAACCGCTGAAGCTGCGACGCTGGTTCAAGCAGCACTTCGGCATGACCTTCCACGCCTGGCTGCGCACACGTCGCCTCGGCATGGCCCTGGGCGGGATCAGGCAAGGCACATCGATCGATCACGCGGCGTTTGACTCCGGCTACGAGTCGCTCAGCGGTTTTCGCGATGCGTTTCAGAAGTCCTTCCACATCACCCCGGGCCGTGCGGCCAACAGTGAGCCGTTGCTGTTCACCCGCCTGACCACGCCGCTGGGGCCGATGATCGCCATGGCCGAGCGGCGCGGGCTGGTGTTGTTGGAGTTTCTCGATCGACCGGCGCTGACCCGCGAGGTCGAAGCCCTGCAAAACCGTTACGGCTACGCGATTGCACCGGGGCATAACGCCCACTTGCAGCAGATCGAGGTGCAACTGGCGGATTATTTCGCCGGCA
The DNA here is from genome assembly GCF_900187595.1 of Pseudomonas sp. Irchel 3F6. Taxonomy (NCBI): domain Bacteria; kingdom Pseudomonadati; phylum Pseudomonadota; class Gammaproteobacteria; order Pseudomonadales; family Pseudomonadaceae; genus Pseudomonas; species Pseudomonas sp. Irchel 3F6. The sequence continues at coordinate 252,124 of NZ_FYDP01000001.1, read as the reverse complement.
AACTCACTCAGTTCAGCGTGCCGCTGCACCTGCCCGGCAGCGCTTTTGCCCGTGAGGTGTGGGCGGCGCTGCTGCAAATTCCCTATGGCCACACCAGCACCTACGGCGCCATCGCGGCGGGCTTGGGCAAACCCGGCGCCAGCCGTGCCGTCGGCCTGGCCAACGGGCACAATCGCCTGTCGATCGTAGTCCCGTGCCACCGAGTGATCGGCGCAGACGGCTCGCTGACCGGTTATGGTGGCGGACAACCGCGCAAGGCATTCCTGCTCAGGCTGGAAAATGCTGCGCTGCAAATGACTCAACAATTGGCTTTTTGAGCCATGCAATCCACGCGCAAACAGGGATTTCGATGAGTACGTTCGAATCACCGCAACATGGCTGACACGTATGAGATGGCCAGCGCTTTTCTGGCCGCGATAGACACTGACTGGCAGCGCCATGTCAGCGCCGTCGGCCCGTGCCTGCATCAGCCACATCCGGCGCGCGATCCCTATGAATCGCTGGTCCGGGCGATTGCCTATCAGCAACTGCACGCCAAGGCCGGCGATGCGATCCTTTCGCGTTTAGTGGGGTTGTTTCCCGGTCAGGTGTTTCCACGCCCTGAGCAGATTCTCGCGACTGAGGTCGAGCAACTGCGCGCTTGCGGATTTTCAGCCAGCAAGATCGCGACGATTCAAGGGATCGCCCAGGCGACGCTGGACGGCGTGGTCCCCGACTACCCGACTGCACGGGCGATGGACGATGAAACCCTGATCGAACGCCTGACCAGCCTGCGCGGTGTCGGCCGCTGGACCGTGGAGATGCTGTTGATCTACAGCCTCGAGCGCATGGATATCCTGCCGGAGGATGATTTTGGCGTGCGCGAGGGTTATCGGCGCCTGAAGGGACTGGAGGTGCAGCCGACGCGCAAACAGATGATCGAGATTGGCCAGGCGTGGAAGCCTTATCGGACGGTCGCGGCCTGGTATCTGTGGCGCGTGGCCAAGGTTTAGACCGCGTTATCGTTTCTTCGCGAGCAGGCTCGCTCCCACACTGAATCAGCGTTCGGCGCTCTGTTTCCGTGCTCCCGGGGTGAGGGGGAAATCGAACTGGCGCTGCAAATCTTCAGCCTTGAGAATCTCGAACAACGCCTGCGCCGCCGCCGACAGTTCATTGCCCGGCTCGGTCAACACGCCAATCGCCCGCTCCACAGAATCATTCAAGATCAGGCAATGCGCGCCCAGCTCGCGCATTTGCCCCGCGCACAATGCCGGCACCGCGCTGACCCCAAGCCCGCTGGCAACCATTCGCCCGACCGTCGCCAATTGATGACTCTCGAACTCCACCGGCAACTTCATTCCGCGCGCCTGCAAATGCTCTTCGAGCATGACCCGCACGGTCGATGGCCGCTGCAGGGTGATGAACGGTTGCTCCAGCAAGGTCTGCCAATCGATGTCGGCGCGACCGGCCAGCGCTGAATCGGCCGGCACCACGGCGACAAAGCGATCGACATACAAAGGCGTGAATGTCATCGAAGTGCTCTGCATCGGCGCGAACGCCACACCGAGTTCAACCTGACGATCGCGGACCATTTCCAGCACTTGCTCGTTGATTACGTCGTTGACCGTCACGTTGACGTTCGGATAACGCGCGCGAAAACTCTTGAGAATCGGCGGCAGCAGATTGCCGGCAAACGACGGCATCGCCGCCAGCGTCACGCGTCCGCGCTGCAGGCTGAAACGCTGGCGCATTTCGTCTTCGGCATTGTCCCAGTCGGCGATCAAGCGGCGCGCCAGTGGCAGCAGGGACTCACCTTCCGGGGTCAACGCCACGTTACGCGTGTTACGGCTGAACAGACGCCCTCCCAGGCCCTCTTCCAGCGCCTTGATGGTCAGGCTGAGCGCTGACTGCGACAGGTGCAGACGCTCGCAGGCCACAGCAAAACTGAGGCTGTGAGCCACGGCGAGAAAGGCCCGGATCTGTTTGATGGTCATGTCGCTTTGCTCCAGTTGCGAGCGGCAAGCGTCAAGCTGCAAGCCGTGATGCGATGGCCCTGATCGTTCCCACGCTCCTGCGTGGGAACGATCATCGCCGAACGCGTATTGGTGAGATTTATCAATCAATCAACCGGAAAAATCAACTTAACAAATATATCCAGCAGAGAGACACTCCAGTCATTCGGCTAGCCAGCCGCCCGCAAATAATAAAAGAGGTGCCTATGGCAGGTTTCGACAAGCGTGTGTATTCCTACGAGGAAGCGATGGCCGGGCTGGAAGACGGCATGACCGTCATCGCCGGCGGCTTTGGTCTGTGCGGCATTCCGGAAAACCTGATCGCCGAGATCAAGCGCAAGGGCACCCGTGACCTCACCGTGGTTTCCAACAACTGCGGCGTTGATGGTTTCGGCCTTGGCGTGCTGCTCACCGACCGCCAGATCAGCAAAGTCATCGCCTCCTACGTCGGCGAGAACAAACTGTTTGAAGAGCAACTGCTCAAGGGCGAGATCGAAGTCATCCTTACCCCGCAAGGCACCCTCGCCGAAAAAATGCGCGCGGGCGGCGCCGGCATTCCGGCGTTCTTCACCGCCACTGGCGTTGGCACCCCGGTTGCTGAAGGCAAGGAAGTGCGCGAGTTCAAGGGGCGCAAATACCTGATGGAAGAATCCATCACCGGCGATTTCGCCATCGTCAAAGGCTGGAAGGCCGACCATTTCGGTAACGTTGTTTACCGTCACACCGCGCAGAACTTCAACCCGCTGGCCGCGACCGCCGGCAAGATCACCGTGGTCGAAGTCGAAGAAATCGTCGAGCCCGGCGAACTCGACCCGACGCAGATCCACACCCCGTGTATCTACGTCGATCGAGTCATTTGCGGCACGTTCGAAAAACGCATCGAACAGCGCACCATCCGCAAATAATTCAGGCCTTCGGAGAACAACAACATGGCACTTACCCGCGAACAAATGGCTCAGCGCGTCGCCCGCGAAATGCAGGACGGCTACTACGTGAACCTCGGCATCGGCATTCCGACCCTGGTCGCCAACTACATCCCCGAAGGCATGGAAGTCATGCTGCAATCGGAAAACGGCCTGCTCGGCATGGGCCCGTTCCCGACCGAAGAAACCATCGATGCCGACATGATCAACGCCGGCAAACAAACGGTGACTGCGCGGATCGGCGCGTCGATCTTCAATTCCGCCGAATCCTTCGCGATGATCCGCGGCGGCCATGTCGACCTGACCGTGCTCGGCGCGTTCGAGGTCGACGTCGAAGGCAACATCGCTTCGTGGATGATCCCCGGCAAACTGGTCAAGGGCATGGGCGGCGCGATGGATCTGGTGGCCGGCGCCGACAACATCATTGTCATCATGACCCACGCCTCGAAGGATGGTGAGTCCAAGCTGCTGGCCAAATGCAGCCTGCCGCTGACCGGTGCCGGCTGCATCAAGCGCGTGCTGACCGACCTCGCGTATCTGGAAATCGAAAATGGCGCTTTTGTCCTCAAGGAACGCGCACCTGGCGTCAGTGTTGAGGAAATCGTCGCCAAAACCGCTGGTAAACTGATCGTCCCGGATCACGTACCGGAAATGCAGTTCGCTGCCCAGTGAGGAATTCGAAAATGCAAGACGTCGTCATTGTTGCCGCCACGCGTACTGCGATCGGCAGTTTTCAGGGCTCCCTGGCCAATGTATCCGCAGTAGACCTGGGCGCGGCGGTGATCCGCCAGTTGCTCGAGCAGACCGGCCTCGACGGTGCGCAGGTCGATGAAGTGATCATGGGCCAGGTGCTCACCGCTGGCGCTGGCCAGAACCCGGCACGTCAAGCCGCAATCAAGGCTGGCCTGCCCCACGCCGTACCGGCCATGACCCTGAACAAGGTTTGCGGTTCCGGCCTCAAGGCTCTGCACCTGGGCGCGCAAGCGATCCGTTGCGGCGACGCCGAGGTGATCATCGCCGGCGGTCAGGAAAACATGAGCCTGTCCAACTACATCATGCCGGGTGCGCGCACCGGTCTGCGCATGGGCCACGCGCAAATCGTCGACACCATGATCAGCGATGGCCTGTGGGATGCGTTCAACGATTACCACATGGGCATCACTGCCGAGAATCTGGTCGAAAAGTATGAGATCAGCCGCGAACAGCAGGACGCCTTTGCTGCCGCGTCTCAGCAGAAAGCCGCCGCCGCTATCGAGGCCGGGCGCTTCGTTGATGAAATCACGCCGATCCTGATCCCACAGCGCAAAGGCGATCCTGTCGCGTTCAAGGTCGACGAGCAGCCACGCGGCGATACCACCGCACAATCTCTGGCGAAACTGCGTCCGGCGTTCAAAAAGGACGGCAGCGTAACCGCTGGCAACGCCTCGTCGCTGAACGACGGTGCCGCCGCCGTGATTCTGATGAGTGCCGAGAAAGCCCAGTCGCTGGGCCTGCCGGTTCTGGCCAGGATTGCCGCCTACGCCAACGCTGGCGTCGACCCGGCGATCATGGGTATCGGCCCGGTATCGGCCACCCGCCGCTGCCTGGACAAGGCCGGCTGGAGCATCGATCAGCTCGACCTGATCGAAGCCAACGAAGCGTTCGCTGCGCAATCGCTGGCCGTGGCCAAGGATCTGCAATGGGATCTGGACAAGGTCAACGTCAACGGTGGCGCCATCGCCCTAGGTCACCCGATCGGCGCATCAGGTTGCCGGGTGCTGGTGACATTGCTGCACGAAATGCTCAAGCGCGATGCGAAAAAAGGTCTGGCGACCTTGTGCATCGGCGGCGGTCAGGGCGTGGCTTTGGCGCTGGAACGCGGCTGATACGGAGTTCAAGGTTGACGGCGGATCCACGACATCCGCTGTTGGCTGGCAACAAAAAACCCGGTGCGATTTGCGTTGCACCGGGTTTCTTTTTGCCTGTCTACAATCGGTGGTGAATGTTCTGACCCCTTCGCGAGCAGGCTCGCTCCCACATTCTGCAACGCATTTCCCTGTGGGAGCGAGCCTGCTCGCGAAAGCGCTTGTTCAGGCGCCAACCACTCAAGGCTTGCGCAACAGATAGGTATCCATAATCCAGCCATGCTCCGCTCGCGCCGCCTTGCGCACCCGTTCGATCTCATCGGCCACTTCCGCCAGCCGGCCGCTGAGCAGTATCTCGTCCGGCGTGCCCAGGTAAGCGCCCCAGAAAATCTCGGTCTGCCGATCCGCCACCCGCTGGTACGAATCCTCGGCATCGAGCATTACCACCAGACTGTCCGCTTCACTCACCTGCCCCGCCGCCAATCGCCGGCCTGTGGTGATTTCTACTGAGCGACCAATCGTGTTCAAAGGTATTTTGTGCTGCGCAGCCAAGGCTTGAACACTGGTAATCCCGGGGATGACTTCATATTCGAATTCACAGCGGCCTGATGCCTGAATCGCCTGAAGAATCCGCAATGTGCTGTCGTATAACGCCGGATCGCCCCAGATCAGGAATCCGCCGCACTGGCCGTCGGACAATTCTTCATTGATCAGCCGTTCGAAGGTCTGCTGCTTGGCGAGGTTCAGTGCATCGACGCTCGCCCTGTAGTCGACATCGCCGCGCTCGCGCTCCGGACTGCTGGCTTCGACAAAGCGATAAGCGTGGTCAGTGATGTAGCGCTCGCAGATCTCGCGGCGCAGATCGATCAGCGTCTGCTTGCTCTGGCCTTTATCCAGCAAAAAGAACACATCGACCCGATTCAGCGCTTTCACCGCCTGCATCGTGATGTAGTCCGGATTGCCGGCGCCAATGCCGATGACCAGCAGCTGTTTCATCAGAATTCCTCGTCAAGGGCCATGCCCGGCAAGCGTAGCCGCCAGATGCCATTGAAGCGCAAGTCGATCATCGCCAGTGGCTCGATGTCGATTGCATTGAACGCCGCGCCTTGCAGCACCTGCATCAGCGCCGCGCGCATGACGAACGGATGCGTGACTGCCACTACATGTCCAGGGGTTTCGGCGATGGAGTCCAGCCACATTGAGACCCGCTGCGTCAGTTGCCTGACCGATTCGCCGCCATGGGGTGCGGCTTCAGGATCGGCTAGCCAGGCTTGCACAGCCTGGTTTTCATTGGCTTGCAGATCCTTGATCGATTGGCCGTGCCAGCGTCCCCAATCGCAATCGCGCAGGGCTTGATCAATCTGCGCATCGACGCCAAACCACGCTGCCGTTTGCCGGGTACGCAGCTCAGGCGCGCAAATCAGTCGCCGTGGCGGGGCGAATCGCGCCCTCCACGCGTCAGAAGCTAAATGCAACTCTTCAACAGGCTCGTTCGTAGGAAAACGCGCCAGTTTCTGTGCGATGGTTCGCGCATGGCAAATCAGTGTCAAACGGCTACTTGGCACAAGCAGGTTCTCGGTCGAAAGATAAAACAAACAATGGCACACAGCCGATACGCGTCGCATTGTGCCGTAAAACCTCGGCGTTCAGGGCTGTCACCGGCCCGTCGCTGAGCTTGGGATAGGCAATGTCTGACACAACAATTGGCAAAGGACTACAACAGCGCGTTACTTCGACGTAGCCCTTATTACACGGGCACCTTGCACACTTTTGGTGCTCAGAAAACCTGTACAAAAATTAGCTAGACATGTAGCACCCATTACATAAATACTCGTTTAACGGAATGTGAAACAAATTCGACACCCCATCCAGCAGGAGCCCGGATGCCCCCTCTCAGAGACCTGATCACCGATCCCGGCCTGGACCTGACGCCGTCGGAGCGCAAAGTCGTTCGCGCCCTGCTTGATCAGTATCCGCGCAACGGTCTCGGGCCTATGGCGCGACTGGCCGAACATGCCGGTGTCAGCGATCCGACCATCGTGCGTCTGGTGAAAAAGCTCGGTTTCGGCGGTTATGCCGAATTCCAGGAAGCCCTGCTCAGCGACATGGACCATCGCCTGCGTTCACCGCGCACACTGTTGCAGCCGCGCTCGCAGCAGAACAAGGACGATGCCTGGGCGCATTACCTGGCCGACAGCCAGCGTTTACTGGTCGACACCCAAGCCCTGACCCAGCCTGAAGACGTGCGCATCCTCGTGGAATGGCTGCTCGACAGCCGCCATCAGGTCTACTGTTTCGGTGGCCGCTTCAGCATTCTGCTGGCCAATTACCTGCTCAACCATTTGCGTCTGCTGCGTCCCGGCTGTTTCGCCCTGGAAGATAACGCGCTGCTGCCTGACCGCTTGTTCGACCTGCAACGTCAGGACGTGGTGCTGGTGTTCGACTACCGGCGCTACCAGACCCAGGCTTTGCGCGTTGCGCAGGCGGCGAAGAACAACAACGCGCGAGTGGTGTTGTTCACCGATGTCTACGCCTCGCCGCTGCGCGAATTGGCCGACCTGATCATCAGCGCGCCGGTGGAATCGGCGTCGCCGTTCGACACCATGGTGCCGGCGCTGGCGCAGGTCGAGGCGTTGATTGCCTGCCTGACCTTGCGCGTGCCGGACCCGGCCGATCGCCTGGAAGGCATCGATGCCCTGCGCAACGATTTTGCGACTCACCTGCTGGAGGACAAATAAGGATGTTCAGCCTTCCCCACCGCTCGCCACGGGACCTGCCGTTTGCGACCGACCACACCGCTTTGTTGCTGGTGGACATGCAGCGCGCCTGGCTCGAACCGCAATTCGACCCACACCTGCTCGAGGCGGATGCCGAATATTTTCTCCAGCGCACGCGCAGCCAGGTGGTGCCCAATCAGCAACGGCTGCTTGGCGCCTTTCGCCAGGCGCAGCAGAACGTGCTGCACACGATTATCGAAAGCCTGACCGCCGACGGTCGCGACCGCTCGCTGGATCACAAACTGTCTGACATGCACTTGCCCAAGGGCAGCGTGCAGGCTCAGGTCATCGCTGAACTGACCCCGACCGAAAACGAAATCGTGCTGCCGAAGACCTCCTCCGGGGTGTTCAACTCGACCAACATCGATTACGTGCTGCGCAATCTGCAAACCCGGCATCTGATCATCGCCGGCATCGTCACCGACCAATGTGTGGACATGGCCGTGCGCGACGCCGCCGACCGTGGTTATCTGGTGACGCTGGTAGAAGACGCCTGCGCCACTTACAGCGCCGAACGCCATCACGCCTGCCTCAACGCGATCAAGGGTTACTGCTGGATCACCGACACCGACACCGTGCTCGGTCGTCTGCGGGAGATGCAGCCATGAGCCCGCGCCTGACGCCTTTACCGATGACCACGCTGGTGACAACTGACCTGATCGGCATCACCCGGGGCCGCTCGTTTCCTAGCGATGAGCTGGAGCATTACCAGGCGGCGGGTTGCGGCTGGGTCCCCGCCAACAGCGCGTTGACGCCGCAGGACATCATCGCCTCGAGCAGTCCGTGGGGCGCGTACGGCGATCTGCGGCTGATTCCGGATCTGAGCAGCCGCGTCACTGTCGGCAGCGGCCCGGACGCCAATGCACCGGTGCTGGATTTCATCCACGCCGATATTCGCGAGACCGACGGCCAGGCCTGGGGCGCCTGCCCACGCACATTGCTGCGCGATGAAATCGAGCGCTATCACGATGAGTTGGGGTTGCAGGTCAACGCCGCCTTCGAACATGAATTCAACCTGCACGCAGGCATTGCCGAACACGCGGCGTTCTCTCTCGAAGCGCAGCGCCAGGGCGCCGAATTCGGCGGCTGGCTGCTCAGCGCCCTGCGCGCCGGCGGCGTCGAGCCGGAAATGTTTCTGCCGGAATACGGCAAGCACCAATACGAAATCACCTGCCGCCCGACTCTTGGCGTAGCGGCGGCGGATCGTGCGGTCAACGTGCGCGAAATCACCCGGGAAATCGCCCGGCAAATGGGCCTCGACCTGAGTTTTGCGCCGAAGACTGCCGCCGAAGCGGTGTGCAACGGTGTGCATCTGCACGTCAGCCTGCTCGATCTGGCCGGCCAGCCGATGTTGTACGACGCCGGCACCAGCAACGGCCTGTCGAGCATCGGTCAGCACTGGGCCGCCGGCGTCCTGCACTATCTGCCGGCGCTGTGCGCCTTCACCGCACCGACGCCGCTGTCCTACCAGCGGTTGCAGCCGCACCACTGGAGCGCGTCCTATGCGTGTCTGGGGCAGCAGAATCGTGAAGCGGCGTTGCGCATCTGCCCGACCGTGACCTTGGGGGGTAAATCCGCTGCGCAGCAGTTCAACCTGGAATTCCGCGCCATGGACGCCACCGCCTCGCCGCATCTGGCCATGGCCGCGCTGCTGATTGCCGGGCGGCTGGGCATCGAACAACGTCTGGCGCTGAACGCGATCACGGATGAAATTCCCGATTCACTCAACGACGAGCAACGCAAGGCCCGGGGCATCGTCGCCCTGCCCGCCTCGCTGGCCCAGGCGCTGGATTGCCTGCGTGACAGTGCAGCCTTCAATGAATGGCTGCCCAAGCCGTTGCTCGACACGTATTACGCCCTGAAAACCGAGGAACTGGCGCTGACGGAACAGCTCTCGCCCGCTGACCTGTGTGAGCACTATGCACGCCTGTACTGAATCCGCTGAGCTGGGGTTGTATACCCGCCCGGTCTACACCCTGAGCCGCGAGGACTCGACGAATCCGTTGATCCTCGTGTGCGAACACGCCAGTCGATACATCCCCGACGCCCTGAACAATCTGGGCCTGGACGAGGCGGCCGCGCGCGAACATATCGCCTGGGACATCGGCGCGCTGCAACTGGCCGAACAGTTGTCGGAACAGCTTGGCGCTACGTTGCTCAGCGCCAATTATTCACGGCTGCTGATCGACCTCAACCGCCCGCGCCATGCTCCGGACAGCATCCCGCTGCAGAGCGAGATCTACCCGATACCCGGCAACCGCGAGCTGGATGAGGCGACCCGCGAATACCGGCGCCAAACGCTGTTCAAACCGTTTCATGCGCGCTTGCAGATGTTGATCGACGAGCGCATTGCCAAAGGTCTGCCGGTGCGTGTGGTCGGCATTCACAGTTTCACCCCGGTGTATTACGGCCAGCCGCGACCGCTGGAAGTCGGCGTGTTGTTCGGCCAGGCCAAAGACTATGCCCTGCGTTTGCTCGACGGGCTGCAAGTGCATCCGCTGAAGGTGGCGGGCAACCAGCCGTACAGAATTGATCCCTTGGGCGACATGACCGTGCCGGTGCACGGTGATGCCCGGGGCCTTGAGGCGGTGCTGATCGAGGTGCGCAACGATCTGCTGCGCAGCCCCGAAGCAGTGTCGCGCTGGGCCGGCTACCTCGCACCTTTGCTGTAAATGACGGACCGATAAACATAAACCGACCGATGGCTGACAAGGAGTTGCGCTTCATGGAAATTGAAGAATTCGGCTACAAGCAAGAGTTGAAACGTAGCCTGACGCTGACCGATCTGGTGGTGTACGGGATGATCTTCATGATCCCCATCGCCCCGTTCGGTGTGTATGGCTACGTCAACGCCGAAGCACCGGGGATGGTGCCGCTGGCGTACATCATCGGCATGGTGGCGATGCTGTTCACCGCCCTGAGTTACGGCAGCATGGCCAAGGCCTTCCCGGTTGCCGGCTCTGTATATTCCTACGCGCAACGCGGCCTTAATCAACACGTCGGCTTCATCGCTGGCTGGCTGATGCTGCTCGATTACCTGCTGATTCCGCCGCTGCTGTACCTGTATTCGGCGATGGCGCTCAACCATTTGTACCCGGACATTCCCAAGGTCGGCTTCATCCTGGCGTTTCTGGTCAGCGCAACATTCGTCAACCTGCGCGGCATCACCTTCACCGCGCGGATGAACATGCTGTTCCTGCTGGCACAACTGGTCGTGCTGGGCATCTTCCTGTTCTACGCCTGGAACGCCCTGCACAACGGTGGCGGTAACGGTGAGCTGACGCTGGCGCCGCTGTATCACCCGGAAACCTTCAACTTCGCTCTGCTGATGCAAGCGGTGTCGATCGCCGTGCTGTCGTTCCTCGGCTTCGACGCGATCTCCACCCTCGCCGAAGAAATCAAGGAAGATCCGGGCCGCAGCGTCGGCAAGGCAGCGCTGATCACCCTGGCGGTGATGGGCACGATTTTCGTCGTACAGACGTGGATTGCCACCGATCTGGCGGCGGGCATGGGCTTCAAATCCGCCGACACCGCGTTCTATGAAATCGCTGAAATCGCCGCTGGCAGCTGGCTCGCGACCCTGACAGCCGTCGCCACGGCGCTGGCCTGGGGCGTGGCCGTGGCAATCACCTCGCAGGCCGCCGTATCGCGCCTGCTGTTCGGCATGGCCCGCGACGGCAAGCTGCCGAAGGTGCTGGCCAAGGTCCACCCGAAACACAACACGCCGTACCTGAGCATTTATCTGGTGGCGGTGTTGTCGCTGCTGATCTGCTACCTGTTCATCGACGCGGTCGACATCCTCACCTCGCTGATCAACTTCGGCGCCCTCAGCGGTTTCATGCTCCTGCACCTGACGGTGATCAACCACTACTGGCGTCGGCAGAAGTCGGGGCAGTTTGTGCGCCATCTGCTCTGCCCGGTGATCGGCTTCATCATCGTCGCCGCGATCATGTACAACATGGGCGTCGATGCGCAGAAACTCGGCCTGATCTGGATTGCCCTGGGCCTGGTGTACCTGTTCTTCCTCAACAAGCTCGGCGCCAGCACAGCGCTGCCCGATCCGAGCAAAGGCTGACAAGAAAAAGAGCGGCGTCTGACAACAAATCAGGCGACCGCCGATTCAACGCGTGGACACCGACAGTGATAGTCAGGTTCGGCGAATCGGCCGAACCTTTTGATACAGGAGTACATCCATGCTGGTCTTACGCCCAGTCGAGCAGAATGATCTGCCCCAGCTACAGCGCCTGGCCCGCGAGAGCCTGATCGGCGTGACTTCGCTGCCGGATGACAGCGAACACCTGCGCGAAAAAATCGCCGCGTCGTGCGCGTCTCTCGACAGCGCCGCCACAGCCCAGGGGCCGGAAAACTATTTCTTTGTACTGGAAGATCTCGAACGCCAGCAATTGGTCGGCTGCTCGGAAATCCTTGCCACCGCCGGCTTCAAGGAGCCGTTCTACAGCCTGCGCAACCGCCATTTCACCAGTGCATCGCGAGAATTGAACATCGAGCATGGCGTGCCGGCGTTGTCGCTGTGCCATGACCTCAGCGGGCATACCTTGCTGCGCGGTTTCCACATTGACACCGCGTTGGTGCGCACGCCGTTTTCTGAACTGCTGTCGCGAGCGCGCCTGCTGTTCATTGCTGCGCATGCACAGCGGTTCTCCGAGGCGGTGATCACCGAGATCGTCGGCTACAGCGACGAGCAGGGTCACTCGCCGTTCTGGGATGCGCTGGGCAAGCATTTCTTCGACCTGCCGTACGCGGAAGCCGAGCGCCTGTGCGGGTTGCAGAGCCGCACGTTTCTCGCCGAACTGATGCCGCAATACCCGATCTACGTGCCGATGCTGCCGCAAGCGGCGCAGGATTGCATCGGCCGCGTGCACCCGGACGGCCAGGAAGCGTTCGACATCCTCGCGCGGGAAGGCTTCGAAACCAACAGCTACATCGACCTGTTCGACGCCGGCCCGACCCTGTATGCGCGTACCGCAAACATTCGCTCGATCGCTGACAGCCAAACGGCCATTGTCCGCCAACAAGTATCGACCGACGCCCGTGGCCGTTATCTGCTGAGCAATGACGCCCTGCATGACTACCGCGCGATTGTCACCGAACTCGATTATCACCCCGATCAGCCGCTGCCCCTGACGCCCGCCATCTGCGCGGCGCTGAAAGTCAGCGAAGGCAGCTCGATACGGCTGGTCGCTCTGTGAGCCGCGTTAGCCATCGGCGCCTGAATCGGTACGCCAAAGGAGTTGGAGCATGATTGTCCGTCCGGTAAAAGTCAGCGACCTGCCTGCCTTGATGACCCTCGTCGAACAGGCCGGGCCAGGTTTCACCACCCTTCCGGCCAACGAGGACCGACTTGCGCACCGGGTGCGCTGGGCGCAACGGGCGTTCGCCGAACAGGTCGAACGGGCCGATGCCGATTACCTGTTTGTCCTCGAGGATGATGAGCAGCGCGTGGTCGGTGTCAGCGCGATGGCCGGCGCCGTTGGCCTGCGCGAGCCCTGGTACAACTACCGGCTCGGGGTGACCGTCAGTTCGGCACCGGACCTGGGCATTCAGCGGCAGATCCCAACGTTGTTCCTCAACAACGAACTGACCGGGCAATCGGAGCTGTGCTCGCTGTTCCTGCGCCATGACCAGCGCAACGGCAGCAATGGCCGCCTGTTGTCGCTGGGTCGTCTGCTGTTCGTCGCCGAATTTCCGCATCTGTTTGGCGAGAAGATGATAGCCGAACTGCGAGGCAGTGCCGATGAAAACGGTTGCTCGCCATTTTGGGACAGCCTCGGCCGGCACTTCTTCCAGATGGATTTCACCCACGCCGATCACTTGTCCGGCCTGGGCAACAAAGCCTTTATCGCCGAACTGATGCCGCGCCAGCCGCTGTACACCTGCCTCCTCACCGAACAGGCGCAGGCGGCGATAGGCCAGACTCACCCGAACACCCAGCCGGCGTTGAAGATTCTTCAAGCCGAGGGTTTCACGCACAAAGGCTATATCGACATTTTCGACGGTGGCCCGGTCATCGAAGCGCCGATCCGCAGCATCCGCACGGTGCGCGACAGCCTCGAACTGACCCTGAGCCTCGGCACCCCGGACGAGCAGGCGCCGCTATGGCTGATTCACAACCGCCGGCTGGAAAACTGCCGTATCACCGTGGCCCCCGGTCGACTGGTGGGCAACAGCCTGGTTGTCGATCGTCTCACCGCCAAACGCCTGCAACTTCAGCCGGGCAATTCAGTGCGCGCAGTGCTCCTGCCCCATCAACAGCAACATGCCGTGGCGGCCTGATATTTCCAGCACGGGAGATTAAACCTTTCAGCCGCCAGTCCTGCCGCGCAAATTCGTCATGATTCTTGACCCATTCGCGTGATAGCCTTTTCACTCTTCGGCGTTGACACCTTTGCTCAAGCCCTTCCATTCCTTATGTATTGGTGGAACTCGTATGACCAGGCTTTCCCATCAAGATTTGCGCCGTAACTTCCGTCAGCTGCTGGCCTCCGACACCTGCTACCACACGGCTTCGGTGTTCGACCCGATGTCCGCCCGCATCGCCGCTGACCTGGGTTTTGAAGTGGGTATCCTCGGCGGTTCCGTGGCCTCCCTGCAGGTGCTTGGCGCGCCGGACTTCGCCCTGATCACCCTCAGCGAATTCGCCGAACAGGCCACGCGCATTGGCCGCGTCGCCCAATTGCCAGTGATCGCCGACGCCGACCACGGCTACGGTAACGCTCTTAACGTGATGCGCACCATCGTCGAACTGGAACGCGCTGGCGTCGCTGCACTGACCATCGAAGATACCTTGCTGCCCGCGCAATTCGGGCGCAAATCCACCGACCTGATCACCGTGGCCGAAGGCGTCGGCAAGATCCGCGCGGCGCTGGAAGCCCGGGTCGACACCGAGATGGCCATCATCGCCCGCACCAACGCTGGCATTCTGCCGAATCAGGAAATCATCAGCCGCACCCGCCAATATCAGGCGGCGGGCGCTGACGGTATCTGCATGGTCGGCGTGCAGGACTTCGATCAGCTGGAACAGATCGCCGAACATCTGACCGTGCCGCTGATGCTGGTCACCTACGGCAACCCGGCCCTGCGCGACGACAAACGCCTGGCCGAACTGGGCGTGCGCGTGACCATCGACGGCCATGGCGCCTACTTCGCCGCGATCAAAGCAACCTACGACAGCCTGCGCGAACAGCGGCAGATCTTCACCCAGGCCTCCGATTTGAGCGCGACCGAGTTGACCCACACCTATACCCAGCCGGAGGAATACATTCTCTGGGCCAAGGAGTACATGAGCGTCAAGGAGTGATGCACACGCTGCACCGGCCCCCTCGCGAGCAGGCTCGCTCCCACAGTTGAAATGCGGTCCCCTGTGGGAGCGAGCCTGCTCGCGAAAGCGTCTATTGCGGCACCGCTAAACCGGCGTCTTATACCCCTCCTACCGCTGCGCCGCCCGCGCCTGAATCACATTCAGAATCGCGCAGCCCTCGCGCATCAGCAGATGAACCGCGCTGGTCACCCGCGTCAGATCACAATCGGAGATGCCCTTGAGGTTGAGGCTGGCGAAAGTGTCGGCCAGATCGCGCACGACCAAAAACCGGTGCATCGCACAGGCGGCCATGTCGCTGAGTTCAGTGTGGGTATTGATGAAGAGCACCGGCGATTCGGCGTCGTAGGTGTCGATGGGGAGATAGCGCGGCATTACTTGGTCGGTCATAGAGTTCACTCCAGAAAGGTCAGGTTCTGTATTCGACCGGCCAAGATCGTCGCAGGGTTATCTGCGAACCGAGACTATAAGAGCCGCGCCCGACGGCCGCAACGAGAGCTTCTGTCGGACTTTTCGGTATTTTTTGTGCGCCGTCCTCGACTGCCACTTTTCCCACAAAAGCCCCTCACCCTAGCCCTCTCCCAGAGGGAGAGGGGACTGATTGGGGGATGCTCTGGATCTACGCCGACGTGAGAGATCGCGTTGAATGCGAATTTGAATTCAACTTGATCTGGCGGTTGCCACATGGACCACAAACAACGCGGTCAGTCCCCTCTCCCTCCGGGAGAGGGTTAGGGTGAGGGGCCGATTTCTCTGGCACCCCGCCCGGCCTCGTCACACCGCAAACCCCATCACCGCGGCTTGGCCAACTCCATGATCATCCGTGACAACAAATAAATCCGCGGCGCCACGCTCGCCACCTCGGCATATTCCTCAGGCGTGTGAATATTGCCGCCGACAATGCCGAAGCCATCCAGCGTCGGCGTCCCTACGCCTGCGGACAGACTGGCATCCGCCGCGCCACCACTGCCCTCCTCGGTCAGCTTGCGGCCAATCTCGCCGTAAATTCCCTGGGCCATGGCCATCAGGCGATCCGACTCGGCCGTTTGTGGCATCGGCGGCAAACCGCGCTGCAAGGACGTTTCCACTTCGGTATCGGCAATCAACTTGTCCTGCGAGACCCGCGCCAGATCCTTCTCGATGCGATCAAATTCCTCCGGCACTGCCGCGCGCACATCCGCCTTGGCCGTGGCCTGATCAGGAATCACGTTGGTGCGATCGCCGGCCTTGAGCACGGTGAAGTTGATGGTGGTCTTCTTCGCCTCGTCACCGAGCTTGCCCAGTTGCAGAATCTGATGCGCCGCTTCCATCGCCGCGTTCCGGCCCAATTCAGGCGCGACGCCGGCGTGGGCGGCCTTGCCTTTGACTTCGACCAGCGCCGTCGCACTGCCCTTGCGCCACACCACCAGGCCATCGGCCGGGCGCCCCGGTTCGAGGTTGAGGGTGACGTCGTGCTGTTTGGCGGTTCTCTTGATCAGGTCGGTGGCGACGTCCGAGCCGGTTTCTTCGCTGGCATCCAGCAGGAAGGTGATCTGCGCATAGTCCTTGAAGTCGAGGTTCTTCAGCACTTTCAATGCGTAGATGCCGGCGACGATGCCGCCCTTGTCGTCCATTACACCCGGCCCGTAGGCGCGGCCGTCCTTGATGTGGAAAGGCCGCTCGGCGGCGGAGCCTTCCTTGAACACAGTGTCCATGTGAGCCATCAGGAGAATCTTCGCTTTCCCGGTGCCTTTGAGCGTGGCCAGCACGTGGTTGGATTTTTCCGGGGTGTTGGGCACCAGTTCGATGGTGGCGCCGAGTTTTTTCAGTTCATCGATGGCAATGTCGCTGACCTGTTTCAGGCCCGGCTCATAACCTGAGCCGGAGTCGATATTGACCAGTCGCTCCAACATTTTCAGGGCTTCGGGCTGATACTGCTCGGCATCGGCGAGCACTTGTTTGTGCGGTTCGGCGGCGTTTGCTGCCGAGAATGCGAGGGACAGACCGAGGCTGGCGGCCAGCAGAGAGCGGGGAAAGGAGAACGTCATGAAGCAGTCCTTGTTTCGTGTCGGAGGGATTCAACCGTAACCGACATCGGCGCAAGGCTCTATAGCGGATGCGACACTGATCTAACCGACAACACATACCCCGGTGGGAGCGAGCCTGCTCGCGAAGGCGTCGTGGCAAACGATATTGATACCGCCTGACCCAGCGCTTTCGCGAGCAGGCTCGCTCCCACAGGTATCAGCTCGCCCGTCAGACCGAATCCAGCAGCGCCTGCCTCGGCTTGTTGTCGCTGTTGCAGATCACCCGATTGCGCCCACTGGCCTTGGCTTCGTACAACGCCTGATCGGCCTCATCCAGCCAACGCGTGGCGTCGGCATGGCTCGGGTCGTACGCGGCCAGGCCAATGCTCAGACTGACCTTCAACGCCGGGTTCTGCTCGTAGCCCATCACCGCAAAACGCTCGCGCAAGGCTTCCATCGCCTGAGCCGCGTTGAACAGTGGCAGCTCCGGCAAAATCACGCAGAACTCGTCCCCGCCATAGCGCCCCGCCACATCCGTGGCGCGAAGATTCTGTTTGAGCAGTTTGCTCAACTGGCGCAGGACGATATCGCCAGCGACATGCCCATAGGTGTCATTGATCGCTTTGAAGTGGTCGATGTCGATCAGCGCAATCGCCGCGCCCTGCTGCTGGCGTTTGCAGCGCTGGAACGCGAGGTTCAGCTGATCCTTCCACGCGCCATGATTGAGCAGGCCGGTCAGGCTATCGGTGCGACTCAACGCCAATAGCTCGCGCTTGTGCCGACCGAGGGTCGATGCCTGGCGAAAGCAGATCCAGCCTAGCGCCAGCGGATACAGCAACAGCAACGGCAAACAGGCGTACAGCTGCAGCGGCGTTGTTGGCGGGATGAACGCCGGCGCAAACACCACCAGCCCTACGCCCATACCGAGCAACTGCACCGCCGTGCCCGCCAGCAAAAACCGCCCGCCACCGATGGCGACGTTGTTCATTGCCATCATCGAAATCGTGGTCGCGCTGGGCAAGGGATTGAACTGCATGGCGGCGACCCAGAAGCCGCCCATGAATGCATCGATCAGCAAATTGCGGTGTTCGGCGCGAAACGGCACGCTCGAGCTTCGCGCCCATAGAAAGGCCAGATGCGGCCAGACCAGGCCGTTGAACAGCATCAGGCCCCACACCCACAGCGGCGGATCGAGCGCATGCATCGCCACGCTGACACACATCAGCCCGAGCAGCAGCCCGAACACCCGCGACCTGTACAGCCTCCTGGCCAGTGAAAGTCCCTTTCCTCGCGTATTTCCCATAAGGGCCTCGACCGCGCGATGCATGGTTACATCCCGACAAGGATGTGTCCGGAGTCTATCAGGGCGCCGCTAAATAGCCATCACCGGCCAGCGGCCTGAATAGAGCGCTATCAGCGCCGCACGCGCGGCCCAGAGTTGGCTATAAATGAAAGAGGGGAAATGGAAAAACAACTATAAAAAGGGGGCACATGCATACCTACGCTGTGTTGATCATCGGCAGCGGTTTCGGCGGCCAGTGCGCGGCGGTCAACCTGCTCAAGGCCGGAATCGACGATTTTCGCATTCTTGAGCGACGCGACTTCTTCGGCGGCACCTGGTGCCAGAACACCTACCCCGGCGCAGCGGTGGACGTCCCGTCGCCGCTGTATTCGCTGTCATTCGCGCCCTACCGCTGGTCGCAGATGTTCGCCGAACAGGCGGAATTGCGTCGCTACACCGAACAGCTGATCGAGCAGTTCGGTTTGCGCGAGCGCGTGGAGCTGGGGGCGGATGTCGAGCGCGTCGAGTGGGACGAGGCGGAAAAACACTGGACGGTGCACACCCGCGCCAAAGGCATCTTTCACACGCAGTTTTTGATCAACGCTTCCGGGCCATTGAGTCAGCCGGTCATCCCGCACTTTGCTGGGATGGATCGCTTTCAAGGCAAGACTTTTCACACAAACAATTGGGATCACAGCTACGACTATCGCGGTAAACGCGTCGCGATCGTCGGCAGTGGTGCCAGCGCCGCGCAGGTGATCCCGGCGATTGCGCCACAAGTCGAACACCTGCATGTATTCCAGCGCACGCCGCATTGGGTGCTGCCGCGTGCCGATCGCAAATTCGGCCGTTTCCAGCGCTGGCTGCTCGGTCTGAAGCCGGCGTACAAGCTGCTGCGCTGGCTGATCTACTGGCAATTCGAAACCCGGGTGATCGCCTTCAAATACTCGAGACCGGCGATTCATCTGGTCCAACAACATGCGCTGCGTTTTCTCAAGCGCCAGATTCCGGACCCGCTGCTGCGGCAAAAACTCACTCCGGACTTCACCATCGGCTGCAAACGCGTTTTGGTGTCCAGCACGTACTACCCGGCGCTGAGCCGCGCCAACGTCACGTTGCACAGTCGCGAGCACGGCATCGCTTCGATCGACGAAAGCGGGATCAACACCGTGGACGGTGAGCATCTCGATGTTGATCTGATCGTCTGGTCGACCGGTTACGACGCCACCGACGGGGTGATTTCCTACCCGGTCAGCGGCAAAAACGCGGTGCAACTCAGAGATGTCTGGGCCGAATACCCGCGCGCGTACCTCGGCACCAGCCTGCCGGATTTCCCCAACCTGTTTATCGTCACCGGGCCGAACACCGGCATTGGCCACACCTCGGCGCTTTTCATCATTGAATCGCAGATGAACTACATCCTCGACTGCATCCGCACCGTACGGGCCAAAGGCCTGAGCAGCATCGAAGTGCGCCGTGACGCAGAACGTACCTACACTGCAATGATCCACCGGGAAATGCAGCGCACGGTGTGGAAGTCCGGTGGTTGCCACAGTTGGTACCAGAGCAAGAGCGGTCATGTGATCGCGATGTTTCCCGGCTTCAGTTTCAGCTATCACCTGCTGACCCGGGCGCTGAAACCGGCCGACCATATTTTGTCCTGAACACGTATAAGGAAGACGTCGATGCTTTTGCTGTTTGTCGCACTCGCGGTTTTCGTGGCCTGGAGCTGGTTGAGTTACCCGGCGGTCGGCCATTGGCTGTACGACCTGGCGATGGCAAGCGAGGCCAGGTTGTACAAATTGCACAAGATCGAAGTGCCGATAGCCGAGATGACCGTGTCGACCTGGCAAGGCGGGCCGTACGAGGCGTCCAGCGCGATCCTGATGCTGCACGGCTTCAGCGCCGATAAAAACCTCTGGCTGCGCTGCGCCCGGCATTTCGTCCGTCAGTATCGGGTGATCATCCCGGATCTGGCCGGCCACGGTGAGACTGGCTTCAAGGCTGGCGGCGGTTACGACATTGCGGTTCAGGCCAAACGCATGATTCAGCTGCTCGATGTCTGCGGCGTAGAGAAAGTCCACGTCATTGGCAACTCCATGGGCGGCTACATTGCCGCGTGGCTGGCAGCGACCTATCCGGAGCGAATCGCCTCGCTGGCATTGATCGACCCGGCCGGCGTCACCGCACCGGAGCCGAGCGACATGGAGCGCCATCTGGCGCGCGGGCACAATCCGTTTCTGATCAATTCCCGCGAAGAATTTCAGCGCTTCTACGCGATGACCATGGAGTCGCCGCCGTGGGTACCGAAACTGGTGCTGGACGCCGTCGCCCAGCGCTACGAGCAACAGCGTGACGAGCTCGAAGAAATCTTCCGCGACTTCCGCGCCAGCCCGCCGATGGAGCCGAAACTGGCCGAGATCCAATGCCCGGCGCTGTTGCTCTGGGGACGCAAGGATCGCCTGATCGACGTCAGCAGCGTGCCGGTGTGGAGCAAAGGCATCGCCAATCTCGAAGTGGATGTGTGGGATCACGTCGGGCACATGCCGATGGTCGAACAGCCGGGAAATACCGCGCGGCTGTACGGGGAATTTCTGGAACGACAGCGATGAAGATGGATACTCGCAATGCCCCAGGTTGCGCAACTGATCGTTCCCATGCTCTGCGTGGGAATGCCTCAGGGGACGCTCTGCGTCCAGTGACGCGGAGCGTCACGGGCTACATTCCCACGCAGAGCGTGGGAACGATCAGCGGAGACAGAAGGTTGGCGTTCCCATGAACATCCTTTACGACGAACGCCTCGACGGTCCGTTGCCCGAGGTGAACAAGGGCGAATTGCTCAAGGCTCTGCAACAAGCCCTGCCGGACCTGGACATCCTCTGGCGCGAAGATGAACTCAAACCCTACGAATGCGACGGCCTCTCCGCCTACCGCACCTCGCCAATGCTGGTGGCCCTGCCCCGGCGTCTGGAGCAAGTGCAAACCCTGCTGAAACTCTGCCATCAGAACAATGTGCCCGTGGTCGCGCGGGGTGCCGGTACGGGATTGTCCGGCGGCGCGCTGCCACTGGAAAAAGGCCTGTTGCTGGTGATGGCGCGGTTCAACAGCATCCTGCACATCGACCCCGCTGCACGTATCGCGCGGGTTCAGCCGGGGGTGCGCAATCTTGCTATCTCCCAGGCGGCGGCCCCGTTCGGCCTGTATTACGCGCCGGATCCGTCATCGCAGATCGCCTGTTCGATCGGCGGCAACGTCGCGGAAAACGCTGGCGGCGTGCATTGCCTCAAGTACGGCCTGACCGTGCACAACGTGCTGAAAATCGAAGTGCTGACCATCGAGGGCGAACGTCTGACGCTGGGTTCCGAGGCGCTTGATTCAGCCGGTTTTGACCTGCTCGCCTTGTTCACCGGCTCCGAAGGCCTGCTGGGGATCATCACCGAAGTCACGGTGAAACTGCTGCCCAAACCGCAAGTCGCCAAGGTCCTGCTCGGCAGTTTCGACTCAGTGGAAAAGGCCGGTCGTGCGGTTGCCGAAATCATCGCTGCCGGGATCATTCCGGGTGGTCTGGAAATGATGGACAACCTGGCCATTCGCGCCGCCGAAGACTTTATCCACGCCGGTTACCCGGTCGACGCCGAGGCGATTCTGTTGTGCGAACTCGACGGCGTCGAAGCCGACGTGCACGACGATTGCCAGCGCGTACGGGAAGTCATGACAGCGGCCGGCGCCACTGAAGTGCGCCAGGCCCAGGACGAGGCCGAGCGTGTGCGTTTCTGGGCCGGGCGCAAAAATGCGTTTCCGGCGATCGGCCGGTTGTCGCCGGATTATTACTGCATGGACGGCACCATCCCGCGCCGCGAATTGCCCGCTGTGCTGCAAGGTATCGCTAGCCTCGGCGAGGAATATGGCTTGCGCGTGGCCAACGTGTTCCATGCCGGCGACGGCAACATGCATCCGCTGATCCTGTTCGACGCCAACCAGCCGGGGGAGCTGCATCGCGCCGAGGCACTGGGCGGCAAGATCCTCGAACTGTGCGTGAAAGTCGGCGGCAGCATCACCGGCGAGCACGGCGTCGGCCGCGAAAAAATCAATCAGATGTGCGCGCAGTTCAACAGCGACGAGTTACTGCTGTTTCATGCGGTGAAAGCCGCGTTCGATCCGCAGGGCCTGCTCAATCCCGGCAAGAACATTCCGACCCTGCATCGCTGCGCCGAATTCGGCGCGATGCACATTCACGCCGGGCAACTGCCCTTCTCCGAGCTGGAGCGATTCTGATGGCTGATTTCGATGCCGCCAACGCCCTGCTCGATCAGGTCAACGCCGCGCGGGCCAATGCCACGCCGCTGAAGATTCAGGGCGGCAACAGCAAGGCGTTTCTCGGTCGCGAGGTGGCCGGCGAAGTGCTCGACACCCGTGCTCATCGCGACATCGTTCAATACGATCCGACCGAACTGGTGGTCACCGCACGTGCCGGCACGCCGTTGTCCGAGCTGCTTGCGGCGCTGGATGAGGCCGGGCAAATGTTGCCCTGCGAACCGCCATCCTTTGCCGACAGCGCCACGGTCGGCGGCATGGTCGCCACGGGACTGTCCGGACCTCGCCGGCCGTGGTCCGGCTCGGTGCGCGACTTCGTTCTCGGCACGCGGGTGATCACCGGCCTCGGTCAACATTTGCGCTTCGGTGGCGAAGTGATGAAAAACGTCGCCGGTTATGACCTGTCGCGGCTGATGGCCGGCAGTTTCGGTTGCCTCGGCGTGCTCACCGAAGTGTCGCTGAAAGTCCTGCCGAAACCACGCCAGTGCCTGAGCATTCGCCTCGATATCGACTGCGCTCGGGCCTTGAGCAAACTTGCCGAATGGGGCCAGCAACCGCTGCCGATCAGCGCCGCGTGCCACGATGGCCGGAGCCTGTACCTGCGCCTGGAAGGTGGCGAAGGTTCGGTGACGGCGGCGCATCAACGCCTCGGCGGCGAGCAGCTGGATTCGGGTTTCTGGCGCGACCTCAACGAACAGCGCCTGAGTTTTTTCGACGAAGGTTTGCCGCTGTGGCGCCTGTCATTGCCGAACAACCTCGGCCCGCTCGAGCTGCCCGGCGAGCAACTGATCGACTGGGCCGGCGCGCAACGCTGGCTTAAATCCGAAAGCTCTGAGATTCACGCACTCGCCCATTCCTTGGGCGGCCATGCAACGTGCTTTACCCACGGTGCCACCGACTCGCCGTTTCAACCCTTGGCGCCAACCCTGCTGCGCTACCACCGGCAACTCAAGGCGCAACTCGACCCGCAAGGGCTGTTCAACCCCGGACGCATGTACGCGGAGGTCTAGCCATGCAAACCACCCTCAGCGAGCAATCGCGAAAATTGCCCCGGGCTGGCGAAGCGGAAAAGATCCTGCGCACCTGCGTGCATTGCGGTTTCTGCAACGCGACGTGCCCGACCTATCAATTGCTCGGCGATGAACTCGATGGCCCGCGCGGGCGCATTTATCTGATCAAGCAAGTGCTGGAAGGCGCACCGGCCACCGAGCAGACGCAACTGCATCTGGATCGTTGCCTGTCGTGCCGCAACTGCGAAACCACCTGCCCGTCCGGCGTCGATTATCACAACCTGCTCGACATTGGCCGCGCGGTAGTCGACAGCGCGGTGCCGCGCCCTGCCGCTCAGCGCTTGCTGCGCGAAGGCTTGCGCGCGCTGGCGCCGAATCCGGGGCTGTTCAAAGGCTTGCTGCGCATGGGCGCGACCTTTCGACCACTGCTGCCGCGCCTGCTGGAAAGCAAATTGCCGCAGCACTTGGGTGTTATGGGGTCGCGCCCCGCTCCTCGGCATCCGCGCCGGGTGTTGTTGCTCGAAGGCTGCGTGCAACCGGGCCTGTCGCCGAACACCAATGACGCGACCGCGCGGGTGCTCGATCGTCTGGGCATCAGCGTCACTCCGGTGAACGAGGCCGGTTGCTGCGGTGCGCTCGACTATCACCTCGACGCCCAGGCCAAAGGTCTTGACCGCGCTCGACAGAACATCGACGCTTGGTGGCCGCACTTGCAGAATGGCGCCGAAGCCATCGTGCAAACGGCCAGCGGTTGTGGCGCGTTCATCAAGGATTATGGGCATCTGCTTGCGGACGACCCGATCTACGCCTCGAAAGCACGGCGGATCAGCGAAATGACTCGGGATCTGGTGCAAATCATCGCGCAGGAACCGCTGGAACAGGTCTGCGCCGCCAGCGAACGGCGCATCGCCGTGCATTGCCCGTGCACTTTGCAGCACGCACTGAAACTCGGCGGCGCCGTGGAGGCAGTACTGTCCCGACTCGGCTTCAACCTCACACCAGTGCCGGATGGCCATTTGTGCTGCGGCTCGGCGGGCACTTACTCGCTGACCCAACCGGTGCTGGCGCGGCAACTGCGTGACCATCGACTCAACGCTCTGGAAAGCGGACGGCCCGAGTTGATCGTCACTTCCAATGTGGGCTGTCAGAGCCATCTGGCGAGCGCCGGGCGCACGCCGGTCAGACACTGGATCGAGCTGGTGGATCAGTCGTTGGCAGAATGAAGTTCGTAGGATTCTTCGTTTGCCCGCGTGGGCGAAGGCTGCGATCTTTTCGGGCATCCATTTCGTCACCGTGGCAGGAATTTTTTTCATGACCGTGCAGCCGTTCGTCAGCCCCGACCTGATCCGCCAACGCTTCTCCCGAGCGATGTCCGACATGTACCGCGAAGAGGTGCCGCTGTACGGCGCGCTGATGGAACTGGTGGAGAAAACCAATCGCGAAGTGCTGGCAGGTCAGCCAGACATCGCCGGGCAACTCAAGCGCACCGGCGAAATCGATCGGTTGGACATGGAACGCCACGGCGCCATCCGCGTCGGCACCGCGAGCGAACTGGCTATCCTCGCCCGCCTGTTCGCGGTGATGGGCATGCAACCGGTGGGTTATTACGACCTGACCCCAGCGGGTGTGCCGGTGCATTCAACGGCGTTTCGCGCGGTGCATGAAGAAGCGCTGCAGGTCAGCCCGTTTCGCGTGTTCACCTCGTTGCTGCGCCTGGAGCTGATTGAAGATCGTGAACTGCGTGAGTTTGCCGAGTCGGTGCTGGCCCGTCGTTCGATTTTTACTGACTCCGCGTTGCGTCTGATTGAACAGGCGGAAACGGCGGGCGGACTGGATGACGCCGAAGCCGCAGAATTCGTCCGACAGGCACTGGAGACTTTTCGCTGGCACCACAGCGCCACCGTCAGTGCCGCGCAATACCAGAAACTTAGCGCTCAGCACCGTTTGGTCGCCGATGTCGTTGCGTTCAAAGGCCCGCATATCAATCACCTGACCCCGCGCACGCTGGACATCGACACCGTTCAGGAGCAGATGCCTGCCCATGGCATCACACCCAAAGCGGTGATCGAAGGTCCACCACGCCGCAATTGCCCGATCCTGCTGCGCCAGACCAGCTTCAAAGCGCTGGACGAGCCGATCGCCTTCACCGATCAGCCCGAAACCCGTGGCAGCCACAGCGCGCGCTTCGGCGAAATCGAACAACGCGGCGCCGCCCTCACGCCGAAGGGTCGCGCGTTGTATGACCGCTTGTTGAATGCCGCTCGCGATGAATTGGGCGACTTCCCTAACGAAGCCAATGCCGCACGCTACGACGCGCTGATGACGCAGCACTTTGCCGAATTTCCTGACAGCATCGAGGGCATGCGCGAACAGGGGATGGCGTACTTTCGTTATTTCGCTACGGAAAAGGGCATCGCGGCGCACGGACTTGGCGAATCGTCACTGGAGGATTTGCTGCGCGATGGCTACGTGAAAGCGGAGCCGCTGGTGTACGAAGATTTCCTGCCGGTGAGCGCGGCGGGGATTTTTCAGTCGAACCTGGGGGATGCCGCACAGGCGCATTACGCCGAACACTCCAATCGACATGCTTTCGAACAGGCGCTGGGGCGTTCGACCATTGATGAGTTGGGGTTGTATGCCGAGACGCAACGGCGGTCGATTGAGGAATGTGCCGAAGTGCTGCGGATCAAACTGACCTGAATTTGCGCCGTTCTATTGTAGGAGTGAGCCTGCTCGCGATAGCGGTGTAACAGTCGCCGATGATGTGAGTGGAAAGACGCCTTCGCGAGCAGGCTCGCTCCCACAGGTTTTGCGGATGGACCGCCGTTCAGGACAAGCGACAAAACCAAATGGTCGCTGCATCTATTGGAAAACAATGTCGGATCTGAATTATCCCGCTTGTTTTCACAAACCAATCAGATCGGCAAATTAAGCTTCACCTAAGCTTCCCCCGCTAGCATCCCGGCTCATCAACCTGTCGTCTTGAGCCGTGATGAGTCCCTCCGACATGAAAGCCTTCGATCTGCCTACCCAGCCGCATCCCAACTTCAGTCTTGTTCTGGTCAATTACAAAACTCCGGACATCACCCGCATGTGTCTGGAGCTGTTGCGCGAGCATGTCCAGGCGCAGGGCATTCCAGTGTGGGTGGTGGATAACGATTCGGCGGATGCCAGCCTTGATTATTTGCGTTCTCTGGACTGGATCAATTTGATCGAGCGGCCGTCGCCGGGCAAGGAAATGGGGCATATTGCCCATGGCAAGGCGCTGGATCTGGCCTTGGCGAAAGTTGAGACCGATTATTTGTTTCTGCTGCACACCGATACCTTTGTCTACGACATGGAAGTGTTCGCGATGATGATGCGCGAATGCACGAAAAGTGCGGACATGGCGGCGGTGGGTTGTGTTGAGCAACTTGATCGTGGGTGGCTGCGAGACACCTGGCGGTTAACTTCGCGGTTCTGCAAACATCATGTTCGTCGGCTAAAAGTTCATTTCGGCCTGCGTTCGAAACCACCACGCCCGTATAAAGAAACGCATCTGAAAAGTTTCTGTACGCTGTGGAATGCGCGTTTGATGAAGTCGCTCGGGCTGCACTTCTGCATGGATGAGGAGGTGCCTGGTTACACGCTTCAGGATCGAATGGTCGGGTTGGGCTATGGCGTCAGGTTCCTCTCGCCGCGGAAGATTTTCCGCTATCTGGATCACATCCAGGCCGGCACCGTCGCGGCGGCAGGCACGTATGGCAAGGATCACCGCCGTACAAAAATGTACCAGCAGACACTCAAGCGCTTGCAGGGGCAGCATGGCAAAACCGGTATGCAGGCTTCGACTTGATCGAAAACAATAAAAAAGGGCGACTTCAAAGTCGCCCTTTTTGTTTGCAGATTCTGTATACAACTTTCGCCAGTAGTGGAGTTCGCCCAGTGTTACGGCCTGGCAATCCTTGCACCGGTAAAGAGCCCTGACACTGGGCGAACGCCGAGGATTTTAATTCAAACAAGTGGACCTGTCGTCATGGGCAAACATGAAATTTTTGCACTGAAAAGTTAAAAACTGTGTTTTGCCGATTTATCCCGGGAATTGTCTTACAAAAACCTTTATATGATTGCTCTCATACATAAAGTTGTACAAGAGCAATAAACTTGTAGAGTTAATACTCAACTATCGTGCTGACTGGTCACTTTCAGGATATCGGTATAAGTGACAATAACGCTCTGCCCTACTTTCAGATCTTTCAACTTGGCCTGAATCTCCGGCTTCTTCACATCGAGCGTCTTCGATTGTCCGGACGGATCTTGGAGGGTGACCTGATTGGTCTTCAAATCGATTTTGCTGATTTTCAGCTGCACCTGAACCTGACGATAGGCCTCGCCGCCCGGGTTATCGCTGCCCGGGGCCTTGCGCAGTTCGCCGGTACGTTCGGTGGTGCCTGGCAGACCTTTATCCACGTCTGTATCGAGATAAGCGGCGACAGATCGCTGCACCTCGATTTTCACCAGGTCCCCCACCTTGAGATTGGCAAGATTTTTCGCTTTGTCGCTGAGCTGAACGTGGACCTGACGTCCCTCGGGGCCTTCCAGCACGACCTGGTGATTGGCCGGGTCGACGGCGAGCACTTTGGTGGTAACGGAATCGGCCTCAACGACGGCAGATAACGGAATATCGGCAGCTAAAGCGCCGAAACTGGCAGCAGAAAGCAGCGTTGCGAGAGTGATGGCCTTGGCCAGAGCGTCGAGCTTCATATGCATTACTTTCCCTGTGATGAAATGGCGACGCCCGCCACCGAAACGACTTCTGCAGCAGGCGTGCCAGTGAGCATAGACGCTGTTCAGGGCTTGACTTGGGTTTGTGGCCCACGGGTATGTGGCTTGGCAGTCTCCTGGGCGGTGGATTCGCCACTCGGGGTGCCTTTGCCGCTGTCCTGTCGCTGCTTGGGATCAGTCGGGCGCAAGGCATCATTGTCGCGCTCGGTTTCACCGGCCGGGCGTGGTTCGTCGGGGTTGTCGTTCTGGTTGTTGGTGGTATTCATGGCAGGAGTCCTCAGGCTTCGGGATCTTCAAGTTCGCGGGCGACGTTGACCTCGGGTGACTGCTTGTGCAGATCGTCGGCTTTGGCGCGCATCAACTGCCATTGCTCAAGATCGATTGCGCCTTGGCCGAGCAGGCCATCGGCGATGCGTTGCAGATCGAGGTAGTGAGCGTCAGGGGAGTTCTGCCAGTAGGCTTGATCGTCGAACAGGCGCTGCCAGGTGTCGAGGTCTGGGGGTTGCAGGTCGTCGCTCATGGGTGAGTCCGAAAATGGCGGGTTTCTGGGTAGAGCGGAGAGCGCTGGCGAGAGTTCCAGTCAGTTAACTCAGCGGTCACAGCGCTGACGCTTTCGCGAGCAGGCTCGCTCCCACAGGGAAGAAAGCGGTGCCGCCGTTAATACCCGGTCATTTCCAGATAGCCTTGGCCAGGATGGCTGCCATCAATCTTCACCGGCCCTTCCCAGTACGGGATACGCAAATTCATCCACGCATTGCGGTTGATCGCGTCAACGCTGATATCGAGTTTCTTGTCTGGAATGCGGATCGACCATTTCACCGGCATCGGTCGATCAGCAACCTTGGCCGTATCCTGCGGCACAAGGCTGATCTGCTCGCTGCGCAACGTCTGAATCTGCCCGTCAGCGGCGATCCAGGTGCCGGTCAGATAAGGCGCGCCGGTCTTCTGCCGCATGCGATAAAGCATCACGTGTTCGCCGCTGTCCAGATGCAGCGAGAACCAGTCCCAGCCAGTTTGATTGGCGGTGAGTGGCTGACTGCTCCACTCGCGATCGAGCCACGCCGGGCCGCTGACGGTGTAGGTCTGGCCGTCGATCTGCAGCGTGCCGCTGGCCTGGAAAAATGGCTGGCTGTAGTAATACGACGCCTGGCCTTCTTCGGATTTCTGGCTGAAACCCTGGTCGCCTTGCAGCACCAGCGGTCGGCTGGAGGTAAGGCGCAGTTGATAAGCGAAATTCTTGTCACGAGCACTGAGTTGCATGTCGCGCAACGGATCCTGCGCCTGACTGGCAAACATCCAGTCATCGATCCACGCCTCGAACGGCGCCAGGCGCACGCCGGCCTGGCCTACTCCGCCCCGGGCGTAGCGCTCGGCGGCATGATGCACCGAGCGCGAAGTGACTGCCGCATGGCCCAGCCAGATCGTTTGGTTGCCCCAACCGGCCTGCTCGGCGACGGGTTTCAGGGCGCTGCGAAACAGCGTCCATTGCACGCCGAAATCATTGCCCTGCTGATCCTTGAGGTTGGCGGTGACGTACCACCACTCAATGCGAAAACCATCATGCGCGCCATGATCGGCCGGAAAGCTGAATATCCGACCGGGCACCACCGGGGTGAAGGATTGCGCCTGATCGCCCATGCCGGCAAAACCCTTTTCCTCGGGTGCAGGCTGATCGCAGCCAGCGAGCAGCAGCGCAATCATCAGCACGAGCCATTTAGTCCTCATGGGCAAATGTCCTCAGCAAGTCCGCCGGTTGTGTGCGGTACAGCGAATACAGCGGCCATGCCGAAGCCAGTAAAGTCGCGAGCAAGGCCAGGCCCATCAGTTGCAACAACTGCAACGGGAACACCCGCAGCGGCAGTCGCCAGCCGAACGCCTGCACGTTGATCACCGCATCGAGGCACCACGCCAGGGCGATGCCCAACGGCAGCGCCAACAGCAACGTCAATACGGCAAGCAGCCAGGTCTGACCGAGGTTGAGCAGCATCAATTGTTTGCGTGTAACGCCCAGCGCCCACAGCGGTGCGAGCTGACTGAGGCGACTCTGGCTCTGAGTGAGCAGACTGATGAACAGCGCCACACCCGCCACGGCCAGGGTCAGGCTGTTCAAAGCTGCTGTCGCAGCAAATGTGCGTTCAAAGACTTGCACCGACCAGCCCTTGAGCCGCGCCTGATCGACGATGCGGTTGTCATCCAGCGCAAAACGCGCCTGCAAGGCGTTGAGCAGCGCCGGAATCTGCGCTGGGTCGATACGCAGATTGAAGCGGTTCGGCGTGAGTTGCGGCCATCCGCGCAGCAGGTGCTCACTGCTGATCAGCACGTGCCCCTTCGGATTGCCGTAGTCGGCGTAGATGCCGACGATGCGCGGCGACCATGTGCCGTTCGGCGTGGGAATGTTCAGATGCTCGCCCGGCTTCACTTTCAGGCGTCGTGCCAGTTGTTCACTGAGCATCACCGCATCATCCGTGGCCAGTTTGCCCCACGGATCGCTGCCACTGCTGTCGAGCAACGGCCAGTGCTGGCGATAGTAGGAGTGGTCGATGATGCCGTAGACATCGGCCGGCCAGCCTTGCAGCGTCACCGAAACCTGCCAGTTGGGCAGCACAGCGGTCACGTTGGGCTGCTGCCTGAGCCAACTGTGCATCTCGCGGGCCTGCGCCGGGTTGGCCGGGTTGATGTACAACTCGGCGCTCAGGCGTTGTTCGAGCCAGTCGTTGAAGGTCTGGCGAAAACCGGCGGTCATGCTGCCGGCGCCGATATTGGCGGCGAGCGCCAACAGCAGCGCCATCAGCGCCAGACTCAGGGCTGGCAGTTGCTGGCGGCAGTCGGCGAGAAACCACTGGCCGAGCACCGAACGACTGCGCCCGAGCAACGGGTTCAACAACGCGCTGAGCAACACCGGCAAGGCCAGAGCGGCACCGAGCAACAGCCCGGCCATGAGCACGAAACCGCTGCTCAGGCTGTCGCCCCAGATCAGCGCCGCCAGCGCAATTGTCAGCAGCGCTGTCGCCAGCCAACCCTGTCGGCGCAACCAGCGCGAATACTGTTGATGCCACGCCTGCGGATCGGCCACCGCCAGCAATGGCAGGCGCGCCGCCCGCAGCAGACTGTTGGCCCCGGCCAGCAACGCGCCGAGCAGGCTCAGCCCTATGCCGCTGAACCACCACCAGGGACTCAGGCGCAACTGCCCCGCCACTTCCGCGCCATATAAACCGCGCAGGCTGGCGGCGACGTCCGGCAGCAGCACGCTGGCCAGCCAATAGCCGCTGATCACACCGAATAATCCGCCGATCAGCGCCAGCACACCCAGTTCAACCACCAGACATGCGATCAGCATTCGTGCACTGACGCCACAGGCGCGCAAGGTGCGCAGCAAACCTCGGCGCTGTTCCAGAGCGAGGCCGATGGCGGCGTGGACGATGAACAGGCCGACCAGAAACGACAGAAATCCAAGGGCATCGAGATTGAGGTGAAAGCTCTCGGTCAGCCGCGCGAGATTGTTTTCTTCGCCGCTGCTCTTGAGCTGCAAGCGATCGTTGAAACTCGCTGGTAATTCTTGATGAAAGTCCTTGGGTAGCAGCAGTCGCGACAATTGCTCGGGTTGTTCGAGCAGGCGCTGCGCTACGCCGATGTCGACCAGCAACAGGCCCGGCGCCATGTCCTTCTGCGCGAGCAGTGGCGGCAGGGTTTGGCCGTTTACGGTTTGCGGTGTATCACCTTCGCGCAAGCCGAGCATTTGCAGGGTGTCCGGAGAAATCCATGTGCTGCCCGGCGGGCTGAAAAATTCGACGATGCGCTCGATCGGCATCGCCTGCCCGGCCACTGCCGAATCCGTCGGCAGCGACACCGGCTCGATGCCCATCACCTGAATCCGCTGGTCTTCGTGGCCCTTGAGCGTCAGCCGGCCCTGCAACACCGGCGACACCGGCAAGCCCTGACGGCGCAATTCGATAAACCAGCGCTGGGGAAACAGTGCCCCATTCGGCGTGCTCAGGCTGGCCTGTGGTTCGCCGCCGATCATCTGGCTGGCCCGCGCGTAGCTGTCACGTGCCTGACTGTTCAGCGCCTCGACGCCAGTGAGCAGACTGGTGGCCAGCCACAACCCGGTCAGCACGCTGAAAAACTGCACGGGATGGCGCCGCCAGTGGCTGAGCAGCGCGCGCAGGGTTTGCCGCCAGATCATCAGGCGACCCGCCCGTTCGACAACACCACACGCTGGGCCAATCGCGCCGCGACGCGCTGACTGTGGGTGACCATCAGCAGGGTCGTCGGCGTGTCATCGAGCAATTCCAGCAACAGCCGCAGCACTTCATCGCTGGTCGCTTCATCGAGGCTGCCGGTGGGTTCATCGGCCAACAGCAATTTCGGCTGCGAAGCCAATGCCCGGCCCAAAGCGACTCGTTGCTGCTGACCGCCGGAGAGTTGCTCGGGATACCGCGAGAGCAGATCGCCCAGACCCAGACGCTGCACCAGATGCGCTTGCCAGCGCGGCTCATGGCGCCCGGCCAGGCGCGCCTGAAAGGCCAGATTGTCTTCCACGCGCAGACTGCCGATCAGGTTGAACTGCTGAAACACCAGACCGATTTCCGTACGTCGCCAGTTGGCCAGTTGCGCTTCGCTCATGGCTTCCAGACGATGTTCACCGCTGCGGATGCTGCCGCTGTCGACCTTGTCCAGCCCCGCCACCAGATGCAGCAGCGTGCTTTTGCCACTGCCCGATTCGCCCATCAGCGCCAGGCTGCCACCGGCCTCCAGCGTCAGGTCGACGCCTTGCAGCACCGGCAACAATCCCTGTGGCGTGGCATAGCTTTTGAAAACGTCGCGAACCTCAAGCATGGGCAAACCCGATCAGTGAACCTGGGCCTAGGATAGCGGCCCTGAATGGTTTTTGTCCGCTGATGATCATCGTCAACCCAGCGCCGCGCCTTAAGCTGCTGGCTGTTCGGCCATAACGATAATAAAACCGGAGACACCCATGCCCCGTTTCATCCTGAGCCCGCGTGGCCTGCTGACCTGCCTGATCACCACTTGCCTGAGCCAGCCGTTGCTCGCTGCTGACGGTCCGGTGGCGCCAAGCATGCAAACCGCTGCAAGCAACGCTGCCGTCCTGCAAACCCTGCCTTTCAGCGACCGCACCGATTTCGAATCCGTCAGCAAAGGCTTGATCGCACCGTTCAAGGGCCAGATCAAGGATGCCGCCGGCAAAGTCATCTGGAACGTCAATGCCTATGATTTCCTCGCCAAAGACAAGACGCCGGAATCGGTCAATCCGAGCCTGTGGCGGCTGGCCCAACTCAATGCCCACGCCGGTCTGTTCGAGGTCAGCCCCAAGCTGTATCAGGTACGCGGTCTCGACCTCGCCAACATGACCATCATCGAAGGTGACGACGGGCTGATCATCATCGATCCGCTGACCATGGCCGAAACCGCCAGGACGGCGCTGGATCTGTACTACGCCCATCGCCCGCGCAAACCGGTCGTCGCAGTGATCTACAGTCACACCCATGTCGATCATTTCGGCGGCGTGCGCGGTGTGATCGACGAGGCCGATGTCAAGTCCGGCAAGGTCAAGGTGTATGCGCCAGCGGGCTTCATGGAACACGTGATGAGCGAGAACGTCATGGCCGGCAATGCCATGAGCCGCCGCGCGCAGTACCAGTTCGGCAGCCTGTTGCCGCGCAGTGAAAAAGGCCAGGTCGACGCTGGCCTCGGCAAGAGCGCGCCCAGCGGTGGCACGGTCACACTGATCGCGCCTACCGATCTGATTGCCGAGCCGTTGGAAACCCGCACCATCGCTGGCCTGCAAGTCGAATTCCAGCTGACCCCGGGCACCGAAGCGCCAGCGGAAATGAACCTTTATCTACCGCAGCTGAAAGCCTTGTGCATGGCCGAAAACGCCACGCAGATGATGCACAACATCCTCACCCCGCGCGGCGCGCAAGTACGCGATGCCAAAGCCTGGTCGCAATACCTCGATGACAGCCTCATGCGCTACGGTGACAAGGCGGACGTGCTGTTCGCCCAACACAACTGGCCGACCTGGGGTGGTGAGCGGATTCGTACTTTGCTCGCCGATCAGCGTGACATGTACGCCTTCATCAATGACCGCACCCTGCACTTGCTCAACCAGGGCCTGACGCCGCTGGAAATTGCCGAAGCAATCAAGAAACTGCCCGGCTCACTCGATCAGAAGTGGTACACCCGTGGTTATTACGGCTCGCTGAGTTTCAATACGCGCGCGGTGTATCAGCGCTACATGGGTTTCTACGACGGCAACCCGGCCAACCTCAATCCGCTGCCCCCGGTCGATGCAGCTAAACGCTCGGTCGAGGCCATGGGGGGTGCCGCGTCGGTGCTGGAGAAAATGCGCAGTGCGATGGCCAGCGCTGACTACCGCTGGGCCGCGCAGTTGGGCAACCAGTTGCTGTTCGCCGATCCGGACAACGCGGATGCCCGCAACGCTCAAGCCGAGACGCTGGAGCAGTTGGGTTATCAAAGCGAGAACGCCACCTGGCGCAACATGTACCTGACCGGTGCGATGGAACTGCGCAACGGCGTACCACCGCAGTCTGCCAATACCGTATCGGTGGACATGGTCCGGGCGATGAGTCCGGAAATGTTCTTCGACTACCTCGCGGTACGCCTGGACAGCGACAAAGCCGTGGCCCATGACCTGACGCTGAACTGGACGTTCGACGATGTGCAAAAGGATTTCACCCTGACCCTGCGCAACGGCGTGCTGACTCACCGCGCCGGCTTGAATCCGGCGGCGGATGCGAGCGTCAGCCTGAGCCGCGATACGCTGGAGAAGATCAGCCTGAAGCAATTGGACTTTCCGACAGCGATGCAAAAAGGACTGGTGAAGTTGCAGGGCAATGGTCAGAAATTCGGATTATTGATGGGCAGCCTGGATACGTTCGGGCCGCAGTTCAATATCGTCACGCCTTAGGCCAAACGCCCCTCATGCCTGACCGGGATTCAACCGGAACTGCTTCGGCGTAATCCCGAACTGTTTGCGAAACGCGCGGATAAAGTTGCTAGGCTGGCGATAACCCAGCCGCTCAGCGATCCGCTCGATCGGTTGATCGCCCGCCGTCAGCCAGTGCCGCGCCATCGTCAGATTGTCCTCACGCGCGGGCGCGCAAGTTGCAGCGTGCCAGTGGCGCAGCATGCTCTGGTGCAGAAACGGGTTGGCGCCCAGCAAGGCCTGATCGAGCCTGGAGCGTGGCAAGGTCAGGCACAGATGCTCGCCCTGCTCCACCGCGATACCCACTCCACGCAGCCAGCCACCGGCCATTTGCGCGGGGCGCAGGCTGACACTCACAAACAAATCTCCAGGCGCCCCGCCGAGTCGACGGGCAATGTTGCGCACCAGCGTTATCGCCGCCGCATCCAGAGCGAAATGATGGAGCTGCCCCTGCTGCGAACGCAGGCGCAAATGAGCAAAATCGCCCGCCTCGACCAATTCCACCGCAATGTAATTGATCACCCTTGGCAAGCAGTCGATGAAGCACTTCAGACTGGCCCGCAGGGTCGCGGCCGAGTCGAGCAGAATATTCAGTCCTTGCAGGCAATCGGTCGCCATCCCGTCGGACAGTTCGCAGCCAAACGTCGGCGCTACCCCGGCCCATTCACACTCACGCCACAACCGTTCAAGCGCTTGTGCGGCGATCAATTGATGCTGTCCGGCGAGCACTGACGGGCAGATCCCGACGCGCGTCATCAAGCGTTGCGGGCACAGCCCGGACTGGCGAGCATGCGCGAGAATCGTGCGGGTGAACGCGCTGGAGGCGAACAGAGGCTGAGACATGAAGGCGGCCATCGAAGAACAGGCGTGTACTTATGCCAGCGGACGTGCTATCGATCCAATGCATTAAAAGT
Organism: Pseudomonas sp. Irchel 3F6; assembly: GCF_900187595.1. Lineage (NCBI taxonomy): Bacteria > Pseudomonadati > Pseudomonadota > Gammaproteobacteria > Pseudomonadales > Pseudomonadaceae > Pseudomonas > Pseudomonas sp. Irchel 3F6. The sequence continues at coordinate 215,996 of NZ_FYDP01000001.1, read as the reverse complement.
ATTCGCAAAATGCAGGAGACGCATGATGGATCTTCGCCAGCTTCGCCACTTGGTCGCCCTCGCTGATTACCGCAACTTCGGGCGCGCCGCCGAGGCGATCAACCTCAGCCAACCGGCATTCAGCCGCAGCATCCAGACTCTGGAACGGGATCTCGGCTGCGAACTGGTCGAGCGCAGCAGCCGTGAGTTTCGCCTGACCGGGCAAGGACAACTGGTGCTGCAACATGCGCGGCGCCTGCTCGCTGGCAGTCAGGCGCTGCACAACGAATTGACGCAATACAACGGCCTCACCGGCGGCGAACTGCAATTCGGTTGCGGTCCGTATCCGGCGCAAGTGCTGGTGCCGGAAGCGCTGGCCGACTTCATTGATGCGCATCCGGCGATTCGCACGCGGTTTCATCAGGGCGACTGGCAGCAATTGACGCTGTGGTTGCGCGAGCAGCAGATCGAGTTTTTCGTCGCCGATGCGCGGCACTTCGTCAGCGATCCGCAGTATCAGGTGCACCTGCTGCGCACGCGGCCGGGACGGTTTTTCTGTCGCGCCGGCCATCCGCTCCTCGCGCAACGAGACCTGCGCTTGCGCGCCCTGCTCGATTACCCGATCGTCGGCACGCGCATTCCACCGATGATCCGCAAGGTACTCGCCGATATCCTCGGTGAGCAGGACTTCACCCCGAGCGTCGAGTGCGCACAATTTGACGCGATCCAGCGCGTAGTGCTGCGTTCAGACGCGGTGGGGCTCGCCACGCTTGAGGCCTTGCGTGAACAACTTGATCGAGGCCTGATCGAGCTGCTCGACTTTGTCGACGTCCCCCATGACGAGCCGGCGCTGCAACTGGGTTACGGCATCGTCAGCCGCGCCGGTTTTACCCTGACGCCAGCAGCGCGGGCGATGATCAAGGCGATCCTCAGCGTCGATCAGCGTTTGCTGGCGGCTAACGGAGCTACGGGAGACGCGCGCACAACATGAGCAAAATCCATCCGCAGCCCGTCAACGCTTTTTACGCGCCGACCCTGCTGCCGGCCATTGAAGAATTGCTCGCGCGCGGCGTTACCCAAGGCGCAATCGAAGCGCAGCTGCGCCGCAGCCTGTTCGATCTGCGCACGCCGTTCACGCGCATGCCGCTGCTGATGTCACGGCGCTTCTGGGCGTTTGCCGTGGAACAGAGCGGGGATCCACTGATCGGTCTGGCGGCGGGTGAACGTTTCGTTTCGACGGCCACCAACGGGCTGACCTATCTGTTCGATGTCGCCGTGTCGCTGGAACGTGCCTGTGCGTTTTTCGCCGAGTACTTTGCGTTTTTCAACGGACATTTCCGTGTGCAAATCCTGCGTGAAGATGACGGCGTAACACTGCGTCTGGTCGACGACGGCAGTCTTGGTGCTCCGGCGGCGCTGACCGATTACATCCTTGTCAGCCTGTGCAGCCTGGTGCGGCGCAAATTGCTCGCCAGCGGCGTGAATCGTGATCCGGTGCTAGGTGTGGCATTGGCATCGGCAAGCCGCGAGCAGCATCAATCGGCATTGCGCGCCCCGGTGAGCGCAGAGCAGTCATGCGCGGCGATTTATCTGGATCCTCAGCTGTTCGTGATGCCGTTGACACCGGGCAATCCGGCATTGGAAACAACGCTTGTCGATCTGCTGGAACAGACCCGACGTCTCAGTGAATCGACCTTGCTCGGACAGCTCAGCGATTATCTGATCGAAGATCTGGCTTCAGCGGATTGGCAGCAGTTCTGTGCTACACAGCATGTGCTTGAGCGCACGGCGGCAAGGCGCTTGAAGGCGTTGGGCTGGACTTTCAGCGAACTGCTTGATGAGCATCGCCGCTATCGTGCCGAGGACCTGTTGCAATCCGGGGCGCTGGAGCTGGTCGACGTGGCGGATCGGTTGGGTTACAGCGATGTGCAGGGATTCAACCGGGCTTTCGCGCGCTGGCTGGGGTGCGCGCCTGGGGAGTATCGGGCGCGGTGGCTGAAGCTTTGAATTGGCTGGTGTCAGTGCTGGCCCCATCGCTGGCAAGCCAGCTCCCACGGAGGCCAGTGCTGACACAGGATTCGTGAACAACCTCGAACCCTGTGGGAGCTGGCTTGCCAGCGAAGAGGCCCGCCCGAGCAATCAAAAACTCACTGCCCCGAAGCCACACTCGCCGGCGCTCGTTCCGGGGTGACGATGCTGCCCAGATCGATATGCTTCCACTCAGGCTTGGCCCCCAACCGCGCATTGAAGCGGTAGTTGAAAGTGAACTCATCCGCCGTCGGCACGCTCAGCGGTTTGCCATATACCGCTTCAATCCCCGCAAGGTCATAACCCATCACCTGCAACAGCGTCGGGAAGATGTTGTAGTGGCTGGAGCGGTCCTTGTTTGCCGGCAGATTCGCTGCCCAGTCCGGCGTCTGCAATCCACGGCCCTGAATCACCACCAGCGGCACCAGCCCCTCCTCTTCCACCGGGTCGCCGCCGCAATGGGTATTCAAGCCCGGATTGCCACGCTCATGCAGATCCTGGCCATGATCGGAGGTATATATCAGCAGCGCATTGTCCAGATTGGCCTGGGCAAACACCCGGGCGAAGAACTCGCCGACGTTCCACAACAGCGTGTTCTTGTAGGCGTTGCGATACAGCACCCAGTCATCCGGCTGGCCGTTGAAACCGGTGCGTTCGCCAGTATCGGCGACTTCAGTGAACTGCCCGCGCGGCAGCGTTGGCCGGTAGGCCATGAACGCGTCCGGGTATTTGTCATGCACCGGAAAATGCGCGCCGACCTTGTTGATCACGATCAGCTCGGGGCGATCGTCATTGAGCAATTCGATCAGCTTCGCCGCTGCCGCCATATCGCGGTCGCGCACGCTGGTCTGGTCGAATTGCACGAAACTGTCGATGTCGTTTTTCTCGGCAGCGGTCATCAGGTTCTGCAGGTTGCCGGCCGTGCGTTGGGCGTCGATGTACACCGTGCCGAGCCCGGCCTTCTTCGCGTACTGCCAGATCGACGGCAACGTGCTGTTGATGCGCCTGTAATCGGCGCGGGTGCCGCCGTAGCGCAAGGTGACGTTGGTGTCGGCGCTGCAGTTGGCAATGGACGCGGCATAACCGAAGTTGAAGACATCGACCCCGGCCGGCGCTTGCTTGAGGTTGCTGTGCACGCCGAACGGCGCGTTGATGTCGAGGTAATTGCCGGAAATGCTTTCGTCGATGATCAGCACGATGTCGTGGCCGACGGCGGGCGTGGCGCGCGCAAGCGTCACCGCCTCACGGGGGCCGACGGTGTCATGCAACGCTTCGTAGGCAAACAGGTTGAGGTAGGCCAGCGGCGTGTACATGATCGGCAGACCACGTGCGCCCTCACCCGCACGTAAAAACAGCAAAGCGCTGAGCATCAACACGCCGATGACCGGAGCCGCTACCCGCAACGTATTGGGTATGAACAGCGCATGACGCGGCTTGAGTCCGATGCCGAATAACAGCAGCAAGCCACTGAGCAGCGCGCGCAGGATCGCGTCGCGGTACTGGTACGCCGCTTCCTGAATGAAGCCGCCGGAGTACACCAGCGAGACAAAATCGCTGTACCTCAGGTAATCCGCCGTGACCCGGGTATAGACATCGAAAAAAACCGCCGCCACAAACAGTGTTAATGCGAACGCATGTCGAACAAGAGCCTGACGTATATAGGCAGTTAGATATAACGCAAAAGTCAGCGCCAAAAACATCGCGCCAAAAACAAGTACATTCAAACCCCACCCGATAGCATTTAACCGATCCACGTAATAGTCGGAAAAGAGCAACAGATGGGCAACTAAGAGCAGTTCCTTGGCGTATTTGAACATGGCGATACCGGTGATCGGAAAAGGGCAAATGTCAAAGGTTTGTCGGTCAGAACCTGAAACTAGCACCCGGCCATCAAAGCGCAAGAAATGACTGATAGGCGGGGAAAGCGTCAAAAAAACGGTGACTCAAATCTGACACACCTGTAGCGGTGAAAGCCTTTAATTTCGGGGACTTAGACCGTCTGTCGGTTAAATAAAATCTGAACAAATCTGCAAAGAAAGAACAAATTCAATGGCAGCAATGACTTGATGGCCAATCGCCAAAAACGCCTCAAGTGTTATACCCGTGCAACATGTCATTTTGCTGACACGCTTTCCAAACCCTGCGCTATACCCCTTTAACAATCTCATTCCGTAGTTAACTTTTCTGGTTTTATTGAGGTGCGCAGATGGACGTGAGCGTATTTGGCACTGGCTATGTCGGACTTATACAAGCCGCTGCACTTGCCGATGTCGGTCATCGGGTTTTATGCATTGATATTGATCCCAACAAGATCAAACAACTGCAACAAGCGGTACCTCCCATCAGTGAACCAGGCCTGTCCGCAACACTTGAAGAAAACATCAAGGCCGGGCGCTTGTTGTTCAGCACCCAGGCCAGTGATGCGGTGACTCACGCCGAGCTGATTTTCATCGCCGTCGGCACCCCGGCGGACGAAGACGGCTCAGCCGACCTCAGCCATGTACTCAACGTCGCCCGGCAGATCGCCGGTCTGATGGAGGCCGATCGTACGCTGATCATCAAATCCACGGTGCCGGTCGGGACTGCCGACCAGGTTCTGGCCACGGCCACCAGCGAATTGCTGTTGCGCGGCAAAACCGAGCTGCAGGTGCGCGTGGTTTCCAATCCGGAATTTCTCAAGGAAGGCAGCGCCCTCGCCGACTGCATGCGCCCCGACCGGATCATCATCGGCACCCGCGACGACGCTGCCCGCGAGCAGATGAGCGAGCTGTACGCGCCGTTCTGCCGCAACCACGAAAAACTGATGTTCATGGACAACCGCAGCGCCGAGCTGACCAAATACGCGGCCAACGCGATGCTCGCCACCCGCATCAGTTTCATGAACGAACTGGCCAATCTCACCGAGCTGCTCGGCGCCGACATCGAAGCGGTGCGCAAAGGCATCGGCTCCGACCCGCGCATCGGCTACCACTTCATCTATCCGGGCTGCGGCTTCGGTGGCTCGTGCTTTCCCAAGGATCTGCGTGCCTTGCTGCACACCGCCGAACACAACGGCATGCCATTGAAACTGCTGCGCAGCGTCACCGACGTCAATGACAGCCAACGGCACATCCTGTTCAGCAAACTGCGCGCGCAGTTTCCGCAAGGCCTGGCCGGCAAATCCATCGCGGTCTGGGGCCTGGCGTTCAAACCGAACACCGACGACATGCGCGAAGCCCCCAGCCGTTACCTGATGGACGCGTTGTGGGCCGAAGGCGCCAGCGTGCAGGCTTATGATCCGGAAGCCATGTCCGAATGCCGGCGCATCTACGGCTACCGCAACGACCTGCACCTGTGCGCGACCCGCGACGACACTCTCGAAGACGCCGACGCGCTGGTGATCTGCACCGAGTGGAAGAACTTCCGCGTGGTCGATTTCGAGCTGCTCGCCGAGAAGCTGCGTTCGAAGGTAATCATCGATGGGCGCAATCTCTACAACCCGGAACAAGTAGCCGCCGCCGGCCTGCATTACAGCGGCATCGGCCTGCGCCACATCGCCCCTGAAGGGCTGCGGCCATGAAGATTCTGGTGACCGGTGCCGCCGGTTTCATTGGTGCCCATTGCGTCCTGCGCTTGCTGCGCGACGGGCATTCGGTGGTCGGCCTGGACAATTTCAACCACTACTACGACCCGCAGCTCAAGCACGACCGCGTGCAGTGGGTGCGCGAGCAGGTCGGCGATTTTCCGCTGGCCACGGTGGATCTGGCCCACGCTTCGGCGATCGATGCGCTGTTTGCCCGCGAGCAGCCACAAGTGGTGATCCATCTGGCTGCGCAGGCCGGGGTGCGTTATTCGCTGGACAATCCACGGGCGTATCTGGACAGCAACCTCAACGGTTTCCTGAACATTCTCGAGAGCTGCCGCCACCACCCGGTCGAACACCTGATCTACGCCTCGTCGAGTTCGGTGTACGGCGCCAATCAACACACGCCTTACTCGGTCAAGGATGGCGTCAACCATCCGCTGTCGCTGTACGCCGCGACCAAGAAAGCCAATGAACTGATGGCGCACAGCTACAGCCATCTGTTCGGCATTCCCTGCACCGGCCTGCGCTTTTTCACCGTGTACGGGCCTTGGGGTCGGCCGGACATGTCGCCGATCCAGTTCGCCCGGGCGATCAGCGAAGGCGAGCCGCTGAAGCTGTTCAATTACGGCGAGCACCAGCGCGATTTCACCTACATCGACGACATCATCGAAAGCATCGCACGCCTCATCGATCAGCCACCGCAAGCCAATCCGCAGTGGGATCGCGAGCAGCCCGACCCGGCCAGCAGCATGGCGCCGTGGCGTCTGTTCAACATTGGCGGGCAGCGGCCGGTTGCACTGAAAACCTACCTCGCGCTGATGGAAAAACATCTCGATCGGCAAGCCATTGTCGAGCTGCTGCCGCTGCAACCGGGCGACGTGCTCAACACCTGCGCCGAGGCCAGCGATCTGGCCCAGGCCACCGGATTCCAGCCCCGGATAGAACTGGATGAAGGACTGGGCCGCTTCATCGCCTGGTTCCGCGACTACTACCCCATTGCCCGTGCGCCGCTTGCGGCTGATTGAATGCGGAGGACGCCATGACTGGACATGAAAGAAGTGTGTCGATTGCACAGATGCGCCCTGACAAGCGCGTCGACCCGGAACATCGCATGCGCCTCGACGCAGCGATCCACCGCCAGGGTCGCGGCTGGCTCAGCGGCCGCGATGGCGGCCGCCCATGGCAGCTGTCGCGGACCAACCGGGTGGTCGCCTGCCTCGGCGCGCTGACGATTCTCGTGCTGATCTCGCCAGTGCTGCTGGGCCTGGCCCTGGCCATCAAGCTCACCAGCCCGGGGCCGGTGCTGTTCGTGCAGAAACGCACCGGTTATCGCGGGCGCAAGTTCGGCATGTTCAAGTTCCGCACCATGGTCAGCAACGCCGAAGACCTCAAAGAGTCGCTGCGCCACCTGAACAAGCACGGGGCCGACGCCATCGACTTCAAGATCGACAAGGACCCGCGCGTCACCGGCATCGGCAGTTTTCTGCGGCGCACCAGCCTCGACGAGCTGCCCAATCTGATCAACGTAGTGACCGGCGACATGCGCCTGGTCGGCCCTCGTCCGACCTCGTTCAACGCCTACCGCTACAAGGACAATCACCTCGCGCGTCTGGCGATCTACCCCGGCATGACCGGTCTGTGGCAGATCTCCGGACGCAGCAACATCGACTTCGACCAGCGCGTTGAGTTGGACCTCAGCTACATCGCCGAGCAGAGCCTTCTGCTTGATCTGAAGATTCTGTTGAAAACCCCCTTCAAAGTATTCAGCGGCCACGGAGCAAGCTAATGGACGGTTCAACCAATAAAAGCCTGAGCATCGCCAGCCCCAGCGAATCGAATCTGACTTCGACCGTGCTGGATCTCGATCTGCGCATTCTGTTCCTGACCGCCGCCAACCCCGGCGCCGGCACCACCACCAGCGCTCTGGCACTGGCCAGTCAGCTGGCGCAGATGAGCAGCGGCCAGGTGCTGCTGGTCGACGCCAGCCAGTCGGCGAACAACCTCACCCAGCAGATGAACCTCGGCAAGGAGCGCGGCCTGCGCGACCTGCTGTTCAACCCGGGCAACCCGCCGCTGTTGCAGGACTGCGTGGTGCAGGTCTCGAGCCTGCCCTTCCATGTGCTGCCCAACGGCCGGCCGATCCGCACGCTGGAACACCTGACCGCCGAGCGCCTGAGCCCATTGCTCGACCAGTTGGGCAGCCAGTACCGCTTTGTGGTGATCGACGGCGACGCGGTGTATTCCGCCGCCGACACCCTGGTCATCAGTACTCAGGTCGACGGCGTGGTGTTTGTCGTGCGCGCCGAAGACACCCGCTGGGAAGTCGCCCAGGCCGCTGTGCAACGCCTGACTCAGGCCGGGGCGAAAGTGGTCGGCAGCGTGTTCAACCGGCGTAAGTACTACATGCCCAAATGGCTTTACAAAAACCTGTAAGCGAACGCAAAGGATGACGCCATGAACGCCAGAATGCTTGTCCTGCTGTTGCTGCCGCTTGCGGGCTGCTCCAGCACTTCCGACACCCAGAACATGCCGGTGAATATTCTCACCGCCTCCCCGGCCAACGCCCAGGCGACCGATATGCCGAAGATCGAGCAGACCCTGCGCCCGCAGGATGTGCTGGACGTGATCTTCCATATCAGCACCAGCGGTTCGGACGCCTACCGCGTGCAATCGGGCGACCAGATCGGCCTGAATTTCACCGCCGCCAGCCAGCTCAACGGCAATCAACTGGTGCTGCCCGACGGCACCATCGAACTGCCGGGCGCCAACACCTCGGTGAAAATCGCCGGGCTGACCAGCGAAGAAGCGCGCCAGGAAATCCAGCGCGTGTATCAGCGCAAACAGCTGTTCCAGCCCAACCGCAACCAGCTCACCGTGCAGATCATCAGCCCGCTGAGCAACGAGCAGAACCTGAAAAGCGCCCTCAATCACCCGGCCACCGGCATGAGCCGCGAGATCACCGTCGGCACTGACGGCTACGCGAGTTTTCCGGAAATCGGCGCCGTGCCGCTGCAAGGCATGACCGTCAATCAACTGGAATCGTTCCTCAACAAAAAGTACGCGCAACTGCCGGGCCGCATGACCGTGGACGTGCTGCTCAAGTCCACCGCAGGCAACGAGATCTACGTGCTGGGTGAAGTCGCACAACCGGGCTCGTATCCGATCCGCCGGCCGGTGTCGGTGCTCGAGGCGCTGACCCTGGCGCGCGGTACCAACGTCAAGGCGCGGCTGGATTCGGTGGTGATCATGCGGCGCAACGGCAATCAGGTGAAAGCCGTGCGCTACGACGTCGAAAAAGCGCTGTCCGGCGACGCCCCGCAAATCGCCTACCTGCAACCGGACGACATGCTCTACGTGCCAAAAACCAAACTGGCCAGCGCCGGCGAACTCGCCCGCCAACTGGCTGATGTGGTGCTGTTCCAGGGCGTCGGTTTCAGCTTCGGCTACCGCGTCGACAACAAAGACAGTGACAACTAACTCACAGGTGACCGACATGAACCCCAAGGAAAACTACCTGCATGAGTTCTTCAGGATTTTCTTCGCCAACAAGCAACTGGTGAAGCGCGTCTTCCTGACCTTTGCAGTCATCGCCCTGCTCCTGCCGTTGCTGCTCAAACAGAGCTTCGATATCACCGCGCAGGTCATCGTGCAGTCGAAAAAACTCTCTCAGGGCGACGCCACTACGTCGCTCACGGTGGACAACGCCACCTTCATTCCGCCGTCGCTGGCGGACATGGAAACCGAGAGCAACATCCTCCGCTCGCCAGCACTGATCCGTCAGACCATCAGCGAACTGCGCGACAACGGTGAATACAGCCCGCCACCCGGGGTGTTCGCCAAGTTGCTTGGCGAACCATTCAAGCGCTACGTCTCGACGCCGCTGCGCGAGTACGTGATCAATCCGCTTCGCGACGGGCTCGGCATGGAAACCGATCCGGTACGTGACACCACCCTCGACGCCCTGACCCAGCAAGCCGTCGACAGCCTGAAAATCGAAACCCTGCCCGGTTCCAACGTGATCTCGATCACCTACAGCTTCCCGGATCCGCAGCAAGGCACGACGTTTGTCAGCGCCCTGCTGCAGAACTATCTGGTCAGCCGTCAGGCCCTGCAATCGATCGACTTGCCGCAGTCGTTCTACGAGACCAAAAAGCACCAGTATCAAGTGCGTCTCGATGGCCTGGAAGGTAATCGTCAAGCACTGCTGGAAAATGTCGGCGCAGCGGATCCGAAGGAGGAAATCACCTTCCGCCTCAACGCCATCAACACTGAAGAACAGGCGCTGAACCTGTATCAGGACCGCCTGCTGCAAAGCCAGCGCTGGCTCGAATATCTGAAAACCGCGCTCGCCGCCGCCAGCAGTAGCAAGCTCAACGACTACACCTTCCCCTACACCTTCACCACCACCGTCGACAACGTGGCGTTCGAGGACCGGGAAATCAAACAGATGGGCGAGCAACTGACCAGCCAGGTCAGCCGTTACATGAACGATCTGGCGGTGTTCCAGCCCGGCAGCGAACCGATGCTGTTGACCCGCGAGCAGATCGCCCGCACCCGTCAGCAGTTTCTCAAAGTGGTGAGCAACCGCATCCAGGAACGCACCGCCGACCTGGCCGTGGTCAAGCAGGTGATCGAGCAGAAAACCGCGCGCATCGCCGAGTTCAAGAACCGCATCCGCGACCTGCAGCAGACCCAGAGCAAACTGCGCCAGATGGACACCGAGATCGATGCGCTGCACGCAGCGTTCTCGACCTATGCCCAGCGTTTTGCCGAAAGCAGCACCACGCGCTCGCTCAACGATGACCTGTCCAACGCCCGGGTACTCAGCCCGCCGTTCGAACCGACCGAGGCAGCGTTCCCGAAACCGCTGCTGATCATCCCTTTCGGGCTGTTCACCGGTCTGCTGCTGGCAATCGCGTTCGTCTACGTGCGTGAGTTCTTCGATCACCGCTTCAAGCATCCGGCGCAAATCAGCCATGAGCTGGGCCTGCCGGTGCTGTTGGTGCTCAACGAAGAAACGTCGCAGCCGGGCAATCCGCACAAGAACTGGACCATGCCGAGCCTGGTTCACTGGGTGCGCAATTGAACGCGGTGTCCACCCCAATCGTCGCCCTGCCGATCATTCATTTGCTCAGCAGCGGCGGCTTCTACGGGGCCGAGCGGATGTTGCTGGATCATTGCCTGGCCACGCCGGGGCAGCATCAGGTGCTGTTCCTCGACGCACCGCCTGAGCTGATCTCGCGCTTTCGCGAGGCTGGGGTGGACGCTCGCGCTTGTTCAGGGCCGGGCGAGCTGTTGCGGCACTTGCGTCAGCGCCGTGGCGACAAACCGTTGCTCAACACCCACAACTTCAAAGGCCTGCTGTTCGGCTGGGTCGGCGCCACGCTGTTGCGCCTGCCGCTGGTGATCACTCAGCACGGCTTCACCCCACGCAGTCGCAAGCAGAAGTTCTACACCTGGCTAAGCCTGCAACTGTGCCGCACGGCGTCGGTGAAACGGGTGGTCTGCGTGGCGGAAAGTATCGCCGTGCTGCACCGTCAGGCCAACGTCCGGACGGAGAAGTTGCAGGTGATTCCAAACGGTTTACCAGCGGCGCCAGCGATGCCGTCGCTGGCAGAGCGGCAACGCTGGCTGGCCGGTTACGTCGGGCGGTTGAGCAGCGAGAAAGGCCCGGACCTGTTCCTCGATGCGCTGATCGCACTGTGTCACCAGCATCCGCAACTGGACGCGGTGATGCTCGGTGACGGACCGGAACGCGAGGCCCTTCAGGCGCGCATCGATGCTGCCGGGTTGCAGCAGCGGATTCGCCTGCCGGGCTACCAGACGGCGATGCAAGGCTGGTGGCAGCAACTCGATGCGTTGGTGATCAGCTCGCGCACCGAGGGCACGCCAATGATTCTGCTCGAAGCGATGCAGGCCGGCGTGCCGGTGGTGGCGTTCGCGGTCGGCGGTATTCCCGATGTCCTGCAGGACCGTCACAACGGCCTGCTCGCGGCGCCGACGGATACCGCCGCCCTCGCCCGCCAGCTCGACACCTTGCTGGCCGAACCGAAGCTGGCCGCGCAGTTGCGTGAAAACGCCAGACGCACCCAACAGGAAGGCTACGACCTCAAGGCTTTGGCCGAACGCTGGTCGCAGCTGTACATCCACACGGCACGGGAGACACGCGCATGATTTTCCCGCTCTCGATCGTCAGTCTGTTCGCCCTGGTCAGCCTCGGTTTGCTGGCCAGTCCCTGGCCGTATCTGGCGCCGGGGGCTGTGATTGGCCTGGTCGGTTTCACCGTCCTGTACCGCAAGCCGACATGGGGCCTGCTCGGCATTGCCGCGCTGGTGCCGTTCGAAGGGTTCTTCAAGGACAGTTCAGTGTCGGGAAGCAAGTTGCTCGGCGCCTCCCTGGCGGTAATCGTGATGCTGCAACTGGCGCTGCACCAGATTCCGTCGCAACGCCTTCGCAGCAACCTGTGGCACTGCCTGATCGGCTTCATGGTTCTGTATTTTCTCAGCCTGCTCAATACCGATGACATGGGCATGTCGCTGGGGCATCTGCGCGAACTCAGCGTTGGTCTGGTGCTGTTTGTCATTACCTTGTTGATCGGCCGCGAACTGAACCTCGACCTGTTCGCCCGGCTGGTGACCCTCGCCGTCACCGCGACCTGCGCCATGGCAATGTTCTCGGCGAAGTTTCAGGATCAGGGCCGCGCCGCCGGCCTGCTCGAAGACCCCAACGCCTTCGCTATGCTCATCGCCTTCGCCATTCCTCTGGGTCTGCTGCTGGTGATCCGCAGCCCGAACCTGCTGCACCGCTTGTTCTGGGGCACCTGCTGCCTGCTGTTGCTCGGTGGCATGACCAAGACCGAATCGCGTTCCGGGCTGGTGGTATTGGCGTTGAGCCTGCTCATCGGCATCTGGCACTACCGCGCGCAACTGACCCACATCCGCCCACGGCACCTGGGTTTCGTCATGCTCGGTGCGGCCATCGTGATTCCGCTGGCGATCTACGCCATGCCGGCCGGTTACATGGCGCGGATCCAGTCATTGAGCATCCTCAGCGCCGGCTCCAAGGCGCAGGACGAATCCCTCGGCCGCCGTGCTTCCTACATCGTCGTCGGCGGCCAGATGATCCGCGAACATCCGGTGCTCGGCTCCGGTCCCGGCACCTTCCCACTGCATTACGCGACCACCGGTTACGCCAAGGCGTTTTCCGCCAACCGCAAGATCGGCGATCTGTACCGCCGCGCCCACAACACCTATCTGGAAATCTTCAGCGAACTGGGCGTGCCCGCCGGGCTGTTCTTCGTCGGCATGCTCGGGCTCGGTCTGTACAACCTGATTCGCGCGCGGGCGGCGTGGATGCTGCGCGGTGATGGACATCGGGCGGACATGATGACCCACATGGGGGTGAGCTTTCTGTCGCTGACCCTGTTCCTGATGTTCCTCAGCGCGCCGAACCAGAAATACGTGTGGATCATGCTGGCGCTGACCAGCGTCCTGCGCATCAAGGCCGAGCAGGCGCCACTGACCCCGGAGACGCAGGCATGAAGCGGATCAGCATCGTCATCCCGATGTACAACGAGGCGCGGCACATTGGCCGTACCCTGCTCGCCGCGCAGAAAGCCGCACACGCGGCCAACGTCGAGTGCGAGCTGATCGTGGTCGACAACGGCTCGACCGATCAGGGTCCGCAGATTGCCCGGCAGTTCGGCGCAACCGTGCTGAGCTTGCCGGGGCTGTTGATCGGCGCTCTACGCAATCGCGGCACGGCGATCGCCAGCGGGGAATGGCTGGCCTTCATCGACGCCGACGTGGAAATGCCTGAAACCTGGTTGCAGCCCTTGTTCGACATCCAAGCCAGTGGCCAAGCCGATGTGTTCGGCCTGGATCTGCATACGCCGGCCGAGGCGCCATGGTTCGCCACGGCCTGGCAGCGGCGCACTTCGCAGCCGTCGCACCGCGTCAGCCACAGTGTCGATTGGCTGCCCAGTTCCAACCTGCTGATGCGTCGCGAATGGTTCGACAAGGTCGGCGGTTTCAACGAGGCCCTGCGCACTGGCGAAGACAAGGAATTCACCCTGCGCCTGCACGAACAGGGCGCGCGTCTGCTGTCGGTCAATGACAAGGTCGCGCTGCACTGGGGTTACGAGATGAACTGGCGCGAATGGATGGGCAAGGAAATGTGGCGTCAGGGCAGCCATCTGCAACTGCTGCGCACCCATGGCATGAGCCTGCGCCTGCTGCGCTTTCCAATATTGTCGTTGTTGGTGTGGATCCTCGATTTCCTGGCGATTTCCGCACTGCTAGACGGCTTTCCCCATCACGCGGCGGTGATGGTCACCCTGACCGTGATCCCCGGTCTGGTCCTGAGCGTTCGCCAGAGCATCAAGCACCGCGATCCGATTCTGCTCCTGCAACTGTGGGGCCTGCACTGGCTGCGCCTGCACCTGGCCGGCGCGGCGTTCATTTTGAGTCTGTGTCAATGGAACGCAAGGAGGCCTGCCCGTGGCTGAGTTCATTTTCTGGATGTGCCTGTTGCTGCCGGTCTACGCCTACGTCGGCTACCCGCTGTTGCTGACGATCCTCGCGCCGCTGTTTCCAGCGTGGCGACACACGCCGGCGCCGCCGCTGAACGTCAGCATCGTCATCGCCGCGCACAACGAGGCGCGGCATATCGAGCACAAGTTGCGCACGCTGCTGGCCCAGGATTATCAACCGGCAACGCTGCAGATCATTCTCGCCAGCGACGGCTCTACCGATGACACCGTGGCCTGCGCGCACAAAGTGATTGATCCGCGCATCACCGTGCTTGACCTGCCGCGTCAGGGCAAAGCCGCCACGCTGAATGCCGGCGCGGCCCTGAGCACCGGCGACATTCTGGTGTTTACCGATGCCGACAACCAATGGTCACGCGACACTCTCGGCCACTTGCTCGCGCCGCTGAGCGATCCACAGGTCGGCGCCTGCGCCGGGCACATGGTGATCCCGGTTACTGGTGGCGGCCTGAGCATCGGCGACAGCCTGTACCGGCATTACGAAGGCTGGTTGCGCCGGGTCGAGAATCGCACCGGCTGCATGGTCTCGGCCGACGGCGCCCTGCTCGCCCTGCGCCGCGAGTTGTTCCAGAACGTACCGGCCGAGGTCAACGACGACTTCTTTATCAGCACCTGCGCGCCGGTAGCCGGCAAGCGCATCGTCTACGTGCCCGAAGCGCAAGTGATCGACCATGGCGTCGACGAGGCGGACAAACAGTTTCGCCGCCGGCAGCGCGTCACCGTCGGCGGCCTGCAAAGCCTGGCCCAGCGCCGCGAGCTGCTCAACCCGCTCAAGCATGGCCTGTATTCCCTGGCGTTGATCAGCCACAAATTGATCCGCCGCCTGGCGCCGGTACTCCTGCTGCCATTGCTGCTGAGCAATTGCTGGCTGTGGGACGAGCACGCTTTCTATCGCCTGAGCCTGATCGCGCAACTGTTCGGCTACAGCGTGGCAATTGCCGGGCTGCTGGATGCGCAACACCGCTTGCCGAAACCGTTCCGCCTCGCCGCGTTTCTGCTGGTCACCCTCGCCGGGATGAGTCTCGGCCTGTGGCAGTTCCTGCGCGGTCAGCGGTATGCCCAGTGGAATCCGGAACAGAACCGTTAAGAGGACCGAAGCCATGGCGATCAAACAACTGATAAAAAGCACCAGTGGCTGGCTCTATCTCAACTCGCCGGTGGGCCGTCAGCAGTTGCAGGGCGCGGGGGTGATTCTGATGCTGCACCGCGTGCTGTCCAATGACCGCGCCGCCGACCTGCCGCACCGCAATGAACTGTGCGTCGGACCGAAAGCGTTCGAGCATTTGCTGGTGTGGCTGCGCAAGCATTTCGACTGCGTGCCGCTGATGGAAATTCTCCAGCCCAACGCCCTGCGCAGTGAACGCCCAAGGGTGGCGCTGACCTTTGACGATGGCTGGCGTGACAACGCCGTCAACGCCTTCCCGTTGCTGCAGAAACACCAGGTGCCGGCGAGCATTTTCCTCTCCACCGATTTCATCGGCAGCCGCCAGCGCTTCTGGTGGGAAAGCCTTGGCGAAACCCTATGGGGCAGCCATGGCGATAAAGCACGCATGCACCTGATCGAATGCCTGCATGCGCGCAAACATCCGCTGCCGGTGCTGCTTGATGACATCGATGTCGAGCGCCGCAGCCTGGCGCTGCTGCATTACCTGCAAGGGCTGAAAAGCCTGGCTCCGCAGGAGCTGGAAGAACTCACCGACGAATGCCCGAAGGACTCGCTGCCACAGGCACTGGACTGGCATCAGGTGCGGGCAATGGAAGCCTCCGGTCTGGTGCGGTTCGGCCCGCACGGCGCCAGCCACGCAATCCTCACCGGTCTCGATGATGCGCGCCTGAGCGAAGAAATCCGCCGCAGCCGCGACGCATTGAACAACGGCTGCAACCGACCTCTACCGGTCTATTGCTACCCCAACGGCGACAACGATGATCGCGTTCGCCAGCAGGTCGCGGACCACGATTACCCGTTTGCGCTGGGCACCGGCACCGGGATCTATCGCGGCGACGGCGATCCGCTGAACCTGCCGCGTTTCGGCGTCAGCCAGCGCACCGCGCGCCATCCGCAATTGCTGTCGTGGCGGATCTACCGGGGAGCGCGGCCATGAGCCGAGGCAACTACCTCAAGCACCTCGCGTTGAGCATGGGCACCAAGCTGGCGATGATCGCCTTGCGTTTGCTGCGCAACGTCCTGCTCGCGCGGATTCTCGGCCCCAGCGAACGCGGCCTGTTCGCCCTGCTCAGCACCCTGCCTGACCTGATCAGCGCGGCCACCAGCGGCGGTTTGAATTCGGCGGTCGGTTATCAGGCGGCCAAGCAGCGGCCGATGGGTTTGCTGCTCAGCCAGGTGCTGGTGTTCGGTTGTTTGCTGGCCGGTTTGCTGACTTTGCTGGTGG
Organism: Pseudomonas sp. Irchel 3F6; assembly: GCF_900187595.1. Classification (NCBI taxonomy): domain Bacteria; kingdom Pseudomonadati; phylum Pseudomonadota; class Gammaproteobacteria; order Pseudomonadales; family Pseudomonadaceae; genus Pseudomonas; species Pseudomonas sp. Irchel 3F6. Next base: position 199,486 of record NZ_FYDP01000001.1, on the reverse strand, counting down.
TGGCGTTGGTGCGCGAATTTGGCACGCAACTGGACGTGACCATGCAACTGGGCCTGCTCGCCTGGCTGTTGCTGCTGGCGGTGCCGTTGACCGTGTTGAAAAGCGGCCTGCTGACCCTGCACAACGCCTCGGGTGGCGTGGTCGCATTCAACGTCTTGCGCCTGATCGAATCGCTGGCGCCGCTGTTGCTGTTCGTCGCACTGTTCTGGATGTGGCAGAGCGCGGCGTTGGAGGCAGCGCTGATCAGTTGGCTGGCCGGTATCAGTCTGGTGGTGCTCGCCGGTTGGGTCTGGCTGAAGCGGGCGCAGCCATTGCAGCTGCAATGGGATCGCGCCAGCCAGAAGGAGCTGCTGCGCTACAGCGCGCGCAGCCATCCCGATCTGCTGTTCCAGCAAGTGATTTTGCGCTCCGATTACCTGTTCATCGGCGCCCTGCTCGGCAGCACCGCGCTGGGCCATTACGCCATGGCCAGCGCTGCTGCCGAATTGCTGTTGATCGTCCCCGAAGCGGTGACTACGCCCCTGATGAAACGCCTGCTGCAACAGGATGAAGGCATGGACAAGGTCACTCCGCTGGCGCTGCGCCTGACCGCGACGGTGATGCTCGGCGCCTGTTTGAGCATGGCCGTGATCGGCGAGTGGTTGATCGTCACCCTGTTTGGCGCTGCCTACCAACCGGCGTACCCGGCGCTGCTGGCGTTGCTGCCGGGGCTGTTGGGTCTGTGCTACGCGAGCATTCTGCGCCTGGACCTGCTGGGCAAGAATCGCCCCGGCTCGGTGTCGTTGTTGATGGGCCTGGGCGCGCTGCTCAATCTGGCGCTGAACCTGGTGCTGATTCCGGCCTACGGCATCGTCGGCGCCGCCGCCGCATCATCGATCGCCTATCTGGCGGTGACCGTGGCCATGCTCGTGCTGTATTGCCGTTTGAGCGCTGTGCCGTTCTGGCAAACCCTGATCATCCTGCCCCGCGACGTGCTGCCGATGTGGTCGATGCTGCAGAGGAAACCCGCATGAAAGGCTGGTACCTGCTGTTCGGTCTCGGCCTGTCGCTGGACGCTTTGGCGGCGTCGATGCGCTGGGGCGAGATTCGTGACGGCAGTCTGTTTCTGCAAACCGATCAGCCTGACAGCGTGACCGTGCGCTGGACCCCGGCGTGGCAAGCGGATGCCAACGAAGAGCAACTGTACCTGCTCGACGGTCGCGGCAAATTGCTCGGCGAACGCTTGATCAAGGCCAGCGAAACCCGTGGCAGCCAGACCTGGCCGCTGCTGCCCGGCGCGGCGAGTTATCGACTGGAAATTCCCGGCTACAGCTTCCGCCACTACCGCATCGAACACGATGAACGCACCGTTGCCCTGTTTGCCCCGGCCAAAGTGCACTTCAGTGCCGAAAGCAAAAATGGCGACGTGCTGTATTTCAAACTCGCGGCCGGTGAGCATGCAGTGCTCGCCGGCAAGTTTCACGGCGGCGTCACCGCGCTACAGGCGCAGCGGATCGGCGACCACCAGGCGCTGACTCTCGCACTAAAGCCCTATCGCGCCTATTGGCAGTTCGATCAGGTCGCGTTGCCAGTCAGCCCCCGCGAGCAGGTCTGGCGCCTGCAACTGCAGGGCAGCGGCAAAGCGGCGTTCTGGCTTGATGGCACGACTAATCTGTTTGCGCAGAATCCGCAGCAACTGCAACCGCTGCGCGAAGACGTCGGAGATGTCCGGCTGGTGCTGCATGACAAAGTCCTCGGGCGCACGCCGGATCTCGGTATTGCCCTGCCCTACGTGATGCCGCCCGCAGCCAGCCACGCGCTGCTCGATGCGCTGAAGCCGACGGCGGCGAGCTATTACAGTTTCGTCGACGTCACGGCGCAGAACCCGCAATTCGAAGACGCATTCCGCCGGGTCTATCAGCAGCGCTTCGGCATTCGCAACGACATCACCCTGCTGGCCGGCAGTCAGCGCCAGGCCGATCTGCGCGCCGACGTGCAGAGCAACAGCGGCCTCGACGCCTGGCTGGCGAGCACCCGCGCGCTGGGCGGCAATGGCACGCATTACATCGGCTTTGCCGACGAACCCAATCTCAACTATTCCAGCTACGGGCAATATCAGGCGATTTTCACCAGCATGGCCCGTCAGGTGCGCAGCGACCCGGCGAATGCCCGCGCCGGTGTGCGCATCGCCATGCCGGCCAGTTCGCGACTGGTCAACGGCCCGTTCGCCGATAACGCGGCGGACAAGCGCGGAATCGATTGGGCACGGCGCCTGCTCAGCGAGTCAGCCGATCAGGTCGATGCACTGGCCTGGCATGAATGGATGATTCGCGATCTGCTCGCCACCCGCGTCTACCGCGACAGCGTACGCCGTGCCGCCGAACTGGTCGGCCGCGACGCCAATGGTCAGCCGCGCAAGGCCTTGCTTCTCGATCAGACCAACCTGTCCAGCGGCTCCAGCCTCAGCCCCTACGATCAGGAAACCCACTACACCTCGCTGTGGTGGGCCTCAGTGGTGATCAATGCCTCCCAGGACGGCTTGCTGAGCATGCTCAACTGGTTTCAGGCCGCCGATGAACCGCAATACCCAAAGGGCATGTTGCGCATATTGGGCGAGGATCGCTTCGAGCTGAAACCGGTCGGCCTGGCCCAGCAATTCATCGCCCGCCACTGGCTGCACCAGGTGCTGCAACTGGACAACGATGCCTTTGAGGTGGATGTGCTGGCGATGGCCGGCGACGAGCAGCGCACGTTGCTCGGAGTGAACAAAGGTACGCGCCTGCAACGCGTCGATCTGAGCGGCGCCCGATGCCCGCTCAACCATGGCGCCCTGCGTTACTTCGGCGCCGACAATCGCAGCCGCGACGCACCGTTTGCCTGCGACAACGGGCGCGTGCGTTTCGAACTGCCGGGGCAAACCCTGTTTGCCCTGAGCTGGAGCGCTTCATGAGCCGCCCTTCGATGCTCTGCCGCGTGGGCTTGATGCCGCGCATGGCACCCTCATCAGGAGAAGAGACCATGGATGTTTTGCAAAAACTCAGCGGACATATTCGTCGTAAAGGCCTGCGAGCGACCTTGGGCAAGATCCGCAAACTGTACATTTTTTCCCATCAGCAACTGCTGTGGATGGAGCGCGACCTGGTCAGCCCGGTGCCGCCGCACAAGCTCAAACCCTATCCGCCGCTGCGCGTGGTCAGGATCACCGCGGACAACGCCAGCGCTTTCGCGCGTTACTTTGGCGACCGTGTCGGCACGATGGCCGAGCTGGCCAAAGAGGGCCACACCGGGCACATGCATGTCGACGAGCAAGGCGATGCTGTGGCGTTTATCTGGGGCACGCCGCGCAGTTATTTCGATCGGCACTACTACGGCTGCCGATTCCCGGTGAAGCCCGGCGAGTTCTTCGAGTTCGGCGGCGAACTGGCCCGGGCCTACTGGGGGACAGAGCTGTCGGTGGACCTGCAATTGCGCCTGTGGGAAGCCATGGCCGCCCAGGGCTGCCGAAAAGTGGTCGATGTCTGTGAGTCGACCAACATCCCGGCACTCAAGCTGCATCTGCGCATGAGCTATACCGAACAACGGCGGATCATGAATATCTACACGCTGTTCGGCCGCTGGCGCTTCTATCGCGAAACCCGCTACAGCGGTTCGCGCCTGGCGGCGCTGGGTAAAACTTCCCGTCCACCTGTCAATGCAACGGCGGCTTGAACCTATGGTGATGCGATTCGAATGGCGCACGTCCCTGTGCGCCGCCGACTTCCCGGCAACCGCGTATGAAACGCTGCGCCTGGGCGTGACCGACCATACGCCGTTCAACAATCTCGGCTGGTTATGTGCGGCGGAACAGGCTCTGGGTGAGGATCAGCGCCTGCACATTCTGCTCGGTTGGGAAGCCGCAGAACTACGCCTGTGCCTGCCGCTGGTAGCCAGCCGCGAGCGCTTCGCCGGCGTGCCGTTTCGGGTCTTGCATCACTTGGGTTATCCGCTGGCTGATCGTCTGGCCCTGCTGTCGTTGCTCGGCGGCGCGGACATGCACGAGGCGCTGCTGTTGATTCGCCAGCGCCTGCCCCATGCGCTGCTGCAACTCAATGAGTTGTCGGAGCCTGCGGGTGAAGAAAGTGCCGTCACCGCATGGATGGCGCGCAGTTCTACGGCCGAGCGACGCCTGAGCTGCCGGGTGCCAGTGCATCTGATCAGCGAAGCCGACCATCAGGAAGTCTCCGGCGACCCGCGCTACAAACTGCGCCGGGCACGCAAACGGATTGCCGCGTGCGGTGCGCAGATCCGCCGGATTACCCCGGATGCGCTGAGCATGGCTGCCTTGTTGCAGACCATCAGCGAAGTCGAGGCGGTGAGCTGGAAAGGCGATGAAGGCGTCGGGATTTTCGCCACACCGCGCAGTCGCCAATGGATCGAACGCGCCTTCACCGCCCTCGCCGGCCAAGGCATGGTACGCGTGGTGATGCTCGAGCTGAACGGCCGCTGCATCAGCTATCGCCTCGGCCTGCTCGAACAGGGCCGGCTCTACGATTACAACCTCGCCTTCCTGCCGCAGTACGCCGATCTCGGCAGTGGCCGGGTGTTGCTGGAGGAATGGATTCGCTGGGGCCTGGACGAGCACTGGCGCTGGATCGATGCCTCGCGGGTCAGCCTGGAAAACTCCAGCCATCAACTGCACGAACGCATGACCGGGCAATTGGAACACTGGCGCTGGAGTTTCTATTCGTGGCGCCCAAGTGGGCTGGCATTGGGTCTGGCGCTGCGCATCTGGTATCGCTGCAAGCCCGCCGTGCAGCAGTGGCGCACCAGGCGCGCCAACAAAAAATCTGCAGCACTGGTGCAACCTGTCGCAATCACTCCGGAGGGCGGCCATGCCTCGCCAAGTCATAGTCAACGCTGATGACTTCGGTCTCAGCGCCAATGAAAACGCAGTGATCTTCGCTGCCTTCCAGGCCGGCCTGATCAGCTCGGCCACGGCCATGGCCAACATGCCGGCGTTCGAAGCTGCCTGCACCATGGCGCGCCATCCGGCGCTGCAAGGTCGGATCGGCTTGCACTTCAACCTGACCTATGGACGCCCGCTGAGCCAAGCGATCCTGGGGCGGCGGACCTTTTGCGATGGCAACGGCGTGTTCGACCTCAACCTGCCCCGCCACAGCCTGTGGCTGAGTCGCGCAGACCGTGACGCGGTGCGCGCCGAGTTACAGGCGCAGTGGCAACGCTGCGTCGATCACGGCATGCGCCCGAGCCATATCGACTCGCACCAGCACGTACACAACATCTGGCCGATCGGCGAAGTCGTCGCGAAGTTTGCCGCCGAGCAAGGCGTACCGATTCGGCTGGCGCGCAACCTCGGGCACAACCTCACGCTGCCCAAGCGCCTATTCAAGGGTTTGCTCAATGGCCGTTTGCAGAGTCTGGCGCGGGTCACCGCCGATTACGTCTGCACCCCGGTGGACCTGCGCAATGCCAGCGTCCCCAGCGACGGCGTGCTGGAAATCGTCGCCCACCCGACCCGCCTCGGCGTCGATTTCGGTGATGCCTATCTCGACTCCGGCGAGTCTTTGAGCGAGGTAATCGAACAGGGTTTGAGAGGCGTCGCGCGAGTCTCGTATGCCGACCTCAATCGAGAGGAAACGCAGGGCGCTACGGCGCTCGAATGAATCACCGCTGTAACGACACTCACCACAACATCCGGGCAAAGACCCTGGAGGGGCATCATGAGCATCATCACCAAAGTGCAAGATCGCATCAGACAGAAAGGCCTGGGCCGCACCGTCGGCACGTTGTGGAAACGCTACGTGTTCTTCCACTGGGAACTGCTGTGGATGGAGCGCGACCTGGTCAGCCCGGTGCCGCCACACAAACTGCGCCCGTATGAAGGCCTGCGCAAAGTCGACATCACCCCGGAGAACGCCGTGGCGTTCAGCAAACACTTCGGCGACCGAGTCGGCACCATGGCCGAACTGGCTGCCGAGGGCCACACCGGGCACATGTACCTCGACGCCGATGGCCACGCCGTGGGCTTTATCTGGGGCAGCATTCGCGACTACCACGACCGCCACTATTACGGCTGCACCTTCCCGGTCAAACCCGGCGAGTTCTTCGAATTCGGCGGCGAAATGATCCGTGCCTACTTCGGCAGCAGCCTGTCGGTGGACGTGCAGGTTGCACTGTGGCAAGCGATGGCGGCGCAGGGTTGCACCAAGGTGGTCGACGTTTGCGAAACCCACAACATCCCGGCGCTTAAACTGCATATCCGCATGGGTTATCAGGAACAGGGCCGGGTGACCCACGTTTACTGCCTGTTCGGCCGCTGGAAATTCTTCCGCGAAACCCGCTATGAAGGCTCACGCCTGGATCCGCTGCGCAAACCGGGCCGGCCGGTGGTAAGTGCCGCGGCCCAGGCTTGATCCGGCCTTGTGAAATGTGGCGGTCGCAAGGCCGCCATCGCGAGCAGGCTCGCTCCCACATTGGGATGCGTTTCCCTGTGGGAGCGAGCCTGCTCGCGAAGAGGCCAGCCGTCGCAAAAAAGGTTCTCAGGCCTTGCTTGCCACCAGGCTAAAGCACATCGGCAGCTGCGCCTGCTGGTTCAGGTAGCAGTCATACACCTCTTCCCGGTTCGAATGCGCATATTCCTGAAAATCCACAATGCTCAGCCCCGCTCCAATGGCGCCGCTGAAGATCGCGCCCAGCGTATGCACGAACCAGTACGACTTTGCCGCCGGCTGCTCGACTTTACCTACGTAAACGATCGGCTCTTGCTGCACAAACGGCTCGGCACGGAAATACGAGCTGGCGAGGCGGTAGGGATCTTCAGCCTGCGGATCAACCATTTCCAGAAACGGATGGGTTTCGTAGATCACCAGCTTGCCGCCCGGCTTCAGCACCTGCGCGACATGACGGAAGAATTCGCCGATGTCAGGCATCCAGTTGAGTACCCCGATGGTGATCAGGGCGACGTCGAAGCGGTTATGCAGCGATGCGGGCAGATGGTGGATGTCGCTCTCGACGAATTCGGCATTGTGCGGCGAGCGGCTGTTGAGCTCGCGGGCCTGCTCAAGAAACGCGGCCGATTGATCGACGCCGACGACACTGCGCGCACCCAGCGCAAACAGCGACAGGCTCTCCCGACCGTTATTGCAGCCCAGTTGAATCACGTCTTTGCCGTCGACGTCCAGCAAGCCACGCAAGGTGTCGTCAAGGCAGCAAAACTCCCCCTGCGCAACATCGCTGAGCAATGCCTGCCAGTCCGGTGAATCCTGATGATGACGGGCGGAATCGTTCCACGCCTGTCGATTGCTTTCGATGGCGGTTTTGGGGTTGGGCACTTCCATGGCGCTACTCCGGGTGAGGCTCGTGATTGAGCGGCGTGAGTGTAGAACAGACGCGGGGTGGCGGTTGTTCCAATGTTGTAATCACACTGCGCAGTCCTCTTCAGCGAGTCCTACAGAAAAAGGAAGGAACTCGAGAAACCCCAACCGTTTTCCTACATCTTCCGTCGGTTGGCCGCCGGAAGCGCTCAGTCTAGGATTTGTCGAACTACAAGTACTCATGGAGCTCGACCAAGATGCAGTTCATCCAGACAACGACGACAGCAATCCCTGTACCGAATAGACTGCCAGGCATTGATCCCGGAGGCACTATGGACGGCAAAATCTTTCCCGACGATTCAGGGTTTGAAAGCGACGAGCAGGCTGCCAGTCATGATCGCTGGTTGCGAGCCAAGGTGCAGGCGTCCAGAGATGATCCCCATCCGAGTCTCCCCCATGAGGACGTGATGGCGGACATGCATGCCTTGATCGAATCCATGCGAAAAAAGGCCGATGCAGATTGAGTGGCGGCCCGAAGCCAAGGCCGATCTTTCGAACATCCTCAGATACATTGGCGAGAGAAACTTTGCAGCCGCAGTGAGTCTCTCGAAATCCATCGAAGAATCCACAACCTCACTCTCCGTTCATCCCCATCTCTACCGTAAAGGTCGATCTCCCGGCACCCGGGAAATCGTTGTACATCCTAACTACGTAGTGATTTATGAGGTGACGGATCGAATCGAGATACTTAGCGTTTTGCATACCCGACAGGAATATCCATAAAGACATCGCAGGAAAAAACGGTAGGACGTTCGCCCGATCGATAACACGCCGTTTGCCCAGTAGGCCCCACTATCAAAGATTCACATGACTCTGGTTAAGCCGCTCACGCAAAAACTCCACCAGCGCCTGTACCGGCCGCGAAGCCTGGCGATGCTGCGGATAAACCGCTGACAGGGTCAGTGGCTCCGGGCGTAAATCATCCAGCACGGGCACGAGGCGCCCATCCTTCAGCGCCGCACCGACGATGAAGGTCGGCAGATAGGTAATGCCCATCCCCTGCACCGCTGCGTCCCGCAGCAGTTCGCCGTTGTTGACGCGCATGCGGCCGGCGACGTTGATCAGCAGCGGTTTGCCCGGCGCTTCGTTGAAACGCCATTGCACCGAGCGCCCGTGGCCGTAAGGCAGGCAGTCGTGGCTGTGCAGGTCTTCGGGTTTGAGTGGTGTGCCGCGTTCGGCGAGGTAGGCCGGGCTGGCGCAGTAGACCCGTTCGATGCTGGCGATACGTCGGGCGATCAATGTCGAGTCCTCCAGCACGCCGATGCGCAGGGCCAGGTCGTAGCCTTCGCCGAGCAGGTCGACCGGGCGATCGCTCAGATCCACCTCAACGGTGACTTCGCGATAACGCTGCAGGAATAGCGGTAGCAGACAACCCAGATGCGCCACGGCAAACGACAACGGCGCGCTCAGGCGAATCGTGCCGCGCGGCTCGGCGGTTTCGCCGGCGATGCCCTGCTCGACCTGTTCCACCTCACCCAACAAGCGCAACGCCGATTCGTAATAGCTCTGCCCCAGCGGGGTGACGTCGAGGCGGCGGGTCGAGCGATTCAACAAGCGCACACCGAGGCGCTCTTCCAGTTGCATCAAACGGCGGCTGACGAACTGCTTGGACAGCCCCAACTGATCGGCCGCGGCGGTGAAGCTGCCGGAGTCCATGACCTGGCAAAAAATACGCATGTCTTCGAACGGGTTCATTGTCACTCTCTGGTGGACAGTTAAACGCTTTATAGCCGCTTTTTCGCTTTTCAGCAGCCCATTAATCTGTGCTCACGGTTTGAAAACAACCCTGAACACAAAGAGCTGCCGAAGGCAGCCATCTGATCGTTGGGACGCGGAGCGTCCCCGGCTGCATTCCCACGCAGAGCGTGGGAACGATCAGATCGCAGCCTTCGACAGCTCCTACATCACACATTCAAAAATGGAATTGAACATGAGCATCAAGAAAACCCTCGCCGCATCCCTCCTCGCCCTGTCCGTCAGCAGCGCTTTCGCCGCTGGCAGTCCAGGCGTCGAACACAACACCCAAGCGTTCCTCGATGCCCTCGCCGCTGGCGGTGGTCGTCCGCTGGAGCAACTGAGCCCGAAGGACGCCCGTGCAGTGCTGACTGGTGCCCAAGCTTCGGTAAAGGTTGATCTGTCCGGCGTGGAAGTCAGCGACAAGGCGATCAAGGTCGACGGCCAGACCATCAACCTGAAAGTGGTGCGCCCGGCCAAGGTCAAAGGCGAGTTGCCGGTGTTCATGTTCTTCCACGGTGGCGGCTGGGTGCTGGGTGACTTCCCGACGCACCAGCGCCTGATCCGTGATCTGGTGGTCGGCTCTGGCGCTGTTGCGGTGTATGTCGATTACACGCCATCGCCGGAAGCGCAGTACCCGACCGCGATCAATCAGGCTTACGCCGCGACGAAATGGGTGGCCGAGCACGGCAAGGACATCGGTGTCGATGGCAAACGTCTGGCGGTGGCCGGCAACAGCGTCGGCGGCAACATGGCGGCGGTCGTGGCGTTGATGGCCAAGGAGCAGAAAACCCCTGCCCTGCGCTTCCAGCTGTTGATGTGGCCGGTGACCAATGCGCAATTCGACGACGGTTCTTACCAGCAATTTGCCGAGGGACACTTCCTTACCAAGGGCATGATGCAGTGGTTCTGGGACAACTACACAACCAACCCGGCCGAGCGTGCGCAGATCCATGCCTCGCCGCTCAAAGCCAGCGCCGAACAGCTCAAGGGCCTGCCCGCTGCGCTGGTGCAGACCGCCGAGTTCGACGTGCTGCGTGACGAAGGCGAAGGCTATGCGCGGCATCTGGATGCAGCCGGCGTGCCGGTGACTTCGGTGCGCTACAACGGGATGATTCATGACTTCGGCCTGCTCAATCCGCTGAGCCAGATTCCGGAAGTCAAAGCGGCGGTGCGTCAGGCGGCGGCTGAACTGAAGACTCATCTGAATCCATAAAAGCGAAAGATCGCAGCCTGCGGCAGCTCCTATAGGAAAACGCATTCCAAAGTAGAAGCTGTCGCAGGCTGCGATCTTTTCATTTGCAGCCATTGCGGAGCTTCGGTCATGACTCTTTTCTACGCCCACCTGCTGTCCTGGAGCGCCGTCCTGTTGCTGCTCGACGCCGCGCTCTGGCATTTCTCGCCCTTCAGCCATCGCGCGCCGCGAGTCGGTGTGCGTCTGGCACTGTTTCTGGCATTCAGCGCGCTGGTGATCAACGCCGGTGTCAGCCCGTTGCAGGCGCCGCTTTTCGCTGATGATCGCGTGGCACAACTGGGGGCGACGGCGCTGGGGATTCTCTGGTGGTTGTACGCAGCACGGGTGCTGACCGAAGTGATCGGCCTGGCGCTGATGCGCCGCATCGGTCACAGCGGTCGCTTGCTGCAGGATGTCATCGGTGCGCTGGTGTTTCTGGTCGCGATTGTCGCGGCGGCCGGTTACGTGCTGGAGCTGCCGGTCAAAGGTCTGCTGGCCACCTCCGGGGTGGTCGCGATCGTGGTCGGTCTGGCGCTGCAAAGCACCCTCGCCGATGTGTTTTCCGGCATCGTCCTCAACACCACCAAGCCGTATCAGGTGGACGATCTGGTGATGATCGACGGCGTCGAAGGCAAGGTCTTCGATATCGACTGGCGCGCCACGCACCTGCTGACCAGCGCCGGCACCATGGCCGTAGTACCGAACTCGGTGGCGGCCAAGGCGAAAATCGTCAATCTCAGCCGGCCGAGCAACATGCACGGTGTCTCGATCAGTATCAAAGTGCCGAACCACATTCGTCCGCGTCGGGTATTGGATGCCCTTGATCGCACTCTGCAGGGCAGCAGTTCGCTGTTGCTCAGCCCGGCGCCGAAAGCCGTACTCAAAGAAGCCGGCGAAACCATGTCGGAATACGTTGCCAGCGGTTTCATCGCTGAGCTGGGCAAGAAGAGCGAAGTGCGCAATCAACTGTTCGACCTCGCCCATCGCCATCTCGAAGCCGCAGGTATTTCGCGCCATCCCGACGGCGTGATCGAACCGTCGAGCCGCGCCCGTGCGTTGCTGGATGAGGTGAAGATTTTCCGCTCGCTGAGCAGTGAAGAGCGCGATCGCCTGGCTGAGTCGATGGTCGCGCAGCAGTACACGGCCGGTCAGGTGGTGCTGGATCTGGACGAGGTGCCGGACAGTCTGTTCGTGATCGCCACGGGCGTGGTCAGCGCGACGGTGCCGGACGGCAATGGCCAGACCGAGGCCGGGCGCATGGGGCCGAGCGAAGTCATGGGCGAACAGAGCATTCTTGCCGATACACCGTCGCAGGCGACGTTCACGGCGCTGACGTCGAGCATCATCTATCGTCTCGACAAACAGTTGACCCGTGAGTGCATGGACAAGCGCAGCGAAGTCGGCCGGGCCTTGAACAAGTTGCAGGCGGTGCGTCAGCAGAACAGTCGCCTCGCGCTGATGGCCAAACCGGTGGCGGTGAAAAAAGGTGGTTTTTTGGGGTGGTTGCAAAAACGCTGATCTGAAACTTTGAAGATCAAAAGCTCACCCCCTCATCGGAACGCCGCCCGCCCAGCCCTCTCCCCCTAAGGGGGCGAGGGGGGAAAGGGAGCCGATCTCCATGCGTTTCAAGAGCGGAGCTCGGCTCGGTATTGCAGGTCGATGCAACTCTAGCAAACAACGCGGTCAGTCCCCTCTCCCTCCGGGAGAGGGCTAGGGTGAGGGGCTTTTGACTTTCGACCAGATTACTTGGCAGTGAACTTGGTATAGCTGTTGATCAGGTTGCGATAGTTAGGCAGACGCTCGGACAGCAGATGCGCCAGACCTTCCATGTCGTTGCGCCAGTCGCCTTGCAGCTCGCAAGCCACAGCGAACCAGTTCATCAGGTGTGCACCGGCGGCCGACATCCGCGCCCACGCCGCTTGTTGCACGGTGGTGTTGAAGGTACCCGACGAGTCGGTAACAACAAACACTTCAAAGCCTTCAGCAATCGCCGACAGGGTCGGGAAAGCTACGCAAACGTCGGTCACTACACCGGCGATGATCAGTTGCTTGCGGCCGGTGGCTTTGATCGCCTTGACGAAGTCTTCGTTGTCCCAGGCGTTGATCTGGCCTGGACGCTGAATGAACGGCGCGTCAGGGAATTGCTCAAGCAGCTCGGGCACGATCGGGCCGTTGGGACCCGCGTCGAAGCTGGTCGTCAGAATGGTCGGCAGCTTGAAGAACTTGGCGATGTCGCCCAGTGCCAGCACGTTGTTCTTGAACTCGTTCGGCGAGAAATCCTGCACCAGCGAGATCAGACCGGTCTGGTGATCGACCAGCAGGACGACGGCATCATCTTTGTTCAGACGCTTGTAAGGAACGCTCATGGCAAAACTCCTGGATGGATGGTTGTTGCGGGAAGCGCCGGCCCTGATGACCGGCGCTTTTTTCAAACTCAGAACGCGAAGCAGGAACAGCCGAACGCGCCCCAGAAACCGGCGAAATCGCTGACCGGCGCATTCGACATCCGCGCTTTTTCATGGCTGTGGGTGTGCACGGCGCACGGCCCGCTGCACTGGTGAACCTGCGCCTGCAGTGGCGAGTTCGGGCGCCAGTGGCCCGGGACTTTGACTACCGGCGACCAGTCCGGCAGCACCGGAATCGAACGCGGGCCGAGGTCTTCGAAGTCGCCGGCGGCGTAGACGATCTTGCCGCCGACCACGGTCATCACCGACTCGATCCACTTGATCGCTTCTTCCTCAACGCTGAAGAAGTCCGCGCTCAGTGCCGCGAGGTCTGCCAGTTGGCCGACGCGGATCTGGCCCTTCTTGCCCTGCTCCGAGGAGAACCAGGCGCTGCCGTGGGTGAACAGTTCCAGCGCGGTGCTGCGTGGCAAGCCTTCTTCGTAAAGCGCCAGACCGCCAACGGTACGGCCGCTGACCATCCAGTACAGCGAAGTCCAAGGGTTGTAACTGGACACGCGGGTGGCGTCGGTGCCAGCGCCAACCGGTACGCCCTCGGCGAGCATGCGCTTGATCGGCGGCGTGGCTTCGGCCGCTTGCTTGCCGTAGCGATCGACAAAGTATTCGCCCTGGAACGCCATGCGATCCTGAATCGCAATGCCGCCGCCTAGCGCCTTCACGCGCTCGATGTTTTGCGGGGTGATGGTTTCAGCGTGGTCGAAGAACCACGGCAGACCGTTGAACGGAATGTCGCGGTTGACCTTCTCGAACACATCGAGCATACGGCTGATCGATTCGTTGTACGTGGCGTGCAGACGGAACGGCCAGCGCTGCTCAACGAGGTGGCGTACCACCGGCTCCAGCTCCTGTTCCATGGTCTGCGGCAGGTCTGGACGCGGCTCGAGGAAATCCTCGAAGTCGGCGGCGGAGAACACCAGCATTTCGCCAGCACCGTTGTGGCGCAGGTAGTCGTGGCCCTGATGCAACTTGACGCTGCCGGTCCAGTTCTGGAAATCGGTCAGCTCTTCTTTCGGCTTCTGGGTGAACAGGTTGTAAGCGATGCGTACGGTCAACTGGTCGTCTTTGGCCAGTTGCTCGATCACTTGGTAATCGTCCGGGTAATTCTGGAAACCACCCCCGGCGTCGATTGCACTGGTCAGGCCCAGGCGATTGAGCTCGCGCATGAACTGGCGGGTCGAGTTGACCTGATATTCCAGCGGCAGCTTCGGTCCCTTGGCCAGTGTCGAGTAGAGGATCATCGCGTTCGGCCGCGCGACCAGCATGCCGGTCGGGTTGCCGTTGCTGTCGCGGACGATTTCGCCACCCGGCGGGTTTGGCGTGTCGCGGGTGTAGCCGGCCACGCGCAGGGCAGCGCGGTTGAGCAGCGCACGGTCGTAGAGGTGCAGGATGAACACCGGGGTGTCCGGCGCGGCCTGGTTGATTTCTTCCAGGGTCGGCATGCGTTTTTCGGCGAACTGGAATTCGTTCCAGCCACCGACCACGCGCACCCACTGCGGGGTGGGCGTGCGATCGGCCTGATCCTTGAGCATGCGCAGCGCGTCGGCGAGCGATGGCACGCCTTCCCAGCGCAGTTCGAGGTTGTAGTTCAGACCGCCGCGAATCAGGTGCAAGTGCGAGTCGTTGAGGCCAGGGATGACGCAGCGGCCCTTCATGTCGACCACTTGTGTGGCGCTGCCCTTGAGGGCCATGGCCTCGGCATCGTTACCGACGGCGACGAAGCGGCCATCCTTGATCGCCACCGCACTGGCCAGTGGTTTTTCCCGGTCTACGGTATGAAATTGGCCATTGAATAAAATCAGATCGGCGCTCATCGCAGTTCCTCAAGCGAAAGTGAAAAGAAGCAAACCCCGCTTAACGCGGCGAGGTTTCTTGGGAATCGAGGTGTTCGTGGGCCTGACTGGCTTCCAGCCACGGGGTAAACAAACGGGTGACCGGCGGCATCACCACGTAGACCACCGAGAGGACGATGGTCAGGGTGATCAGGAACGTGGCGACCACGTAGTTGGACAGAAGCGGATGCAGCGCCAGCAGCGGGCCCCAGATCAGCGGCACCAGCAGGGTGTGCGGCAGAATCACCAACAGTGTGACGACAGCCTGCTTCCAGCGCGGCGGCGGCGAGCCGGCCTCGGCCAGCGGTGTGAACCAGAATTCATTGACCGGTGCGACTTCGGTCTGATCACCGTCAGCCAGCATCGGCGCAGCTTCGGCGACCAGCGCCTGACGCTCGGAGGATTCCAGCCAGCCCTGCATCGCTTCGGTGGAGCTAAAGCGCAATACGCAAGTGTAGAAATCCAGACGCCCGCGCTTGCCGCGCACCACGTCGACACCCAGGTGCCCTTCGCGCTGCCCGGCGACGCGCACGATATTGCGCAGCCATGCTTCATAGGCCGACTCGAAACCGGCCTTGACTGAGTGTTTGATGATCAACGTGACGGTCTCATCGGCCCCCGGTGCTTGTGAATTGAGGACTTCAGGCATAACGCAGCACTCCGGGCAAACGAACAGGAATCGCCAGCCGTCCCGGCCCGGCGATCAAGACGGTGGTGAAAAGAATCAACAGCAACCAGCCAAACTGCCCTTCAGCCACACTCCATTGCGGATGCACGACCAGCAACGCCACGAGCAGTACAAAGAGAATAGGCAAACAAGCCAATCGCGCCAGCACACCGGCGACGATCAGCAACGGGCAGAGGACTTCGGCGAAGATCGCCAGGATCAGGGTCAGGGGGGCGCCGAGGTGGAACGGGTCTTCGATCAGTTGCAGCTGCGCGGTGAAGTCCAGCAACTTCGGCAAGCCGTGCACCCATAACAGAAACAAGCCGCCGCTGACCCGCAGAAACAGCAACCCGATGTCGCGCGCCTGTTCATCCCTCGTAGCAATCATGACCCGACCCTTTGAATGTCATTGACGGGAATCATGCCAAGGCCGGCGCGGGAGAAATTGGATGGGTGTGCTTAGTTGCCTTTCAGGTCTTTGATGTTCTGCCGCCAGCCACAAAACAATGCGGGAGCGAGCTTGCTCGCGAAGGTGTCAGGTCAGACGCATCCACATTGACTGACACACCGCTTTCGCGAGCAGGCTCGCGCCCACAGGTTTTTGTGGTGACCAACAATGTTCATTCCACCCCGAATCCCTGTGGGAGCGAGCCTGCTCGCGAAGGCGTCAGGTCAGTCACATCCACACCAACTGACATACCGCTTTCGCGAGCAGGCTCGCTGCCACAGGAGAACTGCTTGTGTAATCGAGGGCGGTTAAAGCGCCGGAATATCCAGCGGCGCCGCCATGAACTGGCTAATGCGCGAGCGCAGCCATTTCTCTGCCGGGTCGTTGTCGTGCACCCCGCTCCAGGCCATGGACAATTGCGCGGCATCGATCGGGAATGGCGGATCTTCGGCACGCAGGGCGCAGCCTTCGACCAAGGCACAGGCGGCGTAGTCCGGGACCGTCGCGATCATCTCGGTACCGGCGAGCAAGGCGCGCAAGCCGCTGAACTGCGGTACGCCGAGAACGACTCGGCGGCAACGGCCGATCTTGGCCAGATCCAGATCGATATTGCCGCTCAGGTCACCGGAGAACGACACCATCGCGTGCGGACGCTCGCAATATTCGTCCAGGGTCAACGGCCCCGGACGGTCGTCGCCGCGCAGCACTTTGCAGGGAATATCACGCAGCTTCTTGCGCTTGGCGTTGGCCGGCAGATCCGTGGTGTAGCTGACGCCCACGGAGATTTCCCCCGAAGCCAACAGCGCCGGCATCAACAGATAGTTGGCGCGGCGCACCACCACGACGATCCCCGGCGCCTCCTGCTGAAGCTGGCGCAACAGCGGTGGAAACAGACCGAACTCGGCGTCGTCCGACAGCCCGATGCGAAATACGTCACAACTGCTGGCCGGTTCGAACTCCTTGGCGCGGCTGACTGCGCCGGAAATCACGTCCATTGCCGGTTGCAATTCCTTGAGGATCGCCAGCGCCCGCGCTGTCGGTTCCATACCGCGACCGTTGCGCAGCAGCAACGGATCGTCGAACAGATCACGCAAGCGCCCCAGCGCAGCACTGACCGCCGGCTGGCCCATGAACAGTTTTTCCGCCACACGGGTCAGATTCTTTTCGAACATCAGCGCTTCGAAAATCACCAGCAGGTTCATGTCGACGCGGCGCAGATCGTTACGGTTCATGGGTGTGGTTTCCTTATCGGTGTCAGACGCTTTTTGCCACAGGCGTTGGGCACTTTACTCGATCAATGGCACTTTCGCCGCGCGTTTGTACGGACCGTACTCCACCGGCACCCATTGGAAATGTTTGCCCTCGGCGGTGATGTGGCCGATGCCCGGGAACGGCAGATGCGCTGCCGTCACCCAGGTCTTGCTCGCTGCCGCAGCACTGAACACTGCCTGACGACTGCTGATCGCTTGCTGACTGTTGACGTCGAAACCGATCGACACTTCCGGGTGCAAAAACTGCACCGCCAGGTTATGCACCAGATCGCCCATGAACACGATGCTCTGCTGCTGCGAATTGAAGCGATATGTGGTGCTGCCCGGCGTGTGGCCGGCTTCCAGGGTTGCTTCGACCAGTCCCGGCAGTGGCGACTGCCCGGCGGCAAACGTCTTGAAGCGACCGGCGGCAACATAGGGCGCCGTAGAGTCCCGGGCTATCTTGAAAAACTCTTTTGCGCCCGCTGGGGCCTTGGCCAGCGCTGCCGGATCGAGCCAGTAGTCGGCCTCGGCTTTGGCTGCAAACACGGTGGCGTTGGCGAACACCGGTTTCTTTTCGGCGTCGACCAGACCGCAGACGTGATCGAGGTGCAGGTGCGTCAGCAGAATCGTGTCGACCTGTTCAGGCTTGTAACCGGCGGCCTGCATGTTGGCCGAGAGTTGGCCTGCGGTGGCGCCGATGCACTGTCCTGCGCCCGTGTCGACCAAAATCAGTTGTTTGCCAGTGTTGACCAGAAAGGCATTGAACGCCGTCTGCACGCCAGGGGTTTCAATCGAACGGCGCGCAAGCAGCGCGCGAATCTGACTCTGGCTCATGCCCTGCAACAACTTCGGCGACAAATCGTTGTAACCGTCGAACAACGCGGTGACTTCGTAATCGCCGACAGCCAGCCGGAAATAACCCGGCGCTTGAGTGCCAACCTGCGGTGCCTGCGCCATGGCGCCGGACATTGCCAGCACGACCGCCAGCGTCGTTGCCGCTTTCACCAAGCTTTTCATTGCATTCCCCTTTGAACCTGGCCAACGGCGGCCGTGCTTTGTCGACATCGTCGCGCAAAGCGCCGGGCGCTGACTTGCAAGGATGTGCTGAGTTCCAGCCTGAGCGAGGAAATTAACAACGATTAACTCGTCAGTCTCAAGGCATCGCCCAACAATGAAGCCCTCTGCGCAGCGTTGCTTTTTTGACCTGAGGGAATGCGCCGACCGTGCCTTCCCCACCGACACGGACCTTGGCCATGGCTTATCCACAGCAAACCGTCGCCCTCGCCCCTGCCAGCGAACCGCGTAAAAACACGACTGGCGGACTCAGTCCGCAGCGCGAACGCCAGATCAAACAGTTGATCCTGGATCGCTTGGGCGAAAGCCTCGAAGTGGCTGAACTGGCCCGGGCATGTGCACTGTCACGCAGTCATTTCTCCCGCGCATTCAAGTGCAGCACCGGCCTGTCGCCACAGGACTGGATCCGCGCCCAGCGTCTGGCTCGAGCCAAGTTGCTGATCCAGCACACCGACTTGAGCCTGACGCAAATCAGCCTCGAATGCGGCTTCTGCGATCAGGCGCACTTCTGCCACATGTTCACCCGCAGCGAGGGCATCAATCCCTTCGCCTGGCGCTGTCGAGTCATGGATAAACCGAAAAACACCGCAGCGCAGCCTGCGGTGTTTTGACTGCTGCCGTTACGCCACCCGTTGCACTGATGCTCAAACCTGAGGATTATGCCCGGACACCCCGGATCAGACGGCCTGCGCATGCGCCAGGCACTGATTCGCCCTGTCCGCCGCATCACCGCAGGAGCGCGCTGTTGAGTTTTTCCCCGAATCAGGCCATTGCGTTTGGCCCCTATCGGATTCATCCCGGGCAACGATTGCTACTTGAAGGCCAACAGCCTTTGCGCCTGGGACGGCGGGCGATGGACATCCTCCTGATTTTGCTGGCCCATGCCGGTGAAGTGGTGAGCAAACAGCAATTGATGGCCGGGGTCTGGCCAGACAGCGTCGTTGAAGACATCAACCTGCGCGTGCACATGGCGGCGCTGCGCAAAGCACTTGGCGACGGGCAGAACGGCCAGCGCTACATTGTCACCGTGGCGCAGCGCGGCTACAGCTTTGTCGCACCGTTCGTGCTCGACAGCATCGAAGCAACGCCTGCGGTCGCCGCGCCCCGGCACAACCTGCCGCTGCGTCGTACGCGGATGATTGGTCGCCAACCCCTGATCGATCACTTGATTACGCAACTGCCGCGCCGACGCTGCATCACTCTGGTCGGCCCCGGCGGCATTGGCAAGACCACCGTCGCCCTGCGCGTCGCCGAACAATTGCTCGACCAGTATCGCGACGGCATCCGCCTGGTGGATCTGGCGCCCATCGCCGATCCCGCGCTGATCGGCTCGCATCTGGCGACGCTGCTTGATCTGTCCGCAGCTGAAGGCGATGCGCAGGCTGGTCTGGTCGACGGCCTGCGAGAACAGCAAATGTTGTTGGTGATCGACAACTGCGAGCACTTGATTGATGCGGTCGCCGCGCTCAGCGAGCAGATTCTGCGGGGGGCACCAAAGGTGCATATCCTGGCGACCAGCCGCGAGAGCCTGCGCGCTGAGGGTGAGTTCGTGCAGCGTCTGGAATCGCTCGAATGCCCGTCCATGTCGACCCCGATGGAGCCGGCCCAAGCACTGGGCTTTGCTGCGATGCAGTTGTTTGTCGAGCGCGCCACCGCAGCCAGGGAAAACTTCCGACTAAGCCACGCCGAGCTGCCGCAAGCGATCGAAATCTGCCAGCGCCTGGACGGCATTCCGCTGGCACTGGAACTGGCCGCCGCGCAGGTCAGCGAATTGGGCATGGACGGATTGCTCAAGCAATTGCGCGAGGGTTTGCCGCCATTGTCGGCCGGACACCACAGCAGCGCCGAACGCCACCTGACCCTGCGCGCGACGATGGACTGGAGTTTCAACCTGCTCAACGTCTGCGAGCAAACCTGTCTGCGGCGACTGGGGATTTTCCGCGGCAGCTTCACCCTCGCCTCGGCGGCAGCGGTGGTCATCGGCCAACAGATTGATCCCGGCGCGGTGTTCACCGCCGTCACACAATTGGTGGCCAAATCCCTGCTGAGCGTCGAAGTGGGCGACGAAGATGTTTTCTATCGCTTGCTCGACACTACCCGCCACTACGCACTGGAAAAACTCGAACAGGCCGACGAGCTCAACGCAACCCGCCAACGCCACGCCGAGCGCTGCCTGACACTGATGCAGCAGGCGCAGGCGGATTGGGACAATACTCCGACTGTATTGTGGATGGAGCGCTATGCCCGGGGTCTGGAGGATTTGCGCGCGGCGCTGGACTGGAGCCTCAACGGGCCGGGACCGGATGAGCTGGGGGTGCAACTGGCAGCCGCGTCGGCGCCTTTGTGGCAGGAGCTGTCGTTGCTGCGCGATTACAGCCGCTATGTACGCCGGGCACTGAGTCTGCTGGAGGCTTCGCCAGCAGACTCGCTGCTACCGCCCTGCCCTCGCCTGCAAATCGCCTTGAAACTGGCGCTCGGTAGCGCCAGCTATCACACCTGGGGCGGCACGCCACAAACCATTCAGGCCTTCGTCGACGCCTGCCAATTGGCCGAGGAACACGGCGATCTGGCCGGGCAACTGCGCGCAGTGTCGGGGCACATGGCGGTCAATCTGAGTTGCGGGCATTACCGCATGGCTTTGGCCCAGAGTGAGCTATTCGACCGCATCGGCCTGCACGGCGAACCGCTGCTGTCACTGAGCACACATCGCTTGCGCGTGCTGGCCCTGCATTATGCCGGCGACCAGCCGCAGGCACGCGTACATGCCGAGCAGGTGCTGCAACGCATGGCACACAGCGGCCATCTCAATCGTTTCACCCATGGTTTTGGCGTGCAGTACGATCAGAGCGTCGCTTCGCTGACAGTGCTGGCCCGAGTGCTGTGGTTGCAGGGTCTGCCCGAGCAAGCCTGGCGCGCCGCACGGCAGGCGCTGGACATCGCCGTGCAGATCAATCACGGCACATCGATCTGTTACACCCTGGCGCTGGCCAGTTGTCTGATCGCTCATTACAACGGCGACCATGTAAACGCCCGCGCGCTGCTGCAGTTGCTGCTGGAACAATCGCAGAAGCACTCGGTGCTGCTGTTCAATAACTGGGGCCGGCAGTATGCGCAGGTGATCGATCCGGATAATGCCGTGCCCGTACCAGCACAGAGCAGCGGTCTGATTCGGGAAGTGATGGTTACGCTGGATGAGCGTTTTGTCGATGATGCACTGGTGGAGCGCGCGCGCAATGGCGATGCGGGATGGAGTGCAGCGGAGATATTGCGGGCGCGGGCGGCGGCATTGTTGAAGGGTTCATCCTGTGGGAGCGAGCCTGCTCGCGAATCGGCCCGCTCAGACACCGCTGAAACCCGAGAAGCCGAACAAACCCTGCAACAAGCTCTGGCCATCGCCAGAAGCCAGGGCGCCCTCGCTTGGGAACTGCGCAGCGCCACGGACCTCGCCCGATTATGGCAGCGCCAGTCCCGCCATCGCGAAGCATGGGATTTGCTCAGCCCCATTTACCAGCGCTTCACCGAAGGCTACGCCACACCGGACTTGCGCAAGGTCCGCCTGCTACTCGACAGCCTCCACGAGCAGTGCCCGGCCTGAAGCGTTGCGCGTTCTGCTGAGATAGCGCGCATGGCGCTGTTTCAGTTCGAACTTGTCGTCACTGCGCTCGAACTGATCACGAGCATAGCGGCGCACGGTGTTGAGCATCCAATAGCGGGCCGTCGCACGGTTGGGTTCTCGAACAAGCAACGATTTGCGCGCCAACCCTTCGATTATCGCGGACAGTCTGGAACCCGCCAGATCCGCGCTGCTGATCACACTCAGTGCGGCCTCCAGGGTAAAGCCCGCGCTGAATACCGACAGACGCAGCAGCACACGCTGTTCCATCTCCGTCAGGTACTGGAAGCTCCAATCGATCGCAGCGGCCATCGACTGATGGCGCGGTTCCGCGGTGCGCCGGCCTTGGCCAAGCAACTGCAGGCCGTTTTCAACCTGTGCCTGCAAGCCGATCAAGCCCAGCGCGTCGATCTGCGCAGCGGCGAGCTCGATCGCCAGCGGCAGACCGTCCAGTTGACGGCAGATCTCGCGCACACCTGGCAAATCCTGCTCACGCAAACAGAAGCCATGCTGCCGTGCCCGCGCGCGATTGACGAACAACTGCACCGCCGGATAGCCCATGGCTTCTTCGACGGTGTTCAATGTCGAGCGCTTGGGAATCGCCAACAGCGGCACGTAATGAACGGTCTCCTGCGCGACTTGCAAGGCTTCGCGGCCGGTGACCAGAATCGACAGGCGAGGCGCAGCATGCAACAGCGTTTCCACCAGTGCCGCACAGCTGTCGCGCTGGTGGTCGCAGTTATCCAGTATCAACAAGGCGTGCCGGCCGGTCAGTGTGAAAAAGTCTGTCTTCAGGGTGTGCAACAGGCGCTCGAGCAATGGAATGTCATCTTCGAGGCTGGCAAGGTCGACCCACCAGGCGCCATCGCGAAAGTATTGCAGGAGCAATTCCGCCACGCGCAATGCCACAGTGGTCTTGCCAACACCCGGCGCACCGGTAATCGTCATCAAGCGGCATACCGGCATTTGTCGAACCAGACTACCAATCAGGGCGTCGCGCCCACTGACTGGCGTCAGTCGTGCCGGAAGATTGTGCAGGGGCATGAGCGCGGCAGCGGGCATGGTCAGCGCATCACTGGTGCCCTGCTCCACCGGGGCGACAAAACTGTAGCCGCAGTGCGCCACGTGAATGATGAAACGCTGCCCGTTTACGCCGTCACCCAGTGCGCGGCGCAACGCCGCAATGTGCACCCGCAGGTTGATCTCTTCGACGACCGAGGTCGGCCATACTCGAGCAATCAACTGCTCTTTGCTGACCACCTCACCCGCGTGTTCGAGCAGCGCCTGAAGGATGTCCATGGCGCGCCCGCCCATGCGCAGCGGCTGCTCTCCTTCAAGGACCAGACGTTGGCGCACATGAAAGGCGTAGGGGCCGAAACGCAGCACTGAACCGTGGCTTGTGTCGTTGTGATTATTCATGCCAAACATCTTGGCACTCTCGCGTGACGATACAACCGCCAGAGCCGACGCAGCACGGACATCCGACTGCGTCAGACGGACAGAACCGCTCTAGCTGAACTGTTCGCGGTATTGTAACGGTGTAAGACCGAGCTTTTCGGCGAACAACGAGCGCATGTGCCGGACACTGCCAAAGCCGCTTTTGTAGGCGATGGTCTTGAGCGGCAGATCGCCGGTTTCCAACAGGTTTCGCGCGCAGTCAATGCGGGCATTCTGCAAAAACTCCATCGGCGTCATATTGACGTCACGGGCGAACAGGCGAGCAAAGTGCCGTGCGCTCATGTTCGCCAATCCGGCCATGCGCTCGACGGTGAACGCTTCATCCAGATGTTCAAGGACGTAATTCTGCGCGCGGGTGATGGGCGTTTCTTGCGGTGAGACTGCCGCCATCAACGGGCTGAACTGCGCTTGCCCGCCCTGGCGCTTCATGACCACCAACAAGACCTTGGCAACGTCCTGGGCGATTTTCTTGCCGTGATCTCTGGCCACCACCGCCAGCGCCAGGTCGATGCCGGCCGTAACGCCACCGGAGGTGATGAGATTACGATCCTCGACGTAGATCTGATCGGTGGTCACCGTGGTTTTCGGGAAAGCCTTGATCAGCCGTTCGGTGTAGTTCCAATGCGTGGTGACGCGATAACCATCAAGCAGGCAGGCGTGGCCGAGGATGAATGCGCCAGTGCAAATCGAACCGTAACGCTCCGCGCGCGGCACGGCTTTTTTCAACCAGCCAAACAGCTCGGGAAATCTCTGGTTATAGGCGCCGGGTCCGCCCGGCACCAATAGCAGGTCATAGCGCTCGGCCGCTTCGTCGATGTGCAAGTCAGCCTGAACCTGCACGCCGTTGGACGCCCTCAGCAAGCCGCGCTCTGTCCCGAGAGTCGTCAATTGATAGTGCAGATCAGGTTTCAGATAACGGTTGGCGACTGAAAACACCTCCAGCGGCCCCGCCATGTCGAGCATCAGAAAGTCAGGGAACAGCACCATTGCCACGGTTTTCATGGGAGGTTTCACACATATTCAAGGGTCAATACGCACGCTTCAGCCAAGGCATTATGGCGGACCGAGTGTTCAGGAGCGTGATCGAATGGGTGAACCATAACGCAAAACTGTCAACCTGAGCCGGACAGTCTTTCAATTTCCATCTACTTATTGCCTCACCGGGTAACCAGTAACCTTCTCCTCACTCGGACGAATTCACGTCCCGCCAGGAGATTTCATCATGCTGACTCTTCGCAAAGCCTCCGATCGCGGCCTCGCCAATCACGGCTGGTTGAAGTCGTTTCACACCTTTTCTTTCGCCAGCTACCGCAACCCGCGTGAACAGGGTTTCTCCGATCTGCTGGTGATCAACGATGACCGGGTCGCCGCCGGCAAAGGCTTTGGCCAGCACCCGCACCGCGACATGGAGATCTTTTCCTATGTGCTCGAAGGCGCGCTGGAACACAAGGACACCCTCGGTACTGGCTCGGTGATCCGCCCTGGGGACGTGCAATTGATGAGTGCCGGCAGCGGCGTGGCGCACAGTGAGTTCAACCACTCGGCCACCAAGCCCGTGCACTTTCTGCAAATCTGGATCGTGCCGGATGTCAGTGGCGCCAAGCCGCGCTATCAACAGGAACACTTCAGCGCGCAGAAAAAACGTGGTCGCCTGCAACTGATCATCTCGCCGGACGGTAGCAGTGGCTCCCTGAAAGTCCGTCAGGATGCGCGGGTCTACGCCGGGTTATTTGACGGCGAGGAAAGTGCCACGCTGAAATTGCCGGCCAATCGTTACGCTTACGTGCACGTTGCGCGTGGCAGCGTCGAACTCAATGGCCAAGCCTTGCAGGAAGGCGACGGCGTGCGGGTTCGTGAAGAACAGCTGCTCACCTTGAGCAACGGGGTCGATGCCGAAGTGCTGGTGTTCGACTTGCGGCCTCAGGAGTTGCCGGAAATGCCATGATCTGGCGCGATGCAGAACGGCCTTCCACTGAAGGCCGTTTTTTATTGCGGCGGCTCTGCTGAGGGTTGTACGACAGGTTTGGGTGACGATACCTCTTTGCCAATCTGAATCGCTGCCAGCGTGGTTTGTATCGTGGTCAACACCGCCGCCTGATTGGCAAAATGTGCGCCAACCAGCAAGGAAGCCACGCCGAGGAAATGCACAGTGGTGGCAGCCCAGTAATTGGCCTTTACCGTCGATGCCTGTCTGATCGCTTCCCGCGATTCGTCGGCGATTTTCTGCACGCCCATCCACATCAGGTCATAACGCTTGTCCCGTTCCTGCAGGGCCTTGTCCCGTTCAAGATAGACCTTGTCCCGCTCTGCCTGAGCAGCCAGGAACCCGCGAATGTCGGCGCGCATTTCTGCCACGCGGCCATCCATCCTCGTCTCGATGGTTTCTATCCTGGCATCGAATTCTTCGCGACTTATGCTGCTCATGATTTGCCTGTCCCGCCCCGCGTCCGATCTGTCCGTGACTGCATATTGATTCACTTCCCTGATTTTCAATTCGACACCTTTCTGCGGCTACGCGGCCTTCCCTGGCTCTTCGTTTCGATGCGTCACTGAGGTCTGCATCGAGCTGCAGTGACAATAGAACTCATCACGGACTACAACAAGCCGGCCCATTCTGTCTCGGACGTAGGCTGTTTCGTCAGCAGTTGTAGCCTCGGCAAAACCCTGAACCACTTATTCGTTTTCCAGCGCAAAAGCCTCAACGATCTGCTCGATGACCGCCCGTACCCGCGCGGTGTGACGCAGGTCGGCGTGGGTGACCAGCCACACTTCATACGGCAGCGGCCGGGTCCGCTCCGGCCAAAGTCTGACGAGGCCATCGCGTTCGCCCATGTATACCGGTATCTCGCCTATCCCGAGGCCTGCGGCAAGGGCTCGACGCACCAAAAGGCTGGAGCTGAGCGTGGCGACGATGCGTCCGCGGGTCAACGGTTCAGAGACCAGCGTCAGGTCTTTTTTGCTCTGTAAGTACGGCTGATACACCACCAGATCATGGCCCTCGAAAGCGTTGCCGGGCTGCGGTTGTCCATGGCGCTCGACATAGGCCTGTGCTGCGAAAAGTCCTACAGGCCAACGGGCGATTCGCCGAGCGATGAGATCCGGGTTATCCGGCCGAGTATTGCGCACTGCGATATCGGCTTCGCGCTTGGCCAGACTGAGGATTTGCGTCGACGCATCCAACTGGATCTGCACGTCGGGGTGCTGGTCATGCAGGCGCGCCATCGCCGGGATGATGAAGTCGATGGCCATCGAGTCGGTGGTACTGACCCGTACGTTACCGGTCAGACGATCGTCCAGCCCGTGGATGTGCCGCTCCAGTTCCAGTGCCGAATGCTCCATTTTTTCCACACTTTTACGCGCCGCTTCACCAACACTGGTCAGCGCGTAGCCATCGGAGGTACGCAGGAACAGCGTCGCGCTCAAAGACTTTTCCAGCGCGGTAATACGCCGCCCGACAGTGGCCTGGTCCACGCCCAGAACTCGTGCAGCTCCGCGCAAGGTGGACTCGCGACAGACCGCCAGAAAAACCCGCGCATCATCCCAATTCATGCTGGTCCTCATCGAAGCATTTTTGCATCACTCTGCCGCTTAATCGCTGCATATGCGCAGCCAAGATAGCCGATAAGCTGAGCGCCATACACCTCTTGTGAGATCGCTATCATGCGTACTGCAAATTCCTCCGGCATCTGGCTGCCGATCTTCGCCGGGCTTTGTGCCAGCCTGGTCAGCATTGGCCTGGCGCGTTTCGCCTACACGCCGCTGATCCCTTCGCTGATTCAGGCGCAGTGGTTTTCCGCCAATGATGTCGTCTATCTCGGCGCGGCCAATCTGGTCGGCTACTTGATCGGCGCCCTGCTCGGTCGGCCCATGGCCCATCGACTGGGTAACCGCAACGCCCTGCGCCTGATGATGCTCGCGGTCACGGGAGCATTTTTTGCCTGTGCTTATCCGCTGTCGGTGAGCTGGTTCTTCGGCTGGCGTTTGCTGTCCGGCATAGCCGGTGGCGCGATCATGGTGCTGGTGGCGGCAACCGTGCTGCCTCACGTTCCGGCGCCGCGCAGAGGTCTGGCCAGTGGCGCAATCTTCCTTGGCATCGGCCTGGGGATTGCTGGCTCCGGCACCATCGTGCCGCCACTGCTGACTCTGGGCTTGCAGGCAACATGGCTGGGGCTGGGCGCGCTGGCGTTGTTGCTGACCGCGTTGAGCTGGTTCGGCTGGCCTGCGGATACCGCGCACCCTGTGGCTGCGCACGCAACGTCGGCTGATGAGCCGACACCGTCGGGCGTTTACCTGTTGTTCGCTCAATACGCGTTCATGGCCGCCGGGCTGGTGCCTGCCATGGTGTTTCTGGTGGATTACGTGGCTCGCGGACTGGGCGCCGGGGCGCATATCGGCGCAATGGTCTGGGTGATGTATGGCCTGGGAGCGATTGTCGGGCCGGTGACTTACGGCTTCCTGGCCGACCAGCTTGGCGCCCGCACTGGTATTCGACCGGTGTTGGTAGTTCAAGCCATTGCCCTCGGTTTGCTCGCCGTCTCCCATGCGTTTCTGGCGCTGGCTTTACTGGCGGTGATTCTCGGCTCGTTCCCGCCGGGCATCGTCCCTCTGGCTTTGGCCCGCGTGCATGAGCTGGTGCCGTCGCATCACCGTCAGCAGATCGCCTGGAGCCGTGCCACTGTGTCATTCGCAACCTTTCAGGCGCTGGCCGGGTTTGCCTATTCGGCATTGTTCAATGCCTCGGGCGGCCAGCACACGCTGCTGTTTGTGATCGCCGCTGGCGCGATCGTCGTGGCTCTACTGCTGGAGCTAGCCATGCGCTGGCTGCCCTCTGCTAATGAAACGCGCTGCGCGGCGAACTGAGGGGAATCATTGCACCCTGTCTGCGCTCCCATCTACACGACCTTCTCCACAGGAATCGACATGTCACTGCCTAAAGAAATGACCCGTATCGAAATCACCCAACCCGGCGGCCCTGAAGTATTGCAAGCCAGGCGCGTACCTCTGCCCACCGTTGGCGAAGGCCAAGTGCTTATCCGCGTTCACGCTGCCGGCATCAATCGCCCGGATGCCTTGCAGCGCGCCGGCAAGTACCCGATGAAGCCCGGCATGGACCCGATCCCCGGTCTGGAAGTGGCTGGCGAAGTGGTCGCGGTTGGCGCCGGAGTAACGCGTTTCGCGGTCGGCGATCGGGTCTGCGCGCTGACCAATGGCGGTGGCTACGCCGAGTATTGCGCGGTTCCGGCCGGCCAGACTTTGCCTGTGCCGGATGGAGTCGATTGGGTCCAGGCCGCCGCAGTTCCAGAAACCTTTTTCACCGTCTGGGCCAACCTTTTCGGCCTCGGCGCCGCCAAGGCCGGGCAGCGCGTGTTGATTCACGGTGGCACCAGCGGTATCGGTACCACCGCGCTGATGCTCTGTCGTGAATTTGGCATCGAGGCGTTTGCTACCGCAGGCAGTGCTGAAAAATGCGACGCGATCCGTCAGCTTGGCGGGCAACCGATCAACTATCGTGAGGAAGATTTCGCCGAGGTCATTGCCCAGAAAACCGCAGATCAAGGCGTGAACGTGATTCTCGACATCATGGGTGGCTCGTATCTGAACGGCAACATCAGCGCACTGGCAATGGATGGCCGACTGGTGATGCTCGGCTTTCTCGGCGGCGCCCGCGCCAACGACATCGATCTGTTGGCGATCCTCGGCAAACGCGCGGTGGTCACCGGTTCGCTGCTGCGCGCGCGTACGGCTACGGAAAAAGCCGCCATCGCCGATCAACTGCAAGAACACGTTTGGCCTGCCCTCAGCGCCGGGCGCTGCCTGCCGATCATCGACAAGGTTTACCCGCTGGCTGACGCGGCTCAGGCCCATGCCCGCATGGAGGGCGGCGATCA
Source organism: Pseudomonas sp. Irchel 3F6 (assembly GCF_900187595.1). Lineage (NCBI taxonomy): Bacteria > Pseudomonadati > Pseudomonadota > Gammaproteobacteria > Pseudomonadales > Pseudomonadaceae > Pseudomonas > Pseudomonas sp. Irchel 3F6. Next base: position 170,474 of record NZ_FYDP01000001.1, on the reverse strand, counting down.
TATCGGCAAGATTGTGCTGCAGGTGGCGTGATCGATTGCAGCATCTTGTAATCGTTGGGCGTGCACGGTGGTCGAAAAACAGTCACGCGCAGACCGAGGCATCTGGTAAAAAGCGTTCTTTGTCTGCGCTGTGGTGAAACGATTAATGTTCCTGTCCTTCCTGACCCGTCTGCGACGCCGCCGCTTGGCGTTCGCCATGATGGCCGCGCTGATCATTGGCGTGCCGACGAGTTGTGCGGTGCTGGAACACACCGAGCGCAAACTGTTGTTTCGCATCGAGCCGGGCACCGCCGGCTGGTATCGCGGTCTGCCCGGCAGCGTTCAGGAACTCGATCTGCAACCGAAGAGTTTCAAGGCCGGGCAGAACATCCATGCCTGGTGGTGGCCGGCGGAACGTGCCAATGCCCCGGCAATCCTTTATTTGCATGGCGTGCGCTGGAACCTCACCGGACAGTTGTTCCGCATAGAGCAACTACGCGCGGCGGGCTATTCGGTGCTGGCCATCGATTATCGCGGGTTCGGCCAAAGCAAGGGTTATCTACCATCCGAAAGCAGCGTTTATGAAGATGCCCGCGTGGCCTGGGAGCGCTTCCAGCTGCTGCAACCGGACCCGAACAAGCGCCTGATCTACGGCCACTCTCTCGGCGGTGCGGTGGCGATTGATCTGGCGGCCGAGCTCGGACAGAACGCGGCGCGCAACAACACACCTCTGCCGGTTCGCGGTCTGGTCATCGAATCTACCTTCACTTCTCTCGCCGACGTAGCTGCCGCCGTGGCCAACACCTCGCTTCCTGTGCGTTGGCTCCTGTCGCAGAAATTCGATTCCATCGACAAGATCGCCGACATTCACATGCCACTGCTGGTGGTGCATGGCCTGGCTGATGCCTTCGTGCCGCCGCGCTTCAGCGAGCAGCTATTCAATGCCGCAGAGCAGCCCAAACGCCTGCTGCTCGTGCCCGGCGCGACGCACAACAACAGCATGGCGCTTGGCGGCCAGGGCTATCGCAAGGCTCTGGATGCACTGATGCAGACCAAAGCGGCGCCGCGGGTTGCCGGGCCGGCAGTCGCCAAGGGCTCTCGCGATTCCTGAGCTGTGTAAATCAGTCCTGAGAAACCGGCATCAGCGCCGAGCCAACTCATGGCGTACGCATTGTTCGTAATAGGTCTGCTTGACCGCTGCCGGTTTGAGCTTCGAACTGCTGTTGTAGGTCTGCTCGGTAATCCCCATCGCTGTCATGCGCATCCAGGGTTGCTGGAATCGGCGAACCTGCAATTGCTTGCGCGCGCCATACAGCGAAACCCCGGACAGTTTTGATCGCTGCGCACCGGCAGCAATATCCGAGCCCCAGGTGCAGGCAAAGCGATGGCCCTTGCTCAACTCTTTTGCCTGCACTCCCGAGGCGATCAAAGCCAGGGAAAGCGTCACAACGGTGATGACAATCGTGCGCATGTAGCCAACCTAACCTTTTGAAAAAAGGCGATTTTGCCGGTGCGAAACACCTATGGGGGCCAGCAATTTGCCTGCTGTCGCGAGATTTTTGATCCGGCTGAATACAATCAGGCTTCGCCGCTCGTCCAGTACTGCGCACCTTTGGCAGACAGGCTTATCCAAAGCAGTACATCCCACCGCGTAGAAGGCCCACGTGATGAACAAGAAAATCTTCGCAATTTCGTTTTTCAGTCTGTGCTTGATTGGCCCGCTCCACGCTTGGGCAGCCGAAACGACAGCGGGCGCTGCCACCCCCGCCACCGCCCTGCCCGGTGTCAATCATGCACAAAGCTCTAGTGACCATGATGAGAAGGCCAACAAGAAAGGTGAAGAGTCTTCAGGCGCCAACGCGGGCTCAGAACCGCACGAGACGGAGAAGGATGCGGCGACGTCGAGCGACTCCGAAGATCTTGAGAAAAAACCCGTTCAGTAACCACGGACTTTGCTATTCATAACGAAATACCGACGCCGAACTAGCGCAATCCAGGGTGATATCAATATGATGCGCGCACTGGCCACCATAGAAGGTGGCCAGAGGAAAATACATCCAAGGAATGCAAATGAAAGATTTCGTCATCGGCGTCAACAACATCGTTCTCTACATCGCACTGGCGGTCATCCTGATCGTTTCCCTCTTCATGATGAGCCAGAGCTTTCTTTCAGGTCTCGGCATGTTCGTAGGCGGCACCCTGGGCTGGTGCATCGTCTCCGGCTTCTGGTTCGTGCAATCGGCGACCTACGAAGAACTGCGCAAGCTGAACTCGAAAACCAACTGATCTGCGCCGAGTATTGGTTAAAGAAAAAGGCCAATGTCATCGACATTGGCCTTTTTATTTCAGCTTCGAAAAGATTGATTAGTCATTGCTTGGTGCACTGAGCGCCCAGTCCCATGCCCATGGAACCCAGAGCAACCATCGGGCCGCTCGGCAGTTCGCACGTATATTCGCCACTTTCGGTTTGAGCGGTGTAGAAGGTTGTATTGAAGTCGCTGCGGATATTTGAAACCTTGATTACGGGTTTGCCGATGGTGGTCTGTGCGCGATTCTTGAGATCACTCTCTCCCGGTTTGACGGTCTGGCATCCAGTAACTGCGAGCGCCATTGTTGCGAATAAAGCGAGAACCGGGATAGTCCTTGATGAGTTCATTGCAGATCGACCTTTTTGATTTTCATACCGGAGAAATACTGGCAATAACCTGCCAAGCGAAAGGACTTTAAGGTCGAGCCAGACCGGGGGCAATTAGGTCGGATGTGCTAATGGCTGAAGGCTAGCCTCACCTGCGATGAGGTTGTGCAACTGCTTTCCGGTTGCCGGCCGCTGTTAATCGGTTTGGAAAACGTCTACCCGCAAGCGATCGCCGCCCTCCTCTCGGCAATCGATACGGACCGGCAAAAACAGGTGAATGACTTCGATGTTGCTGCGCAGATGATCAGTCATGCGCGGCGTGGTGAACGATCCGCCACCGGCCAGCGCCATCGGCAACAGCAACTGATCGGCCAGATGCTCAGCGACAGCAGCATTACTGCACAACCAGTCGACGGCCTGATTGATTGCGGCATCGGCCACCTTCTCGGCGCGTAACGACACTTGGCCAAATGCGCTGAACACCTCAGTGACATGCTCGAAAACATACTCCAGCAATAACACATTGCCCGGACCGCGTGCCGGGTCAAGCGCCATAGGTTGCAGCGCCTCCACTGGCCAGTTCAAACGCTTGGCCACCTGACTCAGCTCTCGCTGAGCGACAGTGGGTGCGAGACCTGCGGTCAGCGCCAATGCGCGTCGTGAGACTGCCTCGCCGCGCTCACACAGGTCCAGGCGCGTGAGGCGCGAGGGCTGCACCTTCACCGCAATTTCGCCACCGCCAGCCGGTACGAAACCATGACGCAGCAACTCCAACTCGACATCGCCGCCCATGCGCCGCAGCAGCGGCAACCAACTGCGCGACAGGAAATCCGTCGGCGGCGCCAGCGGATTATGCGTGCCACCGGAGATCGTCACCCGACTGGCCTTCGATGCCCGCAACAAGGCTGGCAACAGCGTCTGTAGCACCAGCGTGCAACTGCCCGCCGTGCCGATAGCGAACTGAAAGTCGCCGCCGCGAATTTCGCCCGGTTCGAAGCTCAGGCCTTGCGACCCCAGATGCGCACCAGATATCTGTGCACCACAAATCTCGCCCGCCGCCATCACGGCTGTCAGGTGCTGACGCAGCAATCCCGGACGACTGCGTCTGGCGCGAATCTGTTTAATGCGAAACGCCCGGCCTGTCACCATCGACAGGCTCAGCGCACTGCGCAACACCTGGCCGCCACCGATGGCGCCGTCCAGTTCGATTATCTCTTTCATTGCAAATCCTTACGCGTATAGCCCGACGGTGTCTCTGAGGTACCGTTAAACCGTCGTGGGTCTTCCTGAGTTACGATCAATATTGATAATTCGCGCTTCAGCTCAGCCGCGATGAACCAGCGCACTGCCGACGCAGAATTCTCGCCAGCGCGGTAGTTCCTTAGCCTTTGACGCACACCACCTGACGCAGGGTGTGCAGCACTTCCACCAGCTCACGCTGGGCGTGCATGACTTTGTCGATGTCCTTGTAGGCCATCGGAATTTCGTCAATCACCGCTTCGTCCTTGCGGCACTCCACATGGGCAGTGGCGCGGATCTGATCGGCGACGGTGAAGGTATTCTTCGCCTTCGTGCGGCTCATGGTGCGCCCGGCGCCATGACTGCAGGAACTGAATGACTCTTCATTGCCCAGACCGCGCACAATGAAACTCTTGGCGCCCATCGAGCCCGGAATAATCCCCAGCTCGCCCTTCTTCGCTGACACCGCGCCTTTGCGGGTAATCAGCACGTCTTCACCGAAATGCCGTTCCTTCTGCACGTAATTGTGGTGGCAGTTGACCGCCTCCAGCGCCACTTCGAACGGCTTGCGGATGATCTGCCGCGTGGCCTGAACCACCGCACGCATCATCAGTTCACGGTTCTGTCTGGCGAAGTCCTGCGCCCAGCCAACCGCCTCCACGTAATCATCAAAATGCTGGCTGCCCTCTTCGAAATAGGCCAGGTCACGGTCCGGCAGGTTGGCAATGTGCTGACGCATATCGGCTTGGGCCATCTGGATGAACAGGTTGCCGATAGCGTTGCCGACGCCACGCGAACCGCTGTGCAGCATGAACCACACCCGATTGGCCTCGTCCAGGCACACTTCGATGAAATGGTTGCCACTGCCGAGCGTCCCCAAGTGCCCACGGTTGTTGGTGTTGGCCAGTTTCGGATACTTGTCGGTGATCAGTTTGAAGCGCGGCTGCAACCCCGCCCAGGCCTGATCGGCTTGCTGAGGAATCTCGTCCCAGGCGCCTTTGTCTCGCCGCAAACGATTCGAACTGCGGCCATGTGGCACCGCTTGCTCGATGGCGCTACGCAGTCCCTGGAGGTTGTCCGGCAGATCCGAAGCCATCAGCGATGTACGCGCAGCGATCATTCCACAACCGATGTCGACGCCCACCGCCGCCGGAATGATCGCGCCGACCGTTGGAATAACGCTGCCGATGGTTGACCCCTTGCCCAGGTGCACATCCGGCATCACCGCCAGATGCTTGAAGATGAAGGGCATTTTCGCAGTGTTCATCAACTGTGCGCGGGCTTCGTTTTCAACCGGGACGCCTTCGGTCCAGAGTTTGATGGGCTTGCCGTTGGCGACTTCGAGAAGCTGGTAGGTTTGGTCTTTCATATCTTGGTGTCCATGTTCGTTTCCATCAGCATTGCAGCCGCTGTGCCAGCTTTGGATGCGGCCATGGTTGTTTCTGCTATGTTTTTGATTTTAATAACTTTTATCTCTGATTGGACGAGGCTCGATAATCTATGGAAGACAAATCCGACCAGCAAAATTATCATTGCATATCGTCATTTATCTTATGAGATAAGCATGCCCAACAAACGCACGGTCGCCATCGGATTTATCGGAGCCACCCTGGATCGTGTCGGCAAAGGTGCCAGCCGATGGAATTATTGGCGACCAAGCGTAGGCCTGTGCCAACAAACAGACCTCCCTATCCACCGACTTGAATTGATTCATGGCCTCGACGCGCGCGACGTCAGCCTCGCCGAGCGTGTCCGAGCGGACATCCAGCAGATTTCTCCGAGCACCGAAGTGCGCCTGCATCCAATGTCGCTGCGCAACCCTTGGGATTTCGAGGAGGTGTACGGCGCCCTGCACGACTTCACCACTGCGTACAATTTTGACACCGAGCACGAGGATTACCTCGTCCACATCACCACCGGCACCCACGTCGCACAGATCTGCTGGTTTCTGCTCACCGAGGCGCGCTATCTGCCGGCCCGATTGATCCAAACCTCCCCCGCCAAGCGCAAGAACGAGAACGAGCCCGCCTGCGGCACTCATGCGCTGATCGATCTCGATCTGTCGCGCTATGATCGGATTGCCTCACGCTTCGCCAGCAAACGTCTTGAAGGCCTGGAATTTCTCAAGTCCGGCATCGCCACGCGCAACCCGGCCTTCAACCGCTCCATTGAACAGATAGAGCGCGTAGCCCTGCGCTCAAAAGCCTCCATGCTGCTGATCGGCCCGACCGGCGCCGGCAAATCCTTCCTGGCGCGACGCATCTACGAACTCAAACGTAACCGTCATCAAATGCAGGGACGCTTTGTCGAAGTCAACTGTGCAACCTTGCGTGGCGACGGCGCGATGTCGGCCTTGTTCGGCCACGTCAAAGGCGCCTTCACCGGCGCGCAAAACGCTCGCGATGGCCTGCTACGCGCCGCAAACGGCGGCATGCTGTTTCTCGATGAAATCGGTGAGCTCGGCGCGGACGAACAAGCGATGCTGTTAAAGGCAATCGAAGAGAAACGCTTCTTCCCGCTGGGCTCGGACAAGGAAGTCGAGAGTGATTTTCTGATAATCGCCGGCACCCACCGCGACCTGCGCAGCCGCGTCGCCGAAGGCCTTTTTCGCGAGGACCTGTACGCAAGGATCAACCTCTGGACATTCGACCTGCCCGGCCTCGCCGGCCGCCGCGAGGACATCGAGCCAAACATCGATTTCGAACTGGAACGCCACGCGCGCGAACATGGGCAACGCGCGCGCTTCAATCTCGAAGCACGCCGACGCTACCTGGCCTTCGCCAGTTCACGTGAAGCAGCGTGGCTGGGCAACTTTCGCGAACTGTCTGCGTCGATTACACGGATGGCGACTTTGGCCGACAGCGGACGCATCGATGAAGCGCAGGTAGATGATGAGATCGATCGATTGCGATATGCGTGGGGGTTGGCGCAACCCACTGCTGTATCAACTGAGTTGCCGGGAGATAGCGATAGCATGGACCTGTTCGATCGCTTACAGCTGAAGGCGGTTATAGAGGTATGCCGGCAGGCGGACAGCCTGTCCGATGCCGGCCGACAGCTGTTCGGTGTTTCCCGGCAGGCCAAGGCGCAACCCAATGATGCCGATCGCTTGAGGAAGTACCTGGCGCGGTTCGGACTTGAATGGGGCAAGTTAGTGGACACGAAGTGAAGCACAGCGCTCTTGATCACACTGCTTCAATGATTACTGTAGAAAAAATGAATTAGCCGCCTGATCTCTCGGTCAAGAATTATGAACGCAGTAAATCTGACGAGGTGACAGCAATGACTATCCAGGCAGAGACACTCGTACAACTGACCGAAGCGCTCCAAGAGCGAGGCATGAAAATGGTCTCAGACGTCCATTTCACCCGCGCACCCTATCGATACAACCATCGCTGGATCTGCATCGTAGAGTGAACATGCTTGTTGCCGGCGCCTGGATCGAAGCTTCCAGCCGCCGGCGCCGCTCGGCTTCGCCCACCCAAGCCCAAATAACCGTCTGCGCCCAAGGATGTCGATAGAGGGTTGGGCGGCAATAAAAACCCGGCGCGATGGCCGGGTCTCGTGAACTATTACAATTGATCGGGCTTACTTAGCGCCGCCATTATCTCGGCCCGTCTGGGCGTCCTGATCAGAGCCAGGATTGCCGGGTGGCGGATTCCAGTCCTCTGGTCGTTCGTCGGTGCCCTGCTTCGGCTCAGAATCAGCCTGCTCCAGGCCGGAATCATGACCCGCGCCAGAATCAGGTGTTTGTTCGTCTGGTCCCGGATATGGCGCTTCAGGGCCATTGTTGTCGTCGATCATCATTCTCTCCCGTCAGTGGCGCAGGGGCTGCGCTTAATAAGTAAGAGAAGATCGGCGCACAGAGAGTGCTATTTGCTCGACGAGCGGACTTTCTTACTAATCCAAACACTTGGTGATGCGAGTCGCAGGCGTGATCGAGTAGCCCCGCAAATCTCACACACATGAAAAAGGCCAATGCTGTGAACATTGGCCTAGATCATTGAAAAATATGGTCGGGACGGAGTGATTCGAACACTCGACCCCTAGCACCCCATGCTAGTGCGCTACCGGACTGCGCTACGCCCCGACTGATGTTGCATCCCGTTCTTCACCTCGAAGAACGCTCAAGAATATATCGCAAGCTTTTGAAAACTGGAAGTATTCAAACGCAGCTTTTTATTTCTTGAGTACCACCAGGACATCTTCCAATTCGGCAATCATCTGCCGAATCATCTGTTTGTACTGTGTGGTGTCATCTTTGGCTTCGTCGCCGGACAGACGCAGACGTGCGCCGCCGATGGTGAAACCCTGATCGTAAAGGAGCGCGCGGATCTGCCGGATCATCAGCACGTCCTGGCGCTGATAATACCGGCGGTTCCCGCGGCGTTTGACGGGGTTGAGCTGCGGAAACTCCTGCTCCCAGTAGCGCAGCACGTGTGGCTTTACGGCACACAGCTCGCTGACTTCACCAATGGTGAAGTAGCGTTTGCCCGGGATGACGGGTAGTTCGTCGTTATGACTTGGTTCCAGCATAAGCCTCAACTCGGGCCTTCAACTTCTGCCCTGGACGAAAGGTGACCACACGGCGAGCCGTGATCGGGATTTCTTCCCCCGTTTTCGGGTTGCGGCCAGGCCGCTGGCGTTTGTCCCGAAGGTCGAAATTGCCGAAACCGGACAATTTGACCTGCTCGTTGTCTTCAAGAGCGTGCCTGATTTCCTCGAAAAACAGTTCGACCAATTCCTTGGCTTCCCGCTTGTTCAGGCCCAGCTCTTCATACAGACGTTCCGCCATCTCAGCTTTCGTCAAAGCCCCCATACGTCACTTCCTTAACGTGGCGTTCAACCTTTGTTCGAGCGAGGTGAGGATATTTTGCGTCGTCGAATTCACCTCATCGTCATTAAGAGTGCGCGATGGATGCTGCCAGGTCAAGCCGACTGCAAGGCTTTTTCTATCAGGATCAATACCTTTACCCTGATACACGTCAAACAGCCTGAGCTCTGTGAGCCATTCGCCTGCATTTTCACGGATTACGTCCAGCACAGCCGAGGCCGCGACGTCTTTGTGCGCGATCAGTGCAAGGTCACGACGCACTTCAGGAAAGCGCGACAACTCGTGGAATTTCGGCATTTTACCGAGCGCCACTTCCGCCAGAACCAGCTCAAAGACGAACACCGGACGATCCAGCCCCAGCGCCTTCGACAGCTCAGGGTGAATTGCACCGATATAGCCTACCTCGCGACCTTCACGCTCGATGCGCGCGGTTTGACCCGGATGCAGCGCTGGGTGTTTGCCCGGAGCAAAGGTGAACGAATCCAGGGCACCGGCAAAACCCAGTACAGCCTCCACGTCAGCCTTTACGTCGAAGAAGTCGACGGTATCCCGACCCTGCGCCCAGCCTTCCGGCAAGCGACTCCCGCACACAACCCCGGACAGCATCGGCTCTTGCTTCAAGCCTTCAAGCTGACCAACGAAGCGCAGGCCGCTCTCGAACAGACGCACGCGATCCTGCTGACGGTTGAGGTTGTGCTGCAATGCCTTGACCAGACCTGGCCACAACGACGAGCGCATGGCGGCCATATCGTTGGAGATCGGATTGGCCAGCAACAGCGGCTCGACGCCAGGACTGAACAGTTCGAACTGACGCGGATCGATGAAGCTGTAAGTGATCGCTTCCTGATAACCACGAGCAACCAGCAGACGACGCAGCTCAGGCAGATCACTACGCGCTTCGGCCTTGGCTTGCGGCGCCAGACGCGCTTGCGGGTAGCGAACCGGCAAACGGTTGTAACCGTAAAGACGCGCCAGCTCTTCGATCAGGTCGACTTCCAGGCTGATATCGAAGCGGTGGCTTGGCACTTCAACTCGCCATTGACCTTCGCCGTCAGCGGCAATGCTCAGGCCCAAGGCACTGAGCAGGCGCTCGACCTGTGCCGAATCCATCTCCATGCCGAGCATCTGAGTGATGCGCTGAGCGCGCAGAGTAATCGGTGCAATCGATGGCAGATGTTGTTCGCTGACGGTCTCGATGATCGGACCAGCTTCGCCGCCAGTGATTTCCAGCAGCAGGCCAGTGGCGCGCTCCATGGCTTCACGAGCGAGTTGCCAGTCAACGCCACGCTCGTAGCGATGCGAAGCGTCGGTATGCAAGCCGTAAGAACGTGCCTTGCCGGCAACCGCAATCTGATCAAAGAACGCAGATTCGAGGAACACATCACGGGTGGTCGCGGAAACACCGCTGTGCTCGCCACCCATGACGCCGGCGATCGCCAGTGCACGAGTGTGGTCAGCGATGACCAGCGTATCGCTACGCAGGCTGACTTCCTGACCATCAAGCAGAACCAGCTTTTCGCCCTCTTCAGCCATGCGCACACGAATGCCGCCATTGATTTCGGCGAGATCGAAAGCGTGCAGCGGTTGGCCGAGCTCGAGCATGACGTAGTTGGTGATGTCGACGGCAGCGTCGATGCTGCGCACGTCAGCGCGACGCAGACGCTCAACCATCCACAGCGGGGTTGGCTTGGACAGGTCGACGTTACGGATGACCCGACCCAGGTAACGTGGGCAGGCAGCTGGGGCCAGCACCTCGACCGAGCGGACTTCGTCGTGTACCGCTGCAATCGCAGCCACCACAGGACGGGTTACCGGCACGGCGTACAGCGCGCCGACTTCACGGGCCAGACCGGCCAAGGACAGGCAGTCGCCACGGTTCGGGGTCAGGTCGACCTCGATGCTGGCGTCTTCCAGATCCAGATACACACGGAAATCTTCGCCCACCGGCGCATCGGCCGGCAGCTCCATCAGACCGTCGTTGCCCTCACCGACCTGCAGCTCTGCCTGCGAGCACAGCATGCCGTTGGACTCGACGCCACGCAGCTTGGCCTTCTTGATCTTGAAGTCGCCCGGCAGCTCTGCGCCAATCATGGCGAACGGAATCTTCAGGCCCGGGCGCACGTTTGGCGCTCCGCACACGACCTGGAAGGTTTCCGCGCCATTGCTGACCTGGCATACGCGCAACTTGTCGGCGTCCGGATGCTGCTCGGTGCTCAGCACCTCACCCACCACCACACCACTGAATACGCCGGCGGCCGGAGTAACGCTATCGACCTCAAGACCGGCCATCGACAGACGGGCAACCAGCTCGTCGCGATCTACCTGCGGGCTGACCCAGCCACGCAGCCATTGTTCACTGAATTTCATCCTGCTCTCCTAAGAATTCGTTACGACTAGCGAAATTGCGCGAGGAACCGCAAGTCGTTGTCGAAGAACAGACGCAAGTCGTTCACGCCGTAACGGAGCATGGCCAGACGCTCGACACCCATGCCGAAGGCAAATCCGGAGAACTCTTCCGGATCGATGCCGGACATGCGCAGCACGTTCGGGTGAACCATGCCGCAGCCCATCACTTCCAGCCAGCCGGTCTGCTTGCAGACGCGGCAGCCTTTGCCGCTGCACATCACGCATTCCATATCGACTTCAGCGGATGGCTCGGTGAAGGGGAAATACGAAGGACGGAAACGCACGGCCAGTTCTTTCTCGAAGAACACCCGCAGGAATTCTTCGATCGTGCCTTTGAGATCGGCAAAATTGATATCGCGATCGACCAGCAGGCCTTCGACCTGGTGGAACATCGGCGAATGGGTGATATCGGAGTCGCTGCGATAGACGCGGCCCGGGCAGACGATGCGGATCGGCGGCTGCTTCGATTCCATGGTGCGGACCTGTACCGGCGAGGTATGGGTGCGCAGCAACATGTTGGCATTGAAATAGAAGGTGTCATGCATCGACCGGGCCGGGTGATGGCCTGGGATGTTGAGCGCTTCAAAGTTGTGGTAGTCGTCTTCGACCTCAGGGCCTTCGGCGATGCCGTAGCCAATGCGGGTGAAGAACTGCTCGACGCGCTCCAGAGTCCGGGTGACCGGATGCAGACCGCCAGAGGTCTGGCCACGGCCCGGCAATGTCACGTCGATGGATTCGGCAGACAGTTTGGCAGCCAGCTCGGCTTCTTCAAACAATGCCATGCGCGCATTGAGAACGCCTGTAACACGTTCCTTGGCAACGTTGATCAGCGCACCGACTTGCGGACGCTCTTCGGCCGGCAGATTCCCCAGGGTCTTCATCACCTGAGTCAATTCGCCCTTCTTGCCAAGGTATTGAACCCGGATTTGCTCCAGGGCATTGATATCTTCAGCGCTTTGCACAGCCTCTAGTGCTTGAGAGACCAGCGCATCCAGGTTTTCCATGTACAGACTCCAGATACAAAATAGGGGAAGAGCTTGAAGGCTCTTCCCCTATTTATGACGTTTAACACCTGGCCCCACAGAGGTGAGGCCGGGTGACTGTCGGGGGTACTTAAGCCAAGGTGGCTTTAGCTTTCTCGACAATCGCAGCAAACGCCGCTTTTTCGTTCACTGCCAGATCAGCCAGAACCTTACGGTCGATCTCAATGGACGCTTTTTTCAGGCCAGCGATGAAACGGCTGTAGGACAGACCGTTAACACGAGCACCAGCGTTGATACGAGCGATCCACAGAGCGCGGAACTGACGTTTTTTCTGACGACGGTCACGGTAGGCGTATTGGCCTGCCTTGATTACCGCTTGCTTGGCAACACGGAATACGCGGGAGCGTGCGCCGTAGTAGCCTTTAGCAAGTTTCAGAATTTTTTTGTGACGCTTACGGGCAATGACGCCACGCTTTACACGAGCCATGAGTTACTTCCTCTATTCTTGACTAAATTAACGAAGGCGCAGCATGCGCTCGACTTTTGCCACGTCAGACGGATGCAGCAAGCTGCTACCGCGCAGTTGACGCTTACGCTTGGTCGACATTTTAGTCAGGATGTGGCTCTTGAAAGCGTGCTTGTGCTTGATGCCGTTAGCAGTTTTCAGAAACCGCTTGGCAGCACCACTTTTGGTTTTCATTTTTGGCATGTTCGGATACTCCGCATTCAGTTGATAAACATAATCAGAAGGCCTGCCGTGCCCTGTTGATTACTTCTTCTTTTTCGGGGCGATGACCATGATCAGCTGGCGTCCTTCCATCTTAGGATGCTGTTCGACCGAACCGTACTCGAGCAGGTCTTGTTCAACCCGCTTGAGGAGTTCCATCCCCAGCTCCTGGTGGGCCATCTCACGGCCGCGGAATCGCAAGGATACCTTGGCCCTGTCCCCGTCACTCAGGAAACGTACCAGGTTGCGCAGTTTTACCTGGTAATCCCCTTCCTCCGTCCCTGGACGAAACTTGATTTCTTTAACCTGAATCTGCTTCTGGTTTTTCTTCGCCGCGGCAATCTGCTTCTTCTTCTCGAAGATCGATTTGCCGTAGTCCATCACCCGGCAAACAGGCGGGACTGCATCTGCGGAAATTTCCACCAGATCAAGCTTTGCTTCTTCAGCGATACGAAGCGCTTCATCAATCGAGACGATGCCAATCTGCTCGCCATCAGCGCCAATTAACCGAACCTCGCGTGCCGAGATATTCTCGTTGATCGGGGCTTTCGGTGCAGCTCGTTTATCTTGTCTCATTTCACGCTTAATAATAATTACTCCGAATCTGGGCGACCACGCCGGGAAACCGCTTGCGCGAGAAACTCAGCGAACTGGGCGACGGGCATCGAGCCCAGGTCAGCACCTTCACGAGTACGCACAGCGACAGTCTGCATCTCGACTTCCTTATCTCCGATAACCAAAAGATAGGGAACCTTGAGCAAAGTATGCTCGCGGATTTTAAAGCCGATCTTTTCATTTCTCAAGTCGGACTTGGCACGAAATCCGCTTTCGTTGAGAGTTTTTTCAACCTCTGCAACAAAATCTGCCTGTTTATCAGTGATATTCATGATCACCGCCTGGGTCGGCGCGAGCCACGCAGGGAAAGCACCTTCGTAGTGCTCGATCAGAATCCCGACGAAACGCTCGAACGAACCGAGGATCGCGCGGTGCAACATCACTGGGTGTTTGCGGCTGTTGTCTTCGGAGACGTATTCAGCGCCCAAACGGACAGGCAGGTTAAAATCGAGCTGCAAGGTACCACACTGCCAGACTCGACCGAGACAATCTTTCAGCGAGAACTCGATCTTCGGCCCGTAGAAAGCACCCTCGCCCGGCTGCAGATCGTACGGCAGGCCAGCAGAATCAAGGGCTGCAGCCAATGCTGCTTCAGCGCGATCCCACAGCTCATCGGAGCCGACGCGTTTTTCCGGACGAGTGGACAGTTTCATCTCGACTTCGGTAAAGCCGAAATCGCGATAGACGTCCATGGTCAGCTTGATGAACGCAGCGGACTCGGCCTGCATCTGCTCTTCGGTGCAGAAGATGTGCGCGTCGTCCTGAGTGAACGCTCGCACGCGCATGATGCCGTGCAACGCACCCGACGGCTCGTTACGGTGGCAAGCACCGAACTCGGCCAGACGCATCGGCAACTCACGGTAGCTTTTCAGGCCCTGATTGAACACCTGCACGTGGCATGGGCAGTTCATCGGCTTGATGGCGTAGTCGCGATTTTCCGACTGGGTGGTGAACATGTTGTCGGCGTAGTTGGCCCAGTGCCCGGATTTTTCCCACAGGCTGCGGTCGACGACTTGAGGAGTCTTGATCTCAAGGTAGCCGTTGTCGCGCTGGATCTTGCGCATGTACTGCTCGAGCACCTGGTACAGAGTCCAGCCATTCGGGTGCCAGAACACCATGCCCGGGGATTCTTCCTGGGTGTGGAACAGGCCCAGACGCTTGCCGATCTTGCGGTGATCGCGCTTCTCGGCTTCTTCGATGCGCTGGATGTACGCCGCCAGCTGTTTCTTGTCAGCCCAGGCTGTGCCGTAGACGCGCTGCAATTGCTCGTTCTTGGCGTCGCCACGCCAGTAAGCGCCCGACAGCTTGGTCAGCTTGAAGGATTTCAGGAAACGCGTGTTCGGCACGTGCGGACCACGGCACATGTCGACGTATTCTTCGTGATAGTACAGACCCATGGCCTGCTCGTTCGGCATGTCTTCAACCAAACGCAGCTTGTAGTCTTCGCCACGAGCCTTGAACACTTCGATCACTTCAGCGCGCGGAGTGACTTTCTTGATGACGTCGTAATCTTTCTCGATCAGTTGCTGCATGCGCTGTTCGATAGCCGCCATGTCTTCCGGCGTGAAAGGACGCTCGTAGGCAATGTCGTAATAAAAGCCTTCGTCGATGACCGGGCCGATGACCATCTTCGCGGTCGGGTACAGCTGCTTGACCGCGTGGCCAACCAGGTGCGCGCAAGAGTGGCGAATGATCTCCAGCCCCTCTTCATCCTTTGGCGTAATGATTTGCAGGGTCGCGTCGCTGCTGATGATGTCGCTGGCGTCGACCAGTTGGCCATTGACCTTGCCCGCGAGCGTGGCCTTGGCCAGGCCTGCACCAATGGATGCGGCGACCTCGGCTACGGAAACCGGGTGATCGAATGAACGTTGACTGCCGTCGGGAAGAGTAATAGTTGGCATGGCGCCTCCTCTCCTAGTGGTGACCCCTACCAAAGGTCACGTGGGTTGGGATGAGCCAGTACAAGATCCGATCCAGGCCATTCAATGACGAACGCCTGCCTTACAGCGGCAGGAGCCTTGCGGCCAACCGGAAAACCGAACCAGAGTGACTGGGATTCAAATCGGAAAAATTCGCACGCCGACCGCTTCGGGACTGAAGGTCATCCGAAGCCTGAGAACGCTTGAGCCCGGCATGCTAGCACAGATGAGCGGTCGCTTACGTCCTGATTTGGCAGAAGGTCAAATGTCCGTTTTTATGCCAAAGTGCTGAACTTGATCGGCCTTTGCGCCCTCAGATAACAAGACATTGACCCACAAGGAGCATCCTCGCATGCGTCTGAAAAGCTTATTCGCCCTCGTCGCACCCGTCGTTCTGCTGCTGCCACTGAGCGCCCATGCCGACTGGCCGAAAGGCGAGCGCGAGAAGTACATGGCCCAGTGCACTGAGGCTGCAACCCAGCAAATCGGTGCTGCCGCGGCGAAATCCCACTGCGCTTGCGGAGCTGACGCCATCAAGTCCTATCCGGCCAGCGACATTCAGGCGCTGATGGACAACAAGGCGACGCCTGAATTGCAAAAGAAAGCCCTTGGCCAGATCACCAAATGCAAGGCAAATACCGCCCCGAAAAAATAAGAAAACCGGTCATTAACATCGGCTGAAAGGCGGAAAAAAGTGCTGGAAATGAGGCTTTTCAGACGATTTATGCAGGTTTTACAGGTTTTTTTATCGTCTTTACGTTTCGCTGAAAGCCTTTCAAACCGGGGCTTTCAGCGCAACCAGGTGGTAAAGAAAACACGACTGATTGGCAAACAGCACGTCCGGGGGGCTACCAAAGCGAACATTTCGACTATGATACCCGGGTGTGCCCAGTTGGCCTGAGCAGCACAGCACTACTGAAAATATATGTTTCTTGGAGATACACCATGTCTAATCGCCAAACCGGCACCGTTAAATGGTTCAACGATGAAAAAGGCTTCGGCTTCATCACTCCTCAAGGTGGCGGTGACGACCTGTTCGTACACTTCAAAGCTATCGAATCCGACGGTTTCAAAAGCCTGAAAGAAGGCCAGACCGTCTCTTTCGTGGCTGAGAAAGGCCAAAAGGGTATGCAAGCTGCACAGGTTCGCCCAGAGTAATTTCTCGGCGCACTAAAAAAACCCCGTCCTGGTGACGGGGTTTTTTATGCTTGAGACAAAAGGACTCAGCCGCAGTTGACGCGGGTGACTATCAGGTTGTTGTCGGTGTTCAGGTTCAGGCGATCGGAGCGGTATTCCAGGGTGATCATGTCGTTCGGCTTGAGGAAGCGCGCATTTTGCGCCCCAGCCTTGGCACGCGCCTGATCCAGCAACTCAGGGGATGCCTTCTTGCCGATGGCAAATTGCGCTGCCGATGCTTCGCAGCGGCTATTTCCTGATTCAGCCGCCACGGGCTCCTTTGCCGACTCGCTGGAGGTTGTGCTGCAACCAGCCAACAGAGCAGCGGCCATAAGTGCACCCAGTGTCGCGAACTTCAAAGGCATGAAGCCTCCTTGTTTTCAAATGTTTAAGCAGAGATCGTGCGACCGCCAATGCGGCGTTTGGTTTCAAGGCTCAAGCCATGCCCTGCCCCACGAGCGGAAAAATGCCGAGTGTGCCTGAGCCGCCCTGTCCGGCTCATCAAACATTCGTGACTGAATATTAACGACCTCAATAAACGTCGATGTAGTCGTAGGGCGGATTCGGCCAGTTGTCTTTGAGTGCGTTGAAAATTTGCATCACCCAGACTTCATCGCTGGCTGCGACGTTACCCACATAGCCCGACCCCTTCGCCCAGGTTTCCAGGCGAAACAGCAGACCCTCGATATCCTGCCCACCGGTCACCGTAGACAGATAGGCAATGCCATCTTTGGTCACGCGCAATTGGTTGTGCACGTCGTCACTGCCCGAGGCAAGCAATTGGCGCACTGCTTCGAGTGTGAGGCCGTCAGGGGTATTCAGATCAATCTGCACAGCGGGGGTCCTTTGCAAGCCGGAAAAGACCAAGTGTCGCATAGCGCTCCGCTCATGCCTAAGTCGCAGTGCCAAATGCCGCACAAAATGGTTAACTCGAAAACAGACATCCTGACCTTTCGAGCCTCCCATGACCAGTGTAAGCATCGACGCCGCCATCAACGCCAAATGGGCCGAAGGACACAGCTCTTACAGCCCCGGCACGACGGAAGAATTGGCGCTGATCGGCATTGATTTACTGGTCAAGGAGCTGGGGATAGAAGCGGCGCAGCATTTTATCAATCAGGTATTCGAACGCTATCCGATCGGTCAGGCCGAACAGCCGCAGTGAAAACCCGCAGGCAACCGCCTGCGGGTTGACGACTTATTTCAGGCGTTTCAGGCGCTCGGTCAGCAGATCAAAGAATCCCTGGGCGTCGCCATTTTCGACCCAGAATGCATTCTTCGGTGCTTTCAGGCCGTCGTACCAGTCAACAATGGTCTGGCCGAATGTCGGTCCTTCTCGGCTATCCACTACGACGTTGACCGCCCGACCGGTGAACAGCTCAGGCTTGAGCAGATACGCCACAACCGTCGCGTCATGCACCGGACCGCCGGGAATGCCGTAGTGCTCCATGTCGCCCTTGATGTACTCGTTGAGAATGTCGCCGACGATCTTGCTCGCATTGTTGTTCAGCGCGGCGATCTGCTTCAGGCGTGCATCGCTGGTCAGGACCTTGTGGGTCACGTCCAGCGGCAGATAAGTGAGTTTCACCCCGCTCTTGAGCACCACCTCGGCAGCCTGCGGATCGGCGAACAGGTTGAATTCAGCCACAGGGGTGATGTTGCCACCGTTGAAATGCGCCCCGCCCATGATCACCACTTCCTTGATGCCCTGAACGATTTCCGGCTCCTGGATCAATGCCAGAGCCAGGTTGGTCTGCGGACCGAGCATGGCAATGGTGATGCTGTGCGGTTTGGCGGATTTGAGAGTGTCGATCAGGTAATTGACGGCATTGCCTTTCGCCAGGCCTTTCTTCGGTTCGTGAACCGTGACGCCTGACAAGCCTTCCTTGCCATGAATGTTCTCGGCGTAGATCGGCGTGCGCATCAGCGGCTTCGGTGCGCCAGCGTAAACCGGCACGTCTTCGCGCCCTGCCCATTCGCGAGCCAGGCGTGCGTTACGCGAAGTCTTGTCCAGGCGCACGTTGCCGGCGACAGTCGTTAACGCGCGGATATTCAATTCATCCGGCGACGCCAGCGCGAAGAGCAAAGCGACAACGTCGTCAGCGCCTGGATCGGTGTCGATGATCAAATCGATTTTTTCAGCGGCCTGAACGCCGGTCGCAGTTATCACAGACAAAAGCAGCAGACCCCGAAGCAGTTGATGGAGTTTTTCAGCATAGCGTTGCATAGCGCATTCCTTGTGCAGGTGATATCGGAAATCAGAATGTAACCCCGGCGACCAGAACGATGTTGCAGTACGGCTGACATTCTCCTGTACGAATGATCGCCCTGGCTTGTCGGCTAAGCACCTTGAACTGCTCGTGGGTGAGCAGATCCCTACGGCCCAGCGCGCCCTCTTCGTTCAACGCGTCCAGATCGGCCAGTGCCGTGGGTTGTTTGTCGAAGATCTCTTTGGCCAGCACATGGCTTTCTACCTGCATCTCGCTGAGTACAACTTTCAGCGTGCTGACGAAATCAGGGATGCCATGGGTCAGCGCCAGATCAATCAACTCGACACCCGGTGGCACGGGCAAACCGGCATCGCCAATCACGACCATGTCACCGTGGCCAAGAGAAGCGATCAATCGCGACAGCGCGACGTTAAGCAGAGGAGTCTTTTTCATGCGGGTTTGAACGCCTGTACTTCGGACATGGTTGGAATCGACGGTTGCGCACCGGCGCGGGTAACCGACAGTGCAGCGGCGATCTGACCGTAGCGAATCGCCTCGGCCTCAGACTTGCCATCGGCCAGCGCTGCGGCAAAACCGCCGACGAAAGTGTCGCCCGCCGCCGTGGTATCGACCGCCTTCACGGTCGGCGCGGGGAAATGTTCGAAGCCGTTGCCGTTGGCGAACAATGAGCCTTGCGCGCCTAACGTGACGATGACTTTGCCCGCGCCCATGGCAATCAACTGAGTGGCAGCCGTTTCTGCCGACTGCAGCGAGTCGACAGCGAGCCCGCTCAATGCGGCGGCTTCGCTTTCGTTGGGAATCAGATAGTCGATGGCGGCAAACCAGTCAGCCGGCAAAGGACGGCTGGCCGGCGCCGGGTTGAGGATGACGGTTTTGCCCAGTTCACGCGCGCGCTTGAGCGCATGCCCGACCGTCGCGTCGGGAATCTCGAGCTGACAGATCACAACATCGGCGGCCTGTAAAACCGCATCAAAGCGGTCGATCACTGCCGGCGTCATCGCGCCGTTGGCACCGGCGACAATCACGATGGCGTTCTGGCTGTCGTCATCCACCACAATCAGCGCTACGCCACTGGAATCCTCTACGACACTGACAGCCTCGCAGTCGATGTGCTCGGCGAGCAAGGCATCGCGCAATCGCACACCGTAGTCGTCATTTCCGACGCAACCGATCATTGCCACCTTAGCGCCCAAGCGCGCAGCAGCAACCGCCTGATTGGCGCCCTTGCCGCCAGACACCGTGGCAAAGGAATGACCGATCAGCGTTTCACCGCCGCGTGGCAGCCGTGGCGCCCGGGTGACCAGGTCCATGTTCAGGCTGCCTATTACCACTACATTTGCTGGCATACATCACTACTCATCAATTCGGTTTCAGCGATATTCGGTGAACACGCCGGACAGCGGCGCGGTCGATTCGCGCAGGACAATGCTCGGGGTCACGATGCGTTGATCGGTGCCCGAATCCGGCGCAGCAATTCTGCGCAACAGCACTTCGGCGGCCATCTCGCCCAGTTGCAGGATCGACTGGCCGACCGTGGTCAGCGCCGGATAGACATAACGGCTCATCTGAATGTCATCGAAGCCGATTACCGACAGCTCGGCCGGCACCCGGACATTACGTTCAGCCGCCGCACGCAGCACACCGATGCCAATCATGTCGTTGCCGGCAAAAATCGCGCTCGGGGGATTGCTTTCGAGCAGCCGGGCTGCGGCGTTGTAACCGCCGGTGCTGGTGAAGTCGCTTTCGAGCATACGCTCCTCGCGCACTTCGATTCCCGCTTCTCGCAGCGCTCGGCAATAACCGGCCTGACGCATTTGCGCCACGCTGGTACTGGCCGGACCGCCAATGGTGGCGATGTCGCGATGCCCCAACTCGAGCAGGTGACGGGTTGCCAGATAAGCGCCGTATTCGTGGTCGATGCGCACCAGATCGGCATTTACACCTTCCAGGCCCCGGTCAACGATGACCATCGGCGTCTTCACGCCTGCCAGCCCTTGCGCCAGACCACTGTCACCGCCGGCGGAGGCGACGATCAAACCGTCGATGCGTTTTTCCAGCAACACGCGCAGATAACTGCGCTGCTTGTCCGGATTGTCGTCGGAGTTACAGAGGATCACGCAGTAACCGTTGCGCTCGCAGTAATCCTCGATTCCGCGCGCCAATTCAGCGAAGTACGGGTTGAGGCTGTTAGGCACCAGCAGGCCGATGGTCGCCGTGGTTTTGGCTTTCAGCGAGCGCGCCACGGCACTGGGAACGTAGTCGAGGCTCTTGATCGCCGCCTCGACTTTGCGCCGCACTTCTTGACTCACCGGGCGGGTGTTGTTCACCACGTGCGACACGGTCGTGTAGGAAATACCCGCGAGCGCCGCTACATCCTTGATCGTTGCCATGGTTCAGCCCCGGCGACTGGCGCGTTGACTGCGATAGGTGTCGAGCACCACAGCGATAACGATTACCGCGCCGGTGATGATGCGCTTGGTCGGCTCCGTCGCACCAATCTGCGCGAGTCCGGCCGCGAGCACGGAAATGATCAACACACCAAAGAAAGTGCTGATCACCGACCCGCGTCCACCCATCAGGCTGGTACCACCGATAACCACCGCCGCGATCACTTGCAGTTCCAGACCCGAACCTGCGTTCGGGTCAGCCGCTTCCAGACGCGAAATCTGAAACAGCGCAGCGATGCCCGCCAGCAGCCCCATCAGGCTGAACACCAGAATCTTGTAGGGCTTGGGATTGATCCCGGCCAGCCGCACGGCTTCTTCGTTGGTGCCGATGCCGATCAGGTAGCGGCCGAAAACCGTGCGGGTCAAAACTGCCTGCGCGATGAAGATCACCAGCAAAGCGATGATGAACGAGGGTGAAATACCGAACGCGATCGGATTCGACAGCCAGGCGAACGCATCGCCGATGTACGCAGTCCGCGACCCGGTCATCTGATACGCCACACCGCGGGCCATTTCCAGCACGCCGAGGGAGACGATGAACGACGGAATCCGCCAGGCCACGGTGATCGAGCCAGTGATGGTCCCGGCCAGCGCCGCCACCGCCATGCCGAGCAGCGCCGCTGGCAAAACGCTCCAGCCCCAGCCGAGAATCGCAACGCTGACCGTCGATGCGGCCAACGCCAGCACCGAGCCGACGGACAAATCGATGCCGCCGATGATCAGCACAAAGGTCATGCCCACGGCCAGCACCATCAGGTCGGGAATCTGGTTGGCCAGGGTACTGAAAGTGTTGTACGAAAGGAAATGGCTGCTCAGAACCGAGAACAGCGCAATCATCGCCAGCAAGGCACCGGCCAGGCCCAGATATGTGCCCAGGCCGAAGAAATTGCCACTACGTTTACTGGCAGAAGATGCAGTTTTCATGGGAGATCCCTAGGCGCTGCCTCATTGAGCAACGCATCACGTTTTTGGTAGCCGGCGAATGCGGCGGCAAGCAAATCATCCTGGGTCCAGCTGTCGCGCTCGAAGGTGTCGATCAGACGCCCCGCCGAAAGCACGCCGATTCGGTCGCAGATCAGCATCAACTCGCGCAAGTCACTGGACACCACCACCAACGCCTTGCCCTGACGGGTCAACTCGCCGAGCAAACCGTAAATGTCGAACTTGGCACCGACATCGATTCCACGAGTCGGCTCGTCGAACAGCAGCACCGAACAGTCGCGCTCCAGCCAGCGACCGATCACGACCTTCTGCTGATTGCCGCCGGACAGCTCCGAAACCAACTGCGTAGGGCTCGAGCTGCGGATGCGCATGGCCTCGATCTGACGCTGCGCCAGGGAAATTTCGTCGCCGTTGTTGACGAAACCACCACTGGAGATTTCCGGCATGTTGCCCAAGGCGATGTTGGCGCTGATCGACTGACTGAGCAGCAGCCCTTCGCCCTTGCGATCCTCGGTGATCAACGCGATGCCATTGCGTACGGCATCGACTGGCGAGCGAACACTCACGACCTTGGCCGGGGAGCCGAGCGCGATGGTGCCGCTGTCGGCAGCATCGGCACCGAATATCAGCCGCAGCAGTTCCGTGCGCCCAGCTCCGATCAATCCGGAAATGCCGAAGATCTCCCCGGCACGCACCTCGAAAGAGACGTCGCGGACTTTGTCAGAACGGGTCAGGCCTTTGACCGTCAACGCCGGAGCGCCGATCTTGCGCGGCCCCATGTCGATGTGTTCGCCCAGTTCGCGACCAACCATCAAGGTGACCAGTTGCTCGCTGTTGTAGTTGGCCATCGGCTCGACGCAGACCAGGTTGCCGTCACGCAGCACGGCAATACGCTGCGCCACCCGCGCCAGTTCTTCGAGACGGTGAGAGATATAGATGATGGAAACGCCGCGGGCCTGCAATCGGCTGATCTGCTCGAAGAGCATTTCGACTTCGCGCGCCGTGAGCATCGCGGTCGGCTCGTCAAGGATCAGCACATGGCAGTCGCCGATCAGGTTGCGCGCGATTTCAACCATCTGCTGATGGCCGATACCGAGTTCGCCAACCAGCGTGTCCGGATCGATCGCATCGAGGCCGACTTGCGCCATGGCTTCGATCGCGGCCTTGCGCAACTGCTTGCGGCTGATCCAGCCAGCGCTGCTCGGCAGATTATCCAGAAAGAGGTTTTCCGCCACCGACAGCGTCGGCAACAGATTGAGTTCTTGCATGACCATGCGCACGCCAAGCTCTTCGGCCTGGGTACGGCTGGCCGGACGATAATCCTTGCCGTGGAATTGCATCTGGCCGGTAGTGGGTGTGACCAGACCGCCAATGATCTTCGACAGGGTACTTTTGCCGGCACCATTTTCGCCAGTCAGCGCCAGTACTTCACCGCGCATCAGCGTCAGATCGATGCCGGTGAGCACCGGTTGCGCATAGGTCTTGCCGATACCGCTGACCGAGAGGACAGCGTTCGGGGCGGAAACTGACATAGAAATCTCCATGCGCTCGCCCGGACGGACGAGCGCCGTTGTGTCGCCAGATGACTTACTGGGTGACCAGCTCGACCGGTGTTTCGATCACGCCGTTGGCACCGCTGTCGACTTTCTCGCCCTTGATGATCTTCAGTGCGGTTTCGATGCCGAACACGGCCTGCTTGGCTGCAAACTGGTCAGCCGTCGCCAGCACACGACCGTCCTTGAGCATTGGCTTGATCGCATTGATGTTGTCGTAACCCACGACTTTTACCTGCCCTGCCTTGCCAGCGGCACGGACTGCGGAAACGGCGCCGACCGCCATGCTGTCGTTACCGGCCAGCAGTGCTTTGACATCCGGGTATTCACTGAGGATCGAAGCCGCAACCTTGTTGCCCTTGTCGATTTCCCAGTCACCGGACTGCAGCGAGACCACTTTGATCTGCGCGGCTTCCATCGCGTCCTTGAAACCGGCCGTGCGCGCCTGCGCGTTGGTGGTGGTGGACACGCCTTCGATGATGCCGACCTCGTCGCCCGCCTTCAGTTGCTTGGCCAGATATTCGCCAACCAGACGTGCACCCTTGCGGTTGTCCGGACCTACGAACGGCACGTTGATGTTCTTGCTTTTGACCACGGCGGGATCAAGCTGGTTGTCGATGTTGATCACCGTGATACCGGCGTCTACGGCCTTCTTGATCACAGGCACCATGGCCTTGGAGTCAGAAGGCGCGATCACCAGTGCATTCACCTTGGCCAGGATCATCTGTTCGACGATGCGAGTCTGGCCGGCAGTGTCGGTTTCGTCCTTGATACCGTTGGAGATCAGATCGAAATCGGCGGAGTGTTCTTTCTGGTACGCCTTGGCGCCGTCTTCCATGGTCAGGAAGAATTCATTGGCCAAAGATTTCATGACCAGCGCGACTTTGGGCTTTTCTGCGGATTCGGCGAACGCCGAGGAGACAGGTAGTGCGGCGGCTGTGGCAGCCAGCATAGCGACAGCAAGAAGACGTGCGGCGAATGGCAGCTTCATGGGTTCACTCCGATCTTATGATTATTGTGAGCAACGTTTGCGCTGACGTAAGCTACGTCACGGCTCCGGAAGCAGATGCCCTTCAAAGCCGCGCAAACGTTTGCGTAGACCGAACTATGAGAATCCCGCTGACATTTGTCAACAATCAGAAATCGTCTTTTGTTGTAGGCCGAATCGCTGAGTCGGCCATCAGACGCTTCAGGCGGTCGTGTTGACCAGGCCACCGCTTGTAGCGCTTTTCGACATCTCCTTGACCAACGCACCCGCCACCTCTGCCAGTGCGGCGCTGGTTTGCGCGATCTGGCCCTGAATCGACATCACTGCCTGGGATTTCGCTTCGGGAGTCGGATAGCTTGCGGCCTGAGCCGCAGCCAGTTGCTGTTGCTGCTCCTGAAGTTGCTTCTGCAGTTCCTTCATCCGCTTGAGCAACGTCTTGACGGTGATGCTGAGATTGCTGTCAGCCTCGGTTTCACTGTTTTCCTGCACAGGCCCGCCACCGGTTCTGACCTGATTCTTCTCAGTCTTTTCGGTACCCAGCGCCTGCGCCGAAGTCTCATTGGTCGCATCGTTCAGGCTGTTGATCGTCGCTGCAGTTTTACCGCCAATGGTGACTGCAGCGGGATTGGCAAAACCGACCGTCAGTGACATGTGAACTCCTAAGATTTGGTTTCCTTGAGGACGCATCGGCCTGAGAGCACATTTCTTTAGCGGGGATTTGTCACCCGCCTGGCTTTTCAGAGATTGCCTATCGGCGAGCCGAACACGAATCCGTCTGTCGTTCGGAATCCCGGATGGATGGATCCTCAACGATGCTCTAGCCCTCGACAAATATTGATTTAAATCATTGGGTTAAACATTTTCCGCCAGCACATTACGCATGGTATGAATCCTGCTCCCGTCCTTGCACCTCGAGCATTCAGATCGGCTTGGGGCGCATCTAGATGAACCTGCATCAGCACCGTCTCACGACTAGAGAGAAAAATAATGAAATCTGCTTTCAATACTTTGATTCCGGGCGCATTGGCCCTCCTCCTGCTCCTGCCTGCTGCCCTTCAGGCAAAAGAAGCCGAAACCCAGACGAAACTGGCCAACGTCGTCGTCCTTGCCACAGGCGGCACCATCGCTGGCGCCGGCGCCAGTGCGGCCAACAGCGCCACTTATCAGGCAGCAAAAGTCGGCATCGAACAACTGATTGCCGGCATTCCCGAGTTGAGCAAACTGGCTAACGTGCGTGGCGAACAAGTCATGCAGATCGCTTCGGAAAGCATCACCAACGACAACCTGCTGCAATTGGGTCGTCGCGTTTCCGAACTGGCTGACAGCAAGGACGTGGACGGCATCGTTATCACCCACGGCACCGACACCCTCGAAGAAACCGCTTACTTCCTGAACCTTGTCGAGAAGACCGACAAGCCGATCATCGTCGTAGGTTCGATGCGTCCGGGCACTGCCATGTCGGCAGACGGCATGCTCAACCTGTACAACGCCGTCGCCGTGGCGAGCAGCAAAGAAGCACGCGGCAAAGGTGTGCTGGTGACCATGAACGACGAGATCCAGTCCGGTCGCGACGTCAGCAAAATGATCAACATCAAGACCGAAGCATTCAAAAGCGCCTGGGGTCCGCTGGGCATGGTGGTCGAAGGCAAATCCTACTGGTTCCGCCTGCCGGCCAAGCGTCACACCATGGATTCGGAATTCGACATCAAGGACATCAAGAGCCTGCCTGACGTAGAAATTGCCTACTCCTACGGCAACGTCAGCGATACCGCCTACAAGGCACTGGCGCAAGCCGGCGCCAAAGCCATCATCCACGCCGGCACTGGCAACGGTTCGGTATCCTCTCGCGTGGTTCCATCCCTGCAAGCCCTGCGCAAGGATGGCGTGCAGATCATTCGCTCGTCCCACGTCAACGCCGGCGGCTTTGTCCTGCGTAACGCCGAACAGCCCGACGACAAATACGACTGGGTTGTCGCTCACGACCTGAACCCGCAGAAAGCCCGCATCCTGGCGATGGTTGCACTGACCAAGACCAACGACAGCAAAGAGCTGCAACGGATGTTCTGGGAATACTGATTGAACATCGCCTGATCACTTCTCGATCGGGCAATTGCGCATCACCTGTCAGCTTGGCAGGTGGTGCCCCGCTTACGCCCTTCCAATACTTTTCCCACAAAAATCTCGACAAGTCCTACACCAAAATCGGAAACCCGCTGTCAGAGGATTTTCTTGAATTTTAAGCAGTTGCGAAATCGCTTACAGTTAAATACTGTATGCACGTACAGCTTAATAAGGATAACCTCGTGGCCACCTCTCCTGCTGCTCCTGACGCTTATGAACGCATGGGTATGCGCGTTCAGAAAATCATCAATTCCCCCACCGCACAAAAAGCCAAAGCCGCACTGATTTTCCGTCTGCCGGATGAGCCGATGGACGACTGGGAGCGCTTGCTCGAGGAAATCGACGAGAACGACAACGTCACCCTCGCCTATCGCGATGACGGTGGCGCGCAGATTTTTTGGGTTGTGCCGAAGGAAGATTGATTCAATGAGTGTCCGCTGTGTTGCTTTGCTGTTGTTGTTTTTCGCCGTGGGCGCCCAGGCTGGCGCCCCACGTACATTTTCCGAAGCCAAGAAAGCTGCATGGAAACTTTATGCGCCGCAGTCCACGGAGTTTTACTGCGGCTGCAAGTACACCGGCAACCGCGTCGATCTCAAGGCTTGCGGCTATGTGCCGCGCAAGAACGCCAAGCGTGCATCGAGGATCGAGTGGGAGCACATCGTGCCAGCGTGGCAGATCGGGCATCAGCGGCAGTGCTGGCAGCAAGGCGGACGCAAAAATTGCACGCGTTACGATCCGGTTTATCAAAAGGCCGAAGCAGATTTGCATAACCTGGTGCCGAGCATTGGCGAGGTCAACGGTGACCGCAGCAACTTCAGCTACGGTTGGTTGCCGGTACAATCGGGCCAGTACGGTTCCTGCCTGACCCAGGTCGACTTCAAGGCCAAGAAGGTCATGCCCCGCCCTTCGATTCGCGGCATGATCGCCCGCACGTATTTTTATATGAGCAAACAATACGGACTGCGCCTGTCGAAGCAGGATCGGCAGTTGTACGAAGCGTGGGACAAGACCTATCCAGTGCAGGACTGGGAACGTCAACGCAACCAGAGCGTGGCGTGCGTGATGGGGCGCGGCAACGAGTTTGTCGGCTCGGTAAATCTGAAAGCCTGCGGCTGATTGCAGCGGAAATAAAAAGGCCTCGAGCGTTATGCTCGAGGCCTTTTTAATGTCTGTTCAGCGTGTTTTGAAGGCGCTTCGCTTATGGCGTTAGCGGATGCTCGATCACCACGGATTCGATATTTTGTTTCTTGGCTTTTACCAGCGCTGCATCGACCTGCACCTTTCGCGCCTCGGCGTCAGCCTGGGAATTGAACGGACCGATCAGAATTCGTGTTTTACCGCTGCCGTCCTTGACGACCGTCGGAACGAAAGCGTGCTCGATCAACCAGCCGCTCAGATCACTGACGGCCTGAGGAGTCTCGCCACGCACTTCCAGATCCCACTGTGGCGCGGCGGCCGCCGGCGCTGCCGCGACCTTTGTCTCAGGCTTGGGCGCATCTACACTCTTGCCTTCACCGCAGCCTGCCAATGCCAGTGCCGCTACCAGCCAAACCAATTTGCGCACAACGCTTTCCTCGGAATTCACAAAGCGGCGATCTTATCATTCATAAATACTTCGCGAGCCCCGCAAAATGGGCACAAAACAACGAGAATGATGATTGCAGCCTCTGTATAGTTACGCCCTGGGAATTAATGCCGCATCTGCGCGTCAGAAAGAGGCACCCAAACCGTGAGACTTCGCACTAATCTATAGATACCACCGACCTCTGCACTGTCTGAATCAGGTGCCCTACAAAGCAATCAAGGAGAAGACCATGCTGATACTCACCCGCAAAGTCGGTGAAAGCATAAACATTGGTGATGACATCACGATCACCATCCTCGGAGTCAGCGGCCAACAAGTCCGCATCGGCATCAACGCTCCGAAAAACGTGGCAGTGCACCGTGAAGAAATTTACCAACGCATCCAGGCCGGCCTGACCGCTCCGGACAAGCCGCAAACGCCCTGAGCCACTTTGCATTACGTAGCCAGTCCCTTTGCCCCCGCGCAAGACTGGCTAAAGATTCACGCGCCGTTTAGCCATCCGCATTTCACCCCGCTGGGCACGGCGCCTGAAGCATGCTGACTCCTTTCACTTGCCCCTCCCTCCTTTCTTACGCCGATATTACCTTTCACTCCTGGAGCTGGCTGTCGGACGTTTCCGATAGAGCACGGCGAATTTCGCCTTCTAAGCGAATATCACGCCACGCGCCATGCCTGTCGCCGCGACCATCATCAGGATCAGCAGCAGCGCTTCAACATGACTGATTCGCGCGTACAACTTCGCACGCCCGGCTTCAGGCGCTACCCCGCGCGACGATGCGATGCGCCATTTGATCAGCGTGATCATCGGTGCAAGCTCCATCAGTAGTATCAGCAAGAACAGCGTCATCTTCAGATGAAACAGCGGCTGATGCAGGTAATAGTCGGAGGCTTTCTCGTAACCACCAAATGCGCGCATCGCTCCGGTAATAAGCAGCGTAAAAGCTGAAAGCCCCCAGAGGTTATCCGCGAGCAGCACGCGCTTGAGCTCTCCCGTACCCGCCGAGAGTTTTCGGAAAGCTGTGCCGCGCGTCAGCGCCGCCCAGAAAGCCAAGGCAAACGCGAATAGATGAATAGCGGCAAGGACCCACTGACTCAGCATCGACGCACTCCCTTACAAAGAGTTGAAAATCGGCCAGTCAGTAGTAGACGAAAAAACCGCGCCTCGCTTGGAGGTGATGGAGGGATAGGCGCTCAAAAGCCAAATCGCAGGCAAAAAAAATCCCAAGCAGCTGATGGAAGCTTGGGATTTAACAATGCATAAACCGTGGTGGTGAACGCGGAACGGATGTTACTTAAATTCCCAACATGCAACAAGGCTTTTTCGATAACCGGTTGGAGAAAAAGAGCTGTAAGCCTTTGGATATTCAGGTGTTTTCAACTACGAAATGTAAGAAGAACGCACCAAAATGGCGCTTGATCGCTTTGCGCTAACAGTAATGAATGGAGAGCTGAACAGAGCGAAGCGGAAATGACCGGAAACAAGCGTTGCGCAAATCGCAGACAACAAAAAAGGGCCCACCTTTCGGTGAGCCCTTCCAGACCGCCCAGCAGAGCGGATTTTGTTTGGTAGGCGCGATTGGACTCGAACCAACGACCCCCACCATGTCAAGGTGGTGCTCTAACCAACTGAGCTACGTGCCTGCTGTGAGGCGGCATTCTACGGAATTCCGGAGGGGTGTCAACACCTTTTTTTCACCTAACCCTATGAATATGCAAAATATTTAATTTCGCCTCAGCGACGAAGATTTTGCGGTGGCTGGCGGAGGTTTTTCAACTCGGGTAGGATCGGCACACTCGTAAAATATATTAAACAGAGGCGGCAGGATGGCGAACACCCAATACCCAGAGTCTTATTACGCTGCGTCGGCCAATGCCGTACCACCACGCCCTGTGCTGCAGGATGATGTGGAGACGGACGTCTGTGTGATCGGCGCCGGGTATACCGGGCTGTCGTCCGCCCTGTTCCTGTTGGAGAACGGTTTTCGCGTAACCGTGCTGGAAGCGGCGAAAGTCGGTTTTGGCGCCTCGGGCCGAAACGGCGGGCAGATCGTCAACAGCTATAGCCGCGACATTGATGTCATCGAACGCACGGTCGGCCCCAAGCAGGCGCAACTGCTCGGCGAAATGGCCTTTGAAGGCGGCCGGATCATTCGCGAGCGCGTGGCCAGATACAACATCCAGTGCGACCTGAAAGATGGCGGTGTATTCGCCGCCCTTTCCGCCAAACAAATGGGCCACCTGGAATCGCAAAAGCGCCTGTGGGAACGCTTTGGCCACACCCAGCTGGAATTGATGGACCAACGCCGCATCCGTGAAGTAGTGGGTTGCGATCAATACGTCGGTGGCATGCTCGATATGAGCGGCGGCCACATCCATCCGCTGAATCTGGCGCTCGGTGAAGCAGCGGCAGTCGAGTCTCTCGGCGGCACCATCTATGAGCAATCACCTGCCGTGCGCATCGAGCGCGGGGCCAATCCGGTTGTGCATACGCCGCAGGGCAAGGTCAGGGCCAGGTTCATCATCGTTGCCGGCAACGCCTACCTAGGTAATCTGGTGCCGGAACTGGCGGCCAAATCGATGCCGTGTGGCACTCAGGTGATCACCACCGAGCCCTTGGGTGATGAGCTGGCGAAAGCATTGCTGCCGCAGGATTACTGCGTGGAGGATTGCAACTATCTACTCGACTACTATCGCCTGACCGCCGACAAACGCCTGATCTTCGGCGGCGGTGTAGTCTATGGCGCTCGCGATCCGGCGAACATCGAAGCGATCATCCGCCCGAAAATGCTCAAGGCTTTCCCGCAACTCAAGGACGTGAAGATCGACTACGCCTGGACCGGCAACTTCCTGCTGACCCTTTCGCGCTTACCGCAGGTCGGGCGCCTGGGCGACAACATCTATTACTCGCAGGGCTGCAGCGGACACGGCGTCACCTACACGCACCTGGCCGGCAAAGTCCTCGCCGAAGCGTTGCGCGGTCAGGCCGAGCGTTTCGATGCCTTTGCCGACCTGCCCCACTACCCCTTCCCCGGCGGGCAACTGCTACGCACACCGTTTGCCGCGCTGGGCGCCTGGTATTACGGGCTGCGCGATAAGTACGGCCTATAAACACCATTGTGGCGAGGGGATTTATCCCCGTTGGGGGTGCGAAGCGCCCCCTCTTGAGCAGGAGGGGACTGCTGCGCAGTCCAACGGGGATAAATCCCCTCGCCACAGTAGATTCAGCAAGGCTTAGGATCAGAGCTGATCCCGAGCTATCCCGCTGCGAATCCGCAGGATATCCGCCAGCACCGCCAGCGCAATTTCCGCCGGGGTCTTGCTGCCGAGGTTGAGGCCGATCGGCGCATGAATCCGCGCCAGCTGCGCCTCGCTCAAACCACCAATGCGACGTAAGCGCTCAAAGCGTTTTTGCGACGTCTGCAGCGATCCCATCACACCGATGTAAAACGCCTTGGTGCGCACCGCCTCCATAATCGCCAGATCATCGATACGCGGATCGTGGGTCAACGCCACTACCGCCGTATCGCGATGACAACCACCGTCGGCAATAAACACCGAAGGCAACTGCCGACGGATTTCCACGCCATTGAGCACCACACCTTCCAGCACCTCCTCGCGCGGATCGCAGAGAATCACTTCGAAGCCAAGTCCTACCGCGAACTCGGCACAGACCTGCGCCACACTGGAGTAGCCGGCGAGCAACAAGCGCTGTGCTGCACCGATACGGATGCGCACCCGATCAATCTCACGCTCGATCCGTGCACCCTGCTCGCGATCAGCCAACAGAACGCGAGCACCGCTGGCCAGATCGACTTCGCGAAGCAGACGACGCTGACCCAGCAGCGCTGATTCCAGTTCACGCAGATGCGCCTGCACCGCGCAGTCGGCGTCAAGTTTTTCCACCAACACATCGAGAATGCCACCGCAAGGCAGACTGACCCGCGAGCGCGGATCATCGCCTTCGCCGTAACGCACGACGCTGACTGCTTCGAGAAACGCACCTTCGGCAACGCGCTGAAGAAAATCCTCCTCAACGCAACCGCCCGACAGCGAACCGATCCACTGCCCGCTTTCGTTCACCGCGAGCAGCGAACCCGGCGCGCGCGGTGCCGAGCCGTAAGTGGTCAGCACCGTGCACAGCCAGATTCGCTGCCCGGCCACCGACCATTCCAGCGCCTTATGCACCACTTGCAGATCGAGATGCTGCATATCAGTGGGCCTTGTGCTCGACGCTCGGCGCGTCGGCTTGCAGCTTCTGCACTTCACTTACTGCCAGCTCAGCGCTCTGGCCGCCCCAACCCTGACGCAGGTAGTTGAGCAGATCAGTCAATTGCTCAGGACTGAGCTTTTCAGCAAAACCCGGCATCGGCTGCATGTGCTCGAACCCGGAGAACTTCTGTTCGCCGATGCCGTCATCGATCACTCGCAACAGGTTGCGCGGATCTTCCAGACGCAACGTGGTGTTGCCGCGCATGGCCACTGCGATGTGCGGTTTGCCTTCACCGCCAGCCGCGTGACAACCGGCGCAGACGTTCAGATATTCCTGACGGCCGCGCTGAGCACTCGCGCTGAGCTTGTCCAGCGGTACTTCGACGAGCTCTTTGGCTGGTGGCGGTTGCTCGCCAAGCAGGAACGTCGCCATTGCCGCCAGATCAGCATCGCTCAGACCTTGAGTGCTGTTGTGAAACACCGGGAACATTTCGTTGAACATCGTTCCTTGCGCGCTCATGCCATGCTTCAGAAACGTGCTCAGATCCTGCTGATTCCAGCCGCGCGCGGCCAGGTCGGTGGCCAGCAGGCTCGGCGCGAGATAACCATTGAGAATGCCGCCGGTCATGCGCTTGTCCATTTGCATCGCGCCCGGCAGGCCACGTGGCGTGTGGCATTCACCGCAGTGGCCGAGGACATCGACCATATACTGGCCGCGCTTCCACGCCGCACTTTTGCCTTCGGCCGGCTCCAGCTTGACGTCTTTACCGTAGAGCATGTTCCAGCCGGTCAGGCCCAGACGCACGTTGAACGGAAAGCTCAGGCTGGTCACCGGCGCGGCGCGTTCGATCGGCTCGATGGTTTTCAGATACGCGTGAATCGCATCGGAATCGGCGCGCGGCATCAGGTGATACGAAGTGTACGGCATCGCCGGATACAGATTCGCACCGTCGCGCCGTTTGCCTTCGGTCAGCGCAGCGAAGAACTCGTCATCGTTGTACAGACCGATGCCGTGCTCTTTGCTCGGGGTGATGTTGGTGCCGTAGATCGTGCCGAACGGCGACACGATCGGCAGGCCGCCGGCATAGGGCGCGCCACCCGGTGCGGTGTGGCAGGCCATGCAGTCAGCGGCGCGGGCGAGGTATTCGCCGCGCTTGACCTGATCATCGGCGTGGACCGCCAAAAACGGCGCAGCCAGTCCGACCGCAAAAGTCAGGCGGGTCAGTAAACGCTTCATGCTCAACCCTCCTTGACCAGACCAAGATCGGTCAGCACGTTGCGCGTGGCGTTGTAATAACGCACGTACCCGGTGCAGCGGCAGACGTGATGGCCGAGGCTGTCCTCGATCACCTGTTCCAGCTGACTTTTGACGATCGGCTGGCGCTGCAGCTTCTCGACCAACACCGTCGCGGCGTTGACGAAGCCTGGCGCGCAGTAGCTGCACTGGAAGGCAAACTCGTCGACAAAGCGCTGCTGGATCGGATTGAGCTCAGTGACCTGGCCCTGCTCGTCGCGAGTGGCGTGGCCTTCGATGGTGCGGACTTTCTTGCCCTCGAAGTAGTGCGCGCCGGTGATGCAGGTGCGCACTTCTTCGCTGGTACCGTCGGGGTTATCGACGATCACCACGCAGGCGTGGCAGATCCCCTGACCGCAGCCCAGCCGCGAGCCGGTGAGGTTTTTGTATTCGTGCAGATAGTCGATCATCGGCAGGTCATCAGGGATGTCCACCGGGCCGACGGATTGACCATTGAGGGTCAGTTGAAGCGGACGGTTAGCCATTGAGGGCCTCCTTGATGCGCGCAGCAGTGATGGGCAGGTCGCGAACACGTTTGCCGATGGCGTGCGCCACGGCGTTACCGATGGCACCGACAATCGGGATCATCACCACTTCGGCGATGCCCTTGGACGGATCGCTCGGCGACAGCGGCGGCAGGATCTCCGCAGTCTGCTTCCACACCGCTACGTGACGGGCCATCGGCAGACGGTAACGGTTGAAGTTCCAGTCACCCTCCCCCGGCCCGCCTTCGTACAGCGGCATCTCTTCCATCAAGGCGTGGCCGATGCCCATGGCGATACCGCCTTCGAGCTGGCCCTTGACCAACTCTTCAACCAACACGCGCCCGCACTCGATCCAAGAATGGTGGTTGAGCACCTGAACCTCCGCCGAGCCTTTGTTGACCTTCAGCTCGACCAACGTGGCGACCGGGCTGTAATAGGTCACGGCAGCG
Organism: Pseudomonas sp. Irchel 3F6; assembly: GCF_900187595.1. NCBI lineage: Bacteria > Pseudomonadati > Pseudomonadota > Gammaproteobacteria > Pseudomonadales > Pseudomonadaceae > Pseudomonas > Pseudomonas sp. Irchel 3F6. The sequence continues at coordinate 135,657 of NZ_FYDP01000001.1, read as the reverse complement.
TTGTTCAACTGGACTACCGGGTAGTTGACGTTCTGCCGATCAAGCAAGTGGAAGCCGGCGCTGTTCATCTGCGCTTTCTTCGCTTGTGGCGCGCCATCGCCGTATTTCACCGCCAGACCGTCGAGCGGCAAGCGCTCGCGCACGCCGTCGATGCTGTATTCGGCTTCGGCCCAGCTCCAACGGTTGAAACCGTGCACCGTGGCGCCCGTCACCAGCCCGCGTTCGTGGGCGCGCTTGGCCAGCTCCTCGAAACTCAGCGGCTGCATACCGTTGGCGGTCAGCTTGCCATCGACCCAATGCGCATCTTCGCGGCGCACCACGTAAGGGTTGGCCTGACCGCCGTACGGCCCCTGACGCCATATCTCCAGCGCCGCCGGCCACAAACCATGGTTGAACAGCACCCGCGCCGCTTCACGGGTTGCATGGCTGAAGTAATAGGCGGAGTTGGTCGCCGAAGACGCCGACGCCAGCTTGCCGACCCAGCGCGGATTACGCAGCAGATTGTCCTGTTCGGCCTGACTCATGATGTACGGGTTGCCGCTGGTGATCAGCTGCATTTCCTGCCACTCGGTTTCTCCGGTCTTCACATCATGCGCCGGGCTGCCGAGGAAATCGGCGACGACCAAGGCTTGCGAAGTGGACATGCCGGTGCCGATTTCGATACCGATATGGCGCAGGGTGATGCGCCCGTCAGCGGTGAATTCGATGCTGGCCATCGGTGCTTCGGAGCCGGTACCGAAGTCTTTCTGGCAAATGGCGAAACCGACGCCGTACCAGTTATCCGGGTCTGCCGCTTCACGTTGTTGCTTGATCGTGTCGCGGTTTTTCCAGACTTCGTGCACCGAGGCCTTGTCGAGAATTTCGTGCAGGCGCAATGCACCGGCCGGGATTGCGCCCTGGGTATTTTTCATACCGGAACGCAGGGCATTCCTGCGGCGCAAATCGATGGCGTCGACACCCAGACGATCGGCGATCTCGTCGACCATCATTTCGGTCGCCGCCATGCTTTGCAGGGTGCCGTAACCGCGCATCGAACCCGCTTCGACTGCGCGCGAGTGATAGGCGGTGACCTGCAGATCGTTCTGCGGCATGTAGTAGATCGACTGCGCAGCCGTGGCGCCAACCGCTGCCACCGATGGGCTGTAGTTGACCCGACCGCCGCCGTCGACGCTCATTTCCGCGCGGAAAATCTTGAAGGTGTAGTCATTCTTGTCCACGGCCAACTGGTAGCGGATGTCGAACGGGTGACGCTTGATGCCGCTCTGGAATTGCTCATAGCGGTCGTTGGCCAGACGCACCGGCACACCGGCGCCGTACAGCGCGGCCAGGGCTGCATAGTAGACAAAAATGTTGTGGTCTTTGGAGCCATAGCCGACGGTATAGCCCGGATGCATGTTCAGGTTGGCCAGGCCGAAACGCGACGGCCCGATCATCTTCGCAGTCTCGGTCGCGACTTCCAGCGGGCACTGCGTCGCCACGACGAAATGCAGGGTTTTGGTTTTCGGGTCGTACCAGCCGTTGCCGTTGTCCGGCTCGAGGGCGGCCGGTTCGATCGACGGCGTCTTGTAGCGCTCATCGAACACCAGCCAGTTGTCTGGCGGCGTGTCGATCTCCTGCTTCATGCGGTCGGCGTAGAACAGACCGCGCTCGGTGAGGTTGCCATGCAGGTTCGGCGATGCGTTCCACACTGGACGGCGGTTCTTCAGCATCGGGAACAGAATCGAATCCTTGAGGCTGGCGAACTCGTCTTCATCCGCCGAGGTCGCGCCACCGACGCGCACATAGCGGAAGCTGCCGTAGGGATCACCTTCGTAGAACGGCACTTTGGCGCCGTAACGAATCGCTTTGTCATTGAATTTGAGTTGGTTCTTGGCCCGACGGAAACGCTCGAAATCGTTCCAGATCAGGATCGCCACCGGGTGACCGATGAACATCGGCACCTTGCCTTCGGGCAGCAATGGATCAGGCGCGTGCTCTTCGGGGAAGTGGATACCGTCCTTGTCCAGATCGGCAGCGGTGACGATGCGGTCCGGCTGCAGATCCGCGCCGAGCCACGACAGGTCGTAGCCTGCGTAGATACGATTGGCCTTGATGGTTTTCAGCAGCATGGCGTGGCCTTGTTGCTCAGGCCAGCCAGGCATGTCCTTGGCGCGGATGTCGCGGGCAAACACCTTGCCGCCGCAGACCTTGGACATGGCATCGTTGCGTTGACGGGCCTTGCCGTTAGTGCCGAGCCATTTCTCGGACGGCACGGTGACGCTGTTTTCCATCAAGGCAGCCAGCGCCTGACTGCTGAGCGGCGTAAGCGTAACGCTCACACCCGCCACCAGCCCGCCCTGGAGGAACGAGCGCCGGGATATTTCACGGTTGGACATGGATCATCCTCTGGGCGGTTATAGGTCCGCCCTTGTGGTTATCTACTGGGGATCTCGAGTCGTGCAGAAGCTCTTTCTGGCGAAGCAAAGAGCTGTGTTGACAGTGCAAAGCTGACCGAAAGGTTAACTTTAAAGGTTTCTGCGCCCACAGCAAACAACCAGTTACAAAAACCTGACTAAATAATCAAAAAATCAATGCGACGTAGCACCGCAGAAGGCTTGCAGAGATTCTTGTAGGAGCTGTCGAGTCAAAAGAGGCTGCGATCTTCTGATCTTGCTTTTTTAGAATCAAGATCAAAAGATCGCAGCGTGCCGCAGCTCCTACAGGACGAATTGCGTAGGAGTTCGAGAGAGGAATAGCTAAATTTCAGACACAAAAAACCCCGGTCTTTCGACCAGGGTCTTTGCTATCGATCCGATTCAGCCAATGGCTTATGTCGGCGCTTCAAGGCGTTCAGTGGTCCTTGAAACAGATATGGCGCAGCGGACGGGACTCGAACCCGCGACCCCCGGCGTGACAGGCCGGTATTCTAACCGACTGAACTACCGCTGCGTATCGCTTTGAGCTTGCGCTCAAGTAACTCGTTTTGATTGCCGGCTTCGGTGCCTTGCAATCGCGAACCAGATGAATCTGACTCGTAAAATATGGCGCAGCGGACGGGACTCGAACCCGCGACCCCCGGCGTGACAGGCCGGTATTCTAACCGACTGAACTACCGCTGCGCGTCGGTGCAGGCACTTTCAGCCTACTCTCTTGCTTGCGCAAGCTTCTCGGTAGTGGTGGGTGATGACGGGATCGAACCGCCGACATTCTGCTTGTAAGGCAGACGCTCTCCCAGCTGAGCTAATCACCCGTTTGCATCTCCGAGGCCGCGAAATTTACGCAGGTGGCGAAGCTAAGTCAATAGCAGGATTGGAGTTTTTCTGAAAAAGACGAAATTGCTTCATTCCTGAAGAAGCCATCGACCGATGGACCGCATTCGCCAGCAGGCTCGCTCCCACAGGACGCGGCTTCGCTTGTTATTCCGTGTAGATCATCTTCTTGGTCATGCCGCCATCGACGACGAATTCCTGCCCGGTGACAAATACCGCATTGCGCGACAGCAACCACGCCACCATCGCCGCCACGTCTTCGACCGTCCCCACCCTGCCCGCCGGATGCTGGGCGTGATCGGCATCGGCCAACGGTTCGGCGCGACGCACCGAGGGATCACGCGCATCGATCCAGCCCGGACTGACCGCATTCACGCGGATTTCCGGTCCAAGGCTGATTGCCAGCGCATGGGTCAGCGCCAACAGCCCACCCTTGCTCGCCGCATACGCCTCGGAGTCCGCCTCCGACTGTCGCGCACGGGTCGAGGCCAGATTGACGATCGAACCGTTGTGCGCACGCAGATAAGGCGCACAGTGCTTGGCCAGCAACATCGGCCCGCTCAGATTCACCGCCAGCACTCGATTCCAATAGGCGAGATCGAGGCTTTCCAGAGTAATGTTGTGCGGATCGGCCACCGCCGCGTTGCAGACCAGCGCATCAAGGCGACCAAACTGCCCCAGCACCTCGGCCACGCCCAGTGCGACCTGATTTTCCTCGGCGACGTCCATGGCGATGAACCAGGCATTCTCGCCCAGCACCTTCGCCACTTTCGAACCACGCACCCGATCAAGATCGGTCAGCACTACCTGCCAGCCTTCGCTGATCAGCCAAGCGGCGATTCCGAGGCCGATACCGCGTGCAGCGCCAGTGACCAGCGCCACGCGGCCATGGGTATTGGCTGCCGGTGTGGACAACTCGATCACAATGCCGCCAGACCGCGCGCCAGGTCAGCCTGCAGGTCAGCGACATCTTCCAGACCAACCGCGACGCGGATCAGACTGTCGCGAATCCCCGCTGCTTCACGCTCCTGCGGCGCCAGACGGCCGTGGGAGGTGGTGCTTGGATGGGTGATCGTGGTTTTGCTGTCGCCGAGGTTGGCGGTGATCGAAATCAACCGAGTAGCATCGATAAAGCGCCAGGCGCCTTCTTTGCCGCCCTTGACCTCGAAGCTGACCACCGCACCAAAACCCTTCTGCTGGCGCTGGGCCAACTCGTGCTGCGGATGGCTCTTGAGGCCGGCGTAATGGACTTTCTCGATGCCGTCCTGCTGCTCCAGCCATTCGGCCAGCGCCTGAGCGTTGGCGCAATGCGCTTTCATGCGCAGGTTGAGGGTCTCGAGGCCTTTGAGGAAGATCCACGCGTTGAACGGGCTGAGGGTCGGCCCGGCGGTCCGCAGGAAACCCACCACTTCTTTCATCTGTTCACCGCGACCGGCGACAACGCCGCCCATGCAGCGGCCCTGACCGTCGATGAACTTGGTCGCCGAGTGCACGACAATATCCGCGCCGAGCTTCAGCGGCTGCTGCAACGCCGGGGTGCAGAAGCAGTTGTCGACCACCAGCTGCGCGCCCTTGGCATGCGCGATTTCTGCCAGCGCGGCGATATCCACCAGCTCGGCCAACGGGTTGGACGGCGATTCGACAAAAAGCAGCTTGGTGTTGGACTTGATCGCCGCGTCCCAGGCCGACAGATCGGCCAGCGGGACGTAATCGACTGCGACGCCGAAGCGTTTGAAGTATTTCTCGAAGAGGCTGATGGTCGAGCCGAACACGCTGCGCGACACCAGCACATGATCGCCAGCACTGCACAGGCTCATCACCACCGCCATGATCGCGGCCATGCCGGTTGCCGTGGCGACGGCTTGCTCGGCGCCCTCCAGCGCGGCAATGCGTTCTTCAAACGCGCGCACGGTCGGGTTGGTGTAGCGCGAATAGACGTTGCCAGGCACTTCGCCGGCAAAGCGCGCCGCTGCATCGGCAGCGGTGCGGAATACGTAACTGGAGGTGAAGAACATCGGGTCACCGTGTTCGCCTTCCGGCGTGCGGTGCTGACCGGCACGGACGGCCAGGGTATCGAACGCTACGCCTTCGAGGTCGCTGTCCAGCCGACCGGCATCCCATTCCTGACTCATGCTGTCTCTCCTTGCTGTTCTCAAACAATAAATATCAGATACAAAACCGGCCCCTCAGGGCCGTTGGAAACTCAGTTGTTGTACAGATCGATGATCGCACTGACTGCCTGGGTCTTGACCTTCGAGGCATCGTTGCGCGCCTGCTCGATCTTGTTCAGGTAAGCCTCGTCGACGTCACCGGTCACGTACTTGCCGTCGAACACTGCGCAATCGAAGTGCTCGATCTTGATCTTGCCGCCGCCGACCGCTTCGATCAAGTCAGGCAGGTCCTGATAGATCAGCCAGTCTGCACCGATCAGGTCGGCCACGTCCTGAGTCGAACGGTTGTGCGCGATCAGTTCGTGGGCGCTCGGCATGTCGATACCGTACACGTTCGGGAAGCGCACCGCAGGTGCCGCCGAGCAGAAGTAGACGTTTTTCGCGCCAGCTTCGCGGGCCATCTGGATGATCTGCTTGCAGGTGGTGCCGCGCACGATCGAGTCATCGACCAGCATGACGTTCTTGCCACGGAATTCCAGCTCGATGGCATTGAGCTTCTGGCGTACCGACTTCTTGCGCGCAGCCTGGCCGGGCATGATGAAGGTGCGACCGATGTAACGGTTCTTGACGAAACCTTCGCGGAATTTCACGCCCAGGTGATTGGCCAGCTCCAGCGCTGCGGTACGGCTGGTGTCCGGAATCGGGATGACCACGTCGATATCGTGCTCAGGGCGCTCGCGCAGGATCTTCTCGGCAAGCTTCTCGCCCATGCGCAGACGCGCCTTGTAAACCGACACGCCGTCGATGATCGAGTCCGGACGCGCCAGGTAGACGTGTTCGAAAATGCACGGGGTCAGCGACGGGTTGGTTGCGCACTGACGGGTGTGCAGCTTGCCGTCTTCAGTGATGTAGACCGCTTCACCCGGGGCCAGGTCGCGAATCAGGGTAAAACCGAGCACGTCCAGCGAAACGCTTTCCGAGGCGATCATGTACTCGACGCCTTCGTCGGTGTGTCGCTGGCCAAACACGATCGGGCGGATGCCGTGCGGATCGCGGAAACCGACGATGCCGTAACCGGTGACCATCGCCACAACGGCGTAACCACCAACGCAACGGTTGTGCACGTCGGTCACGGCGGCGAACACGTCTTCTTCGGTCGGCTGCAGCTTGCCGCGCTGGGCCAGCTCGTGGGCGAATACGTTGAGCAGCACTTCCGAATCGGAACTGGTGTTGACGTGACGCAGATCGGATTCGTAAATCTCTTTGGCCAACTGTTCAACGTTGGTCAGGTTACCGTTATGCGCCAGTGTGATGCCGTACGGCGAGTTGACGTAGAACGGCTGGGCTTCGGCCGACGTCGAGCTGCCGGCAGTCGGGTAACGGACGTGGCCGATACCCATGTGGCCGACCAGACGCTGCATGTGACGCTGCTGGAACACGTCACGCACCAGGCCATTATCCTTGCGCAGGAACAACCGGCCATCATGGCTGGTCACGATACCGGCAGCGTCCTGGCCGCGGTGCTGGAGCACGGTTAGCGCGTCATACAGCGCCTGATTGACGTTCGACTTACCGACGATACCGACGATGCCACACATGCGACGCAACCCCTACTTAATGGATCTGAACTGAGCAACACTCACTGAGGCGTTTTCGCCGTCGGCAAGAGCTGCTCCTTGAACGGAATCTCAGCGGGTACGCTGATTCCGCTGGCAAGCCACTGACTGCTCCACCCCAGTATCAGGTTTTTGGACCAGTCGGCGACCAATAGAAACTTGGGCACGAGCTGTGATTCTTTCCACCACCCGTCCTGCTGTACCGGCCCCAGGCTCAACAGCCCGACCGCCACGACCACCAGCAACACGCCACGCGCTGCGCCGAAGGCCATGCCGAGGAATCGATCGGTCCCGGACAACCCGGTGACGCGAACCAACTCGCCGATAAGATAATTGATCATTGCGCCCACGATCAGTGTGGCGACAAACATGATGGCACAGCCCGCGATCACGCGAGCCGATGGGGTTTCGATGTATCCGGCGAGGTACTCGGACAGTGAGCCACCAAACATCCAGGCAACCGCTCCTGCGATGATCCAGGTCAGCAGCGATAAAGCTTCCTTTACGAAGCCGCGGCTCAGACTGATCAAAGCGGAGATGGCGATGATTGCAACGATCGCCCAGTCAACCCAGGTAAATGGCACAGTGCAGCCTACAGACGGATAAGGCGGCACATTTTAGCAGAGCGCATGGCTGTCGGTAAGCTGCGATTGTCAGTGCTTTTCAATCGAGGTGATAGATTTCAGCCACGTTCAGGCTGAAAACGGACAACGAAGCCCTTGAGGTTCTGCTGACGACTCAGCAGATCGCGCAGACGATCGGCTTCGGCACGCTCGATCAGCGGACCGACGAACACCCGATTCTTGCCATCGGCAGAACGAATGTAGGCGTTATAACCCTGGCTGCGCAGGTTCTTCTGCAGGCTCTCGGCGCTGGCGCGGCTCGACAGACTGGCCAGTTGCACCGACCAGCTCACCGACAGACCGTTGGCATCGACGCGGCTCTGCGTGGTGTCAGGCTTGCTGGTTGCGGATGTGATCGGCTGAGCCGGCGCCGGAATCGGCTTGGCCACCGGTGGCGGCGTTGCCGGACGGGCTATCTGCGCAGGGATGGTCGGTGCCGGGGCGGCCGGTGCAGCCGGGGCCGCAGGCACCGCTTCTTCAGCGACTTCTTCGTCAGTCGGCACAGGCTCTTGCGGCAAGGCTTGCGGCTCGGGCACAGCCACCGGGTCAATTTGCACCTGCGGCATGGCCGAAGGCTGAGGCGCAGCCGGGGCCTCGACGGTCACCTGACGCTGCTCGTCCTGACGGGAAAACAGCATCGGCAGGAAGATCACCGCCAGCGCCACCAGCACCAGCGCGCCAACCATGCGCTGCTTGTACGCTTTATCCAGCAAAGCCATTTGCCGCTTCCTCCGTGGAGCGCCGGGCCAGCCATTCAAGGGCCTCGGCGACACAATAAAATGATCCGAACAAGAGAATCTCGTCGTCGCTGGTTGCTATAGCGCACTGCCCTTCCAGAGCGGCCGCAACGCTGGCATAGGACGTTACTGAAGCACCAAGGTTCTGCAGCGCCGCCTCAAGTTCAGCCACCGGACGCGCGCGCGGCGAATCCAGCGGCGCGACAGCCCAATGCGCGACACTAGCATTCAATTCGCCAACAACACCATCCAGATCCTTGTCCGCCAGCAACCCGAACACCGCCAGACGCTTGCCAACCGGCGGCCGCGCGGCCAGACGCCGGGCGAGATATTCAGCGGCATGCGGATTGTGACCAACATCCAGCAACAGGTTCAGGCGCTTGCCATTCCATTCGAATGACCGACGATCGAGGCGCCCAACCACGCGCGTCGCCTGCAACGCCGCGACAATCTGTTCGGCATTCCACGGCAAACCTGTCAGCAGATAAGCTTGCAGCGCCAGCGCGGCGTTTTCCATCGGCAGATCGAGCAGCGGCAAGTCGCGCAACTCGACCACTTGGCCCAGGGCATCGGTGCCGCGCCATTGCCAGTGTTGGTCAGTGATGCCGAGATCGAAATCGCGTCCACGCAGAAAGAATGGGCAAGCCAGTTCGTGCGCCTTGTCGAGCAGTGGTTGCGGAGGATTCAGGTCGCCACACAGAGCAGGCTTGCCCTGGCGGAAAATTCCGGCCTTCTCGAAGGCCACGGATTCGCGGGTATCGCCCAGATAATCGGCGTGATCGACGCCAATGCTGGTGACCAGCGCAATATCGGCATCGACTACATTGACGGTATCCAGACGCCCGCCCAACCCGACTTCAAGCACCACAGCGTCAAGCGCCGCCTGCTGGAACAGCCAGAACGCTGCCAGAGTGCCCATTTCGAAGTAAGTCAGGGAAGTCTCGCCGCGGCCCGCCTCGACCGCAGCAAAGGCTTCGCAGAGCTGCGCGTCAGTGGCTTCAACGCCGTCGAGCTGCACCCGCTCGTTGTAACGCAGCAGGTGCGGAGAATTGTAGACACCAACGCTCAGGCCCTGGGCACGCAGCAACGAAGCCACGAACGCGCAGGTCGAACCCTTGCCGTTGGTGCCGGTGACCGTGATCACCCGAGGCGCCGGCTGGCCCAGCCCCATGCGGGACGCTACCTGTTGCGAACGCTCCAGGCCCATGTCGATGGCCGACGGATGCAACTGCTCAAGGTAGGCGAGCCATTCACCAAGGGTGCGCTGGGTCATACGTTGGCAGGCACCGGCGGCACCACGATCGGTTCGATCGGCGCGGCGACGAACTTCGGCGTCGGCTTGCCGGTCATCTGTGCCAGCAGGTTACCCAGACGCGGACGCAGTTCCTGACGGTGAATGATCATGTCGATCGCGCCGTGCTCCAGCAGGAACTCGCTGCGCTGGAAGCCTTCCGGCAGTTTCTCGCGCACGGTCTGCTCGATCACCCGCGGACCGGCGAAGCCGATCAGGGCTTTCGGCTCGCCGACGATGACGTCGCCAAGCATCGCCAGACTGGCGGAAACGCCGCCGTAGACCGGGTCGGTCAGTACGGAGATGAACGGAATGCCTTCTTCACGCAGACGCGCAAGTACGGCCGAAGTCTTGGCCATCTGCATCAGCGAGATCAGCGCTTCCTGCATGCGTGCACCACCGGAGGCGGCGAAGCAGATCATCGGGCAGCGGTTTTCCAGTGCGTAGTTGGCAGCGCGAACGAAGCGCTCACCGACGATGGCGCCCATGGAACCGCCCATGAAGTTGAATTCGAATGCCGAAACCACTACCGGCATGCCCAGCAAGGTACCGCTGACCGAGATCAGCGCATCTTTCTCGCCGGTCTGCTTCTGCGCAGCGACCAAGCGGTCCTTGTACTTCTTGCCGTCGCGGAATTTCAGACGGTCAACCGGCTCCAGGTCAGCACCCAGTTCGTTGCGGCCTTCCGGGTCGAGGAAAATGTCGATGCGGGCACGTGCGCCGATGCGCATGTGATGGTTGCACTTGGGGCAAACGTCCAGGGTCTTTTCCAGCTCCGGACGGTACAACACCGCCTCGCAGGACGGGCATTTGTGCCACAGACCTTCAGGCACCGAGCTCTTCTTGACCTCCGAGCGCATGATCGAAGGGATCAGTTTGTCTACTAACCAGTTGCTCATGCTTTCTTTCTCCAGTACCGGCGGCCCGAACGCTCTGGTTCGCAGCCCCGCGTATGCCCTTGAGCTAAATTCATGTGTGTGGCGATGGTTGCCGAACAGTGGCGGTCAGCGCGGAACATGACCTGCGACGATTCAGCAACCCTCAGCCGCGCCTGCTTTGTGCAAGTGCATTGATGGACGGCGGCAGACTGCCAGCCGTCACATCGACGATGTATTGCCGCGCACCGCGTTGATGAATGCGCGAATCCTGTGGTGATCCTTGATGCCTTTGCTCGCTTCTACCCCGCCGCTGACATCCACCGCGTAGGGCTTGACCCGTGCTACCGCGTCGGCAACGTTCTCCGGCGTCAGGCCGCCGGCCAGAATCAGCGGCTTGCTCAAGTGTTGCGGAATCAGTGACCAGTCAAACGCCTCGCCGGTTCCACCGGGCACCCCTTCGACATAGGTGTCGAGCAGTACGCCACTGGCGCCGGGAAAGGCATCGCAGGCAGCAGCAATGTCATCACCCGCCTTGACCCGCAGCGCTTTGATGTACGGACGATGCCAGCCTTCACACTCCTCCGCACTTTCGTCGCCATGGAACTGCAGCAGATCCAGCGGCACCGCATCGAGGATTTCTCCGAGCTCGCAACGGCTGGCATTGACGAACAGCCCCACGGTGGTAACGAACGGCGGCAGCGCCTTGATGATCGCCCGCGCCTGCTGCACGTTCACCGCTCGCGGACTCTTGGCGTAAAACACCAGGCCGATCGCGTCGGCACCGGCTTCGACGGCGGCCAGCGCATCTTCGATGCGGGTAATGCCGCAGATCTTGCTGCGAACAGCTGACATGTCAGGAAAACCTCAAGGCAAAATCCGAAAACGTCCCGGATGGTAACAAAAGCGCCCGAGGGCGTCAGCCGTCAAGTTCGGAGAAACCCGTAAGGAAATGTGGCCCGATAAAGCGCTCGGGCAACGGAAATTCGTCGTGATACTCGACCTGCACCAGATACAGCCCGTACGGATGCGCCGTGACCCCGCCGGAGCGACGCTCGCGACTTTCCAGCACTTCCTTCATCCACTCCACCGGGCGCTCACCGGCACCGATGGTCATCAGCACACCGGCGATATTGCGCACCATGTGATGCAGGAACGCGTTGGCACGAATGTCGAGCACGATCATCTTGCCGTGACGGGTCACGCGCAGGTGATGCATCTTCTTGATCGGCGACTTTGCCTGGCACTGACCGGCCCGGAATGCGCTGAAATCGTGGGTACCGATCAGGTACTGCGCGGCCTCGGCCATACGCTCGGCGTCGAGCGGACGGTGATTCCAGGTGATTTCTTCATTGAGGTGCGCCGGGCGGATCTGATCGTTGTAGATCACATAGCGATAACGCCGGGCAATGGCTTTGAAGCGAGCATGAAAATGCGCCGGCATGACCCTGGCCCAACTGACGCTGATGTCGTGGGGCAGATTGATGTTGGCGCCCATGACCCAGGCTTTCAGCGAGCGATCAACCTGGGTGTCAAAGTGCACCACTTGGCCGCAGGCATGCACGCCGGCATCGGTACGCCCGGCGCATTGCAGGGAAACCGGCGAATTGGCGACTTTCGACAGGGCTTTTTCAAGCTCTTCCTGCACAGTCGCCACTCCGGTCAGCTGCCGCTGCCAACCGCTGTAACGCGAGCCTTTGTACTCAACGCCCAGCGCGACGCGGTAAAAGCCGTCGGGCGCCATTTCGGCGACCGGGTTATCTATGTTTGCCAAGGTGGGACAGCCTGCTGATTTGCAAAGGCGGGCATTATAAGGCGGTGGGCCGGGGATGCCAGAGTTCTCTATCGGCAGTACCGCCCCCTTCGCGAGCAGGCTCGCTCCCACATTGCGATGCGCCCCCCTGTGGGAGCGAGCCTGCTCGCGAAAGCAATCGATCAAACACCGCCGAATCCGACACAAACAAAAACGGCAGCCCCACCGGGCTGCCGCTTGTTGTTTACCGCTGAACTTACGCCAGGTTGGAAAGCATTTCCTTGGCCTCGCCCCGCTGCTTCTCGTCACCCTCGGTCAACACTTCGTTGAGGATGTCACGCGCACCGTCAGCGTCGCCCATGTCGATGTAAGCCTGGGCCAGATCGAGTTTGGTCGCTGCTTCGTCGGTGCCGGCGAGAAAGTCGAAATCGTCTTCGCCCAGATCATCGCCCAACGCAGCGTCCGCTTCGGTGAAGCTCGGCTCGGCCATGCTTTGCGACAGGCGATCCAGCTCGGCATTGACGTCGTCGAGCTCGGCCGCGAAAGCATCCGGCTCGGCGGCTGGGTTGGTGTCCATTTCGTCGGCCAGCGACAGGTCGAAATCGGCTGGGAGTTCCAGATCGTCCTGCGGCACGTCAGCAACTACCGGCGTCTCGACCGGTGGCAAGTCCTTCACGCCGTCGTCAAGATCCAGCAGGAAGTCATCTTCAGCCAACGTGGCCGGCGATGGTTCGGCGCCCAGATCCATGTCCAGATCGAAGTCCGACAGATCGTCGAGATTGTCTTTCATCTCGGTCTGCTCTTGCAGCACCGAAGCGAAGCTCAGATCGTCTTCGGCCGGAAACGCGTCTAGCTCGACAGGCGCTTCTGGCTCGACCGCTGGCGCAGGATCGACCGGGGTGATGTTGTCGAGGTCGTCCAGGCTCAAATCGAACGCGGTGTCGAGATCGTCAGCGGCAGCCTCGGGCGCTTGCGGCTCGTCTTGCAGCAATTCCTTGACGTACTGCGCGTCCAGTTCGGCAGCGACGGCGGCAGCTGCCAGCCCACCGGCAGCGACCACAGCCATGGCCGGGAAGCGGCTTTTCAGCGCTTCGACCTTGGCGAAGTTATCGCCATTGGCCACCAGTTGACGCTCTTGCGCAACGAACGCATCGCGGTCGCCCTGCTGACCGTAGACTTCCATCAGCTTCAGGCGCAGATCGCTGCGTTCCGGCTCAAGGCTGACGCCCTCTTCCAGCAGCGCAGCGGCCTGATTAAGGCGGCCGGCATTGATGTGCGATTGCGCTTTGTCGAGCACATCATCAGAGCGTTCGCCGGCCGGGGCCACCAGTGGTGCGGCAATCGGCGCAGCCATCACCACCGGAGTGACGACCGGTGCAGGGGCTGGCGCAGGTGCCGGAGCTGGCGTGTTGAGCTTGACGCTGGCTGCCGGGGTTTCCAGGCCGGAGAAGCTGCTTTCCGGCAGATCCTGCTCAGCGGAGAACTCTTGCTCTTCAGCCAGAGCGCGGGCCATGCGCAGGTGCTTTTCGGCTTCCTGCTGGGCTTTGCGACGGCGCGCCAGCAGCAACAGCAGAAGCAGCAGAACCACCGCACCGCCGCCGATCAGGCCGAGCAGAATCGGATTGGTCAGCAGTTCATTGAAGGCTTTGTCGTCATCGGCGGCAGCAGGCGTGGTTTCGACCACCGGCTCGACGACCGGCTCAACCGGGGTTTCCGCTGGCGGCGCGATGGCTGACTCTGGAGTCGGTGAAGCCGCTGCGGCGTCGGCCGGAGTGGCTGGCGGGGTCGCCGCCAGTTCGGCAGTGATCGCCGGCACCGGCGGCACAGCAGCAGTGGCGCCAGGCGCAGCGCCGGCGCCGTCGGCCTGCATCTTCGCCAGTTGATTGTTCTTCAGCTCGATCAGCTTTTGCAGCTTGTCCAACTGGCTCTGCAGATCAGCCATGCGGCTTTTCAGTTCCTCGTTGTCACGACGGGTCGTGTCGAGGTTTTCCTGAGTGATTGCCAGTTTGTTGCTCAGCGCCTTGGCGTCGCCGGCCGGGCCTTTCGCACCGGGCTTGGCGCTTTCCGCCGAGACCAGGCTCAGATTGTCCTGGGTGTTGGCCGCTGCACCGGTATTGCCACGGCCACGATTGGTCGCATCCAGCTGCTGCTGACCGGTGCCAGGCTTGCCTACGTAACGACGGCCCTGGCGCCAGGCTTCGTTCTGCGCCGCCACTTCAGCAATGGCAGCCGACTGCGGCAGCGCTGTGCTTTGTACCGGGTCCGGCAGACGCAGCACCTGGCCGGTTTTCAGACGGTTGATGTTGCCGTCGATAAAGGCATTCGGATTGAGCGCCTGAATCGCCAGCATGGTCTGCTGCACCGAGCCGCCGTTGCGCGCCTTCGCGGCGATTTCCCACAGGGTATCGCGCGGCGTGGTGGTGTATTGATTGCGATGGGTGGCGCCAGTGGTGGGCGCAGTGATGGTCTGCGACGGCGCCGGTTGCGCGGCGGCGTCTGCGGTCTGCGGCGAGAACTTCGACGGATCGAGCAGCACGCTGTAATCACGCAGCAGGCGGCCATTGGGCCACATCACCTGCACGAGGAACTTCACCATCGGTTCCGACAGCGGTTGGCTCGAGGTCACGCGCAACACGCTTTTGCCGCTGGCGTTGAGTACCGGGGTGAACGTCAGGTCATTGAGAAAAGCCTGACGATCAACGCCAGCCTTGGCGAAATCTTCAGGGGAAGCCAGGCTCGGCACCACCTCGGCGGCGGTGAGATCCTTGACGTCGAGCAGCTCGATTTCAGCCACCAACGGCTGGTTCAGGGTCGACTTCAGGGTCAGCTCCCCGAGCCCGAGGGCATGCGCCATACCGGAGGACAGCGCCGAGGCGGCCGCTATTGCTAACACCAGTTTGCGAACTTGAACCATAGCCTCATCCTTTGTTTGAACGTTCCTCGGCCAGCGAGAAGCTTTTGAATACCGCTGCCGTAAGGCATTGCGCGCGACGACGGGGGTCGCCGCGCGCGATCATTTCTGTGCTGCCCCGGAAAGTCCCGGAGGGTGACTCGTCATCGACGCGCTTCGGGCAAGCATAGCGCTCACCTAGAATCAGTCGACAAATTGTTGCCAAGTATCTTTTACAGCAGGTCTTTTATCAACAACTCAGCCAGTTGCACGGCGTTGAGCGCCGCGCCTTTGCGTACGTTATCTGACGTCAGCCAAAGATTTAGTTCCGCCGGGTCGTCGACGCCCGTCCGCACGCGGCCTACGTAGACCACGTCCTGCCCCACCGCATCGCCGACCGCGGTCGGATAATCACCGGCCTCGACCAGCTCGATGCCCGGTGCAGCCTCGAGCGCGGCGTTGACCTTTTCCAGGTCAACAGCGCTGCCTGACTGCAAGGTCACGCTAAAGCTATCGCCAAAAAACACCGGGGCTTGAACGCAAGTGGCAGAAATCTTCAATAAAGGTTTCGCCAGGACCTGGCGCAGCTCTCGAACCAATCGTTTTTCCAGCAGCGTGTGGCCCTGCGCATCAGGCGTACCGACTTGTGCCAGCAGGTTGAAGGCCATCTGCCGGTCGAAGAACGTCGGTTCCAGCGGACGCATGTTGAGCAGCTCGGCGGTCTGCCGCGCGAGCTCGGTGACCGCCTCGCGGCCTTGCGCCGAAACGGCCAGATTGGCGGTGACGTTGACGTATTGCAGATCGAGCAGATCGAGCAGCGGCGCCAGCACCACCGCAAGCGTCGTAGCAGACGGGCTTGGGCTGCTGACCTGGAACGGGCTTTTCAGACTGGCGAGAATATCGGCATTGGCCTCGGGCACCACTTGTGGCGCCTGATCGGCGGGCAAGGCGCCGGACAAGTCGATCAACGAGCAACCGGCAGCATGGGCGCGAGCGGCGTAGCTCAGCGACACCGCAGCGCCGGCGGCGAAGAACACCAGTCTGACCTTGCTGAAATCGAACTCGTCGACCTCGCGCACGCGTACGTTTTTGTTGCGGAAAAGCACCGAGCTGCCGGCCGATTCACTGCTGGCCAGCAGGTGCAGGTTGCCGACCGGGAAGTCGCGTTCTTCGAGAATCTGTACGAGGGTTTCGCCGACAGTACCGGTGGCGCCGATAACGGCGATATCGAAAGTCTGGGTCATGGAGCTACCTCTGGCAAAACGGGGGGAGCGGCACTTTACCGGGTGGGTGGCGCGCAGGCAATTTCTGCAGGATTTGCGGCGGCTGGACCGGCCCTTTCGCGAGCAGGCTCGCTCCCACAGGGACCGCATTTCAATGTGGGAGCGAGCCTGCTCGCGAAAAAGGCAGTACAGACACCGGAGAAATCCTTGGCATAAAAAAACCCGCACCTCTCACAAGGCACGGGCTTCTTAAATGCTTCAAGCGATCAACGCTCCAGCAGGATCCGCAGCATGCGGCGCAGCGGTTCGGCCGCGCCCCACAGCAGTTGGTCGCCGACGGTGAAGGCGCCGACGAATTGCGAACCCATGTTCAGCTTGCGCAGACGACCGACCGGTACATTCAGGGTGCCGGTGACCTTGGTCGGGCTCAGCTCCTGCATGCTGATCTCGCGGTTGTTCGGTACCAGCTTGACCCAAGGGTTGTGCTGGCTGATCAGCCCTTCGATATCGGCGATCGGTACGTCTTTGTTCAGCTTGATGGTCAGCGCCTGGCTGTGGCAGCGCATGGCGCCGATGCGCACGCAGATGCCGTCGACCGGGATCGGGCTCTTGAAGCGACCGAGGATCTTGTTGGTCTCGGCCTGGGCCTTCCACTCTTCGCGGCTCTGGCCGTTCGGCAGTTCCTTGTCGATCCACGGGATCAGGCTGCCGGCCAGCGGTACGCCGAAGTTTTCGGTCGGGTACGCGTCGCTGCGCATGGCTTCGGCCACGCGACGGTCGATGTCGAGGATCGCGCTGGCCGGATCGGCCAGTTGATCGGCGACAGCGGCGTGGGTCGCGCCCATCTGCTTGATCAGTTCACGCATGTTCTGCGCGCCGGCACCGGAGGCCGCCTGATAGGTCATGGCGCTCATCCACTCGACCAGACCGGCCTCGAACAGACCGCCCAGACCCATCAGCATCAGGCTGACGGTGCAGTTGCCGCCAATGTAGTTCTTGGTGCCCGCGTCCAGTTGCTGGTCGATGACCTTGCGGTTGACCGGATCGAGAATGATCACCGCGTCATCGTTCATGCGCAGGCTCGACGCCGCGTCGATCCAGTAACCCTGCCAGCCGGCTTCGCGCAGCTTGGGAAATACTTCGCTGGTGTAGTCGCCGCCCTGGCAGGTCAGGATCACGTCGAGGGTCTTCAGCTCGTCAATGCTGTAAGCGTCCTTGAGCGGAGCAATGTCCTTGCCCACGGACGGGCCTTGGCCACCGACATTGGACGTGGTGAAAAACACCGGCTCGATAAGATCGAAATCCTGCTCTTCCAGCATCCGCTGCATGAGCACGGAACCGACCATCCCGCGCCAACCGATCAGACCTACACGTTTCATCGCAACTACACCTTCTTGAAAAGTGGGCCGCTGCTTTGTATTGAATTTCGCAGCGGGCCCGAGAGATTACAGATTCCGCAGCGCGGCGACTACTGCGTCGCCCATTTCCTGCGTACCGACTTTGGTACAACCGGCCGAGTGGATGTCGCCAGTGCGCAAGCCCTGATCGAGCACGACACTGACGGCTTTTTCGATGGCATCGGCAGCGTCGTGCAGATTGAAGCTGTAACGCAGCATCATCGATACCGACAGGATCGTCGCCAGCGGGTTGGCAATGCCTTTGCCAGCAATGTCCGGCGCCGAACCATGGCACGGCTCGTACATGCCCTTGTTATTGGAGTCCAGGGAGGCCGAAGGGAGCATGCCGATCGAGCCGGTGAGCATCGACGCTTCGTCGGAGAGGATGTCGCCGAACATGTTGTCGGTGACGATCACGTCGAACTGCTTGGGTGCGCGCACCAACTGCATGGCGGCGTTATCGACGTACATGTGGCTCAGTTCGACTTCCGGGTAATCCTTGGCCACTTGCTCGACCACTTCGCGCCACAACTGGCTGGATGCCAGGACGTTGGCCTTGTCCACCGAGCAGAGCTTCTTGCCACGAACCATGGCCATGTCGAAACCGACACGGGCGATGCGGCGGATTTCGCTTTCGCTGTACGGCAGCGTGTCGTAGGACTGACGCTCGCCGTTGTCCAGCGTACGGGTGCCACGCGGCGCGCCGAAGTAAATGCCGCCGGTCAGCTCACGGACAATGAGGATGTCCAGGCCGGCAACGATTTCCGGTTTCAGGCTCGACGCGTCGGCCAGTTGCGGATAGAGGATCGCCGGGCGCAGGTTGCCGAACAGGCCCAGTTGCGCGCGGATTTTCAGCAGACCGCGCTCAGGGCGAATGTCACGCTCGATGGTGTCCCATTTCGGGCCACCGACCGCGCCCAGCAGCACGGCGTCGGCGGCGCGGGCGCGATCGAGGGTTTCGTCGGCCAGCGGCACGCCATGCTTGTCGATGGCCGCGCCGCCAATCACGTCGTGGCTCAGCTCGAAGCCCAGGCTGTACTTGTCATTGGCCAATTCCAGCACCTTGACCGCTTCGGCCATGATTTCCGGACCAATACCGTCACCCGGGAGAATCAGAATTTGCTTGCTCATGCTTTCCTCGTGTCTTCAAGCGGTGCGCCAGTGAACGGCGCGCCGGGAAAAATTCCTATCGCTCG
This sequence comes from Pseudomonas sp. Irchel 3F6, assembly GCF_900187595.1. Taxonomy (NCBI): domain Bacteria; kingdom Pseudomonadati; phylum Pseudomonadota; class Gammaproteobacteria; order Pseudomonadales; family Pseudomonadaceae; genus Pseudomonas; species Pseudomonas sp. Irchel 3F6. The sequence goes on along the minus strand of NZ_FYDP01000001.1, from coordinate 116,697 downwards.
GCCATCAGCACGATCACATCGGTACTGAACGAGCCGTCGGCATCTATCTCAAAATACTCACGCACTTCGTTGCCCATCGACTGCTGCAACTGGCGGATCGCCGCGCGCATCACGTCAGGTGTGCGCATGCGCTCGACCCAACTGCTGTACTCCAGACGCAGGCGCTGGCGGGTAGTACTGCGCACATGCAGACCGGCCTCGCTGACCTGGCGCAGCCACTCGGCGGCGGAGTAGTCGCGGACATGGCTGGTGTCGCGCAGCACTTCAACGCTTTGCAGGTAAGTGTCGAACAACGCACTGCCCGGTGACAACACATCAACAAACGCTGCCACCCCGCCCGGCTTCAGCACCCGGCGCACCTCGCGCAAGGCCAGACCGAGGTCGCTCCAGTGATGCGCCGAATAGCGGCTGAACACAAAATCGAACTCGCCATCGGCGAACGGCAAGCGCTCGGCAGCACCGTTGACGGTAATGATATTGCTCAAGCCGCGATCGACGGCAGCGCCGGCAACCACATCAAGCATTTGCTGCGACAAGTCGTAAGCCACCACCTCCTTGACCAATGGAGCGACATGGAAACTGACATGGCCTGCGCCGCAACCCAAGTCCAGCAAACGAGCCTCGCCCTGCCCGGCCAGCTCAGCCTGTAGCAATGCGAATTCGGTGCCTTGAGCGTGAACCGCGCTGCTCAGGTAAGCGGCGGCCTGTTCACCGAATTGCTTTTGTACGACCTGAGTGTGTTGGGCGGTGCTGGTCATGGGCACATCCTGGTATCTATGTTGTTTGCGCTGCCGTCTTCGCGAGCAGGCTCGCTCCCACAGGGGAATGCATTCCAAGGTGGGAGCGAGCCTGCTCGCGAAGGGGCCAGCCCTGACTACATCAATCTCGAATCACGCGTCGCGAAACAACCACGGCTGGCTAACTCGATGCTTGGCCTCGAACGTCGCGATCGCATCGCCGTCCTGCAAGGTCAGGCCGATATCGTCCAGACCGTTGAGCAGGCAGTGCTTGCGGAACGCATCGATCTCGAAGCTGTACACCTTGCCATCCGGGCGGGTCACGGTCTGCGCTTGCAAGTCGATCTGCAATTGATAACCCGGCTCGGCTTCAACCTGCTTAAACAGTTCATCAACTTCTGCATCGCTGAGAATGATCGGCAGCAGGCCGTTCTTGAAACTGTTGTTGAAGAAGATGTCGGCGTAACTCGGCGCGATGATGCTGCGGAAACCGTACTCTTCCAGCGCCCACGGCGCGTGTTCACGGCTCGAGCCGCAGCCGAAGTTCTCGCGGGCGAGCAATACGCTGGCACCCTGATAACGCTCGGCGTTGAGGACGAAATCCTTGTTCAACGGGCGCTTGGAGTTGTCCTGGTACGGCTGGCCGACATCCAGATAACGCCACTCGTCGAACAGGTTCGGACCGAAACCGGTGCGCTTGATCGACTTCAAGAACTGCTTGGGAATGATCTGATCGGTGTCGACGTTGGCACGATCCAGAGGCGCGACAAGACCAGTGTGCTGAGTAAATGCCTTCATCTTTACTGTGCTCCTTGGATCAATTCACGAACATCGATGAAACGGCCGTTCACCGCTGCTGCCGCCGCCATGGCCGGGCTGACCAAGTGGGTACGGCCACCGGCGCCCTGACGGCCTTCGAAATTACGGTTGGAAGTCGAGGCGCAATGCTCGCCGGACTCCAAACGGTCCGGGTTCATCGCCAGGCACATCGAGCAACCCGGCTCGCGCCATTCGAAACCGGCCTCGAGGAAAATCTTGTCCAGCCCTTCGGCTTCAGCCTGCGCTTTGACCAGACCCGAGCCCGGCACGACGATTGCCTGCTTGATGGTCGAGGCGACCTTGCGGCCCTTGGCGATGACCGCAGCGGCGCGCAAGTCTTCGATGCGCGAGTTGGTGCAGGAACCGATGAATACGCGATCAAGCTGAATGTCGGTGATCGCCTGATTGGCGGTCAGACCCATGTATTTCAAGGCGCGAACGATCGAGTCACGCTTGACCAGATCCATTTCCTTGGCCGGGTCCGGCACATTCTGATCCACGGCCAAGACCATTTCAGGCGAAGTGCCCCAGCTGACTTGCGGCTTGATTTGCGCGGCGTCGAGCTCGACCACGGTGTCGAATTTGGCATCGGCGTCGGAGACCAGATCTTTCCAGGCTTCGACGGCCATGTCCCACTGCTCGCCCTTCGGCGCGAATGGACGACCTTTGACGTAGTCGATGGTCTTCTGATCTGCCGCCACCAGGCCCACGCGGGCGCCGGCTTCGATGGACATGTTGCAGATGGTCATGCGGCCTTCGACGGACAGATCGCGGATCGCGCTGCCGGCAAACTCGATGGCATGGCCGTTACCGCCGGCGGTGCCGATCTTGCCGATCACCGCAAGGACAATGTCCTTGGCGGTCACGCCGAACGGCAATTGGCCTTCGACGCGCACCAGCATGTTTTTCATTTTTTTTGCGACCAGGCACTGGGTGGCGAGCACGTGCTCGACCTCAGATGTACCGATACCGTGGGCCAATGCCCCGAATGCGCCGTGGGTCGAAGTGTGCGAGTCACCGCAGACCACGGTCATGCCCGGCAAGGTCGCGCCCTGCTCCGGGCTGATCACGTGAACGATGCCCTGACGGACGTCGTTCATCTTGAATTCGACGATGCCGTATTCATCGCAGTTGTCGTCGAGGGTCTGCACCTGCAAACGCGAAACCTGGTCGGCAATGGCTTCGATGCCGCCCTTGCGCTCCGGAGTGGTCGGTACGTTGTGGTCCGGGGTCGCAATGTTGGCATCGATGCGCCAAGGCTTGCGCCCGGCCAGACGCAAGCCTTCGAAAGCTTGCGGCGAAGTCACTTCGTGGATGATGTGACGATCGATGTAGATCAGCGCCGAGCCATCGTCGCGCTGCTTGACCAAATGCGAATCCCAGAGCTTGTCGTAGAGCGTTTTGCCGGCCATCAGACGGTTCCTCATCAGCTTGTTTCTATGCCCTGGGCTCATCAATAACCCTTTGGCTTGTGAGGCCGATCCTATGGGGTTAGATTAAATAACTCAAATTCATATTTTTTATGCTTTGGATAACCAACTGGAATGCGACATGGATCTGGCTAACCTGAATGCTTTTATTGCCATCGCCGAGACCGGCAGCTTCTCCGGCGCCGGCGAACGCCTTCATCTGACACAACCGGCGATCAGCAAGCGCATCGCCGGGCTTGAGCAGCAATTGAAAGTGCGCCTGTTTGATCGACTGGGTCGCGAAGTCGGTCTGACCGAGGCGGGTCGCGCCCTGCTGCCAAGGGCCTATCAGATTCTCAATGTGCTCGACGACACCCGCCGCGCCCTGACCAACCTGACCGGCGAGGTCAGCGGCCGCCTGACCCTGGCCACCAGTCACCACATCGGCCTGCACCGCTTGCCGCCTCTATTAAGGGAGTTCACCCGCCGCTACCCACAGGTTGCGCTGGATATTCAGTTCCTTGATTCGGAAGTGGCCTACGAGGAAATTCTCCACGGCCGCGCAGAACTGGCGGTCATCACCCTCGCGCCAGAGCCGCACACCCTGGTCAAAGCCACGCCGGTGTGGGACGACCCGCTGGATTTCGTCGTCGCCCCGGAGCATTCGCTGATCAACAACGGCGCCGTCAGTCTGGCGGACATCGCCGGTCATCCGGCGGTTTTCCCCGGCGGCAACACGTTTACCCACCACATCGTCCAGCGTTTGTTCGAAGCTCAGGGCCTGACGCCGAACATCGCCATGAGCACCAACTATCTGGAAACCATCAAGATGATGGTCTCCATTGGCCTGGCCTGGAGCGTGCTGCCGCGCACCATGCTCGACGAACAAGTGGCAAGCATCGCATTGCCGGGCATACAGCTCACTCGCCAGCTAGGCTATATCTTGCACACCGAACGGACGCTATCGAATGCAGCACGCGCCTTCATGGCCCTGCTGGATGCACAAATCGATCGGCCAGGGATCCCGGCCTGACTTGTGCTACTCCTATAGAGCCGCTCCTGTGCCTCACGCCACTCAGCTCAAGGCCCGCTGACAATGCCGAAATCTGTTGACCGAATTCCGCCGATGCCGCGAATCCAGGCTGTTGATCCGCGACACTCCGAGCAGAGCTGGGAAAGCGCGCCGCAATTGCTCGCCGCGCTCAACGGCGCGCGGCTCGGTGCCTGGTATTGGGACATCGAACGTGGGCAGATCAGCTGGTCACGGGGCACTCAGGCGTTATTCGGTTTCGATCCACGGCAGCCATTACCCGCCGATTTGGAATACCTCGACCTGTTGCCGCCGGAAGACCGTGCGAAAACCGTGCGTGCTTTCCATGCGGTGATCGCCGGTGCCCCGTTGGAGCAGGCGATGCATCACCGTATTCGCTGGCCCGACGGCAGCCTGCACTGGCTGGAGATCAGCGGCAGCCTGCTGCCAGACAAGAACGGCCGGCCCCGAATGATCGGGGTGATTCGCGAAATCACCCACCAACGCCAGCGCGAGCAGGCCCTGAGCAGCTCGGAGAAACGTTTCGCGACACTTTTCCACCTGTGCCCGAACATGGTTCTGCTGACCCGTCAGGATGACGGTCTGATCAGCGAGGCCAACCAGTATTTCCAAAGCCTGTTCGGCTGGCCGGTGCAAAGCGCAATCGGCCGCACCACCCTGGAACTGGGCCTGTGGGTGCATCCCGAGCAACGCGCCGAACTGGTGAAAAAAACCAAAGCCAAGGGCGAGCTGATCAGCATGGAAGTGCAGTTTCGCGCCAGCAACGGCCAAGTGCACGACGGCATCCTCAGCGCGCAGAAGGTCGAGCTCGAAGGCCAGCCCTATCTGCTCAGCACGTTCCTCGACACCACCGAACGCAAAGCCGCCGAACTGGCCTTGAAGGACAGCCAGGAGCGCCTCGACCTGGCGCTGGACTCGGCGCAACTCGGCACCTGGGACTGGCACATCCCCAGCGGCATGCTTTACGGATCGGCGCGCGCTGCGCAATTGCACGGGCTGGAGCCGATTCCATTCCATGAATCATTCGAGGAGTTTTTCGAAGGCGTCCCGGGCGAGGAGCGCGACAGCATGCGCGACGCCTACCGCAGCCTGCGCGAAGGCCCCGCCGGCAATTATCAACTGACCTATCGCGTGCAATTGCCCGACGGCAGCTCGCGCTATCTGGAAAGCCGCGCGCGTCTCTATCGCGACGACAACGGCGCGCCGCTGCGCATGGCCGGCACGTTGCTGGACATCACCGATCAGGTCGAGCGCGAGCAGCGGCTGGTCGCCTCGGAAGAGAAATTCGCCACGCTGTTTCAGGTCAGCCCCGATCCGATCTGCGTCACGCGCCAGGAAACCGGGGAATTCATCGAAATCAATTCGAGCTTCAGCCAGACCTTTGGCTGGAGCGCCGCCGATGTGATTGGCCACACCGCCGAAGAAATCGGCCTGTGGGACGCCTCGGCAAAGAGCCTGCAACGCATCGAACGGGTGATTCGCGAACAAGGCCTGAGCAACGTGGCCATTCTCGTCCAGCACAAGGACGGCCAGTCGCTGACCTGCGTGATTTCCAGCCGGCAGATCAGCGTCGGCGACCAGCCGTGCATCGTCACCACCCTGCGCGACATCACCCAGCAACAACGCTCGGAAGCAGCGCTGAAGGCCAGCGAAGAAAAATTCGCCAAGGCGTTTCACTCCAGCCCCGACGCCATCACCATCACCGAGCGCGACACCGGGCGTTATCTGGAGGTCAACGACGGTTTCTGTCGCCTCACCGGTTACCGCGCCGACGAAGTAGTGGGCAAAACCGTTTATCAGGTGGGGATCTGGGCCGAAGAGAAACAGCGCTCGACCCTACTCGCCGAGTTGCAGATCAAGGGCCGCGTGCATCATCAGGAAATGCTCGGGCGCAACAAGCGCGGCGAGTTGCTCACCGTTGAGGTCTCGGTCGAGCCGATCACCCTCAATGAAACCGCGTGCCTGCTGCTGACCGCGCGTGACGTCAGCCTGTTGAAGAACGCCGAAGCGCAGATTCGTCACCTGGCCTATCACGACCCGCTGACCAACCTGCCCAACCGCGCCCTGCTGATGGATCGCCTGAGTCAGCAGATCGCCCTGCTCAAGCGCCACAATCTGCGCGGCGCCTTGCTGTTTCTCGACCTCGACCACTTCAAGCACATCAACGATTCCCTCGGTCACCCGGTCGGCGACACCGTGCTGAAAATCATCACCGCGCGGCTCGAAGCCAGCGTGCGCATGGAAGACACGGTGGCGCGCCTCGGTGGCGATGAGTTTGTGGTGTTGCTCAGCGGTCTCGAAGGTTCGCGCAGTGAAGTCAGCGAACAAGTGCGCGCGCTGGCCGACACCATTCGCGAATTACTTTCGGAGCCGATGTTCCTCGATGGCCAGCGCCTGCAAGTGACGCCGAGCATTGGCGTGGCGCTGATTCCCGATCACGGCTCGACCCCGACCGACCTGCTCAAACGCGCCGACATCGCCCTGTACCGGGCCAAGGATTCCGGGCGCAACACCACGCAGATGTATCACAACACCATGCAGAAAGCGGCCAGCGAACGCCTGCGCATGGAGACCGACCTGCGTCTTGCGCTGTCGCGCGGCGAGTTCAACGTGCATTTTCAGCCACAGGTCGATGCCCGCGACAACCGCATCATCGGCGCCGAAGCCCTGGTGCGCTGGAACCATCCTGAACTTGGCGCGCAATCGCCTACCGAGTTCATCAAGGTGCTGGAAGATAGCGGCCTGATTCTCGAAGTCGGCACCTGGATCCTCGATGAAGCCTGCAACGCGTTCAAACAATTGATCGCACTGAAACTCGTCGACCCGCTGAATTTCAGCCTGTGCGTGAACATCAGCCCTCGGCAGTTCCGCCAGAACGATTTCGTCGAACGCATCGAACACAGCATGACCAGCCACGGCCTGCCCTGCTCGCTACTGAAACTGGAAATCACCGAAGGCATTGTCATTCAGAATCTGGAAGACACCATCAGCAAAATGCGCCGCCTGAAAAAGCTCGGCGTGAGCTTCGCCATGGACGATTTCGGCACCGGTTATTCATCGCTGACGTATTTGAAGCGGCTACCGGTAGACACCCTGAAGATCGACCAGTCGTTCATCCGCGATGCAACCACTGACTCCAATGTTGCAGAGATCATTCGCGCAATTGTCGCGATGGCCCGCAGCTTGGAATTGGAAGTGATTGCCGAGGGCGTGGAGACGCCCGCGCAACTGGCGTTTTTGCAGGGGCTGGAGTGCCATTTGTATCAGGGCTATCTGCACAGCCGGCCGGTGGGGTTGGAGGATCTGAAAAAACTGCTGCCCTGAACCGGCCGCCGCACAGACTGGCAACAGAGCAACAATTGCCACGCTTTGCCTCAGCCTGTAGGGTCGCGTTTTTTGCGCCGCTTCGAGATCAACCATGCAGGATGCATCCCTTCCTCGCCCGGCCCTGCTGGGCATCGACCTTGGCACCACCAACAGCCTGATCGCCGTCTGGCGTGAAGGCCGCGCCGAACTGATCCCTAACGCCCTCGGCGATGTGCTGACACCGTCGGTGGTCAGCCTTGATGAAGACGACACGATTCTGGTCGGCAAAGCCGCCCGCGCCCGCCTGACCACGCACCCGGAACGCACTGCCGCCGCGTTCAAGCGCTTCATGGGCAGCGACAGGCAAATCCAGCTCGGCTCTCGCCAGTTCAGCCCGGAAGAGTTGTCGGCGCTGGTACTTGGCTCCCTCAAGCAGGACGCGGAGGCCTTTCTCGGCCAAGCGGTCACAGAAGCGGTCATTTCCATACCGGCATATTTCAGTGACGAGCAGCGCAAGCGCACCTTGTTCGCCGCCGAACTGGCCGGGCTGTCCGTGACGCGCCTGATCAATGAACCGACCGCTGCCGCCATGGCGTACGGCCTGCACGAACAGAAGTTCGAACGCACGCTGATTTTCGATCTCGGCGGCGGCACATTCGACGTCACCGTGCTCGAATACGCATTGCCGCTGATTGAAGTGCATGCCTCCACTGGCGACAACTTTCTCGGCGGCGAAGACTTCACCGCCGCCCTGTTGCAGGCCTGTCTGCAAGACTGGCAGCTCACACCCTCAACGATCGATGCACAAGCCATGGCCAGCCTCGGTGATGCCTTGGAACAGCTGAAATGCAAACTCGGCGAAGGCGCACAGCAGTTGAGCTGGCGGCATGCCGAGCAGACATTCGAATGGGAACTGGATGAAGCCGCTGCAGTGAAAATATGGGAGCCGTTGCTGGCCCGCTTGCGCGCGCCAATCGAACAGGCTCTGCGCGATGCCCGACTGAAACCGCGCGACCTCGACAGCCTGGTGCTGGTCGGTGGCGCCACGCGCATGCCGGCGGTACAGCAAATGGTCGCCACGTTGTTTGGACGCCTGCCTTATCGGCATCTTGATCCAGACACTATCGTGGCGCTGGGGGCGGCGACGCAGGCGGCATGCAAGGCGCGGGACGGTGCGGTCGAGGAATTGATTCTGACGGATGTCTGTCCGTATACGCTGGGGATTTCGACTAATCGTGGCGAAGGCGTCAGTGGCGCGTTCTCGCCGATCATCGAGCGCAACACGGTGATTCCAACGTCACGGGTGCAGCGTTACTCGACGACGTTTGCGCAACAGACTGAAATCCGTATCGCCGTTTACCAAGGGGAACGCCCGTGGGTACGCGACAATATTTTCATCGATTCTTTCGACATCCAGTTCACCCCTAGTGAGCAGCTGCAGAGCCTCGATGTGCGTTTCAGTTATGACATCAACGGCCTGCTGGAAGTAGACGTCACGCTTCTGGAAACCGGCGAACGTTACGGCCACAGCATCGACCGCAGCCCGACCGGACTGGATGAACAGGCGCGCAGAGACAGCCATGCCCGGCTCGCGACGCTCAAAGTCCACCCTCGCGACGCCCTGCCCAACCGCACCCTGCTCGCACGTCTGGAGCGAGCATGGATGCAAAGTCTGGGCGACGAGCGTGCGCGCATTGCCGAGTGGATGGATACCTTCAACACCGTGCTTGCCGGCCAGCAACCCAGCGCAATCGCCAGCCACCGCTCAGCGCTGAATGATGCGCTGGATCAGATGCGTCTTTAGCCGTTCAGTCGCCGCAGAGCGGCCTGCAATCCGCCGGACAACATATCTGCCCCACCGTCCGGCGGCACGCCGTAGCGATTGGGCAGTTTGTCTCCTGGAAAACCGAAGAGCACCAGCGGCAGGAATGGCAGAAACGGCGACAATCCAAGAAATATCAGCAGTGTCGGTATGCCCCGGCCCATATCGTGCAACCGCCGTAGCACTGCCGCGAACAACAGCAGTACGCCAAGCAAAAAGATGACCATCCCGCCAATCGTCGTGCCCGTTATCAGCCCGGCTATCGGTGTGACCACTACGCATCCCAGGACCTGAGCGATAAAAGCCTTGCGCCCCAGCCGTGATCCGAGGCGCCAAAAAGCTTTCGCTGGTACTGGCTGGACATCACTGTTGGCTAACAGCAACCGCTCCGACCACGACAGCAACGCGCAAAGTGCCAAGCGCAAACCGACGCTGTTCTGCACGTCATCCTTACCCTGCTGCAGTTGCCGCAATACTCGCGTTTTCGGCACACCGGCAGCGCCGTAGCGAATCAAGCTTTTGAGCGCATCCAGCGCCTCATAGGCCAATAGTTTGTCGACACCGAAATCCGTCAACACCTTGCGCGGTGGCCACACCGGTTCGCCCTTGATCAGACCGTCGCGAAAGCCTTCGAACCAGTCATCCTCGCAACTGACCGCTTCAATCGACTGCAACAACGCCCGGTGCTGCTCGGCGCTCAGGCTTGGATCGTGGTAGAGCACGCCCCAGAACATCAACAAGCCCAGCAGGTCATCACCGCACGCCGCACGGTCACTTTCGACGCAGGTGTAAAGCAGGGCATTGGCGGGCAGCCTGGCGCTGTCGAGGGCCTGCTCGACACTGAACAACTGTTGCACCAGCAAACCGTGTACGGGATCGTCACCCTGCAGCCAGCCGAGCAAACCGGCGCCATCGCCCTGCTCACGCAGCAAGCGCCGCAACAGTGGCTGCAGGCGACTCAAAGGATGCGCAGGATTGAACGGCAAACGCTCCAGACACTGCGCATCAATCAATTGCAACCAGCGCTCGGGTTGTTCCAGCAATGCCAGCAAAAACACGGTTTGAGCGTGCCAATCCCAGATCGCCGTTCCCAACCCGATCGGCGGCAAACCTGTCGCGCGCCGATTCAACTGGAGCATGAGATCAAGCTCCGAGAGGTCATTGCCGTCTTTGACCGCACTCAGCTCGAACGCGTCGGCAATGCGTGCAAGCGCCGTGTCGCTATAGGGCCGCAAGCGCTGCAACCACAGACGACAAACCTTGTGCAGCGTACCTTCGGACAACGCGAGCGGCAATTGCGGTGAAAGTGTTTGCGAGTCAGTGAAAGCGCTCATGGCCTGCGCAACAGGCGCCTTGGCCAGCCAATGCAGATGTTGCCTGGCCTGATACTTCAGGCCGCTCAAAACCAGGCATTCCAGCGCATCCACCGGCAGCGGTTCGTCGACAATCTGCTGCAACAAGGCCGAATCACCACGATGCAGCGCCCAGGCGTGCCGGTACAGACGCAGCAAACGGCTGTCGTGGTTTTCGCCGATCAACTGCGCGAGCAATGGCAGCTCGTCGCCCGCCATGCGCCAATCAACAAAGCTTTGCGCCAGTGCATCAAGCTTGAGCCGTCCGACACCCAACCAACGCGTCAAGGTCTCGGGCCGCTGTGACGGACTGCCATACACCTGGCACTCAGCACCCAGCTCGTCCGGCCAAACGGCGCAGTCCTCCAGACGATCGAACGCCTGAATCAGCAACGGCAGAAAGGTCGGCTGACGCTTGGCACACAGCTCCAGCAAGCGACTCTCTGCCGCGGGATGGCGATGTTCGCTCCAGAGCCGAATCCAGCATGGAAACGCTTGATCGTCGTGCCCCAACAGACTGTACTGACACGCCAGCAGGTACAGCCAGTCGACGTTATCCGGCGCGGCATCGTGCTGTTCGGCACAGCACTGCAGGAACGTCGGCGCGCCCATCCCCGCTTGGGTGAACTGCACCAGCAACCGCTTGAGGTACGCGGCATCGTTGGGCAACGGCAAGCACGTGTGCCGACTGGCGAACTCGGCGAACTCGTGAAGCGGACGCTGAGTAAAGATGAAATCGAGGCTAAGGGCATACCACAGCGACTCGGTCTGTGCCGGCTCTGACCAGGCGCTCATCAGATCCGTGTCGAACGGGTCGGGCGCCTTGATGCGCTGCAAAAAGCCTTCTACCGCTTGCGCATCGTCGAATGCCAAATCCAACAGTTGCTGGTCCCAGGCCATGCGTTGCGCCAACAGATTCGCACAACGGTAGGACAACGGACCGGCGCCGGACAGTCGGTGGTACAAGCCCCAGTTGAGGTCATCGAAAACCTCCAGTGACAAGTCATCCAGCGTCCGGACGAATGCCTGCCACGCCGCGTGATTGAAGCGTCGCGCGGGATCATCCAGCAGCGCACAGAAATCCAAGAAAGCTTGAGGCGCCCGAACGACATTGGCTTGTGCAGCGTCAATCTCGTCTTCAGCCTCTTCCTGCTGCTCTTCACGGGCCAGACGCAGGGCACTCTCGTAGGCCATGCGCAGCGCCTGAAAACCTTCCGGGTCGGTTTCCGGATGGTGCGCCGGCAAACGGGCGCGATAGGCGCTGCGAATCAGGGTTTCGTCAGTAGTCGGTTCAATGCCCAGTCGAATCCAGCAACTCATGACCAGTCGAACTCCCCAAGCGATGCCGGACGAGACGGCGGATCAATATCCATGTGCCAAGGCAGATCGGCGAGAAAGTGTGGAATGTTTTGCGCAAGGCCTCGGGCAATCCTGGTGTTGAAAGCGCTGGTGCCCTCACGACTCATCTCGACCGCCAGTTCATCATCGCTTTTGCTCATGCAGCACCAAAAAGTTCGTCCCACCAGAAAGCCGTTGAAATAAGCCATCCAGCTGCCGTAATGAAACTGCGCCCTCAACGCCAGACGACTGTGCAACCAGTTGCTCTCGGCCAGATCGATCCATTGATTACGCACGGCGCAGCGCAACAGAAAGCCCATCCGGCCGTAATCCCAGGACAGAATGCCGCCGGGACCACAGCTGCCGAAGGTACGGCTGGCAAATTCATGCAGGACGCGCTCGCGCGGGCTCAGATCATTGAGCAACGACTGCCATTCACTCGGCAGGCATCGCTGCCACGCCAGATAGGCCCCGCTGAGGTGCTTGGCATGGCCGTCGTCGGTCATCCATCCGAGCATGTCGAACAACTGTCGGCGATCATCGATACCCCAACTTTCCTTGAGGTTGATGTAACGATCGTTGCAGAACGCCGGGTCGTCATACCCGGCGCCGGTGTTGAGCGCGGCCATTGGTGCGGACAACGCGCACAGCCAGCGCTGTTGAATCTCGTCCATGAAAAAAGGCTCCAGGCCGACCGCTGGGAAATGGGGGTCGGCAAAACTGCGCAGATTGTAAAGAGCCCCGACAACACCGGCAAACCCTGCATCGCTTTGATTGCGCGCACAAAAAAGGCCCCGACGTATCGGGGCCTTTCGTTCAGCGGCTTATCGCCGATTCGGGCGATTGTGTGTCAGCACATGAATCAATGCTGCAACGCCGGCTGCTGCGCTCCATTGATCGGGATGCGCTTGGCTTTCGCTTCTTCCGGGATCACACGGAGCAGGTCGATGCTCAGCAGGCCGTTGCGCAGCGCAGCGTCCTTGATCTCGATGTGATCGGCCAGACGGAACGACAGCTTGAAGGCTCGCTGGGCGATGCCTTGATGCAAGAACGTGACGCTTTCGTCAGTGTCACGCTTGCCGCCACTGATGGTCAGCACACCCTTCTCGACCTGCAGGTCCAGGTCTTCTTCCTGGAAACCGGCGGCCGCGACGACGATACGGTATTGATCATCACCGTGTTTTTCGACGTTGTAGGGTGGGTAGCTGCTGCCTGGCTCGTTGCGCAGGGCGGTTTCGAACAGGTCGTTGAAACGGTCGAAACCTACCGAGGAACGGAACAGTGGCGCGAGAGAAAATGCAGTACTCATGATTCAAATCTCCTGAAAACAATCAGCAAGGTTTTGTGTCTCCGCGACCCGAATTCGGCATCGCGTAACCCTTAGATAGGGACCGCTGTTTTGATTTCAAGAGAATATTTTGAGATTTTTTATGCGGCTTCGACGAGCGGCAATCCGAGCAAGCGCGAGACCTGATCCGGCTCGGTTTCACGGCGCAGAACGGTGAAAAGCTCGGCGGCTTCCGGGTAGTTGCGCGTCAACATGGCCAGCCATTGCTTGAGGCGACCGGGCGATTGGCGCGCGGTCATCTGCGCCTTGGCCTGCAGCCAGAAGTCCTGAATCAGCGGCATCAGCTCGGCCCAGGTCATCTCGACGACCTCTTCACCAGCGCGAGCCGCAGCGATCTGCCGAGCGAGATCCGGGCGGGAGACCAGGCCCCGACCGAGCATGATGTCTTCGACGCCGCTGATTTCGCGGCAACGGCGCCAGTCTTCGACGCTCCAGATGTCTCCGTTGGCGAAGACCGGGACCTTGACCACATCCTGCACACGCGGGATCCACTCCCAATGCGCCGGCGGTTTGTAGCCGTCCATTTTCGTCCGCGCGTGTACGACGATGTGCTCTGCCCCGCCTTCGGCCAGTGCCGTGGCGCAGACCAGCGAGCCGTCCGGGCTGTCGAAACCCAGGCGCATTTTCGCGGTGACCGGGATGTGCGCCGGGACGGCGCGACGGACATGCTCGACGATCTGGTTGAGCAGCTCCGGCTCCTTGAGCAGCACGGCGCCGCCACGGGATTTGTTGACGGTCTTGGCCGGGCAGCCGAAGTTGAGGTCGATCACTTCCGAGCCAAGCTCGCAGGCCAACGCGGCGTTTTCCGCCAGGCACACCGGATCGGACCCGAGCAATTGCACGCGCAGCGGCACGCCGGACGCGGTGCGAGCGCCGTTGAGCAGCTCGGGGCCGAACTTGTGGAAATAGGCCGGCGTGAGCAACTGGTCGTTGACCCGAATGAACTCGGTCACGCACCAATCGATGCCGCCAACGCGGGTCAACACGTCGCGCAGGATGTCGTCGACCAACCCTTCCATGGGCGCCAGAGCAATTTGCATGGGGAAACACTACTTGAAGAAAAAACGTGCGGCAGTTTACTGGATATCGCACAAATCCGCAGAACTACACATATCTCTGTGGGAGCGAGCCTGCTCGCGAAGACGGTCTGTCAGTTGACGCATGCGTAACTCACGCGATGCTTTCGCGAGCAGGCTCGCTCCCACAGGGTGAGATTCACATGGCTTCTGCAATCTGGATCGCCGGGCCATAGCCTTCGATAAATTCCGCCGGCATACGCTTGGGCTTGCCGGTCGACAGTTCGATGCAGACAAATGTGGTCTGCGCGCGCAACAGGGTGGCGTTGTCGCTGGGGCGTTTGAGCTGGAAATGCCGGGTCATTTTCAGGCGCTGATCCCAATCGACGATCCAGGTCGCCAGTTGCAGTTCATCGCCTTCATAGGCGGCGGCCAGATAATCGATTTCATGGCGGACAACGGCCATCGCCCGATCCAGCCGCCGGTATTCGACCAGGTCCAGGCCGAGGCGCTGCGAATGGCGCCAGGCGCAGCGCTCGAGCCAGGTGACGTACACCGCGTTATTGGCGTGCCCGAGCCCGTCGATGTCTTCGGCGCCTACTTGCAGATCAATGGTAAACGGCGTTGCCCGATCCCAGCCCATGCCCCACTCCCGGTCAAAGTATTCAACCGAGGCAGTGTAACGGAGCTCAGGCCGATTGGCGCGTCTGAAGACTGCGACCGGCGAGCAGTGATAACACGCCATCAATCACTCGAGGGTCGGCCAGCACGCGTTGATGGCCGCCGCTTTCCAGGCGCAGCAGGCGGCTGTCGAACCAGGCTTCGTGAATCAATTGCGATTCTTTGACCGAGACAAAATTGTCGTCCTCGGCATGCACGATCAGGCCGGGCATATCCAGTTGATAGTGGGCCACGTCCAGCGTCGCGGCGCGCATGCCGACGTCCTGCTCGACCTGACGAATGAACGCCGAACGCGCGCGCGGCGGCATGCCGACCATTCGCGCGAAACCGCGCAGCACGCCGAGAATCCGCGACGGTGCGGCGATGCTGACCAGGGTTTCGGTGCGCAGCCCCAATTGCACGGCGAGCATGGCGCTGGCGCCGCCCATGGAATGCCCGATAACCGCTTGCAGCGGCGGCAATTCGGCAGCGGCTTCAAGCATGGCGCGGGCGAACAGCACTACATTGGCTTCTCGCCCAGGGGAGCGACCGTGGGCCGGGCCATCGAGCGCGACGACGGTATAGCCAGCATCAACCAAAGCGTTTATCAGCGAAGCGAATTGCGTTGGCCGCCCTTCCCAACCATGCATCAGCAACACTGCAGGACCTTGGCCCCAACGCAGCGCCGACAGACCGAAGCGCAATGTGATGCGTTCGGAGCTGGCCAACAGCGGCAGCTCCCAATCGCGCAGCGGTAGAGCGCGGGGCGTCATGAACGCCAGACGCATTTTGCTTGCCACCAGTCTGGGTGCAAACCAGCCCAAGGTACCGTTAACGCCACGAACCCACTTCAACGCGTTCATCGCACTCTCCTCAGGCTTGTTGCCTTCAGGTCAACGCACCGCCGACTTGGCAGCGCGCAGCAATCGATCGGATAAATCTCCCGGACCCAGCGCTCTGGCCAAGGCCAGACCACCGACCATCAACGCGACATCGGCCAAAGCCTTGTCGGTGTCTTCAGGGCTGGCCGCCAGTTGCGCGACCATCAATTCCAAATGCTCGTTCAGCGCAATGCGGAACGACTCCGGCAAACGCCCCAGCTCCCCAATCGAGGCCGGGATCGGGCATGCGGCCTCGCTGGAATCCCGGTGTTTGCGTGACAGGTAGAACGCAGCCACCAAAGCGCGACGCTCTTCGCCGGTCAGATCGGCGTCCATGTCGGCAATCAGGTCGCGACGGCGGCCCAGCAGCTGCTTGAACGCCTCGAGCATCATCGCGTCCTTGCTTTCGAAGTGCGCATAGAAGCCGCCGACAGTCAGCCCGGCGGCGCCCATCACTTCACCCACGCTCGGGTCTGCCGGGCCGCGTTGAATCAATGCGGCGCTGGCAGCCTTGAGGATGCGTTCGCGGGTTTGAGCTTTTTTATCGTTCATCGTTGCCTCCGAATATTACGACTAGAATATTATTCGCATAATAATATTCCGCAAGTCATGAATATGACCGCTGGTCTGAAGCACAGTGTAAGGAAAAAGGAGAGTTGGCCAAACGCCAGACAAACAAAAGGGCCATTCAATAATTGAATGACCCTTATAAAATCCCGCAGAGCGGGTAATCGTGGCGTCCCCTAGGGGACTCGAACCCCTGTTACCGCCGTGAAAGGGCGGTGTCCTAGGCCACTAGACGAAGGGGACACAAACCCTTCTATACAACTGATCAGTGCTGAGAGCTGATCGATTCAAGGCCGGTGTGGCCAGACCTTGAACTGTAAAATTGGTGGAGCTAAGCGGGATCGAACCGCTGACCTCCTGCATGCCATGCAGGCGCTCTCCCAGCTGAGCTATAGCCCCGGATTTTTCGCCTCGCGGCGGAGTGATCTCTTGCAACATCACTTCTGTAAAACTGGCGTCCCCTAGGGGACTCGAACCCCTGTTACCGCCGTGAAAGGGCGGTGTCCTAGGCCACTAGACGAAGGGGACGCAAACCCTTCTATACAACTGATCAACGCTGAGTGTTGATCGCTTCAAGGCCGGTGTGGCCAGACCTCGAAGTGTAAATTGGTGGAGCTAGACGGGATCGAACCGTCGACCTCTTGCATGCCATGCAAGCGCTCTCCCAGCTGAGCTATAGCCCCTCATCGCTGAGGACGGGGCGAATCTTAAGGGCGTATCGAAAGCCTGTCAAACTTATTTTTGAAAAATTTCAAAATTTTTTGCCGGGATAACAATCACTTACCGCCCTCCCCCGTAAATTCGGGAGAAACGCCGAAGGCAGGATCAAAAGATCACAGCCTTCGGCAGTCCTGCAAAGAAGCAAAAGCAATCAGGCGATGGCGCCCAAGAGCTTTTCCCATTCCTTGTTTTCTTTCTTCGATACGCCGCCCAGCAGGTCAATCGCCTGGCGCAAGCGGAAACGGGTGAGATCCGGGCCGAGGATTTCCATCGCATCGAGCACCGACACCGAACTCGCCTGCCCAGTGATCGCAGCAAACATCAGCGGCATCGCGTCGCGCAGTTTCAGCTCCAGAGATTCGACCACCGCCTGGATCGTCGCGGTGATGCTGTCCTTCTCCCACTGCCGCAGGCTTTCCAGTTTCCACAGGATCAATTGCATCAACTGGCGAACCTGATCGCCGGAGAGCTTTTTCGACTCAAACAGCTTGGCATCCGGATTCACGCCGCCGGCAAAGAAGAACCCCGCCAGCGGTGCGACCTGGCTGAACGTTTCAACCCGACCCTGAACGTGCGGCGCGATTTTCATCATATAGTCGGAATTGAACGCCCACTTCTGCACGCGGGCGGCAAACTCTTCCACCGGCAGATCGCGCAGCCACTGGCCGTTGAGCCACGACAGCTTCTCGATATCGAAGATCGGCCCGCCGAGGGAAACGCGCTTGAGGTCGAAGTTGTCGACCATTTCCTGCAGCGAGAACTTCTCGCGCTCGTCCGGCATCGACCAGCCCATGCGGCCGAGGTAGTTGAGCATCGCTTCCGGCATGAAGCCCATGCGCTCGTAGAAGGTCACCGAGGTCGGGTTCTTGCGCTTGGACAGCTTGCTCTTGTCCGGGTTACGCAGCAGCGGCATGTAGCACAGTTCCGGCTGTTCCCAGCCGAAGTATTCGTACAGCAAAATCAGTTTCGGTGCCGATGGCAGCCATTCTTCGCCTCGCAGCACGTGGGTGATGCCCATCAGGTGATCGTCGACGACGTTGGCGAGGAAGTACGTCGGCAGGCCGTCGGTCTTCATCAGCACCTGCATGTCCATGCGATCCCACGGGATCTCGACGTCGCCACGCAGCATGTCCGGCACCACGCAGACGCCTTCATTCGGCACCTTCATGCGGATCACGTGCGGTTCGCCAGCAGCCAGGCGCGCCGCGACTTCTTCCTTCGACAGCAGCAGCGCGCGGCCGTCGTAGCGCGGAGTTTCGCCACGAGCCATTTGCTCGGCGCGCATCTGATCGAGTTCTTCAGCGGTGCAGAAGCACGGGAACGCATGGCCCATGTCGACCAGTTGCTGGCAGTACTTCTGGTAGATGTCGCCGCGCTCGCTCTGCCGATACGGGCCGTGCGGGCCGCCGACATCCGGGCCTTCGCTCCAGTCGATGCCGAGCCAGCGCAGGGCGTCGAAGATCTGCTGTTCGGACTCGCGGGTCGAACGCAACTGATCGGTGTCTTCGATGCGCAGGATGAACTCACCGCCATGCTGCTTGGCAAAGCAGTAGTTGAACAATGCGATGTAAGCGGTACCTACGTGGGGGTCCCCGGTAGGCGATGGCGCGATGCGAGTGCGGACGGTGGTCATGGCTTGTCTCGAAAAAATGAAGAGCAGAACAATCAAGCGGCGAATGGTAACAGGCGACACCCGCCCCGCTCCAGCGGGCAGGGTATTTAAGCCAGATGCCCTAAGCCCTTCGGATGGTGTGAAGGCCATTCGCGAGCAGGCTCGCTCTTACAGAGATACACAATGATCGTTCCCACGCTCTGCGTGGGAAAGCATCCTGTGACGCTCTGCGTCACGCGAGCGATGGGACGCAGAGCGTCCCGGGCGGCATTCCCACGCAGAGCGTGGGAACGATCCCTTAAACCGTAAGCAATCGTTCGCGCAGTTTGGCAATCTCGTCACGCATCTGCGCCGCCGCTTCAAACTCCAGATCCCGCGCCAATTGGTACATCTTCTCTTCCAGCGCGCGGATGCGTTTGGTGATTTCGCTTGGCGAGCGCAGTTCGGCTTCGTACTTGGCGTTCTCTTCGGCGGCCTTGGCCATGCCTTTGCGCTTCTTGCTGCGCGAGCCCGGTACGGTGGCGCCTTCCATGATGTCGGCGACGTCCTTGATCACACCTTTCGGGGTGATGCCGTTCTCAAGGTTGAAAGCGATCTGCTTCTCGCGACGGCGCTCGGTCTCACCAATCGCCCGCTCCATCGAACCGGTCATGCGATCGGCGTAGAGAATCGCCCGGCCATTGAGGTTACGCGCCGCGCGGCCGATGGTCTGGATCAGCGAGCGCTCGGAACGCAGGAAGCCTTCCTTGTCAGCATCGAGAATCGCCACCAGCGACACTTCCGGCATGTCGAGGCCTTCACGCAGCAGGTTGATCCCGACCAGCACATCGAACACGCCGAGGCGCAAATCGCGGATGATCTCGACGCGCTCGACGGTATCGATGTCCGAGTGCAGATAACGCACGCGCACGCCGTGGTCGGCGAGGTAATCGGTCAGGTCTTCGGCCATGCGCTTGGTCAGCGTGGTGACCAGCACACGTTCTTCGATCGCCACGCGCTTGGTGATTTCCGAGAGCAAGTCATCGACCTGAGTCAGTGCCGGCCGCACTTCAACCTGCGGGTCGACCAGGCCGGTCGGCCGCACCACTTGTTCGACCACGCGCCCGGCGTGCTCGGCTTCATAGTTGCCAGGCGTCGCCGAAACGAAAATGGTCTGCGGGCTGACCCCTTCCCACTCGTCGAAACGCATGGGCCGGTTGTCCAGCGCCGAAGGCAGGCGGAAGCCGTACTCAACGAGGGTTTCCTTGCGCGAACGGTCGCCCTTATACATCGCGCCGACCTGCGGCACGCTGACGTGGGATTCGTCGATCACCAGCAAGGCGTCGGCAGGCAGATAGTCGTAAAGCGTGGGTGGCGCCGCGCCGGATGGACGCCCGGAAAGGTAGCGCGAGTAGTTTTCGATGCCGTTGCAGTAACCCAGTTCGAGGATCATCTCGAGGTCGAAACGGGTGCGCTGCTCCAGGCGCTGGGCCTCCACCAGTTTGTTGTTACTGCGCAGGTATTCGAGGCGCTCCTGCAATTCGACCTTGATGCCTTCGATGGCGTCGAGCAGGGTTTCCCGAGGCGTCACGTAGTGGCTCTTCGGATAGAAAGTGAAGCGCGGCATCTTGCGGATGACTTCGCCGGTCAGCGGATCAAACGCGGAAATGCTCTCGACCTCGTCGTCGAAAAGCTCAATGCGGATCGCTTCCAGATCGGATTCCGCCGGGAAGATATCGATCACATCACCGCGCACGCGGAACGTCGCCCGGGCAAAATCCATGTCGTTGCGGGTGTATTGCAGGTCAGCCAGGCGCCGCAACAGCGCGCGCTGATCGAGCTTGTCGCCGCGATCCACGTGCAAGACCATTTTCAGATAGGTTTCCGGGCTGCCCAGACCATAGATGCACGACACCGTGGTGACGATGATCGCGTCCTTGCGCTCCAGCAACGCTTTCGTCGCGGACAGTCGCATCTGCTCGATGTGGTCGTTGATCGACGCGTCCTTCTCGATGAAGGTGTCGGACGACGGCACATAGGCTTCGGGCTGGTAGTAGTCGTAATAGGAAACGAAGTATTCAACGGCGTTGTTCGGGAAGAACGCCTTGAACTCACCGTACAACTGCGCGGCCAGGGTCTTGTTCGGCGCCAGAACCAGCGTCGGACGCTGTACCTGGGAGATGACGTTGGCGATGCTGAAGGTCTTGCCCGAGCCGGTCACACCGAGCAATGTCTGGTGCGCCAGTCCGGCGTCAATGCCCTCAACCAACTGGCGAATGGCTTCCGGCTGATCGCCGGCAGGCTCGAAGCGGGTGACTAGCTGGAATTCCGACATACACACCTCTGGATTCGCGGCGCTCCGCGTCAGACGGAGCACCACGAGGACGACCGCAAACGACCGATGTCGCGCAAGAAAAAACCTGGATTGTGCTGAATGTGGTGGCGATTGCCTGACCTTTCAAGGCAAACGTCCTACATCCGGTAAAGAGTCTGACAAAGTCAATCGACTAACGGTCCAGAAATAATCGGAAAAACTTACCCCAAAAGCCGATTCGCCTGTCGCCATTGCGCGGTGATGGCCTCTATACTAGCTCCCCGTTTGTGCACCGCTCTAGTGCATTCGGCTGGAGCGCTACACGTCCCTCCACTCTCCATTCAGAGCCGCCGTAATAATGAGCCTGTTCTCCGCTGTCGAAATGGCACCCCGCGATCCAATCCTGGGCCTCAACGAAGCATTCAACGCCGATACCCGGACCACCAAGGTCAACCTGGGCGTAGGCGTGTACTGCAACGAAGAGGGGCGAATTCCACTGCTGCGCGCGGTGATCGAAGCCGAGACGATTCGCGTCGCGCAACACGCTTCGCGCGGTTACCTGCCGATCGATGGCATCGCTGCCTACGACCAGGCCGTGCAGAAACTGCTGTTCGGCAACGACTCGCCGCTGATCAGCGCCGGTCGCGTCATCACCACTCAGGCCGTCGGCGGGACCGGCGCGCTGAAGATCGGTGCCGACTTCCTCAAGCAACTGCTGCCGAACGCCGTCGTGGCGATCAGCGACCCGAGCTGGGAAAACCACCGCGCGCTGTTCGAGACCGCTGGTTTCCCGGTGCAGAACTATCGTTACTACGACGCTGCCACCCACGACGTGAACCGTGCCGGCATGCTCGACGACCTCAACGCCCTGCCGAACGGCTCGATCGTTGTCCTGCATGCTTGCTGCCACAACCCGACCGGCGTCGACCTGACCCCGGCGGACTGGAACAAGGTACTGGAAGTGGTCAAGGCCAAAGGTCACGTGCCGTTCCTCGACATGGCTTACCAGGGTTTCGGCGACGGCATCGATGAAGACGCCGCCGCTGTGCGCCTGTTCGCCGAATCCGGCCTGACCTTCTTCGTCTCGAGCTCGTTCTCCAAATCGTTCTCGCTGTACGGCGAACGCGTTGGCGCACTGTCGATCATCAGCGAATCGAAAGAAGAAAGCGCGCGCGTGCTGTCGCAGGTCAAGCGCGTGATCCGCACCAACTACTCCAACCCGCCGACCCATGGCGCCAGCATTGTTGCTGCGGTGCTGAACAGCCCGGAACTGCGCGCACAGTGGGAAGCCGAGCTGGCCGAGATGCGCCTGCGCATTCGCGGCATGCGCGAGCAGATGGTTGCCCTGCTGGCGGAAAAAGCCCCGGGCCGCGATTTCAGCTTCGTCGGTCGTCAGCGCGGCATGTTCTCCTACTCCGGCCTGACCACTGAACAAGTGCATCGCCTGCGCAACGAGTTCGGCATCTACGCCCTGGACACCGGCCGCATCTGCGTGGCTGCCTTGAACCAGAGCAACATCAAGGCTGTGACGGACGCGATCGTTCAGGTCATCTGATTTCGCCGCGCGATGAAAAACGGGAAGCCTTTGGGCTTCCCGTTTTTATTTGTCCCTGGAACCGCCGTGCAACCTCTAGACTGCACACAATTCAAAGTGTAGGAGCTGACGAGTGCAACGAGGCTGCGATCTTTTGATCTTGTTTCCAAGATCAAGATCAAAAGATCGCAGCGTTCCGCAGCTCCTACCGGTTTTGTGTACACCCGAGATTTTTGAAGAGAACCCACATGAAAAACGACAACCTGCGCGCCGACCGTGACGACCTGGATGATTTCATCCCGCGCGCTCCGGCCAAGCGTGAAAAGAGCCTGGTGCTGCAAGTCGCCACCGGGGTATTCCTCGGTGGCCTGGCCCTGTGGCTGGTGCAACTGGCGGCGACAGCGGCCTATGCCAAGCTGATGCTCGGCACGATTACTTTCGGCAGTTAAGCCAGTTCAGCCGAGCGCTGGGTGGCGGCATCGTCGTAAATCACATACAGCGATTCGGCGACCTGGCTTTTGATGGCCTTGCTGCTTTCGAGACCGAGGACGAAACCTTCGGCCTTGCCGCCGGCGCGGTTCAATTCTTCGGCGGTACTGGCGCCGGTGATTGCATCGAAGAGTTTTTCGGCGTGCGGGCCGATCCCTTTGGGCAGGCTGATCTGTGCGGTGCTCATGCGAGCACCTCGGTGTTGCGAGTGATTTGAATCATGGCGCGTACCTTTGCGGCGAATGGCCGGTAGCGCGTGTGACCACTTCCGGGCTGCCATGGTAGACCTCTGAAGTCTTTCTGGTAACCGTCAATCGCTGACAAAATGCCGTCCGTCCCGCTGAATCACATAAATCGCCAGGCGACGCTTGACTTCTCTTTTTGAATCAGTAACATACGCACCAATTCCGCAATAGCTCAGTTGGTAGAGCAAGTGACTGTTAATCACTGGGTCCCTGGTTCGAGTCCAGGTTGTGGAGCCAAATAGCAAAGCCCCTGAATCGCAAGGTTCAGGGGCTTTATTTGTAGGCGCATTAAAAATACCAAAAGGCCGATCTGTTTGGGCATATCGGCCTTTCCTGTTTCAGACGCAGCGGTCAGACATGTTCGCTGCTTTTCACCTGCACCTTCGGCGCGCCGTGGCCATGATCATGGTCATCCGGCTCGATCACCGGCACTTCCTTGCCATCGCAATCATGCAGCTTGCCGTCACTGAAGTAATCGCCTTCACGCAGCGCGGCGAGATCGCGATAACGCAGCGTGCGCTCTTCGGCTGCGGCGAACACCGACTGTTGATCCGAGTTGCCGGTCGTGAAGTGGTTGAAGGCCAGATTGAGCAGGATCGCCATGATTGCCGATGAACTGATGCCCGAATGGAAAATCGTCGCGAACCAGCTCGGGAAGTGATCGTAGAAGTTCGGCGCTGCGATCGGGATCATGCCGAAACCGATCGAAGTGGCGACGATGATCAGGTTGACGTTGTTGCGGTAGTCCACCTTCGACAACGTGCGAATGCCACTCGCCGCCACGGTGCCGAACAGCACGATCCCTGCGCCGCCGAGGACAGAAGTCGGCACGGCGGCAATCACCCGGCCCATGAACGGCAGCAGCCCGAGGACGACGAGAAACAGACCGCCGGTGGCCACCACGAATCGGCTCTTGATCCCGGTCACCGCCACCAGGCCGACGTTTTGCGCGAAAGCACTTTGCGTAAACGAACCGAAGATCGGCGCAAACATGCTCGACAGCATGTCGGCGCGCAGGCCGTCGCCCAAGCGTTTGGAATCTACCTTGGTGTCAATGATTTCGCCCACGGCAAGGATGTCTGCCGAGGTTTCCACCAGCGTCACCATGACCACAATGCACATCGACAGAATCGCGGCGAAATGGAAGGTCGGCATGCCGAAGTGGAACGGTGTCGGGAAGCCGAACATGGGGCCGGTGGTGACACTGGAGAAATCCGCCATGCCGAGGAACACCGCCAGCACCGTGCCGATGACCATGGCCAGCAGAATCGACAGCCGAGAAATGGTCGCGCTGCCAACCTTGCTCAACAGCAACACCAGCACCAGCGTCACCGCTGCCAGACCGATGTTCTGCATGCTGCCGAAGTCCGGCGCGTGGCTGTTGCCACCCATTGCCCAGCGTGCGGCCACTGGCATCAGCGTCAGGCCGATAGTGGTGATCACAATGCCGGTGACCAACGGCGGAAAGAACTTGGTGATGCGCGAAAACACTGGCGTGATCAGCAAGCCGATCAACGAGGCGCCAATCACCGCGCCCAGCACCGATTGGAAACCGCCCTCCCCGCCACTGCTGACGATCGCGACCATGGTCGCCACACCAGAGAACGATACGCCCTGGACCAGCGGCAGCTGACAGCCAAAAAACGGCAGACCCAGGGTTTGCAGCAACGTCGCCAGCCCCCCCGCAAACAATGAAGCAGCAATCAACAGACCAATGTCCGCCGGCGACAGACCGGCCGCCTGGCCAATGATCAGTGGCACCGCAACGATACCGCCGTACATGGTCAGAACATGTTGCAGGCCGTAAGCCATATTCGCGCCGACCCCGAGGTTTTCGTCCTCGGGCCGTTGGTGTGAAACATGGGGCGTTTTCATGGTGGGGGGTTCCCTGGTTTTTGTTATGCGCACACTGTATTCAATACTCAGGACAAATGTCCATAGAGTTGTATACAACTTGTCAGTCACATAATGGTTAGGTAGCCATCCAACCTTCTAGTCTGCGCTTCTTGCCCCAACAAATTCGGCAACACATCCCCGCTGCGTCCGCGCCAGTGCCCACCAGGCTGAAGTGTTCAAGGCGACCGACGGTGCAGTCGCGCTCTTTCAGCGGCAATCGGGGAGATCCGTCGCGTATTGGAGCCTGATGTAAAGCCTTAGATGGAGGCTGGCGCGATGACCCGAGCCAGCGCTTGCCGCACACGCGGTGAATCAGGCACTTGAAGATCAAACTCACGCCGCAGCAATTTCATCAGCTCGTCGACATCCGCCACCTCGCGCCGCTCACTGTCCGCGCCCATGTGATGAATGGCAAAACTGCCGTTGTTCAGGGTTTTGCGCCAACCAGCGCCGGTGCGCGCCAGCATCAGGCGCTGGGCAAAAGGTGACTCGGGATGCGTCGAGACGTACCAGTTGCCGACGGTGTAATCGATGTCTTCCTGGCGCTGCAGATCAAACAGGTACATCGGCCGCCATTCACCTGCGACCTTGGCGCGCAGCAGGTAGCCATCGGTTTGCTTGTCGATGCAATAGGGTTCGTGTGGGGTGGGTTGTTCATGTTCGCTGTCGAGCAAAAGCGGCGCGGTGGGCACCATGCCGCCAAAGCCGACGTCGGCGATATAGCGAGTGCCGTCGATGGTGACCAGGCTCAAACGATGGGTGCGCGCCGTCCAGCTGCCTTCCGGTTGATTCATCACCACGCGCCCGCTGATGCCGCGCGCCTCAAATCCCAGTTCAAGCAAAAGCGCATAAAACAAATGATTGAGCTCATAGCAGTAGCCGCCCCGCCCTTGGTGCAGCACCTTGCTTTCGATGGAGTCCAGGTCGATCGACACCGGTTCACCCATGATCGTAGCCAGATTTTCGAAAACAAATTCGGCGGTATGGCGCAGTTGCAACTGACGCAACGTATCCAGCGTCGGTGGCGGCGGCGCATCGAAACCCAAACGTTGCAGATACAGATTGGTATTGCTCAGCCGTGGCGCACTCATTGCTCGATCCTTATGCGTGGGGCCGCAGAACACTGCGTGGATGTTGCCCTGTATACGGGATCAAGCACGGCTTCCGACAATTGATTTCGCCAATCGCCTGGTCAGCGCTTTTTCCGCGAGCCGATGCGAATCCATGTCGGTGCATGGTCGCTGGCGTGCGGTTCGTTGCGCACCCAGGCGTCGACGCCGGCATCGTGCAGATACGGGCTCAATGCCGGGTTGAGCAGCAGGTGGTCGATGCGCAGGCCGGAGTTGGTTTGCCAATGGTTACGGAAATAATCCCAGAAGGTATAGATGCGTTCTTCGGGATACACGTGGCGCAGGGAATCGGTCCAGCCCTGGCCCAGCAGGCGCTGATAGCACTCGCGGCTTTCGGGTTGCAACAAAGCATCCTTGAGCCAGGATCGCGTGTTGTAGATGTCCATGTCGGTGGGCACGACATTGAAGTCACCGGCGAGCACCACCGGGTGATCGCTGCTTTGCAGGTCTTTGGCGTAATTGATCAGACGCTCGAACCAGGCCAGTTTGTAATCGAATTTCGGCCCCGGCTGCGGGTTGCCGTTGGGCAGATACAGGCAACCGACCAGCACACCGTGCACCGCCGCTTCGATATAGCGGCTGTGCGTGTCATCGGGATCGCCGGGCAAACCGCGTCGACTCTCCAGCGGCTGCGCATCACGCGCCAGAATCGCCACGCCATTCCATGACGCCTGGCCCTGCCAGATCGCGCCGTAACCGGCGGCCTCCAGTTCGGCGGCGGGAAATGCGCTGTCGACTGACTTGAGCTCTTGCAGGCAGGCGATGTCCGGCTGCTCGCGCTTGAGCCACTCCAGCAGATTCGGCAGCCGCGCGCGCATGCCGTTGACGTTGAAGGTGGCGATTCGCAGGTTTTTCATCGTCTGCAACTCCTGCCCGGTGGGATTGCAAATTGTGACCCTGAGAACGGCGCGCAGGTTGCATCGAATGACAATGCGACAGCTCAGACGCGATTACGCAGCCATTGCAGGAAGCCTCTTTTCGGCGCGACCACGGGCGCTTCCTCGGTCAGCGACTGCGCCTTGTGCAGGCGGAAATCGAGCAACGCCTGCATCGCATCATGGATGTCATGGCGCGCGTCCAGGCACGGTTTCAGGTAGGACTTCTCGATGCGATACAGGGCGCAGAAAGTCTTCGCGGAAAAATCCGCCGGCAGCGCGGTGTCGGAGAGAATCCCGGCCTCGCCGATCACCTCGCCCGGCCCCATGCGCCCGGATTCCAGGGGTGCACCATGGCGCTTGAGCGTCACCGAAACCACGCCGGATTCAATGATGAACAAATGATCGCTGACCTCCCCGCCCGCCAGAATCGTTTCGCCGGCGCGGAAGGTTTGCAGGGTCATGTTCTGGCTGAAGGTGTCTTTCTCTTCTTCACGCAGAGTCGAGAAGATCGGTGAGCTTTCCAACAACGCCCTTGGCCGCGACAACTGCGGTGCGGCGCTGGTCTCGTTGCTCGACAGCAGGTTGACGCCGGAGGCCTGCAAATGCCGGTAAGCGAGGTCGAACAACTGATTGCGCACCACGCGCTTCTCGCCCATCGAGGCGACAAATCCACTGATTTCGTATTCCGCGCCGCCGCTGGCAGAACTCTTCAACGATACGCTCGGCGCCGGCGTGTCGAGCAATTGCCGGCAACCCTGCATTGCCCGCTCCAGCGCCTCGATCACTGAGCTGGGCCGGGCATGGGGGCTGACGGACACGCTGACGGAAACGCCGAACATATTGCTCGGTCGGCTGAAGTTGATGATTTTGGCTTTCGCCGCCAGCGAGTTGGGTATCACGGCCATGCTGCCCTGGCTGGTTTGCAGACGCGTGGCGCGCCAGTCGATGTCGGTGACGCGGCCCTCGGTGCCGTCGATGGAGATCCAGTCATCGAGTTGATAGGGCTTGGTGGTGTTGAGGACGATGCCGGAGAACACGTCGCTCAACGTGCTCTGCAAGGCCAGACCGACGATGATCGCCAACGCGCCGGACGTCGCCAGCACGCCTTTGACCGGCAGATCGAGCACGTACGCCAGCGCCGCAATGATCGCGATGAGGAAAATCACCGCGCCGAGCAAGTCCTGCAACAGCCGGCCGGTATGGCCGACCCGCTGCATCATCACCGCGCCGATCAGCACCGTCAGGGTGCGCGCACCAAACAGCCACCAGCCGATCTGCAGCCCGGTTGCCGCCAGATGCAGCGGCACGTTGTCGGCCCACGGCGCCGGTTCCATCGGGTTGAGACCTTCGTTGAACAGCACCATGCTGAACAGGGCGAAAATCAGCACCCGCACCAGCAGCTTCCATTCGCTGCCGCGAGAGCTGATCAGCCGCCACAGGCCAAGATCGAGCAGGATCAGGATCAACGCGCTAAACAACGGGTGTTCGGTCAGCAGAGACAGCATCAAACAACTCCGACAAAGGCCAATCGCGAGAAGATCGCACAGATTGGCACAGTGTAGGAGCAATTGATTTCGGTGGATGAACCGCCGCTTGAAAACACTGCGAAACCCTGTAGGAGCTGACGAAGGCTGCGATCTTGAAGATGTGGGACGCGGAGCGTCCCCGGCTGCATTCCCACGCAGAGCGTGGGAACGATCAGACGCTGAAAAACCTGTGGGAGCGAGCCTGCTCGCGAAGGCGTCCTGTCAGTCACTACCTCTTCGACTGAATCAGAGCATTCGCGAGCAGGCTCGCTCCCACAGGGGAGTTTCAGTTGCCAGTAAAGCTCGGGGTCAGGCGTGCATCCGGCCAAAACGCCCGGACTGGAAGTCGGCGAAGGCCTGATGAATTTCCTGCTCGGTGTTCATCACAAACGGGCCATGGCCGACGATCGGTTCGTCGATCGGCTCGCCGCTGAGCAGCAATACCACCGCGTCTTCGCTGGCCTGGAGAGTGAGTCGATCACCGTCGCGTTCGAACAGCGCCAACTGCCCGACCCCTACCGATTCCGCGCCGTTGACCTGCACCGAACCCTTCAACACCACCAGTGCGGTGTTGCGTCCTTCGTGCAGATCAAGCGTCAGCAGCTTGCCGGCATTGAGGCGCAGATCCCAGACGTCGATCGGCGTGAAGGTGCGCGAAGGTCCGGTGTGCCCGTCGAATTCACCGGCGATCAGACGCAGGCTGCCGGCGTTGTCCTTGAGCGCGATGTTCGGAATGTCGCGGTCGAGAATGGTCTGGTAACCCGGCGCGGCCATTTTGTCCTTGGCCGGCAGGTTGACCCACAGCTGGACCATTTCCAGCTTGCCGCCGGTTCTGGCGAAATTCTCCGAATGAAACTCTTCATGGAGGATGCCGGACGCTGCGGTCATCCACTGCACGTCGCCCGGGCCGATGGTGCCGCCGCTGCCGGTGGAGTCGCGGTGTTGCACTTCGCCGTCGTAAACGATGGTCACGGTTTCAAAACCACGGTGCGGGTGCTGGCCGACGCCACGCTGTTCGGTGGTCGGGGTGAATTCGGCGGGACCGGCGTGATCGAGCAGCAGAAACGGGCTGATGTGCTTGCCCAGGTTGTCGTAAGAGAAAAGTGTGCGCACCGGAAAACCATCGCCGACCCAATGGCCGCGCGGGCTGGTGTAAATGCCGATGATATTTTTCATGGGGTCTCCAATGTGTAAATGCACTGGATTAAGCCTAAAGGCATATCGAATATTCGACTAGATGGCGGAAATCGGCTTGAGTGTTCCATAGGCAGAACAATTGATTTGGTGATGCGCTATTCGCGAGCAGGCTCGCTCCCACAGCAGACTGCATCGGTTCAGAGGCACCGTGCGAGGCCGTGCATGGCGTCGCGCAGCTTGCCGATGGCACGCTCGATAAACGCGTTATCACCGTCTCGGCACGCCGTGTCCAGATCTGCACACGCCGCAACAACCCGCGCAGCGCCGACCATTTGCGCGCCGCCCCTGATGCGATGGGCCAGCTCACGCAGGCCGTTGCGGTCGCCGACGTGGATATGATCCAGAGCCTGGAGATCATCGCGCAGGCTGTTGCCGACTTCGTTGCGCAAACGCTCGATCAACGAGTGATCGGTCCCGGCCATCTGCTGCAAGGCACTCAGGTCAATCTCGACCGACTCGGCGCCAGGCGGTTCATCTTCGTGAAGCTCGCAACGGCGGGCGCCGTTCATGGCTTCAGCCAGATCGTGCAAGCGAATCGGTTTGAACAGGCAGCCGTCCATGCCGGCATCCAGACAACGCAGGCGCTCTTCGATCTGCGCGTTGGCCGTAAAGCCGAGGATCAGACAGGGCCTGCGGCCGCTGGCGGCTTCTTCGTTGCGAATCGCCTGTGCCAGTTCATAGCCATTGCGTCGCGGCATGTTGCAGTCGGTGATCACCACATCGAAGGCCTGGGTTCGCCAGCGGTCCAGCCCCTGTTCGCCATCGCCCACATCTACCGTGCGATGCCCGAGTTCGCTCAATTGCCAGCACATCAGCAAGCGGTTGACCGGGTGATCGTCCACCACCAACACGCTTAATACACAGGTCGCGGCTGCCGCCTCGGGCGTTGCCAGTGTGGTCGTCACCGACGTCAGCAGCGACAACTGGATATTGATTTTTACTCGCGTGCCTTGCCCGAGATCACTATCGAGACCCAGCGTGCCGCCCATCATTTCGCAGAGATTACGGCTGATCACCAACCCCAGGCCGGAACCGCTGCGCGCCGCTTGAAGGCTATTACTCGCTTGAACGAACGGGCTGAACAGGCGCTTTTGATCTTCAGCACTTATACCGATGCCGCTGTCTTCGATCAGCACTTGCACACTCACTTGCTCGTGCGATATCGCAACGATCTGCAGTCGCAGGCTGACGTCACCTGACTGGGTGAATTTGATCGCATTGCTCAACAGGTTGGACAGCACTTGTTTGAAGCACGTCGGATCGACCAGCACATCCACGTCGGCGCGCGGATCAAGTTCGATGCGCCACAAGAGCCGTTTCTGCCGCGCCAGCCCTTCGAACACCCGACATACCGACGACACCGTCTCCCGCAGGTTGGCCCGCTCGGGCGCGAGGGACAAATGCCCCGATTCGATACGAGCGATATCGAGAATGTCGCCAATCAACGCCAATAATTGCTGGCCGGCATTCGACGCCACCTGAATTGCGAGTCGATCGGTCACGCCCTCCTCTGCGCGCTTGAGGGCCAGTTCGAGCATGCCGATCAGGGCGTTCATCGGCGTGCGGATCTCGTGGCTCATGGTCGCCAGAAAAGTGCTCTTGGCCCGACTGGCTTCGTCCGCCGCGTCCTTGGCCTGTTGCAGTTGCAGCAACCATTGCTGACGCTGGTGGATCTGCCGGCGCTGCCAGCCAATCCACAGCAGTGCCAACAGAAGCAAGGCAGCTGCGCTGGCGAAACCCAGCAGAATCTCCTGACGGTGGCGCAGCCAGTAGCTGTTCTCGACCACTACATCGTGGCTCCAGCGCTCCACCAGTTCATCCATTTGCTGCGGCGCAATGCTCAGTAACGCCTTGTTCAGGATCGAGTGCAGCAATGCCGATTGCGGCGCCGTGGCCAATGCGATGCGCGCCGGCTGATCGCCAACGGTGCCGGTAATTCGCAGGCGATCG
This sequence comes from Pseudomonas sp. Irchel 3F6, assembly GCF_900187595.1. Classification (NCBI taxonomy): domain Bacteria; kingdom Pseudomonadati; phylum Pseudomonadota; class Gammaproteobacteria; order Pseudomonadales; family Pseudomonadaceae; genus Pseudomonas; species Pseudomonas sp. Irchel 3F6. The sequence goes on along the minus strand of NZ_FYDP01000001.1, from coordinate 84,921 downwards.
CGGTACTGCCGGGCAATCAGAAAACGCGCCACCAGCAACGAGCTCACCGTTACGTCGACCTGTCCTCGGGCAATCAGCGCCATGCCTTCGGCGGGGCTTTTCACTTCGACCAGACGTAGTCCGGGCACGCGTTGCAACAGGTATTCGCGCAACGGGTGGCCGCGATAGATGGCCAGGCGTTTGCCCGCCAGGTCGTCGAGCGGCAATGGATGTGGCCCGTTCGCCGCACTGACCAGCACGAACGGATTGTTCAGATAGGCGCGGGTGAATTGCAGTTGCGCTTCCCGCTCGGTGCTCGGCGTCACTACCGGCAGGACATCAAGTTCACCCGCCTGGAGCTGCTCGAACTGATCGTTCAACGAGGTGCCACGCACGATCTCGAAATTCAGCCCGCTGCGCTGAGCGATGAGGCTCAACAACTGCGCTGCCAGGCCGTTGAAGCGTCCATCGGCATCGAAAAACGCCAACGGCGCGAAGTCTTCGACCGCGCCCACCCGCACCACCGGGTGCAGATCAAGCCACTGCTGTTCAGCGGCGCTGAGCTGTACCCGCGACTGTTCGGCCATCTCGGCGAGGCCAACGCTCCAGCGCTGTTCGATCAGATGCCGACGTTCCATGGGCACGGCCAGCAAGGCCTTGTCGACGATGCGTTTGAGCACCACATCGCTGCGCAACAACGCAAAGGCGAACGGATTGGCATCAAGCCCCGACGGCCCGGCCAATTGCAGGTCGTTGCGATAGTTGGTGTTGATCAGATAATTGGCGCTGATGAAGTCGCCCAGGTACACGTCGTCGGCACCGAAGGCGACCGCGCCGAGTGCATCCATGGCCGAAGCATAAAGCTGCACGTGGGCGCCGGGGTAGAACGCCTGAACATGGGCCAGTGGCAGGTAATCCTCGACCATGGCGATGCGTTTGGCCGTCAGGTCGGCGGTCAGCTTCTCGTCGTGACGCGTGACCAGCATAGGCTGATCTTCAGCATACGGCCGCGACAGAACAAAGGCCGGATCCGCCGCTTCGAAACTGTTCGAGGTGCCCAAGAGATCAACGTCAGCGCGCTTGAGTGCGGCCATCAGTGCCGGCCGATCGGCGAAACGCCGCACTTCGATCCTGATGCCGAGCAGTTGCGCCAGCAGATCGGCGTAATCGGCGGTCAGCCCTTCCAGCTCATGCTGTTGGCGGGTGATTTCGAAGGGCGGGTAATCCGGGCCGGAGATGCCCATGCGCAAAACTGGATGCTCACGCAGCCACTGGCGCTCCCGATCATCGAGGCGGACCTGGATACACCCAGGTTCGAGGCGCGCCAGCACCTCCAGTGTCTGCGGTTGGTCATTCGCCCCGACCGAGGCAACAAGCCCCAGCCACAGTCCTAAAACCCGCAGTCCCTGCGTCATGTCGAGGTACTCAGATCAAGTGATTGCGCTTGGCGAACTCACGCAGAAGCACCAGCGAACCCAGGCCAAGTTTCGCCATCATGCGGGTCTTGTAGGTGCTGACGGTCTTGTGACTCAGGTGCATCTCCTGGGCGATGGCTTTGTTTGGTTTGCCCAACGCCAGGTTCACGAAAATGCATAACTCTCGATCGGACAGCTGAGCGATCAGCTCCTGTTCAGTGCGTTGCACCGCGTTGTACAGACCGCTGGTATTGGGCAACGCAGAGAAATAGGTGTGGCCGGACATCAGCGCCTTGATAGCATCGTGCAGCAGCGTCAGATGATTGCTCTTGGTCACGTAACCCCGCGCGCCCGCGCGCAAACAGCGCTCCTGGTAATGCGTGGGCTCATGCATGCTGAACACCAGGATCCGGCAGCGTGCCGTCGGCGCTTTGATCTGGATTCGCGTCAGCACTTCCAGCCCGTCCATGGACCCCAAGCCGAGATCGAGCACGACCAGGTGTGGATCATGCGCGCAAATCAACGGCACGACTTCATTGCCATTGGACGCTTCATGAATCTGCGTGAAGCCTTGAGCCTGCAGGACAATTCGAATGGCCGCGCGCACGACTGGGTGATCATCGACGATCAGCGCTGACTTCATTGGTACTCCTGCAAAATCGAAGACACCGCAACAGTCTGTCCCGGAGTCGGTGGCCGCGCCGGCACTGTTACATGGATGAGCAAGAGAATCACCTGTCAGGTCTGACAGTTGTGCAGAGTGGTTTTTTATGCATTGGCATGGCGCAACGACGCGTGAGAGTCGGGCGGTGCCTGGCGTTCGTCGCAAGCTTCGACTCTCGCCATCACCTGCCCGATGAGCTGTGAATTGGGCAATGGCGTCGGGCTGATCTGCGCGTTTTCCTGAGCAAACCCCGCAACCGCCAGCAAGGGCGCCGACGGTTCGTTGTAGATCAGAGCGTGGCGAACCTGTGGGTGATCGAGCAGAAAGCCCGACAGATCGAGGGAGCCTGCCGCCAGCTCGGCATTGATCACCAATACATCGAACGGCTCGCAGCCGTAGTCGACCAGCGTCAACAGTTCGCCGAGATTCTGCACCGGGGCGACGCGGTAGTAGCCGAGCGAGTTGAACAGGCGCTCGATTTTCATGCGATGAAAATGCTGCGGGTCGGCGATCAGGATGCGCAACGCTTTGTTGCTCATGGTCATTCTCCCGGTGAGGTTTGGGGAGGGCAAGACTACGCAAGCGTCGGGGATAGCTCTGTAGGACTTTTCCTAAAAAGCAGGCCATTCATCCGGCGCCCCAGACGCACCAATATCCCCTGTGGGAGCGAGCCTGCTCGCGAAGGGGCTATACCAGTCAGAGACGTATTGACTGACACGGCGCCTTCGCGAGCAGGCTCGCTCCCACAGGGGAGAGCATTCCATGGCTGCTATTGCCAGCCGAATCGACGGATGTAGAAGCCTTTCACCGCTTGGGTCAAAGCCATGTACGCGAGCAGAATCATTGGCAGAAACGCGAAATACAGCGACGGCAATGCCTGCAACTTGAAGTAATGCGCCAGCGGGCCCATGGGCAGGAAGATGCCGACTGCCATGATAATCGCCGTCATCACCATCAGCGGCATGGCTGCACGGCTTTGCAGGAACGGAATCTTCGGCGTACGGATCATGTGCACGATCAGCGTCTGGGTCAGCAACCCGACCACGAACCAGCCGGACTGGAACAGCGTCTGGTGATCCGGGGTATTGGCGTCGAACACGTACCACATCAAGGCGAAGGTGGTGATGTCGAAGATCGAGCTGATCGGGCCAAAGAACAGCATGAAGCGCCCGACGTCAGCCGGCTGCCAGCGCTGCGGCTGTTTCAGCATCTCGTCGTCGACGTTATCGAACGGAATGGCAATCTGCGAAATGTCGTACAGCAGGTTTTGCACCAGCAGGTGCATCGGCAGCATCGGCAGGAACGGGATGAATGCACTGGCCACCAGCACCGAGAACACATTGCCGAAGTTGGAGCTGGCAGTCATCTTGATGTACTTGAGCATGTTGGCGAAGGTACGCCGCCCTTCGAGCACGCCCTCCTCCAGCACCATCAGGCTTTTTTCCAACAGGATGATGTCCGCCGCTTCCTTGGCGATGTCCACCGCGCTGTCCACGGAAATGCCGATGTCGGCGCTGCGCAGCGCCGGCGCGTCGTTGATGCCATCGCCCATGAACCCGACCACATGGCCGTTGCCCTTGAGCACACGGACGATGCGCTCCTTGTGCGACGGCGTGAGTCTGGCGAAGACGTTGGTCGTCTCGACCGCCACCGCAAGCTCAGCATCGCCCATGCGCTCAATGTCATTGCCCAGCAGCAAACCCTGTTGCGCGAGGCCGACCTCGCGGCAGATCTTTGCTGTGACCAGCTCGTTGTCACCGGTCAACACCTTCACCGCCACGCCGTGCTCGGCCAAGGCCTTGAGCGCTGGCGCGGTGCTTTCCTTCGGCGGATCGAGGAACGCCACGTAACCGATCAGCGTCAGTTCCTGCTCATCGGCCAGGCTGTAAATCTCGCGGCCTGCTGGCATTGAGCGAGCCGCGACCGCCACCACGCGCAGACCTTCGGCATTGAAAGCGCCGGTGACCTGGCGAATCCGCGCCAGCAATTCATCGCTCAATGCCTCATCAACTTCGCCGTGACGCACCCGGCTGCACACCGCCAGCACTTCTTCCACCGCGCCTTTGCAGATCAATTGGTGGGGCTGAGCGCGGCCCTCCACGACCACCGACATGCGCCGGCGATTGAAATCAAACGGGATTTCATCGACCTTGCGAAACGCACTGCCGACTTTCAATTCGCGATGGATTTCCACGTGTTCCAGCACCGCCACATCCAGCAGGTTTTTCAGGCCGGTCTGGTAGTAGCTGTTGAGGTAGGCCAGTTCCAGCACAGCGTCAGAATCCTCACCCCAGACGTCGACATTACGCGCGAGAAAGATCTTGTCCTGAGTCAGGGTGCCGGTCTTGTCGGTGCACAGCACGTCCATGGCGCCGAAGTTCTGGATCGCGTCGAGGCGTTTGACGATGACTTTTTTGCGCGACAGGAACACGGCGCCTTTGGCCAGGGTCGAGGTGACTATCATCGGCAGCATTTCCGGGGTCAGGCCGACGGCAATCGACAGCGCGAAGAGCAGCGCTTCGGTCCAGTCGCCCTTGGTGAAACCGTTGATGAACAGCACCAGCGGCGCCATGACGAACATGAAGCGGATCAGCAGCCAACTGACCTTGTTGACCCCCTGCTGAAACGAGGTCACCGCCCGGTCCGTCGCGCCGACCCGTTGCGCCAACGCACCGAAATAGGTGCTGTTGCCGGTGGTGAGAATCAGTGCAATCGCGCTGCCGGAGACAACGTTGGTGCCCATGAACAGAATATTGTCCAGCTCCAGCGGGTTACGCGTGTCGCGATCGGTGTGCCGGGTGAATTTCTCCACCGGCATCGATTCACCGGTCATCGCTGCCTGGCTGACGAACAGATCCTTGGCGCTGAGCACGCGGCAATCGGCGGGAATCATGTCGCCGGCCGAGAGCACGATGAGATCGCCGGGCACCAGTTGCTTGATCGGCAGCTCCCGGCGTGGGCCATCGCGGCGCAGCACCGTGGCGGTGTTGCTGACCATGGCTTTGAGCGCATCGGCGGCCTGATTGGATTTGCTCTCCTGCCAGAAGCGCAGCAGCGTCGACAGCACCACCATGGAGAAAATCACCACGGCCGCCTTGAGGTCTTCGGTCAGCCAGGAGATCACCGCGAGTAAGGTCAGCAGCAGGTTGAACGGGTTTTTGTAGCAGTGCCACAGATGGGTCCACCACGGCAGCGGCTGCTCGTGTTCGACCTCGTTGAGGCCATGTTGCGCGCGCAGTGCATCGGCCTCGACTTCGGTAAGCCCCTCGCCGTGCGTGCCCAGCGCTGACAGCAACGCAGCGCTGTCTTCATGGGCGGCAGCGACCAGCGTGTTGGCCAGCGTCGGCGGCACTTCACGGCTGACCAATGTGTCATTGATCGAATCCAGCAGCGCCAGACGACGGAAGTGCCGGGCGATGTGGCGGCTGCGCAGAAAGCCTGCGAAAAATTCCTTGAGCGTGAGTTTCATGGCTGTGTCCCCTGTGGTCAGCCGGGAAACCGTCGAGCAGGTACCGCCGCGCCCTGGCACCGGGACAACCGGCACGGCAAGGCGTAGCGCGCCCGTCGGGAATGACAGGCGTGTCGATAGGCTGCGATGACGACTGAGGTCGCCATCACGCTTGGTTCAGCGTCGATGAGAAGGACGTCGAGAAACGATCCAGAACTGGCCGTGCACGGGATGCCGCTGCTCGCTGTTACGGCGAGACAACGGCAGGGAAAGGCTGCGCGTTATCTTGCCGAGAATCTGCCGGTGATCGAGACCGGCCGACAACTGTCACTCGAACAAGTACCCACTGTGGGTCTCCGCAATTGATGAAAACGCGCGCAGCTTACGCCCGCAGCGAAACGGCTGGAAGAGGTGTTTTCGGGGAATGTGGGGGGTGTTCAGGAAGGGTTCAGATTCAGGATCTGTGGGGCTTTCCATGGCCCCTTCGCGAGCAGGCTCGCTCCCACATTCTGGCCTGCGTTCACAGATCCATTGTGGGAGCGAGCCTGCTCGCGAAAGCGGTGTGACAGGCGCCGCATACTTCAGCTGGCAGTCGCCAACAACAGCTCCGCCACCGAGCGACTGTGCCCGCGCTGCTTGCCATGCTCGTACAACGAGCCAGCGATTTCATCGGCGCGAATCGGCAGCACCGACAGCAGCGTATCGCTCAGGCCATGGCTGGCCTGGCAGAAGCCCTGCATATATATGCCGGCCTTGCAGCGCTCGTCGGTGATCAGTTTGTAGTTGCGATCGACTTCGAATTCGCCGAGATATTCCTCCAGCGGCGCGAGCAACTTGCGGTGCATCTGCCGCTCGTAACCGGTGGCCAGCACCACGGCGTCGTAAATCCGCACCGTGACTTCGCCGGTGGCGTTGTTGCGCACGGCCAGTTCGATGCCGTTTGCCGTGGCAGTGGCGCTCTCGACGGTGGTCAGGGTGCGGAACGCATGGCGGGCAATCCCGGAAACCTTCTGCCGGTAGAAGATGCCGTAGATGCGTTCGATCAGGTCGATGTCGACCACCGAATAGTTGGTGTTGTGGTACTCGTTGACCAGACGCTCGCGCTCGACGCTGTTCTGCTGGAACACCAGATCAGTGAATTCCGGCGAGAACACTTCGTTGACGAACGGGCTGTCGTCCGCAGGCTTCAAGGCCGAGCCGCGCAGGATCATGTCGACCTGCACCGACGGGAATGAATCGTTCAGATCGATAAAGGCTTCCGCCGCGCTCTGTCCGCCTCCGATGATGGCGATGCTCATCGGTTGATTGTTCACGCAAGGCTGTCTGGCCATTTGCGACAGATACTGCGAATGGTGGAACACGCGATGATCGCCCTTCAACGCCTTGAACGCCTCTGGAATGCGCGGCGTGCCGCCAGCGCTGACCACCACCGAACGCGTGGTGCGCACGAATTGCTGGCCGTCGCTGCCCCGGGAAATCACCCGCAACGCTTCAACCTGCTGGTTGTGCAACACCGGTTCGATAAACTGCACTTCTTCACCATAACGGCTCTGCTCGGTGAACTGCCCGGCCACCCAGCGCAGGTAGTCGTTGTACTCCATGCGGCATGGATAAAAAGTGCCGAGGTTGATGAAGTCGACCAGACGCCCGTGGTGCTTGAGGTAATTGACGAAAGAATACGGGCTGGTCGGATTGCGCAGGGTCACCAGGTCCTTGAGGAAGGAAATCTGCAACTCGCTCTGCGTCGACAATGTATTGCCGTGCCAGCTGTAGGTGGCCTGCTTGTCGAGGAACAGCACATCCAGTTCGCCCTGGATCCGGCCGCGCTCTTGCAGGGCGATGGCCAGTGCCAGGTTCGAAGGGCCGAAACCGACGCCGATCAGGTCGTGAACGATGGGCGATGCAATTGCCTGTGTCATTTCCAGTGTCCTCTGGATGAACCCCTCAACGCGGGGAAATAAAGCCTGGGTGGCCTGACCGGCCTGAATCAGGTCAGCAGGTCGTCTGTTGAGTAGGAACGAGGACGATGAAAGGAAATTTAACCGGCGCGGATCACTGGCCATCCCATTGCTGGATGCGCAAGCGGCAATGTTTCATGGCGTTGACGATGTGTTTTTCCACCAGCGCCCGGGAGATGCCGAGGGTCTGGGCGATTTCCGGATGGGACAGGCCTTCGATCTTGCGCAGCAGAAAACTGTCGCGGCACAGCGGCGGCAATTCGGCCAGTGCGCGCTGGAGCATTTCCAGGCGCTGTCCGTGATCAAGGGTGCCGTGAGGCGAGGGAGTGAAATAGCGCTCTTCGTTATCCAGCACGTCCAGCGATTCGACCTGGCGCAGCGCGTTGCGGCGGTGATCGTCGATAACCAGGTTCAACGCGGTGCGATAAAGGAAGGCCCGGGGTTGTTCGATCGGCACCTCGCTGGAGCGCTCCAGCACGCGTACGTAGGCGTCATGCACCACATCCTCGGCGACCTGACGGTTGCCCAGTCTGGCGTTGAGGAAACACACCAGCTCACGATAGTAGTTTTCCAACATGACTCCCGACCGCATCGATGCCGTTTCTGTCCTTGAGCGCACTGATCAGACCTGCGGATCACGCAGTAGCAAGATAGTGGCAACTTGAGGTGCGTAATTTATAGTAATTCTCATATAGATTTAAAGAGTTGATTCCATATCCCGGACAAATAGTCGTCGCCCGGCGTGCGGTAACTCGATGTGTCTGCGGCTAAATTCCGTCGCCCATGCCTCGTTTACAGGACAGCCCCTGTGTCTGTCGTGCCTTGCGACGGGCCGCAACCACTGGCCGGAACCCTGCATGAATCGTCCCCGCCCCGCCCGTCGCGCGCTGTTTGCCGCCCTCTGTCTGATTCCCGTGATCGCCGTTGCTGCCTGGCAGGTTTTGCCACCCGGTCGCGACGCCGTTGCCACTGTGCAGGTCAGCCGGGGCGATATCGAAAACAGCGTGACGGCGCTCGGTACCTTGCAGCCGCGCCGCTATGTGGATGTCGGGGCGCAGGCTTCGGGGCAGATTCAGAAGATTCACGTCGAGGCTGGCGATACGGTCAAGGAAGGCCAGTTGCTGGTGGAAATCGACCCGTCGACACAGAAAGCCAAGCTCGATGCCGGGCGCTTTTCCATCGAAAACCTCAAGGCGCAGTTGCAGGAGCAACGCGCCCAGCACGATCTGGCGCAGCAGAAATACCAGCGCCAGCAGAAACTCGCCGCCGGTGGCGCCACCCGCGAGGAAGACGTGCAGACCGCCCGCGCCGAGGTTCGCGCAACCCAGGCGCGCATCGACATGTTCCAGGCGCAGATCCGCCAGGCCCAGGCCAGCCTGCGCAGCGACGAAGCGGAGCTCGGTTACACGCGCATCTACGCGCCGATGAGCGGCACCGTGGTCGCAGTCGGTGCGCGCGAAGGCCAGACCCTCAACGCGCAGCAACAGACCCCGCTGATCCTGCGCATCGCCCGACTGTCGCCGATGACGGTATGGGCCGAAGTTTCGGAGGCCGACATTGGCCACGTCAAACCGGGCATGACCGCTTACTTCACCACCCTCAGCGGTGGCACTCGGCGCTGGAGCAGCACGGTGCGGCAGATCCTGCCGGTGCCACCACGTCCGCTTGAACAGAATCAGGGCGGCAGCCCTACCAGTGGTCGCAGCGGCAGCGAACGCGTGGTTCTTTATACCGTGCTGCTCGACGTCGACAACGCCGATCACAGCCTGATGACCGACATGACCGCCCAGGTGTTCTTCGTCGCCGAACAGGCGCAAGACACCCTGACCGTGCCGACTGCTGCCCTGCAACCGGGCTCGCGTCCGCAGTGGCAGCGGGCGCAGATCGTCGCTGCCAACGGTGATATTCAAACGCGGGAAGTGCGCACCGGCATCAACGATCGCCTGCGCACCCAGGTGCTGGAAGGTCTGGCCGAGGGCGAGCATGTTCTCAGCGCGCCGGCCACTGGTCATGGAGGCTGAATGCACACGCCCCTGATCGACCTGCGGCAGATCCGCAAAGCCTACGGCGGTGATGACAGCCCACTGGTGGAGGTGCTGCGCGGGATCGATCTGTCGATCCACGCCGGCGAATTCGTTGCGATTGTCGGCGCCTCCGGTTCAGGCAAATCGACGCTGATGAACATCCTCGGCTGCCTCGACCGACCGACCAGCGGCGAATACCGCTTCGCCGGGGAAAACGTCGCTCATCTGGACAGTGATGAACTGGCCTGGCTGCGCCGCGAAGCGTTCGGGTTTGTCTTTCAGGGCTATCACCTGATCCCGTCCGGCTCGGCGCAGGAAAACGTCGAGATGCCAGCGATCTATGCCGGCACCCCGGCCGCCGAGCGCCATGCCCGAGCTCACGCGCTGCTGGAACGTCTCGGTCTCGGCACTCGCACCGGCAATCGTCCGCACCAACTTTCCGGCGGCCAGCAACAGCGGGTGTCGATTGCCCGTGCGCTGATGAACGGCGGCCACATCATCCTCGCCGACGAGCCGACCGGCGCCCTCGACAGCCACAGCGGCGCTGAAGTGATGACCCTGCTCGACGAACTCGCCGATCAGGGCCATGTGGTGATCCTTATCACCCACGACCGCGAAGTGGCGCAACGGGCCAAACGCATCATCGAAATCCGCGACGGCCTGATCATCAGCGACAGCGCCGAGCACGCGTGCGCGCCGCCCGCGGCCAATCCCGGGGCGTTGCAAGCGGTCGACCTGCGCCAGCGCCTGAGCAGCGGCAGCAACCAGACCGGCGCCTGGAAAGGTGAACTGCTCGACGCTGTACAAGCGGCGTGGCGGGTGATGTGGATCAACCGCTTTCGCACGGCGCTGACCCTGCTGGGCATCGTCATTGGCGTGGCCTCGGTGGTGGTCATGCTCGCCGTCGGCGAGGGCAGCAAGCGTCAGGTCATGGCACAAATGGGCGCGTTCGGCTCGAACATCATTTACCTCAGCGGCTCGGCGCCGAACCCGCGTACGCCGGAGGGCATCATCACCCTCGACGACGTTGCCGAACTGTCCACCCTGCCCCAGGTGGAACGGATCATGCCGGTCAACGGCTCGACCGCCGGGGTGCGCTTTGGCAACGCCGACCACAGCAGTTACGTCGGCGGCAATGACACCAACTTTCCGCAGATTTTCAACTGGCCGGTGATTCAGGGCAGCTACTTCACCCAGGCCGACGAGGACAGCGCCGCCGCCGTCGCGGTGATCGGCACCAAGGTTCGCGACAAGTTGCTCAAGGATGTCGCCGACCCCATCGGTCAATACATCCTCATCGAAAACGTGCCGTTCCAGATCCTCGGCGTGCTTGCGGAAAAAGGCGCCAGCTCCGGCGACTCCGATAGCGACAACCGCATCGCCGTTCCCTACTCGGCGGCGAGCACGCGCCTGTTCGGCAGCCGCAATCCACAATACGTGGTGATTGCCGCCAAGGACGCGCGCAAGGTCAAGGACGCCGAACAGGCCATCGAACAGGCGATGTTGCGTCGACACCACGGCAAGAAGGATTTCGAGCTGACCAACAATGCCGCGATGATCCAGGCCGAAGCGCGCACGCAAGGCACGCTGTCGCTGATGCTGGGGGCGATTGCGGCGATTTCCCTGCTGGTCGGCGGTATCGGCGTGATGAACATCATGCTCATGACCGTGCGCGAACGTACCCGCGAGATCGGTATTCGCATGGCCACCGGCGCCCGTCAGCGCGACATCCTCCGTCAGTTTCTCACTGAAGCCTTGATGCTCTCGGTGGTCGGCGGAATTGCCGGAATCGGCCTGGCGCTGCTGGTCGGCGGCGTGTTGTTGCTCAGTGGCGTGGCGATCGCCTTTCAAGCGCTGGCGGTGATCGGTGCGTTTGCCTGTGCGCTGGTCACCGGTGTCATCTTCGGCTTCATGCCGGCCCGCAAAGCTGCCCGGCTTGACCCGGTCACGGCCCTTACCAGTGAATGATCGACCTATGAAAGTGCGACTGACGTTCCTCGCCGCCAGCCTGTTGCTGGCAGCCTGCAGCAGCCCGGCGCCGCGCCTCGACAGCGGCGTGCAGCCACCGAGCGCGTGGCAGTCCGCCGACACCCCCGGCGCGCTGCAGAGCAATCGGCAATGGTGGACGCAATTCGGCAGCCCCGAGCTGGAGCGGCTGGTGGAACAGGCGCGGCTGGGCAGCTACGACCTCGCCGCCGCCGTGGCACGGGTCAGACAGGCCGAGGCCAGCGCAACCATTGCCGGCGCCCCGCTGCTGCCCGAACTCAAGGCCGGGCTGAACGCCAACCGGCAGAAACTGATCCACGGCAAGGGCTACAGCCAGTTGGATGTCAGTCCCGAGAATCGCTCGCTGGATTATTACGACGCCGAGCTCAGCGCCAGTTACGAGATCGATTTCTGGGGCGGCAAGCGTGCCGCGCGTGACAGTGCCGTGTTCGGTGTGCAGGCCAGCGAGTTCGACCGCGCCACCGTCGAGCTGACCTTGCTCAGCGGCGTCGCCAACAGTTACACCCAAACCCTGGCCTTGCGTGAGCAGGCGCGGATCGCCGAACTCAATCTGGCCAATGCGCAAAATGTGCTGCATCTGGTGCAGACCCGTTTCGACGCCGGCAGCGCCACCGCGCTGGAACTGGCCCAGCAGAAAAGCCTGGTGGCGGAACAACAGCGTCGCCTGCCGCTGGTGCAACAACAGGCCCGCGAAGCACTGATCAGCCTCGCCGCCCTGCTCGGCCAACCGGTGCAAGCGTTGCCGTTGCCCGAGCAATCCTTCGCCCAATTGCACTGGCCGGACATCGCCAGCGGCGTGCCGAGCGACTTGCTCAGCCGCCGCCCGGACATTGCCAGCGCCGAGGCCAGACTGGCGGCGGCGCAGGCTGATGTCACCGTCGCCCGCGCCGCGATGCTGCCGAAAATCACCCTGACCGCCAGCCTCGGCAGCGGCGCCGACCTTACCGCCGACCTGCTGCGCACGACGTTCTACAACCTGTCCTCGGGGCTGACCGCGCCGATCTTCAACAACGGCCGCCTCAGCGCCGAACGCGACAAGGCCAAGGCCCGACAGGATGAACTGCTGGAGACCTATCGCGGGGCAATCATCAACGGCTTCGCCGACGTCGAAAAAGCCCTCAGCAGCATTCGCGGCCTCGACGAACAGCGGCAATGGCAAAGCGAAGAACTGAACCAGGCACAGACCGCTTTCGACATCGCCCAGAGCCGCTACCAGGCCGGCGCCGAAGACCTGCTCACCGTCCTGCAAACTCAGCGCACGCTGTATGCGGCGCAAGACCTGAACGTCCAGCTGCGCCTGTCGCGGTTGCAGGCGAGCATTGCCTTGTACAAAGCGCTGGGGGGTGGTTGGGAAGTGATCTGACGGAGATGCGTCGACTGAACTGACGCCATCGCGAGCAAGCTCGCTCCCACAGGGATCAGGGTAAATCTGCTGTTCATTCGTATCTTTGAGATAGCTATCGCGAGCAGGCTCGCTCCCACAGAAAAGCAAAGCAGCGCAGCTGCCCGCGGCGAAGCCGCCCCACTCAACAACGAGCGTTAGCTCGAGTGCTTTTGATCTTGATCTACCGGCGACGTCGGAAGGCTGCGCGGAGGGATTGATCCGGGCGTGGGAGCGCAGCGACCGTCTGGCGCAGCCAGACACAGCGGAAGGAGGTGCAGCGAAGCAAACCGGAAACGCTGCGCCCGGATCGATCCCGCAGCGAAGGAACCCGAGCCTGCGAGGGCCGAACGCAGGAGCAAGCGTTTTTTTGCTTACTTTTTTTAGGCGTTTGTAAAAAAGTGAGTCGCCGTAAGGGCGAAACCTTAGGTAGTCGTTACCGCAGCGATGGATATGTACTCACTCAAAATGCCCCCACCGCCCCAAAAAAAGCCTCCGCGAGCAAGCTCGCTCCTACAAGGGATTGCGACCAATTCAGAGAGTGTGTTTGTTTGAACCAATCTAGAGCTGTCGGCCCTTGACCTTCAGGTGTCGCGCATACCAAGGGCGCTGTGGCACTTTGCGGAACAGCTCGGTCATGTTGTCTTCATCGCCGAAGGTGATGCGCAGTGCCAGTTTCATGGTTTCCGGGTCCATCTCCACTGAGCGTCCGACTTGCAGGCCGGGCACGGTACTGCAGCCGTGGGTGTCGGGGCCGAGCCAGGGGTCGGCGACTTCCACCCAGCGTCCCGGTGCAAACCACGGAACGCCGTTGACTTCCAAACGACTCACTTCGCCCGGGTGAAAACGTTCATGGGCGCGGAACCAGTCTTCCAGGCGGTCATCAATCCAGCCATGGAAACGCCAGAACACCGGGTTTACATGGGAGGAAAACGGGTCGCCGAGAAAGTCGTTTTCCGGCGCATACCAGCGCGCAGCGAAGTCTGCCTGATCCCGCGCCATCGGCACTGGAATGTCGTTGGATGGGTCACGCGCCACCGAAGCCCAGCGCATGTGCAGCCAGTCGTGCAGGCCCAGTTCGACTTCCGAACCGAACTGGCCAAGGGTCAATTTCGACAAATAACGCGGGTCACGGTACTGCGATTCCCAGACCAGGAAATTGCTCTGGAAAGTCTCCGCCGCTTTGATGTCGCTGACCCACTTGGTGTACTCGTCATCGCCCTCGGCCAGCCAGGTCGGCGGCAGCGAATTGCCGTCATGATTGTCGAAATAGCGGGCGAAGCCCTGTCGGTCCCGCTCCAGCTCAGGCTGCGGCTGCGGAAACGCCGGCCAGGAAGGCAAATCCTGCATCGAGCGGGCGATGCCTAGCATGTGCCGATGCATAAAGAAAAAATCCACGCCCGAGCCATTGCGATCCTTGCTTGGCCCACGGGCGTCGCGCTCCTTGTCACGCGGCCCGGGCTGCCAGCCGATGCCGCGCAGCGCTTCGCGCTTTTTCTCCGAGAGCTTGTGCCACTTGTCGCGGGTGGCGTGCCAGAGCTGGTGGAACAACCGATGCTCGGGCGCCACCAGCCAGGCCAACAGTTGCGGATTCAGACCGGTGCGTTCACGGGCCTCGGGAAAACGTCGTTTGATGGCGATGAACTGGTTGTCCAGCTCGGGCAACGCCAACGGCCGGTCCAGACGCAGCACTTGCCCGGTGAACGTGGCGCTGCCGGCATTGCCGAACGCCGCCCAGACCTCATCCAGTTTGACTTTTAATTCATACACCGGCGGTGCAAGTGGCGCATCGGTGCGCAGCAGGCGCCAATACATCTCGGCGCCGTTGCCCGGTGCCAGATCGCCAACCACTTGATAACGCACAGGCCCTTCGGCACGCAGATTCGCTCCGGTGTCGAGATAACCGCGCAGGCCGCGCCCACGATGAGCGATGTCGAGAAACAGCTCCAGGCCTTGCGCCGGCAAACCATCAAGCCCGGCCGCCGCACCGGTAAAGCGAATGTCCCAGACCCCACGCAAATTGTCCGCCAGCTGTTGCCCGGCGGTGTCCGCCAGATCGACCGTGGCCTCGCCCGGGGTGATCGGAAACTCCTCGCGGGTCAATTCACGATGTGCATAAAAAGCGGCAGGCAGCGCGGCGCCCGTGAGTGCCATGCCCGCCATGAACCAGCGTCGAGAGATCGTCATTGCCCTACCTGTGTCAGCCATGAAGCAGGCTTTATCCAAGCTAGAACGTTTGCTCGGCGGGGAAATTTACGCCGCCGGCAAAACATCCCTGCGCCGCTGCCGGGCATTTGTAACGCACACCTAAATTAGCCGTGCAGCCACTCGTTCTTCCCAGATAGCAAAGGCCCCTGCGCCTGTACCTCGACGGCGAACCTGAATGAGATGGCAATGACAAAACCGCGTTGGAAAAAGGCTCTATTCATCGGCCTGCCGCTGGCCCTGGCGATCAGTGCCGGCGCAGGATTTCTGGCCTGGGATTACTGGAACAACCCCGGCTATCCGGTGAAGGTGATGAAACAGGCGACGGAGTTGCAGGATCGCCTGCTGTCGTTCGACAGCCACATCACCGTACCGCTGAGTTTCGGCAGCCACGACCACGAAGCCGACAAGGATGGCTCGGGCCAGTTCGACCTCATCAAGGCCAATCGCGGACGCCTGTCCGGCGCCGCGCTGACGGTGTTCGGCTGGCCGGAAATGTGGAACGGCCCGAATGCCCCGCACCGTCCGACCGAGGGTTTTGTCGAAGAAGCGCGCAATCAGCAGGAGGTGCGCTACAAGATCATTTCCGGGATCGTCCGCGACTTTCCCAATCAGGCCGGCATCGCCTACACGCCGGATGATTTCCGCCGCCTGCATGGCGAAGGCAAGTTTGCGATTTTCATCAGCATGCTCAACGCCTACCCGCTGGGCAATGATCTGAGCAAGCTCGACCTGTGGGCCGGGCGCGGCATGCGCATGTTCGGTTTCAGTTACATCGGCAACAACAGCTGGGCCGACTCGTCGCGGCCGCTACCGTTTTTCAATGATTCGCCCGACGCCCTCGATGGCCTGTCGGACATCGGTAAACAAGCGGTGCAGCGCTTGAACGATCTGGGCGTGATCATCGACGTTTCGCAGATGTCGACCAAGGCCCTCGAGCAAGTCGCCGAACTGAGCCGCACACCGCTGGTGGCCTCGCACTCGGCGCCACGGGCGGCGGTGGATATCCCGCGCAACCTCAGCGACAAAGAACTGCAACTGATCAAGAACAGTGGCGGCGTGGTGCAAGTCGTCGCCTTCTCGCAATACCTGAAACCGCTGACCCAGGGCACGCAGGACAAACTCAATGCGCTGCGTGCGCGCTTCGATCTGCCGCCACTGCCCAATCTGGCCATGGCACTGATGCCGGGCGATCCGATCATCACCGCCTGGTCGGAACAGAAGCTCGGCCAGTACGCCAGCGGCCTCTACGCGATCCTCGAAGAGGAACCGAAAGCCACCCTCAAGGACTTCGGCGACGCCATCGATTACACGGTGCGCAAGATCGGTATCGACCACGTCGGCATTGCTTCGGATTTCAACGATGGCGGCGGTATCAAGGGCTGGGAAAACGTCGGCGAGATTCGCAACGTCACCGCCGAACTGCTACAGCGCGGCTACTCCGAAGCGGATATCGCCAAGCTCTGGGGCGGCAACTTCATGCGCGTCTGGGATCAGGTGCAAAAAGCCGCGAAACCAGCGCTGGCGTCGCGCCAGGAGGTGGCCCGGCCATGACCGATCGTCGCACTTTCCTGAAGCAGGCCGGCCTGCTCGCCGCCGCCCTGCCCCTGGGCGCCAGTCTGACTGCACCGGCGGCCATCGCTGCCGTGCCGACTGCGTCGCGAGACAAATGGGCGCAGTTGCGTCAAATGTTCGATCAGGATCCTCAGGCGATTCACTTCGCCAATTTCCTCGTCACCTCACATCCGAAACCGGTGCGCGAAGCGATCGAACGCCATCGCGCGGCGCTGGATCTGAATCCGGGTCTGGCGATGGATTGGGATCTGGGCGTCACCGAGAAGCGTGAAGAAAACGTGCGCCACTGGGCCGGCCAGTACCTGCAAGCCAAACCGGCGCAAATCGCCCTGACCGGCAGCACCACCGAAGGCCTGGCGATGATCTACGGCAGTGTGCAGGTGCGCGCGGATCAGGAAATTCTTACCACGGTTCACGAACATTATTCGACGCGCAACATTCTCGATTTCCGCAGCCGTCGTGACGGCACGCGCGTGCGCAAACTCAAGCTGTTCGAAACCCCGCAGAGCATTTCTCTGGATCAGGTGCTCGACACGATCAATCGCAATATCCGCCCCGAAACCCGCGTGCTGGGCATGACCTGGGTGCATTCCGGCAGCGGCGTGAAGCTGCCGATCAGCGAGATTTCGCGGCTGGTCGATGAGCACAACCGCCAGCGCGACGACAAGGATCGGCTGATCTACGTGGTCGATGGTGTGCACGGTTTCGGTGTCGACGACTTGAGTTTCCCGCAGATGAACTGCGACTTTTTCATCGCCGGCACGCACAAATGGATGTTCGGCCCGCGCGGCACCGGCATCGTCTGCAGCCGCACCGAAGAACTGAAATACGTCAGCCCCAGCGTGCCGACCTTCTCCGAGGCCACGGCTTTCTCGACCATCATGACCCCGGGCGGCTACCACGCCTTCGAGCATCGCTGGGCGCTGGACGAAGCCTTCAAGTTGCACCTGCAGCTGGGCAAAGCCGAGGTGCAGACGCGCATTCATCAGCTCAACAGTTACCTCAAGCAACGCTTGCAGGAGCACCGCAACATCGAGTTGGTCACCCCGCTCGCCCCGCAGTTCTCCGCCGGTTTCACCTTCTTCCGGATCAAGGGCCAGGACAGCGATGAAGTAGCTGCCTGGCTGATGCAGAACAGGGTGATCTGCGACGCGGTCAGCCGCGACGTCGGGCCGGTGATTCGCACCGCGCCGGGCTTGCTCAACAGCGAAGCCGAAGTGGATCGCTTCATGGACATCCTCGGCACCAAGCTGCGTGCCTGACCCTCGACTGCCGTTTTCCTTTCAAAGAGACGACCCATGAAAAAGCCTCACGCGTCACTCCTCTCCAAAGCCCTGCCCGCATTGGCGCTGAGCGCCCTCTGCGGCGCACTGATGCCCGGCACCGCGCAGGCGGCGACAGGCCCCGCCGCGGGTAAAGTGTTCAAGGACTGCAAGGACTGCCCGGAAATGGTCGTGCTGCCGACCGGCAGCTACACCATGGGCACGCCGGACGATGAAGTCGGCCGCCAACCCGACGAAGGCCCGCTGCACACGGTGACGTTCAGCAAACCATTCGCTATCAGCCGCTCGCAGGTGCTGGTGGGCGAATGGGACGCCTATGTCCGCGAGACCGGCAACAAACCTTACGACTTCGATGACCGCCCCGGCCGCCGCTGCACCGCCGGCAAACCGGAATTCAAACAGACGCCACGCGACCCGGCCGTGTGCATGAACGTCGCCGAAGCCCAGGGCTACATCGACTGGCTGTCAAAAAAGACCGGCCACGCCTATCGCCTGCAAAGCGAATCGATCCGCGAATACGCCGCCCGGGGCGGCAGCGCCGGGCCTTTCCCGTTCCCGTTCGATGAGGGCAAGGATTACCAGATTTCCAGGCACGCCAACACTTACGGCGCAGCCGACGGCTACAACTTCACCTCGCCGGCCGGCACCTTCCCGGCCAATGCGTTTGGCGTGTTCGACGCCCACGGCAACGTCTACGAATGGACCGCCGATTGCTATCACCCGGACTACTCCGGAGTGCCCGCCGACGGTCGCCCATGGACCCAGGAAAACTGCGAACGCCAGGTCATGCGCGGCAACGACTGGGGCGAGGCGCCGATCTTCTCGCGCTCGGGCAACCGCAACAGCAGCTGGCCGACCAGCAAGGGCGACTGGCTGGGCTTTCGCGTAGTGCGCGACCTCTGATCCCGCCCTCGACGAGCGCAGCCACGCCTGCGCTCGTTTAAAGAAACTCCGCGACCATTCGTTTTCCTTAAGTACCGGCACTCCCTCCGCATCGAAGCAGGAATCCTCCATGACCAAGCCTACGCGTGGGGCGATCAACGAATTGTTCGCCCTGCTCAAGCCCTTCCGCCTGATCGTCTCGGCGTCCATCGTGCTCGGCATGCTCGGCGGCCTGAGCGTCACCGTGCTGCTGGCGACCATCAACAACGCCCTGCATTCCGATGACGGCCTGACCCGCACGGTGGTGATGATCTTCGCCGGCCTCTGTGCCCTGGCCCTGCTGACCACGATCCTGTCGGACATCGGCACCAACTACGTCGGCCAGCACATCATCGCCAAACTGCGCAAAGAGCTGGGGGAGAAAGTCCTGTCGGCGCCGATCGACCAGATCGAACGCTATCGCAGCCATCGCCTGATTCCGGTGCTGACCCACGACGTCGACACCATCAGCGACTTCGCCTTCGCCTTCGCGCCGCTGGCGATTTCCATGACCGTGACCCTTGGTTGTCTCGGCTATCTGGCCATGCTGTCGTGGCCGATGTTCCTGATGATGCTGGTGGCCATCGCCATCGGCACCACCATCCAGGCCATCGCCCGGGCCAAAGGCATGCGCGGTTTCTACGCCGCGCGCGATTCCGAAGACGAACTGCAGAAGCACTACAACGCAATTGCCGAAGGCGCCAAGGAACTGCGCATTCACCGCCCGCGCCGCCAGCGCATGTTCGTCGCCGGCATTCAGAAAACCGCCGAGAAAATCTGCGATACCCAGATCAGATCGATCAACACCTTCGTCATCGCCAAGTCGTTTGGCTCGATGCTGTTCTTCGTGGTCATCGGCATGGCCCTGGCCCTGCAATCGCTGTGGCCGAGTGCCGACAAAGCGGTGATGAGCGGTTTCGTTCTGGTGCTGCTGTACATGAAGGGGCCGCTGGAACACCTGATCAGCACCCTGCCAATCATCAGCCGCGCGCAGATTGCCTTCCGCCGCATTGCCGAACTCAGCGAACAGTTCTCCTCACCGGAACCGCACCTGTTGCTGCAGGATCAGGGCGGCAAGCCGGCCGCCGTCAACAGCCTGGAACTGCGCAACGTGCGCTACGCCTTCCCTCCCGTGGACGGCAGCGAGCCGTTCCGCCTCGGCCCGGTGAACCTGCGCATCGAACAGGGCGACATTGTGTTTATCGTCGGTGAGAACGGCTGCGGCAAGACCACGCTGATCAAATTGCTCCTGGGCCTGTACGCGCCGACCGAGGGCGAAATTCGCGTTAACGACAAGCCGATCACCGCCGTCAACCGCGATGATTACCGGCAGAACTTCACGACGATCTTCGCCGACTACTACCTGTTCGATGACTTGATCCAGGGCGATCGTGAAGTGCCGCAGGATGCCACCCGCTACCTGGAACGTCTGGAGATCGCGCACAAGGTCAGCGTGCGCGACGGCGCCTTCAGCACTACCGACCTGTCCACCGGCCAGCGCAAACGCCTGGCACTGGTCAATGCCTGGCTCGAAGAGCGCCCGGTGCTGGTGTTCGATGAATGGGCGGCGGATCAGGACCCGACCTTCCGGCGGATCTTCTATACCGAGCTGCTGCCCGACCTCAAGCGTCTGGGCAAGACCATCATCGTGATTTCCCACGACGACCGTTACTTCGACGTCGCCGATCAACTGGTGCGCATGGAGGCTGGCAAGGTCAAAAGCGAACTGCAACCCGCCTGATCGAAGCAGCCGCGACCGGGCCGGAGAAAAAACTTTTCCGGTTTGCCGCGGCTTCCTCGTCTTAATGAGATGAATAAGAACCATTAACAACTATACCTGCCAAGGTCTTAACCTCATGTCCGCATCCCGTTTCATGCTTCGCCCTCTGACTCGAGCCCTGCTGATGCACGGCGCGACCCGCACACGCCTGGCCGGTAGCGGCCTGGGTCTGGCACTGACCCTTGCAGCAGCGCCGTATGTCCAGGCCCAGGAATGGACCCTGAACATCCCGGCCCAGCCGCTGGCCCAGGCCCTGCAGACCCTCGGTCAGCAGACCAGCCTGCAAATCATCTACAGCCCGGAAAGCCTGCAAGGCCTGCGCTCCAGCGCCCTCAACGGCCGCTACCAGGATGACGAGTCACTGAAGGCGATGCTCAGCGGCACCGGCATTCGCTATCAGCGTGACGGCAACACCGTCACCGTGCTCGGCCCGGCCACCAGCGGCAACGCGATGGAACTGGCGCCGACCAACGTCAACGCCAACCGCCTCGGCGCCACCACCGAAGGCAGCAACTCCTACACCACCGGCGGCGTGACCATCGGCAAAGGCGTGCACTCGCTGAAGGAAACGCCGCAGTCGGTCACGGTGATGACCCGCAAGATGCTCGACGACCAGAACCTCAACACCATCGAACAGGTGATGGAGAAGACCCCGGGCATCACCGTCTACGACTCGCCCATGGGCGGCAAATATTTCTACTCGCGCGGTTTCCGCATGACCGGCCAGTACCAGTACGACGGCGTGCCGCTGGACATCGGCAGCAGCTACGTGCAGGCGGACAGCTTCAACAGCGACATGGCCATCTACGACCGCGTGGAAATCCTCCGCGGCGCGGCGGGCATGATGAAGGGCGCGGGCGGCACCGCCGGCGGCGTCAACTTCGTGCGCAAGCGCGGCCAGGACACCCCGCACACGCAGCTGTCGCTGTCGGCCGGCACCTGGGACAACTACCGCGGCCAGGTCGACACCGGCGGACCGCTGAACGACGCCGGCACTGTCCGTGGCCGCGCAGTGGTGACCCAGCAGACCCGTAAGTATTTCTACGATGTGGCTGAACGCCGCGACCAGATCTACTACGGCGCCCTGGACTTCGACCTCAGCCCTGACACCACCCTCGGTCTGGGCATGGCCTATGAAGACGTCGACGCCACCCCGTGCTGGGGCGGCCTGCCGCGCTACGCCGACGGCTCCGACCTGCACCTGAAACGCTCCACCTGCCTGAACACCTCGTGGAACAACCAGCGCAGCAAACGCGCCACCTACTTCGCCGACGTCAAACACCAGTTCAACGACGACTGGTCGCTGAAAGTCGCCGGCGTGTACTCGCGCAACACTCAGGACATGGAATATTCCTTCCCGAGCGGCACAGTGCCCTTGGGCGCCACCGCCACCAACACGCTGATGCTCGGCAGTACCTATGATTACGATCAGCGCGACTACGGGTTCGATGCCTACGTCGATGGCAAATTCGACGCCTTCGGCCAGCAGCACGAACTGATCGTCGGCGCCAACGCCAGCCGTTCGCACAAGGACGACTTCTACGCGGTGGCGGCATTGCCACAGCGCCAGAACGTGTTCAACCCGAACCACAACATCCCGCAGCCGGATGAAAGCTACTACCTGGCCAACGCCTCCCGTGGCGGCCCGGTGGACATGCACATCAAGCAATACGGCGCCTACTCGATCGCCCGCCTGAAACTCGCCGACCCGATGACGCTCGTGCTCGGCAGCCGAGTCAGCTGGTACAAATCCGATACCGATTCGGTGCAGTACTTCCGTGGCGAAGGCACCGAGGTCAACACCCAGTCCACCGAAACCGGCCAGGTCACGCCGTTCGCCGGCCTGCTCTACGACCTCAACGACAACCTGACCGCCTACGCCAGCTACACCGACATCTTCACCCCGCAAGGCTCGTATAAAACCATCGACGGCAGCACGCTCAAGCCGCTGATTGGCCAGAGCTACGAATTGGGGATCAAGGGTGAGTGGTACGACGGTCGTCTGAACACCACGTTCAACCTGTTCCGCACCATCCAGAAAGATGCGGCCCAGGATGACCTGCGGTGCGAAGACAGTTCGTGCCAGATCAACTCGGGCAAGGTCCGCGCCCAGGGCTTTGAAGCTGAAGTCAGCGGTGAAGTGATCGACCGCCTGCAACTGTTGGCCGGTTATACCTACACCCAGACCAAGGTGCTGGAAGATGCCGATGCCGCTCAGGATGGCGCGGTCTACAACTCTTACGTGCCGCGTCACCTGTTGCGCGTCTGGGGTGATTACGCCCTGAGCGGGCCGCTGGACCGTGTGACGATTGGTGCGGGGGTCAATGCGCAGACGGGCACCTACCGGGTTTCGCCTCTGGGCGGCGACAATGTCGATGGCGCGGGTTATGCGGTCTGGAACGGTCGCATTGGTTATCGGATTGATGACACCTGGTCGGTGGCGTTGAACGGCAACAACCTGTTCGACAAGCGTTATTACGCGACTATTGGTACCGAGGGGTTCGGTAACTTCTACGGGGATCCGCGCAATTTTGTGATGTCGGTGAAGGCTGATTTCTGATTGCTCTTAGTTGTGTGGAAGCCCCGCTTTGGCGGGGCTTTTTGGTTTTTGGGATTGGGGGGCATATCCGTTGCTGCGGTGAAGGCTACTTAGGGTTCCGCCCTTACGGCGGGTCACTTTTTCCAAACGCCGGAATGCCGGCCCAGCGAAAAGTAACCAAAAAGGCTTTGCCCCGGCGTACGGCCCGCTCGCTGGGGCTCGGGGTACCTTCGTTACGGGACCGATCCGGGCGCAGCGGCTCCGGTTGGCTTCGCTGCACCTACACTCGCTGTGTACGACTGCGTCGTACGGTCGCTGCGCTCCCACCCCCGGATCGATCCCGTAACGAAGCCTGCCGAAGGGGCAAAAGATCAAGAGCCAGAGCAAAAGCCCCTCACCCTAGCCCTCTCCCGGAGGGAGAGGGGACTGACCGAGGTGTTCAGGCGAAATACGCCGACTTGCGATATCGAGTCGAATGCAGATTCTGGAAAGCCCGCAAATCGGCTCCCTCTCCCTCGGGAGAGGGCTGGGGTGAGGGGCGAATCCAACACAGATCCAAAGCAGACCACACGCTTTTCACCACTCAACAATGAGCGTTAGCTCGAGTGCTTTTGATCTTGATCCACCGGCGACGTCGGAAGGCTGAGTGGAGGGATTGATCCGGGGGTGGGAGCGCAGCGACCGTCTGGCGCAGCCAGACACAGCGGAAGGAGGTGCAGCGAAGCAAACCGGAGCCGCTGCGCCCGGATCAGTCCCGGAGCGAAGGAACCCGAGCCTGCGAGGGCCGAACGTAGGAGCAAGCCTTTTGGGTTACCTTTTTGGCGTTTGAAAAAGGTGACCCGCCGTAAGGGCGGAACCGTAATCAGCAGCACCCGCAGAAACGGATATGCACACTAAACCAGAGCCCGCGCAAGCGCCCCACCAACCCTCGAATAAACCTCCAGAACCCCAGGCACCACCGCCCCCAACCGCAACAAATCATGAGTCAACCCGGCACAAACCTCGACCTCGACCTCAACCCCCTGGCCGCGCAGCCTGTCGACATAAGCCTGCCCCTCATCCAGCAACGGATCAAACCCGGCAAGCAGCACAATGGCCGGCGCCACCCCACGCAAATCCTCCGCCAGCAACGGCGAAAAGCGCCAATCCAGATAATCCTCCGGCCCTCGCGCATAGTGCTGATAAAACCACTCCAGCGTGTCGTTCTCGAGCAGGTACCCCTCGCCAAACAACAGCCGCGAATCATGCACCCGCGAAGCATCGGTCACCGGATAACACAACAACTGCGCCTTCGGCGCGATAGCCACCGTGTGCGGCTGCCGCACCGCCTGAATCGCCAGCACCGTCGCCAGCGTGGCGCCCGCGCTATCACCGCCAAACGCGACCCGCGAACAATCCAGGCCGAGGCTCACAGCCTGTTCGGCCAGCCACGCCAACGCGTCCTCGCCATCCTCCAGCGCCGTCGGAAAGCGATGCTCCGGTGCCAGCCGATAACCGACCGAGAGCACCGCACACGGCGTGCGCTGGCAAAACTCACGGCAGACACCGTCGTGGGAATCCAGACTGCCGACCACAAACCCGCCACCGTGGAAATACACCAGCACCGGCAGCGGTGAAGCAACACCGTTGGGCCGGTACAACCGCAAGGCCAGCACCGCGCCGTCCCGGGTCAGTGTTGCAATCTCGCTGACTTCAAGGTCTTGCGGCGCCGGCCAGCGCAACTGCGCGGTGGTCTGTTCGAATGTGGCGCGGGCCTCGCTCGGGGTCAGTTGGTGCATGGCCGGCAGGCCGGCGTCCTGGCTGTCTTGAGCGAGGTCGAGGAAAGCTTCCAGATCAGGGTGTAACGACATCGATAAAAATCCTTGTATCCGCAATAAGACGGGCGCGCCTGGGCAGCGCCCGCGCAAAAGACCGGGCGATCAACCCACCCGCGCCATGCAATGCTCGATCAACGCTTCAAGCTCGCGCTGGTAATCGCTCATCAGCGCATCCATGGTGCCGGCGCGGTAACGCTGGCTGCTGTAGATGCAGCGCAAGGCCAGTTGCCCGTCATAGACCTGGCCGACAATTTCCAGCCAGTTGCCCAGATTCGCCTTGAGACTGTAGTTGTCGCCGGTCTCTTCCAGTGCCGGCACCAGCAACGCCTGTTCATCGAAGCTCTGGTCGAACTGCCCGAGGTAGTTGAACGTCACCCGTGCCTGCGGCAATGCAGCCAGTTGCGCCGAGATTTCCGGCCCGGCCAGATGACGCAGCACGCCATAGCCGATGCCCTTCTGCGGTACGCCCGCCAGTTGCGCCTGCACATCGATGATCGACTGGCCGATGTCATCGCTGTCCGGGCGCAAACGCACCGGGAACATGCTGGTGAACCAGCCGAGGCTGCGGCTCAGGTCGATCGATTCGAAGAGGTCTTCGCGCCCGTGCCCTTCGAGCAGAATCAACGCCGACGGTTGCTGGCTCCAGCGGCACAGGGCGCGACTGAGCGCTGACAACAGCAAGTCGTTGATCTGCGTGCCGTACACCGCCGGGGCCTGTTTGAGCAGTTGTTCGGTGTGCTCGCGGGACAGCTTGAGCCGCGCCTGCGCCTGTTGCCGCACGAGGTTCTTGCCGCGCGGGTTGTCGCACGGCAGATCAACGCTGGGCTGATCCAGTTGCTCCAGCCAATAGCTCAATTCCTGCTCGGCAATCACCGGCGCCTGCGCCTGCAATGCCTCGGCAAACGAACGATAACTGCTGGTGCGAATCGGCAGCTGCGGCGCCAGCCCCTGCACGCACGCCTCATAAGCGACTTTCAGATCGTCGAGCAGAATCCGCCACGACACGGTGTCGACCACCAGGTGATGAATCACCACCAGCAAGCGCGCCTGGCCATCCGGCAACGCCACATGCATGACCCGCCAGACCGGTCCGTCATCGAGTTTGAGGCTGCGCTGCGCGAGGTTGGCCAAGGCTTCGACCTCTTCGCTGCTTTGCGCTTCACGGCGCCACAGCACAGCCTCGTCGGACGCGCTGCTGCTATAGCGCTGCAACCAGCGCCCGCCGTCGTTGGAAAACCGCAGACGCAACGAATCGTGATGCTGTTCGATCAAGCCCAGGGCCTGCTCCAGTGCATCCAGATCCAGCGGCTGACGTGCGCTGAGCAGCAACGACTGGTTGTAGTGATGCGCCTCGGCCATGCCTTCGGCGAAGAACCACTCCTGGATCGGCAGCAAATTGAACGCGCCCTCTGCGGCAACCTGTGTCAGGTCCGGCAGCGCTTGCCCGGCGCCCTCCTTCGCCACCTGCTGCTCGACGATGCCGGCGATGGTTTGATAGCGCATCAGATCGCGCAGCTTCAGTTCCATCTGAAGGGTCGGGTGGTTTCGCACCCGCGAGATCACTTGCAGGCTGAGGATCGAATCGCCGCCCAGTTCAAAGAAGTTATCGCTGATACCGACCTGCTCGACCTGCAACACCTGCGCCCAGATTTCCGCCAGCAGGCGTTCCTGCTCGGTGCGCGGCGCAACATATTCGTCGCTTTTGAACTCCGGCTCCGGCAAGGCCTTGCGATCGAGCTTGCCGTTGGGCGTAACCGGGAACGCGCTGAGGCAGACGATCTGCGCCGGCACCATGTATTCCGGCAGCGAAGCGCGCAGCCCGGCCTTCAGTTCATCGCCGATATCATCACCCGTGGCAGTGACCACATAACCGATCAGTTGCTTGCCGGAGGCATTGTCGCGGGCAATCACCAGCGCATCGCTGACCGCCGGCAACTGACGCAGGCTGGCCTCCACTTCGCCCAGCTCGATGCGGAAGCCACGCACCTTGACCTGATGGTCGATGCGCCCGACGTAATCGACCAAGCCGTCCGGGCGACGACGCACCAGATCGCCGCTGCGGTACAGGCGTTCGCCCGGGGCAAACGGGTTGGGCACGAAGCGCTCGCCGGTCAGATCGGGGCGGCCGTAGTAACCGCGAGCGACGCCGTAACCGCCGATGTACAACTCACCGGCAAAACCCGGCGGCAGCGGATTCAGATCGTGGTCGAGCACGTACAGCGAACGCGCACCGACCGCGCGGCCGATCGGCGCGTATGCCGCTTCGCACTGCTGGCTGATGGCGACTTTCCAGAGCATCGGCGTGACCACGGTTTCGGTCGGGCCGTAGCCGTTGGTGAAGTATTGCGGACGCAACGCCGCTTTCACCTGTTCGAAAGTCTGCTCCGGCACCGCGTCGCCACCGAAGCAGTAGATGCGCACCGGCGGCGGTGCAATGCCGCTGGCGGCGGCGTACTCGGCCAGTTGTTTGAGATAGGCCGGCGGGAAGCAGGCAATGGTCACGCCGTAATCATGCAGGGCCTGATAGGTCTGCTCCGGCGTCCACAAACAACCGTCGCGGATCACCAGACGACCGCCGCTGTACAGCGTACTCAGCCAGCGTTCGTGAGCGCCGTCGAAAGCGAAGGACATGAAGTGCAGCTCGCAACTGCTCGCGTCCATTTCGTACAACTCGGCGATCGCCTGGCAGTGCATGCTCAGCGGTCCCTGGGTGACGGCCACGCCTTTCGGCCGCCCGGTGGAACCGGAGGTGTAAACCAGATAGGCCAGGCTCTGCTCGTGAACATCGCAGACCGGTGCGGCATCGCTGTAAAGACTGCGATCGAGCTGATCGATTTCCAGGCGCAACACGCCATGCGGCGCCGGTAACGTCGCGCGCAGGCTGGTTTGCGTCAGCAGCAGGGCCATGCGCGAATCTTCGATCATGTAGGCCAGACGCTCCGGCGGGTAATCGATGTCCAGCGGCACGTACGCCGCACCGCTCTTGAGCACGGCGAGGAAACTCACCAGCATTTCCAGCGAGCGCGGCAACGCCACGCCGATCACCACTTCCGGCCCGGCGCCGTGGGCGATCAGGCACTGCGCGAGTCGATTGGCCTGCCGCTCCAGTTCGGCGTAGGTCAGGCTCTCGCCGGCGCATTGCACCGCGATCGCGTGGGGTTGCTGTTGCGCATGACGACTGATCAGCTCCGGCAGCAACTGCGGCGCGTGGCGGTGGGAAGGCTCGGCGCTCCAGGCCTGCGCCGCTTGCCATTGTTCGGCGGACAGACGCTGCAAGTTGCCCAGCCGCTCATACGGCGCGGCCATCATCGCCGCGAGGGTGTTTTCCAGGGTCAGGCGAATGCCTTCTACCGCCTCGGCGCTGAAGTGGCTGCGCAGGTACAGGTACTCGATCGACAATTCGTCGCCGAGCATCACCGCAAGGTCCATCGGCACGTTGGTCACGCCGTGGCCGATGGATTTGCCGAAGGTCAGCTCGGTGTCGGTTTCTTCCTGCAAGCGCTCGTCGATCGGGAAGTTCTCGAACACCACGATGCTGTCGAACAGCGCCTGACCACCGAGGTTCGACCAGCGCTGCACATCGGCCAGCGGTGCCTGGGAGTAATCGCGAATGTCGAGGTTGTAGGCCTGCACTTCGCCCAGCCAGTCGGCCAGGCGCTGATCGGCCTGCGGCGTCTGAATGATCGGCAAGGTGTTGATGAACAGGCCGAGCATGTTGCCGACGTTCGGCAGACTTTCCGGACGCCCGGATACGGTGGCGCCGAAGGTCACCGTCTGCTGGCCGGTGTAGCGTTGCAACAGCAGCAGCCACGCGCCCTGAATCAGCGTGTTGGGGGTGATGCGCAAATCGCGGCAGAACTCCAGCAGGCGCGCGGTTTGCGCTTTGTCCCAGTTCGAATAGATAGCATCGTGACCGGTAACGTCGGCACTGTGGCGCGGGTGCATCGCCTGACTCAGCGCAGTGGGTTCGTTGACCACCGCCAGACGCGCTTTCCAGAACAGCTCCTGGGCATCCTGATCCTGCGCCTGCAACCAGGCGATGAAGTCGCGATAGCGGCCGTTTTCGCCAGTCACCTGGCCCGTGGCGTAGTACTGCAAGACCTCGCCGAACAACCGCGAACTGCTCCAGCCGTCCATCAGAATGTGGTGGCTGGTCCAGATCATCTGGTACTGCTCGTCGCCCAGCTGCAGCAGGGTCACCCGCTGCAAACGCGCCTCGGACAAGTCGAAGCCCAGCGCGCGGTCGGCACTGGCAAATTCGGCAATCGCCGCCTCGCTGCAGTCCTGCCCACGCCAATCGAGCACCTGCATCTGCAACGGCGCTTGGCGATGCACTACCTGCAACGGCTTGGCCAGCCCATCCTGCCAATGGAAACTGGTGCGCAGGATCGCCTGCCGCACAATGATGAATTCCCAGGCCTGGCGGAAACGCTCCACGTCGAGGCCCTTGATCGGCAGGCTGACCTGTTGCACGTAGAGGCTGCTGCCGTTATCCGACAGCGTATGGAACAGCATGCCTTCCTGCATCGGCGACAGCGGGTAGACGTCTTCGATCAGCTCCGTCGGCACCGGCAAGGCATCGAGTTGCGCCTGATCCAATTGCGCCAACGGGTAGTCGGCGGCGCTGGCGGATTGCGCGTCTGCATGCGAAACCACTGCGGCCAGTTTCTGCACCGTCTGCTGCTGGAACAGGTCCTTGGGCGTGAAGCAAATGCCCTGCTGCCGCGCGCGGCTGACCAGTTGAATCGAGATGATCGAATCGCCGCCGAGGGCGAAGAAGTTGTCGGTCACGCCGACCCGCTCGATCTTCAGAATGTCCTGCCAGACCTCGGCCAGTTGCTGCTCCAGCGGCGTCGAAGGCGCGACGTAATCGCGTTGCGCCTGATTGGCATCCGGCGTCGGCAAGGCCTTGCGATCAAGTTTGCCGTTGGGTGTCAGCGGCAACTGTTCGAGGAACAGCCACTGCGCCGGCACCATGTAATCCGGCAGATGCGCCTTGAGCGCGGCTTGCAGCGCAGCGCTCAGCGCGTCCAGTTGCGCAAGACTCTGATCAGCCTCCGCCGGCACCACATAAGCCACCAGTTGCTGGCCGCCAACGCCGTCCACCGCCAGCACCACGCCTTCGCGCACGCTGGCCTGGGCCAGCAGACGCGCTTCGATTTCCCCCAGTTCGATACGGAAGCCGCGCACCTTGACCTGATGGTCGATGCGGCCGACGTATTCGATACGGCCGTCGTCCATGAAACGCGTCAGGTCGCCGGTGCGGTACATGCGCTCGCCGTTGCTCGCCAACGGGTTGGGCACGAAGCGCTCGGCGGTCAGGCCCGGGCGCAACAGATAGCCACGGGTGATGCCCTCACCGGCCAGATACAGCTCCGCTGCGATGCCGAGCGGAGCTGCCTGCAATTGCCCGTCGAGCAGGTACGCGGTGGTGTTGCGCAGTGGCCGGCCGATATTGGCCTGGCCGCCGAGTTCGCGGCGGGTCCAGGTCGAATACGTGGTGTCTTCGGAAGGCCCGTACAGATCGTAAACGTGGGCAACCGAAGTCTCGCGGTACAAGATGTCGACCAGCGCCTGCTTGAGCGGCTCGCCGGCCAGATTGATGATCCGCACGCCCGGCGGGATCTGGCCGATGCGTTGTAGCGCGGCAATCGCCGATGGCACGGTGTTGATCAGGCGCACCTGATCACGCTCGGGCAAGTCCGCCAGCTCCAGGGCATTGCGCGCCATGACCATGGACCCGCCGCGCGCCAGGGTGACGAAAATCTCCCACACCGACAAGTCGAAGCACACCGACGTCGAGGCCAGTACGCCTTGCAGATCGTCCTCGCTGTAGACCTCGGCGGACCAGTGAATCAGCGCCTTTACGTTGCGATGGGCGATGGCCACGCCTTTCGGTTTGCCGGTGGAACCGGAGGTATAGATCACGTAGGCCAGATTGGCCGCGTCGGCGCGCGCCGGCAGGTTGTCCGGCGCTTGCGCGACGAACGCCTTACCGCCGGCCTCGACCAGCACCACGTGGGCTTCGCTGGACGGCAGTTGCGCCAGCAAGGCTTGCTGGGTCAGCAGGACTTTCGCCTGGCTGTCGTCGAGCATGTAGGCCACGCGGTCGGCCGGGTAGTCCGGGTCCAGCGGCACGTAGGTGCCACCGGCCTTGAGCACCGCCATCAGGGCGATCACCAGTTCCGCCGAACGCGGCATCGCTACGCCGACGCGTACTTCGGCGGTGACACCCAGTGTCACCAAATGCCGGGCCAACTGGTTTGCCCGCCGGTTCAGTTCGCCGTAGCTCAGCGCCACGCCGGCATGACTCAACGCCAGTGCCTGCGGATGTGCTGCGACCCTTGCTTCAAAGCTCTGCGAGATCAGCCGCTCGGCCGGATAAGCCGCGTGATTGTCGTTCCACTGCGCCAGCGTCTGCCGTTCGGCCTGCGGCAGCAGACCGATCTCGCCAAGTGCCCGCTGCGGCGCTGCGATAAATTGCTCGAGCACTTCACGCAAATGCTCCGCCAGAGCAAGCACGCTGCGTTCGGCAAAGTGCTCGGTGAGGTAGTTGAAATCGAGGTTGAGCACTTCGCTGGCGCCAGCGATCAGGGTCAGGCCGTAGTTGGTCTGCTCGCGATGCTCCAGACCGGAAAAGCGCAGCCCGCCCGGATTGGCCTCCAGCGCTTCGGACACCGGGTAGTTCTCGAACACCAGCAAAGTGTCGAATAACGCTTCGCCACTCAACGCCGCCAGACGCTGAATGTCCTGCAACGGCGTCTGTTCGTAGTCGCGCAACAGCAGGTTCTTGTCCTGCACGCTGCGCACCCAGTCGCCGACGCTGAGGGTGGCCTGCGGGCTGGCGATCACCGGCAAGGTGTTGATGAATAGCCCCAGCTGTTCTTCGATGCCCGGCAAATCCACCGGACGCCCGGATACCGTGGCGCCAAACGCAACGGTGGCCTGGCCGGTATAGCGCTGCAACACCAGCAGCCATGCCGCCTGCACCAGGCTGTTGAGGGTCACCTGTTGCTGACGGGAGAAGCTGTTCAGACGCTGGGTCAACGCTTCATCGAAATGCAGACGATGCATCTGTTTGCCCGGCCCCGGCACGGTGCGTCCGAGGCAGGCGGAGGCCAGTCGGGTCGGCTCGTCGAGTTCGGCCAGTTGCCCGCGCCAGAATTCCTGCGCGGCCGCCTTGTCCTGGCCCTGTAGCCACACCAGAAAATCCCGATAGCGACCCTGCGCGCTCGGCACCGGCTGGCCGGCGTAATCCTGCAGCACCTCGCCGAACATCCGCGAGTTGCTCCAGCCATCCATGAGGATGTGGTGGCAGGTGAAAATCAGTCGATGGCGATCGTCGGCAGTGCGCAGCAGGCACAGGCGCAACAGCGGCGGATTCTGCAGATCGAAGCCACGTTCGCGGTCGGCCTGCGCCCGTGCTTCAAGCACCGCCGGCAGATCGGCGGCATCGCGCACATCGATTTCCGGCATTTCCAGGGTCAGTTGGCGGTTGATCACCTGCAACGGCGCATCGAGGCCATCGCGGCCCCAGATGAAACCGGCGCGCAGCACTTCATGGCGATCGACCACCCGTTGCCAGGCTTGCTGGAACCGCGCGACGTCGAGGCCGTCGATGTCCAGCAGCATCTGATAGACGTAGGCGCTGGCATCCGCGTCGTACAGGCTGTGGAACAGAATGCCCTGCTGCATCGGCGCCAGCGGATAGATGTCCTCGATGCGCTGGGCGGCGATCGGCAGGCTGTCCAGATGCGCCTGGGACAAACCGGCCAGCGGCACGTCGGACGGAGTCAGCCCCCCGGAATGACTGAGGCAGTGGTCGATCAATTCGCTCAGCGCCACTTCGTAGGCGCGGGCCAAACCGACAATGGTCGCCTCCTCGAAGACGTCGCTGCTGTAGGTCCAGGTCAGGCTCAACTGGCCCTGATAAACCCGGCCATCGATGGTCAGCCAATTGGCCATCGGCGCGTTTGCGTCCTGACCGGCGCCCTTGTCTTCGGTGGCCGGCCGCCACAAGGCGTCTTCGTCGAAGTTGTTATCGAACTGGCCGAGGTAGTTGAACGTTACCTGCGGTTGCGCCAGTTCATGCAGTGCCGCTTGTGCTTCGGCGGTACCGAGATAACGCAGCAAGCCGAAGCCGATGCCCTTGTTGGGGATCGCGCGCAGTTGCTCCTTGATGCCTTTGATCGAGGTTTCCAGGCTGGCGTTTGGTGTCAGGCGCACCGGGAACATGCTGGTGAACCAGCCCACGGTGCGGCTCAGGTCGATGTCATCGAAGAGGTCTTCGCGGCCATGGCCTTCGAGCTGCACCAGCGCACTGTCGCTGGCGGTCCACTCGCACAGCACCCGCGCCAGTGCGGTCAGCAGCAGGTCGTTGACCTGGGTGCGGTAGACCGCCGGAGCCTGTTGCAGCAATTGGCGGGTACGTTCGGCGTCCAGCCGCGTGTCGACGCTGCGTTCGAAGCGGTTGTTCAATTGGCCCTGCGGATTATCCAGCGGCAAACCGAGCGGAACATCGCGCAACTGCTCGCGCCAGTAGCTCAGTTCGCTGCCCAGCGCCGCGCTGCTCGCATGTTCTTGCAGGCGCAAGCCCCAGTCCTTGAACGCGCTGGTCTTGGCCGGCAGATGCACGCTCTGTCCGCTGCTGATCTGCTGATAGGCGCTTTGCAGGTCTTCCAGCAGGATTCGCCACGACACGCCATCGACCACCAGGTGATGAATCACCAGCAACAGACGCTGACTGGCGTCCGGCATATCGACCAGCGCCGCGCGGATCAGCGGGCCGTTGTGCAGGTCGAGGCTGCGTTGCAGGTCCAGGCACAGCGCTGGCAGTGCCGCGCTGTCGTCCAGCGTAAAGCTGCGCAACAAGTCTTGTGGCTGATCCGCCGCGCCGTGGCTTTGCTGCCAGCCCTGCTCGGTTTGGCGATAACGCAGACGCAAGGCGTCATGCTGTTTTTGCACCTGCGCCAGGGCCTGTTGCAGCGCCGCAGCTTGCAGGGTTTTCGCCGGGGCCAGCAGGATCGACTGGTTCCAGTGATGCCGCGCCGGGATGTCGCTGTGGAAAAAATATTGCTGGATCGGCGTCAGCGGCGCGTCGCCCAGCACTTCACCCTGCTCCGTCTGCACCGCGTCGCTCTGCTGCGCGACGGTGGCCAGACGCTGCACGGTCTGATGCTGAAAAATGTCCTTGGGCGTAAAGCGAATGCCGGCCTGCCGCGCGCGGCTGACCACTTGAATCGAAATGATCGAATCGCCGCCCAGCTCGAAGAAATTATCGTGAAGCCCGACCCGCTCGACCTTGAGCACGTCCTGCCAGATCTCCGCCAGACGCTGTTCCAGTTCGCTGCACGGCGCCGCATAAGCCTCTTGCACTTGCGCAACGTCCGGCTGCGGCAGTTGTTTGCGATCGAGCTTGCCGTTGGCGGTCAGCGGCAGACGGTCGAGGAACGCCCAACTGACCGGAACCATGTAATCCGGCAGGGTTTCGCGCAGGTGCGCCTTGATCGAATCGCGCAGGGCGCCCTGCTCGTCCGCGTTCACTGCCTCGACGGGCACGACCCAGGTTGCCAGTTGCTGGCCGCTGAGGCCGTCCACCGCCAGCACCACCGCTTCGCGCACCTGTGGATGCTTGAGCAGTTGCGCTTCGATTTCGCCGAGCTCGATGCGGAAACCACGGATCTTCACTTGGTGGTCGATACGACCGATGTACTCGATCACCCCGTCGCCGCGCAGGCGTGCGAGGTCGCCGGTACGGTACAGACGCTGGCCGGCCTTGCGGTTGAACGGGTCCGGCACGAAGCGGGTGGCGCTCATGCCAGCCTGATTCAGATAACCACGAGCGAGACCGGCGCCAGCGATGTACAACTCACCGATGCAGCCTTGCGGCACCAGGTTGAGCGACCTGTCGAGCAAGTACCACGACAGGTCGACAATCGGCGCGCCAATCGGGCTGCTGTGATTGCTCTGCAGATCCGCCAGCGACAATGGCCGGTAGGTCACATGCACGGTGGTTTCGGTGATGCCGTACATGTTGATCAGCGTCGGCGCGCGGTCGCCAAAACGCTCGAACCACGGACGCAGAGTCTGCACTTCCAAAGCCTCGCCGCCGAACACCACGTAACGCAGGGCATTGCTGCGCGCAGATTCACAGGCAACCTGCATCAACGGCTTGAACGCCGACGGTGTCTGGTTCAGCACCGTGACATTTTCATCGCACAGCAGCGTGTAGAAATCCTCTGGCGAACGGCTGACGTCGTGGGGCACCACCACCAGTTTGCCGCCGTACAGCAGCGCGCCAAAAATCTCCCACACCGAAAAGTCAAACGCGTAGGAATGGAACAGCGTCCAGCTGTCCTGCGCGCCGAAATCGAACCAGTGCGCGGTGGCGCTGAACAGGCGCATCACGTTGCCGTGCGGCAGCAACGCGCCCTTGGGTTTGCCGGTGGAACCGGAGGTGTAGATGACGTAGGCCAGATTGTCCGGCTTGGTCAGGCATGGCGGGTTGCTTTCGATGCTGTGTTCCGGCGCCTGATCCAGATCGAGGCAGACCAGCCCCGGCGGCAGCGGCAATTGCCCGAGCAAATGGCCTTGGGTCAACAGCAATCGAATACCGCTGTCGTCGATCATGTAGCTCAAGCGCTCATCCGGGTAGCCCGGGTCCAGCGGCACATAGGCGCCGCCCGCTTTCAGCACCGCGAGAATGGCGACGATCATGTCCAGCGAACGCTCGACCGCAACGCCGACGCACACGTCCGGGCCGACGCCCTGCTCGATCAGCGTATGCGCCCACTGGTTGGCGCGGCGATTGAGTTCAGCGTAGGTCAGGCGTTGTCCTGCGAAGGTCACGGCCACCGCGTCGGCATGCCGCTCGGCCTGGGCCTCAATGGCTTGCTGGATGCACGGCGTCAGCGGTTGTTCAATCAGCGACGGATTCCATTGCGCCAACAGCTGTTGCTGCTGGCCTGCATCGAGCATTGGCAACTGGCCGATACGCTGGCTCGGCTCGGCGACGATCGCTTGCAACAGCGCGGTCCAGTGTTGCGCCAGGCGCTCGATGGTCGCTGCGTCGAACAGGTCGGTGGCGTACTTGAGTACCGCTTCGATGCCGTGCGCCTGTTCGGTAGTGTTGAGGGTCAGGTCGAATTGCGCGGTCTGGCTCTGCCATTCCAGCGGTTCGATGTTCAGGCCGATAAGGCGCGTCGCAACGCTCGCACGGCGCTCGGCCTGGTGGTTGAACATCACCTGGAACAGCGGACTGTGGCTGAGGCTGCGGCCCGGCTCCAGCGCTTCGACCAGTTGCTCAAACGGCAAGTCCTGATGCGCCTGCGCCTCCTGCGCCGTCTGTTTGACCTGACGCAGCAGCTCGACAAACGGCAGCTCTGCGTCGACATCCGCCTTGAGCACCTGGGTGTTGACGAAGAAGCCGATCAGGCGCTCGATTTCCACCCGGCCACGGTTGGCCACCGGCACGCCGACACGGATGTCGCTTTGCCCGCTGTAGCGATGCAGCAAGGCCTGAAACGAAGCCAGCAGCAACACGAACAGGGTGACGTTTTCCTGCCGGGCAAACGCTTTGAGGGCATGGCTCAGCGCCGGGTCGAGAATCAGGTTGTGGCTGGCGCCGGCGAAGCTCTGCTCCACCGCGCGCGGGCGATCCAGCGGCAGTTCCAGCACCGGTTGCTCGCCGCCGAGCTTGGCCTGCCAGTAGGCCAGTTGTCGCTCCTGCTCACCGGCCTCCATCCACTGGCGCTGCCACAAGGCGTAATCGGCGTATTGAATCGGCAGGGCCGGCAGACCGGCGTCGTGACCGAGGTTGAAACCGGCATAGAGCTGCACCAGTTCCTCGATCATCACTTGCAGCGACCAGCCATCGGAAACGATGTGATGCAGGGTCAGCACCAGCACATGCTCAGCGGGGTTGACCTGTAGCAGCGCGGCACGCAGCAACGGGCCGTGCTGCAGGTCGAAAGTCTTCTGGCTCTGGGTCTGGACGAAAGCCTCGATCGAGTGCTCCGGGTCATTCGCCAGATCAGCGCTCAGGTGATGAATATCGAGGGTAAAAGGTCCTGCGGGCAGGACCACTTGCAAGGGTTGCGCGCTGTCTTGAGAGAACACCGTGCGCAAGGTTTCGTGGCGTTCGATCAGCGCCGCGATGCTGCGTTCCAGTGCCGGCACATCCAGCGGCCCCTGCAAGCGCAGGGCCGTCGGAATGTTGTAGGCCGCGCTGTGCGGTGCCCACTGCCAGAGGAACCACTGGCGCTGCTGAGCGTAGGACAGCAGCAGCGGCTCTTCAGCCGTGCGCTTGAAAACCGGGGCAATGTCAAAGAGGTTGACGCCTTTCTGCTTGAGCAGAACCGCCAGAGCCTTTCTTTGCTTAGCCGAAAGTTGTCCTACCGACTCGATTAACTCTTGCACGCGTTTTTCCCTCTCAAGAAATCAGTTTTTCCAGATCATCGAGGGATAGACGTTTGAGGGCCTCCAGTGATTTAGCCAATTCATCCTGAACGGGCGACATTTCGACGCGCAGGGCTTCGATCCGCGCGCAGAAATCCTTGAGGGTGTCGGTTTCGAACAGCGCCTTGAGCGGCACCTTGTCGCCGAGACGCTCCTGCACCCGGGTCACCACCAATGTCGCCAGCAACGAATGGCCGCCGAGCTGGAAGAAGTTGTCCGCCAGCCCGACCCGCTCGATTTCCAGCACTTGCTGCCAGATCGTCGCGACCTCCCACTGTAAGTCGCTTTGCGGTGCCTGGTATTGCTCCTGCGTCGGGCTCTCGCCCAACGCCATCAGCGCCTTGCGATCAAGCTTGCCGTTGGGCGTCAGCGGGATCGCATCGATCAGGTGCAGATGCCCCGGCACCATGTGCGCCGGCAAGCGAATGGCCAAGGCATTGCGTACCCGCTCGGCCAGCGTCGACCGCTCGCTGTCCGGCGCGGCGACGAGGTAGCCATGCAGGTGTTTGCCAGCGGCGCCGTCCTGCGCCAGTACCACCGCTTCGCCGATATCGTCGAGTTCCAGCAGACGCGCTTCGATCTCGCTGAGCTCGATGCGGAAGCCGCGAATCTTCACCTGATGGTCGGCGCGACCGATGTACTCGATGTTGCCATCGTCGCCCTGGCGCACCAGATCGCCGGTGCGGTAAAGGCGCTCGCCGTTGCTCGCGTAAGGATTCGGCACAAAGCGTTCGGCGGTCAGCGCGGCACGACGCAGATAGCCGCGCGTCACCCCGGCACCCGCCAGGTACAGCTCGGCCGCCACGCCCTCGGGCAGCACCTGCAACTGACTGTCGAGCAGGTAGGCCACGGTGTTGTCCAGTGGCCGGCCAATGTTCGCCCGGCCCTGCGGCGTGCGCAGGGTGAAGGTTGAATAAGTGGTGTCCTCCGACGGCCCGTAGAGGTCGTAGACCTGCTGCACCTGAGTGCTGGCGTAGAGGCTGTCGACCAGACTCTGCTTGAGCGGCTCGCCGGCCAGATTGATGGTGCCGACCGAAGTCGGGATCTGCCCGGCCCGTTGCAACGCGGCAATCGCCGACGGCACAGTGTTGATCAGGGTGACCTGCTCGCGCGCCGGCAAATCCGCCAGCGCCAGAGCGTTGTCCGCCAATACCAGACAGCCTCCGCAGGCCAGCGTGACGAAGATTTCCCACACCGACAGATCGAAGCAGATCGAGGTCGAGGCCAGCACACCGCGCAATTGTTCTTCGCGATAGACACCCGCTGACCACTGAATCAGCGCCGACAGATTGCCGTGGCTGATGGCTACGCCTTTCGGCTTGCCGGTGGAGCCGGAGGTGTAGATCACGTACGCCAGATTGTCTGCCGCGAGATTAACCAGTGGCGCAGCATCCGGGCATTCGCTGGCGACGCTCTCGTCCATCAGCAGCACCTGTGCGCTCAAGGTTTCAGGCAGCATCGCCAATGCCGCTGGCTCAGTGAGCAGCACCGCCGCGTGGCTGTCGTCGAGCATATGCAGCAAGCGTTCCTGCGGGTAATCCGGATCGAGCGGTACGTAGGCGCCACCGGCCTTGAGGATCGCCAGCAAGCCGACCAGCATGTCCGGCGTGCGGCGCATGCACACGCCGACGCGCACTTCCGGCCCGACGCCCATGCCTTGCAGCTTGTGCGCCAGACGATTGGCCCGGGTATCGAGGTTTTGGTAAGCGATGGACTGCTCAGCGAACAGCACCGCGTTCGCCTGTGGCTGTCGCTGCACCTGCGCGGCGATGTGCGCCAGCACCGTGCGTTGATCCCGCGTGGTAACCGGCGCCTCGCCCCACTCGATCGCTTGTTGCCGTTGTGGCTCGTCGAGCAGTTGCAGCGCGCCCAGCGGCTGCGTGGCGTCGACGAGGAACTGTTCGAGCAGACCTTGCAACTGCGCACTCAACACGCGGATCGCTTGAGCGTCGAAGCTGGCCTGATCGTAACTTACGCCCAGACTCATCTCGCGGCCGGTGACCGCGACCAGCGTCAGCGGATAGTTGGTCTGCTCCTGCCGGCGGATCGCCGAGAACTTCAGGCCCGTCTGCGGTCCCTGCGCCAGCGCTTCGGCCATCGGATAGTTCTCGAACACCAGAATGCTGTCGAACAATGCCCCGGCACCCGCCCCGGCCCAGCGCTGAATGTCATACAGCGGCGTGTGTTCGTGCTCGCGCAAGGCCAGGTTGAGGTCTTGCACCTGTTGCAGCCATTGGCTGACGCCGATCTCCGGCGATGGCGCCGCCACCACCGGCAAGGTGTTGATGAACAGACCGATCTGCTGCTCGACGCCCGGCAAATCGGTTGGCCGTCCGGCGACCGTCGCGCCGAACGCCACGTGATCCTGGCCGGTGTAGCGCTGCAACAGCAGCAGCCACGCCGCTTGCACCAGTGTGTTGAGGGTAACTTTCTGCTCGCGGGCAAAGCGGTTCAGTTCGGCGGTCAGCGGTTCGCTGAACACATGCTCGTGATCGGCGTAGCCGCTGGCCGCGTGCCTGACCGGCATGGCACTGGCCAGTCGCGTCGGCTGTTCAAGGTCCGCCAGCGCTGCGCGCCAGAACTGCCGACTGGCTTGCTGATCGCGCTGGCCGAGCCATTCGATGTAATCGCGATAACGCCCCTGCCCTGCGCCCGGCGTGATGCCGGCGTAGCGTTGCAGCACTTCGCCGAACAACTGCGATGTGCTCCAGCCGTCCATGAGGATGTGATGGCAGGTGTAGATCAGGTGATGAGTGTGTTCAGCGATGCGCACCAACGTCACGCGCAACAGCGGTGCGTCGAGCAGATCGAAACCGTTGTGCAGGTCTTCAGTGGCGAGATGATCAAGTGCTGAATCAAGGCCGGCGCGACCGCGCCAGTCCTGCACCTGCCACGGCATCTGCACACGGCTGCGTACCACCTGCACCGGCGCGGCGGCATCCTGCGGCCAGACGAACGCCGTACGCAGAATATCGTGAGCATCAACAGTCTGCTGCCAGGCCTGGCGGAAGCGCTCGGCGTCGAGCTGCTCGACATCCACGCGCAGCTGATTGGTGTAGGCCGGGCTGTCCGGCTCGTTGCGGCTGTGGAACAGAATGCCTTGCTGCATCGGCGACAGCGGGTACAGATCGACGATGTCACGCGGCGCCATCGGCAGCGCCGACAGCTGCGCCTGGGTCAGGTTGGCGAGGTTGAAATCCGAGGGTGTCACGCCACCGGCCGCGCTGTCGCAGCAATGTTCGATCAGGCGTTGCAGTTCGCGGCGATAGGCCTCGGCCAACGCCTCGATGGTCTCGGCGCGGTACATGCCGGTGCCGAAGGTCCAGGTCAGTTCCAGCTCACCGCCGAGAACCTGTCCGTCGACGCTCAGCCAATTGCCCAGCGGCGCTTGCCCATCCTGATTGGCGCCGGTGCTGTCAGCGCTTGGCAGGAACAACGCGCCCTGCTCAGCGCTGAACGCGCCGTCGAACTGGCCGAGATAATTGAAGGTTACCCGTGGTTGCGCCAGCGTCTGCAACTCGGCAGCACGCGTGAGGTAACGCAGCACGCCATAACCGATGCCTTTGCCCGGCACGGCGCGCAGTTGCTCCTTGATCGCGCACAGCGACGCAGCGGGATTGGCCTGCGGGGTCAGGCGCACCGGGAACAGGCTGCTGAACCAGCCGACCGTGCGGCTCAGGTCGATGTCGTCGAACAGGTCTTCACGACCATGGCCTTCGAGCTGGATCAACACCGAAGGCTGCTCGCTCCAGTCACACAACACCCGCGCCAAAGCCGTCAGCAACAGGTCGTTGATTTGCGTGCGGTAAGCCGCCGGGGCGACTTTCAGCAGCTTGTCGGTCAATGTCTGGCTCAGGCGCGTACTGGCGCGAGCGGCCTGGGCGCGGGTCTGGCTGTCCACGGCGAAATCTTGTGGCAGTGCCGCGTCTTCCGCCGCCAGAGTCTGGCGCCAATAATCGCGATCGCCGGCAAGCGCTTCACTCTGTGCATAACGGTGCAACTGCTCGGCCCAGTTGTGCAGCGAACTGCTCTGGCCCGGCAACACAGGCGCCGTCCCCGCCGCCCATGCGAGGTAAGCCTGCTGCAAGTCTTCGAGCAGAATGCGCCACGACACGCCATCGACCACCAGGTGATGGATGACCAGCAACAAACGCTGCTCGGCGTTCGGCAGGTTGACCAGCACCGCGCGCAGCAAGTGCCCGCGTTGCAAATCCAGGCTGCGCTGCGCCGCGTCGGCCACGGCCGGCAAGGCATCGAGGCTGTCCAGCTCGCGTACCCAGAGCAATTCGGCATCACCCTGCGGCTGCGGCAGTACCTGCCAGTGATCGCCCGACTGCACAAAGCTCAAGGCCAGCGCTTCGTGCTGTTCGACCAACGTCGCCAGCGCCTTGCGCAAATGCACGGCGTCCAGCGCCAGGGTCGGTTGCAGCATTACCGACTGATTCCAGTGCTGACGCTGGGCAATCGGCGTCTCGAAGAAGCGCACCTGGATCGGCAGCAACGGCAACGGCCCGCGTGCCACTGGTGCCGCGACGGCAGCCGGTTTGGCTTCGATCAGTTTGGCCACGGCAGCCAGTTGGCCGATGGTCTGTTTTTCGAACAACTGCTTGGGGCTGAGCTTGATGCCCTGGCGCTTGGCCCGGGCGATGATCTGCAAGCTGAGGATCGAGTCGCCACCCAGTTCGAAGAAGTTATCGCTGCTGCCGACTCTTTCGAGCTTGAGCACCTCGGCCCAGATCGCGGCGAGTTTTTCCTCGATCTCACCGACCGGCGCGACGAACTGCTGGCTGACCACGCCGGGCACTGGCAAGGCACGCTTGTCGAGCTTGCCGTTGGCAGTCAGCGGCAGCTTTTCCAGCAACAGCAACTGTGCCGGCACCAGGTAATCCGGCAGCCGCGCCTGCAATTGCTCGCGCAGCTCCTGCGCCTGCACCTTCGCGCCCACTGCCGGCACGCACCACGCCAGCAGTTGCAGGCGCGCCGGATCGTCATCCAGTGGCAGCGCGAGCACGGCGGCTTCGCTGATGCCATCGAGGCTGAGCAACAGCCGCGCGACTTCCGCAGGCTCCACACGGTAGCCGCGCACTTTGACCTGATCGTCGGCACGACCGATGAACTCCAGCGCCTGCTCGCGATTGCGCCGGACCCGGTCGCCACTGCGGTAGACCCGCGCGCCCGCTGCGCCGAACGGGTCGGGCAGGAAGCGTTCTGCGGTCAGCGCTGGCTGATTCAGGTAACCAAGGGCAACGCTGTCGCCGCCGATGTACAGCTCACCGGCGACCTGATCGGCTACCGGGTTGAGCACATCGTCGAGCACAT
The DNA here is from genome assembly GCF_900187595.1 of Pseudomonas sp. Irchel 3F6. NCBI lineage: Bacteria > Pseudomonadati > Pseudomonadota > Gammaproteobacteria > Pseudomonadales > Pseudomonadaceae > Pseudomonas > Pseudomonas sp. Irchel 3F6. The sequence goes on along the minus strand of NZ_FYDP01000001.1, from coordinate 42,150 downwards.
AGACATGGGCACCGGCCAACGCCGTGCCGACCGGAACACTGCGTGCTTGCGCGGCAAGCACTTCGACCTCATGGGTCAGCACGCCCACGGTGGTTTCGCTCGGGCCATAGTGATTGATCAGGCGACAGCCCGGTTTAAGTTGCTGCACACGCTCGACCAGTGCCGGCGAACAGGCTTCGCCGCCGACGATCAGTGCGTGTTCCGGCAGCACATCGGCAGGCTTGGCCGCCTGCAACAGCGCGGCGAGATGCCCGGGGACGATTTTCAACATGCCAACGCGATGGCAGGCCATGTATTCGGCAAAACGATCCGGGTCGAAGCCGAGTTCTTCTGGCAGCACATGTAGCAAACGACCGGAGCACAACGCGCCGAACAGCACGGTGAAGCCAAGGTCGGCGGCGATGGTCGAGACCAGCGCCATGCTCGCCTCCGGCGCAGGAGCCAGACGTTCGAGTACGCCGCGCACGTAACTGCCCAGCGCGCCGTGGCTGACCAGCACGCCCTTGGGTTGCCCGGTGGAACCGGAGGTGTGAATCACGTAGGCCGGCGACTGCGCATACAGCGTCAACTCAGGCGCGGATGCCGGCAGTGACTGCCATTGCCCCTGTGCAAATTCCAGACCCTGACAGCCCTCAGCCGCCAATTCGCTGAGCCGTGCGTCGCCTTCAGCACCGATCAGCGCCCGCGCCTGGGCAGCGCCGAGCATCTGTTGCAGGCGCGCGCTTGGCGCCCTGACGTCGAGCGGCATGTACACCGCGCCAGCCTTGAAAATCGCCAATACGCAAGTCAGCCAGTCCAGCGAACGTTCCAGCAGCACCGCCACCGGTTCGCCGACATTGACGCCCTGCGCACGCAAATAATGGGCGAGACGGTTGGCTTGTTCATCCAGCGCCTGGAAAGTCACCGTTTGCTTGAGATCCCGAGCGGCCAGCGCCTGTGGCTGCCGCGCCACTTCACGCGCCCAGTGTTGCAACACCGTCAACGCCGGTTCGCGGTGAATGGCAAGCACAGCAGGCCGCGTGGCCACGGTGTGCAGTGGCGCCTGCGGCGAGTCGAGCAACTGTGCAAACAGATCCAGCAACATCGGCACAAAACCGGCGACCGTTTCCGCCCGATAGAGATCGCTGGCGTAGGTCATCTGACCGTGGATCAGTGCGCCGTCGTCGGTGATGTCCAGGGCCAGATCGAAATGCGTGCCGTCCTTGGCCAGCGGGTATTCGCTGACGGTCAGGCCGGGCAAGGCCATCGAGCGTTGTTTCTGCATGCCGACGTTCTGGTTGAACTTGGCCTGGAACAGCGGGTTGTGGCCCAGGGTGCGTTCGGCGACCAATTCGTCGACCAGTTGCTCGAACGGCAACTCCTGATGTGCCTGTGCGCCGAATGCCGCTTCACGCACCTGCGCGAGCAAATCCGTGAAACTGCCGCGCTCATCGATCTGGCAACGCAGCACCTGGGTGTTGACGAAGAAACCGATCAGCCCTTCGACTTCGGCGCGGCCACGGTTGGCATTCGGCACGCCGACACGAATGTCGCGCTCGCCGGTCAGACGCGAAAGGAACAGCGAGAACCCGGCCAGCACCAGCATGAACAGGCTGATGCCCTGGCTGCGCGCGAAGGCATTGAGCTGCTGCGAAAGGTCAGCACCAAAATCGAAGCTCAGGGTCTGCCCTGCGAAGCTCTGGGTCGGTGGTCGGGCAAAGTCCGCTGCCACTTCCAGCAGCGGATGCTCGTCGCCCAATTGCTGACGCCAGTAGTCGAGCTGGCGTTCACCCTCGCCGGCCTCCAGCCAGCGCCGCTGCCAGATCGCATAGTCGGCGTATTGCAACGGCAGCGCCGGCAATTGCGGCTCGCGCTGCAGGCTGAACGCCTGATAGCACTGCACGAATTCCTTGACCATGACGTCCATCGACCAGCCATCGGAGACGATGTGATGCATGCTCACCACCAGCACGAACTCATCGTCGGCCAAAGCAAACAGGCTGGCGCGCAACAGCGGGCCGTGGCGCAGATCGAACGGTTGCGCGGTGACGTCTTGCACGTGTTGCGCGAGCAGTTCTTCGCGCTCTTGCGCGGCGGTGCCGGTCAGATCGAAGCGTTGCAGCGCAATACTTTGCTGCTCGAGGATCAGCTGATGCGCTTGATCGCCGTCGGTGTGAAACACCGTGCGCAACACTTCATGGCGCGCCAGCAGATGATCGAACGAGCGGCTCAGGGCTGACTCATTCAGCGAACCTTTGAGACGCAAGCCAGCGGCCATGTTGTACGCGGCGCTGTGCGGTTCCAGTTGCCACAGGAACAGCAGGCGTTGCTGGGCGAACGACAGGGGAATCTGCCCGCAGTCGTGGCGGCTGACCGGCAACGGCAACAGGCTGAAGTCCTTGCCCTCCTCGCGCAGTTTGGCGAGAAACAGCCGACGCTGTTCCAGCGGCAAGCCGACGAACCTTTTTGCAATACGTTCCGCCATCGTGCCGCTCATACTTCTTCTCCTTGCAAAGCATTCATGAACTGATCCATGTCGGACCAGTCGTCGTCGCCGCTCACCTCGGCCAGTTGCCCGAGCACCTCGGCCAGATCCGCCAGCAGCGGGTTTTCGAACAGGCTGCGCAGTGGCAGCACCACGCCCATCTGCTCCTTGACCCGGGCAATCACCTGCGCGGCCAACAACGAATGACCACCCAGTTCAAAAAAGTGATCATCCAGGCCCACACGCGGCACGTGCAGCACCTCGGCCCAGACCTGCGCCAGACATTGTTCAGCCGGTGATTGCGGGGCGCGGTAATCGCCCTGCAACTGCGCAGGATCCGGCGCTGGCAAGGCCTTGCGGTCGAGCTTGCCACTCGGTGTCAGCGGCAGGTTCGCCAGCAACAGCAGATGCCCCGGCACCATGTAATCCGGCAGGCTGGCTTGCAGCGCGGCGCGGGTCTGCTGACGGAATGCCGCTTGCGTCGCCGCGCTGGCGAGCACCGCAGGTTCTGTCACAACGTAGGCGACCAGTTGCGCACCGCCGGCGAACGGCACCGCCAACACCACTGCTTCGCGAACGCCCGAACATTGCTGCAGGCGCGATTCGATCTCGCCCAGTTCGATGCGAAAGCCACGAATCTTCACTTGATGATCGACCCGGCCGACATACTCCAGCGCGCCATCGCCGCGCAGCCGTGCACGGTCGCCAGTGCGATACAGGCGCTGGCCGTCGGCAAACGGGTCGGCAATGAAACGCTCAGCGCTGAGGCTCGGCTGACGGTGATAACCGCGCGCCAGCCCCGGCCCACCGATGTACAACTCGCCCACCGCGCCTTGCGGCAGCAGGTTCAGATCATCGTCGAGCACGTACAGACGCCGCGCCGCCAGGCCCTTGCCGATCGGCATGCCGCGCCACGACACGTCCTGCGCGGTCAGCGCAGTGCAGTCATGAATCGTCGAGACCACCGTGGCCTCGGTCGGGCCGTAGGTGTTGAGCAGGCGCATATGGCCGAGCCCGGCCTGTTGCCACAAGCGCAAACCGTCCACCGCCATGGCTTCACCGCCGACGTGAATCTGCCGCAGCGCGCCGAAACTTGACGGCGGTTTCGCCGCGTATTCCTGCACCAGCCAATACCAATAAGCCGCTGGCAGGTCGGCCAGGGTGATGCCCTGATCGATGATCACCTGATGCAGCGTCGCGCTGTCCCACAACGGCGCGTCGCGCATGACCACGCTGGCGCCATGGCACAGCGGTGGGAAAAACTGCTCGACGAAGCCATCGAAACTGCTGGTGGCGAATTGCAGAACCCGGTCGCCTTCGCGCAAATCGCTGTAGTCGATGGCGCGGGCGATGAACTCGCTCAGCGCGCCATGACTGACCGCCACGCCTTTCGGCCGCCCGGTGGAACCCGAGGTGTAGATCACATAAGCGAGGTTGTCGGCTTCGACAGTGACCGGCAGATTGTCGCTCTGTTCGCTGGCGGGCAATTGCTCCAGACACAGGCATTCGATGCCGTCGAGCGGCGGCAGGCTGGCGAGGCTTTGCTGGTCGCCGAGCAACAGTTGCAAACCACTGTCAGCGAGCACATGGCGCAAGCGTTCGGCCGGCGTCTGCGGATCCAGCGGCACATAGGCACCACCGGCCTTGAGCACCGCCAGCAGCGCCACCGCCAATTCCAGCGAACGCCCCAGCGCGACGCCGACCAGCACGTCCGGGCCGACACCCTGTGCGCGCAACTGATGGGCCAAGCGATTGCTGCGGCTGTTGAGTTCGTCGTAGCTGAATGCCGGCGCAGGCGCTGTGGCCAACCGCACCGCCGGCGCTTGCGCAGTCCGTGCGACTTGCGCTTCGAACAGGCTTTGCATGCTAGTGAAACGAGGCGCTGGCGCGGTGGCCTGGATCAAGGCGTGGCGTTCGTCTTCGGCAAGCATCGCCACATCGCCGATCAACTGCTGCGGGTCACGGCACACCGACTGGAGAATGTTGCGCCAATGCCCGGCCAATGCGGCGATGGTTGAGGCATCGAAAATATCCGTGGCGTACGTGAAGGCGGCAAACAATTGCTCGCCCTCCTCGCGAGTGTCGAGCATCAGGTCACTGGTGGCCGCATGTTGCCGGCCGCTGCCGGCCAGTTGTTCCTCGCTCAGATAGCCCACGCGCAAGCCGGAAGCGAGTTGCGCCTGGTGCAAATCGGTGACCAGCGGCTGATGGTTGAACATCACCTGAAACAGCGGATTGTGGCTTTGGCTGCGCGCCGGTTGCAGGGCTTCGATCAAGGCGTCGAACGGCAGATCCTGATGGGCCTGGGCTCCGAGGGCGGCCTGGCGCAGACTCTGCAGCAGCTCGGCGAATGGCATTTGTGCAGTGACCGCGCTGCGCAGAATCTGCGTGTTGACGAAGAAGCCGATCAGGCCCTCGGTTTCACTGCGGGTGCGGTTGGCGATCAGCCCGCCGACACGAATATCGGTCTGGCCGCTGTAGCGATGCAACAGGGTCTTGAACGCTGCCAGCAACACCACGAACAAGGTTACGCCCTGACGCTGGGCAAGGTTTTTCAGCTCTTCGCGCAGGGCTGCGTCGATCACCGTTTCCAGGCGTGCGCCCTGATGACTGGACTGCGCCGGATAGGCGCGATCGGTGGGCAATTCCAGCACTGGATGTTCGTCGCCCAGTTGCGTGCGCCAGTAGTCCAGTTGCCGCTCGCGCTCACCGGCCTCCAGCCAGCTGCGTTGCCACAGTGCGTAGTCGCGGTAATGCACGCTCAGCGTCGCCAGCGTCGGTTCACGCCCGGCCACCAGCGCGTCGTAGGTGCGCATGAACTCGTCGATCAGAATGTTCATCGACCAGCCGTCGGCGATGATGTGATGCAGGGTCAGCAGCAACACATGTTCCTGCTCGGCCAGGCGCAACAGACGCAGACTCAGCAGCGGGCCGTTCTGCAGGTCGAAGGCCTGCGTCGCCTCGGCCATCATGTGCTGCTGCGCCAGCAGCCAGCGCCGGGCTTGGGGCAACTCGCTCAGGTCAGTCACGGGTAGTTTCAGAGGCTGAGGTTCGGCCACACGCTGGAAGGCCCGCTCGCCGTCCTGGCCGAAGGTGGTGCGCAAACATTCGTGGCGCGCCGCCAGACGGCTGAAGGCCTGCTCCAGTGCCTCGACGCTTAGATCGCCCTCCAGACGCACCGCCATCGGCAAGTTATAGGCTGCGCTGGTCGGCTCCAGCTGCCAGAGAAACCACATGCGCTGCTGCGCGTAAGACAGGCCGTCACGCTCGGCGATGCCGTCGCAGGCGGTCATGGGCAGCTGCGCAAAATCGATACCTTCGCGGGCCATGCCGGCGAGGAACAGACGGCGTTTGTCCTGGGGCAATTCGATAAAGCGGCGGGCTAGTTTCTGTGCGTCTGCGGCATTCATGCGTGGAGTCCTTGCTGATCGGCGGCGTGACCTGGAGACCCGGTCGTATCAACAAGAACGAATGGCCCGCGCGATGATTTAGCGCGCCAGCGGCAATCACGGCCCGACGGTTCAAAGGCCAGACAGACAAATGCCGAAGCCGGTACAGGCCCGGATTCGGCATTTGAGTTGAAGAGTTGCGAACAGGTCAGCGCGCGTCCTGCGAATGCCCCTCGGCCATGGCCACGATGACTTTGCGCGGCCCTTCGAACGGTGAGCGCGCGTGAGCCGAGAGCATGTTGTCGAGCATCAGCACATCGCCCTCCTGCCAGGGGAAACTGATCGCACAGTCGTCGAGCACCGCGCGAATCTGCGCCAGCACTTCGTCTTCGATCGGCGAGCCGTCGCCGTAGTAGACATTACGTGGCAGGTCTTCTTCGTCGACGATGTCGAGCAAGCTTTCGCGCACGTCCGCTGGCAGGTTGGAGATGTGAAACAGGTGCGCCTGATTGAACCAGACGTGGTCGCCGGTCACCGGATGCACCGCCACCGCCTGACAGGTCTGCCGCGTGCGCAGCTCACCGTCGTCCTTCCACTCGCAAACTATGCCGTGAGCCTTGCAGTAAGCCTCGACGACTTCACGGTCTTCGGTGTTGAACACGTCTTCCCAAGCCACGTCGAGGCCGTTGCCAAAGTTGCGCACATACATCAGACCTTTACTGACGAAACGCTCGCGGATCGCCACCGGGATGCGCCGGTAGACTTCGCGGCTGTCGGCAATCGGCGTCTCGCCGCCGGACTTGGCGGCGATCATGCTGTAGAACCAGATCTTCATCGGCCAGTCGCGGGAATAAGCCTGTTCGTTGTGCAGCGGAATGCTTTGGTGCGCCGGGTATTCGGTGGAGGTGTACACCCCTTGGGTGACGTTGGTACGCGGCGTCGAGCCGAACTCGTAGTTGAGCAATGGATGGCCGAAACTCGCGGCAAACTGGCGAAACTGCTCGGCGCCGTCGAGGCGGAAGCCGCGAAACAGCACGCCACCGTCGCGCAGCAGATGCTCGTCGACCAGCTCCTTCAATTCATCGAATACCGCAAACAGATCAGTGTCGGCATCGCTCGCCTCGATCAACAGCGGCAAGCGTCCGCGCTGCGGCAGCAATGGCCGAACGGAAAATCCCAGAGCAACAGTCATGACTGGCCTCCTGAATATGCGTGATAGATGAGTCGCGTCTCAGAACGCCGGTTGCGCGGCCTGCGCATGGCGCCGGTGATGCACTTCCAGATGCGTCTTGATCGTGCGAATGACCCGCGCTTCGTGCTCATGAATGAAGAAGTGCCCGCCGGTCATCATGTCCACCGAGAAACTGCCCAGGGTCTCTTTGCTCCAGCCGATCAGTTGTTCGGTGGTGGCGCGGTCTTCCTTGCCACCGAGCACGTGCACCGGGCAATTGAGCAAGGGCCGCTCGGCAGGCGTGAAGCGCCCGCACATCATGAAATCGGCGCGCAGCACCGGCAGGGTCAGGCTCATCAATTCCTGATTGGCGAGGATTTCTTCGCTGGTGCCCTGAAAAGTGCGCAACTGTTCGATGAGTTCTGCATCGCTGCGCGGTTCGGCAAAGCCTCGGTCGTAATCGCTGCGCATGGACGGTGCGGCGGTGCCGGAGGCGAACAGCGCCAGCGGCTCCGGCACACCCAATTCGCGAAAGGCATGGGCCATTTCGCAGGCGAGCAACGCACCGAGGCTATGCCCGAACAACGCATACGGGCCTTGCAACCCCGGCTTGTGCTCGCGCGCCAGTTGCCGCGCCAGTGCGCGCATGTCGGTTTGCAGCGGTTCATCGAACCGCGCGCCACGTCCCGGCAGTTCCACCGGTTGCAATTGCAGCCACGTCGGCAGTTGACGCCGCCAGCGGCTGTAAACCATGGCGCTGGCGCCCGAATAGGGCAGGCACAGCAATGTCAGCTTGGTCACCGCGCTTTCCTTGAAAAATGTGTCTGCAAGAAAGACGGATCACTGGCCGGACAAATTAGTCGCCGGCCGCTAAATTCCCCCGCGAGCCGCTCGTTGCCTGTTCAGGAAAAAAACAACAATCGCGAGGAATCACCGTGGACCTGCAGAGCATTCTGGGCAAGTTGTTCGCCAACGCCGGCGCGGTCGGCATCGAGGGCGTTTTCCAGTTCATTTTCAGCGCGCAACAGGCGTACTGGTACGACATCAAGACCAGCCAGCGCACGGAAATCGGGCGCCATCCAAGCCCGGACGTGACCATCGAAGTGGCGCAAAAGGAATTTCTCGGGATCATGGCCGGCGTGGTCAATGTCGAGGAACTGTTCGCCAGCGGGCGCCTGAAGATCGGCGGCAACATGGGCCTGGCGACGATGTTGCCGCAGATCATCGACCACGCTCGCCAGGGTGGCGGCACGGTGGAAAAGGTTGACATGAACAAGCGCTACCCGACGCCACCGCGCTTCAGCGAAAAGCTCACTGCCGCGCTGCCTCGGCAGACCAGCATCGAACGCCGTGCGCGCGAAGGGTTGAGCCGGCACGAATTCGAAACCCGGTATCTGCCCAACGGCATTCCATTGGTGATCAGCAATGCCCTGCACGACTGGCCATTGTTCAGCCTGAGCCGCGAGGAATCGCTGGTGCATTTCGCTGAACTGCAGGGCATCACCCGCCATGGCGATTATGTGAAGAAGACCTTTTCCACCGAGCGTGATTTCCGCTCGACCTCGATGGCCGAATTCATCGCCTCGCTGGACAGCCCGGCGGTCAAAGGCGCGGATGGCGAGCCGCCGGCGTACATGGGCAACAACATCCTGCCCGCGCAATTGTTGCAGCAGATCCAGTACCCGCCCTACTTCGACACGTCGCTGTTCATTCCGCCACGTATCTGGATCGGCCCCAAGGGCACGCTGACGCCGTTGCACCGCGATGACACCGACAACCTCTTCGCCCAGGTCTGGGGGCAGAAAAAATTCACCCTTGCCGCACCTCATCACCGCGAGGCACTGGGCACTTGGTCGACCGCGCCCAAGGGAGGTCTGGATGGCTGCGATTTCAACCCGGACGCGCCGGACTATGAACGCTTCCCGGCAGCGCGGGAGGTGACGTTTTTGCGGGTGACGCTGGAGGCTGGGGATCTGCTGTTTTTGCCAGAGGGATGGTTCCATCAGGTGGAGTCGGTGTCGACTTCGTTATCAGTCAACTTCTGGATCAACTCCGGCCGCGGCTGGTAACACCGCAAAATAACTGTGGGAGCGAGCCAGCTCGCGAAGGCGTTGTATCAGGTATGAAGATATTTACTGACACACCGCCTTCGCGAGCAGGCTCGCTCCCACAGTGGAATTTCATTTCAAGTGACGGAAACTTTGGAACGCTGAAATCAGCACCACCGCCCCCGCCGCAATCGCCAGCCAGAATCCGCTGCGCGCGCCAAAAACATCGACCAGCGCGCCGGAACCGGCGGCGCCGATCGCCACGCCGATGCTCAGTCCGGTCACCAGCCAGGTCAGGCCTTCAGTCAGTTTGGCCGGCGGCACGATGCGTTCGATCAACGCCATCGCAACAATCAACGTCGGCGAAAAGAACAGTCCGGCGATAAATACCGCGATCGACAAGCCGAGGATGTTGCTCGCCAAAAGCAGCGGCAGCGTGGTCACCGCCGTCGCCACACCGCCGTAGAGAAACAGGCGCGGCAACGGCAGTTTCGAACGCATCGCACCGAAGGCGATCCCGGCCAGGCACGAGCCGATTGCGTATACCGACAAGACAATACTGGCCGCTGCCGGCTGGCCCTGATGTTGAGCGAAGGCGACGCTGACCACATCGATGACTCCGACGATCACGCCCATCGCCAGCATCAACGCCAGCAGCCATTGCACGTCGGTCGAGCGAATGATCGAGCCCTGATGCTGCGACTCCTGCGCGTGCACGGGCGGCTCGGTGCTGCGCTGGGCGACAAACGCCGTCACGCCAATGGCCAGAGCCAACAGCGCCGCCAGCGGCCCGGCCTCGGGAAACACCGCGACCGACAGGCCCACCGACAGCGGCGGCCCGACGATAAAACACACTTCGTCGAGCACCGACTCCAGGGCATACGCCGTCTGCAATTGCGGCTGGCCACGATAGATCTCGGTCCAGCGCGCCCGCACCATCGCCGACATGCTCGGCATGCACCCGGCCAGCGCGGCGAAGACGAACAACGTCCAGTCCGGCGCCTGCAAACGCGTGCACAGCAGCAACATCAATAACCCGCCGCCACCGGTCAGCGCTGCGATCGGCAGCACCCGCCCCTGCCCGTAGCGGTCAACCAGTCGCGATACCTGCGGCGCGCAAAACGCCGTGGCCAAAGCAAACGTCGCCGCCACCGCACCCGCCAGCGCATAACCGCCGTTCAACTGCGCAAGCATGGTGATGAGGCCGATGCCGGTCATGGAAATCGGCATGCGCGCCAGCATCCCGGCCAGCACAAACGCACGGGCGCCGGGGGCGGTGAACAATTCGCGGTAGGGGTTTGCCATCGATTGCAGCCTCATCAGGGGCGGCCAAGTTGCCATAGCCTTGAATACCGTGGAAGCGCGCAATTGTTAGCGGTCTGTGAAGGCCCCTTCGCTCGCACATTCGAAATGCCGTCCCCCGGTGGGAGCGAGCCTGCTCGCGAAGGGGCCGGCGCAATCACCGCATCCAGCAAATGAACTCTCAGCGTCTGCCATCAGTCAGCTACTTAAGTCTCTGGAACCAAGGCGCGAATCGTCATGCAGATTTCCCTCGCTCATCAGGTGGCGCTGGTCACGGGTGCCAGCTCCGGCATCGGCCATGCCGCCGCCAAAGCACTCGCTGCGGCCGGTGCTGCGGTCGTGATCAACTACAACAGCAGCGCCGAACCTGCCGAAGAACTGGCTGCACAAATCAACGCTGAGGGCGGCAAGGCCCTCGCTATCGGCGCCGATGTTTCGAAAGAAGAAGATGTCGAGCGGCTGTTCAAAGAGACCGTCGAAGCCTTCGGCTCGCTGGACATTCTGGTGGCCAATTCCGGCCTGCAAAAAGACGCCGCTGCCGTGGACATGACGCTCGACGACTGGAACACGGTGATCGGCGTCAACCTCACCGGGCAGTTCCTCTGCGCACGGGCGGCGTTGCGGATTTTCCAGCGTCAGGGCGTGCGCGAAGGCGTGTCGCGCGCGGCGGGCAAGATCATTCACATGAGTTCGGTGCACCAGCGCATTCCATGGGCCGGGCATGTCAATTACGCGGCGTCCAAGGGCGGCGTCGATCAATTGATGCAGAGCCTCGCCCAGGAAGTCAGCCACCAGCGCATCCGCATCAACAGCATCGCGCCCGGTGCGATCAGCACGGCTATCAACACAGAAGCCACTGAAGGCGCGGCCGGCGACAAACTTCTTGAGCTGATTCCGTACGGGCGCATCGGCGATGTCGAGGATGTCGCCAACGCAGTGGTTTTCCTCGCTTGCGACCTGTCCGATTACATCGTCGGCACCACCCTGTTCATCGATGGCGGGATGAGCCTCTATCCGGAGTTTCGCGGCAATGGCTGAGCCTGAAGTGGAACAACAAAGTCCCATCGGTGCCCACGGCATCATCGGCGACATGCGCAGCGCCGCACTGGTCAACGACAAGGGCAGCGTGGATTTTTTCTGCTGGCCGGAGTTCGACAGCCCGACGATCTTCTGCTCGCTGCTCGATACCCCTGAAGCAGGGATTTTCCAGCTCGCGCCGGACTTGCCGGATGCGCGCCGGGAACAGATTTATCTGCCCGACACCAACGTCTTGCAGACCCGTTGGCTAAGTGAGCACGCAGTGGTGGAAATCACCGATCTGTTGCCCATCGGAGACGATGTCGACGCCCTGCCGCTGCTGATGCGCCGGGTGCGCGTGGTCAGCGGCTCGGCGACGTTCAATCTGCGTTGCGCGGTGCGCCACGACTATGGCCGCGCCGACACCCGGGCAGAAATGGACGAAAAAGACGTAACGTTCCACGCCGCTGGCCAGCCGTCGATACGCCTGGCTTCAGATCAGGCACTGCAGATCGACGCGCAAGCGGCCGTCGCGCAGTTCACCCTCAAGCACAATGAAACCGCCGCGTTCATGCTCGGCGGCAGCGACGATCCGCGTTTTGCCGAAGGCGCCGGCGAGTTGTGCATGGAGCGCACCCTCAAATACTGGCGCGGCTGGATCGGCCAATCCAACTATCGCGGGCGCTGGCGGGAAATCGTCAATCGCTCCGCCCTCGCCCTGAAACTGCTGACCTCGCGTCGCCACGGTGCGATCCTCGCCGCCGCCACCTTCGGCCTGCCGGAAACTCCCGGCGGCGAGCGCAATTGGGATTACCGCTACACGTGGATCCGCGATGCCTCGTTCACGGTTTACGCGTTCATGCGCCTGGGCTTTGTCGATGAAGCCAACCACTACATGCAATGGCTGCGCGGACGGGTCAGCGATTGCTGCGGCAAACCGATGAAGCTCAACATCCTCTATGCCATCGACGGCCAGCAGGAGTTGCCGGAAACCGAACTCACGCACCTGTCCGGTCACGGCGGCGCGCAACCGGTGCGGATCGGCAATGGTGCCTACGATCAGGTCCAACTGGACATCTTCGGCGAGCTGATGGACGCCGTGTATCTGGTCAACAAGTACGGTGATGCGATTTCCCACGAAGGCTGGCGGCACGTCGGCGAAGTGGTCGATCAGGTCTGCGAAAACTGGCAGAGCGAAGATGTCGGCATTTGGGAAATGCGCGGTGAGACCCATCATTTCCTGCACTCGCGGCTGATGTGCTGGGTGGCGCTGGACCGGGCGATCCGTCTGGCTTCCAAGCGTTCGCTGCCGGCGCCGTTCGCCCGTTGGGATGACACCCGGCAAGCGATCTACACCGATATCTGGGAAAACTTCTGGGACGAAGAACGCGGGCATTTCGTTCAGTACAAGGGCGGTACCGCACTGGATGGCTCGATGCTGCTGATGCCGCTGGTGCGCTTCGTCAGCGCCAAGGATCCGCGCTGGCTGTCGACTCTGGAGGCAATCGAAAAAACCCTGGTGCGTGACGGCATGGTCTATCGCTATCGCAACGAAGACGCCAACATCGATGGCCTCAGCGGCATCGAAGGCGCGTTCGCCGCGTGTTCGTTCTGGTACGTCGAATGCCTGGCCCGCGCCGGCCAGGTGGAAAAAGCCCACCTGGAGTTCGAGCAATTGTTGCGATATGCCAATCCGCTTGGGCTGTACGCCGAAGAGTTCGACAGCCATGGGCGGCACCTGGGCAACACGCCGCAAGCGCTGACGCATCTGGCGTTGATCAGTGCGGCGAGTTTTCTTGATCGCAAGCTGAGTGGCGAGAAGAGTTCCTGGCAGCCGTAGCGTTGAGCGCTTTTTCGCCAGCGCTTGTCAGACCGATCTCTGATCGACAGGTATGTTTCCACAACGGGCCTGCATGCCAGACAACTGGCTCAGGCCCATATTCATGGTGAAACCTGCGCAGCGGTGACCCGCATTCCGTTCGCAGATCCAGAGTGTCTGAATACGATTCAAACGGAGTGGTTCGTCATGATCGAGAGCGTTCTTACCCCAACCCTGACCATTGCCTACGAACAGCACGGTCAGAACAACGGCGCCCCGGTAATTCTGCTCCACGGCTTCCCCTATTCCCCGCGCACCTTCGACGAAGTCGCCCCGGCGCTGGCCGCGCGAGGCTACCGCGTCATCGTGCCGTACTTGCGCGGTTACGGGCCGACCCGGTTCAACAGTGCGCAAACCCTGCGCTCCGGCCAGCAAGCTGCGATGGCGCAGGACTTGCTCGATCTGATGGATGCGCTGGGCATCGAACAGGCCACGCTTTGCGGTTATGACTGGGGCGGTCGGGCAGCGTGTATTGTCGCGGCGTTGTTTCCGGCGCGAGTGCGCGGGCTGGTCAGCGGCGACGGCTACCTCGTGCAGGACATCGCCCATGCGAACCAGCCGTTGGACCCGGAAGACGAGCATCGGCTCTGGTATCAGTACTATTTCCACACGCCGCGTGGCGCCGAGGGCCTTAAGCAGAATCGCCGGGAGTTGTGTCAGTTGCTCTGGCGGCTGTGGTCGCCGACATGGGCGCGAAAGGACGAACGCTACCCGCTGACCGCTGGCGCTTTTGATAATCCTGACTTTGTCGACGTGGTGATTCATTCCTATCGGCATCGCTTCGGCTACGCCCCGGGCGATCCAGCCCTGGAGTGGATGGAAGAAGCGCTGGCCACAAAGCCGGTGATCAGCGTGCCGAGTATTTCGCTGTGCGGTGGCGATGATGGCGTCGGCCCGCCTTCGCTGATTGATGAAGATGCCGAGCATTTCAGCGGCTTTTATGAGCGGCGCGTGCTCGCGGGTGTCGGCCACAACATTCCCGAAGAAGCGCCGCAGGAAACCCTCAAGGCAATACTGGATCTGCTGCAACGCTGACCGAAAACCGCTCCCGATAAGCCTGCGGCGTCACGCCAATCGCTCGCAAAAAACTGCGCCGCAGCGTCTCTTCGCTGCCAAACCCGCAATTGGCGGCGATGCGTTTCACCGGCAAACCGGTATCGCTGAGCAGTCGCCGCGCGGTTTCGACGCGGATCAATTCGATCGCCCGCGCCGGGGTCTGGCCGGTGTCGGCGCGGTAGTGGCGGATGAAGCTGCGTTCGCTCATGCCAGCCTGTTCGGCGAGGGTCGGGATGCTGAGGTCGCAGGTCAGGTTCTCGGCGATCCAGGCGTGCAGTTCATCGAAGCGGTTGCCCTGTTGTTGCAGCGACAGCGTCACGCTGAACTGCGACTGCCCGCCCGGGCGTTTCAGGAAGACGACCAAGTGCCGGGCGACGTCGAGGGCGATGTCGCGGCCGAGGTCTTCTTCAACCATGGCCAGCGCCAGATCGATACCGGCCGTGACCCCGGCGGACGTCCACACCGGGCCGTCGTTGATGAAAATCGGATTGGCTTCGACGCGCAGATTGGGATGTTGCGCGGCCAGTTGCTCGCAGCGCGTCCAGTGCGTGACCACGCGGCGGCCATCGAGCCAGCCGCTGGCGGCGAGCAGAAAGGCCCCGGTGCACACCGAAGCCACGCGCCGACAATGAGTGCCGTGCTCGCGCACCCAGTCGACCAGTTGCGAGTCTTCGGCGGCGGGATAAATGCCCCAGCCACCGGCAATGATCAAGGTGTCGCTGGGCGTTTGCGGCAACGGTTCGGCGAGCACCGCCAACCCCGCCGATGACATCACCGCCCCGCCGCCGCTGGCGATCACGCTCGGCGCATAGGGTGTGGGCAAACCGCGCTGGCGAGCCAGATCGTTGGCCGAGGCGAACACCTGCAACGGCCCGGTAACATCGAGAATCTGCATGTTGGCAAACGCGAGGACGTGAATGGCTTTAGGCATTTGGCGTAATTCGTGGGGTTATTGGCGTATGCGCCAGAACCTACGCGCCTACAGTGCAGTCGTCCACTTCTTTCAACGGAGCAAGAACGATGACGCTGCAGATCGGTTTTCTGTTATTCCCGCAGGTCCAGCAACTCGACCTCACCGGCCCTTACGACGTCCTCGCCTCGTTGCCCGGCGTGCAGGTGCACCTGATCTGGAAGGACCTGATGCCGGTGACGTCCAGCACCGGCCTGCTGCTGAAACCGACTACAACTTTCGAGGATTGCCCGGATTTGGACGTAATCTGCGTGCCCGGCGGTGGCGGCGTCGGGCCGTTGATGGAAGATCAGCAGACGTTGGACTTCATCAAACGCCAGGCCGCCCAGGCACGTTACGTGACCTCGGTGTGCACCGGCTCGCTGGTGCTCGGCGCTGCTGGGCTACTGAAGGGCAAGCGCGCGACTACGCACTGGGCCTATCACGAGTTGCTGCCGACCCTGGGCGCGGTTGCGGTGAAGGATCGGGTGGTACGCGACGGCAATCTGTTTACCGGTGGCGGAATCACTGCCGGGATCGATTTTGCCTTGGTGCTGGCGGCGGAACTGGTCGATGCCGACACAGCGCAACTGGTGCAGTTGCAACTGGAATATGCCCCGGCACCGCCGTTCAATGCCGGCAGCCCGGACGTGGCGCCGAGTGCGGTTGTCAATGAAGCGCGGTTGCGCGCGGCGCCTTCGTTGAAGCTGCGCACCGAGATTACTGAACGCGCGGCGGCCAAACTGGGCCTGCGCTGATATCCAGCCGAATGCAAAACCTGTGGGAGCGAGCCTGCTCGCGAAGGCGGAGTGTCAGGCGCCAGTGACGTCATCTGGAAGACCGCATTCGCGAGCAGGCTCGCTCCCACATTTGATTTGTGTCTGGCATCACTGCCACACCTTCACTTGTCCCACCTCCCTCGCCCGTGTAGAAAGCCCCTTCCAGAAATCTCGCACAAGGACTTTCGATGAAGGCGCTGCCCTGGCTCTACCTCGCGCTGCTCGGCCTCGGTTACGGACTGGCCCTGAGCTACGGCCAGCTCGGTTGGCTGGCATTGATCTCCGTGGGGCTTTTGCTGTTCGCCGCGTTCGCCGTGCGTCAGCAAGAGGTGCCGGTCGCGCGTTGGCTCGGCCATGGCCTGTTCATCGTTCTGGCCGTGGCACTGGCGATGCACTGGCTGCCGGGCTTCGCCAACGCCCGGGTGATCAATCCGCAACGTTTCACTGACAACGCGGTGCCGTTCGCGATGTACTTCAATCTCGACAAACCGCTGGTGGGCTTCTGGTTGCTGCTGGTTTGTCCGTGGATCGTCGCGCGGCGTTCGTTGCGCCTGACGGTCTATGCCACCGCCCTCGCCCTGACGCTGTGCGCGATTCTCGCCCTCGGCGGCGCGCTTTTACTTGGCGTGATCGCCTGGGCACCGAAATGGCCGGATCAGGCCTGGCTGTGGGTGCTGAACAATCTGCTGCTGGTGACGCTGGTCGAGGAAGCCCTATTTCGCGGTTATATTCAGGGCGGACTCAGCCGTCGCCTCAAGCACCTGCCCTACGGCGACAACCTCGCGCTGCTGTTGGCCTCGCTGTTGTTTGGTCTGGTGCATGCCGGCGCTGGCTGGACCTGGGTGTTGCTGGCGGGACTGGCCGGGGTCGGCTATGGTCTGGCCTACCGTTTCGGCGGACTGGGCGCGGCGATCGCCACCCATTTCGGCCTGAACCTGTTGCACTTCGGCCTGTTCACCTATCCGATGCTGGCCAGTTGACGCAAGCGCGGTTTTGCGACGGCGTACTTAAATCTGAAAAAAAACTTCAATAAAAACCTGTCGGCGCCGACAACCATTCAAAGCCTTGCGGATTGAAAAACCATGCGTAACAACCAGCCCATTACACAACGCGAGCGGACCTTTCCAGCTCAGCAACGGTTGATTTCCACCACCGATGCCAAGGGCATGATCACCTACTGTAACGACGATTTTGTCGAGATCAGCGGGTTTTCGCGGGAGGAACTGATCCGTGCGCCGCACAATCTGGTCCGCCACCCTGACGTGCCATCGGCGGTGTTCTCGCACATGTGGGGCACACTGAAACAAGGCTTGCCATGGATGGGCATCGTTAAGAATCGCTGCAAATCCGGTGACCACTATTGGGTTAACGCCTACGTCACACCGGTGTTCGATGGCAGCCAGGTGATCGGTTACGAGTCCGTGCGCGTCAAGCCCACCGCCGAACAGATCCGCCGCGCCGAAGCGCTCTACCAACGCATCAACCAGGGCAAGTCGGCGATTCCTTCGACGGACAAATGGCTGCCGCTCCTGCAGGACTGGCTGCCGTTCATTCTGGTCAGCCAGCTGAGCTTCATGATCGGCGCGACGCTGAACTCGCAGTGGGGCTTCGCCCTCGCCGCCGGTTTGTCGGTGCCGCTGGGCCTGATGGGCCTGCAATGGCAGCAACGCGGGCTCAAGCGCCTGCTGCGCCTGGCCGAACAGACCACCTCCGACCCGCTGATCGCGCAGATGTACACCGACAGCCGTGGCGCCCAGGCGCGTCTGGAAATGTCGATCCTCAGCCAGGAAGCACGCCTGAAAACCTGTCTGACCCGCCTGCAGGACACCGCCGAGCACTTGACCGAACAGGCCAAGCAGTCCGACGCCCTGGCACACAACAGCTCAACCGGCCTGGAACGCCAGCGCGTGGAAACCGAACAGGTCGCCACCGCCGTCAACCAGATGGCCGCCACCACCCAGGAAGTCGCCAGCCACGTACAGCGCACCGCTGACGCCACCCAGGAAGCCAACCGCCTGACCGGGCGTGGCCGCGACATTGCCGGGGAAACCCGCGAAGCGATTCAGCGCCTGTCGGTGGTCGTCGGCGAAACCGGCCTGACCGTGACACAACTGGCCAAGGACAGCGACGAAATCGGTGGCGTGGTCGACGTGATCAAAGGCATCGCCGACCAGACCAACCTGCTCGCCCTCAACGCTGCGATTGAAGCGGCGCGTGCCGGTGAAATGGGCCGTGGTTTTGCGGTAGTGGCTGACGAAGTCCGCCAACTGGCGCAACGCACCAGCGAATCCACCGGGCAGATTCATGCCCTGATCGCCAAGTTGCAACAGACTGCCTCCAGCGCCGTGCAAACCATGGAAGCCGGGCATCGCCAGGCCGAAGAAGGCGTGGCCCGGGTTCTGGAAGCGGATCAGGCACTGGTCGGCATCAGCGAAGCAGTGGCCAATATCACCGACATGACCACCCAGATCGCCGCCGCGACCGAAGAGCAAAGTGCCGTGGCTGAGGAGATCAGCCGTAACATCAGCAATATCTCGGAACTGGCCGATCAGACCTCGGAACAAGCGCACAACTCGGCGTTGCTCAGTGAAGAACTGACGAAGACGGCCAACACGCAGTATTCGTTGGTGGCGCGGTTTAATCGCTGATTGAAGGCTGGAATGAAAAAACCCGGATGGCGTGAGCTTTCCGGGTTTTTTGTTGTGTCAATGAACTACTCAATAGGATTTGAGTAGGTTGAGACTGCGCTTGAGTAGTTCAGTCTTGCATTGCGCCGCCTGCCAAACCGAGACATCTAATATTGAACTTCATCAGAAAGTTTTGCGCTGCACATTCGGAAATCCTGGCGAAAATCCACAGAATACAGCGTATGTCTACTGTCAGGTCTTACAGTAGACATTCAAGTTTCAGGGGCATATCTATAAATCGTTGAACAGATGGTTTTCATTATCACGATATGACCAAGGAGCTAAAAAATGAGCAAACATAGCATCCTCATCCCAAAACCAGGTGCCATTGCAAAACAGTCTAATGTTTTCACTTGGCAATTCGGCACCAACCCTGAAACAACGGCCACTATAATTTCTTTTGAGCTACGTCATTTTATTCCGACGGGCGAAAAGAGCTGGTCAATCTCAGGATCTACAGGAACGCTGGAGGAGAAGAACATCTTTCTCTACTCTTTCTCGATCCCCTATACCAGTGACGCCCCGTTCCATAAAACCTATACGCTAGAAGACGGGCTGACATTCCAGCACGGCCACTCGTCACCTGGACCCTCTGGGTTTTATGGATTTACTTATGTTGATGCTGATGAAGCCACGGTCACTATCGACATCCATCCCACTAAGGGGATTGCTAAAGGTACATTTGAAGCAAAGTTCAAAAGCCATGGATACCGAACGCAGCCTATAGGTACTTTCAACTTGCTTAGGGATGATTTGTGATTTTTCGCGACAACGTTTCGATCAGATTGCATCCCCGCCCTTTCAGCCGTATGGCGCTTCGAGAGCAGGCTCACTCCTACATTGGATCTGCGGTGATCACAGATTAGGTGCCAGACACCAATCCCCTGTGGGAGCGAGCCTGCTCGCGAAGAGGCCATAACAGCCAGCGAAATTATTGAGGCAACTTGAGCTTGTCCAGCAGTCGATTGACCAACAGTTCGTTGAGCATGATCACCTGTTGCAGCGCCAGCAGTGGTTTGCGTTCCGGGCCGCCTATCGAGTTGGCGATGTTACCGGCCATGGCATGCGCGTATGAAAGCGACTCGCAGGCCTCGACCAACAGGGTTTCGTCATCCAGCGTGGGGTCCACGACATAGATCGGGCGATATTTTGGAGAGCTTGGTGGAGCGGCCAGATCTTCGGGTTTGAGGTAGTAATCGAGGGCGCGGTCGGTGGCTTCCTGGATTTTTTGCGGATCGAGAGCGCGGTCTTGGGGGGGTGGCGGGTTTGGGGTGACTTTGAACATGGGCGTACTCCGGTTTCGAATATTGGGAGCCAACACCCTCGCTACCAAACGAAAGGTGGTGGTCATACGCAGGTTGGTAGACCGGTCGAAACAGGAAACCCGGCGCTCACAAAGGAGCCCCACGCATGCCCACCATAAAAGTCGAGCCCCGAAACGGGACTGCATACGGTGACGCTATACAACGGTTTCGACGCGGGCTACCAAACCCCATCACTGTTTTTCAGTGACAGACAAACGATATAGCCCGCCGCCTAGACGCGTAAGCCGGCGGATTCTGGCGTAGGCGTAGGCAATGGCGCAAGGAGTTGTAGCCGGGATGGCGTAACGGGTCGTGTAGTTTAAACGTGGCTATTTGATGATGTTTAAGTGCAGGGATTGCCTCTGACAGGCAGGTGGTTTGATGTCGTCTGGAAGGGAGCTTTCGCGAGCAGGCTCGCTCCCACAGAAAAGCAAGGCAGCGCAGCTGCCCGCGGCGAAGCCGCACCACTCAACAATGAGCGCAAGCTCGAGTGCTCTTGATCTTGATCCACCGGCGACGTCGGAAGGCTGAGTGGAGGGATTGATCCGGGGGTGGGAGCGCAGCGACCGTCTGGCGCAGCCAGACACAGCGGAAGGAGGTGCAGCGAAGCAAACCGGAGCCGCTGCGCCCGGATCGAT
>NZ_FYDP01000001.1:0-21371 GCF_900187595.1 Pseudomonas sp. Irchel 3F6 | reverse complement strand
CCACCGGCGACGTCGGAAGGCTGAGTGGAGGGATTGATCCGGGGGTGGGAGCGCAGCGACCGTCTGGCGCAGCCAGACACAGCGGAAGGAGGTGCAGCGAAGCAAACCGGAGCCGCTGCGCCCGGATCGATCCCGGAGCGAAGGGACCCGAGCCTGCGAGGGCCGAACGCAGGAGCTAGCGTTTTTTGCTTACTTTTTTAGGCGCTTGTAAAAAAGTAAGTCGCCGTCAGGCGAAACCGCCAGCCGCAGCTCCCGAAGCAACGGATATGCCCCCAAGAGCAAGATCAAAAGCTAGCCCCCTCACCCCAACCCTCTCCCCCAAGGGGGCGAGGGGGAAAGGGAGCAGGTCTTCATGCAACGCAAAATCCCGGCCCGGCTCAAAATCAGTCACCGAGAAATTCAGCCACCTTCTGCGCAGCACCCGCCAAATGATCGGAATGCGCAAAGCCAGAAGCCTTGAGCGGCTTCAAACCATGATCCCCCGCCACCAACCAAAACACCTCAATCCCCGGCGCTAACGAATAGCCCTCAACCGCCTCGCGATTACCCAGAGCATCCCGCTCTCCCTGCACAATCAACGCCCGCGTGCGCAACCCCGCCAAATGCTCAACCCGAGGCTTCTCCGGCTTCCCCACCGCATAAAACGGATACCCCAGACATACCAACGCATCCACCCCCAACTCATCAGCCACCAGACTCGCCATCCGCCCACCCATGGACTTGCCGCCAACAGCCAAAACCCCAGCGACATGACGCCGCACAAGCGCAAACACCTCCCGCCAGCAATCCAACAGTTTCGGCGCAGGATTCGGCGGCCGCTTAACCCCATCCACCCGCCGCTGCGCCATATACGGAAACTCAAAGCGCAACACGTTGACCCCAAGCCCGGCAAGGCGCCCAGCCATTTCGTTCATCCAGTCGCTATCCATCGGCGCCCCCGCCCCGTGCGCCAGAATCAGCGTTGCCGAAGCCTCACCAACAGCGGCATCCCAAAGCCACCCATGATCGAGCACACACTGCGCCCATTGATCCCCGTCAATACTGGCCTTGTGCTGTTTGTCCATGCTTGCCTCGCTTTTAGTCTGCCTATAACTCCAGGCGAAGGATTCGCGCCGTTTGCGCGCTCACTTCGGCTGAACCGTGGATGGGGAACCATGAACACTTCTATCAGTACCGCCTACAACTACAAGGTGGTCCGCCAATTCGCCATTATGACGGTGGTGTGGGGCATCGTCGGCATGGGCCTCGGGGTTTTTCTCGCGGCGCAATTGGTCTGGCCGGAACTCAACTTCAATTTGCCCTGGACCAGTTTCGGCCGTCTGCGCCCGCTGCACACCAACGCCGTGATCTTCGCCTTCGGTGGCTGCGCGCTGTTCGCCAGCTCTTTCTATTCGGTGCAACGCACCTGCCAGACGCAATTGTTCGCGCCGCAAATCGCCGCGTTCTGCTTCTGGGGCTGGCAACTGGTGATCCTGTTGGCGGCGATCAGCCTGCCGCTGGGTTACACCAGCTCCAAGGAATACGCCGAACTGGAATGGCCGATCGACATCCTGATCACCATCGTCTGGGTCGCCTACGCGATCGTGTTCTTCGGCACGATCATGCAGCGCAAGACCAAGCACATCTATGTGGGCAACTGGTTCTTCGGCGCGTTCATCATCACCGTGGCGATCCTCCACATCGTCAACAACCTTGAGTTGCCGGTGAGTTTTACCAAGTCCTACTCGGTGTACGCAGGTGCAACCGACGCCATGGTGCAGTGGTGGTACGGCCACAACGCCGTGGGCTTTTTCCTCACCGCTGGTTTCCTCGGCATGATGTATTACTTCGTGCCGAAACAGGCAGAACGTCCGGTGTATTCGTATCGCCTGTCGATCGTACATTTCTGGGCCTTGATCACCCTGTACATCTGGGCCGGCCCGCACCACTTGCACTACACCGCGCTGCCGGACTGGGCACAGTCACTGGGCATGGTGATGTCGCTGATCCTGCTGGCACCGAGCTGGGGCGGCATGATCAACGGCATGATGACCCTCTCCGGCGCCTGGCATAAGTTGCGCAGCGACCCGATTCTGCGCTTCCTCGTGGTGTCGCTGGCGTTCTACGGCATGTCGACCTTCGAAGGTCCGATGATGGCCATCAAGACTGTCAACGCCCTCTCCCACTACACCGACTGGACCA
This sequence comes from Pseudomonas sp. Irchel 3F6, assembly GCF_900187595.1. NCBI lineage: Bacteria > Pseudomonadati > Pseudomonadota > Gammaproteobacteria > Pseudomonadales > Pseudomonadaceae > Pseudomonas > Pseudomonas sp. Irchel 3F6. Next base: position 19,190 of record NZ_FYDP01000001.1, on the reverse strand, counting down.
TCGGCCACGTACACGCCGGCGCACTCGGCTGGGTGGCGATGATCTCGATCGGCGCGCTGTACCACATGATCCCGAAAATCTTCGGCAAAGCGCAGATGCACAGCGTCGGCCTGATCAATGCGCACTTCTGGCTCGCGACCATCGGCACCGTGCTCTACATCGCCTCGATGTGGGTCAACGGCATCGCCCAGGGCCTGATGTGGCGCGCGGTCAACGAGGACGGCACGCTGACGTATTCCTTCGTCGAAACCCTGGTGGCCAGCCATCCGGGCTTTGTCGTGCGACTGATCGGCGGGGCGATTTTCCTCAGCGGCATGTTGCTGATGGCTTACAACACCTGGCGCACCGTGCGGGCCTCGCAGCCTGCCGACGTCGTCGCTGCCGCGCAGATGGCCTGAGGAGTCCGCCATGAAACACGAAACGATTGAAAAGAACGTCGGCCTGCTGATGCTGCTGATGGTGTTCGCCGTGAGCATCGGCGGCCTGACCCAGATCGTCCCGCTGTTCTTCCAGGACGTCACCAACAAACCGGTGGAGGGCATGAAGCCATACACCGCGCTGCAACTGGAAGGTCGCGATATCTACATCCGCGAAGGCTGCGTCGGTTGCCACTCGCAGATGATCCGTCCGTTCCGCGCCGAAACCGAACGTTACGGGCACTACTCGGTTGCGGGCGAAAGCGTTTGGGATCACCCGTTCCTGTGGGGCTCGAAACGTACCGGTCCGGACCTCGCCCGGGTCGGCGCGCGTTACTCGGATGACTGGCACCGCGCGCACTTGTACAACCCGCGCAACGTCGTGCCGGAGTCGAAGATGCCGGCCTACCCGTGGCTGGTCACCCAAGCGGTCGACAGCAGCCACACTGAAACCAAGCTGAAAACCATGCGTACCCTCGGCGTGCCGTATACCGATGACGACATCAGCGGCGCAGTCGCCAGCCTCAAGGGCAAGACCGAAATGGACGCCCTCGTTTCCTATCTGCAAGTGCTCGGCACTGCAATCAAGAGCAAGAGGTGAGCCATGGTCATTGAAATGAGTGCAGGCCTGATTCGCGGTCTCGGCACGGTCGTGGTGTTCGTCGCGTTCGTCGGCCTGACCTTGTGGGTGTTCAACCGCAAGCGCACCCCGGAATTCGCCGAAGCACGCCTGCTGCCATTCGCCGACGAGCCACTACCCGAAACAATTTCAGCCCCTGAAACAAGGAGTACCCGGCCATGACCACCTTCTGGAGTACGTGGATCTGCGTACTGACCATTGGCAGCCTGATCGGCCTGACCTGGTTGCTGATCGGCACGCGCCGGGGCGAGACCAAGGGCAGTGTCGACCAGACCATGGGCCACAGCTTCGACGGCATCGAGGAGTACGACAACCCGCTGCCGCAGTGGTGGTTCATGCTGTTCGCCGGCACGCTGGTGTTCTCGGTGGGTTATCTGATTCTCTATCCGGGCCTGGGCAACTGGAAAGGCATCCTGCCCGGCTATGAGGATGGCTGGACCGGCGTGCACGAATGGGAAAAGGAAATGAACAAGGCGGACGCCCGGTTCGGGCCGATCTTCGCCAAATTCGCCGCGATGCCGCTGGAAGAAGTGGCCAAGGATCCGCAGGCGCTGAAAATGGGCGGTCGTCTGTTCGCCTCCAATTGCTCGGTGTGCCACGGCTCGGATGCCAAGGGTGCGTTCGGCTTCCCTAACCTCGCCGACAGCGACTGGCGCTGGGGCGGCGATGCCGAGACGATCAAGACCACCATCATGGGCGGCCGCATGGCGGCCATGCCGGCCTGGGGCGAAGTGCTCGGTGAGTCCGGGGTAAAAAACGTTGCCGCCTACGTGCGCCACGAACTGGCCGGCCTGCCGCTACCCGCCGACAGCAAAGCAGACCTGCAAGCCGGACAGCAGGCGTTCAGCACCACGTGCGTGGCTTGCCACGGCGCAACTGGCCAAGGCACCCCTGCCATGGGCGCACCGAATCTTACCCACCCGGCCGGCTTCATTTATGGCACCAGCCTGACCCAACTGGAACAGACCATCCGCCATGGTCGTCAGGGGCATATGCCAGCGCAGAACGAATTGCTGGGCAACGATAAAGTGCAATTGCTTGCCGCTTATGTGTACAGCCTGAGCCACGGATTGAACACAGAAAAACTGATAACTGAAGACAACAAGAAATAGCAATTGCGCACACCACTGCCGCAGCTTTCTCGCTGCGGCAGTTTCCCGCCCCTTTGCGACGCATTGTCGCACCCCTTGGATCCTCTCCTTTCGGAACCCCGGATTCGGGTCTACGCTTCATCGAAGCGGACCGGCTGAAGTCGGTTTCCAGATCAATCCCGAACGATGCGCGCCGTGAACCGGTTGATGGATTCGCCGCAAACGCAGGTAGATAACGGCTGTTGCGCCGATTGCCCGCAATTTCCCGATCACGACCTGTGAACGGGCACCGTTGACGGCGATCCGGATTGCGAGCTTTTAACGCGCACTGCGACATTTTGTCAGAGGCCATTTTTGACCCTACGCGGCGCATGGAAAGGCCGCAGAATCAGCGTTGGAAAGCATTGACCCAGGTCATGGCGCGTTGCAATGACCCTCTGCTTTATACATACTTGCGGCCGATTTTATCCCTATAAAAATACCCAAACCGTGGAACCTTAGAATGAGCACAGCAATCAGTCCGACTGCTTATAACTATAAGGTAGTCCGCCAGTTCGCCATCATGACGGTGGTCTGGGGGATCCTTGGCATGGGGCTCGGTGTCTTCATTGCCTCGCAACTGGTCTGGCCGGAACTGAACTTCGGTCTGCCGTGGACGAGCTTTGGACGCTTGCGCCCGTTGCACACAAACCTGGTGATTTTCGCCTTCGGCGGTTGTGCACTGTTTGCCACTTCCTACTATGTCGTGCAGCGAACCTGCCAGACGCGACTGATTTCCGACAGCCTCGCGGCCTTCACCTTCTGGGGCTGGCAAGCGGTCATCGTCGGCGCAATCATTACCTTGCCGCTGGGTTACACCACCACCAAGGAGTACGCCGAACTGGAATGGCCGATCGCCATTTTGCTGGCCATTGTCTGGGTCACCTACGGTCTGGTGTTCTTCGGCACCATCACCAAGCGCAAAACCAAGCACATCTATGTCGGCAACTGGTTCTACGGCGCGTTCATCGTCGTCACCGCGATGCTGCACATCGTCAACCACATGTCGCTGCCGGTCAGCCTGTTCAAGTCGTACTCGGCCTACTCCGGCGCCACTGACGCGATGATCCAGTGGTGGTACGGCCACAACGCGGTGGGCTTCTTCCTGACCACCGGTTTCCTCGGGATGATGTACTACTTTGTGCCGAAACAGGCCGAACGCCCGATCTACTCCTATCGTCTGTCGATCGTGCACTTCTGGGCGCTGATCACCCTGTACATCTGGGCCGGCCCGCACCACCTGCACTACACCGCCCTGCCGGACTGGGCACAATCGCTGGGCATGGCGATGTCGATCATCCTCCTGGCGCCAAGCTGGGGCGGCATGATCAACGGCATGATGACCCTGTCGGGCGCCTGGCATAAATTGCGCACCGACCCGATCCTGCGCTTCCTCGTGGTATCGCTGGCGTTCTACGGCATGTCGACCTTCGAAGGGCCGATGATGGCGATCAAGACCGTCAACTCGCTCTCGCACTACACCGACTGGACCATTGGCCACGTACACGCCGGCGCCCTCGGTTGGGTAGCGATGATCTCGATCGGCGCGATCTACCACATGATCCCGAAACTGTTCGGCCGGGCGCAGATGCACAGCACCGGGCTGATCAATGCGCACTTCTGGCTCGCCACCATCGGCACCGTGCTCTACATCGCGTCGATGTGGGTCAACGGCATCACCCAGGGCCTGATGTGGCGTGCAATCAACGATGACGGCACCCTCACCTACTCGTTCGTCGAAGCGCTGCAGGCCAGCCACCCGGGCTTCATCGTCCGCGCGCTGGGCGGTGCTTTCTTTGCCAGCGGCATGCTGCTGATGGCTTACAACGTGTACCGCACCGTTCGCGCGTCGGATCCGGTTGAAGCCGAAGCCGCCGCCAAGATTGCCGTCGTTGGAGCTCACTGATGAAGCATGAAGCTGTCGAGAAGAATATTGGCCTGCTGGCCTTCTTCATGGTCATCGCCGTCAGCGTCGGTGGCCTGACCCAAATCGTTCCGCTGTTCTTCCAGGACGTCACCAACAAGCCGGTCGAGGGCATGAAGCCGCGCTCGGCGCTGGAACTGGAAGGCCGCGACGTCTACATCGCCAACGGTTGTGTCGGCTGCCACTCGCAGATGATCCGCCCGTTCCGCGCTGAAACCGAACGCTATGGCCACTATTCGGTCGCCGGTGAAAGCGTCTGGGACCACCCGTTCCTGTGGGGTTCCAAACGTACCGGTCCGGACCTGGCCCGCGTGGGCGGTCGTTACTCCGATGACTGGCAACGTGCGCACTTGTACAACCCGCGCAACGTGGTCCCCGAGTCGAAAATGCCGGCTTACCCGTTCCTCGTGGAAAACAAGCTCGACGGCAAGGAAACCGCGAAAAAAATGGAAGTCTTGCGCACCCTCGGCGTGCCGTACACCGACGAAGACATCGCCGGTGCACAGGATGCCGTGAAGGGCAAAACCGAAATGGACGCGCTGGTGGCCTATCTGCAAGGCCTGGGCACCATCATCAAAAGCAAACGGTGAATCTGATGGATATCGGGATGATTCGAGGCCTGGGCACCGTGGTCGTGATGGTGGCCTTCATCGGTCTGGCCTTGTGGGTGTTCAGCCCCAAGCGCAAGTCAGAGTTTGACGACGCGACCATGCTGCCTTTTGCGGATGATCCCGAAGCCATCAAGCACGTCGAGCAAGCTTCTAGGAGTAACAAAGAATGACTACATTCTGGAGTCTGTACGTCACAGTCCTCAGTCTCGGTACGATCTTCGCCCTGACCTGGCTGCTGCTGTCGACCCGCAAGGGCCAGCGCAGCGAACAGACGGACGAGACGGTCGGCCACTCCTTCGACGGGATCGAGGAGTACGACAACCCGCTGCCGAAATGGTGGTTCATGCTGTTCGTCGGCACCATCATTTTTGCCCTGGGTTATCTGGTGCTGTATCCGGGTCTGGGCAACTGGAAAGGTCTGCTGCCGGGCTACAACTATCTGGATACCGAGAAACAGACCGCGTTCGCCAACGGCCAGACTGGCTGGACCGGCGTCCACGAGTGGGAAAAGGAAATGGCCCGTTCGGACGCGCGCTTCGGTCCGATTTTCGCCAAGTTCGCGGCGATGCCGATCGAAGAAGTCGCCAAGGATCCGCAAGCACTGAAAATGGGTGGCCGTCTGTTCGCCTCCAACTGCTCGGTGTGCCACGGTTCCGACGCCAAGGGTGCCTATGGCTTCCCTAACCTGACCGACGCCGACTGGCGCTGGGGCGGTGAGCCGGAAACCATCAAGACCACCATCATGGGCGGCCGCCACGCGGTGATGCCGGCGTGGGCGGAAGTAATCGGCGAGCAAGGCGTGGCTGACGTAGCGGCCTTCGTGGTGACCAATCTCGACGGGCGCAAACTGCCGGAAGGCACCAAGGCCGACCCGGCCAACGGCCAGAAACTCTTCGCCGCCAACTGCGTGGCTTGTCACGGCCCTGCCGGTAAAGGCACCCCGGCCATGGGTGCGCCCGACCTGACCCATCCGGGCGCATTCATCTACGGCTCGAGCTTCGCGCAACTGCAGCAGACCATCCGTTACGGTCGTCAGGGCCAGATGCCTGCGCAGGAACAACTGCAGGGCAATGACAAGGTGCACCTGCTGGCGGCGTATGTTTACAGTCTGTCTCACGGTGAAAAAGCACCGGAGGCGAAGGCTGAGTAAGGCCAACGCTTGAAGCAAAAAAGGCCCCGCCAATGGGAATTGGCGGGGCCTTTTTTCATGCTGGCATTCACGATTCGAAACGCTTGCTCAATGGACCTGAGCTGCGATGCAAGGTAGGTTTTTTCGCCCCGATAAGCCATATCGGGACTACTTCAAGGATGAAGCCCAATGTCGAAAGATCACCAAAGCGCACTGCAAAATCAGCCTCAACCCGGCTCTACCCACAGGGCAGGGTTCGAACGAACATCTGTGAAACCGTTACTCAAGGTTTCGCAGCAAACCATGAACAGCCCCGGCGACGGTGGCGGACTCGACGGCCTCGGCGGCGGTAGATTGCTCTGACAAGGGCAGCAAAAACACCGAATTTACGCCCTGTATCCAGCGCCTCACGCCTTGGCGGGAGGCGCCTTCGCCGGCGCCCTTATGAAAGTGACAAACCGATCGTCCCCGACCTGCCTTTCCGATTGCGGTGAAAACCTCAAAATAGTAACGTTCCTACATCAGAATTTCTGGAGGCCAAACATGATGGCCATCACCACCATTTCCAGCCGCGAGTTCAATCAGGACACCAGTGCAGCCAAAAAAGCCACGCGTCAAGGTCCAGTAATCATTACTGACCGAGGCAGGCCTGCCCACGTATTGCTCAGCATTGAGGAGTACCAGAAACTGACCGGTTGCGAGACCAGCATCGTTGAGCTGCTGGCGATGCCGAATGCGCTTGAAATCGAATTCGAACCCGAGCGCGCTGTCATCAATCCTCGCAGCGTCGACCTTTCCTGATGTTTCTACTGGATACCAATGTAGTTTCCGAGTTGCGGAAAAACCAAGCCGACAGGCATGTGGTGAAATGGGCAAACAGCGTTTCCCCAGCCAGCCTGTATCTATCCGCAATCACTGTGCTGGAACTGGAAACGGGCGTCCTGCGTATCGAACGTCGTGCCCCTTCACAAGGCCAGCTGCTGCGCAACTGGCTGGAACACCACGTCAAACCGGCGTTCTCTGGAAGAATCCTGCCGGTCGATACCAACGTCGCCACCCGGTGCGCACGATTGCATGCTCCCGACCGCAGCAGTGAATGCGACGCCTTGATCGCCGCCACCGCGCTTGTGCACGGGCTTACGCTGGTAACTCGCAACATTGCGGACTTTCAACTCAGCGGCGTCAATCTGATCAACCCATGGATCGCTGCGAATAACTGACTGCTGAACACCCCGCCCTATCACCGGCGGGGCTTTTTTCATGGGCGTTGGGCAAAGATTGAATGCACAACCGTGGTATCGATCAGCTTCCGCTCACGCCACTGGTTGTTCTTCACCAGATAGATCTGCAAATGCTTGCGATCCTCGGTGAAATTCGCAGTCAGGTAGGTTTGCTGAGAGGTGCTTCCGCTGAGATACATGGGGACGCTGCCCTCCCAGTAGGAACTTCCTCCCTCGGTATGCAGGTGGCCGGCGAAAATGGCCGTCACCTGGTACTTGTTGACCATGTCATGGAAACGCTTCTTCTGCTCGGGGCTGCCCTGGTGCCGCAAGGGTTTGTGCATATTGATAATGATGGCGTAGCCCGACGCTCGCGCCAGTCGCAGATCGGTCTCGAGCCAGTCCAGTGCGTCGTTGATTTCGAACGTTGTCGGGTTCAACGGATGAGCAATCCGGGTGGTGTAGGTCGGCTCGTTATTAAGCTGAACCATATGCACTTCGCCGATATTTTTCGAATAGGCGAGGCTACCGGAATACGTCCTGCTCAGAAAACCGTCAGTGATTTTCAGATCAAAGTTATCGACTTTACCTTCATGATGTTCTTTGAACTCGACAATACTTCCTGCAGCACAGTTATTGGTAAAGCAATCATCAACATTGTTTTCATAGTCGTGATTACCCAAGCCGTAAAGATATTCACCCTTGAAGTGCCTGTTCAGCGAATCCTTCATGAACGAGCGCTGCCAGCCATGACCAAAAGCGGTTATATCGCCATTGATCATCAAAGGAACCTGCGCTTGAGAGCCGTGTTGATTTCTGAATTCGGCAATGCTCGCAAGTTGGGTTTCAATCAGCCATTTCGAGCGCGCCGTGAATTCTGAATCCGATTCGGGCTCGCGGATATCGGTCTTGTCTGTCCATGGATATTGAGTATCCGAAGTAAAGACCATATGTTTCGGCATGCCAGTTGTAGCCTGAGCGGTAATAGCCGAAGCTACCAGACAAGCACCCATAAAGGTGCTCATGAATTTATTCAAAGCCATGCTTGAAATTCCATTTCAATTAATTTTCGATACGCAAAAGAAGTTTCGCGCGAACAGAACTTATTCGAATACAGCGAAAACTTCAAAGCCTTCACCAACAACAATCGAGTGAATATATTTCAGACCCACCAACTTACAACATACCAATTAATAGAAACCCGTAGCGTCCGGCCTGACTTGTCGCCAGAATGAAAACAATCACGGGTGTTATTCAACTTGCGAAATCAACGGCAGTGGCGTGAACAAACAATTGAAAGGATGAACTAGCCACTTCGGCAAAAGCGTCCATACTCAACAAGTCAATTGATCTGCGTCAGGCTTTTGCGCAATCGCTACACCATCCGCATTTTTTACCCAACGCGACCAAAGGTCGCACCCTTGAGCCAGAGCGGCAGGCGTATCATCGCGCTACTGCAACAGCCTTTTTGACCTCGGTTGGCACGTATCGACCGAGGCATTTTTCCACTGCCGTGGGATGCAATGATGAGCAATCAGATTCCGGTACACGACGTCACGCCACCGAGCAAGAACGCGAACAACAGCGTCGATCTTTATGCCTCACGAGAAAAAATCTATACCCGGGCTTTCACCGGCCTGTTCCGCAATCTGCGGATGCTTGGCGGTGCGGCGTTGTTTCTGCTGTATTTCGGCACGGTGTGGCTGAACTGGGGCGGTCATCAGGCGGTGTGGTGGAACCTGCCGGAGCGCAAGTTCTTCATCTTCGGCGCGACTTTCTGGCCACAGGATTTCATCCTGCTCTCGGGCCTGTTGATCATTGCCGCGTTCGGCCTGTTCTTCATCACTGTGTACGCCGGGCGCGTCTGGTGCGGTTATACCTGCCCGCAAAGCGTGTGGACGTGGATTTTCATGTGGTGCGAAAAGGTCACCGAAGGCGACCGCAACCAGCGCATCAAACTCGACAAGGCGCCGATGAGCGCCAACAAATTCCTGCGCAAGCTGGCCAAGCACTCGCTGTGGCTGCTGATCGGTTTCGTCACCGGCATGACCTTTGTCGGCTACTTCTCGCCGATCCGCGAACTGGTTATCGAGTTCTTCACCGGCCAGGCCGATGGCTGGTCGTATTTCTGGGTCGGTTTTTTCACCCTCGCCACGTACGGCAATGCCGGTTGGTTGCGTGAGCAGGTGTGCATCTACATGTGCCCGTATGCGCGCTTCCAGAGCGTGATGTTCGACAAGGACACGCTGATTGTTTCCTACGACCCGCGCCGTGGCGAAAGCCGTGGGCCGCGCAAGAAAGGCATCGACTACAAAGCCCTGGGGCTGGGCGATTGCATCGACTGCACGATGTGCGTGCAGGTCTGCCCGACCGGCATCGACATCCGCGATGGCCTGCAGATCGAATGCATCGGCTGCGCGGCGTGCATCGACGCTTGCGACAGCATCATGGACAAGATGGATTACCCGCGCGGGCTGATCAGCTACACCACCGAACACAACCTCTCCGGGCAGAAAACCCATAAACTGCGACCGCGCCTGATCGGCTACGCCTTGGTGCTGCTGGCGATGATCAGCCTGTTGGTCGCTGCGTTCTTCATGCGTTCGCTGGTCGGCTTCGACGTCAGCAAAGACCGCGTGCTGTACCGCGAAAACGCTGAAGGCCGGATCGAAAACGTCTACAGCCTGAAGATCATGAACAAGGATCAGCGCGACCACACTTACCTGCTGCAAGCCGAGGGTCTGCCGGACCTGCGCCTGCAAGGCAAGCGCGAGATCAAGGTTGCCGCCGGGGATATCGTCAGCATGCCGGTCGAGTTGTCGAGCGCACCGGAACAACTGCCATCGAGCACCAACGAGGTGAAATTCATCCTCAAGGACGCCGATGACGACAGCGTCCACGTTGAAGCCAAGAGCCGATTCATCGGCCCACAAATCCGTTGAGAGAATTTTGAACATGCCCGCTGCAAACGCCGCAAGTCCTTGGTACAAGCACCTCTGGCCGTGGATCATCATCGCGATTCTGGCCTGCTCGGTGGCCTTGACCCTGTCGATGGTGACCATCGCGGTGAACAACCCGGACAATCTGGTCAACGACAACTATTACGAAGCAGGCAAAGGCATCAACCGTTCACTCGATCGCGAGCTGCTGGCGCAAACCCTGAAGCTGCGTGCAGCGGTGCATCTGGATGATGTGACCGGGGAAGTCGACTTGCGCTTGAACGGTGACAGCCAGCCGCAAACTCTGGAACTGAACCTGATCTCGCCAACCCAGCCGGAGAAGGATCGCAAGATCGTTCTGACCCGCAGTGGCAGCGAGAGCGGGCGCTACATCGGCCAGCTAAGCGACAAGGTCGAAGGGCGACGGTTTGTCGAGTTGCTTGGCAGCCAGGACGAGCACGTGTGGCGCATGTTTGAAGAAGAACTGGTCAGTCATGACAAGGAACTGCTGCTGGGGGATGAGCCACTGCAGGGTGCGGAAGACCTGAAGAAGTGAATCAAAATCAAGAGCCCCTCACCCTAGCCCTCTCCCGGAGGGCGAGGGGACTGATCTCGGTTGCTTGGAAGCGGGGCGTATGACAGTGACAATGTCAGCGACTGAAGCCGCTCTTCAGGCTTACACCGATCGGCTCCCTCTCCCTCCGGGAGAGGGCTGGGGTGAGGGCAAGCGAACACCCCCAATGCAAGGGCTCATACCCTCATCAATGCCATGACCACCCCAGTTCCCTGCTACCACTGCGCCCTGCCCGTCCCGTCCGGCAGCCGCTTCACCGCCGTCGTCCTCGGGCAGGCCCGCGAGTTCTGCTGCCCGGGCTGTCAGGCGGTGGCCGAAGCCATCGTCGCCGGTGGTCTGGAAAGCTACTACCAGCATCGCAGCGAAGCGTCGGCCAATCCCGAAGCGCTGCCGGTGCAACTGAGCGATGAACTGGCGCTGTACGACCGCGCCGACGTGCAGCAGCCCTTCGTGCGCCACGAAGGCGATCTGGCTGAAACCACGCTGTTGATGGAAGGCATCAGTTGCGCCGCCTGCGGCTGGCTGATCGAGAAACACCTGCGCACCCTGCCCGCCGTCGCCGAAGCGCGGTTGAACCTGTCCAACCATCGCTTGCACGTGCATTGGGCCGACGCACAATTGCCGCTGAGCCAGATCCTCGCCGAGCTGCGCCACATCGGTTACGCCGCCCACCCGTACCAGGCCGACCGCGCCAGCGAACAGCTGGCCAGCGAGAATCGCCTGGCCCTGCGCCAGCTCGGCGTCGCCGGGTTGCTGTGGTTTCAGGCGATGATGGCGACCATGGCTACCTGGCCGGAATTCAACATCGACCTCAGTCCCGAGCTGCACACGATCCTGCGCTGGGTCGCGCTGTTTCTGACCACACCCATCGTGTTCTACAGCTGCGCGCCGTTCTTCAAAGGCGCGATGCGCGATTTGCGTACGCGCCACCTGACCATGGACGTTTCTGTTTCACTGGCGATCGGCAGCGCTTACATCGCCGGGATCTGGACATCGATCACCGGGGTCGGCGAGCTGTACTTCGATGCGGTCGGCATGTTCGCGCTGTTTCTGCTCGCCGGACGCTATCTGGAACGCCGCGCCCGCGAACGCACCGCTGCTGCCACCGCGCAATTGGTCAACCTGTTACCGGCCTCGTGCCTGCGCCTGGATAGCGATGGCCAGAGTGAACGCATACTGCTCAGCGAATTGCAGGTCGGCGAGCGGATTCTGGTGCAGCCGGGCTCGATTCTGCCGGCTGACGGCAAGATCATCGACGGTCAGTCGAGCATCGACGAATCGCTGCTGACTGGCGAATACCTGCCGCAGCCACGCACGCTCGGCGATGCTGTTACTGCGGGCACGCTCAATGTCGAAGGCGCATTGACCGTGCAAGTGCAGGCGCTGGGACAGGACACGCGTCTCTCCGCGATCGTGCGCCTGCTTGATCGCGCTCAGGCGGAGAAACCGCGTCTGGCCGAAATCGCCGACCGCGCCGCGCAATGGTTCCTGCTGCTGTCGCTGATTGCTGCAGCAGTGATCGGCGTGCTGTGGTGGCAACTGGATTCTTCACGGGCGTTCTGGATCGTCCTCGCCATGCTGGTGGCGACCTGCCCGTGCGCGCTGTCGCTGGCGACGCCGACCGCCCTCACCGCCGCCACCGGCACCCTGCACAAACTCGGCCTGCTGCTGACCCGCGGCCATGTGCTGGAAGGCTTGAACCAGATCGACACGGTGATTTTCGACAAGACCGGCACGCTCACTGAAGGTCGCTTGGTGCTGCGCTCGATTCGCCCGCTTGGCGCGCTCGACAGCGAACAATGCCTGAGCCTTGCCGCTGCGCTGGAAAACCGCTCGGAACACCCGATCGCCCGCGCTTTCGGTCGCGCGCCGCTGGCCGCCGAGGACGTGCACAGCACACCCGGTCTGGGCCTTGAAGGCGTGGTCGGTGAGCAACGCTTGCGCATCGGTCAGGCGCCGTTCGCCTGTGCCCTGAGCGGCGCGGCGCTGCCGTCAATGCCTGATGAAGCCGGACAATGGTTGCTGCTCGCCGACACTCAGGGGCCGCTGGCATGGTTCGTCCTCGACGATCGCCTGCGTGACGATGCCCCCGCCCTGCTCGCGGCCTGCAAAGCGCGGGGCTGGCGCACCTTGCTGTTGTCCGGCGACAGTTCGCCGATGGTCGCCAGTGTCGCCGCCGAACTGGGCATCGACGAGGCCCGTGGCGGCTTGCGCCCCGATGACAAACTGCAAGTGCTGCAGCAACTTCATCGCGAAGGTCGCAAAGTGTTGATGCTCGGTGACGGCGTCAACGACGTGCCGGTGCTGGCTGCGGCCGATATCAGCGTGGCCATGGGCTCGGCCACCGATCTGGCGAAAACCAGCGCCGATGCAGTGTTGCTGTCCAATCGCCTTGACGCTCTGGTGCAAGCCTTCACGCTGGCGCGACGCACGCGCCGGGTAATCATCGAAAACCTGCTGTGGGCGGCGCTGTACAATGGCCTCATGTTGCCGTTCGCCGCCCTCGGCTGGATCACTCCGGTGTGGGCGGCGGTCGGCATGTCGATCAGTTCGCTGACCGTGGTGCTCAACGCCCTGCGCCTGACTCGTCTGCCGAGCGCACCGGCCGCCAGCACCGCAACAGCAACCCGCCCGCTGCCGGCCTGAGCCGCGCGGGCCTGGAGTTACCGATGCCAGCTCTCTATGTGATGATTCCCGCTGCCTTGCTCATCGTCGCCATCGCCGTGTACATCTTCTTCTGGGCGGTGGACAGCGGTCAGTACGACGACCTCGACGGCCCGGCGCACAGCATCCTGTTTGACGATCAGGATCCCAACCACACCGCTGCGGTGGACGAAGCCAACGCCGGCAAACCGGACGACAAGGCGCCGCCCCATGCTTGAACTGGCGCCCCTGCTGGTCTCGGCGCTGATCCTCGGCCTGCTCGGTGGCGGCCACTGTCTGGGTATGTGCGGCGGTCTGATGGGCGCGCTGACCCTGGCGATCCCCAAGGAGCAGCGCAGCCGGCGCTTTCGCCTGTTACTGGCGTACAACCTCGGGCGGATTCTCAGTTATGCCACGGCGGGACTGCTCATCGGTCTGGCCGGCTGGGCCGTCGCCAACAGCCCGGCGGCGCTGTTCATGCGCGTGCTGGCCGGTTTGCTGCTGATCGCCATGGGTTTGTACCTCGCCGGCTGGTGGAGCGGGCTCACCCGTATCGAAGCGCTCGGGCGTGGCTTGTGGCGTTTTATTCAACCCGTGGCGAATCGTTTGCTGCCGGTTTCCAGCCTGCCGCGTGCCTTGCTGCTCGGTGCGCTGTGGGGGTGGCTGCCGTGCGGGCTGGTTTACAGCACCTTGCTGTGGAGCGCGAGTCAGGGCAATGCGCTGGACAGTGCATTGCTGATGCTCGCTTTCGGCCTCGGCACCTGGCCGGTGCTGCTGGCCACCGGGCTGGCGGCTGAACGGGTGACCGCGATCTTGCGCAAACGCAGCGTGCGCATGGCGGGTGGCTTGCTGGTGATCCTGTTTGGCCTGTGGACCCTTCCCGGCCCGCATCAGCATTGGCTTATGGGCCATTAAATGTGTGGCGCGGCCTTCGCGAGCAGGCTCGCTCCCACAGGTCTTGAGTACGCTGCAAATCCAATGTGGGAGCGAGCCTGCTCGCGAAGACGCCCGCACGAACAACACAAATCCTCGCCGTTGATGCAAATCAAGATGCCCTGTAACGCACTCCCCTAGACTCGCCACACTGCCAGCCTATCCGGGGGAATGCCCGCATGCTCGACGCCATTCGTTGGGACTCTGATCTGATCCGCCGCTACGATCTGGCGGGGCCACGCTACACCTCGTACCCGACTGCCGTGCAATTTCACGGGCAGGTCGGCACTTTCGACCTGTTCCATGCCCTGCGCGACAGCCGTAAGGCCCAGCGGCCGTTGTCGCTGTACGTACATGTGCCGTTCTGCGCGAACATTTGCTACTACTGCGCCTGCAACAAGGTCATCACCAAGGATCGCGGCCGCGCGCAACCGTACCTGCAACGGCTCGAGCAGGAAATCCAGTTGATTGCCTGCCACCTCGACCCGGCGCAAACCGTCGAGCAACTGCATTTCGGTGGCGGCACACCGACCTTTCTCAGCCACGACGAACTGCGCCAGCTGATGGCGCACCTGCGCAAGCATTTCAATTTGCTCAACGATGACTCGGGCGATTACGGCATTGAAATCGACCCGCGCGAAGCCGACTGGTCGACCATGGGCCTTTCGCGTGAATTGGGTTTCAACCGGGTCAGCATTGGCCTGCAGGATCTTGACCCGGCGGTGCAGCGCGCGGTCAATCGCCTGCAAAGCCTGGAAGAAACCCGCGCGGTGATCGATGCGGCGCGAACCCTGCAATTTCGCTCGATCAACATCGATCTGATTTATGGCCTGCCCAAGCAGACACCCGACAATTTCGCCCGCACCGTCGAGGAAGTGATCAGCCTGCAACCGGATCGCCTCTCGGTATTCAACTATGCGCACCTGCCGGAACGCTTCATGCCGCAACGGCGAATCAACAGCAGCGAACTGCCGAGCCCGGCGCACAAGCTGGAAATGCTCCAGCGCACCATCGAGCAACTGACCGCTGCCGGCTACCGTTACATCGGCATGGACCACTTCGCCCTGCCTGATGACGAACTGGCGATTGCCCAGGAAGAGCACACCCTGCAACGCAACTTCCAGGGTTACACCACCCACGGCCATTGCGACCTGATTGGCCTGGGCGTGTCGGCGATCAGCCAGATCGGCGATCTGTACTGCCAGAACAGCAGCGACCTCAACGCGTATCAGAACAGCCTGGCCAGCGCGCAGCTGGCGACCAGTCGCGGTCTGGTGTGCAACGCCGACGACCGCTTGCGCCGCGCAGTGATTCAGCAATTGATCTGCAATTTCAAACTCGAGCTCGCCGAGATCGAGCAGCAGTTCAACATCGATTTTCAAGGCTACTTCGGCGCGCTCTGGCCGCAGTTGCAAGGTATGGCCGAGGATGGCCTGATCAGACTCGAGCGCGAACGCATCGAGGTGTTGCCAGCGGGCCGATTGCTGGTGCGCTCGGTGTGCATGGTCTTCGATGCGTACCTGGAGCAGCAGAACCGCCAGCGTTTCTCGCGGGTGATTTAAGGCTTGGTCAGCAACGAGCCGACTTTGAGGTTCTGATCAGGATTGAGCGCCGACTGGTTCATGACTTTCGACAGGGCGAGGTTGGCGGTGATCAGGCCACTGTTGAGGGCGGCGATGGCGCCCCGCAGTGCGGCGAGCTTGTTGATCTTTTCCTCGGTGGAGAGGGTTCTGTCTGACATGACCGCCGCCATGCGCGCTTTTTTCTCGATGATTTCTTTTTGGATCTTGCGAATCATCTTCAGCAACTGCTGGATGTTCTCCGGCAAGCCACTGTTGTCGATGTCACTGTTTTCGCCGCCGACAGCGGCGGATTTGGCGATGGCCGCGCCGGACAGCGACACTTTGACGCCCTCGACCAAGGTCGGGGTTGCCGTGTGCGACAAGTCTTCATCGCGATCGATTGCAGCGTCGGTGTTGGCCATCTCCGGCGAAGCGGCAACGCCGCTGCTGCCGGGGCTTAGCATACCAATGGCGGTCATCGGGGCCTTCCTTGGTTGAGTGCTGATAGCGGGTTATCGGCCGCCGGTGCTGCGGCTTTATGTCTGTAGGACAACGCCGCCACGTGCTGGCCTGAATGTCCTCCCGTGGGTTACCCTTACGGCTTATGTGTGTTTTCCCACAAGGATTGAAGAAATGTCCGAGCCAGTCAAACTGCGCGCTCACAACCAGGCCCATTGCAAGGATTGCAGCCTGGCCCCGCTCTGCCTGCCACTTTCTCTGAATCTGGAAGACATGGATGCGCTCGACGAAATCGTTAAACGCGGCCGCCCGCTGAAGAAAGGCGAATTCCTGTTCCGCCAGGGCGACACCTTCGATTCTGTTTATGCAGTCCGCTCCGGCGCGCTGAAAACTTTCAGCCTGAGCGATGCCGGCGAAGAACAGCTGACCGGCTTCCACCTGCCGAGCGAACTGGTCGGACTGTCGGGCATGGACACCGAAAAACACCCGGTCTCGGCCCAGGCGCTGGAAACCACTTCGGTCTGCGAAATCCCCTTCGAACGCCTCGACGAACTCGCGCTGCAATTGCCGCAACTGCGCCGCCAGTTGATGCGGGTGATGAGCCGCGAGATTCGTGACGACCAGCAAATGATGCTGCTGCTGTCGAAGAAAACCGCTGACGAGCGCATCGCCACTTTCCTGGTCAACCTGTCGGCACGCTTCCGCGCTCGCGGCTTCTCGGCCAACCAGTTCCGCCTGAGCATGTCGCGCAATGAAATCGGTAACTACCTGGGCCTGGCGGTGGAAACCGTGTCGCGGGTGTTCACCCGTTTCCAGCAGAACGAGCTGATTGCCGCCGAGGGCAAGGAGATCCATATCCTCGACCCGATCCAGCTGTGTGCGCTGGCCGGCGGCTCGATCGAAGGCTGATCACGACCCGCGGTTGAGCGAATCGTTTCAGCCGCGGGTATACTGCGCCGTTTGCAGCCCTGCCAGGACACCCCGATGGTCTTCGACTCCTTCGACATCAAATCCCTGATCCGCCCCGTGATCGACTTCCCGAAACCGGGCGTGATCTTTCGCGACATCACCCCGCTGTTCCAGTCGCCGACGGCCCTGCGCCTGGTGATGGACAGCTTCGCCCATCGCTACGTCGAAGCCGACTTCACCCACATCGGCGCCATGGATGCCCGTGGTTTCCTGATCGGTTCGGTGCTGGCCTATCAGTTGAACAAGCCGCTGGTGCTGTTCCGCAAGCAAGGCAAACTGCCGGCGGACGTGCTGGCGGAAGGTTATGCGACCGAATACGGCGAAGCGTTCCTGGAAGTGCACGCCGACAGCCTGTGCGAAGGCGATTCGGTGGTGATGTTCGATGACCTGATCGCTACCGGCGGCACGCTGATCGCAGCAGCCAACCTGATTCGCCGCATGGGCGCGCGGGTACATGAAGCGGCGGCGATCATTGATCTGCCGGAGCTGCAAGGTTCGCAGCGCTTGCAGGACATGGGCATTCCTACCTTTTGCCTGACGCAGTTTGCGTTGACTGATAAATAAGCAGCGTCTGACAGGCCGCTTTCGCGAGCAGGCTCGCTCCCACAGGGGAATGCATTTCAACTGTGGGAGCGAGCCTGCTCGCGAAGGGGCCGGCAGCTACACCGCAGGACTTAGAGCCCCATCTGCTTGCTGATGATTTCGTTCATCACTTCCCGCGTTCCGCCGCCAATCGACAGAATGCGATTATCCCGATACAGCCGCTCCACCAGGCTTTCACGCATGTAACCGATCCCGCCAAGAATCTGCACGGCTTCGGTGGTGATCCGGTCCGAGGTGTCGGTGGCGAAGTTCTTCGCCATGGAAATCTCCTTGATCACGCTCTGCCCCGCCGCCATTTTTGCCGCTTGCCGGTAAGTGAACTCCCGCGACACTTCCAGCGCCGTGGCCATTTCGGCGAGGCGATGCTTGATCACCTGAAACTTGCCGATGGGTTTGCCAAATGCCTCACGCTCGCGCGCCCACTTCAGGCTCTCCTCCAGCGCCAATTGCGCCGTCATGTTGGCCATCAGCGCCAGCGCCAGGCGTTCGCTCTGAAAATTGCCCATGATGCAGGCGAAGCCCATGTTCTCGGCGCCGATGAGGTTTCCTACAGGCACGCGGCAATCGTCGAAGAACAATTCAGCCGTGTCCGACGCCCACCAGCCCATTTTCTTCAACTGCCTACCGACACTGAACCCCGGCGTGCCCTTCTCGATCAGCAACAAACTGATGCCGCCAAACCCCGGCGCACCGGTACGCACCGCGACAGTGTAGAAGTCCGCGCGAACGCCGCTGGTGATAAAGGTCTTGCTGCCGCTGACCCGGTAGAAGTCGCCGTCACGCACGGCGCGGGTTTGCAGGTTGGCGACGTCGGAACCGCCGCCGGGCTCGGTCACCGCCAGGGCGCTGATTTTCTCACCGCTGAGCACTTGGGGGACGACCCGCTCTCGCACTTCAGGCCGCGCCCATTTGACGATCGGCGGCAAACCGATATCCAGCGAACCCAGCCCCGCCACCAGCCCGCCTGAGCCACAGCGCATCAACTCTTCACTGGCGGCGACCTTGGCGAACAGATCGCCTTCATGGCTGCCGCCGAGCGCCTCGGGATAGCCGATACCGAGAATGCCCGCCGCACCGGCCTTGAGGTACAGCTCACGGGGAAAGCTTTCGGCTTCTTCCCACTGATCGATGTCCGGCAGGATCTCGCGTTCGACGAAACGTCTGACGCTGTCACGGACCAATTGGTGGCTGGGGTCGAAGTATTCCTGAAAGGCAGGCATGGGCGAGCTCCACGGAAGGGTTCGCCGACGTTAACCGAGCGCTTGCTTGGTATTCAAGATGCAGAAGATCAAAAGATCGCAGCCTTCGGCAGCTCCTTGTATGTTCCCCACACACCAGCATGAATGAGATCTAAGCTCGCTGGTGCGACATACGAAGATGTGTTTCTGGGGGAGACCGATCGCTCCTTAAGGCAGGACTTGCTCCTGACCTTGTATGT
>NZ_FYDP01000013.1:0-1214 GCF_900187595.1 Pseudomonas sp. Irchel 3F6 | reverse complement strand
GCTCCTTGTATGTTCCCCACACACCAGCATGAATGAGATCTAAGCTCGCTGGTGCGACATACGAAGATGTGTTTCTGGGGGAGACCGATCGCTCCTTAAGGCAGGACTTGCTCCTGACCTTGTATGTAGAGAGGTCCCCCCGCCTCATTGCCCACCACGAAGAGTATCGAGAAGCCGACGAGTCGGACTTCGCATTACAAGGTTGCAGTGGCATGAAGTTCGAGGTCAGGGGAACCAGGAAGCATTTTTAACTCAGTTCTCTTGGAGTTGAAAGCATGAACATGCACGTCGGTTTGGATGTGGGATCTCGCACTACAGCGATGGGCTGGCGCAATGGCGGCCGTTTTGCAGGTCAGTGCAATATCGACCAGACACCGGCGGGGCGCAAAGCTGCTGTCGGCAAGTTACTTGAGCTCAAGCCTATATCTGTGGTGATGGAAGCCACCGGAATCTACTACCTGGACTTGGCCATGGAGCTCGCTGCGGCGGGTTTGCCAGTCTCGGTTATCAATCCGAAGAGTTTTCACAACTTTGCAAAGCTGATGCTGAAAAACAGCAAAACGGACGCAATCGATGCCCAGTTATTAGCTGAGTACGGCGAACGCATGAGCCCAAGGTTGTGGACGCCGCCCACTTCAATACAGCTTGAGCTACGCGCTATCGGTCGCCACATCAATCGTTTGACGGGTCATCGCACCCGCGCCAAAAACGAGCTGCATGCACTAAAAGCCACTCAAACAACTCTTCTGATGCTGATTGAAGACGAAGAAGAAGCCATCAACGCCTTTGACAAACGAATCGAGCGTTTCCGACTCGCTGGTCGGGCACTGATCGACAACTGCCCAACGTTGAGCGCCCAGTTCGCCCACATGATCGCCGCCCCTGGCATGGGTGAGATCTCAGTATTTGCGGCGCTGGCTGAACTGACGACCTTACCGGTAACGCTCAAGTCAGCGCAGGTCAGCCGCCATGCCGGACTCGATGTCCGACTCACGCAATCAGGCACCAGCATTGATAAACCCGGCCGGATAAGTAAGGGCGGCAATGCCTATTTGCGATCAGCGATGTACATGCCTGCGCTGACCGCCATACGTTGCGACCCAAATGTGAAAGCGTTTTACGAAGCCTTGGTGGCTCGAGGAAAGAGGAAGATGCAGGCTATTGTCGCAGTCATGCGCAAATACCTGACCGGACTATGGGCCTGCATGCGGGCA